>JANQKR010000048.1 GCA_028281025.1 Croceivirga sp.
GAGTATGCTCCCCAATGGCATCGACCTAACGATCACCCTTCCGGATGGAAGCACTGGTGGTGATGATTACCGGTTGACAGGCGTTACCGCCGCTGACAGTGGTGCCTACCTGTTGACCTCTGCCGAGGGCTGCCAGACTACGATAAACCTGACGGTCGAAGAACCTGCTGGACTATTAGCTTCAAGAAATAGTACTGAACCCGTTGACATGAATGTTTTCCCTAATCCACTAAGCGAGCAATTAAATATTAGCTTGAACTTGGGTAACCCAACAAGTCAACCTGTTCAAGTTGATATTTATGACATGTCCGGACGACTGGTCGCAAGGGAGAGAATTACTTATTCAGGATTCGAAGACGAGATAATAACCCTGGATATGACTTCTTTGCCACAAGGTGTCTACACTGTTGTAGTGCAATCTATGGAGGGTAACCTAACGCAACGGATAATTAAGGGGTAGCAAGGGATAAACGAATTGGATTGTTTATTCTAGGCGCAAACAGAACACGATTTTAGATGTAATACTGAAATCGTGTTCTGCTATATTTGGATACGTTATTTAGTGTTTTATATGGGGGGGAGGAATATTGTCTCTTAACGTATTGCGTCATTATCGAGAATCCTTTTCATATGTAATATAGTATATAACCTAAATGCCAATTGGTTATAATCCAAAACAGTGGCGCTATCCACATGATTTCTTAGAAAATCTTTTACATAATAGGGAGTAATTTTTTTGAGAATCCTTTTTATGGAATACTTATTCGGGTTTTCTATGTTTTCCTCATTCTGGCTTTTCATCTTAGTTTTTACCGTTTTCACAAGTTCTTCTGGAAACAAATCCATCATTTCCTTAGAGTCCAATTGATCTTTCAGAAAACTCACCATGTGTTCATGTTTTAGTATATCTGTAGCTTGGGCAACTGCATCAGTAGTAGCGTAAGGGATATCTGGCCCCATATCAAACATTACTTTTCTGAACAAGGCTTTGGCGGTTCGGAACTTGCTAGGGAATTTCCTTACTTCTTCAATTATTTTTTTTGAAAGGAAAGGTGATATTTGCTCTACGTAGGATAATTTCAAATCGGCCAACGATGACATGATAGTTGGAATTCTATATTCTTGATACAATCTATCCCGCCACTTCTCAAGTGATTCATTATTCTTTTGTTTTAGATTATCAGGTATTTCTTGTGGCGCGAACATGGGGACGTATTCTCTCAAATTGGAATAATCCTCACATAGGATTATTCCAATTTGGAATTTGACCGCAATTTTATTTGATACCTTCCTATGGCCAAAAGATTCATCACCTCTTATTGTACCTTGTACTCCCTCTTCAAACAAAAGTTTCCACACATTGAAGCCATCCATGTATCCAGAAACATGGTCAATTCGACCCTCACCATTTAGGAAATACCGATGCAATAACCGTTCAATGGGTTCATTGGAAAAATTGGTAAGAAGATATTTGTTTTCAACATTGAATTCATCAGCAAGTTGTCTGGCAATAAAAGCGTCATTATCCTTATCTTTCAAAGATGCTTCAAGTCCCCATGTGATTGTTTTTAAACCTGAGATATCGCTCGTTTTATGCAAAAGGCACAATATGGCCCTGCTGTCAAATCCTCCAGACAACGGTAGGCTCCAATTGTTATAATCAAGATTTAATGATTTAAAATTGGATAGGAGAGACTGTTGCAATTTTTGTTTAAGTTCCATTTCGGTTCCTTTGCCAGAGCTAAAAGGCACCATTTCTTCAGACTTTACTTCTAAAGACCAACTTTTTGTGTTAAGGATTACGGAAGAATTGACGGGGACTTGCTTAATTCTTTTGTCCCAAGATAAGTTGGGGCCAAGGGTGCCTGAGGACAAAACCCATGGAACCACACTCTCATTGAATTCAAAAGTTCCCAGAAAGAGAACAATGGCTCTTTGTGATGTGGAGGCAATGAAATAGTCTTCATCCAAAAAATACCAAATTGTCCTTGATCCAACGCAATCTGTCACTGCCTCAAAAAAAACCTCATCATATCGAAGCACGGCGTAAGAACCATCCGGAAAGTCTGTGTTTGGTTTTTTCCAATCATCCCCACTAGAAAAAACGGAGCCCATAAGAACGTGGCGTTCCCCAATATCAATCGTACTAACGGGATTCATAATTCCGTAAGCAACATTTCCATTGACATTTACAATGGGAGCGTTTGCGTCTATGTTATCCGGGGCAATGGAGTTACAGACTTTGGTAAGTCTAGCTAATGTGTTGTCATTATTTTTATTCCTTGAATAGACGCAAATGCATTTTGCCATTATTTTCTGTAATTATTAATTAAGCCATATATACCAGAAACACACCCTTCCGAGTATTTTCCCTTGGATTTCCGAATTCTACAAAACAATTCACTTTGGTTAGGACGGATTTATGGAATTTTATAGTAATCCTTATACCACGTGATGAAATTGTCCACCCCTGTCTGTATCGGGGTATTTGGTTCATAGTCATAATCCCGAATTAAATCTTCAACATTGGCCCACGTCTTTTCCACGTCACCAGGTTGCATGGGCATTAAATCCCTTTTGGCCTTGGTGTTCAAGTTACGTTCAATAGCCTCAATAAAATCCAATAATTTTACGGAATTGTTATTACCAATGTTATATACTTTATACAGCTCTGCACTGTTTTTGTCATTATTAACAGGCCTTTGTAAGATGCGGACAACACCTTCGGTAATATCATTAATATAGGTAAAGTCACGTTCCATAAGGCCATTATTGAAAACTTTGATAGCCCTACCGTTGATAATTGCGTCGGTAAAAAGAAACATTGCCATATCAGGTCTTCCCCAAGGGCCATACACCGTAAAGAACCGCAAACCAGTTGTTTTAAACTTATATAAGTGACTGTAGGTGTGTGCCATTAGTTCGTTACTCTTTTTAGTAGCGGCATAAAGACTAACAGGATGGTCCACATTATCTGTGGTTTTGAAAGGGATGCTCTTGTTCAATCCATATACACTGGAGCTACTTGCATAAACCAAATGCTTGACCCCATGGTTTCTGCAACCTTCCAAAATATTCAAGAAACCTGTTACATTGCTGTTCACATACGCAGTGGGATTTTCGAGGCTGTACCTTACTCCAGCCTGTGCTGCTAGGTTACAAACAGTATCAAATTGAGCTTTGGCAAACAATTGATCCAATTCCTGTTTATCTTCCAGCCCTATTCTTATGAAATGAAAAGCATCCCCGTATAAGCTGCTCTTTACCAGTTTGTTTTGTACTGAGGCATATTCTTTTTCAATGCCCAATTCTTTCAATCGGGAAAATTTTAGGTTAACATCGTAATATGCATTAATGTTGTCAAGTCCAATAACATGATGTCCTAACTCAACCAAACGTTTAGAAACGTAAAAACCAATAAATCCGGCAGCCCCGGTTACCAATATTTTCATTTGTTTTTATTGTTTGCACAAATATCTAAATGATTTTAGAATAATTGATAATCTTTTTAAATCCTGGAATTTTTGTTCATCTGGATTTGATGTGGATGCCATTTCTTTGGATTTTTTCTGATTTTGTGCAGTTCATCGATTTTTTTGTTAAAGAATCGGATGAAATAATCCTTTTCATGGATGAACTACGTAGGTAGGATGTTTTTTATTTAAAAGCTGATGAAACCCATGATTTTCGACAATTCTTGTCTTTGGTGGCAATAATTCAAAAAAAGTGCGTTTCATCGAATAATTTAGATTTTAATCGATAAAATAGATTTAAGTAATTAATTTTAACATCCAAATTCTTATCTCATGAAAACCCCACAATCTGCTAATGGATACTTATCTTTATTCATGCTATTATTTGTATTTCTATTTGTTTTTCAGAGTTGTAATAAAGACAGCGATCTTTTTGACAACGCCATTGATTCTGAAATTGCCAAAAACACGGAAGAAGCTATGGAAATCCCGGGTGAAGAAGGGAGTAACCCATTATCCGATAACGAAGTTTCTACTGAGTTGAAGGCTTTTCCTTCTGCCTTTGGAGCTGGCGCTACAGCTTCTGGAGGTCGTGGAGGCCAGGTTTTGTTCGTGGAAAACCTAAACGATAATGGTCCTGGTAGCTTGAGAGAAGCTTTGATGACCGAGGGACCACGAATAATAGTATTTCGTGTGTCGGGAATTATAAGGTTACAAAGTAGAATATATGTGAACGGACAGGAATATGGAAACTTTACCCTGGCAGGGCAGACTGCTCCAGCAGGTGGAATCACCATTGCAGGAAGTCGAGTGGTTTTTTCGGATATGGATAACATCATCGTTCGGCACATAAGGTTTAAAGGAGGTCAGGACAGTAAGGAATTCCAAAATTCTGGTAATCCCGATAGCTTTACGGGTTCACGACTTACCAATGCAATCTGGGACCACTGTACTTTTGCTTTTGGCGGTGATGAGGCGTTTTCCATGGGACTTTATCAAGAAAGTGAAGTGGAAGTAGTGGATAATATAACAATTCAAAAGTGCTTGATTGCCGAATCTAAGACCGGATCTATTTTTGGAGGGTCCGAACCCAACGAAAAGGGTTCCGGGGATTGGACTATATGGAGAAATGCTTGGTATAATATTACCCATAGACATCCGAATCTTGGTGGAGGCGGAAGATTTGATGTAATCAATAACGTTTCATGGGGTTGGAGATGGAGAATAATACGAGCCAATGAAGGAGTAGAACTTAATCATATAAACAACTTTCACTATTTTGCCGAGCAAAACAGTTTTGGGTCACTCGATAACTCAGAAAGCAGAACTGGACAGGGTAACAAATGGAGGTCGGATCTGCAAGATGTCACAGCCTCCGATTTTAGCCTATATACGTTTGGTAATGTGTATAAGGGTAACCCTTCGTTTAGCTACACCGATGAGAATGGTTATATTTATGATGGTTCTGAAGAAAGCAATTTTTGGACATGGAGATTGTACGATTCAAATAACGATATTTCTGCAAGACAGGGCGATGCCATTTCTTCTAGGTACGAAGTATTGACACAAAAACCAATTTTGGGTATTGCTCCTGAGATTCTAGGTGCGGAAGAAGCCTTTTTTCAAGTTGCAAATGATGTTGGCTGTAACAAACGTATTGGTAGTGACGGCAGTGTTTACAGTAATTACGACATGTATGACCAAGAATATGTAGGTGCTATGCAAACTCAAAACTATATAAACAGACGTTTGGAAATAGAGAGATCGGTTGCCTCTAATTCTACCGAAAGCAATGTTTGGAGAGATGACTATGATACCGATTTGGATGGAATGGCGGATGCTTGGGAAGTTGCCAACTATGGTGACCTTTCAACTAGTTCTGGAGATGATACCGACGGGGATGGCTATACTAATCTGGAAGAGTTCTTAAATCTGGTGGACCTCATAACCAATTAGTAGTAATACCATAGAACAATCACACCTATTCTCATTGAGAGGGGTTGAAACAAGCGACATCCAAACGGATGTCGTTTATTTTTTTGTAATTATGACCCAAAATGTTTTAAAAATAATACGCAAATCAAGGAGGATACCCTTTTTGTTTTGATGAATGTACTTTTTGTTTAGTTTTATTTTTATCGGAAGAATTTCGTTAACGTAAGTCTGTTCAGGATTTTTAGCGGCTTTGAGCATTTCATTTTCATTTCTAAAGTGGATGGAAGCATAATCGGTAATCCCCGGTTTTACCGAAAAAATTATTTTATCATCTTGCGAATATAGCTCCGTGTACTTTCGTACTTCGGGCCGCGGTCCTACCAAACTCATATCACCAAGAAGGACATTGAACAATTGGGGAAGTTCGTCCAATTTCAATTTCCTGAGGTATACCCCCACTGATGTAACACGGCTATCCCGGTTCCCAACGGTTAAGAGCCCCTTTTTATCCGAACCCATATACATAGTTCTGAATTTTAAGATTTTGAAATCCTTTTCATGTAGACCAACACGTGTTTGCTTGAAGAAAATAGGTCCTTTTGATGTTACCTTGATCAGAAAGGCAATTATAAGCAATAATGGGGATAGGATGCATATACCGAGCAGGGCACTACCGAAATCAAAAATTGCTTTCATCCCATTACTTTTTCTACAGCAAGGCTGACATTGTCCATAACATACTGAAGCTGTTGATCGGTCAGTTGTGGATAAATGGGCAGGGAAATCTCATTTTTAAATTGCTCATATGCCATTGGATAATCCTCGATTGCATACTTCATGCCCTTAAATAAGCTCAACAAAGGAAGGGGCTGAAAATGAACGTTTACAGCAACTCCCGTTTGGGATATTTCTTCAATAATTGAGTCCCTTTGACTTTCGGAGGCACCTTTTATTCGAAGTGCATAAAGATGACAGGACGAAACGGTTCCATTATCTTGGTATGGAGGTAATATGGCCCATTCCTTGTTTTTGAAAAACGAGTTGTAGGCTTTAAAGATTTGGACCCTTTTAGGCAGGATTTCTTTTGTGTAGTCCTCTATTTGACCTAAACCTATGGCAGCCAGGACATCTGGCATATTTATCTTTAGCCCAGGATAGATGATGTCATATTTCCATGCTCCGGCTTTGGATTTGGTAAAGGCATCCTTGGTCTGTCCATTTAATGAGTAACACCTTAGTAAGCCATATAGTTCAGCATTATCAAAGGGTTCGGGAAGGTTGAGGCAGATGGCTCCTCCTTCTGCCGTTGTCACATTTTTTACCGCATGCAATGAAAAGATGGTAATATCGGTCAGGACACCGACCTCGGTACCTTTATAGGTAGCCCCAATGGAATGTGCTGCATCCGAAATTACCATAATACGACCCAACTTTGCTTGAATGTCGTTTGAGGGTCTATATAGGGATTGATGTTTTTGTGTTAAACGATTTATTTCATCATAATTGCATGGCCACCCCGCAATATCTACGGGCATGATGACTTTGGTGTTTTTGGTAATGGCATTTTCTATGGCCTCGACCGAGATATTAAAATCGTCATCAACATCTACAAGAACGGGTTTGGCACCGGCATGTATAACTGCCAGGGCAGTTGCAGAATACGTATATGCTGGTATGATTACTTCATCGTTAGGCCCCAATCCAAGCCATTTTAGGATAAGTAATGCACCCGAAGTCCAAGAATTTACACATAGGACGCTAGGTGCTCCGGTTAAATCCGAAATATGATTTTCCAATGACTTTACTTTTGGACCCGTTGTAATCCAACCGGATTCCAAAGATTCGAGCACCTCTTTTTTTACGGATTCATTAATGAACGGTGGTGAAAACGGTATGGTCATATTAAATTTCTATAGAGATTGATGTAGTTTTTACTAATTACGGAAAGGCTGTATAGTTCTACATTGCTAAGTGCATTCTTGGAAAGCGTGTTGCACAAAACCTTATCTTTAAATAACCTTATTATTGCATTTGCCAGGGCTTGGGAGTCCTGAATTGGTACGATCAAAGCTTCCTTCATATGTCTGGCAATATCCCTAACACCGGGAACATCGGTAGTTACCAGTGGCAATCCAACTGCGGAGGCCTCCAATAAGACCCTAGCAAACCCTTCCCTGTAAAATGTTGGCAATGCAAAAACATGGGATTTCTTAAGCAAGTCCGTGATATCTTTTCGCTCTCCCAACCACTCCACATACGCACTGTATTGGTCAAGGATGTTTTCATTAAGCCTAGTCGTGTCTTCCTCTAGGGGACCCACAAGCATAAATCTTATCTTGTAGCCCATTTCGGAACAGATTTTTGCCGCTTCGAGGTAATTCACTATACCTTTTTCATAAATTAATCTTGACACACATATAACGGTGAATATTTTACCGTTCCTGGGTGCTATGTCCTTAATGTCCCCAAGAGGGATCCCGCTTCCGTATATCATGGAATGATTGGAAGCCGTTATCAGTCTATTCTTTAAAAAAATGTCCCGATCCTCAATATTTTGAAAAGTGGTGTGTTGCACCTTATTGCGAACAATAAAATGAAGTAGGACATACAACATACGGCCAGGCAAACTTTTAAGGTTTTGATTGATGAATACTTTACCAAGGCCGGTGATGGTTCGCACAATGATTACCTTTTTACCAAATAGGGACAGCGGTACTAAAAAGGCCGGTTTGGTATCAAAAGTTTGAATAATGTCAAAATCATTTTCCCTGACAATTTTCCTGTATTCAAATACCGTTTTTATATCTGAAACAACATTTAAGCTTCGCTTTAAGGAGTATTTAATAAAGTTGATGTCCTCGGGATAGTTGTAATCCTTAGTGCCCAAAATGGTCACTTTAAAATTATCGTGAAGCAGTTTCTTTGATAAATCAATTCTCTTATGGGCATCTTCTCCACCAACCAAACAAATATGGATGCGTTTACTCATGCAAAATTCATTTACGGGCCAAATTTAAATTTTAGCTATTACACAACTGGGAGTTTTGAGGATTATTGTTAAGGTTTTGGCTGAACTTCACGGAATATCAGTTGAAACGAACATCATTTGGTGCAGAAATGGTTTGGAACATGGTGGGATTTTATCATAATCCATTCATACTTGTATCAAAAGTTTGACTGGGAATTGCTTACTGGCCCATATGGTTTGCGCTCTTGCTCAAAAACAAGGTGCTTTTTGAATACTTGTTGCTGCAAATCACTTCAGCGGATTTAAGAACAATTTGAGCGAATTATTTCCCCAAAAATCCCCTTCGCATTGGCAAATAAGTATTTTTGGTCTGCGAAACATCAAAAACCTTAGGCTAACCTAAGATAACCAAGAGAAGTTCTAAATAACTATATCTAAACCCCAACCATCATGATAAAGAATTACATGACCAATACGGTTTTCAGGTATGCTTCCAAATGGCTTGTGCTGGGAATAGATTTGATCATTGTGGGCCTATCATTTGCGCTCTCTTACTTTGTACGATTTAACTTAACCCTAAACTTTGATGTTGACAAGTTATTGATACAATTGCCCTTGGTGCTTGTTTTTGCACTAATGTCTTTCATCTTTACCAAGTCCTACAAGGGAGTAGTAAGGCATACGGGGGTTAGGGATGTATATAACTTGTTCAATGCAATTTGTCTCCTTAGTATTCTTTTGGTCTTCATGGTAATTTTGAACAAGAAATTCTACTTGATAGATGATTTTACCATTCCTTTATCCATTATCATTATTCACAGTTTAGTAAGTTTTGTTTTTCTTACCTCTTCCAGATATATTTTTAAAACGCTTTATTACAATCTTGTAAATAGCCTACAAGTCAAGGCTTCCAAAAACATTTTAATTTACGGTACGGAAGAATCGGGGATACTAACGCATAATGCCTTGACCAACCATAGTAAAAACAATATAAAGGTCGTTGGCTACATTACAAGTGATAAGCGGAAGATAGGGAAGAATATAAATGGGGTGACCGTATTTGGGGAAGAAGTTTTGGTGGAGAATTTTATTCTTGAAAAGGATATTGCCGAAATTATTTTTTCTGAACAGGACATAGATCACAATAGATTACGTCAGTTGGTCGAAAGTCTTGTTGATTTTCCGGTTCTTGCCAAAATTGTTCCACCTGTTGAACATTGGATAGATGGCGAACTAAAAGTCTCACAGATAAAACAGGTTCAAATAGAGGATTTATTGAACAGGCTACCCATTTCGATAAAGAATTCCAAGATTTCTGACGAGCTCAAGGATAAGATAGTCCTTGTTACGGGGGGAGCAGGTTCAATAGGGAGTGAAATTGTTAGACAAATCTGTACGTACGAATACAAATCCTTGATAATTATTGATCAAGCCGAGTCCGCACTATATGATTTGCAGCAGGAATTGAAACAGAATGGTCATCACAATTTTGTTTCAATAGTGGGGGATATAAGGGATAAAAATAGAATTAATCTTATTTTTCAGGAATACAAACCAAATCTTGTATTTCATGCGGCGGCTTATAAACATGTTCCATTAATGGAATACAATTCCTACGAAGCCATTAAAATAAATGTGGCTGGGACCAAAACACTGGTAGATTTGGCCCTTGATCATGAAGTGGACAAGTTTGTTTTTGTTTCTACTGACAAGGCAGTTAATCCAACCAATGTAATGGGGGCAACCAAAAGGATAGCGGAGATGTACATTAGTTGCATGCAACAAAAGAATTCCACCAAGTTTATTACCACTAGATTTGGCAATGTTCTTGGATCTAATGGTTCCGTAATACCGTTGTTCAAAAAACAGATAGAAAAAGGAGGGCCACTTACTTTGACCCATAAGGAGGTTACTCGTTATTTTATGACCATTCCAGAAGCTTCCCAATTGGTTTTGGAGGCAGGTGCAATGGGTGATGGGGGAGAAATATTTATTTTTGATATGGGTAAATCTATCAAGATTTATGATTTGGCCAAGAATATGATAAAGCTTTCAGGGCTTAGATATCCTGAAGATATCAATATTAAGATAACCGGGTTAAGGCCTGGAGAAAAACTATATGAGGAGCTTTTGGCCAATGGGGAAAATACGCTTCCAACATATCATAAAAAAATAATGATAAGTAAGGTCAGGGAATTGGATTATGCCAAGGTGAGATCTAAAATAGATGAGCTTTGTTTGACCAACATGTTCTTTAATGGGGACACCATAAAAATCATGAAAGAAATTGTACCGGAATATATCTCCAAAAATTCCAAATTTTGTGAATTGGATACTGACCAAAAGGAAATAGTTGCTGAGGATAATAAATTAGAGAAACAGGTTTGGCAATCTTAATTTTTACTACACTTGTAAAAAAAAGCCCATTATGCATTTATTGAGATTATTCCGCAACTTTGGTTTATTACTTGTTGTAAGCATGTTATTCTTTTCATGTGGTTCCAAAAAAGATGTAGTTTATTTTCAGGATGCCAAAAAATTTGAAACCTTGGTGGATGACAATATCTCTCTGACAAAATTCAAGGTAGATGATGTTATTAGCATACACGTGTCTACATTGGACTCGGAAGCGAGTGCGCCTTTCAACCTTTTTCGTGGATTGCCCCAAGGAGGATTTGCGCAAGAACAAGTAGACTATATCGTGGATAAAAAAGGTGAAATAGATTTCCCGGTAGTTGGTAAGTTGAAAATAGAAGGATTATCGCCTGAAAAGCTACGACTTTTATTGAGGGACAAACTCAATGAATATCTAAAGAACCCTATCATTAATATCAGGTTGAAAAACTTTACGGTCACCGTTCTGGGTGAGGTAAATAGACCTGGAACCTATCAAGTCAATGGAGAGCAGATCACCATTCTGGAAGCTATTGGCCTAGCGGGTGACCTAACGATTAAGGGCATGCGGGATAATATTTTGGTAATCAGGGATTTTAATGGCGCAAAAGTCTATGAAAGAATAGATTTGACAAGTAAAGATGCCATGAAATCCCAAGTGTACTATCTTACGCAAAATGACGTTGTTTATATAGAACCGAACCAATCTGCCGTTACCTCGTCAACACTTGATAATAGGGCATCCATAGCAATTTCCATAATCTCCTTACTTGTTACTTCAACGGTAGTTATCTTGACAAGAAATTAATTTAAGTCTTATAAACGAAAATGGGGGCAAAGTTGAATAATAGTACTCCTAGCAACAAAAATTTAAAAGAGTATATAAAGGTTTACACCAAGCATATACATTGGTTTGCGCTATCTGCGATTTTTGCTGTTGCCATGGCATTTTTATATATCAGATACGCCACCCCACAATACCAGGCGAAAGCCAAAATACAAATATTGGAGGACAAGGGGTCTTCACCTGAACTTAGTCTATTTCAAGAGTTGGATATTTTTTCTGGGTCCAAAAACAAGGTGGAAGATGAGATTGACATTATTAAATCCAGGGGAAATTTTATCCAAGTGGTAAAAAAACTTGGAATCAATGTAAAGATTATCGCTCTTGGTAACATAGCTGACACGGAAATATACGTTAAACCACCTTTTAGGATAAATTTTATTTCATCAGATTCAATTATTGATAATTCCACATTCGAGTTTCTTATAAACTTGAACGATAGTGAGACTTCTTTTGATTTTAGTAAGGAAGAGAATAAATCCTTCAAAACGCTCCCGTTTGGGAAGAATTTCCCATCACCTATTGGTGATATTGTGATTACTCCTACCGAGAGTTTTAAGTCATACAAAAAGCAAAGATTCAAAGTAATAGTAAAACCTGTTTTCAAAATTGCAGAGTCATATAAGAAAAAGATTTCTTTGAAGATGGCATCTGAATTTTCCAACATCATAAACATTTCCCTTAATGATCCCATTCAGGAAAAGGCCGAGCAGATTTTACAGGCGCTCATAGAAACCTACAATCAAAATGCGGTAGATGATAAGAGGGCGATTGCGGATAAAACCTCGGATTTTATAGAAGAAAGAATCAACGATATCTACTCCAACTTGGCAGCAGTTGATCAGAGCGCCGAGGATTTCAAGACGGTAAGGGGCTTAACGGATATTTCTTCGCAAGCGAACATTAACTTAAATGTGAGTGCTGCCAGCCAGCAAGAACTGGAAAATGCAAAAGTACAGTTGAATATTGCAGCCTCTATGAAAGATATTGTTGATAATCAGGGAGATTATGATTTTTTGCCTTCCAACATAGGGTTGTCCGATCAGTCCATAGCCACTACGACTTCCAAATTCAATCAATTGGTTGCTGAACGAAAACGATTGTTAAAAAGTTCCAATGAGAAAAATCCGGTTATTGTCAATTTAGATCAGCAACTGGCAGGCTTAAAGCAAAGTATGCAATCAAGCTTGAACAGTATAGAGAATAACCTGAATTTAAAGGTCAATAACCTAAGTGGTCAGGTATCCCAGCTTAACTCAAGAATTTATTCGGCTCCAAAAAATGAACGTGCGTTAAGGGATATTACAAGAAGACAGCAAACTACGGAATCCCTTTATCTCTATCTATTGCAAAAAAGAGAGGAATCACAAATTGCATTTGCTTCGGCGACCCCCAAATCAAAGGTTATAGATTACCCATATGGTAACAATAATCGACCCATATCGCCGAATAAGCCCATCATATTTTTGGCATCTTTTATTTTAGGTTTGGCAGTTCCTTTCTCAATTGTCTATTTAATGGATTTGATGGATAACAAAATCCATAACAAAGCCAATTTGGAAAAATATACAGGTGATATTCCGGTAATTGCGGAGTTGCCAAAAATACGAAAGAAGGAAGATACGCTCATTAAAACAGATGAACGTACGGTATTGGCCGAGTCCTTGAGGATTTTAAGGACAAATCTAGATTACGTACTTAAATCCAAATCATCCCAACGAGATAGGATGGGAAGTTCAATTTTTGTGACATCCAGTGTTCCTGGTGAGGGAAAAACCTTGGTATCCTTCAACTTATCAATGATTTATGCCAATGCCAACAAAAAAGTACTTCTAATAGGTGCAGATATAAGAAACCCAAAGATTTATCAGTTCTATAACGCTAAGAACGTGGATAAATTAGTTAAAAAGAAATTGAACAAAGATAATTTGGGATTAACCGATTTTTTGGTGAACAGGGAATTGGTGCCCAAAGATATTATTTCTTCAATTCTTGCAAACAACCAAACCATTGATATCATTTTTGCCGGAAAAATACCTCCGAATCCAACCGAGTTGTTAATGAATGAAAGGATGAATGCTTTATTCCACGAGGTAAAACAAACGTACGATTATATCATTGTCGATACAGCTCCTTTAATGGTGGTTTCCGATACGCTTCTAATCAGTGGAAATGCCGATCAGACACTGTACGTCACCAGAGCTGGAATTACGGATGCCAATGTTGTTGAATTCCCAATTCAATTGCAAAAGGAGGGAAAGCTAAAAGGATTGTCCTTTATTGTGAACGGGGTCAAGAGCGCTAACCTGGGTTATGGAGGAAAATATGGTTATGGCTATGGAAAATCCACAAAAAAGTGGTATCAACTTTTCGGATAGGTCAATGCTGAAATAGTTCGGCATTCCGATGCTTTAGGACTTGAATTTTGTTAATATGGTCTTTCTTTATTTTTATGGACTTGATACCCTTTAAATGCGATAAATTATGGGCATCACTACCTAGAAAGTCATAATTTCCGGTATCCAATAACTTCCAAGAAGTCCGTTTGATTTCGTCCCCATAATAACCTCCCAGCGAAAGTAGGTTTAACTGAAATTTGACGCCTGCAGACTTGTATTTCAAATAACCGCTAAAGTCCTTGCTAAGATATTGATAGCGCTCGGGGTGTGCTAGAACAGGAAAATATCCAGCGTTTTTTATGAGTTCAATGGAAGCCTCAAAATTTATGCTTGGTTGCAGATAGGACATTTCTATCAAGATATGGTCCTTATTTAAGGGGAGCACTTCGTTGTTGACCAAGATTTTATCAAAGTTGTCATCGATCATGTGTTCCGCGGCATAATTCAGGTTAATACCTGTAAAATCAGTTCCCTTAAGATTTTTTTTGAGCTTTTTATAAGAGGTTCTTATAGTCTCTGGCGTATTGTCATAGTAATTGCTCATGATGTGTGGTGTACAGATAAAATCCGTTACCCCTATTGCTGCAAACCCCTTAATCAATTCCATTGATTCCCCCACATTCTTGGCACCATCGTCTATCCCGGGTAGAATATGGTTGTGGATATCAATAAAGCCCGCCAAATGATCAACTAAAAACCCTTTCTTGGAGAAAAATGTGAACATGCGTAAAATTTGGAGTACAAATATACACTTCCTTTGCGCTCGGGAGTTCAATTGGGGGATGATACCAATAGTGCAAGGTATTTCGGGTAGCTATCGTTCTTTCATGTTGCCATTTCAAAAATAGTAAACCGCTGACCCCAAACAGAATGATAGGTCATGCAGGTCGTGCTGGGCAAAGCAAAAATAGGATAAGTTCTTTTTGAACCCCATCTTCCCGTGCCAAATGCATAGCGGTTTTGTTGGCCATAGCACCTTTCAATATCAATTCTTTCCCATTGGTCGGCTACCGAAAGGGGTATGGCATTCAGTCATACGTCCATCTGTTTTGGACCATTAAACACCTTTTTGGTACCATTAAACACCTTTTTGGTACCATTAGTACCCCAGTTGGGCATTTTACCATCCACCTGGGCAGGGCCTTCAACTATTTTTAATCGTGCTAAGGGGTTTAAGAGCAAATCGAAATCACAAACCACTCAGGATTTTTAAAAACAAGTCTAAATGAGTCCAATAAAACATGCCGCCCACCTACATCATCAGTCCTTTTTGGTCAAAGATTTGGAAAGTGAAGCTGCCACGCTGACCAATATCATGGGGATTACCTTCAATGTTTGGAAAATAGCACCGGAAATTTGTCTGGTCAATGGGGATTTTAAACCGTATTCATTTAAGGTCGCCATTGCTTCCATTGGCACCAGTAGCCTTGAGCTTATTTCCCCTTTTACCGGGGAAAGCATTTTAGATCAACATTTGGCAAGTAGGGGGGAAGGCTACCACCATTCGGGAATCTCGTTTTATGACCACAGTGCTTTCGTATCCGCAAAAAGTGATTTGATCGCAAAAGGTTTCAAACCGATTCAGTACGGGAAAACGGATGCAGCATTTGAGTTTGGGTATTTTCAGTTGCCTACTGCCGGCATGATTGTAGAACTGCTTTACATGGAAAATATGCCCGAACCGGATTCAATCATTGTAAAACGAAACCTATAAAACGAACCCTATGACCACTATACGACTCAATGTGAATGGAATTGTCCATGAAAAGGAGATGGACCCCCATATGCCACTGCTCTGGGTATTAAGGGACATCTTGGGATTGACCGGCACAAAATTTGGCTGCGGTATTGCCCAATGCGGGGCCTGTACGGTACTTGTAGATGGGAAAGCTGTACGGTCATGTAGTATTAGGGTAGAGTCCGCCGTGGACAAAGACATAGAAACCATTGAAGGGGTGGAAGCTACGCCCTTTCGTTCTTTACAACAAGCTTGGATTGATGAGCAGGTACCACAATGCGGCTATTGCCAAAGTGGTCAACTAATGAATGCCATAGGGTTTTTAAAAAGCAACCCAAATCCAACGGACGAAGCGATTCTAAATGCAATGTCCGGTAATATCTGTAGATGTGGGACTTATCCCAGAATTTTAAAGGCGATACAATCGGTAGTGGAACAATCCTCCAAGAAGAAAGGCATATGAAGACAATGAACTCCAGAAGGGATTTTTTAAAAAGAACAGGTTTGGCAAGTGGTGGATTGGTCATAGGACTGAATTTCCTGCAAAGTTGTGTCAATGAGGTGGCGAATATCCCTGCCAATGCCGAACCCCTGGTCGATTTGGAAAATGGTTTTGAGGCACAAGGAGCACTTTCCGTAACGGACTTTTTACAAATACGGCCGGATGGCAGCGTTTTTTTGAGCCTTACAAAATATGAAATGGGTCAAGGGGTGAGTACGGGATTGTCCTCTATTCTTGCGGAAGAGCTTGAGGCCGATTGGGAAAAAATCAATATAAAATACATCAAATCCTCGGTAAGTGAGTCCGATATTACCGGAGGGAGTACAAGCACACTGCTGCATTGGGACCTACTTCGAAAAGCAGGAGCCTTCGCAAAATACCTGCTAATAGCGGCAGCAGCCAAGGAATGGTCGGTCTACAAAGATCAATGTTATGCCGAAAATGGGTATATCCATCAACATGGAAGTACAGTAAAATTGGGATATGGTGAACTTGTGGGGAGCATTGTGGTCCCCGGGAACTATCGAACCCTTTTCGACGAAGTTCCGCTTAAATACCAATCCAAGTTCAAGTTGATCGGCAAAAGCCTGAAAAGCAAAATAATTCCTGATATCGTCACAGGAAAACATCCCTTTAGTATTGATGTACGATTGCCCAATATGAAGTATGCAGCCGTACTTAGATGCCCCGTATTCAAAGGAAAGCTAATCGGTTTTGATGCCTCCGATGCACTAAAAGTACCGGGTGTTGAAAAAGTAGTGGAGATTGAAGGGGTTATTCTGGATGCGGCTACCCATATTAGGGACGGGGTTGCGGTAATCGCCAATTCCACCTGGGCCGCATTTCAAGGAAAATTAGCGGTAAAGGCCGAGTGGGATTTGGGCGAAAATGCGAAAATGGAGCACCAAAAATTTGTTGCCGATTGTCTGGAGCAATTGGATAGTGACAAAGGCACCGAGATTTTGCGAATAGGTAAGAAAACCAACACTTCCGAAATGGATCAAATCATTTCATATACCTATGAGTTCCCCTATCAGCACCATGTCTGTATGGAACCCTTAAATGCCACATCACATTTTAAAGGGGATTCCTGTGAAATGTGGGTGGGTACGCAATCGGCGGACAAAATCATCTTCAACATTGAAAAACACTTGGGAATCCCAAAAGAAAATATAAAGATCAACTGTCATCCCAGTGGAGGAGGTTTTGGTTTGCGGTATTCCTCAGAATATGCGGTGGAATCCATGGTGGTATCCAAGGCGGCAGGCGGTGATTTGGTCAAAATGTGTTATAGTCGGGAAGATGATATCAAGTTCGATTATTTAAACCCATTTGAACTCAACAAACACACGGTTGGTATTAAGGATGGTAGGCCACTATTTTGGGATTTTAAGAATGTAATGGCCAATTGGGGGGGACTACTGGGTTGGATGTATTATGATATTCCCAACTGTTCTGGAACACAAATAACAGTGGATGGATTCACCCAGGTTGGCGCATGGCGCTCGGTGATGGCCAATGCAGAAGGCTTTTCCACGGAATGCTTTATGGATGAAGTGGCCCATGAATTGAATAGGGATCCTTTGGAATTTCGGCTCAGCCTACTTCCTCGGAACAAAATGGTGGATTTCAAGCACAGTCATAAATGCAACATCAATAGGTTGCGTGGTGCGCTGGAATTGGTGGCGAAAAAAGCGAAATGGGGAAAATCGATGCCCGAAGATAGTGCTCAGGGCATAGCGGTCTATCCATATATGCACGGTAATGGCTATGGAGCGGTCGTAGCTGAGGTTTCCATTGCCAACAATGCAATAAAAGTGACCAAGATTACTGCTTCCATCGACTGTGGCCTGGTCATAAACCCGGACCAGGTAAGGCAGCAAATGGAAGGGGGCGTTATATGGGCACTATCCGCCATATTTTATGGAGGCACGGAATATGAGGATGGCGTTGTACAGCGCAGCAACTTTCATGATAATCCGGTCCTTCGAATCAACGAAATCCCCGAAATTGAAGTGCATATTTGTGAAAACGATGAAACCCAACCGTGGGGCGTGGGGGAAATAGCCGGGCCACCCACCTATGCCGCGGTATGCAATGCCATTTTTGCAGCTACCGGAAAACGGATAAGGAAACTGCCCATCAAAAAGAGCGTAAAGGCCTTATGAACCTTCTGTTAACATTTAGTGGTTTTTAATAAGACTTTGTCTAAATTTAACCAAATAGCCTAGGTATCAGGGAAAAAGCACGGAATGAAAAATTAATGATAAAACCGATGTATATGACCACAAAAATCAAACTCTTTTCAATAATCTTGGTTTTTACCGCTTTGGCAAGCTGTAAAACGGGCCAACTGAAACACGCATCGGCTCCGGAAATGGGCGGGTTTAAAGTAGCCATATTGTATCCAAATGAGGAAAACGTAACCTTTGACATGAACTACTACCAGGAAAAGCACATGCCCATGGTAGCTGGGTTTTTAGGGGAAAATTTAAGATTTTATGAGATAGACAAGGGCATAGCGGGCAGGACGCCTAATGATAAAGCGCCCTTTGTGGCCATTGGGTATTTTTACGTCAAGAATATTGCGGAATATAATGAAGCCATAGCAAAAAATAGGGAGGCAATCATTAGTGACTTCAAAAATTACACGAATGCGAGGCCCACGCTATCAATCAGTGAAATTGTGCAGGTACAACCGAATCCTATAAAGGGAAAATACTGAAATTCAGCTCCGAACACGGTCCGGGAAGGAGCGGAAGTTAAAAACAGCGCAGGTCCGACTTTACATAAAAGTCGGACCTTTCTTTATCGTGGGACATCAGTAAATTGAAATTCGATTTTGTAAAAGGATGAATTTTGGGGTAACCGGTGGGGTATTTTAACATGAGTTTTTCGATATTGTTTTTTAGCAGCCAAAATCCGTCAAATTGAGTGGTTTTTCGTAATGAAATGAAGAAAAATTGTATCGAAATTAGGATTTTGCAAGTAATTTTCTTGTATCGAAACTCACGCTATTTCAGATTTTTCTGTATCTAAAATCACAAATATCCGCGCCCGTGGCAATGGTCCCGGTCCTGATCATTTCCAAACCTGCCAAGCCGGTCGTAATCTTGTCAACTTCACAGAGAATGGGACTGTATTGAGAGGCTCCATGTTTTAGAAACAGCTTGCAAATTCCACATTCAGAGATGTTTATACCGTATCCCAAACCAAAGGTTTCCTTTTCATCCGTTACAATATGGGCCCTGAAACCGTCTTCATGCCCTTTGGTTTGAACTCTCTTGTTCAGTTTCCCAACTAGAAGTCTTCCTGGAACTGTTCCAATTATTTTTACGGGTAATTTCTTCACATAGGCCTGTATCCTGTTTTTGGGCCTAATATAGTCTTCTGCAATTCCAATGGCTATCGATTTGATCTGTGGATAAGATTCCCCTTTTTTTTCAAGCACTTGTATCAAACCCAAAAAAAATGCGCAGAAGCCCAAACGCTTGTCCATTGGATTTTTTGAAGTGGCCGCGAAGGAAACATCTTTTGAGATTTCCTCAAATTTCTTTTCAGTTTGACTATAAAGGGATCTGTAGTGTTTTGGATAGTAGTGTTTTAGAATTTTATAAAAGGATTTCCTGTATCCAAGAAAGGGGGCTTTTTTTAGGAAAACCTTCTTTACGAACCCAAAAAGGACAAGGCCTATTAGCGGGACAAAAAGGATATACCAATTGCTCCAAATACCCGATTCATAGAGATATCCTGCCACCCCAATAATAATCGACCATTTGAGAACAATGTACCCTATGCCTATCCAAATTAAGGATTTATACTTCATTTTTGCCATCTGAATGAACGAATATACACTACTTCTGTCATTTGGTTTGTGGACCTAAAAGCTATGCAGTAACGTATCCTCCTTTTTCCATCTCAATCCAATTTTCCCATAAATCCCCACCCATTGGCCTTGTCAATGACCAAACAATGCAATGTATTCTTACCTTCTTTGAGGTTAAGATGCAGCACGTTGGTGTCGATATCCAAATGGCCCGTATGCTGTGGTCCTTTCGCTCGGAAAGCATTGTTTCCCGAGAAGATGGGTTTCTTGTTCAAATAGACCGTCACCCTATCACTAAAATCGAATGAAAAACGCCGTATGGTGTCTTTGTCAACTTCAATATTTTTGGAAACGATGGCAGCATATTCCCTATTGTTTTCAAACCTACCGGCGGATTTTCTTCTGATGTACTTGGAAATGGGGAGTAATCCCGAATTTTCGGTATGCACTTCCTTACACGGCAGCTTGAGTGCCCTTTCCAATGAGAAATCTTCTTTTTGGAATGGAAATCCTTCGGATAAGGACCACTTCCTTACAATACTGGGATTAGTGCTTTTGTTCCGAGGCATTGGTTTGCCCCCATAATTACTGTGCGATTTTGAAAACTTGAAATTTGAAAACCGATTGGCGTATAATGAAAATATCCCTATTTCGCCGTCCTTGTTCGATGTCCGCAAATGGTCAATGGAGAAGGCTTCCCCATCATTCAAAAATACCTTCGCGCTAGGACCCAAAACCACCAACTTGAGCTTGTTCCACCCTTTTTTCTTGAACACTACTCTGGCTTGATATTCCCTATACAGTTGCCAATTGGTCTCTTTATGGAAAATAGGGGTGTACTGCATGGCATCCACTTGCTTTGATTTGTGACAGCGGATCAGGACTTCCTCCATGGTATCTTGCTGTTTTCTAAAGATGATACCGGCAAAGCTTCTATTGTCATTGGCATATATCTCCAATTCTATGGTGCCGTTTACAAAGTTTTCGTTTTTTAGGATGGCCTCACCGTTGAGTACCATGGTTTCCCGTCCATCGAAAGTTTCAAAAACTGTCGTATCCCTTTCAAATAGCTCCCAATTTTGGATATGCATGGGAACAGCCCCTTTGGTGGACTGGCCGAAGGAAGAAATACTGACCAATAGTGCCATCAAACCGTTTCCAATCATCAATGATTTCATTTTACCAATTTGTTTTCTGTTTGATGTGGTAACCCCAATTCATTTGATGGGATCTTTTACGTAGTTTAGGACTTGGGAAATTCTAAGTTGCTCCAAACCGTGGAAATACCACCCAATACTACTTCAGATGATGTATTTCCATTCGCATTAAATGCCAAAAGCAGGGATTAAAGATACGGAGGATCGGTATTTACATACGAATAGGTTTGGCATTTCTTGAATCTGGAGAAAACACTTAGGGAGGATGGTGCGGTAAGGGTTGAGGAGCTCCCTATTGCCCCCAGGAATGGAAGTATGCGTGGCCTTTATTTAACTAAACTGCTGGATATCTGCTCATTAATGGAGGTGTTTGGGGACTTCATGTCCATTTTAAAACCATGTTAATAAAGCCTTTTCCGGTTAAACTTTGAAAACACCGAAACGTAATTTCAAACAAAAGTTGTCCTACTGCTTGGGGCAGTGTTCATGGATTGTTATTGCATATTATCTTTAAAATCGATCTGACTACTAGAAACTTGCTCTTGAATTTTTTTTATTCTTCAAACTTACTTCGGAAATACGGTCCATTGGGGGTAGCACTATTGTTGTTCAATGGCATCTACACCCAAACGGATAGGAATACGGAGCCTTTTTACAATTGGTTCGACACCAAGATTGGCATTGAGAATTCCGGATTGTACAAAGGAACCGTTTATACCGATAATTTCACGGTTATTAATGAAAAGCACCAGTTTTTTAATTCCCCGGAATTGGAATTGGGAAGCGTAACATTTGATGGACAAACCTATTATGATCAAAGGATAAAGTATGATTTGTTCAACGATGCCCTATTGATTACTCCCAAGGACCAGACCAATGCCCTGCTTATCATCCCGGAACGTACAAGAACGGAGGGTTTCTCAATAGACGGGCACCCATTTATTAAAGTGGATAAAAATGTTGAAGGATTTTCAGGGGCGTTGGGATTCTGTGAGATCGTTTTTAAAAAAGGGACGTCCATGCTTCTTAAGAAGTATAGGAAGGCGAAGGTGGACAAACGGGAAACCAGAACAGTATACCAGGAGTTCGAACAAAAGGTCAATTTTTTTGTATGGCATGGCAATACGTTTTATCCGGTGGATTCCAGAAGGGAATGGATGTTGGCTTTCCCTAACCACAAGGAGACCATTAAAAACTACCACAAGGCATATGGCGCATTAAGAAGAAAGGATATTGATGCCTTTACAGCCATGGCTTTCGATCACTTGTTTCCGTTAGAGGAGGACCAAAACACCACTTTTTGACCATGGGAAATCGCATAGTAGTGTATTTGATGTTGATATGGGGTCTTTACACCAGCGCCCAACAAAACACGGACCCGATTTCGATAACTTTTAATGATGTGACACGGGTAGGCGTTTTGGAGCAATTGGAAGACCTCACGGAATATGAGTTCTTTTATATTCCGGAATGGTTCAACGATGAGCTCATTACGGGCGATTACCAGGAAGTGTCCATAGAATTCCTATTGGGGGCCATTTTTGAAGGCGGGAACATCAATTATTTTTTGATTGGGGATCAAAAGATTGTGCTTACCCAAAACAACAGTATTTATGACCAATTGCCCCAAGGTTTTTTTGGAAGGAAAGAAAAAACGGCAGTTACGGGGACCGCAGTGGAAAAAGAAACATCCCCGGTTTTTTACGACGATTTCATCTCCAACGAAAGAAAAAGGGTAGAGACCCATAGGATTGGAAAGGAGAATACGGATAACATTCGGGAAAACTATACATTATCCGGTTTTGTCAAAAGAAAGGAAACGGGTGAACCCATCTCCAATTTGGCCGTAGTGGTAAAGAACCAAAATCGGGGTACCGTAACCGATAATGAGGGTTTCTACGAAATTGATTTGGTTGCCGGTGTCAATATGCTTCAAATCAAAGCCCTTGGAATTGAAAATGTTGAGAAGCGCATTATCATGTACAACGATGGTACGCTCAATATGGAACTCAGAGAAAGTCTGCAACGACTGGATGAAGTAACGGTGACGGCAGAAGCCAATAAAAATGTAACGGATACCAGTACGGGCACCGAAGAAATCGATGTTGAAGCGTCAAAGAACATACCTCTGGTCCTAGGGGAAAGGGATGTACTGAAAGTTGCCACTTCCCTACCAGGAATTTCTACCGCGGGCGAGGGTGCGATCGGTTTTAACGTAAGGGGAGGCAACGCCGATCAGAACCTTATACTTTTTGACCAGGCGGTCATATACAATCCACAACACTTTTTCGGCATTTTTTCCGCATTGAATCCATTCGCCATAGGTGAGCTAAATATCAATAAGGGCAATATCCCCGCAGAATTTGGGGGAAGGCTTTCTTCGGTATTCGACATCAAAACAAAAAATGGAAATACCGAAGAATTTGCCGGAGAGGCCTCAATTGGTCCGGTAACCGGTAATCTGTTATTGGAAGTTCCCGTGGTAAAGGAAAAGTCCTCACTTTTAGTAGGAGGTAGGGGAGCTTACGCCAATTGGATTTTGAGATCATTGGATGACGAGTCATTGAACGATAGTGAAGCTTCCTTCTACGATGTCATGGCCAGCTACAGACATCAATTTAATGAGAAAAATAGCCTTAAGGCCACGGCGTATTACAGTAGGGATGATTTCAGTATCTCTTCCGACTCCCTGTACATTTATTCCAACAGGCTCTTCTCTTTGGCATGGAATCGCCAATTCAGTGAGAAAACCACTGGGAGCCTTACCTTGACCAACAGTGAATACGGGTTCAACATTGAGTTTGACAGCGATTCCGATGATGATTTTGACTTAGGATATGCCATCATGGAAACCGGGGCAAAACTAAACATGAACTACCTGTACAATCAAAAATTTAGAGTCAACTACGGACTGGAAAGTAAATTATACAATGTATCACCGGGGAGTATCGAACCTTTGGGTGGTGGTTCCATTGTAGAACCCTTGGATATTGATGAGGAAAGGGCTCTGGAATCTGCTGTGTTCCTATCAGGGAACTATGATATTACGGATAAGCTTTCCATAGATGCCGGTATACGATATTCCTTTTATGCAGCATTGGGAGAAGCCTCCCAGCGGGTATTTGCCGAAGGGAACCCGAGAAATGAAGGGACCGTGATAGATACATTGAACTTTGATAGGAATGAAGTTATAGAAACCTATGGTGGTCCGGAGTTTCGTTTTGGGGCAAGATATTTACTGACACCGGATTTTTCGGTAAAGGCCAGTTACAACAATATGATCCAATATATCCATAGGTTAACCAATAATACGACCGTTTCACCCATAGATACCTGGAAGCTTTCGGATCTGAACATAAGCCCGCAACGTGGAAGGCAATTTTCCCTGGGGTTCTATAAAAATTTTGATCGGAACACCTATGAGTTGAGCCTTGAAGGGTATTATAAAAGGAGTAATGACATTTTGGATTTCAAAACCGGAGCGCAACTTCTCCTAAACGAGAATATTGCAACCGAAGTTGTACAGGGAAAAGGGAAGTCCTACGGAGTTGAATTCCTGGTACGTAAAAACAGTGGAAAATTAAATGGATGGTTAGGGTACACCTATTCCCGTTCATTCATCCAATTTGACAGCCCTTTTTCTGAGGAACGGATCAATGATGGTGAGTTTTTCCCCTCTAATTTTGACCGACCGCACGACCTTAGTTTGGTAGCGAACTACAAGCTTACAAAAAGGTTTAGCCTTTCCACAAATTTTGTCTACCAAACCGGAAGGCCCGTAACCGTCCCGGTGGGTAATTTCAACTTTAATGACGCCGAATTCTCCTTGTTCAGCGACCGCAATAGCTTTAGGATCCCTGACTTTTACAGGCTTGATATTGGTCTTAATATCGAAGGAAACCATAAGATCAAAAAATTTGCCCATAGTTTTTGGACCATTTCTGTGTATAATGTCCTGGGAAGAAACAACCCCTTCTCGGTCTTTTTTGTAACGGACGATGGTCAGGTCCAGGCCGTTAAAAGCTCTATTTTCACCATACCCGTACCGGCAATAACCTATAATTTCAGATTTTGAGGGATGGAGGCATTGGTAGGATATATGGACAATAGTTTAACGATTGCAAGTATTCTCTTGTTGACCTACAGTTGCACGGAGCCTTTTGAATTTGAGGCAGAAGGATTTGAAAATGTTTTGATAATTGATGCAAGTATAACGGATGAGGTAAAGACACAAGAGGTGTTTTTGTCCCGTTCGTTCGTCTCGGATGAAACCGCTGCTCAAGAAAGTGGTGCCCTAGTAAGTATTAGGGATGATATGGGGGCCGAATATCAGTTCCAGGAAGCAGAACCGGGGCTGTATAGGTCCACTGTTGATTTCGGAGCCGTAGAAGGGCGGGATTATAGCTTACAGGTGCGGACGAATGATGGGGATTCGTATTCTTCCAGTACGGTGACACTTCCCCCCAAAGCGGAGATGGCGGAGCTTGAAGTCGTAAGAACCACCAATGAGAGCGGTATCGATGGTGTGGCGATATTGGCCAATGGCATGGGGCCGGGAGGAGAGGTCGGGTACTATAGATATGAGTATGAAGAGACCTACAGAATAGTTTCGCCTTTTATAACATTTGCGGAGTTGGTAGTCGTTTCCGAAGATCCACCCCTCCTTGAACTCAGTCCAATAGATAGGGAACAACGTATTTGCTACAATACAGAGGTGTCAAATGTGATTGCGATAACCGATACGGAAGGTTTCTCGGAAAATAGGGTAAGTGATTTTCAGGTGAGGTTTATTCCACAAGACGACGAAATAATTGCGAGCAGGTACAGTATTTTGGTCAAACAGTATACGCAATCTCGGGAAGCGCATGCCTTTTATGAAACCTTACAGGAATTTTCGGGCATTGAAAACCTGTTTACCCAAACCCAGCCTGGCTTTATCAATGGTAATATAAACCCGGACAATGATTCTGGGAAAAGGGTACTGGGCTTTTTTGAGGTGACCTCGGTCACTTCGGAAAGGGTGTTCTTCAGTTTTGAGGATATTTTTCCCAATGAGGTTCCCTTCTCTCCCTTTTGTGAAATAAGGACCATAGATTCCACGGATCCCTCCCTGTTCAATCTCATAACATCCGACAGGTGGAGATTTGTATCGATACTTCCCACTACATCGGATGTCATACTGATCTATGAAATTGCACCTGCCCGTTGTGTGGATTGCAGCTTGTTCAATACAACCGTTGAACCTGATTTTTGGGAAGATTAATTTTTACGATGTTGAGAAATCCCATAACCATATCATTTGTTTTTCCAGTGTCCAGGGGGAGACGGTACCATAAGGATTTCAACCGTAAAGTCGATAAGTTGCCTCTTGAAAGGTATTGTAAAAGTGGTCTGACCATCTTGGGTATGCTCTTGGTCATTCCCAGCTGTACGGAACCCTTTGAATTTAACGCGGAAGAATTTGAAAACGTTTTAATAATTGAAGCAGGTATAACGGACGAGATGAAGGCACAGGAGGTGTTTTTGTCCCGTTCGTTTGTCGCGGACGAAGAAGTGGTTCAGGAGCGTGGTGCCATGGTAAGCATAATGGATGACGTGGGGGTCACATATCAGTTTCAAGAAGCAGAACCAGGTCTGTACAGGTCCACTGTTGATTTTGGAGCTGTGGAGGGGCGTGAATATAGGTTACAGGTTAGTACGGCCGATGGTGCTTCCTATTCCTCCACTATGGTGACACTTCCTTCCAAAGCGGAAATTGAAGAGCTCCGGGCGGTGAGGACCACCAATGGAAGGGGTACAGATGGTGTGGCCATATTGGTCAACAGTACTAGTCAGGATGATGGTGCTGGATTTTACAGATATGAATATGAAGAGACCTATAGGATACAATCCGCTTTGGTGGGATTTGAGCGATTAGAGGTGGTCTCAGAAGACCCACCAACGCTTGAAGTGGTTTGGAATGATAGAAATGAGCGTTTTTGTTACAATGGACAGACTTCCAATACAATTTCCATAACGGACACGGAAGGTTTTTCGGAAAACAGGGTAAGCGATTTTCAAGTGCGGTTTATTGATAGAGGGGACAGGATAGTCGCGAACAGGTACAGCATTTTGGTGAAACAGTTCAAGCAATCAAGGGAAGCGCATGTTTTTTATGAAACATTACAGGAATTTTCGGGCATTGAGAGTTTGTTCACGCAGACCCAACCCGGTTTTATCAATGGAAATATAAGCTCCGACAATGATCCAGAAGACAGGGTATTGGGTTTTTTTGAGGCAACAGCAGTGACCTCCAAAAGGATATTCTTCGATTTTAATGACATCTTTACGGAAGAAGATCCGGGTACTCTTATTTCTGAATGTGAAGAAACACTTAGGATAAGTCGTTTTGATCCTGGACTGTTTGGGCTGATAACATCGGGCAATTGGCGATTTTTGTCCACCGATCCCTTGGATGAGAGCCAGAACACCTACTTATTGGTAAAAACACGATGTGTGGATTGTACGGTATTTGGCACAAATGTTAGACCGGATTTCTGGGAAGATTAGTTATGGATATGTTGAAAAATAGAATAATTATAGGGGTTGCTTTTCTGTTTTGCTGTAGTAACTACGGACAATATGAAGCACATAGTGATGATACCTCAATGTATTCCCAAATAGGGAAAGAGGGTGTTTTTATCCATTATAATGCTTCCTTACTTTTTGTAGGGGAGTATTTGTACTACAGTGTGTATTGCCAAAACAAGAAAACTGGTAAAGCCAGTGATATCAGTAAAATAGCCTATGTGGAACTGATAGGGGAGGAGGGTACGGTGATATTTAGACAGAAGATAGGTTTGGAGAATGGAAGTGGTCAAGGGGATTTCTTTATCCCTGTATCCGTGCCCTCTGGCAACTACAAGCTTATTGGATACACCCAATGGATGATGAATTGGGGTGAAGCATCCTTTTTTCAGGGCGATCTTAGCATTCTCAATCCGTATACCAATGTGCAAAAGCCATTTCTTGCCGATCAGGATGCCAGTGGAGCAACCGAAAACACCCCATCAATACACTTGGAAGGGGGATGGAAAAGTAAATCCGAACCAAGTAACAATGGCAAAATAGAATTGGACCTGGTTAGGGAGACCTTGTCAAAAAGGGAAAAAGTCACGATGGTTTTGCGAAGTACGGACGATGAAGCCTCCTTTGGCCGTTTTTCAATTTCCGTAAGGAGATATGATAGTCTTTATCATCTTGAAAG
Organism: Croceivirga sp.; assembly: GCA_028281025.1. Lineage (GTDB taxonomy): Bacteria > Bacteroidota > Bacteroidia > Flavobacteriales > Flavobacteriaceae > Croceivirga. The sequence goes on from JANQKR010000048.1 coordinate 28,483, forward strand.
GGAAAACTCCATACGCTTTAAAGAAGAACTTGATCGGGACTCCCAGGAAGTGTTGTCCCCAAAAAATATCCTACCGGAAATGAGGGGAGATCTGTTTTTCGGAACCATCAGTACGGACAAACCACTTTTATCACTGGCCGATCAGAAGGTTTTGTTTTCGATGGCCGGAGAGGAATACGATCTAAAAGTGTTGACCACCAATGAAAAAGGTGATTTTAGCTTCTCCTTGAACAATCAATACACAAGTGATACCGCTGTATTTCAGGTTTTGGGACATGAACGGGAAAACTATGCGATAACGCTAAAAGAGAAACTGTCCCCAGACTACGGCCATTTCACGTTCAAAAAGTTCGCTTTGCACCCAGAAATGGAAAAAGTGATTTTGGAAAGGAGTATTCATAATCAAGTGGAAAATGCCTATTTCAGTGCAAAGCCGGATACGGTCAAAACAGCTGAAAAAGGTATTCCCTTTTATGGAACAAATGCCACGGTATACCACTTGGACGACTATACAAGATTTCCAACATTCAAGGAAACCATAGTGGAAATCGTGAGTAATATTTGGGTCACCAAGGACAAATCCGGGAAGCCTACCTTAAGGATGGGGGCCAAAAATTCCAGCTCCTATGACATTGGATACCCACCCCTTGTCATTGTTGATGGGCATGTGCTCCAGGATTTTGAAAAGTTAATTGAATACGATGCCAGAAACATAAAGACCCTAAGTATAACAAAAGACCTCTACATGATTGGAGGGCGAATATTTCAGGGTATCCTCGATGTGGAAACCTTTGAAAACGATGATCGAATGGTACATGCCCCATATGTACAGGAGGTAACCCTGTTAAAACCTTTGCCCAATAAAAACTATTTTAAACAGGTGTATACATCAGAAAATAGGCCGGGTTTAAAAAAGATACCGGATTATAGGCATCAGTTGCTATGGCTTCCAAAAATTGAACTGGAGACCGCGACGGAAACGGTTGAACTTTTTACCTCTGATGTACCCGGTACTTATGAAGTAACATTGGAAGGATTTACCTTTTTAGGGGAGCCGGTTTCCATCAAAAAGCAGTTTAGGGTAAAATAAGCCGAAGCCCAAAAAGTGATCAAACTGGATTTGAAGTGGTCTTTTTTCCGTTCCATTTCCAAAATGGGAATGGAACGTAATGAAATATTAGTTGGCGGGTTGATATTTTTCTTTTTTTGGAAAAGTTGCATGCCGGTAGGTTCAGTACCAACATGCAACTAAAGCTAACCCTAATCCATTGAACTCAAGAGGAGCTCATTATCTAAATCCATTATTGGTCGGGTCCGATTCAAGAAGATTTGGGTTTATGATGATCTGTTCCTGTGGTATTGGATACTTCACGTTTCTCGGCAGTATATTCGTTGCAGCATTATTGAATGGTAGGTATTCGGTGTTTTGAACCGTCTCCACTAAAATTCCCCAGCGGATCAAGTCAAGCTTTCGATGACCTTCGGCGGCCAATTCGAACTTACGTTCGTCACGAATGGCCATTCGCAATTCGTTTTGGCTCATCCCGCTATACGGTTGATCGGGTTCAAAAGCCCTTTCCCGCACGGCATTGATATAAGAATAAGCTCCGCCCGGACCATTTAACTCATTTTCCGCTTCAGCGGCCATCAAATACACATCGGCGAGGCGAAAAACTACTGCATTGTCATGGTGGTTTTCACGTCTTGACTCCAACTGGTCCAGGTTCCAATTCTTTTTGAAGTATGGAAAATTCAAATCAAAGCCCAAATGCTGTTGGGTAATGGTAACATCATACCTTAAATCCCCATCTTGCCAGTTGGCCTGGTCTGCAAAGCCCTGCACGGGAATGGCCAATCCGAATCCAGTCATGTCCTGGTCCAATTCTGCCATTGCCGCCTGGAGCAACTCGAACCTTCTAGGTGTACCAGGGCCACCAGGTCTGTTACCACGTCGTGTGGGTTCATCCCGAATACGAGGGTTGAAGAAATCGGTAAACCGCGAACTCCTGTCATCCGCCTTGTAGTCTATTAAAAATAGTTGTTCATCATTGTAGGCATTGTCCGGGTCCAACTGATCAAAAACATCCGCAAAATTATCAAGTAGCCTATGTGGGGAATTGTTGATTACAAAATCGCATTCTTCTTTGACCTGCGACCATTCTTCGTCCAGGAGGTGAAATTTCGCCTTCAGGGTAGCGGCGGCATATCTGGTTGCCCTACTCACATTTTCCGGATAACTTTCAGGAAGTAAGGTAATGGCCCTTTCAAGATCCGCTTTCATATCGGCTATTATCAATTCCTCATCAAAACGCCCCAGTTCACCGGCTTCTATGGGATTCATCAACTCTCTAATGTAGGGCACATCACCCCAAATATTGGTCAAATGATAATAGGCCAGGGCCCTAAGAAAAAGAAGTTCGCCCACCGCCAAATTTCGGGTATCTTCAGTCAGGTTTTCATTGCCCTCGATCCTGGTCAGGAATTCTACCGTGGCGTTCACCACTTCATAGCAGTCCTCCCAGACGTTATTGAGGTCACTTACTCCTTCACCGTAAGAGTAACTGGATTGATCACTGGTTGCTCCCGCGTTCCTACTGGACTCCAGAATATCGGATCCATAATGATAAAAATCATTTATACCGGGCCAATTGTAGATACCCTGTCTTCCTAAGATGGAATAGGCACCGTTCACGGCCAATTGTGCTTCATCCGCTGTGTTGAAAAAATTGGCAGGGGATACCTCGTCCCTTAGGTCTTCTTCAAGAAAATCGTCGCAGCCATGAAAGACCGTCATGCCGATCACTACCAAAAAAATGAGCTTATATCTATAATTTTTCATGATTAGTTTTTTAAAATTCCAAAATAACACCTAAAGTAAATGACCTTGCATAAGGATAAACCCCTCCAGCAAAACCTTGCGAGACCGAGTTGGTTCCACTATTATTGGTAAAGTTGCTCACCTCTGGATCTCCCAATCTAAAATCGGAGAGCAACCAGAGATTGGTGCCCGTTAGGTAGAGGTTCAATCGATTAAAGGTGTTTTTTATTATTGAGTCCTCCATGGGGACATCATAACTTAATGTGGCCTGTCTTAACCTTAGGAACGAACCATCTTCGATATTAACGCTACTGTTGGGGTTGAACAGGCTTGTGGACGCACCGGCACGTGGAATGTCCGATGTTTCATTGACATCTTCCCGCCATCTATTCAGCACAATGGGATCTAGATTTTGGTCTCCTCGACCAAAAAATGCAGTTTGGGACCTTATGTTAAAAATCTCATTGCCGTACTGACCGTGGAAGAATAGGTCAATGGATAGATTTTTGTACGTGAACGTATTTCTGATACCTCCGAAAAAATCGGGCTCGGGCGTACCAAGAATTTGTACGTCCTCATTGTTCCATACGGGATTATCATCCAAATTCTGGAATCGGGGCCCACCTATAAAGGAAAGTCCTTCCCGACCATCATCAATAATTTCCTGGGCAGTTTTATAGGTGCCCAAATAATTAAGCCCGACAAATACCGGCAAACGTTCACCCACAATCAGCCGGGCAGAGCTACCTCCCTGGTTCCCTGTGCTTTGAATGCCGATAAAGTCCCTTCCATCCAACTCAAGCACTTCGCTTTTATTGGTGGATATCGCTATTTCCGATTCCCATCTAAAATTGGGCGTATTAATATTTATCGTGTTCAATGCAATTTCAAATCCTTGATTCCTGACCGATCCTATATTCTGTAATTGGGTACCTCCCCCTGCTTGGGCGGCAATGGCCGTTCCAAGCAGTAGATCCTCCGTCTTCTTATTGTAATAATCAACCTCAAGGCTTAAGCGATTCTTAAAAAGGCCCAGTTCCAGGCCAATGTCCAATTGTTTTGTGGTTTCCCATTTAAGCCCATCACTGGGTATTCTAGCAGGTAGGACCCCATTGGTCAATTGGTTGTTGAACACGGTATTGACCACATTGTAAATGGGCAATGAATTGTACGTACTCACCCCTTGCTCACCAACAATACCATAACTGCCCCTAATTTTTAACCTGTTGATGGTTTCGGAATCCCTCAGAAAGTTTTCCTGGTCTATGTTCCATGCCACACCTACCGACGGGAAAAAAGCATATTTTTCGCCCTCCTCAAAAACCGATGAACCATCATACCTGCCAACCAGGGTCAATAGGTACCTACTGTCAAAACTATAGTTTACACGGCCAAGAAACGAGGTAAGGGTTCTTTGGTTATATCCCGAATTTACCCCATTTTGCAAAGGGTCGCCCAGTGAGAGTTCGTTGAACGAAAGCGCATCCAGAGGAATTTGGGTTGCTGACGAAAAAGCACTTTCGGAAGTGTTTTTTTGCCAGGTAAAACCGCCCAAAAACTTTAAGGCATGTTTTCCCAGGTTTACATCATAATTAAAGGTGTTTTCATTCAACAGGCTTTGTTGAAAGTTGGTTTCAACACTTGCAAAGCCTCCATTACCGGCTATGACACGCTCAGGCAATAGACCAGGTCGAAAATCATTTTCTTTCGTGTACGTAAGCTCGGCGCCGAAAGTGGTTCTTAATTTAAAGTTTTTGAACAGTTCGTACTCACCATAGACGTTGGCCAACATATTGGTGACTAAGTTATGGTCCACACGCAATTCTATATCCGCAATAGGGTTTCGCTGTGTTGAAGAGCTGATCGGATTGGTTCCCGTAAAATTTCCATCTTCGTCATAAACGGCCCTGATCGGTAATACTGAGGTAACGATCCCTGAATAGGATACTTTGTTGTTTTCCCGCTTGAAATGTGAACCGTTAAAACGAAGTCCAAAATTGAATCGTTCACTGGGCCGTATATCAATATTGGTCCTTAAGGTATATCTTTCAATACCTGATGCCCTAACAACGCCTTTTTGATCAAAATGATTGAGCGCAACATAATAGTTACTGTTTTCAGAGCTACCTGCAATGGATAGGTCCGTATTGGTCACAAAGCCTGTTTGCGAAATTATATCAAGCCAATCGGTATCCGGGATGTCGCTTCCGTCAAATTGCAAGGGCAAATCTGGATCAATGGCACCAAAGCCATCGTCACCGGGAACAAACTGCCCGGACTCATTGATATAGTCGACATAGCCTTGGCCACCCAAAATTTCAATTTGGTTGGCGGTTTCCTGAATACTGGTGTAATGGTTCAAGGTGATTATGGGCTTGGCCTGCGAAATGCCTTTGCCATTTTTGGTGGTCACCAGTATAACACCGGCGGCACCCCTGGTACCGTAAATGGACAGGGCCGTGGCATCTTTTAATATTTCTACCGATTCAATGTCATTGACATTAAGGTTGTTAAGGTTGAAATCGGTACCGGTGATAAAACCATCTACCACGTAAAGGGGCGCATTGTTGCCATTAATGGAACTGTTACCACGAATTCTGATAGTGGAGCCGGCCCCTGGTGTACCATTATTGGAAGTGACGGATACCCCGGTGGCCCTACCCTGAAGGGCTTGGTCCAGCCTTACGACAGGTTGTTTTTCAAATGCATCGGATTTTACCTGTGCCACTGAAGACACCAAATCCTTCTTTGTTATTGTGCCGTAACCAATGACCACCACCTCGTCCAATTGTTCGGTATCTTCCCTAAGTACTACTTCAATGGTGGTTTGTCCGTTCAATGGGATTTCCTGGGCAACAAAACCAATATAAGAAATGGAAAGTACTGCATTCCGATTGGAGACGTTGATCACAAAATTTCCATCAAAATCCGATTGCACCCCATTGGTCACTCCTTTTTCTATAATGTTTGCTCCCGGTAAAGGCATTCCGTCTTCGGTCAAAATTGTACCTTGGACCCTAACATTATCTTGAGCCTGTACGATGCTGCCGGAACTTAACAAAAAAAGAAAAAGGCAAAAGCATGGCCATGCGCGTTTTTTATGAAAAACGCTGATTTTTAGTTGATTCATAGCTTTCAGTTTAGTTAGTTATCAGTTATTTATACTGAAACAAAACTAAAGCCATCTTCAACTTAGCTATGGGGCATATCGTTTATTCTATGGGTCAAATAGCCCACCTCAATTCAATTTTTTGCAACTTTTTGTTTATAGGACGATGGTAGGCATTGGAACTGTTTTTGGAAACAGGTCTTAAAATATTTGTAATCATTGAAGCCCACATCATACGCAATTTCACTTAAATTCATGTCGGTGGTCAAAATCAATAAAGCCGCCCTTTTTAAACGTATCGATCTAATAAACGCGGTTAGGGATAGGTCTGTCAATGATTTCATTTTCCGGTAAAGGGTAGACTGGCTCATATGTAGTTCTTCCACTAAATTGTCTATTCCAAAGTTTGGGTTGTGCAGATTGTTCTCCACAACGAGCATCGCTTTTTGAATAAAGGCGTTTTCCGGTTCATTGACCTCATCTACTTCAGAATCTGACGGTTCAAACCAAATTTTGTTCGTTAAGTATTCTTTTAGCCTGGAACGATTTTGCAGTAATCCGGTAATTCTGGCCTTTACCACATTGGGGTTAAACGGTTTGGTAATATAATCGTCCGCTCCGGTTTTCAAACCTTCTATCTCAAAAACGGTTGATGTTCTTGCGGTCAATAAAATAATGGGGATGTGCGAAGTATTTTTATGGGACTTTAGACCTTTGCAAAGTGTAATACCATCCGTTTCCGGCATCATTACATCACTTATGATCAGATCGGGCATTTTTTCCATTGCCATATCATAGCCTTCTTTGCCGCCCTCGGCCCTCAATACCTTATACTGTTCAGAAAGCACATCCTCTAAATAATCCAGGATTTCAGTATTGTCATCAATTATAAGTATGGTAACTTTTTGGGATGTCACATCGAGGGGGGCAATTTGTTTTTTGGTTTTCCGTGGATAGGCCGCTATGTTATCCGTTCTTATAAACGCATCATTGATATTGTCTTTGTAGAATGTGGGATCCGTCCCTATTTTAATGGTAAACTCAGACCCTTCATTTTTTTTGCTCTTTACCGTGATGGAACCATTGTGCAGTTCAATAATTTTCTTGGTAAAGGCAAGTCCAATACCACTTCCGATCATTTGGCTGGAGCTTGCACTTTTGATCTGAAAGTACATGTCAAAAATCTTGTCCAGGTTTTTCGAGCTTATTCCAATGCCCGTGTCCTGTATGATCAACACACACTTTTTAGCTTCAGATTTTAGTCTCAAAGTTATCCGATCTCTTGGTCCGCTATATTTTAAGGCATTTGACAATAGGTTGCAAAGTGCAATTTCCATCTTGTTCCTATCAAAAGGGAAGCACAGTTCTTCCACCTCCGGTTCAAAATGGTATGAAATCCCTTTCTCTTTGGCCAAGTCCTTAAAATAGAGAAACACTTCGTTGGAGAACCTGACGAAATTACCTTCGGACGCGTTTAATTGTAAATGCCCTTTTTCTGCTTTTCTAAAATCCAATAATTGATTTATCAAATTCGATAACCTATTGGTGTTTCGCTCTACGATATTGATTTTATTCTTTACATTATCGTTCAGAACTTCAATGCTTTGAAGTTCCTGTAGTGGCCCCTGCATTAACGTTAGTGGTGTTCTAAATTCATGGGATATGTTGGTGAAAAAGTTGAGTTTGGTTTCATTTATTTCGTACTCTTTTTCCTTTTCCATCTTTAGGATCTCCACATTCCTTTTTAGTACAAGCTGTTTCTGCTTAAATTTTAGGAACGTATAAATGGCAAGGCCCGTTAGCAATACATAAATGAAAAATGCCCATGTGCTCAGCCAAGGTGACTGTGCAACTCGTATCTCCATTGTTTTACTGGGCCCCCAGTTTTGATTGTCCCTTGTGCCCGCCACCTGTAATTGGTAATGTCCTGCAGGTAGACTGGCAAAGTTTATTTCGTTTTTATCGAGCAGATCAATCCAATTTTCATGTATTTCCTTTAATCGATATCTGTACTTGACGTTCAGGTTTCCCAAAAAATCATTGGTATTGAAACCGATGGACAGGAAATCATGATCTGAATCCAATTGAATCTCTTTTGCGTAGCTGAAGTTTCTGTCTATAATGGCATTCTCCCCCTTATATTCTATTTTTTCGTTGTTTACCCTTAAGCTCGAAAAAACGATTTCCGGGATTTCATTCGGTATTTCAATATTGTAGGGGTCAAAATAGGTTATGTTGTTAATGCCTCCGAAATAGAGCTGTCGGTTTTGAAAGTTATAAGCGCTCCTATCATTAAAAGCTATGGTGTTTTCACCATCCCGTTCCCCGAACGTTAAAAAAGATTGATTTCCTGGGTTGTATTTGACGATATCGGTAGCGGTGGACATCCAAATGTTTTCCTCCCTATCCAAAAGTACTGAGCTGATGTAATCATCTTTGAGTCCATCTTTTGTGGTCAACCGCTGTTGTATGCTTAGTTTTTTTGTGGCCGCGTCATAACTAAGTTGTATCAGGCCACCTGGGGTTCCCAACCAAATGGTATTGTCCTGGATTTGTATATCATTGATGATGACACTCGGCAGTTCTTCTTTTAACAACTTTGAATGGTGTATAAATTCATCTTTGGTCGCATCGTATAGATGAAGGCCATGGTATGTCCCAACCCAAATAAGTCCCCTACTATCTTCCACAATTCCAGTGATCCTGTCGCTCATTAGCCCAAAATTGTTTTTGGCATTGTTGCGGTAGGATTTATATTTACTTGCATCTGTCATCCCTTTAAGGGGCACTTTGTAGATGCCCGTTTGTTGTGTACCAATAAAAAGGTTTTCCCTAAAGTCTATGTGAAATGCGGTAACCCGGTTTAAAAAGGTGTTGGAGTATCGTATTTTACCATTGATAAGGTCTAGAACCTGAAAGTTTTTTCCCGTACCTACGAACAGTTGGTTCTTATACCGATAAAAACAATTGACCTTATCATTGTCAAAACCTTTGACTTTTCGTTGATCGTGGATTGACCCACCCTTAAAAACACCGCTTTTGCTAGTGCCGATGAAAAGGTTGGTCGAATCTTTATAAATAGCCGTAATGTTTTGATGGCTATCCAATTCTGAACCCCTTAGGTCCAGGCTGGCATTTTTGAACCCTTTATTGGGTGTGAGCTTCACTACACCGGCGTTTGCGGTGCCCACCCAAACCTGTTTTTTGGCATCGTGGTGCACGTTTAGGACAATCGCATAATTTTCTTTGATCTGTTGCGTGTTCTTTGGGCTAATTTTAATTTTGTTAAAAGTGCTAAGATCCTTGTTGCTTTTGTAGAGCCCCTTGCCCCATGTGCCTATCCATAGGTTATTGTCATGGTCCAAAGACAACCTTCTAGAGAAAAAGCTCCCAACGTTCGTTTCAATACCATCAATGGTTTCCGTTTGGTAATCAAAGTAGAACAATTGGGAATTTTGGCCCCTACAGGACACCCATATCCTGTTCCTGAACTCATCATAAACAACATCAAAAAGGGGTGCATTGAGCTTGTAGCTGTCAACCGACTTTTTGTAAATATTGTAGCGTATCAGTTCTTTGTCCGCTGCAAACCATAGATCGCCGTTCAGCCCTTTACCGATCCCATAAATTGCTGAATTGTATTCTAAATGTGCGATGCGTGTCTTTTTTATGGGGTCTATTCCATAGATTCCTTTATCCCACGTACCTATCCAAATAGAATTATCATCGGCCTGTGCAATGCTGTTTATCCTAATATCACCGGTTGCCTCCTGGTCTTTGGATCGAAAAAGATGGTTATAATTAAGTACCTCGTTGTTTTCCGGTTTAAAACTGGTCAAACCAGCACTTTTGGTTCCAATCCATATGACATTGTTATTGCCCTTGAACAGTATTTCAATGTTCTCGTTCTTTAATTGGTCATAACCCAATGATGGCTTTATATATGAAAAGGTGTATCCATTGAATTTTGTAATACCGTTTTCTGTGGCAAACCATTTATTGTTCAATTCATCGCTGACTATCGAGGTGACATAATTATTGGACAGCCCTTCTTCCGTAGAAATGAACTCTTGTATGTAATCATTGGTCCGGGATTGGGAAAAAACATTGACCATGGAGAGCATAAAAAGCATAAATGGCAAACGAAGGTCTTTCATTTTTGTATTGATCGTTTATACCATGAACTTAATGTATTTACTTTAAACAATGGCGTTTTGAACTATTACTACCCTATAATTGATTCATATACCCCATTTTTTATACACTGATATTATGGAGCTTTGTAATCCAATATGAAAAGTTGCGTTTATGACAAAGAAGCGTTTTTTGTTTTTGTATGCCATCTCTACTGTTTTTCTTTTTGTAGGTCACTTGTCAGCTCAAGTAGCCCCTAGTCCTTCTTCGGATGGCTGGATCGACCCTGAGTGGGAAAACCCTGAGGTATTTCAGATCAACCGGGAATATCCTACCGCAACCTTTTACAGTTTTTTGAATGCCGAAGATGCCCTTACGGGGGCAGGATGGAAAGACGCTCCCAATTACCTTTCCTTAAACGGTGAATGGAATTTTTTTTACGCAGATAGTGTTCAGGCAAGGCCAAAGGATTTTTATAAAGAGGGCTTTGAGTTGGAGGGATGGGATACCATTTCAGTACCCTCCAATTGGGAAATGCAAGGTTTTGGAATTCCTATTTATACCAATATCAAATACGTATTTCCGAAAAATCCGCCATTCATAGCCCATGAATTAAACAATAACGGCAGTTATAGACGAACCTTTGATCTGCCCAAAAGTTGGGATGACAAAGAACTTTACCTTCATTTTGCAGGGGTAAGCGGGGCCATGTACGTTTGGCTCAACGGAGCATTTGTTGGTTACAATGAAGGAAGCAAAACGGCAGCGGAATTCAACATTACCAAAATGGCCAGGCCCGGCAAAAATACGGTGGCTGTCCAGGTATTCCGTTGGTCCGATGCCAGTTATATGGAAGATCAGGATTTTTGGCGTTTGAGCGGTATTGAGCGTGATGTGTACATACGTGCCAAAAATGAAGTTGCGCTCAACGACATCCTGCTAAGGGCCGATTTGATAAATGGTTATAAAGATGGTGCTTTGGAAGTGGCGGTTAAACTTCAAAATACCAGTTCTTCCAGAAAAAGGGGTAAGGTCAGAATTATGGTGTTGGATGCCGATGCTAAAATCCATGAAGAAGAAAAGCGGCTAAAACTTAAAGAAGGATATCTGGAATTGGTGTTCACCAAGACCTTTGCAAATGTTAGACCTTGGTCTGCCGAAAATCCAAACCTTTATACACTTTTGGTTGAGGTTTTGGACAAAAAAGGGAACACCATTGAGGCCACAACACAACAAGTGGGTTTCAGAAACATTAAAATAGAGAACAGCCAATTGTTGGTTAATGGCAAACCCGTTTTGCTGAAAGGTGTGAATCTGCACGATCATCACGAAACAAAGGGCCATGTAGTGGATGCAGCCCTGACGATGAAGGACTTTCAAGTAATGAAGCAAAACAATGTCAATGCCATTCGTTGCAGTCATTATCCCAAAGACCCGCATTTTTACCAAATGGCAAATACCTATGGGTTTTATGTTATTGATGAAGCCAACATTGAGACCCATGGCATGGGAACCACCAACCAGGGCCTGGACAACAATGAAGAGGCCAAGGCCGTCCATCCAGCCTATCTGCCAGAATGGAAGGCCATGCACCTGGATCGGACCATACGGATGTACGAAAGGGATAAAAACCATCCGTGCATTATTGCTTGGTCACTGGGCAATGAAGCTGGCAATGGTGAAAATTTCCATGCCACCTACAACTGGCTCAAAGAAAGGGACAGTACCAGACCGGTACAATACGAAGGGGCCACCAGTTATGAAAACACCGATATTCAAGCACCAATGTACTGGTCCATAGAGCGTATGATAAAATACGCAGAGGAAGATGGCGGCCGTCCTTTGATCCAATGCGAATATGCGCATGCCATGGGCAATAGTGTTGGCAATCTGCAGGATTACTGGGATGTCATTGAGACGTATGACATTATGCAAGGCGGCTTTATTTGGGATTGGGTCGATCAAGGTATTTTGACCCAAAACGAAGAAGGGGAGCAGTACTGGGCCTACGGTGGTGATTTGGGGGGTGAAAATATTCATAACGACAAAAATTTCTGTCTTAATGGAATCGTAAATCCGGACAGGTCGGCACATCCGGCATTGTACGAGGTGAAAAAGGTTTACCAATATATCAAGTTTAAACTTGCTGATTTGGCCTCCACAAAAATTCGTATAGAAAACAGATATGATTTTACCAATTTAAAACAATTTGATTTTGAATGGATACTTCTTGAAAATGGTGAGGAAATAGCTTCAGGAAAACTCCCTGAACTTGATGTATCCCCCTATGGGGCAAAAGAACTTCAAATTACACTTCCTGATTTGAGTGATGACAAGGCAGAATATCTGCTCAATCTCTATGCAAAAACCCGAACCCAAACAGATTTGGTTCCTAAGGGTCATATTTTGGCCTTTGAACAATTGGCATTGTCCAACTATTCATTCAATGTGCCAGTAATGGATAAGGGAAAGCTGGAACTGGTAACAACGGATAGTGTCTTAACCATCAGTGGAGATGAGTTTAAAGTGCAATTTGACAAAACTTCGGGCAAGCTTGCCCATCTAGACTATGGCCATGGAAATTTGCTTCAACAAGGTATTGTCCCCAATTTTTGGAGGCCTACGACCGATAATGACTTTGGGTTTAAAATGCCAAAAAAGTTGGGGGTTTGGAAAGAAGCCAGTCAAAACCAAAATTTAAGGCAGATGCAACATAAAAAACATAAGGACGGAACGATTGAGGTCAATGTAGACTTTGAGCTTCCATCGGTTGATGCCATGCTGCAAATACAATATCGGATAGCCAAAAATGGCAACATTAAAGTATCCTCAAACCTGAGTGGGGTCTCTTCTGAATTGCCCATGTTGCCACGTTTTGGAACAAACTTCATTATCAATAAGGAATTTGACAACGTAAGTTGGTACGGTCGGGGTCCGCATGAAAATTACCAAGATAGAAACACTTCTGCTTTGATTGGTAGATACAAGGCTGCGGTTTCCGAATTATACTTTCCCTATTCCCGGCCCCAAGAAAATGGGTACAAGACAGATGTACGTTGGGTACGTTTTACAAACGACCAGGGCAAAGGGCTAAAAATCACGAGCTCAAGCGCTTTTGGTTTTAGTGCCCATCATCAATTGAACAGTGATTTTGATGCAGGTGAGAGCAAACAGCAGCGGCACACCACGGATATTAAGGAAAGGAATTTGGTCAACATCAATATTGACAAGGTTCAAATGGGCGTTGGTGGGGACACAAGCTGGGGGAGTTTGCCCCATGAAGAATATCGGATCAAAGCAAGGGATTTAGAATTCAGTTATTTTATTTCTCCCATAAAAGAAAAGTAGGCCATGAAAATTTTTAGATTATTCCATCTGTTTACGTTACTGATTTTGTTTTTTTCCTCATGTAGGGAAAAAGAGCAAAACAACCGTTCGGAAAACGAATCAAAAAAACCAAATATCATCTACATCATGGCGGATGATTTGGGTTACGGAGACCTGGGAATATATGGCCAAAACAAGATAAAAACCCCCCGATTAGATCAAATGGCCCAAGAGGGCATGATGTTTACCCAGCATTATGCGGGTTCAACGGTGTGCATGCCTTCCAGAGCTTCTTTAATGACGGGATACCACACTGGGCATTCAACGGTGAGGGGCAACCCCAGGTGGACGTTTACCGGTAGTGCGGTCGATCTATCGTTGCAAGATGTTACCGTTGCCGAAGAATTGAAAAGGGCCGGTTATACGACCGGACTTATCGGAAAATGGGGGTTGGCCGAGAAGGACCTGACCAGCATGCCCAACAATCAAGGGTTCGATTATTTCTATGGATATCGAAAACATAAAACGGCACACTATTATTATCCGGATACCCTATACCGCAACAATAAGGCCATTGCAACAGGTAATAAGGTGCATGAGAAGGAAGGAACCTACTCCCACGATTCCTTTACCGAAGACGCCCTCAACTACATAAAAAAGAATAAAGACACGACCTTCTTTCTGTACTTGGCATTCACTATTCCGCATTATGAATTGGAAGTGCCCGAAGATTCCAAGGTGCCCTACAAAAAATTGAATTGGGAAGAACGCACCCTACCCTCAAGAAAAGGGGGGTATCAGCATGATGAAGATGGCAACGCCACCTACGCAGGAATGGTTTCCAGGATGGATATGCATGTGGGCCAATTATTGGATACGTTGAAGGAATTGGGCATCGATAAAAATACCTTGGTCATTTTTACAAGTGACAATGGCCATGAATATGACCGTGGATTTTTCAATAGCAATGGGGATTTTCAAGGGCGAAAACGGGATTTATACGATGGTGGTATTCGAATCCCATTTATTGCCCGATGGCCAGGTACCGTACCCGCCAATAGCACTACCCAACACATTTCCGCTTTTTGGGATTTTCTTCCCACGGCCTGCGAAATAGCGGGGGTTGAACCTATGGAAAAAGACCTCGATGGCATATCGTATTTGCCAACCCTTTTGGGGAACGATGAAGATCAAAGGAAACACGATTACCTCTATTGGGAGTTCAATGAAGGAAGAGGACCCGTTCAGGGCATTAGAAAAGACCAATGGAAAGCGGTAAAGTATCTTGGGAAACCGGTAGAGCTTTACCATATCGTGGAAGACCCGGGAGAGGAAAAAGACCTTGCCGAATCCATGCCCGAATTGGCCGGAGAAATGGGTGAAATCATAAAAAAGGCAAGAACCCCCGATCCCAATTTTTTGTTGGATTACCATCCACGCGTCAAAAAAAGAATGGAAAATAAATGAGAAAAATTACAACTACACTCACCCTCATCCTACTTTTTAGCTGTGCCGAAAAGAAAAAGGGAGTTGAATCCATCCAACAGTATAACATCCTTTGGATTGTCGCTGACGATCTTGGTACCGATTTGGGTTGTTATGGGAAAGACATCATCCATACGCCAAATCTTGATCAATTGGCCTCAGAATCCATTCGCTATACAAATTTGAATACGGTAACCGCCGTCTGCTCGCCAAGCCGTTCCTCATTGATCACCGGTATGTACCCGGTCACCCTTGGCGTACACCAGCATAGGACACAGTTTAAGAAAGTGCTTCCGGAAGGTGTACAACCCATAACGGAGTACTTCAAGGAGGCAGGATATTTTGTGACCAACGGAAGGGGAAATCCTGAGGATAAGGGCGGTAAAACCGATTACAATTTTAAATACAAAGCTTCTGAAATGTACCAAGCCGGGCATTGGAGCAAGCGAGAGGAAGGACAACGGTTCTTTTCACAGATACAGATTTTCTTTCCACATAGACCGTTCCATAAAGATTCACTGAACCCTATAGATCCGGACAAAGTGGAGCTACCCCCTTACTATCCCAACCATGAATTGTTGCGAAAAGATTGGGCCCTATATCTGGAAACCGTTCAATTGGTAGATCAAAAAGTTGGGGAAATCATGGATCACTTAAAAGAAGAGGGCATCTTGGAAAACACGGTCGTATTCTTTTTTGGGGACCAGGGCAGACCACATGTTAGGGCAAAGCAATTTTTGTACAATGCCGGTACGAATACGCCATTAATGGTCAGATGGCCAGATGGAAGAGGTGCGGGTACGGTCGATGATCGATTGGTCAGCAATGTAGATATCCCAGTAGCCGCCATGAATTTAGCAAAGGTGCCCATTCCCGACCATATTCAAGGTAAGGACTTTCTCAATGCTGTTGAAAGGAAATATATATTCACAATGCGCGACCGACGGGACGAAACGGTAGATCGCATACGATCCGTTAGAAACAAGAAATTTAAATACATCAAGAATTATTATCCAGATAGGCCGTATATGCAGCCAAATGTGTACAAGGACAATCGTTATCCGGCCCGACCCCTGTTGCGCCTGTTGCACGAACAGGGCAAGTTGAACGAAACACAGTCCCTTTTTGTTTCTGAAAGTAGACCAGCGGAAGAACTTTACGATTTGGAAAACGATCCGCATGAAGTCAACAATTTGGCCAACAATCCCGATTATACCGCTACTTTGGAAACCATGCGAACCGTATTGGAAGAATGGGTGGCCGAAAATGATAAAGGAATCTATCCGGAAGATCAAAAAGAGCTAGATCACGCCCATGGATTGATGATGGGTCGAAGGGCGAAAATGTTGAAGGAAAGAAATTTGGATGATGACGTTACCCACCAAGAAATGGTTGATTACTGGATGAAACGTTATGAATTGGAGTAAATGAAACGAATTTCAGGTCTAAATAGCGCCAAAATAGCGACCCTTATTTTAGTAGTGATGCTGTCCGGTTGTAAAAGCAAACCGGAAAAAGAAATGGCGGTCAACACAAAAACCCCTCCAAACATTGTGCTTATCAATGTTGATGATATGGGCTGGATGGACACGGAGCCTTACGGTACTACCTTTTATCAAACCCCAAATATTTCAAGATTGTCGAACATGGGTATGACCTTTTCCAGAGGGTATGCGGGGGCCGCAAATTGCGCTCCCAGTCGTGCTTGTCTCCTGAGTGGTATGAACACCCCCAGGCATGGTATCTACACTGTGGGCAATTCCGATCGGGGCAACAAAAAAACCCGAAAATTGATTCCTATTCCAAATACCACTGTATTGCATGACTCCGTGGTATCCTTGGCGGAAATGCTTGCTGATGTGGGCTATACCTCGGGTAGTTTTGGCAAATGGCATTTGGGGCGTGATTCGCGAAGTCAGGGATTTGATGTCAATTTTGGAGGTGAAGAGCGTGGCAATCCCGGTAAGAATGGTTATTTCGCCCCCTACAACCTTTCCGATCCAAAACTCAAAAATGCGCCGGAAGGTGAAAATTTGACCGATAGATTGACCACTGAGGCCATCGGTTTTATGAAATCCGCGGAGAACAAGCCCTTTTTTGCTTATGTTACCTATTACGCCGTACACACACCGCTTGCGACAACCCCTGAACTGCAAGCCAAATATGAAAAACTGGGCAATGGGTTGCAGAACAATGCAACATTCGCCGGTATGGTGGAGACGGTTGATAACAATGTGGGTCGAATAATCGATTTCCTTGAGCGTGAATCCCTATTGGAAAACACCTTGGTTATTTTTACCTCCGATAATGGTGGCATTCGGGACATCAGCAGCCAGTACCCATTACGTGCCGGTAAGGGGTCTTACTATGAAGGTGGTATCCGTGTGCCTTTCATATTTGTATGGAAGGGTCAAATAGCTTCAGGTTCGGCCACAAGCCATATAATATCAAATCTTGATATTTATCCCACATTGAAGGAAATTTCGGGAAGTGCCCTGGGCAATGAATTTTCAGACGGTCAGTCAATACTTCCCCTGCTCAAAGGGGACCGAATTTTGGAAAAGGATTTGTATTTCCATTTTCCAATTTACTTGCAGGCCTACAATCGGAAAACCGATGACGGACGCGACCCCTTATTTCGTACCAGGCCAGGTTCCGCACTCATATCGGGCGACTGGAAACTGCACCATTATTACGAGGACAACACCCTGGAGTTGTATAATTTAAAGAAAGATATTGGCGAGCGTACCAATTTGGCGGAATCCAATCCGGAAAAAGCAAAGGAGCTCCATGGTAGGTTGCAAAATTGGATAAACCGAAACGAAGCCCCTATCCCAACCGAACCAAATCCTGATTACGTCGAAGGATTCAATCCCAATAAAAAATGAAAAAAGTACTTCGCTCAGTAGCTATACTCCTTTTGTTGGTGGCCTGCAATTCAATAACCAAACAAGCTTCAAAAGAACAGAAGCCCAATATAATCGTCATTCTATTGGATGATGCCGGCTATGTTGATTTTGGATTTATGGGCAGTAAGGATTTGGAAACCCCAAACATTGATGCCCTGGCAAAATCGGGAACCGTTTTTACAGATGCCCACGTTTCGGCAACGGTATGCGCCCCTTCAAGGGCCGGTCTCATGACCGGAATCTACCAACAACGTTTTGGATTTGAGGCAAACGGTACCGGTGATGCACACTCCGGAGATTTAGGTCTTGCGGATGATGTTACTACAATGGCGGAGGTTTTAAAAGAAGGGGGCTATACTACTATCGCACTGGGCAAGTGGCATTTGGGCGGAACCCCTACCGATCATCCCAACCAAAGGGGATTTGACGAATTCTACGGTTTTTTAACGGGAAGCAGGTCCTATTTTCCGCTTGAAAATCCAAATGAATATCGAATGCTACAGCATAATGGCAAGCGGATCGCATTTGAAGGCTATATGACGGATGTTTTGGGTGATGCTTCCGTAAGATATGTCAAAGAAAACAAAGACAGTCCCTTTTTCATGTATCTGGCCTACAATGCAGTACATACCCCCATGCATGCCAAAGAAGAACATTTGAAAAAATATGAAGGCCATCCAAGGAAGGAATTGGCTGCAATGACCTGGTCGCTTGATGAAAATATTGGCAAGCTTCAACAAGAACTCCAATCGCTCGGTATTGCTGAGAACACTTTAATCTTCTTTTTAAGTGATAATGGAGGCGCACATAACAACCAATCCAGCAGTGGACCACTAAAAGGCTGGAAAGGGAGCAAATTTGAAGGTGGGCATCGGATTCCTTTTGTGGTGAGTTGGCCCAAAAAAATTGAAGGGGGAGGGATGTTTGAAGGACTCACTTCATCACTGGATATTTTTGCTACCGCTGTTGCTGCAGCAACTATTGCACCGGAAGAACTACTCCAATTGGATGGGGTTGATCTGATGCCTTTTTTGATCGGTGAAAAAACGGGCAATCCACACAAACAACTTTTTTGGAGAAAACTGGAAGAAACGGCCGCTCGAAGTGGAGATCATAAACTCATTAGGTTGGACGATTTTGGCCATGTCCTGTATGACTTGAACAAGGATTTGGGGGAAACACGGGATCTTTCCAAAGAAAGACCTCAGGAACTCAACGCAATACTGCAAAAGTTGGAATCTTGGGAGCATACCCTTTTAGAACCATTATGGGTTGAGGGTAGGGATTGGATGGATGTTACCTACCATGTTCACAAACAGTTGATGACCAACGATACCATTCACTATAAAAGCCCCAGTGGAATGAAGGGGTATTTGGAAAAACAAAAAAATGATGGGAATAACTAAAAACCTTCTTATAACTATTGGCATTACCGCCATTGTATTAGGCTGTGGACAGCAGGAAAAATCATCTGAATCAACTGAGGGATTGGGCAACGACTCCAAACCTAATGTTATTATATTTTATATTGATGACTTGGGCTATGGCGATGTAGGAGCTTATGGTTCACAAGCAGTGTCAACACCCAATATTGATAAAATGGCTGCCAATGGACTTCGATTGACCGATGCACACAGCGGTTCGGCAACCTGTACGCCTTCTCGATATTCATTGCTTACGGGCACCTATGCATTTAGGAACGATGTATCGATCTTACCTGGTGATGCCCCGCTACTCATTGATCCGGAAATGCCCACACTGCCAAAAATGCTTCAGGAAGCGGGATATAAAACCGCAGTTGTTGGCAAATGGCACTTAGGGCTTGGCAGTGGCGATATAGATTGGAACAAAGAGGTTGCTCCAGGTCCCCGTGAAGTAGGTTTTGATTACAGTTTTTTGATTCCCGCAACGGGAGATAGGGTGCCCACGGTATATTTGGAGGACCAAAAAGTGGTCAATGCCGATCCCAATGATCCCATTGCGGTGAACTATGGAAAAGACTTGGGCGGCTACCCCAACGGAATCGACCGACCGGACTTAAGATGGCAACAGGCGGATAAACAACACAGTGGTACTATTATTAATGGCATCAGCCGCATAGGATACATGAGTGGGGGAGAAAAGGCACTTTGGGTAGATGAGGACTTTCCCGAATTGTTGGTGAACAAGTGCAAAACGTTTATTTCGTCTGCCAAGAACGAACCCTTCTTTTTGTTCTTTTCCTACCATGATATCCATGTGCCCAGAATGCCCAACGAACAGTTTAAGGGCTCTAGTAAAATGGGGCTTCGAGGGGATGTTATTGCCCAAATGGACTGGAGCACGGGTCAAATCATGGACTTTTTAAAAGCTCATGGACTGGAGGAAAACACCTTGGTCATTTTTACCAGTGATAATGGCCCTGTTTTGAATGATGGGTACGAGGATGGATCCATGGACAAATTAGGTGATCATAAACCTGGTGGCCCGTTTTCGGGCGGAAAATACAGTGCCCTTGAGGCAGGAACCAGAGTGCCAACTATAGTGCATTGGCCCGGCAAAGTCAAAGAAGGTGTTTCCGGAGCACTCGTCTCCCAGACCGATTTCTACGCTTCCATTGCAAGTTTGGTCAACCATAAATTGAAAGACCAAGAAGCCATGGATAGTGAAAACGTAATGCCGGCCCTTTTGGGAACAAGTTTGGAGGGTAGGGAATTTCTGTTGGAAGAGTCTTTTACCCTGGGCTTGCGCCATAAGAACTGGAAATACATTCAGCCTACAAAAAAGGGAAGCCCCGGTTTTATTACGCACATCAAAAACATAAGAGCCGGGGGATCGGCAGAAGAGCAATTGTTCAATCTGTCCAGGGATACCTCCGAACATAAGAACATTGCCCAAGATCATCCCAAAGTTGTGGCGGAAATGAAGGAAAAGCTTGACCTGATCATTGGTGACGAAAAATCAAATAACACCAAAAAGTAAATTGTGCATTGGCATTGTTTAGGCATCTGTTATCCTTGTTCCTTGCCAGTTAAAATTACCAATGGGAAAGCTAAAACATGAAACCAGATTGTCTTTTTTAAAATTTGAATTTAATCCATGAGTGCCGATTTAAAAACCATAAATTTTAATACTGTGGTGAATGACAAGAAGGTTGCTCTTTTTACCATTAGGAATTCCCATGGGCTCGAGGCCAAGTTTTCAAATTACGGACAGCATTTGATCGCACTTTGGGTACCGGACAAAGAAGGAAATAGGGAAGATGTGGTTTTGGGTTGCCCCTCAATAGATGATTACATGGATGAAAAAGCCCAATATTTGGGGGCTTTTATTGGTCGCTACGCAAATCGTATTTCAGAGGCTACATTTTTTATCGACAATACCATGTACCGACTTCAAAAGAATAATGGTAAAAACCATTTGCATGGAGGATACTTTGGTTTTAATAAAAAGGTATGGGAGGCGGAACAAATTGATGATTCCAAAATACAATTCAATGGTATTTCAATGGATGGGGACCAAGGTTACCCCGGTAATCTTGAAACAAGGGTTGAATATATGCTGACCGAGGACAATGCCCTTCAAATCGACTATTGGGCCCGTACGGACAAACCTACCCATGTCAACTTTACCAACCATTCATTTTTTAATTTAACGGGCAATACCAAGAACAATATACTTTCCCATGAATTGATCATTAATGCGGATTTTTACCATCCGGTAAACCAAAACCTTATCCCCAAAGGACTGGCCCAAAAAGTAAAAGGGACCCCCTTTGATTTTGGAACGGGTAAAAGGATTGGAAAGGATATTTTGAGTGAACACGACCAGATTGCGCTGTGCAAGGGTTATGATCATAACTTTGTGTTGAGGAAAGAACCAAAAGACAAACATGGACTTCGTTTTGCAGCTAAGGTAACTGAACCAGAAAGTGGACGCGTACTTGATGTCTTTACGACCGAACCAGGGCTTCAATTGTTTACCGGCAATTATTTTGATGGCAGCCTGCAGGGGAAATACGGAAAGGGATACAATCCGTATATTGGATTTTGTTTGGAAACACAGCATTTTCCGGACAGTCCCAACCGTCCGGATTTTCCCAAAACCCTGTTGCATCCAGACGGGGAATACCGTTCAACAACAATGTATCGGTTTTCAACAACCGCTGTTTCAGATAAGGACAAATCAAAGCATTAAAAAAGACAATATCGAGAATGAATGAAATAACCATAGCTTCTCCTGGCAGAATAAACTTGATTGGAGAACATACCGATTACAATGATGGATATGTCTTGCCGGCCGCAATTGACAAATGCATCTACATGACCCTAAAAACCAATGGTACAAAAAGCAGATGTACCATAAGGAGTAAGGGTTTCGACAATATTTTGGTTGCCGATCTTTTTGATCTGAAACCTGGGACCGAAGGTTGGCATAATTATGTGCTGGGGGTTTTAAGTGAACTTCAGTTGCTAACTCAAAGTGTAAAGGGTTTTGACTGCGAGATGGAAACCAACGTTCCGGTTGGTTCCGGGGTGAGTTCATCCGCAGCCCTGGAATGCGGCCTGGCTTTTGGCTTGAATAAATTGTTTGAACTAGGTATTGATGACTGGGAGATAATCAAATTGGGGCAGCGTGCAGAGCACAATTTTGTGGGCACCCAATGTGGCATTATGGATCAATTTGCATCGGTGATGGGCAAAAAGGACCACGTTATGCTTTTGGACTGCCAATCACTGGATTACCATTACATTCCAGCCAAAATAAGCCCGTATGTGATTTTGATGCTCAACACCAATGTTACGCATAATCTTTCGACCAGTGGGTATAATACCAGACGGGAAGAAAGCGCATCGGGACTCAAAATCATTACCGAACACTTTGGAGTTAAAAATTCCTTTAGGAATATCACACTGGAAATGATCAATGAATGCAAGGAAGCACTGGGAAGTATTGGATACAAAAGGTGTAGTTACGTCATTGAAGAAAACCAAAGGGTCTTGGAGGCTGCAGATGCGTTGAGGAACAACGATATGGCACATCTTGGGGAATTACTGTACCAATCCCACCAAGGACAGCGCGAAAAATACGAGGTAAGCTGTCCAGAGCTGGACTTTCTGGTTGAGTTGTCAAAATCGGAGAAGGAAATTTTAGGGGCCAGAATGATGGGCGGAGGTTTTGGCGGTTGCACCTTGAACCTTATCCATGAAAATAGCGTTGATGATTTTATCATCAGTGCTTCCAAAGCATACAAAAAACGGTTCGGGATAGAACTTTCCCATTTTGTGACCGTACCCAGTCAGGGAACATCAATAATCAGGCAAACCAATGAAACTGGATCTAAACGAACATCCCCATAGGAGATACAACATATTGACAGGCGAGTGGGTCTTGGTCTCACCACATAGGACCAAGCGGCCATGGCAGGGAAAACAGGAAAAAACGACACCGAATGTTCGTCCCAAATACGATGAAAAATGTTACCTATGTCCAGGCAACGTGAGAGCTAATGGCAGTGCTAATCCAAAGTATACATCAGTTTACAGTTTTACCAACGATTTCTCGGCATTGTTACATGACACCCCTACAACCGTAATCGAGGACGGACTTTTAAAAGCACAGGGTGAATGCGGGATTTGCAAGGTAATCTGTTTTTCGCCCGACCATTCGTTGACGCTTCCGTTGATGGAAATTTCAGCCATTGAAGAAGTTATTGGTATTTGGCAAAAAGAATATTTGGAATTGGGTTCGAAAAAGGAAATCAACCATGTCCAGATTTTTGAGAACAAGGGAGCCTTGATGGGATGCAGCAATCCACATCCACATGGACAGATTTGGGCGCAGCATTCCATTCCACAGGAAGTTCAAAAAAAGACTACCCAGCAGATGAACCATTGGAATGCGTATGGAAGGAGTTTGCTTGGGGATTATCTCAATCAAGAAATGGGGAAAAAGGAACGCATCATTTTTGAAGACGAACATTTTTTGGCCCTTGTTCCTTACTGGGCGGTTTGGCCCTACGAAGTTATGATTGCCCCCAAAAAGGCCTTTCAGCACATAGGACAACTCAACAAGGAAGGAAAGAAGGCTTTTGCGAGGGCCATAAAAACGGTGACCACGAAGTTTGATAACCTTTTTGAAACTTCCTTCCCTTATTCCATGGGAATTCACCAAGCCCCCACGGAAGGCAAGGATTATCCGGAATGGCATTTTCACATGTCTTTTTACCCTCCCTTGCTCCGTTCAGAAACGGTGAAAAAATTTATGGTGGGGTATGAGATGTTCGCAAATCCACAGCGCGATATTACTGCTGAAATGGCGGCAGCTACACTTAAAGGGCTTTCAAGTCAACATTACACCCAAAAAGCATAAGGTAAGATGGCTACAATGACAACCATTAAAGATATGGCAGAAGTATTGCAGGTTTCAACATCGACCATTTCCAGAGCCCTGAGTGATAGCCCCGAAATAAGTTCAAAGACCAAGGAAAGGGTTCGGGAAATGGCAAAAACCCTTGGGTATGTTCCCAATCACTATGCAAGAAGCCTAAAATCAAAGACAACTAAGACCATAGGCGTCGTTGTGCCCAATGTTATCGATGATTTTTTTGCCAAGGTATTGCACGGTATTGAAAAAGAGGCTTCAAAGTATGGCTTTACCGTACTCATTACATTTTCAAACGATTCCAAAAAAAGTGAGTATAAAAATCTCCTTACCCTGATCAACCACAGTGTTGATGGCATTTTGATCTCATTTTCCAAAGAGATCCAAAAATTGGGGGATTATGGGAATATGTTGAAAATAATGGGCTATGGCATACCCATTGTCATGTTTGACCGTATTCATAAGGGACTTCCCTTTGATTCGGTCACCATCGATGACTTTGCAGGGTCTTATCGTGCAACAAAACACTTATATAATTCGGGGTGCCAAAGAATCGCCTTTTTATCACCGATATCCAACACCAGTGTAGGGCGCTCCAGAAAAGAGGGCTACCTTTCGGCACTCAAACGTAAGGAAAACAACAGCCTCCCTTCCTTTTGCATTGAATTTGGAAGCTATAAAAAGTTCAAGGAACTGTTTTCAAATGTACTTAAAGCGCATAGGCTCGATGGTATTTTGGCAGCAGATGAACTGTCGGCCATTTATTCGCTGAACACACTGCAACAGATGGGCTACGAGGTGCCAAGGGAGGTATCCGTAATTGGCTTTACCAATGGTCCAATGGCGCAGTCGGCAAACCCGACTTTAAGTGTGGTATCCCAACATGCGGAGAGGGTAGGTGCAAAATCCTTTCAAGTGCTGAAAAATCGGTTGACCAATAGTAGGGCAAAAACCAAAAACATAGTCATAGCTTCAGAATTATTGTTAAGAAATTCGACCAGGGCAATGTATTTAGAGGAATAAGCATCCAAATGGGTGAATCAAAGAAAAATAAAATGTCAAAAACAAACCATTTCCACGTGCTTTCACTTTTGATTGTTATCGTTTTGGGCTGTAACAAAAAACCAAAACAGACCGATCTTCAAAATGATGGCGATCAGAATCCTACGGTGGATTTAATTGTAGCACTTCCTAAAAACATACAGGCGCCCAAGGGTATGGTCTGGATTCCGGGAGGAGAATTTTATCAAGGTGCGGTTCCTTCGGATACTATGGCCATGAACCACGAAAAACCAAGACATAAAGTTGCTGTGGACGGTTTTTTTATGGATATACACGAGGTGACCAACAAGCAGTTTTCCGAATTTGTAAGAGCGACGGGCTACGTCACGGTTGCAGAACGCGAATTGGAATGGGCGGAAATGAAGAAACAACTTCCGCCAGGTACCAAAAAACCGCATGATTCCATTTTACAACCGGGTTCACTCGTCTTTAAAAAAACAATGTCGAGTGTGCCCAATCTTTACGATTATTCACAATGGTGGCAATGGAAAATTGGTGCCAACTGGAAGCATCCCAACGGACCAGGGAGTTCCATCAAGGGTAAGGAAAACCATCCTGTTGTTCAGATTGCCTACGAAGATGCCTTGGCCTATTGTAAATGGGTCGGGCGAAGGCTCCCCACTGAAGCTGAGTGGGAGTATGCCGCGCGGGGTGGTAGGGACAAATCCATCTTTTTTTGGGGAAATGATGTTGGACAACTCAATGCTCATGCCAACACCTGGGAGGGGGAATTTCCTGTAAAAAATACCGAGGAAGATGGTTTTGAACTAAGGGCCCCGGTAATGAGCTATCCATCCAATGATTTTGGATTATATGACATGGCAGGAAATGTCTGGGAGTGGACAAACGATTGGTACAACATCGATTATTATAAAGGATTGGCAGAAAATGGGCAGACGGTCAACCCCAAAGGTGCCAATACCGCATATAATCCAAGCAATCCATTTCTGCAGGAAAAAATTATTAAGGGGGGATCTTTTTTATGTAGTGTTAGCTATTGTGCCAGCTATCGCATAAGTGCGAGAATGGCCACTAGCACGGATTCAGGTGCGGAACACTTGGGCTTCCGGACAGTAGTAGGATTGGAAAATCACAAAAAATAATTACCATGATATTAGTTACAGGAGGTCTTGGCTATATTGGATCACACACGGTTGTGGAGCTTTTGGAAGAAGGGTTCGAGGTTTTGGTGGTCGATGACCTCTCCAACTCCTCTTTGGACGTACTTAAGGGCATTGAACGTGCCTGTGGCAAACGTCCTCTTTTTGAATGCCTGAGCCTGAGCAACAGGATATCCGTAAAATCCCTTTTCCATAAATATCTGGATATCCAGGGCATTATCCATTTTGCGGCCTCCAAAGCCGTAGGCGAGAGTGTCTCAAAACCATTGGCATACTACGACAATAATCTTACTTCCCTATTGTTTTTTCTCCAGGAAATGGAAGTCCGTAATCTTTCCATTCCCCTAATTTTCAGTTCCTCCTGTACTGTCTATGGTGAACCGGATACGTTGCCGATTACCGAACAGGCACCCATAAAAAAAGCAACATCCCCCTATGGGAACACGAAACAAATAGGAGAGGAAATCATATGGGATACCGTAAAAAGTAACGAGAAATTGTCAGCGATAATATTGAGGTATTTCAACCCCATAGGAGCACACGACTCTTTGGAAATAGGGGAACTTCCCATCGGTATTCCCCAGAACCTTGTCCCATTCATTACGCAGACGGCTGTTGGACTACGGGATAAACTAATCGTATTTGGGGATGATTATCCCACTCGGGATGGCACGTGCATTAGGGATTATATACATGTGGTTGACTTGGCCAAGGCACATCTGATAGCGCTCCAAAGGCTTATGGCACACAAAAACGAAGATCGATATGAAGTATTTAACCTGGGAACCGGCAAGGGAAATTCGGTTTTGGAGGTCATAAAGTGTTTTGAACGGGTATCTGGCATGAAATTGAATTATGAGTTAGGTGCGAGAAGGGAAGGGGATGTGGTAGCGGCTTATGCAGATGTCTCAAAAGCAAATGAACTCCTTAAATGGAACGCAATCCTAAGTCTTGATGACGCTATGGCATCTGCCTGGGAATGGGAACAAAAAATAAGAACCAACAACTAAAAAGTAATCGTAGTATGGAGAGTTATTTTGACTTATGGGACTATATAGTTTTTATAGTATATGCCCTATTGATCCTGGTTATTGGACTTTGGGTTTCCCGGAATAAGGAGGGGCGCCAAAAGACAGCTGAAGACTATTTTTTGGCCAGTAAATCATTGCCATGGTGGGCAATAGGAGCTTCTTTAATTGCCGCCAACATTTCTGCAGAACAGTTTATTGGTATGTCGGGGTCCGGTTTTGCCCTTGGTATAGGAATTGCCTCCTATGAATGGATGGGAGCCCTGACATTGATTATTGTAGGAAAGTATTTTCTTCCCATTTTCATAGATAAAGGTATTTATACCATTCCTGAATTTGTTGAAAAACGATTTTCAACCAATTTAAAGTCAATTTTGGCCATATTCTGGATTTGCCTGTATGTTTTTGTCAATTTGACTTCCGTTTTATATTTGGGTGGTCTAGCCCTTGAAACCATTTTGGGTGTGGATATGGTCTACGCCATTATAGGGTTGGCACTATTTGCTGCAGCGTATTCACTTTATGGTGGACTTTCGGCGGTAGCCTGGACCGACATTGTTCAAGTTGTCTTTCTTGTCCTTGGTGGATTGGTCACCACATATTTGGCTTTAAACAGCGCATCGGGTGGAGAAGGTGCAATGGCCGGCCTAAAAAAAATCTTTGAGGTTGCTCCAAATCACTTTGATTTAATTTTGGATAAGGGTCATCCTGAATACATTAACCTTCCAGGTATCGGGGTATTGGTTGGCGGGCTGTGGGTTGCCAATCTTTATTATTGGGGCTTCAACCAATATATAATTCAACGAACATTGGCTGCCAAATCACTTAAAGAATCACAGAAGGGAATTTTATTTGCGGCAGCACTGAAGCTCATTATACCCTTAATTGTTGTTATTCCTGGGATTGCCGCCTATGTAATTGTCAATGACCCTCAAATTCTTTCATCCCTTGGTGATTTAGGTACCACCAATATCCCTTCTTCAGGGGCATCCGATAAAGCCTATCCCTGGTTAATGCAGTTCTTACCAACTGGTTTAAAAGGGGTAGCCGTGGCCGCCTTGTCAGCGGCAATTGTTTCTTCCCTGGCCTCAATGCTGAATTCAACCTCAACCATTTTCACAATGGATGTCTATAGACAATATTTCAACACAAACGCAAGCAGTAAGGAAACCGTCAATGTTGGAAGGTTGTCCGCAGCAATTGCTTTGATAATTGCCATGGTCATTGCACCGCTTTTGGATGGACTTGACCAGGCTTTTCAATTCATTCAGGAATACACAGGTATTGTGAGTCCTGGTATTTTAGCGGTTTTTTTATTAGGTCTTTTCTGGAAAAAAACAACGAACAAAGGGGCTATCATTGGGGCATTGATTTCCATACCGATTGCCATGTTTTTTAAAGTAGGGCCAAAAGGTTGGGCCCAGGATAGTGCTTTGGAGTATTTGTTTCCCACGCTACCATGGATGGATCAAATGGGGCTGACCTGTTTGGCCACTATGCTTGTGATTGCTTTGGTCAGTTATTGGCAGAACAAAGGGAAAGATGATGGGAAGGGTATACGATTTTCAAAAAACACTTTTAAGACCAGTCCCTTGTTTAACATTATATCCTTTACCATACTGTTGGTTTTAGCATTGTTGTACGCTTTGCTCTGGTAAAAAACGTTAAAAATGACAATGGTTTTTCAAAATACTAGGAGCGCGTCTTGAGTTCGTGAGGTTTAGGAAAACAAGATTTTGTGCCCGGATGAAGGTTTTTTTGCGTTGCCTAGCATAGTAAATAAGCAAGAAATTCGCTTAAAATCTACCCTGATCGGGGCTAAAAAGAAAAATGGTTTATCATGGCTATGGCCCATAGCAAACGGAATAAGGTAATCTGAGAAGAGATGGCAAAGTAACTTAAAGTTTTGGATTTGTTCAGGTTGGGCTAAGGTTCCTGCGGACTATTAGAAGCAACCAAATGGGCATTGATCCATCTTTTTTAAAAATGAAATCATGCTGAAAAAACTAATGATGGGGGCAATCATTTTGGCAGGAATGGTCTCCTGTGATAACGACGATAGTCTGATCCAAAATTTAAACGGAAACTACTCGGGAACATTTACAGTGGAATACCCCGATGGAACAATACATACCAACTCCGTAACAGTTCTTTTTTCCGAACCCAATACGTATAGTAGCAGCGGAGATGGGAATAATAATGATTTTTATCCGGCAGGCGGAAATGGAACGTATCAAATGAAGAATTCCAAAATTATTTTTTCCGATACCAATATTTGGCTGGCCCATTTTGACTGGAACCTTATTTTAAATGGGGAATACGATTATTCCATCAATGATGAACGATTGACTATTTCCGCCAGTAAAAACAATGTCGGATTTTATACCTATGAGCTAAGGAAAGAATAGGTTATATGGGGCGGTCCATGTCGAAATTGATGGTAATCGAAAGCGTGCGTATGGTCTTGCATTATGATTGTATTCGTTTGTAGTGTAAGATAATACCCGGATATCCTATGCTTCACGGGACTACCAAAAAGTGATGCCAGAACCTATAGCGAATGAGTACTTTTGCATTGCTGTATTCAGTATTTCTTCAGTTTTCTATCTTTTTTGTAATTCTTTATCATCTTGCCAAAATCCTTTTCCTTTTTTCGCCTTTCCGCCATAGTGGATTCAAAGTGGTCTTTTTCCCGCTCCATTTTCAAATAGTTTTCGTAAGAGGATCTATCGATTTCTCCCTTCTCAACGGCTGCGATTATGGCGCAACCGATTTCCGTTGTATGTGTGCAGTCCTTGAACCTACAATTTTTGGACAGTGCTGTTATGGTTTCAAACGTAACGTCCAATCCATGGGCAGAGTCTGCGATTCCAACTTCCCGCATCCCTGGATTGTCAATGAAAATGCCTTTTTCGGTAACCAATAGTTCCCGATGGGTGGTAATATGTCTTCCCCGGTCAATACTTCTACTGATTTCCCCCGTAGTCATTACTTCCTCGCCAACCAGGATATTGATGAGCGAGGATTTTCCCACTCCGGATGAACCCAATAAACAAAAAGTTTTACCCTTCTGGAAGTAAGTTTTCAGGACTGCAATTCCTTCTTGCGATACAATGCTCATTGGAATGATGGGCACTTGATTTATCCTTTCCTGTGTGATGCCGATCAACCTTTCCAAACTTTTTCGGGAAATCAAATCTATTTTATTGAGAAGGACGATTGCTTTTATTCCAGCGGAATTGCAAAGGGTCAAATACCGTTCAATGCGGTTAATGCTAAAATCCCTATCCACTGCTTGTAGAATAAGGGCATGATCAATATTTGTTGCGATTACCTGGCGTTCACCAAGCTTTCCGACGGCTTGTCTGGCCAGGGTCGATAATCTGGGGAAAACGCTATGGATGATGACAAAGTCGGAATCTTGGTCTATAAGCGCAACCCAATCCCCTACAGCGGGAAAATCTTCGCGGCTATTGGCCGAAAACCTTAAATTTCCCGTGATAACGGACTCAAATTCGCCTTTTCCGTTCTTCACAATATATCTTTCCCTATGTTCGGCTATTACCCGCCCGATCCCAAAGTCCCCAAGGTTGTTTTTTATCCTTAGTGTCTCTAAATGTTTAGTATAACCCAAATCCTCTATTGTCATTTTTCCCAAGTTGATTTTCAACATCCAATTTGACCACTTTGATCTTCCTGTTGACCAAAGTTTCAAACCGTTTCAATTCATTTCGATTTTTGATTTCATAGTGCATCGGAATAACAATTCCAGGCCTAATTTCATTAATGATTTTAGCTGCCTCTTCTCCGTTCATTGTCAGGTTATCACCTCCTATCGGTACTAAAGCAACATCAACATCACTTATTTCCCTTGTTTCCGGAATATAATCGGTATCACCCGCATGGTATACTTTTGTTCCATTTTTCAATGTAAGGACATAACCCACATTTTCTTTTGCCTTAGGGTGTGCCTTGATCCATAAAAGAACGGATTTCGTGTTGTATGCCCAGGTCGTCCGAATATGGATGCCTTCAAGGGTTAACTGCTCGTTTGGTCTTACCGCATATATTTTATCGGTGATGTTTTTTAACTTTTTTGATACCCCTTTTGGGCAAACAATGATCGTTTCGCGTTTAAGAAGTTTTTTGATGTCCTTGATGGAAAAATGGTCCGGATGTCCATGGGTCAAAAAAATGAAATCGCCCGGTTCCGCATTCCCTATTTCCACAGGGTCGATGTAGATAATGGTATCATCCGTTTTCAATTGAAAACTTGAAGGGAAGAAGTGGGCTTTGTTCACTTTAATGGTGCCCCAGGTCGTTAAGGTGGTATTTTCCCCAACAACGACTTGTTGCGGTGTCGGATTCCTCTTTTCGCTCGTTGTTACTTTTACCATGGTACAGCCTAGGTTAATCGATAAGGCCAAATGGATTATGGGAAAATACAATCTGTCCGGCTTCATTCGAGTCTATCTTTTTTACAAAATTATGAGGGCCGGACATCGGATTTTAGACGTTTCCGTCCATTTTGGTCAATGTTTCGATTGCCTGAAAAGAAGGACCATTTGCCGAATATTGGCAAAGTATGACTTTAGCCAGGGCTTGTTGAGGGTCTCATCGGTTATTTGAAGATAAAAATTCTCTAAACTAAGGTGAAAGACCATTTGCGCCAAATAACCATTCTCGGTCAGGGAAATGATGTTTTTCCAAACGGGAAGCAGCCCCTGGACCGAAAATTGGCCAATGCGATCGAGGTATTTTTTGAAACTTTGGTTGTCCCTATGGATCCTCAATTGACGATGGAACAACAAGTCTGTCTTGTGCTCAAGGAGAATCGCTATCAATTCGTTTTCATGCCTTGCCTCCGACTCTTTTTTTGAAATGGTCTTTGCCCGGCCCAGATGAAATTCCAAAAGCCTTTCCATAAAAACTTCGAGATCGGCAAACAAATGGTAAAACGAGGACTTGTTTTTTCCGACTTCTTTGGATAATCGCTCCACCTTAAGGCCGTTCGGACCCTCTTTGGCAAAACATCGATACCCCGTTTCCAGCCAATTTTTTTCTACTGCTCTCATGGTTTTATCATTGCAAATTCCGGTAATGGAGTTGGTATGATCAGTTTTGATAAATTACAGCTTTATTTTCGTTTTGGGAATTAAATTGGGGCCAAGTGTATCGTTCATTTTTACTTTTGCCCTCTTGGATTTGGGGTATAAACAACTTTTACACGATAATTCTCCCATGATGCTGTTTGCAGGGCTTTAATGCTGTTGGAAAACGGTAAGGTTTCCAACTTTCCCAAAGGCCGGGATATCCCATTACTACCCTGGTATTGTTCCAAAAATGGGTATTGAGGCGTAAACCCTTGTTATACTGGGAGTACCGAAAATCTTGCTCTTAAAGTCGATGTATTGTTGGGAATAAAACTTCTTACATTGCATCAGAAAAACAAAGGGTTGATTTTCAAAGACGTACAACCATATGAATACTAAGAACCTTTATTTAATACTAACGAATTTCTTTATATTCACTCAAAGGAATTGTAACGACCCATCAGTTTATGGAAAACAAAAAAGTTAGACAGCTCAATAAGGTCTTTGATGGAAAGCAGAGGTTTCTGGCAAACAACACAATTGAAGTAGATAAATACAAATTAAATGGCCTTTTAGAAAACTTATACTCCCCTGGTCCTTCGTTTCAATATATATTCGATTTTCCGAGTAGAAGTTTCACCTTTGTGAGCGATGGAATAAGAACCTTGTTTGGTGAAGATCCCTCTTCTTTCAGTGTGGAAAGTTATGCCAATAGGGTTCACCCAGACGATTTTCAGCACTTTGTTCGTTGCGAGGAAATTGCTGGATATTTCTTATTTGACCATATCGATAAAAAGGAAATTCCGTACTATAAGCTTAGCTATCAGTTGAGGTTCAGGGATGCGAGCAATAACTATAGACTCCATCTAAGACAGGCCATTTCACTTAGTTTGGATGAAAATTATAATCTTTCCACAGTATTTGCCAATCAATCCGATATAGGCCATATCACAAGTCAAAACAATTACAAAATTTCCTTTATCCATGTTCAAGGTGGAAAAAGCTACTTTGGAATTGGTGATGTTAACGACTTAAAATTGGTTCAACCCAAATTGGAAATTTCAAATCGAGAAGTTGAAATACTAAAACTTATTTCTGAGGGCTTCAGTTCAAAGGAAATTGCTGATTATCTACATATATCTACGGGTACCGTACGTACCCACAGAAAAAACATACTTAACAAAACCGAGTTTAAAAACCTAACCCAGGCTGCGATTTACTATGTGAGGGAAGGGTTGATCTAATGCGCAGACCACCTCAGGGATACTTAAATGAAAACACTACATTTAGAATCGAAGAAAGGGGATAAGAACAGCACATTGGTATTTGTGCACGGCAACAGCCAAAATCTTCATTTTTGGGATAACCAGTTAAATAGTCCTTTTTTTAATGGGTTCCATTGTATTGCTCTTGATTTGCCGGGACATGGTAATTCACCAAAACTGGAAAACTATCAAATTCCGAATTTGATGACTGTCCTTTCAAACACCATAAATCAATTTGGGCAAATCGTACTCATAGGGCATTCATTGGGTGGCCATATCATATTGCAATCGCTATCAAAAATTAAGAATTGTATTGGGCTGGTATTGATAGGTACTCCACCGTTGAAGAAACCTTTGAATATGAACGAAGCATTTTCCCCAGATGAAAGAATGGCCTTGTTATTCAAACAACAACTATCGAAAAAAGAGCGAGAAGCACTACTAGAATTCGTTGGTTGTAATCCTAACAGCTCCCTTGCCCAAGATGCATTGGAAATGACTGACGCTAAATTCAGAAGTGATATTTCCAATTCCGTTGCGGCAGGGGAACTGGTCGATGAATTGGATGTACTTAAAAGTATCGATTTTCCAGTGGCGCTTGTTGTAGGTGAAAATGACCTGTTGACCAATAAAGACTATGTAAATACTATTGGATTTCCATCCCTTTGGAAAGAACAGGTGCAATACATTCCCGGAACCGGACATACCCCGCAATTGAAAAAACCTGAGGTGTTTAACAAATTGTTGTCTGATTTTATAAATGGTATCGGATTAAAATAAACCTTAAATGCGGAGAGCTTTGAAACCAGATACCAAACCAAAAATAACTCAGGAGAACCTGATGAAATTCGCTGACAATATCTCGGATTACCTTAAAAACAAAAATGTTGACGAGGCAACTTGGAAAAACTTAAATGAATTCCCATTGCTATCCAAACAGGCACTATATGTAATGGATTGGAAGAAAAAAACCATTACTTACCAGAGAAATATTGACAAACTATTAGGGTACAACAATTATGAATTTGATTTTGAAACAGCCCTGGGTATGATTCATCCAGAAGATATTGCAGTGGTGTCACGTGTGGTCAAAGGAACCGTTCATCATTATGTACATTCCAAAACGGTGGAACCTGATTCTTATTTGACCTTAACCTATCGTTTTCTTAAAAAAGACGGATCTATTATAAAATTATTACGGCAGACCGGAGCTTTTGAGGTATCAAATAAGGGAGAACTTATTAGTAACTGGTCTTTGATTACAGCTATCGATTTTGTTTCAAACAATAATCAAGTAGAATGGAATCTTAACACCAATGAAGTGGATTTTTTAAAGTTTAAGGACAACGTTTATAGAGAATTTAGGGACTTTTTTTCTCCAAGGGAATTGCTGATTGTACATGGCATCAAAAAAGGGTTAAAGAGTATGGAAATAGCCCAAGAACTATCTATAAGTAAGCATACGGTTGACACGCATCGAAAAAATATTCTTCGAAAATGTGGTTGCACCAATAAGGAACAGCTTTTGCGTTTTTGCGCGGTAAATGGCATTTGTTCATAAAAGATGAAGAAAAACACAACAAAGGCTATTTCAAATGAAAACCCCGAACCAGAGGTGTTTCCGGTTGATTTAATGCTTTTTGCCCAGGAAACCGCCACATTTCTGGCGGATAAGGTCCCACAAAGAAAAACATTTGATGATTTGCAAAATTTTCCTTTAATCCCTGGGAAACAGGCCATATATGTTATGGATTGGCAGAAAAACGAAGTAACCTTCCAAAGGAACATTGACAAACTATTGGGCTATAACGAGGAAGAATTTAATGACAGTATAATACATACCAAAATCCACCCAGATGATATTAATGTGGTTTCCAGGGTCATAAAAGGGGTCGTGGACCATTACGTACATTTGGATACAACAAGTAGGCATACGTATCTGACCATTACCTATCGGTTGATCAAACGTGATGGTAATGCCATAAAGATTTTGAGGCAATCGGGAGCATATGAAGCCATTTCAAATGGTCAACTCATCAGCAATTGGTCGTTGATCACTGATATAGGATTTATTTCCAATAACAACCAAGTTGAATGGGATGTCAATTCCAATGAAGTGGACAGATCAAAATTCAAGGAAAAGGTTTACCGAGAGTTTAATGGCTTTTTTACTCCACGGGAATTGTTGATTATCAATGCCATTAAAAAAGGGTTTAAAAATACGGAGATTGCCGAGCAACTATCCATAAGCAAACACACCGTACTTACACATCGAAAAAACATCTTACGCAAGTGCAATTGTTCCAACAAAGAACAACTTCTCTCTTTCTGTTATCGTAACGGAATTTTCTGACACATCGGCAAAACGATTGATTTTACCGATAAAAAACACTTTCTAGGCCAAAAAATACGCATTAGTGGGTATTTTTTTCTTTCCTATCAATGTGTAGTTTCATTTTTCAATCAAACCAACCCATGACCAAACTTAAATTTTCCTTCGTTCTCTTTTGTCTAATAGGTTGGCAGGTATTTTCGCAAAGTGAAACTTCCCTGGGCAAAAATATGGTTAAGTTCAACTTGGCGGGCCTGGCTTCCGGGAACTATCAAATCGGCGCGGAGCGGGTATTGTTCAGACCAATTTCTGTAGGTGTTTGGTACAGTATGGTTCCTATGGGACAAAGCCCTGCACTTTACACCACAAAATATGCACTTGATTTTAATGAGGAACTGATTAGTTTAATCGAGAGATCCGATGTGGAGTACAATGCATTTATTGCAGAGGTAAGGGTGTATTTTGGCAAAGGTCCTGCAAAGGGATTCTATATTGGCCCATTTTACCAAACCGCCAAATATAGCTTTGAAAATTTTCCTTTTGAATATGAATCGGATGCCGGACCTACGGAACGGCTGTCCAGGACCAGGGGTTCTGTATACAGGGACTCCTATGGCCTTATGATCGGTGCGCAGTTTAACATTGGCAGACATTTGGTCTTGGATTGTTTTATAGGCCCTAATTATTCAAGTGCATCGGGGAACTTTTTAGGCCTATCACCGGACCTCTCCCTAAACGAAGAGAGTTCTTTAAGGTCGAATTTAGAAACAATATTTTCAGAAGAACCTGATCTGTTGACCGAAATTGGGAGAATTACCACCAGCAGCACCGGAGCGCTTGTTGAAATATATCCCGATTGGTTTGATCTAAGGGCAGGTTTGAGCATAGGCTTTAGGTTTTAGTGCCTAATTCCATGGACAACTTATACCTAAAGAATCAAATAATAGTATGGAGAGAATTGATGGAACGGTTAAAAGAAGAGTAAAGAATTGCTTCATCACAGTGTTTGTGTTGATTCTAATTGGTTGTGCCAAAGACGATTTGTTTTTGGGAACAGCCGGTGATGATTACAGGGTCGAGATTACACTTTCCGGTGATGTGGAGAATTTTGATCAAACCCTTGAAGTTAATGGGACCGACTTTACAGGTGATTTTTCAGGGAGCGATTTTTCCAATAGCGATATTTTTGAAATACTTCCCGGGGGGGCTTCAATAACCCACTCATTTGGATATTTAAATTCCACGTTTGGGGACGGAGGTGAGAAAACCATTGTATTGGCTGGGGATGACAGACTCACATTTTTCGTTTTATACACCAACAGCCCCAAAGAACAGCTCGAAGAGCAATTTAATATGGAAGCCTCCATAACGGTATTCAAAAACGACGATCGGATAGAGAATATAAACCGGACCTTTTCCACATCAAGAATGGAAAAAACGGAACTGAAATGGTTTTATGCCTACTAACAAAAATTAGACTTCGGTCATAAAGTAAAAAATGAAAAAGATATACCACTTTTTATTTGCGGTCCTTTTACTTGGTTGCATTGATAATGATACGGACAAGCCATATAGTGAATTTGAAGAAACCGTTACCCCTGTTGAAGAACCGGAAATACCTGAAGACCAACTGGATTTGGTAACCGTAAATGTAAAGGTAAGCCTACCCGAAGGTTCTTCGCTATCGGAAGAAGACCTATTGGTTTCTTCCCTGCTTACCGCTGATATTCCAGTTGTTGGTGGAGAAAGCGCTGTAAATGTGTTCGAAGGAGGGGGCTATGAAATGTATTTCGCGGAGGATTCCGCTGGGAATATCGTTTTGATGAATTATTTTAATCCAGCCACGAACCAAGGCAATGATCTAAATTCCACTACAACCGCCATTGCAATGGTCATGCTCCAACCTTGGGTTACTGATTTGAGTGCTGGAGCCAAAGATGAACTCATAGCGTCCCTAGGGTCCTATCCGGAATATACTTCTTTAATTCAAGAAATTGATAATGCCATAATTTCTGGTGGCGGAACACTTTTAAACGATGGGGTACAAGAAAAACTGGATGAATTGGTGGGTCGTTTGATTGCCCTAAACCTGTCGACTTCGAAAAGTTCAAAAGCTGGGAACCAGGTCAAAGATCCACTTGAAATCAATGTTGAGGATGGAAACGTTTCAATCACCAATAAAAGTGCAATGGCTTACGGCATTAGAGTCAATGATCAAACACCTCAACTAATCGATGGTGCAGATAAAGATCTCTTGGGATTTTCCAATTGGTCCGGTATTCTGGATGGAAACTTTGGAACTCCAAAAACATTGTCCATTACTTTGACTTCTTCGCCCCCATATGACATTGTCTGTGATAGCGGATCTCCTTTTGCGGAAGGTTCCGCAACCATTCCTTTGGCCCAATACTACAACGTTGGTAAAATTGCTTTGGATGTCTTGAGTTTGGTTTCTCCCGTATTTAAAATCAGTGATAGCGATTGTATCAATGCAATTGGCACATCCATGATTTCTCAAAACAGTCAACTCTTAATTGTAAATAATGGTAATGATCTATATTTAAGAATATTGGAGGTGCTTTCCAAAATAGGTGGGGACATTATAGGCATCCTTGAGAGCTGCGGTACTAACCAAAGTACGCTTTTTGGAGCCATAAAGGCGGACAAGGTCCTTAAAGTTTTGGCGGCGGCGAACTTGGCGCTTAAAGCAAAAAACGTTACCGAACTCGGAATAAATCTGTATGACTGGTATCGCTATGATTCACCAATTGATTTTTGTCTGGATGATAAACAAGGTGAATTGGGCATTTGTGAAAACTTAAGTATAGTCCAAGAGTTGGATTTTGGTAAAATACCTGTTGGTGCAGGAATAGAAATCCAAAATAGTTTTATCCTGGAAAATGCCTCGCAGGAGGATGTTACTATTGACAATATCTTTTTTCCAAACGCTAATTATATCTTGTCAGATGGTCAGGACAATTTGATTGTTCAGGTTGGCCAATCGCTGGAAATTTTTGTGGAATACCTACAACTAGATCAACAGGAACCCGGTGGGGAAATAGAAATATTTACAAGTTTGACATCGAGCCCTGAAGACGTTTTAAAAGTTCCCATACAAGGTTCAATAATTGATCCCTTGGAAATTGGAATTTCGGGATCGTCATCGAATCAATTGGATTTCCCCGAGGTACTCTTGGGAAATTCCTTCACACAAGAAATCATACTCAGAAATACTTCCGATTATGAAATAAGCGTACTAAATCCAGGAAGCAGTAACACTTTGGTGGATGGCTTCAATTATCCATGGGAATGGTCCTCTCTTGCTTTAGCGGGTAATTCCGAAACAATTTTGCAAATTACATTTGATCCTTTAAGTGCCAGGCAATATTCTGAGACTATTGAATTTATATCAAATAGCACTCAGGCCCCTTTATCGTTGGTACTTACTGGAGAGGGTGTAGAATCATTTGTTTCCGCAATCATTGAAGGGGACAATCCGGATTTTGGTCAGGTAGATCTGCAATCATCGGTATCAAAAAGGTTGGATATCACCAACAATTCCAATAGCGAAGAGGTTACAATAACTTTTGTGGCCAGTAATTCCAATGATTTTACTATTGATTACACCAATTATAACGCAACTTTGGCTCCCAATCAATCTACTTCGGTGACCATTATATTCAGTCCTCAAAGTGCGGGGCCAAAAAGTGGTGAAATTGTAGTGGAAACGGATATAGCAGGGAGTTTTTCGTTACAGGTAACTGGGGAAGGTACAGAAAATAATACCATAGATATATTCGGGGAATGGACACCTACATGGGAAGTGGCTCAATGCGATATCCTCGGCACTTACTGTTGCGGATGTTCATTTCATCAAAACGCACGCAATTTTATATTTGAGGGACCAAATACATACATATGCGCTTCAAACCAAGTTTGTGGTGAACTGAATTGGCAAACCCAGCAAATTGGAAGTTCCGATAGACCTATCACCAACGAGTGGACGATCACCGTAGCGGATGACCTGTCACTAACGTTATCCATTACCATACGAAGTGGCCAAACAAGCGGATTCCAATTTACCGATAGAACGTTAACGTGGGAAGGAACATATGATCCGGAAACGGATTCATATACTGGGGAGTATGAAGCTAATTTTTATGGTGGCCTAATAATAAGTGCAGAAGCACGTGGTACATTGACGCTACAACGAGTCCAAAATTAAATAGTGAAGTACAAGTTCAGGGATCATATGGGCGGGTTCCGCTTTTTCTAATACAAAAACTCGAAAAAGATATTTTCCAAGATTATCGGTAGCGACACTTCCGGTAATTTCCCCAGTAAGGGCCTCCTTGATATTTTGTGCGGCTTCCAGTACGTTTTAATATCTAAAGGCAACAAACAAAATCTGGGTTGCCGAATTTACAGGACCATTTGAGTAAAAAGCCAATAGGGTGCCCGATTCTTCCGACACCCGCTGGCAATTAAATTGACCCATTGGAAATTTGCACTACTCTTTTTTGAGCTTTACCCATTCTAAGAGGGGACTGAGAACGTAAATAGAACGATTACCGGTAATCTGGTCATTCCTATTTTTAATCAATTCTCTTTTGCGCCTTTGGATTTTAAGTACTTGACAATGGAATCGTGTCCCTTCCTTTCGGCCATCAACAGGGCGGTTCGGACTCTAATGTTGCCATCACGAAGTCTTTCGGTACATATTTTATTTACATCTGCTCCTTTTTCGACAAGAAACTTTACTATGGCAAGATGCCCTTGTTCACTTGCGTTTATCAAAGGAGTTTCATCTCCTTTTACCTCTTGGTTTATAGCTGCCCCTAATCCCACTAAGTATTCAACCAATTCGAAGTGTCCACCTTTGGAAGCCATAATCAGGGGATTACCATCACCATGAACCCCCATATTGATATCTGCTTTCAATCTCACCAATGCTTTTGCCATGGCCAGGTCCCCGTTCTTGGAAGCTTGAATCAAAGCACTACCGTCTCCAGGAAATTTTTTGTTTACGTCGACCCCTTTAGCAACCAAAAGTTCGACCAGTTCAATATCCCCATTCCGGGCGGCCAACCACAGCGGATGGCCATCG
Source organism: Croceivirga sp. (assembly GCA_028281025.1). Taxonomy (GTDB): domain Bacteria; phylum Bacteroidota; class Bacteroidia; order Flavobacteriales; family Flavobacteriaceae; genus Croceivirga. The sequence goes on from JANQKR010000048.1 coordinate 69,636, forward strand.
CTATTGGTCCCTAGATTTGGATCGGCTCCCTTTTCCAATAAATACCGGGCTATCTGAAGTCTGTTTTGCCTGATAGCCATAACCAGGGCCGTTCCCTCTCCCTCTTGCACAAGATTTACGTCAGCACCTTTCGCGATCAATTCTTTGACCCGATCAAAATCCCCAATTCGAACTGCATACAAAAGCGGCGCAAGATCTCGGTCAATGTCATCATCATATTCATTATCAAATCTTTCCGCAGTGTTACGTTCACCAAGGGATACCACTTTTTCCTGAGCTTTGACCGAAAGGGGTTGATTCAGTAATAACAAGGTTACTACTAGGGTTGGAGCAATGAATGCATACTTCCAATAACTGTGTGTGTTCGATTTCCTTTTGTTCATCATGACGATTCGTTTTTTAATTAATGATTGATTGTAATTCGAGACGATGGTGAGCGGCTTTCGCTCCACTGCTATCTCAATAAGGTTCAACTGATACTTTTCCGTTTCAACCGCTGGCGATTTTAGTAGGAGCGCATCAGTTTGGTATTCAATATTTTTCTCAATGTCTTTCTTGAACAACCACACAATTGGATTGAACCAAAGGATAATGATGGCAATTTCAGCTATAAGCAGATCAATGGAGTGCATCAGTTTTACATGGATTTTCTCATGCTCCAGTATTTGCTCATAGGTTTCGGAATTGTACTTCCCTGGATTTAAAAGGATATAGTTGAAAAAAGAGCGGGGACCATAATCATCCTCAACATTAACTATGGTACAGTTCACATCATCAACTTTATCAACCGTTCTTTGCACTTGAAAAAAAACAGTTGCCAATTGAAAGAGTAGATGTGCAGCTAATACAATGACACCAAAAACATAAATTGCAAACAGCCAAAATCCAATGCTTTTGCCAGTGGTAGGCGGAACATTGGTTGGGTTATTTTCTTGGGACATTACGTAATTAGTCGACCTCACATTTTCTGGGTCGGATTCTGCGGAGGAAACAAAACTTTCTTGGGGTTCTTGTAGGGGTGTTTGTTCCAGCCAATCACTAACAACCCCTTGATGGTTTACCAATTCTGGAAGCGCAATAAAAGGAAGTAAAAAGACCATTAGTAAACCCACCAGAAGATACATGCGGTTTACGGCAAAAAAACTTTCGCGCTCCAACAAGAGTTTGTAAAAGAGCCATAAAATCAAAATCACAACAGAAGCCTTTACTAGGAATACCATGGTCTAAGACTTTTTTGATTTTATAATGGTGATCAGTTCTTCAATCTCACTATCGGATAGTTTTTCCTGTTTTGCAAAGTGTGCCATCATTTTGGTCAAGGAGTTTCCAAAATATTTTTTCTTGATGTCCTCCACATGCTGCTTTCTATAGTTGTCCAATGGTATTAGGGCACTATACTTGTCTATATTTCCAAGCTTTGTGGATTCCAGAAAGCCCTTTTTGACCAAAATCTTTACAATGGTTGCGACCGTATTGTAATGGGGTTTTGGCTCGGGTAATTCCGCTACGATATCTCGGATAAAGATGCCATCGGTTTGCCAAATTATTTGCATGATCTGGTCTTCACGCTCCGTCAATTTCTTCATGGATAATTTGATTATGGCACAATACTACTAATTATTTAGTAGAAATACTAATTTATTAGTAAATAAAGTTTTTATTCCAATTATTACTATTCTAATCGGTAGTTTAAAACCGGCCCTTTATTTAACTCAGTAAGCGATTGGTAGGTAAACGTTTGGAAATGCCACTCCTACGAATAAATCATAACCATTTAGTGTCTAAAATCTTCACATAAACCGTCAAATATTTTTACACTTTTTTGATGACGAGCACATACTAATTTGGGTATATGCTTGATTTATAGCGGTATGGGATATTGGCATAAATATGGATATTAAAAAAATGGAATTTTTTTATCGATAGTATCCCATTAACCATTAGTGCAGAAAAACTTGGTGGTATGTGAACATAAAATGGGAACTATGGAAGGAATCACACAAAAATGGCTTGACAGGGCATTTGACAAGATGGAACCATTTTTTCATTTAGTACCATGACCAAAAGGACATTCGCAAACAAGAAATTTAAAACTAAGTAACAACCTATGAATACCATAAAAATGGCTTTCCGCACATTGTTTCGAAAAGGCGAGCAGACTCCCATTCGGCTTGTTTCGCTGATTGCGGGCCTCGCTTTTAGCCTCCTACTATTGTCCGAGGTACTGTACAATTATAGTTATGACAGTTTTTATCCTGATTCCGAGCGCATTTATGTGGTACACGAAAATTTTAAAAGGGACGAATCCTCGAGTCAATTGGAAAGCTATCCACGGGTAAGTGGAGCCATTGCTCCTGGTTTAAAGGCAGAAGTACCTGGGATCGAGTCGGCCACCCGGTTAAATTCAATCGGTGAGCAAATGATATATACCCAGGAACTAAAAAGCATCAAAGCAGATGTTTCCCTGGCCGATGAACATTTGTTCGAGGTGTTGCCCCGTACCATGGTCACTGGCAATGCCCAAGAAATCCTTACCAGTCCCATGAGCTGCATGATCTCCCAGGAAATGGCCGAACGAATTGGCGGAAACGTTATGGGAAAAACCATAGAACTTAAACGATACCCCGATAAGCAGGTAACTATCAAAGGAATTTTTGAGACCCTTCCCGAGAATACCAATTATCGGTTTGACATGTTAATTTCCATGGTTTCCACCGATCAATTCTTTTCATGGGACGGTACCAACAATTGGATGGGCAATGACCGCTACTACGCTTGTGTAAAGCTCAAACCCAATATAGAACCTGAAAGCCTTGCCCCAGCGGTGAGGGCCATGCAGGTAAAACATCAGGATATTGAACGGTTGGAGGAGGAAAACAATGGCGTGGTCTTACAATATTCGTTCGAACCCATCACTAAGCTACATGCCAAAGGAGTGAAAACCAGGATAATCATACTTACCACCATTGCATTTGCAGTTTTGTTCGTGTCATTGCTCAACTATGTGCTGTTGACAATGGGGGCGTTGATCAAACGCGCCAAAAATTCAGCCATACACAAGACCTGTGGTGCCAAGGCAAAAAATCTTCAAAAAATGATTTTTTCCGAAACATTCGTCCTTTTTGCCATTGCCATTATCGGGGCTGTATTGACCATATGGGGAATACAGCCGTTGGCCGAGGCGCAGATGGGGCATAGTTTGGAGGCGTTGACCTCTTTTTACATTGTTGGCCCGATTGCCCTTTTGGCGCTGGTTTTAATGGTTTTGATAGGCTATTTTCCTGGTAGGTTTTATTCCCGCATCCCCGTATCAACTGTTTTTCGCAATTACCAACAGAAAAAGAGCAAATGGAAGCTGGCCTTGTTATCACTACAGTTTATGGGGGCCACCTTTATACTTACGGTATTGGTCATTGTCACCTTTCAGTATAATGACATGAGGAATATTGACCATGGCTACAGTACCCAAGGTGTTTTTTATGGGAGCACCACAGGAATGGATGGTCAAAAATTGAGTATGGTCATCAACGAGCTCAATGCCCTTCCCGGTGTGGAAAAAGTGGGCCTTGGTGATGGAGTGCCCATCGACGGGGCCTCTGGCAACAACATACTTTCACCTGACCAAAAACGGGAACTCTTCAATGTGGCTGATTTTTATAGCGTGGATGAGGATTATCTTTCCATCTTGGGTATCAATATGGTCAAGGGCGAAGGTTTTTCAAAGGAGAACAGTGTGGCGGAGCATATGATCATCAGCAAAAAAGGGGCGGAGTTACTTAAGCTAAACAACAGTTGGAATGATGGCGTGGTGGGAAAACAAGTTACCATTACCGAACATGGAAGTACTACCATAAAAGGGGTGTTCAATGATTTTGTGATACACTCCATCTCGTCACCCGATCATCGTCCGGCCGTTTTTTTCTATCTGTCCAAAGAAGGATTTGAAGCGCTTAAGATCCAACGTCCATCATCGGCATTCAATATTTTGGTGCAGGTCAATGAAAATGCGAAGGCGGGAATAATGGACAAAATCACAGACGTCTTCAATTTGGGATTTCCCTACAATGATGCCGTTGTAAAGAGCCTTGAGGACGAGCGGATCAACACATACCAAGAGGAAAAAGGATTTAAAAATGCGATGCTTATCGGCAATATCATTATCCTTATCATTACGGTAATAGGTGTTGTAGGCTATACCACCAATGAATCGATACGTAGGCGTAAGGAGCTGGCGATACGAAGGATAAGTGGAGCTACCCTTTCGGATATCTTAAGGACTTTTATCTCGGATTTAGAGCTAGTGGCCGTACCCGCTGTTGGGGTAGGGCTTGTAGGGGCTTGGCTCGTAGCTGATAGGTGGATGCAGAACTTTGCCCATAAGATTCCCTTGGATTGGACTATTTTTACCGTATCCAGTCTTTTTATACTGGTATTGATTGCCCTAATTTCATCGGCAAACTATATACGAACGGCTCAGCGAAACCCTTCGGAAGCCCTGCGGTATGAATGAAAAATGGAAAAAAGAACGAATGCTGAATTTGGAATTGTCTTCCTAGGGCTTTTAGCAAAAGGGCTATATGATAAATCAAAAAACGTCAGTGATGTCCTATAACTAAAATAGGAATCCTATTGGTGTGGTCCTTCACTTTGCCTCTCGTATAGTTTTGAAAATCGAGGTGGTCCTTTAAAATGCTGCTCCTCGGGCATAATCCATACCACTACACTATTTGTTCAATACGACCAGACCACCCTCGGATGCCGTCCAAACCGTTTCACCTTCTATTTGGACTTCGATTACAATAAGATTGTTATTGCTGCGGTCAAATATGGCCTTAACGTTATCTACATCGTTTGGTGTCCAGGCAATTCGGGTCAGTGAGGTATTATCGCTTTCGATGTGTTCTATATTCAGTTCAACAAACACGATATATCCATTACCATTGGAAGCATCCGGGGGGATTATTGAATAACCCCGGCTGTTATCCCTGTCTGGCCAGTTCACCAATTCATAGGTCTCGCCATTAAAATTGAAAATCGCTATCCCATCCCGGTCAATTGTAGAAAGGTAATCTTCTCCATCAATATGGGCGACAAATTCAACTCCAGCTTCAATTATTGTACAACAATCATTGTCATCATCACAGGAAACCAGGATTGGAAAAACTGTCAGGAACAGGTAAAAACGTTTGAATTCGATCATGGTAATTCCAGTTGGGTGTTAAACCTTAAAACACGTATGAATTGAACCATAAATTTAATCCAAAGAGTTATTTATAACTATTCCAAATGCTAGTTTTCCATGATTGTAATGCTAAATTCAAGTTTGGGCAATCATTGTGGATATATGCCCATTTTATCGAACGCTTATCCTAGATACCGGTCTTTTGAATAGGTCAAAATAGGGGTTTCGGAATGGTCCATGATTCGTTCGGCACTTAGATGTGTGTCCATGATGTCCAGTTTTCCGTAAGAGCTGTTTATTCTTATGGCAATAAGGTCTACCGGGGCACTTTTTATGTGGTTCAAAACGCCCTTTTCAAGACTATCATCATTGATGATTTCCAAATCGGCATTGGACAATCCATGCAGCTTGCAGAATTCCTCCATCCTTTTTTTCGTTTCCAGGGTAGATTGCCAATTCTCCCTAGTGTTCACATAAAGGAGTTTAAGGGTCGCATTGTTGGCCCTTTGGATCATTTTAACGGTCGACAGGGCGTTAACGGGGGTAGGTTCAAAATCAGTGACAAAAAGGATATTCTTAAGTGTGTCAAATCCCAACTCCCTGGAAATGCCTATCACTGAATTATTGGCATAACGGATAATATCTCGGGTAGTGGATCCAATCCTGTCGGGAATGTGCTGGTCTTTCCGCCCAAGGACGGTAAATATGATTTCCCTTTCTCTGGAAGTGCGAATGATGTGTGGTGAAGCCTTGCCATCTGCAATCTCCAATTCAATGGCATTGGGGTCAATAAAAAACCCTTTCAAGACCTTTACCATTTCGGATTTGGCATTGGCCAAAACAATTTCCTTCAAACGATCGGCCTCCTCTGTTTTGTAATAGGGGTAATCAGATATGCCCAAAGAGTGAATCACTTTTAGGTCCAGTTTTAATTTGATTGACATTTCCTTGCCCAGTTTAAGGGCGTTTATGGATTCTTGTGAAAAATCAAAGGGGACTAAAATTTTCATGGCTACATATTTTTAGTGTTATCAATCGGCTGTAACTTTCGAATGCAAGTTATTTCGGATAAAAATCAAATTTTTTACCCTAGGGTAAAAAACACGGTAGCAACGATTTTTTTTTCATAAAAAACATAATGGCATTGAAGAGTTCCATGACCTGATATGACCAACCGATTTGCCCATTGAATCGAAATTCGCAAAAGACTGTTTTTTGCATAAAATAGGTTTGTGGACTTTAAGCTCCATAACACGATTTATGAGGCGCTATAAGAAGACCATTACGTATCCTTTTGGCCTTGGTACATGGAAAGGGCGTCGCTCGAAGTGATTGAATGGTCAGTTATAAGGTCAATGATTATATTTATAACCTATCTCATAAGGAAAAGGTAAAATGGTACAGACCAATAAATACATTGCCCTACAAGATATCTACAAATGGTCTGATAGGTTGGGCTTAAAAATTGATGGAGTGGAAGTGAAAAAGGGCGGGGTATTTCTTAAACAAGGACAAAAATGTGATTACTTCTACTATATCATCGAGGGACTCATGCGCATATTTTACTATGACCGCGAGGGGCATGAGGTTACCCATTGGTTCAGCTCCCAGGATACGATGATTACCTCTCCGGACAGCTTTTTCAATGGCAATGAGAACATCCTGAACTTTGAGGCACTTGAGGACTGTAAACTATTATTGGTCACCCATGAACATTTAGAGGTGGCTTCCAAAAATGTTCCCGGGTTTGATGAGCTATATAGAAAACTTATCGTGGATTACACCATACAGTTGAGTAGGAGGATAATGAGTATCCATACCGAATCCGCGGAGTACCGTTATCTACAAATGATCAAGCATCATCCAAATATTTTTCATAGGACCAAACTCTCCCATATTGCCTCATATTTGGGGATTACCATACAAAGCCTGAGCAGGATCAGAAGAAAATTGATTTCCTGATCCTTTTTTTATCCTAGGGTAAAACCTACCATTCCAGCCCTGTCTAACTTGCCCCTGTTTTTACAGGAAAGCGTTATGCAGGTTATATTGATTACAATCGGAAAGAACCAGTTCACTGATTCCCAGATCAGGAGTCTTGAACATATCGTTCAACAGCACTATAGGACCCATATCTCCAATGCGAGTACCCGGGTACTATGGAACCAAGTCCCCAAGGGGGATTTCTATAAAGATTACCAACAAAAACAACCCTCCATAATAAGCGTGGGTTGTGAAGTGGGTTTTGACCATGAAAAAAGGGTACGGATGTTCGAAAATTGTTCCGAGGATTGGTTGGCCATCACCGGTCAGCATCCGGACGTTTTGGTCATCGCCATTCTGGAACAGCCCATTTTCGAAGCGTTCCTAAAATGGAACAGTCATCAGTTGACGGGCTTGGGAAAGCTAAAATTCTACATCCATATACTCTCCAATCTTGCGTTCAACAAGACACGAAAAGAGTATTTCGCTTTTGATTCTTCATTTTAAGTCCACCGTTATGCCGGTATATATCACATTGACGAAAGACAAGCTAACAGCAGAACAAAAACAAGCTGCGACAAAAAGAATTACCGATTTCCATTGTAAAGTGACCGGTGCCCCTTCCAGATGTGTCACGGTACTATTCCTTTCGGGTTATGCATTGAAAAATAATAAAAGGGCCATGTTGATGGGCAGTATTGGGATTGATGGCACGAATACCTCGGAAGTAATCGTATGCCTAAAAAACGAATTGGTAAGGGGACTTGAAAGCAGCCTCAAAATGAAAACCCCTGAAGTTGGTCTTGAATTCTTGGATGTCGAATCGTATTGGGTGTACGAGGGCCAGCGAATTTTATTGGAGCCTGGCAAGGGGCATGGTCAAAAAAATCGAGTGCAGGGCAAGGAAAATACCACGGACGTTCACTTTTTACCATAGGGTAAATATCTGTTGATAAGCAGGTTATACCTTGCACTCGAATTAAAAATTTAATTAAAGAAAAATAACCTTAATCATTAAAATCAATTATTATGAATACGTCAGGTAAAACAGCACTTATCACAGGTGCAGCAGGTGGAATTGGAAGGGAGTTTTCAAGGATTCACGCAGAAAGAGGAGGTGATATCGTCGCCGTAGATTTGAACGCCGAGGGGCTCGAAGCACTCAAGGATGAACTGGAGGTAAATTACAATATCGAAGTTTATACCATTGTAAAAAACCTCACCGAACTAACAGCTCCAAAGGAGATTTATGACGAGCTCAAAGATCAGGGCATCGAAGTCAATTATCTGATCAACAATGCCGGATTTGGTGGTGTTGGAAACTTTCATGAGCGCACTTGGGAACAAGATCTGGCCATGATTCAGGTAGATGTTGTAGCACTTACAGGACTCACTAAATTTTTCATGCCCGATTTCATCAAAAGAAACGAGGGCAAAGTGCTCAATGTTTCCTCAACGGTAAGTTTGATCCCCGGGCCGGGGCAAGCGGTATACTTTGCCAGTAAGGCGTTCGTCACCTCATTGACCCGCTCTATTTATGGTGAATTGCACGATTCAAATGTGACTATTACGGCCTTGCTTCCGGGCCCTACCCAAACAGGATTTGGTGCGCACTCGGGCATGGAGAAAACATCCATTTACAACAAAACGGCAAGTCCAGCAGATGTGGCCAAAGATGGCTATGAAGCCATGCTTGAGGGTGAACTGGAAATCATTTCAGGAGTTTCAGGTATGCAAAAACTAGAATTTAAACTTGTACCCTTCGTACCGAAGAAAAAACTGATTGAAAAAATAAGAAAGGGACAAGAAACAAATTAATAAACCAAATTATATAAATCTAAAAATATCATGGAAACAGTTATAAATGACGAAGTCGTTTTGGATGAACAAATGAAGGAATTGGTCGAGAACCAAAGAAAGTACTTCAACACCAACGCCACCTTATCGGCCCAGTTCAGGATTGAACAGCTTAAAAAGTTGAAGAAATTGTTGGTAGAACACGAGGAAGACATGCATCAAGCGATTTACAACGACTTCAGTAAGTCAAAATATGAGAATCAGTTGGTGGAATACTACCCCTTATTGGATGAAATAGATGTGGCCATCAAAAACGTAAGGAAATGGATGAAGCATAAAAGTGTGAAGACCAATCTGTTCAACTTTCCTGGGAAAAGCTATATCGTTCCCGAACCTCTTGGCGTCAGTTTGGTGATCGGGGCGTGGAACCTTCCGTATAACCTATCGCTCACCCCGCTTATAGGTTCCATGGTAGCGGGAAATACCACAATCCTAAAACCAAGTGAGCTTCCTGTTGAAACCAGTGCCATAATGACAAAAATCATCAATGGGAATTTTGACCCCAATTATTTGAAAGTGGTCGAGGGGGCCATACCGGAAACCACAGCGCTATTGAAACAACGGTTCGACAAAATATTCTTTACCGGAAGCCCCATGGTCGGCAAAATCGTGAATCGTGCCGCAGCCGAGCATTTGACCAACGTAACCTTGGAACTTGGCGGAAAGAACCCGTCCATATTTACCAAGGGCAGTAATCTTAAAATGAGCGTGAAACGTATGATATGGGCCAGGTTCGTGAATTCAGGTCAATTCTGCATCACTGCGGATTATGCCTTGGTTCATAAAGACATCAAGGAAGAATTCTTGACATTGGCGGTTGAAGAAATCGAAAAAAACGATTTCTCCATTGAAAATGACAACTTCGTACAGATCATCAATGAAAGGAACTTTGATAGGGTAGTAGGTTTGATAGACCCCGAAAAAGTGTACTATGGAGGTACTTATGATCGTGAAAAACGTATCATAAACCCAACCATTATGCACAATGTTTCCTTGGAAGATGCTGTGATGCAAGAGGAGATATTTGGACCGGTACTTCCCGTTATCGAATATGAGACCCTTGATGAGGCCTTTGAGATCGTAAAAAGTTTTGAGAAGCCCTTGGCTGCCTATTTATTCTCCAGTGACTCATCCATTAAAGAACGTTTTTTGAAAGAAATTCCATTTGGAAACGGTGCCATTAACGATTGTGTGATGCAAATATCTAACCCTAACATCCCTTTCGGTGGTGTCGGAAACAGTGGAATGGGACGTTATCACGGCAAATATAGTTTTGAATGCTTTTCAAACTTCAAGGGAATACTTGACAAGCCCACTTCTTTGGAGACCAATCTGAAGTATTATGGCTATAGCGAAAAACAACTGAAAGTCATCAAAGCTTTGGGTTAAGCCGGAAAACGAAACGGTTATCGTATTTACATATAGGACGGATAATTTGTATTGCTCCAGGAACTTGGGGCAATACAGGTTTGATGAAATGTAAGGTCATGGAAGCTAACAGGTCAAAATTAGGATCGTCTATTGGGATTTAAGTTCTTGATAAAATCAACTTATTTACTTACCGATGCAGAAATTCGAAAAGATATTCCCCAACAGATCATCGGTAGTGACGCTCCCCGTAATTTCACCCAAATGGAACAGGGCTTCCCGAATATCAATCGCCATAAGATCACTGGCCAATCCCTCAGCAAGGGCCTCTTTAACTTTTTGAATCGCTTCCAGGGCTTTCAATAGCGCATCGTAGTGCCTGGAATTGGAGATGATGGTGTCGTTTTTGCCCAATTCCCCCGTATTGGTCAGTTGCAGGAGCATATCTTTTAAGTCGTCGATGCCATTACCAAACTTGGCGGAAATCAAGGACAGATTGGTATGGTTTGCCTTGAGGAAGTTGAGTTGGGATTCCGTGGCCCCATCAATTTTATTGGCAATGACCAAGATTTTTTTATCCGGATATTTTTCTTGAAGATTCTTTATTTCTTGCTGTCTATCACTCATGACATCAATGAGATAGAACACCAAAGCGGCCTGCTCCATTTTTTCGTAGGCGCGCTCGATTCCTATTTTTTCAACATGGTCCTGGGTATCCCTAATTCCGGCGGTATCAATAAACCTAAAAGTAACTCCCCCAATGGCAATTTGATCTTCAACCGTATCCCGCGTTGTTCCGGCGATAGCGCTTACGATGGCCCTTTCCTCATTTAAGAGTGCATTCAATAAGGTGGATTTGCCCACATTGGGTTCGCCCACAATGGCCACGGGGATTCCATTTTTGATAACATTGCCCAGGGCAAAGGAATCGATCAGTCGCTCCAGGACATTGACAATACGGGTCAACAATTCATTGAACTGGCTTCTATCCGCAAATTCCACATCTTCCTGTGAAAAATCCAGTTCCAATTCAATGAGCGATGCAAAATTTAATAGTTCCTCACGTAGGTGTTGGATTTCATTGCTAAAACCACCACGCATTTGTTGTATGGCAATTTGGTGGGAGGCTTCGCTATCACTTGCAATTAAATCGGCTACTGCTTCTGCCTGACTCAAATCCATTTTTCCGTTCAGAAAGGCACGGAGCGTGAATTCCCCGGGAGTTGCCATTCTACAACCACTTTTTAAGAACAGCTGAATCAATTTTTGTTGGATATAGGGCGAACCATGGCATGATATTTCCGCTACATTTTCACCAGTGTAGGAATTGGGCCCCTTAAAAAGGGATACCAACACTTGATCGATAACCGTGTCATTTTCCACAATATGGCCCAAGTGTACGGTATGGCTTTTTTGGGCTTCCAAACTTTTTTTACCGACGGCCTGAAACTTGTTTGAAACCATTTCAATGGCGTTTGGACCGGATATGCGAATTACGGCAATTGCCCCAATACCTGAGGCTGTTGCCAATGCGATAATGTTATCTTCCTGGAACATGGCTGCAAAATTACAAATTAGCCGATCCGCTATGGCATTTGCCTAAAAAATGCCTGTAGCTAGGTGCATCAATGGAATAAGAATGGAGTTGGTGATTTTGGATTTACTCTCCCCATTACAAGTTATTTGCAATGCTTAATGCAGTGGTTTGTGAAAATGACGGGTGCAGCTACAATAAGTAATGAAATGGTTTTGATCGATCTTTATCCCTCCCTTAATTTGATACAATAAAAAAGGCCAGATTATCCTGGCCTTTTTTCTTAAAACGATAAGTGTGAATGTTTTAATGATATGCTGGACAACAGTGTAATCTAAAGTTAAAATCCATAACCCAAAGATGTTCACCTGTGTGCCTATCAGTTATCCATCCCCAATCACTGAACCCATTCTCTCCAATGTTTGAATCCCAGGCTGCACCGTTGGGACCTAATTGACCTCTTAAGTTCTCACCACGTGGTTCTAGGCCAAAACAACCTTTACCAATACAGTCATCCCCCCAAGAATATAACCAGCTCTTTTTTGAATCCATTTCATAGTAGTGAAGATCTGCTGGATTCGTAACTTGAGCAGCGCAACCTGGCTCCTTTTTGAATACACCACCATTGGCAGTGAATTCTTCATAAGTCTGTTTGTCTTTGAACCAAACATTGACATAAACCTTACAATTTCCTTCATTCATGGTAGTAATACCTCGAACCAAAGCAGTACCATTGCTGAAGGTTGCAAAAATTAGCCTGTGATATTTTTTAGAAGAAAAAAAGGTGGTTGGATTATCAAAGTCATTCGCCTTTTCTGGCCACCACATGTTGGAAGTGGGTTTCCTATCTTGTGCAGGACATCTATCAGCGTCTTTAACCAGACACAACGAAGTTATTCTGGGACGATGACGATATCTTCCCTTGCTGCTGGATACATCTTCCGAAATTATAGTAGCGTTCTGAAAATCCAAAGCTTCTAAATTAAGGCTTTCAATTTCACTAATATTCAAACCTTCAACTTCTTCAAAAAATTGACTCTGGATTTGTTCAAATTCCTCGACTTGAAGCTCTTCTTGAGTCGATGCATTTCCTTGTTCAGGAATGAGTTCGGTTTCTTCGGAGGATTCAATGGTTGGATCCACCGATGGGATTTCTTCATTTTCGCAACTGTATAGGGCAAAAATCAAAGCGGCAGTTAAAACACTAAATTTTTTCATAATTCTATTGGTTTAGATTGCACAACATTATTACAGAAAACAGACTAAAAAGAATATAATAGATGAAAAGCATTTTTATTGGACAGCTAACCTGATGGATCGAATGGTTTTTAGTAAATACCGAATAATCTTACAATAATTTGATATGCAGTCTATTACAGTGATTTAACCAAAAACGTATATCATTTTTTGTTCTGGTCTTCCGAGAATAATTTGAAGGTGTAACATTTGCTTAAAAATGACTACATATAAGTACATCAATCATAATAAAATGGAATTAGTCAATACTACGGTTTTACGAAAAGACAACAGGCTGCTGGCCATTACGCACTTGTCACAGCTTTTGCATTATGTTACGGGTTTTGGAGGTTTTTTGGTCCCACTCATTATTTGGTTGACCTCCCGGAAAAGTGTGGAAGGCATGGATGCACATGGAAAATCCATTATTAACCTGCAATTAAGCCTTCTGCTCTATATTATCCTGAGTATTCCGGCAATCCTCCTTTTGGGATTGGGACTACTAACGTTATTGGGAGTGGGGATACTGGGTTTTGTCTTGCCCATTGCAAATGCGGTGAAGGCCGCCAATGGGGAGCCACCATCCTATTTTTTGACCATTAAGTTTTTATAAGAAGAAAAGTCAAGGTATTCCCTTGACTTTTTGCCATTTAATCTTTTAAACTTTAATTAGTTGTTGAGCATTACGGGCATCACCAGCATGGTGACCTGTTCCCCTTCGTCCAAACCATCCGAGGGGGTTAGGATTCCCGCCCTGTTGGGGAGGCTCATTTCCAAGGCAACATCCTCAGAGGATAAGTTGTTCAGCATCTCCACCAAAAATCGGGAATTGAACCCTATCTGCATATCATCGCCCTGGTAGGAACAGCTTAGCCGCTCTTCCGCCTTATTGCTGTAATCCACATCCTCGGCGGAAATATTGAGTTCGGCACCTGCAATCTTTAAGCGAATTTGGTGCGTTGTTTTGTTGGAAAAGATGGAAACCCTTCTTACCGAACTCAGAAATTGATTTCTGGATATCGAAAGTTTGTTGGGATTCTCCTTGGGAATCACGGCTTCATAATTGGGATACTTTCCATCGATTAACCGACAGATCAATTCGGTTTCATCAAAAGTGAACTTGGCGTTACTTTCGTTATACTCTATTTTAACATCGGACTCGGAACCCGCCAATATCCCTTTTAAGAGGTTAAGGGGTTTCTTGGGCATAATAAATTCCGCTACTTCGGAAGCACTGATATCCGTACGTGCATATTTGACCAGTTTATGGGCATCCGTGGAAACAAAGGTTAGGCTCTCCGGTGAAAACTGGAAGAATACCCCGCTCATAACGGGTCGCAAGTCGTCATTTCCAGCGGCAAAAATGGTTTTCGATATGGCAGTGGCCAGAATATCACCTAAAACGGTCGTAGTACTGGGATTGGTCAATTCCACCGCCTTTGGAAATTCATTTCCATCGGCATAGGCAAGGGCATATTTACCGTGATTGGAACTTATTTCAACAGTATTGTTATCCGCCACCACAAAAGTCAAGGGCTGTTCCGGAAACGTCTTTAAGGTATCCAACAATAATCGGGCAGGTACGGCAATGAGCCCCTCGGATTCGGAATCTACCTCTAGAACGGAATTCATGGTGGTCTCCAGGTCGGAAGCCGATACAATGAGTTTGGTTTGCCTTAAATCGAACAAAAAGTTATCCAGGATGGGAAGGGTATTGCTCGAGTTGATTACGCCCCCCAAAACCTGTAATTGCTTGAGTAAATAGGAGCTGGATACAATAAATTTCATCAATAGTATTTTCTAGGTAAATGTATGCTTGATCCGCATGGCCAAAAACCGCTAGCGGGTAAAGACAAATATATTTTAAAACTGCTGGCTTAGGAAACTTAGTTATCAACACTTAAGCCGCAAATCTTCGCTTTCTGAGGTAGTTTTGGACCAGACCTCCCAAAACCACCAAAAGTATTGGTATTCCAATAGTTAGGAGTTGCCATTTGGTTTTGGCCTCCACCACTTTTTCCGCATCCAATAACGGAATCGCCACATTTTTGTTTCTGATGTTTATAAATCCATCATCGTCCAGTAAATAATTGACACAATTGACCAGAAATTCCTTGTTTCCATAGAAGCTGTTGGTCCATTTATCATACCCCAGTTCCAAGGGTCTACCTTGCTGCAATTGGTTCTTAACGATATCCCCGTCCGCAATAACGATCATTTTATTGGAATCCCCATTTTCAATGGGATCTTTTAATGTAAGGGGTTTGACCCGATTCACATAAGCCGACCTGAATTTCCCTTCCAAAAGTACCGCCACCGGAAAACCGGGATTTGGAGGGTAGGCTTCCTTGTCCAAGGGGGAATTGAGTCGATCAAAACCAATTTGTTGCGGCACACCTTCCACTTTGGATAGGGGAGAGGATTGCAAAAGAACGGTTTTGGTATTGGCATTTACCAAAGTGTCAATGGAATTGGCAAATTGCAATCGAACCGCTTCCATGTTATTGGTAATGGGGTGGTTGTCCTTGGAAAAAATCATGGGATGGAAAACCCAGGGTAGGGGATTGTACTGTGAGTCGTTGGCCTCACCATTGGCCAGCACAATGGGTGTGTTGTAAAGATCGTTGACCAAAACAGGATTGATCCGTAGCCCGAGTTTAAAGAAAAAATCGTCCAGGTTCAAATCCCTGCGCACGGCTACATTACTTCCCCTTTCATTGAACAGGCTATCCAGTTCCATGGCCACCTGGTCAACAAGCCAAAGGGACTTTCCCCCTTTCACGATGTACTGGTCCAAAACATATTTTTCATCTTCCGAAAAGGCTTCGGTCGGTTTTGCGATCAAAGCCAGATCAAACCCCAAAAGCTGCTCCAATACCCTTTCCGGACGGTTTTTGGTGGAATCCAGGGTAATGGCCCCAATATTGTAATACTCCTTAAGGCCCGTTAAAAAATCGGCTATGTATCGATCTTCAAGTTCCCCGTTCCCTTTTAATACGGCAATTTTCTTCTTTTGGGTAAGTCCTATTTTTTTAAAGGCATCGGCAAATGCATATTCCAGGTTTTGAACCGAATTGTTGATCCTGTCCTCGGAAGAAGCGCCCAATTTGTTCTTGAGCAGCGAAACTTTTACGGTTTTGTTCTTATAGTTGACCATGGCCCAGGGAAAAACCAGTTCCTGGGTCATTTTCCCCCCTTCCTCAATGGTCACACTTGCCGGTTTCAGTCCAAGCCGTTGAAGATCACCTATCGTCCGTTCCCTTGTTGAAGGGTCCTCCAAAGGATCTGCCAAGTTGTAAACAATGTTCTTGTTGCTTGATTGAAACTGTTCCAGGAGCAGCACGGTTTCATTCTGCAAACGGGCAAATTCCCCGGGCAGGCTTCCCTCCAGAAGGATGTCCACCACAACGGGGGAATCAAATTGTGAAGTGGACTCCAGAGCCGCTTTTGATAAGGTAAAACGTTTGTCCTCAGTGAGGTCAAAACGTTGATAGGCATAGTTTGAAATCACATTGATCACGATAACGATCAGCAACCCACCAATAATACTTGTTCCTTTCATGAGTTGAGTGCGCTTGTTTTTTTTAATCGTACAATGGCCAAAAAGACAAAAAAGGCGGTTACGCTTAGGAAGTAAAAAAGATTCCGTGTATCCAAAACCCCTTTGGCGATATCCTCAAAGTGGGCCTTGGCCCCAATTTTTTTGATCAGTTCCTGGGTCGTTCCATTTGAAGTCAATGTGGAAGCAGCTTCAGGACCATAAAAGACCAAAAAACAAAGTGCGGCCCCCAATACAAAGGCGAATATCTGGTTCTCGGACAAGGACGAAGAGAAAACGCCCATACTGCAATACAGTGCCATTAGAAACAAAACCCCAAAATAGGAACCTATAACCACGCCCATATCGTAATTCCCTTCGGTAATGCCCAAATCGGAGACGGCAAACACATAAATGAAGGTGGGAAGCAGGGCTATGGCACCCACGCTCAATGCCCCAAAAAATTTCCCCAATACAATTTTGGTTTTGGTGAGGGGCTTGATCAACAGTAGTTCCAATGTTCCCAGTTTCCTTTCCTCAGAGAAACTGCGCATGGTTATGGCGGGAATCAAAAAAAGGAACACCCATGGGACGAGCAGGAAAAAATGGCCCAAATCCGCGAAACCGTAATCAAAAATGTTAAAACCTCCCCTAAAGACCCAAAGGAACAGTCCATTAAGGGTAAGGAACAGCAGGAGGATCAAATAACCGATGGGTGAGTTGAAAAAGGAATGAAGCTCTTTTTTAAGAATGGCCAACATATTTTTCTACGCTAAAGAAGCCAATTGGGTAACACTCCATGCTTCCGGTTTGTCCTGAAATAGTTTTTTGGTCCGGCCCCAGACCGTTTTGAAGAAATCTGACTGTCGATACGAATCCAGATAGCGTTCGTCTTCCCACTTGCTATAGGTAAAGAAAGTGGTCGGATTCTCCAAATCCCGATATAACTCCAGATGCATGCACCCCTCAAAACTTCGTATTTTTTCTTTGGTCTCCTCGAAAAGGAGCTCAAAACTAGAAATATTTTCCGCTTTAAAGGACAATTTTACGATTCTAATCAGCATTCAAAAGAAATTAATGGTTATGATATCTTGCTGGTTAAGGCCAATTAGGGAAGAAGCTCCCCCTACGGTTTTGAGGTCACTTTTAAAAATGGCCAGTTCCAGGTGACCTGCAGCATTAAAGAGCGCCAAAAAATCACTGGGTCCCTTCCTTTGGTTTTTTGGAAGTTCAAAATCTATAAGCCCGTTGTAGCTATTGAATATGGCCTTGAGTTTATGTCTTCGGGCAATCAATTCAAAGGAACGGCCATTGCGATAGGCTTCAAAAAGACTTTTGGTAATATTGGTCACTACATTTCCGTAGTGGTCAATGTAAATAACATTCCCGGTAATGGTTTTTCCATTGTTTGAGGGTCTGGGTTCAACTACTTTAGTGTCCTTTAATTGCCCGAAAGGTTTACTCACCACTTCCTCCTTACCGCCCCTGGCCAAATGACAAGCTACTTGGGTAAATACCTCCAATTCGGGAAAAGAATTTCGCTTGGTACTTGGTAGGCTGATCCTATTTATTTTTTCCGGTTTTTTGCCAGAGGCCATAATGGAGAGGACACCATTGTTCGCACCAATGAAGTAATGACCGTCCATTAGGACCAAAATATGTTCATTTTCCGGGGATTCCTCGGATTCCAGGCCAATGATATGGATCGTTCCCTTTGGAAATTCGGGATAGGAACATTTCAATAGGTAAGCACATTCGTGAATGTCAAAAGGGGAAACCTGATGTGAAATATCAACAATTTGGGTAGTGGGCACCTGGGATAGAATTCTGCCTTTAATTGCTGCCACAAAATGGTCTTTTGTTCCAAAATCAGTGGTTAGGGTAATAATGGCCATAAAGGATTGTTGAAAGAATTCTTGATGCTAAAAATGATTTTTGGTTAAGTTTGTCGGTAAATTTACGTAAAAGGAAAACAGGATTTCTTCCTAACCCCACTAACTTCTAATTATTGATTTTTTGAACGAACTTATAATTGAACTCACGGAGATAAGCCCAAGGGATTTTTTTGGCCTTCAGAATGAGAATATAGAATTGCTCAAAAAATATTTTCCAAAACTGAAAATTGTCGCAAGGGGCAATAAGGTCAAAGTATATGGTGATGAGGAAATGCTCGAGGAATTCGACCGTCGATTTGATATGATCACGGAACACTTTGCCAAGTACAACAAACTGGATGAGAACGCCATAGAACGATTGCTGACCAGTAACAGCAAAGAAGATTATGAATCTTCGGCTTCAAGCGGGGAGGTGTTGGTGCATGGGGTCAACGGTAGGTTGATCAAGGCACAAACGGTGAACCAAAGAAGATTGGTGGATGCCTGTTCCAAAAACGATATGGTCTTTGCCATTGGTCCTGCTGGGACCGGTAAGACCTACACTGGTGTTGCGCTGGCCGTAAAAGCGCTAAAAGAAAAGCAGGTCCGTAGAATAATTTTGACGAGGCCTGCAGTAGAGGCAGGGGAGAATTTGGGCTTTTTACCGGGGGATTTAAAGGAGAAGCTGGATCCCTACATGCAACCGCTTTACGATGCCCTTCGGGATATGATCGCCCCCGAAAAGTTGGAAAAGTACATTGAGGACGGTACCATCCAAATTGCGCCAATGGCCTTCATGCGGGGACGTACGTTGGACAATGCGTTTGTGATATTGGATGAAGCCCAAAACACCACCCATGCCCAAATGAAGATGTTTTTGACACGAATGGGCAAAAATGCCAAATTTTTGTTGACCGGTGACCCAGGACAGATCGATTTGCCCAGAAGGGTGATTTCCGGCCTAAAGGAAGCCCTGTTGATTCTGAAAAACATAAAGGGAATAAGTATCATTCACTTGGATGATAAGGATGTTATTCGACATAAGTTGGTGAAAAAGGTCATTGATGCCTATCAGAACATTGAACACCAAAACCAATTCTAGCATGGCCAATACACTAATGGGTACGGACTTCCATTTTCCAGGTCAAAAATCCGTTTATCGTGGAAAGGTCAGGGAGGTCTATCATTTTGAAAATGACATTTTGGTCATGATTGCTACGGATAGGTTATCCGCTTTTGATGTGGTCATGCCAAAGGGCATCCCTTACAAGGGACAGATCTTGAACCAAATTGCCACAAAGATGATGGAGGCCACACAGGATATCGTGCCCAATTGGTTAATGGCCACGCCCGATCCCAATGTGGCCGTTGGAAAGGCCTGTACCCCTTTTAAGGTGGAAATGGTGATCCGGGGATATCTTTCAGGCCATGCGGCGCGTGAGTATACGTTGGGCAAACGCCTACTCTGTGGGGTACCCATGCCCGATGGAATGATGGAGAACGATCCATTTCCAGAACCCATTATAACCCCAGCCACCAAAGCCGAAAAAGGAGACCATGACGAAGATATTTCCAGGGATGACATTTTGGGCAGGGGTATTGTGTCCGAAGAGGACTATGGCGTTCTGGAGAAGTATACCAAGGCGTTGTTCCAAAGGGGGACCGAAATCGCCGCTGGGCGTGATTTGATTTTGGTGGACACCAAATACGAGTTTGGAAAAACCAAGGATGGGGAAATTGTATTGATCGATGAAATCCATACCCCGGATTCTTCGCGCTATTTTTATGCCCAGGAGTATCAGGAACGACAGGATAGGGGGGAGCCGCAAAAGCAGTTGTCCAAGGAATTTGTACGGCAATGGTTACTGTCCAACGGGTTTCAAGGCCTTGAGGGGCAGACCGTACCTGAAATGGGTAATGCCTACATCCAATCGGTTTCCGAACGTTATATTGAATTGTACGAGAATATTACCGGGGAAGCCTTTGAAAAGGCCGACATCTCAAATATCCATGAGCGAATCGCCTTGAACATTGCCACCTATTTGGGCCAACTATCCCCTTAAGGTTCAAACTCTTCCATTGTATTTGGGTTACTTCGGTTTCCGAACACCTTTTCAAACAATCTCATTGGTTGATCAAGAATTCCTTCTTTGATTTAAAATACCCTATACCTTCTAGGTCCCTCCAATTTCGATTTTCCCTACTGTTTGTTAAATGTTAAAATAAGATGTTTGAACAATTATTTTGTTTATCGCTAATTTAATATATTTATGCTAAATAAATATATCTGTTATGGAATTCTGTCCCAACTGCAATTCGGATACGTTCATTAAAGCTGGAATCATCAAAAACCGGCAGCGGTACAAATGCAAGTCCTGTGGTTACTTTTTCACTGTGGGAAAGTTGGGGAAGAAGATAGATGACTATTACGTTAATAAGGCGCTACAGCTGTATTTGGAAGGATTGACCTATCGCGAAATTGAACGCATCCTCGGCGTTTCCCATGTGTCCGTAATGAATTGGGTGCGCAAGTACAATATTAAACGGCCTTACCATGCCCAGTACCATCCCACGTACAAAATCTTAAATCCGTCCGAGCTGCAGGAGTACTTCCAAAATCCCCAAAATATTTCAGGTGCCGGAGTCTTGATTACCGAACTGGGAGATAAGTTCATGCTAATAAAATGGGAACGTTTCCGGGATTAAGTATAATAATTTAGCATAAAAATATATTAACTTTTTCTTTAGACCTTTTTTTTAGGATGTTCGTTGGGCAGATAACAAACCATAACATCTATAAAAATGAAGAAATTAGTTCTTTTTTTGGTGATAGCAATCGCCACTCTAATGACATCTACCGGATATGGTCAAGATGAGACTACCGAAGTGGACCATTCTTATAAACCCCTAAAGGTTAATCTTAATGATGATGGTAGCAAATACATACGATTTATCTTATGGCATCAAATGTGGCTTGAAGGAGGATCGGGCCAACAGGGGCCTAAGTTTTCCATTAGAAGGTCAAGGATGTTGGCCTATGCCCAGATTTCGCCGAGATTTTTAATATTGACCCATTTTGGATTGAACAGTTTGGGTGCTGGAAATCTTACGGCCAATCCCAATTCCCAAACAGATAACCAAAGAAGTTTATTGTTCTTGCACGATGCCTGGGCTGAGTTCATGGTCGTTCCGGAAAAGTTATATATCGGTTCCGGTTTGCACTATTGGAACGGAATTTCCAGACTTACAAACCAAAGTACACTTAATATGATGACCTTGGATAATCCAGGGTCGGGAAATGGGGATGCTCGATTGTTCCCTTGGAACAACATCACTACCAGTGACCAGTTTGCGCGTCATCTGGGTATTTACGCCAAAGGTACGTTGGGAAAACTTGGGTATAGAATATCCGTCAATAACGCAAGAAACAATATCGGAACCTTGGGAACGGTACCAAGTTTTCAGGTTGACAATAACGTAGGTACGGGAACATGGAATTACGCAGGTTATTTTAAATATGACCTGTTGGACAAAGAGTCAGATAAGCTTCCTTATTTCGTGGGCTCATATCTAGGTTCCAAAGAAGTATTCAGTGTCGGTGCAGGTTTCTTCCATCATCCCGATGCATTGGCCGTAAACACTTTGGAGGAAAGGGAGTCAATTACCCATTTTGCATTGGACGCCTTTTATGATGCTCCAATAAATGACAAGTTGGCCATTAATGCCCTGGGAGCCTTTTACAATTACAATTTTGGTGATACCGACGGGTTCAATACCGGAGGATTGGTACCCTCTTCTGGAACCATTCTTCACGGTCAAGTGGGGCTGCTTTTCAGAAAAGCCAAATTGATGCCCTATGTGACCTATAATTACCAAGACTTGGACTTTACCCCTGAAAACAGTAGTGAAGTTGGTATAGGCCTGAATTACTTTATCAACGGGCACTTTGCCAAAATTACCGCCGAATACAGTACGGGAACAGTCGGCGTAGCAGGTGCAGAATCTACCAATATATTTAGAATCCAAACACATATATTCTTATAAAATAAACCAACACATTATGACAGAAAAACAGCAAAAAGCTACGGCATATTGGAAGGAAAACCTGAGGTACCTGGTCATTTTATTGATCATTTGGTTCGCGGTTTCCTATGGAGCGGGCATCATTTTCAAAGATGCTTTGAACAACATCAAGATCGGTGGATTTAAACTCGGGTTTTGGTTTGCCCAACAAGGTTCAATCTATGTTTTCGTGATTTTGATATTCGTGTACGTACGATTAATGAACAAACTGGACAAAAAATACGGCTACGACGTCGATTAACTAACTAAAACTTCAAAGAATTATGAATGATGTACAAATTTGGACCTATGTCTTGGTGTTGCTGAGCTTTGGTCTTTACATAGGAATTGCAGTATGGTCCAGGGCCGGTTCCACAAAGGAGTTTTACGTGGCTGGTGGTGGCGTTTCCCCGCTGGCCAACGGAATGGCTACAGCAGCTGATTGGATGTCGGCGGCCAGTTTTATTTCCATGGCCGGAATCATATCCTTTGCTGGTTATGATGGGGCTGTGTATTTGATGGGTTGGACTGGGGGTTACGTACTTCTGGCACTTCTTCTGGCTCCCTACCTACGTAAGTTTGGAAAGTTTACCGTACCTGATTTTATCGGGGAGCGATACTACTCCAAAACAGCACGGATCGTCGCGGTGATATGTGCCCTCATCGTTTCCTTTACCTATGTAGCGGGCCAAATGCGGGGCGTTGGTATTGTGTTTTCCAGGTATTTGGAGGTGGATATCAACACCGGGGTCATTATAGGGATGGTCATTGTTTTGTTCTACGCCGTATTGGGGGGTATGAAGGGAATTACCTATACCCAGGTAGCCCAGTATTGTGTCTTGATCTTTGCCTTTATGGTTCCGGCCATTTTTATTTCAATGCAAATGACCGGTAATCCCATTCCGCAACTAGGATTTGGAAGTACCTTGTCCGATGGTTCGGGGACCTTTCTTCTGGATAAGCTTGACGGACTTTCCACGGAACTTGGTTTTGCGGAATACACCAATGGCTCCAAAAGTCTTATCGACGTTTTTGCGATTACCCTGGCATTGATGGTAGGTACCGCGGGATTACCCCATGTTATTGTGCGTTTCTTTACGGTGAAACGGGTAAAGGATGCCCGGAAATCCGCTGGTTTGGCCCTGTTGTTCATTGCCATACTTTACACAACTGCTCCGGCTGTAGCGGTATTTGCTAGAACCAACCTTATCGAAACGGTAAGTGGAAAGGAATATGCGGCCATGCCACAGTGGTTCAAAAATTGGGAGACCACGGGACTGATAGGTCATGACGATAAAAATGGTGATGGCGTCATTCAATACGTGGCCAATCCGGAAGTAAATGAACTTAAAGTGGATCGCGATATTATGGTATTGGCCAATCCGGAAATTGCAAATCTGCCCGCTTGGGTAATTGGTTTGATTGCGGCTGGTGGCTTGGCAGCAGCTTTATCCACTGCAGCCGGATTGTTGTTGGTCATCTCCTCTTCCGTTTCCCACGATTTGATCAAAAATGTGTTCAATCCTGACCTGTCCGAAAAAGGGGAGCTTTGGGCCGCCCGTATTTCTGCCGCTGTTGCTGTAGTAATTGCAGGGTATTTTGGAATAAACCCGCCCGGTTTTGTGGCTGCCGTTGTGGCTTTGGCCTTTGGTCTCGCGGCAGCATCGTTCTTCCCCGCCATTATCCTCGGAATCTTCTACAAGAAAATGAACAGTAAAGGTGCCGTTACGGGTATGATCGTCGGTATTTCATTGATGCTCTTTTATATGTTGAAGTTCAAATTTGGAATATTTGATGGTGGCAAGGAAGCTGTAGGGGGCCTAAAGGATAGTTGGTGGTTCGGGATTTCTCCGGAAGGCTTCGGTACCATTGCCATGTTGGTCAACTTTATCGTGGCCGTGGTGGTCAACAAGTTTACGGAAGAGCCACCGGAGGATGTACAGGAAATCGTAGAGAACATTAGAATCCCAAGTGGTGCGGGTGAAGCCTCATCGCACTAATTGATATTTAGTTGGTTACGGGAAAGCGGTGTGGTATATTTTGCCGCACCGTTTTCGTAATTTTAAAAGATTTGATCCCTAATGAAAATGAAAAAAAGGCATCAACAAAAATTGGTGGTGTTGGCAGCGGTGCTGTTCCTGCTATGGAACGTACCCTTTGTTACCATCTTTGATGTAGATTTCCAAATCCTTGGTTTTCCGGCCTTTTACGTCTTCATTTTTTTAAGTTGGTTGGTTTCCAGTATCGTGGCATATAGTATTCTTAAGAAGTTCTATGAGTAATTATGTGTTGATATTGATTATTGTGGCCTATTTGGCATTCCTTTTTTTCCTGGCCTATTGGGCGGAGAGGAAACATAGTGGCAAATTGGTGAACAATCCCTACGTGTACGTGCTTTCGTTGGCCATTTATTGTACCGCATGGACCTATTACGGTAGCGTGGGTATTGCCTCTAGATCGGGAATCAGCTTTTTGGCCATTTATTTGGGACCGGTAATCGCTTTACCGCTGTGGATCGTTTTAATGCGAAAGATCATCCGTATTTCAAAACAGCATAAAATTTCCAGTATTGCCGATTTTATCTCACTGCGTTATGGCAATAATAGACCCTTGGGGGCTTTGGTGACCCTAACCTGCCTTTTGGCCATAATTCCATATATCGCCCTACAATTAAAAGCGGTTTCGGAGACCTTTGCCCTGGTCTCCAGTGAAAACAGTTATGCGGCTACTGGAATACTGGACGATTCCACCTTCTACATTGCTTTGCTCATTGCGGTTTTTGTGGCCTTTTTTGGAACAAGGTCCACCGATGCCTCCCAGGGCAAAAGGGGTATCATGGCCACCGTGGCCCTGGAGTCGGTCCTAAAGCTGTTCTTCTTTTTGGTCATAGGGATTTTTGTGGTTTATTTTCTATTTGATGGAACCGCCGATATCCATCAAAAAGCATCGGAAATGGAAAACTTCAAGCAATTGAGTTCTTTTGGCGGCTTGGAAAATGGGTTCAATTGGATGTTCACTATTCTTCTTTCGTTTTTTGCCATCTTTCTGTTGCCAAGACAATTTCATGTAGCCGTGGTTGAAAATCACAATGTGAACCATCTTAAAAAGGCCATATGGATGTTCCCCCTTTATTTATTGCTGTTCAACATTTTTGTCATCTTTATTGCCTGGGCCGGAAACCTTAGATTACCGGAAACGGTGAACCACGACTACTATTCGCTGCTATTGCCATTACAAACCGGGAATACCACTTTGGCCCTTTTGGTTTTTATGGGAGGGTTCTCCGCCGTAATTTCCATGATTGTAGTGTCCACGCTGGCATTGTCCACCATGGTGAGCAATAATGTTATCATTCCCTATGGGTTTATCAAAAAACTGGTGGAAGGCAATCCGGAGGAAAATGCCAAAAGTATCAAGGGTATCAGAAGGATAGCCATTCTTTTATTAATTACGGTCGCCTACTTTTTTTACGTCCAGTTCTCTACCCAGTTGTCACTCTACTCCATTGGATTGATTTCCTTTGTGGTCATTGCCCAATTGGCGCCATCGTTCTTTTTGGGACTGTTTTGGAGAAGGGGCACGGCAAAGGCAGCAAAAATGGGTATTGCCATAGGCATTTTAATTGTGATCTATACCCTTTTGCTTCCCATTATTGCCAATGTGGTATCCCCAGCTTCGGATTTCTTGGAAGAAGGGCTGTTGGGGCAATCATGGCTCAAACCTTCCCAACTTTTCGGACTGGATTACCTTACTCTGGAGAGCAATGCCTTTTTATGGAGCCTAAGCTTCAATACCTTGTCCTTCGTTGGCCTCTCCCTATGGGCCAAGGGCAATTATCGGGAACGGAATTATGCGGAAATGTTCGTCCACCATGAGAACTACGAGAATCTTCAAGAGGGTGCATTTGTCTGGAAGGGCGAAGCCTATGTGGCCGATATCAGACGGTTGTTGAATCGCTTTTTAGGGGAACAACGCACACAAAGGGCCTTATCCCTTTTCAATAAGAAGTATAATATCTCTGAAAAAGAAGAGAAAGCAGATTCCAGATTGATCAACTTTTCCGAAAAACTGCTTACGGGTTCCATAGGTAGCGCATCGGCAAAAATTCTTTTGGCATCAGTCTCCAAAGAAAAACCCATTAGTCTGGTAGAGGTCCTTCATATTTTGGAGGAAAGCAAGGAGACCAAGGCCAACAATAGGCTGTTGATGGAAAAGTCCGAAGAGTTGTCCCAAATGGCGACCAAATTACAATCCGCCAACGAAGAACTGCGACAACAGGATAGGTTAAAGGACGAGTTTTTGGACACGGTTGCCCATGAATTAAAAACGCCAATTACCTCCATTAAAGCAGCATCAGAGGTGCTGGAGGACGAAGATATGCCCATTGCATTGCGGCAACAATTTCTGGAGAACATAGGTAAGGATACGGACCGTTTGGCCAAATTGATCCATAATATCCTGGATTTGGAAAAGCTGTCCTCCAACCGTACGGAGCTCAATATCCAAACCAGGAACATCAACGGAACCATAAAAAGGGCGGTCAATGGCATTGAGCAGATAGCTACAAAGAAAGGCATACAAGTGGAATTCAGGGAATCGGAATACCTGGGCGGACGCTATGACGAGGACCGTATCCTTCAGGTGCTTACCAATTTGTTGTCCAATTCCTTAAAATTTACGGAAGGAAAAAACGGAAAGGTAAAAATAGTACTGGAGGAGAAGAAAAAGGAAATTGCCATTGCCGTGGAGGACAATGGTCGGGGAATACCGCAGGAGGACCACAATTATATTTTTGAAAAATTCTATCAGTCAAAAAACCAGAATACCAAGAAACCCCAGGGAAGTGGATTTGGCCTGGCCATTTGCAAGAGCATTGTGGAAAGCCACAATGGAACCATTTGGGCAGATCGGAAATTTAAAAAGGGGGCACGCTTGGTGTTTACGATACCTAAAGCAAAATGAGTAAAAAGATTTTAATAGTGGATGATGAACCCAACATTGTAATGTCGTTGGAATATGCTTTTAAAAAGAAGGATTTCCAGGTATTTATTGCCAGGGATGGTACCGAAGCACTGGAAATTGCCAGGGCAGAATTGCCCCATGTTATCCTTTTGGACATTATGATGCCCAAGATGGATGGGTATGAAACGCTTAAACAGATCCGAAAAAATGAAGAATTAAAACGGACCAAGGTCATTTTTATATCAGCAAAAAGCAAACCTGCTGATGTTGAAAAGGGATTGGGACTTGGTGCCGATAGTTATGTGACCAAACCCTTTTCCATAAAAAAGGTGATTACCGATGTAGAAAAAATGATAGTCTAATCCATGATGAAATACAACAGTTTTTATTCGGAGAGCATTCAAGACCCAGAAGGGTTTTGGAGGGAGCATGCCCAACAACTGGCATGGGACCGTTTTCCAACGGAGATCGTGAAAAAAGCCCCGAACGGGGCGAACCATTGGTTTGCCGATGGGGAATTGAATATGTGTTATCTATGTGTGGATAGGCATGTGGAGGCGGGCCATGGAAACCAAGTCGCCTTATATTATGATTCTCCGGTAACCGATACCAAGGCCCATATAACCTACCGCCAATTGTATGATGAAGTTTCCAAACTTGCTGGAGGGCTCAAACAAATGGGATTGGAAAAAGGGGATACGGCCATTATTTACATGCCCATGATCCCACAGGCCATTTATGCCATGTTGGCCTGTGCGAGGCTGGGAATAATACATTCCGTGGTTTTCGGGGGATTCGCTCCCCATGAACTTGCCATACGGATTGATGATTGCAGGCCAAAAACCATTTTAACCGCTTCCAATGGGTTGGAAGTCCAAAAAATTATACCGTATAAACCTTTTGTGGACGAAGCCATTGCATTGGCCAAACACAAACCGGAAAGTGTGGTGATCTATGACAGAAAACTGGGCGTCCACATTCCCAAGCATGATTATGATATCGATTATGATACGCTGGTAAAAGAATCGGAACCTGCGGATTGCGTTCGGGTCCCATCGACACATCCACTTTACATCCTTTACACCTCCGGAACAACAGGAAAACCCAAAGGTATTGTACGGGATACGGGGGGATATGCCACTGCCCTTAAGTTTTCCATGAAGTATGTATATGGAGTGGATGAAGGCGATGTGTACTGGGCGGCCAGCGATGTGGGATGGGTCGTCGGTCACAGTTATATCGTTTATGCCCCCTTATTGAATAGAAACAGTACCGTTCTTTTTGAAGGAAAGCCCATACGAACCCCGGATGCATCAACCTTTTGGCGCGTGATTTCTGAATATCAGGTAAAGGTGATGTTTACGGCCCCAACGGCCATTCGAGCCATTAAAAAGGAAGATCCCGAAGGTCTTTTCCTTAAAAAATATGACCTAAGTTGTTTAAAATATCAGTTTTTGGCAGGAGAACGCTGTGATATGGCTACCTTGGAGTGGACAAGTAAAAAATTGGGTGTCCCTGTTATAGACCACTGGTGGCAGACCGAGTCCGGATGGCCAATGCTGGCGAATATGGTTGGTGTGGAACTTCAAAAAATAAAGCCGGGATCTGCTGGATTCCCCGTTTGTGGATATGACATCCATATCATTGGTACCGATGGCCAGCCTTGTGGCATAAATGAGGAGGGCTATGTTTTGGTAAAACAGCCGTTGCCCCCGGGTTGCCTTTTGGATGTTTGGAACAATACCCCACGTTTTGTCGCAGGTTATTTGGAAAGATTTCCGGGATATTATTTCTCCGGTGACGGTGGCTATAAAGATGAGGAAGGATACATCTACATAACGGGCCGGGTAGATGATATCATCAACGTAGCCGGACATAGGCTTTCTACAGCGGAAATGGAGGAAATTGTGGCATCCCACCCAGATATTGCGGAATGCGCCGTTTTTGGGGTTCATTGTGAATTGAAGGGACAACGGCCACTAGGTCTGGCGGTTCTAAAATCAGGAACCAGTATTTCATCCAAGGATTTGGAAAAAGAGGTGATTCACAACGTTCGTAAGGAAATAGGGGCGGTAGCTTCATTCAAGCAATTACTCGTGGTGGACCGGTTGCCAAAAACACGATCGGGAAAGATTCTAAGAAAACTGCTCAGAAATATTGCCGATAAGTCGGAATACCCCATTCCATCCACCATTGATGATGTGGCCATTATTGATGAAATAAAACAAGTATATAGATTACATAACTTAGGAAACTTTAAACAACAAACCACATGAGTAATTATCACATAAAACATCTAGAGGAATACTTTCAAGTATACAGAAAATCAGTTCGTAATCCAGAAAATTTTTGGGAGGAAGTTGCTGAGGAGCATTTTGTTTGGAGAAAAAAATGGGACAAGGTCCTGGAATGGGATTTTTCAAAACCGGAAATCAAATGGTTCGAAGGGGCCAAACTCAACATTACCGAAAATTGTATCGATCGCCATATCCATATCCGGGGCGACAAAACCGCTATCCTTTTTGAGCCCAATGATCCGGAAGAGGAGGCACAGCATATCACCTACAAGGAATTGCACAAAAGGGTTTGCAAAATGGCAAACGTACTAAAGGACAAAGGCATAAAAAAAGGGGATAGGGTGGTCGTCTATCTGCCGATGATTCCGGAATTGGCCATATCCCTTTTGGCCTGTGCCCGAATAGGGGCGGTCCATTCCGTAGTATTTGCGGGATTCTCCTCTACCGCGCTATCAACCCGGATCAATGATTGTGGGGCCAAAATGGTATTGACTTCGGATGGTTCGTACAGGGGTTCCAAAACCATTGATCTAAAGGGTATTGTGGATGAGGCACTAAGGGATTGTCCAAGTGTGGAAAGCGTATTGGTCGCTAAACGGATCAATTCCGATATTACGATGAAAGAAGGTCGCGACGAATGGTTGGCACCATTAATGGAGGAGGCGTATGGGGACTATTCAGCGGAAATTATGGATGCCGAGGATCCCCTATTTATCCTCTATACCTCCGGATCGACCGGGAAACCAAAAGGAATGGTGCATACTACGGGAGGATATATGGTCTATACCTCCTATACGTTTAAGAACGTATTCCAATATCGAGAGGATGATATTTATTGGTGTACCGCAGACATTGGATGGATAACCGGGCACTCCTATATCGTTTACGGCCCCTTGGCCAATGGCGCTACGACCGTTATGTTTGAAGGCGTACCCTCATATCCTGATTTCGGACGTTTTTGGGAAGTTGTGGAGAAGCATAAAATCACACAATTTTATACGGCTCCAACTGCCATTAGGGCTTTGGCAAAGGAGAACCTCGACTATGTAAATAAATACGACCTGTCCTGTCTCAAAGTTTTGGGAACGGTAGGGGAGCCTATTAATGAAGAAGCCTGGCACTGGTACAACGATCATGTAGGGGAGAAGAAATGTCCCATTGTGGATACGTGGTGGCAAACCGAAACCGGCGGCATATTAATTTCGCCCATTCCTTTTGCCACACCCACAAAACCAACCTATGCCACCCTGCCCATGCCTGGGGTACAGCCTGCGTTGATGGATGAAAATGGCAGTGAGATCAAAGGAAACCAAACAGATGGCCGACTTTGCATTAAATTTCCTTGGCCCTCAATGGCGAGATCTATATGGGGGAACCACCAACGGTATAAGGATACGTATTTTTCTGCATTCAAGGATATGTACTTCACTGGTGATGGGGCTTTAAGGGATGAAGTAGGTTACTATCGCATCACTGGACGTGTGGATGATGTCATCATCGTTTCCGGCCATAACCTGGGAACCGCACCAATTGAAGATGCGATCAATGAGCATCCTGCAGTAGCGGAATCAGCCATTGTGGGCTATCCCCATGACATTAAGGGAAATGCCCTATATGGTTATGTGATCCTAAAGGAAACCGGGGAATCACGGGACCGTGACAATTTGAAAAAGGAAATCAATCAGGTGATTACGGAGCATATTGGACCTATAGCAAAATTGAACAAGATTCAGTTTGTTCCTGGACTTCCCAAGACTCGAAGCGGAAAGATCATGCGTCGTATCCTTAGAAAGATAGCGTCCAAGGATACCAAGAATCTTGGGGATACTTCCACTTTATTGAATCCTGAAGTGGTGGAGAAAATTATGGAGGAAGCCCTTTAAAGGAACTTCCAGAATTCCCAAAACCTGTCTTTTTTGAGTAATTTTTCAAGGGAGGCAGGTTGTAAATTTTCCAGAATATGTAAAAAGGCAATGGCTGTGATATAGGCATCGCCCAAGGCCGTATGCCTATCCGTTTTGGGAATATTGAAATATTCGGACAGCTCATCCAAACTGTAATGCCCCTCTTGCTTTCTCTTCAACCTCGGAAGGCTTTTGTTGAAAAGCACCGAAGTATCCAATTCCGGGTTCATCAATTTGGGCAGTCCATGTCTTTTGAGGGCCTGATTCAGCATACCTACATCAAAACGTACGTGATGTGCTACCAAAACCGCATTTTCCAAAAGCCGTAAAAGGATTTGAAGCCCTTCAATTTCAGGAATTCGTGCTACTTTTCCCTTTTTTAGGATGCCATGGATTTCCACCGTTTTGGCATCAAAGGCGGTTTGATCCAAAAATACCTCAAAGGCCTCCTTTGCCTTTATGGTGCCATTTTTTATCCGAAGCGCGCCAATGCTTAAAATCCGGTCGTTTTTTAGATCAAATCCCGTGGTTTCCGTATCCAGAACCACAAAATTGGCTTCGGAGACCTTTTTGGGGAGTCCCAAACGAAAGGAAGCTTCGTAAGCTTTCCAGAATTCCGGAAGAGTAGGAGGGGTTTCGGCCATTTTTAACGCACTCTTGAAACCATAAATCGGATATTCAATAGCTCTTGGATTTCCTTAATGGTTTTAAAGGTTCTTTTGAGTTTCATTTTCTCCTCTTTGTTCAACAGCTCCAAATTAATGTACCTGCCGGAATCATTGTTTTGAAGGCCTTGCTTTGTTCTAAAGCGCAACAAGGCTTTACTGGCATAACTGCAGGCCAAAAAAGTCTCCTGATTATTGGGTTCCAATTCTGCCAGTTTCTCATAACGCTCCCAAGTATTACTGATATCCGGGACGTTATGGTGCAGGATCAGTACCCGAGCGGCGTCCACTAATGGCATTAGGGCACGTTGTTTGAGATCAAAGAAGTCTTTGTGTTCCCCATCCTGCTCTACTAGGAACTGTCTAAAAAAGCCTGAGGGAGAAGGGTTCATGAGCGAACTGCTTGCCAGATGACTTAGGAAAATGGGATATTTTTTAACAGTGTCAAAAATATGTCGCGACAATTTGGATACCAATTCCTTATCGCCATGGGCCCTATTGTAATCAAAGAAAATGGAAGATAACAATACCTCATCGGGTCCGGGGTTCATGATCCATTTGGAGGTCATTTTTTGATAGCCGGAAAGACTATTGCACCATTTTGGATTGGAGGCCATCATATCTGCCGGACAAAACTCATAGCCAATAACGTTAAGTCCATTGGTGATGTATTTTGCCAATTCCAAAAAGTACTTTTGGGTCGCTTCAAAGTCATCATCCGACACATCTTCAAAAATTAGGGCATTGTCCTGATCGGTATGCAGCAACTGTTCACTTCTTCCCTGGCTCCCCATGGCCAACCAAGCGAATTTTACCGGGGGTTCGGAGGGCATTTTTTCCAACGCCAGTTTTATGACTTGCTTGATACAGGAATCATTAAGTTCCGAGATGATTTTGGAGGTCAAAGCCATAGGGATATTTTGGTCCAGATATCCCCGGAGTAAATTCATCACCCCACTTCTTAGGGGTTTGATGTCCTCAACGCTCCTGGAACGTTTAATGGCCTTGACCAAAACCGCAGGATTATTGCCCAAGGAGAGCATTAGGTCATGTTTGGATAAAATGCCAATGGCCTTGGTGTTCACAGTGCCGTCCTCGGTCAATACCAAGTGGCTGATATTGCTCTTCATCATGGCCATCTGTGCCTGTGTAATGGTAAGCTTTGTGGGATAGGTGATCACTGGGGAGGACATGATACTTTTTGCCTCGGAGGAAATGGGATGGTCCCCCGTGGCGATTTTATTGCGCAAATCCTTATCCGTAATAATCCCAATGGGCATTCCTTTTTGCTCTATCAGCATTGCACCAATTCCTTTGGAAGTCATTTGTTGGGCAATGGTTTTGATGCTGGTTTCCGGGGCAACGGATATGATACCCTTTGAAAATTCAACAGGCTGTAAATCCAACAATCGCGATTCATTCTTGGGATTGAATTGATCGGCATTTCCCAGTAACTGGCCCCGATTACTTTTGTCGTAGGGATTTCGGGTATTTGAGGCAAAGCTCTCCACTAAAAAGTCGGCAACCCTTCTGTTCTCCTTGATGTACGGTCGGAACTTAGCTATGGGAATGGCGTAAAGAATGGTTTCCTCCTGTGTCTTTGCCCGTAACCTGTAGTTCTCATGGGCCATCAACGGCCTTAAGCCAAAGATGTCCCCTTCGTCACATATATCCAAGATGACCTTTTCCCCCGTATCCCAAAGGGCTACAGCACCTTTATGGACCACATAGAACTGGTCGTGGGCCGACTCATCGATTTCAAAGACCAGACTGTCCTTTTCTTTATAGCTAATGGAGACTTCTTCGGATAAGGCTTCCAATTGTACTACCGACAAATTGGAAAATGGAGGATACCTTTTAAGAAAATCCGCAATGCGAAATGAGATGGTATTCTTCATGCCATAAGTTAACCATTAATGGCAATTATAGGAACACCGGATCAAAAAATAAATCGAAAGATATCCATGGTGATGACCAAAGGAGGCTTAATTCAATAATGGCAATAGGTCATGGAAGCCCTGTTTGTATTCCAGGACTTTAAATAGGACTACGGTCTCACCAAGGTTTTCCAAGTCATTGATGTAATCCTTTCCCGAATTCTCGAAGTATTTGGTATCCCCCTTATTGACCCTGATCAAACTTACCCGGCCATTGCCCGATCTACTTTTTAAAAGGGCATCGGTTTCTGAGATCCAAGAATAGTTTTTGTTGTTTTTTACGAAGGGAATACGTTCCCCAACATCCAATTTGAGGTTCCATAGCCGTATGGTGTTGTCCTCAAACAATACTGCATTGCCAAGGGATTCACTAAACTCCAATAGATGGAGCTCCCTTACGTATTTATCTTCCCATTGGGTAAAATCATGAGCTGGGTTAAGTTCCAAACACTCCATGCCTTCAAATTTTGAGGCGGCGAAATTACTTACAATTATCCAAAGTATAGTACTAAAAATAGCCGTTAACATATTGTTTGTATTGCACTATTCGCAATAATGGTCCCAGTATTTACTATTCTTCCAAGGGATTCTCGCTCTTATCGTTCATTAGAAAGAAAAGTCCTAAAGAAATTTTGAAATCAATAAAAATGAGCACCAGCAGAACCTCGATTGTGGGATGTCCCAGTACAATTCAAACAGAAAAGCCTTTGCCCAAAATGGGACAGGGAAATACCTTTCCCCAGTATGCGGATTAGGACGACCTATTCCGTCCCGACTCCAAAAGTTTTCCATTCCAAATATGATATGGAACAATAAAGGCGCTAAACTTTTAACATAATTTTTCTGGAATACGTAGGAAAAAACCCCGGCATATGACAATTATCATCTTCTTTTTGTAAATAGATACGCACATTTGAAATACGAAAAAAATTATGTAAGTAAGTTTTTTCGTCATTTAATTAGAACCAAGCAATAACCGAGAACATTGATTTTCCATTGGGATTTTAAGGCAATACGATAATGCTTTTATGGGCCATTTGCAAAGGAAAGGCGAAAGGAAAAAGTAGTGGTTCGCGGTTTTGCTAAACAGTACCAAACCAATATAATGCCATACCCAATGTTTCCCTATGCCAAAGCCACTGAAAAGGCGACCAACCCCTTTTTACGTAGCTTGATCCATATACTTTTTGAACGGACCAACACCTTTGTTTCGGGGTCAAACCGGGCGCAAATTGCTGCCCATGTCCATTATAACACCTCTCATACCAAAGCAATGGAGGCCAGTACAGGTATGGGACCATTTCATTTACCCAAGATTTCCAAAACCATAGTAAATACATCCGCCATGAAAAAGACCTTTTCGTTGTCTATTTCAGTACTTCTTTTTTTCTGTTTTTATGCGCTACGGGCTCAAGAATTACACACAGAAAGCAATGCCACAAGTATAACCAACGAGGCCAATTCCTTGGAGGGATGGACCTATGGAAATGCCATTGGAACCGTGGAGACCACAGATGCTTTTCATGGAAACTATGCCATTAAGTTTGAGGCCCAGTCCGATGGCTGGCAGAGGGGAACGTACCGATTCAATACTACTCAAGGGCAACAGTATTTAATAACCCTTGCGGCCAAGAGTTCCAGCCCCACCAATCCGGAGATCAATATTTCCGGAACTGTTGAACCATCTTATACACGGATTGTTTCAAGTAATTGGAGCAGCTACAGTTTGACCGTCACAGCATCAGGTTCGTCGATTGACGTTAGGGTTTATCTTGGACTACCGGCGCTACAGGGAAATACCGTATATATCGATAGTTTCTCCATAACCCCGGTAAATGGGGCAGATACCCAAGCCCCGACCGCCCCATCACTATCTAGCACAGGCCAGACCGATACCACGGTGAATCTGGCCTGGAGCGGGGCGACGGATAATTTGGGGGTTATTGGCTATAAAATTTTCATGAATGGCAGTTACTTCAGCAATACCGCCAATGTAGGTACCCATCAGATGCAAGGGCTTACGCCCGGCACCAATTACAATTTTGTGGTGAAGGCCTTGGATGCTGCAGGTAACGAAAGCGTGGACAGTAATCAGATTTCTGTCATGACCAACAGTGGTCCGGATACCCAAGCCCCAACGGCCCCATCATTGTCCAGCACGGGCCATACCGATACCACAGTGGATCTTTCCTGGGGCGCGGCTACGGATGATACTGGGGTCACTGGGTATCAAATCTTCAAGGATGGCGTACTCGAGACGACTTTGGGCAGTGTGGGGACCTATCAGGTAATAGGTCTTACGGCAAGTACTGCCTACAGTTTTACGGTTACTGCCTTGGATGCGGCAGGTAACGAGAGCCTTGCCAGTAACGCCATTTCGGTAACCACGGATGCCGGTTCTGGCGGGGGTTCAGGGAGCCCCGTTTGGTCAGAGACCGGTTCTACGGCCAGTTACAACGGTAGTGTGGCGATTGGTACAGGTGCCGTTCCCTCTGGATATAAACTTGCCGTTGAGGGCCATATTAGGGCCCGGGAGGTCCGTGTGGACCAGGATACCTGGCCAGACTACGTCTTTAAAGAGGGCTATGATCTTCCCAGTCTGAAAGAAATTCAAAAACATATTCAAGAAAAAGGCCATTTGCCCAACATCCCCTCAGCTGAAGAGGTCAGGACCAACGGTGTGGAACTAGGGGAAATGAATAAGCTGCTCCTGGAAAAGATTGAGGAATTGACCCTTCACATCATTCAACTAAAAAAGGAAATAAAAACCAATAATCAAAAGCCATGAAAAATCAAATTTTATTTACAATCGCACTCTTTCTTTTTTCCTCCAATTCAGTTTTGGCCCAGGATCCCTGTGATCCAGTCTCAAACTATGGATGGACCAGTCAAGATATTGGATCAGTGGCCGCTATTGGGAGTTCATGTACCGATGGGGTTACCTTCAATGTTAATGGAAGTGGTGCGGATATATGGGATGCTACAGATGAATTTCATTTTGTATACCAACAGCTGACTGGAGATTCCGAAATCATTGCCCGTGTAATCTCCATGGACAATACCGATGGTTGGGCAAAGGCGGGTATAATGATTAGAAAAAGCCTTCAGGCCAACTCCTCCCTGGCACTATTGTCCATGCACCCCGATCCAACAGGCAGTGGACCACGTCTTTCAATGCAACACAGGGATTTGGATGGGGCATTAATGATAACAAGCTCCAATAATTATTTTGATACGGCAGGTTCATCCTTCCCAATATACATACGATTGGTACGCCAAGGTAGTTTGGTTTCCGCCTATCATTCCTATACCAACGGAAACTGGAATCTGTTGATCAGTCGAAGTATTGATTTAAATCAGGATGTCTTTGTGGGTCTTGCCGTCACCTCACATAATGATGGGGTTATCAACAGCGCCTATTTCGACAATGTTCAGCTAAGTGATAGTAGTGCTGCAATACCCGTAACCAGTGTATCACTTGACGTGTCCAGTTTGGCTCTGGATATTGGCCAAAATGCCCAACTAACGGCAACGCTCCAACCTAGTAATGCCACCAATCAAAACCTAAACTGGTCTTCTTCCAATACCTCCATTGCCACGGTAAATTCCAGTGGATTGGTTACGGCCGTAGCCGAAGGGAATACTACAATAACGGTTACCACGGTTGATGGAGGCTTTACTTCAGCTACCGTTGTAACCGTCTCCGATCCCGGTGGGTCCACCCCACCAGGAAGTTCAGTGTGGTCAGAGACGGGTTCCACAGCCAGCTATAGTGGCGATGTGGCCATTGGTACGGCTACGGTCCCAACGGGCTATAGACTTGCCGTTGAGGGCCATATCAGGGCTCGAGAGGTCCGTGTGGATCAGGACACCTGGCCCGATTATGTCTTTAAAAAGGGTTATGACCTCCCTTCTCTTGAAGCGGTTCAAAAACATATTGAAGAACATGGACATCTGCCCAATATCCCCTCCGCAAAAGAAGTAAAAGTCAATGGTGTTGAACTGGGTGAAATGGATCGGCTGCTGTTGGAAAAAATTGAGGAATTGACATTATATATCATGGCACTTAAAAAAGAAAACCTAAAGCAACAATTGGAAATAGAATCATTAAAGCAAGAATAAAGCACACTCTAAATAAAAACACGAAAGTATGAAAACGGAATTATTGCACAAATTGATTACGAATTACCTGCTCTTGCTATTGTTTATAGTAGTTGGGTCAGCATTTGGAAATAAAGTATCTCCCATACCCATAAAAAATGCAAGGGGGACAACACATTTCGTACCTCCAACCTGTCCGGTTTCCAATACCTTTTCCAATGCCAATGGTGGGGGTACGCACAGTTTTAATTACTCCAATGTGGAGACCCTTTCCATAGACTTTGACTTTATCGATAACTCCTTTCAGGTGGAAATCAATGGGACACTAGTACATCCCAGTACTATGGAGATGGAATTCGCATTGCTTAGTGCTGGGGAAGTTCATATGGTATTTCAGTCCAACAGCGATGAAATGGATTCCCCTTGGCTGCCCAATTCAAACGGACTGCCCAGATTACGTTTGCAAATTGACACCCTTGGGAATGTATTTCTAATAGGGACCAGAACCATTGATTCAACAGTTATGGAAGTGATGGTCCCAAGTGACGGGACACTATTCAATACCATTTCCTTTCCTTCCGGTACTACTTCCGTGACGGTGACCAATCTGGATGATAGTAGTGACGATGGTATTTCAGGGACCATTATAGCGGAGGAGAGCTGTAACCCATCAGATTCAGTTCCCCCAACGGCCCCAGTACTTTCCAGTACGGGCCATACCGACACCACCGCCAACCTCTCCTGGAGCGGGGCCACGGATAATATAGGGGTAACGGGCTATAGGATTTTCAAGGATGGTGTACTCGAGGCTACTTTGGGCAATGTGACCACCCATCAAGTGATAGGTCTCTCTGCAAGTACTGCTTACAGTTTTACGGTTACTGCTTTGGATGCGGGGGGCAATGAAAGCCTGGTCAGCAATGCCATTTCGGTAACCACGGATACCAGTTCTGGCGGGGGTTCAGGGAGCTCCGTTTGGTCAGAGACCGGTTCCACGGCCAGTTACAACGGTAGTGTGGCGATTGGTACGGCTGCCGTTCCCTCTGGATACCGACTTGCCGTGGAGGGCCATATCAGGGCCCGAGAGGTCCGTGTGGACCAGGATACCTGGCCCGATTATGTCTTCCAAAAAGACTACCCATTGGCTTCCCTGGGTAAAATCGAAGAGCACATTAAGGAAAAGGGTCACTTGCCCAATATGCCTTCGGCCAAGGAAGTAAGGGCCAATGGAATGGAAATAGGGGAAATGAACCGCTTGCTCTTGGAAAAGATAGAAGAGCTCACCCTACATGCCATAGCACAACATAAGGCCATTGAAAAATTACAAGCAGAGATCAATGCTTTAAAAACGGATAAGAAATGAAAAAAATACTTTTAATAATAGTCTTGTTATGTGTAAGTATAAGGCCCTATGCGCAGGATCTGCCCCAAATTGTACCCTTAAGTCCTAACGCTTCATCAATAACCAAATATGGGGAAGTGTCCGTAAGTCATTTTACCGGGGTACCCAACATCGCCATTCCCATACATACCATAACCTCTGGCCATCTGGAATTGCCCTTATCCTTAAGTTACCACGCCGGTGGCAATAAGGTTGAAAGTATCGCTTCCTGGGTAGGTTTGGGATGGTCCTTGGGTTCCATCCCCTCAATCTCTAGAAGTGTCCGCGGAATTCCCGATGATGGCGCTGGGGGCTATTTCCTCAATTTCAATCCTAATACCACCACCCTCCAGGAAATTGCGGAACTCGATCCCGGTGATGGCCGTATAGGCATATTTAAGTCCGAACTCTTTGCAGGTCTGACAGATTCCGAACCGGATATTTTTTATTACAACCTACCCAATGGAGGAGGGAAGTTTTTTTACAACCAAGAATCCATGCGTTTTGTTACCTATCCCAGATCCAATGTACAGATCCTAATGGAAGGGTATGATTTTAAGGTTATTACACCGGACGGGATAGAATACGTCCTGGACGAGGTAGAGACTACAAGAGTAAACAATGATCAGCCCATAAGGAATACATGGTATGCCTCAAAAATGATATCCCCCACCAAAAGGGATACCATTTATTTCCGTTATCGCGAGGAAAGCCAGACCACGGAAACAGAAAATGTGGTCACCAGATACCATTATTTGGGTGGTGTAAGCGGTCAAGTACCAGGTGACAGTGGCCGTTCAACGTCCCTTAATGTCACTTCTGCAAAGGTTATTGATTCGATAGGCTTTAAAAATGGCTGGGTTTTGTTCAACGCGCGAAGTTTGGAAAGGGAAGATCTTCAAGGCGGATATGGTCTTGATAATATAGAGATTTATAATACAGACAATACCTTGATCAAAAAGTATGAATTTGTGGGCAAATATGTTTCGGGCAAAGGAAGTCCAATTCTCGGAAGTCCCTGCCGCACTGCCGATTCGTATAGCCGGAAATGGCTGTTTTTGGACAAAATCCGTCAGCTTTCACCAACGACTACCGAGGTCATGGAACATCAATTTGCTTATGATGAAACCTATGTCCCTCCCTGTAGGACCAGTCCAGCCCAGGATTATTGGGGATTTTACAATGGTAAAAACACCAATGTGGACCTTACCCCAACCTATTTCCTTCCCAATGTAAATCCCCCTGCACAGATCATTGCTGCGGACAGGGGCATAGACCCAATCAAATCCAAATTTGGCATTTTGACCCGAATAACCTATCCGACAAAAGGGTATACGGAATTTGATTTTGAAAATAACATGGCCTATGCCAATGATATCCAAGTCCAGTATGAAACGATGGATTCCATTATGGAAGCGGGCGACTTCATAGATTTCGACCTACCCCTTCCTGAAACGAATTTGTTTACAAAGACATTCACCATTGATAACCCTCCCGATCCAATCCTGAACAATGATAATCCGGATGGGGGATCCAATACAAGGTTTACGGTAGGGGACCCAGGATGTGATATAAGTCAGTATGCCAGTAACTGTGCACGGTTTACGGTAAAGGGACTGACGAATTCCGTTCCAACTACCGACATACATGATTCAAATTCGGGCGGAGGCCATGATAGGGCACTCTTTTTGCCCAATGGCACCTATGAGCTAAGGGCCAGTTTTAACCAATCGACGCCACAATACGGGGGCTTTTTCTTTATGGCGCAATGGGATATCGTTAATATCACCCAAACAGAGAACAAATATGTTGGGGGGTTGCGTGTAAAAGAGATACGGAGCTATCCCCATGCCTTGGCGCAGCCCATTACCAAAAAGTATCAATATACCACCGAATTTGATTCCATCACATCATCTGGCGATATTTTTAGTACTCCAAACTTTAGCCATTCGACTGAAATAGACTACATCAACAATGAGGGAGCTGGAGGGGCATTGATTTCCGACCTTTTACGGGTACGGTCTACCAGCAATATGCAACAAGTGAGCCATTCAAGCTCCCCTGTTGGTTATGAAAGGGTTTTTGAGGAAACCAATGCCCCCAATGAAACCGGGTATACGGAGTACATGTTCTCCAATATCAGGGACG
The DNA here is from genome assembly GCA_028281025.1 of Croceivirga sp. GTDB lineage: Bacteria > Bacteroidota > Bacteroidia > Flavobacteriales > Flavobacteriaceae > Croceivirga. The sequence continues at coordinate 111,665 of JANQKR010000048.1, forward strand.
TGTCCGGGGATTACTTTCCCTATCCGCCAAGCGACAGTAGAGAGGTCTATAGGGGCCAACTTCTGGAAGAGAAGCATTACAAAAGATCGGGGACTGGTTTTGATATGGTCCAAAAAAGGGCCATGGAGTATTCGGATGCGCCGTTTATATTTAGCTCGAACATAAAGTATTCCCTGGGCATGAAGTGGGGAAATACCATAATAGCTGCCAATCCTTCCGGCTCAAATGCGATTGCCCAAGTTTTGGCCAACTACAGTGTCCGTGTAGGTTGGAACAATATAAGCCAAGAGACGGTTACAACCTATCACGAAAATGACTCCATCCAAAAGGTGACCGATTATTACTACGACAACTCCAACCATTTGCTGAATACCCGAACGGAAACCAGAAACAGTCTGGGCGAACTGTTAATTTCAACTACCAAGTATCCCCAGGACATTACAGTTCCTTCTTCCGCAGTCTCCGGCCTGATAGCACAGAATAGATTGGGGGAGGTAATCGAAACAAAGGGTTATAACGATAGAAATAACAATGGTCTGGCAGAGGCAGGTGAATTATCGGCCACTCAAGAGAATGTATATACCATATGGGCACCAAATGTGATTTTGCCTGAAAGGGTAAGCACTGCAAAGCAGGATAATGGCCTGGAACCCCGGATCATCTACCACGGCTATGATAACAGGGGCAATCCCCTGGAGGTATCCAAGGCCAATGGGCCGCCCATTAGTTATATCTGGGGCTATGATGGGCAATACCCTGTGGCCAAGATAGAAAATACCTCCAGAACATTGATAGACGCACTACCGGGTTTTGGTCCTGATTTCGATACCGGTTCCGGAGGCCTGACCACAGCTCAGGAAAATACGCTCCGTACCCATTCAACCATGAGGGACGCCCTGGTAACCACCTATACCTACGATCCCCTGGTGGGAGTGACCGGTATCACCGATCCCAAAGGATATAAGATGACCTATCACTATGACGACTTCAACCGTTTGGAATTCATTCGGGATGAGGATAACAATCTGGTGACCGATTATGAATACCACTATAGAGGACAATAAACTTAAAGAATACAGAATGAAAATACAGAATCCAACCTTCAAGCTACCAAATGTACTGCTGATTGCGTGTCTACTGGTACTATCATATGCCTCGCACGGCCAACAAGGGAACCCTACGGCCATTATAGGGGGGTGGTCCTTAAACTACGACCTGACCCTGGCCGATGTATCGGGCAAGGGAATACAAGACTATCAAAAGGTGAGTGGCACGTTACAGAACCGGATGCGGCAGTTTTTGAACGGCAGGCTGTTCGACTTCCATAACAACGGCCAATTTACCATCACCAATACCGACGGCACGGTGCTTTTGGGTAGCTGGGCCCTTAATGAATTGAACCTTTTGGCCATGATCGATGGAAACGGCGTACAGGTTGACTATATGGCCAACCTGGATGGAAACCTACTCATACTTGTACCGCAGGGCGCGGCCATGAAAGACGTGCTGTTTAAAAGGCTCTTTTTTAACAGGGTCAGGTAACACAGGTTCCTTGGCCTTGAGCAGAAAAAACCACTCATAACTATAAAGAACAAAAATGAAAAACAGTTCCCATACCAACACATACCACAAAATGCTCCCGATTCTTGCAGTCATGATACTGTTTGCTTACAACGACCTTTATGGCCAGTTGATTGGCGATACATCGGTAAACCTGGGTGATGTAGAAACTTATACCCTTAACAGAGGTGATGTCACCTATGCCGAATGGGATGCGGGAGGGGTAATCACAAGTTCGAACAACACCAGCGCCACGGTACGATGGAACATTCCAGGTACTCAGCCCTTGGTAGTTGTATACGAGACTATGGGCGTCGGCGGAAATTTTTCGATAGTTGAAATTGACGTAACGGTTGCATCCGTGCCTACTCCCGTACCTGGTGCCCCGTCCATATCCAACAATGGCTGTGGCCAGGCCTTGCTCACGCGAAACGGCTCACCACCAGAGGATGTTGACTGGTACTGGCAGGGAAAGGACAGCAACGGCACCCATATCAATAGGGGAAAGGGTACCACCTTTGTCGCCAATGAGGGTACGGGAACCTATTATATCCGGGCCTACCATACCGGCAGTGCCCAATGGAGCACAAGCTCCGGGTCGCGTTATGTTTCCATCGTCAACCTTGGTGCAGGGTCCATTACCGGGACCCAGACCATTTGTTACAATGGCAATCCCATTGCGCTTGGCAATAGTGCTTCGGCCAGTGGTGTCAGTGGGAGTGTTGCCTACCAATGGCAATATTCCAACACCGGCAGCAGTGGTTGGACGAACATCAGTGGAGCCACCGACACCACATATGATCCCCCTTCAGGGCTTACGGTTTCAAGATCGTACCGTAGGCGTGCCCAATGTGCATCCCAGACCAGATATACGGATCCTGTAACGGTGACTGTTCGCCCAACGCTTACGCCGGGGAGCATCAACGGGACACATACCATCATATTTGGAGGGAACCCGAATACCTTGGGGAGTAGTGCCTTGCCCAGTGGAGGCAATGGGAGCTACAGCTACCAATGGCAGGAATCCACCACTGGAGCCGGTGGCTGGACCAACATCAACGGGGCCACGGACGCCACTTATGACCCCCCACCAGGGCTTGCCGCCTCAAGATGGTACCGCAGGGGTGCGACATCCTGTAACGAGACCAAATACACAGATCCTGTAACGGTGACCGTGAATCCCTTGTTCAATCCCGGGAGTATTACAGGTACACAGATAATAGTATATAATGGCAACCCGGACATCTTGGAAAATAACAGTTTCCCCAGTGGGGGCGATGGCAACTACAGTTATCAATGGCAGTACTCCTACAGTGGCAGCGGTCCCTGGTCCGACATTGAAGAGGCCACTTTAGCCAGCTATGACCCTCCTGCGGGGATTACCTCTTCCCTATGGTATAGAAGGAGCGTTGTATCCTTTGGGCAGACCAAATACAGCAATTTGGTTGAGGTGACGGTAAACCCATTGTTCAATCCGGGCAGCATCTCGGGAACGGACACCATTTGCCATGGTGTGGACCCAGATATTTTGGGCAATAGCGCATCGGCCAGTGGGGGCGATGGCAACTATGCCTACCAGTGGCAATACTCCGACGATGGCAGTAGTGGCTGGACCGACATCAATGGGGCCACTGCCAGCATCCATAATCCTCCCGTGGGATTGACGGCTTCCCGATGGTACCGTAGGCGTGCCATGTCCTTTGGAGAGACCAAGTACAGTAATTCGGTCGCGATAACCGTCACACCGGCCTTATCCACCCCTATCTTGGCCTCTACGGTCAACAATTGTGGAGAGACCGTCCTTACCATGGGCACTGCACCGACGGGTGAGATCTGGTATTGGCAGAACACCTTTGGGGGCAAAAGCACCTCCAATGCTGCAAGCTCGGTAACCAGGACCAGTGGGACGGTATACTATCTTAGGGCAAGGAGCGATAGTGAAGACTGCTGGGGCACATCATTGACCATAGACTATACGGTCAACCAAAATGTAACCTGGTATGCCGATACGGATGGTGATGGTTTTGGAGACCCCAATGTATTCGTTCAGAACTGCTCCCAACCGGCAGGTTATGTTACGGACGACACCGACTGCAATGATAATGATGGAAGCGTACATGTGGAGACCACATGGTATCTGGATGCCGATGGTGATGGCCACGCTTCGGACAGTAGATTGAACTGTGGCAGTCCGGGAGTAGGATGGACCGACCAGCCAATGAATGTTGATGATTGTAACGATAGTGCCCATTCCCCTGCCAACGATTGTTCCGTGCCAACCGATCCTTTAGATCAGAACTATGTCTATACCCGCACGTATCAAGGGCGGACACAGCAGCCCTACGTAGGGTATTTTGTGGAGCACGACTCCCTAGTACAGCACATCACCTATTTTGATGGTCTGGGCAGGCCTATGCAGGAAACTGCCATAAAACAGACCCCAAAAGATGGAAATGGAGTGGCCTATGATATCGTGACCCATATTGCGTACGACGATTATGGTCGGCAGGCGATGGAATGGTTGCCCTATCCCGATTTAAATGCCGCTACGGCCATGGGCTCGTACCGCCCCAATACCGCCCAAGCGGTGGAAATGGCCACCAAGCAATACTATAGTGACCATTATGCCAATGATTTTCAGGGGATTATGAATGTTGCGGACATTACGGCCTATTCGGAAAAGGAATTTGAACCCTCTCCCCTGAACCGGGTTCAAAAACAGGCTGCCCCTGGTCATGATTGGGCCATGGGCCAGGGCCATGAGATCGTATTGGACTATGCTACGAACAATAGTGGCGATGAGGTAAGGCAATTTGAAGTTACGGTTGTCCCCGTAACCCAGAATACGGTTACGACCTATGTTCCCTCCTTGATTGAAAATGGGGATTATGGGGTGAGGGAACTCTTTAAAAACAGTACCTATGACGAAAACTATACTACGGACAAGAACCATTCCGTGGAAGAGTTCACCAACAAACAAGGTCAGGTGGTATTGAAGCGGACCTATGCGGACATCCCTCCCATGGACAGGAACGGGGATGGGGACACGCTGGACCCTGGGGAGGAAGCCCGACCCGAGGAACGGCACGATACCTACTATGTTTACGACGACCATGGGAACCTTAGTTATGTACTACCGCCCAAGATGGAGGGTAGCTCGGCTACCCTGGCGGAAATCAACAGTGCCATGGACGAACTGGGGTATCAGTATGTCTATGACCACCGCAACCGTTTGGTGGAGAAAAAATTACCTGGGAAAGGCTGGGAACACATTGTGTACAATAAACTGGACCAGCCCATTATGACCCAGGACAGTGTACAGCGGGTCACAGGCGAGTGGCTCTTTACCAAATACGATGCCTTTGGCCGAGTGGCCTATACGGGCAAGGCCATTGATGGTCGAGGCCGTACACAATTAAAGGAGGATGCCGATGCGGTGGCCGACGACCCAAACCAAAAGCTATGGGTAGAGGCGGCTAGCTTCACCAACGGCGGCATCGATATTGGCTATGGCAACACGGCTTACCCGACAGCAACGGTTACCGAGGTCTTGACCGTTAACTATTATGATGGTTATAGCTTTGACCTGGCCAACGAACCAGCACCACCATCCAGGGTTTTCTTTGAACCGTTGGATGACCGTACACAGGGTCTCGCCACAGGTACCAAGGTCAGGGTACTCGATGTCTCACCCGCGAGGTGGATTACGACCGTGACGCGATATGACGCCAAGGGCAGGTCGATTTATACCTATTCGGAAAATGAATACTTGGCCACTGTGGATTTAGTAACCACGGATATGGACTTTGTGGGCCGTCCCCAAAAGGTACGTACCGCCCATACCCGCAACGGGACCACAATTGTGACGTTGGACAATTTCACTTACGATCATGTGGGGCGCCTACTTACCCAAACGCAGTGTATTGGGGATGGGACTATGGGAGATAGCTGTGATGGCGTTGTGGATGGTGAAGGTGTGGGGATTGACCCCATAATCAATGACCCCCTGGTGGACAAGGATAGGGTGGCCACCCTTAACATCACTTTAAGGGCACCCCAAGGACAAAGTGTTATTTTAAGGCCAGGACTTAGCGGATCGGCAACATTGCGCGTAGATCCGAATGCCACCCCAGGCGGAACGGGAAGTCCAGCGACCAGCGCGGAGGAATTGATCGTTTATAACGATTATGATGCCCTGGGCCAATTGGTACAAAAAAAGGTAGGGGGTGACCCCGGAACGGACTTTAATACTACTTCTGGACTACAGACCGTGGATTATGCCTATAATGTAAGGAATTGGCTACGTTCCATATCCTCGAAGAACGCCGACGGCTCCGAGGGATTGTTCCAATTTGGGATAAACTATAATACCGTATCGCACGGTGGGACACCGCTCTACAACGGCAACATTGCCGAGACGGAATGGAGGACAGCAAATGCCGATAACTCATTGAGGTGGTACAGACATGGATATGATGCGATGAACAGGCTTGTATCGTCCATCGACAATACCGCCGATCAGCGTTATAGCCTATCGAACGTATCATACGACAAGAACGGGAACGTGCTTGGCCTGACAAGGAAGGGGCATTTGAACAGCGGGGGAAGTTCCTTCGGCAACATGGACGTGCTGGGCTATGTCTATGACAACGGTAACAAAGTACTCCGTATCAACGATAGCGGTAACGACACCTATGGTTTCAGGGACGGTACGAACACCAATGACGACTTTGAATATGATCCGAACGGCAATCTAAAAATTGACCGTAACAAGGGCATCAACTCGATAACGTACAACCATTTGGACATGCCCACCTTGGTGGACTTCGGGGCGACGGGCAACATAGCGATGGTCTATGCCGCCGATGGTACGAAACTCAAGAAAACGGCCAGTAACGGTACGGTAACGGAATACGCCAACGGGTATGTGTACGAGGGAGGCCAGTTGCAGTTCTTCAACCATCCAGAGGGCTATGTCCATAAGGATGGCAACGACTTCAAGTACGTGTACCAGTTCCGGGATCATGTGGACAACATCCGCTTGAGTTATACGGATAACAACGGCACTTTGGAGATCGTGGAGGAGAACAATTTTTATCCATTCGGTGGAAAGATGAAGGGGTACAATACCAACGTATCTCCATTGGGCAACAGTACCGCACAGCGATGGAAGTTTGGTGGTATGGAGCTTGACAATAGCCTGAACGAAGCCATGGGAACTTACGATTTCGGGGCAAGGACATACGACCCATGGGGCATACGTTGGTGGAACATCGATCCGTTGGCGGAGGAGATGAGAAGGCACTCACCATACAACTATGCCTTCAATAACCCCGTGTTCTTCCTTGATCCCGATGGGATGATGCCTTGTGAGAATGGGGATTGCCCTGAAGGGCCCAAAACTGAAGAAGAATCTAGAAGTACCCAAGCAACGGGTAGTGCTCAAGGTACACACTCAGTAGAAACTGATAGTAGCTTTAGATTTTATGGCTACAAAGCAGAAGGACAGGTAGAGGGGGAATATGGGAAAATAAGTGGTAGCATATCAGGTTTTAGTGCTGGATATGAAGGAGAAACTGAACCAGGTGGTGCGCATGGAAGTGCCAGTATCTATGGAGTAGCTGCTGAAGCAGAAGCTAGATTAGGAACAGAAGATAACAATATTGCAGTTGAAGGAGAAGGAAGTGCATTCAAAGCAGAAGTTAGCGGGGATATTGGTCTTTATACAGGAGAAAATGGAAAAATTGGTGGTGAGATTGGCGCAGAGGCAGGAGCGTATGCCCTTGAAGGGGATGTCACCCCATCAATATCAATAGGCGGTCTTAAAATAGGTTTTACAATTGGAGGATCTGTTGGGAGTGCTCATGCGGGAGGCAGAATGGCGGGCACTTATAATAAGGAAACCAAAGAAGGAGAAGCGACATTTATGTTTCATGCTGGTTTGGGAGCTGGTGCAAAAATTGGTTTTTCAATTTCCAATACCAGTCAGGAAGTGAATAGAAAGAGGAAATAACAAAGGAATGATTTTTATTTATGTTCTATTTTTTGCGATTTTGAATCTTTTGATTTTTTCGTATTTGACAAAAAAAATACCGTTAAGCGTTGGTATGAGGATTGGCTTAATTCTTCTGCTCATAGTTATGGTAGCGCTACATTTTTTGGATTTTTGGAAAACATCGATTTCTGACCAGAACTTTTACCAACTAGTGATTTTTAGTGCCATTCTTTTCATATTCCATTTTGGGAGTGAATTACCTATTTTGGTAATGAAAAAAATAAATCCAAAATTTGAAAATCATTTGGCATTTTCGGGGTTCAATTTTATGAGGTTTTATCTGGTATACGTATTGGTGTATTTATCTCAATTAATTTATTTGCTCCATTAACAATCAATTGGTTTAAAGAGGATTTTAATACAAACTGTGTATGAGATTATTGATTTATATTCTAGTCATATTGAATACGGCAAGCTGTCAACAAAGCGATAAAATAAACCTTGACAGGAAAGATTTCTCCATATCATATCCTTCTCACCTAAATCTAGACGATAGCGGAAAAGAAGGAACTGCATTTATTTTGACAGCAGAAAAAGATGATGTGAATGACATTTTTGTTGAAAACATTAATTTGGTTATAAGTGATGCGGGAAACGTCAGCTTCAATGACTTTGTTGCTAAAACGGAAAAGGAAGTTGGCAGTGTCGCCAATATCGTTGAAAAGAAGTTCCTGAAAGTAAATGGTAAAGAATGTTTTAAATTAAAACTGACAACATCGCAAAACGGTACTGATTTAACGTTTATCCAAAATTATTATGTTGAAAATCAAAAAGTTTACGCTCTAACTTTTTCAAGCGAAACAAGAAAATTCAATGACTATTTTGAGGAAATGAATGAAGTGCTTTTAAGTTTTAAAATCAAATGAAACATCAAAATAAGAACTTCTAATTAACTAGAATCACGGCATTGATGTCGTGGTTTTTTGCTTACGAATAAAACTTATCAACAGCTTTTGGGCAGAGTTCTATCCCCCTCCGACCCCTGTCCTTGCTTTTTCCATTGACCCCGTCCCCGCTTGTTGGGGGTGCGGGACGGTTTCGGGAGGGTAAGGGCGGTGGCCACAGGGCATAAAATTTGGGTGGCTAGTTGGCAAATTTTGATGCCCTGTAAAGGCCGTTGCCACAATGTCGCCCTGCGCTCGGTCTTCTACTGCAATTTTCACTTTATGAACCATTTTCCCATAATGAAGACCGAACGTGCAGGGCTGCCATGGCCTTGGCCTTTTGCCCCGTTGCACGGGGCGGCCACCGCCCTAACGAGGGAATTTCCATTTTTTTGATGGTCGGTTTTGTCCATATTTGCATTTTAAAGGACAATATTGTCCATTGTAATTTAATTACAACATTACTTCAACATTGATTTTTTGGTTTTATCCAAGAGTAGTCTTTTTTGTCTATTTTAATATTGCCATGTTTGGCTATATTTGTCCTATCTATCTTTAACAGGAATGTCGGATTTTGGCGAACGTCTAAAAAAATTGAGGGAAGAGCGCAGTATTTCCCAATCCGAGCTTGCACGAAGGTTGGATACCAGTCCCCGAATGGTGTTGCGTTGGGAAAAATCGGAAGTCAAGCCGAGTGCCGACCATTTGGTCAATATTTCCAAGAATCTGGGCGTAAGCGTTGATGAGATCTTGGGGTTGGGCAGTCCCGACGATCCATTATTCCACGAACTGATGGCATTGGTCGCCCATCTGGACACTAAAAATCGACAGCTTATTTTGGATCTGGTGCGTGCCTTGGCAAACCCAACTTGAATTAGCGTTCAGGCGTTCAGGCGTTCAGGCGTTCAGGCGTTCAGGCGTTCAGGCGTTCAAAACTGATCTTTCCATATCGGGATTCCAAATTTTCTGTCCTAAAATATCCATTAAAAACAGGCAAAGCCTGTTAAAAAAAGGTGACGGCTAAGAAGCCACCACCTTTGTGGGAAGACCCAGTTTTTTGGCGGTTTTGATAACGCTGATGGTGCCTTTGGACGATGCCAACGGGAACGCCAAAAGCCCGTGGCCCATGGAGAGCATGAAATTGTTGCGGATAGGCCCCGCCGCCTTGCCGAACTGGTGCCACTTGGCGGGGACGACCAGACAGGGGACGTGGTTGTTTGCCGCCCATTGCTGTACCAAATGATCTGCGCCCTTTGCACCACCGCTGACCAAAACAAGGTTGGGCTGTTTGTTAAGGGCTTGTTGCAGGTGTTTTGCGATGGTTTTGGGGTTGTTGTAGTTGCGAGAGCCTGAAACGACTAGAAAAAAAGCTGATGTTGCCATGATGTTATGTTTTAAAATTACGGGCATCCATCTGCCACCGAAAACGGCATTGGGGCAAAACTTTGCGGATATATTTTGGCCTTTTAAAAGGCTCTTTGGCAACCGTCGGAGATATTTGTTGCCCGTTAATGCCAAAGGGACACGGTGTTCCCAAAATATATGCGCAAACTTCGTACAGTTTTGACCGTATGCCGTGGTGGCTACATTTGCCCCTGATTTTAAGACATGACATGGTGGCGATACTCTTTTGCAGGCTTGTAAAACGGTTTTTGCAGACCACTTTCCACGATCGTCATTGAAAAAAACACGTCCACGCTTCGGTAAAAACAGCCCAAGGAAGGGCAGGGGTCGGAGGGGGATATTTGATGATAATCGTCTGTTTTACAATGCACTACTGTTGATATGTTCGTTTTTTTAAGGCGGTGTTTTTGGCGTACTTCGGCCATAAAAACAACGATAATGGATTCGGATTTTACGCCCAAAAAGCACCAAATCGACTTTTCCAAGGCGGTCGCCTCCAAGACCGATCATGTGTTCAAGCCCCTGCCCGATGGTGGGCTTCATTATTCCCATAAAGGGATCGACATCGAGGTGCTTGGCGAACCCAAGGGGTTGCCCACATCCTTACTGGTCGGGTTACGATTGTACCGAACTGGGGAACGTTCTTCGGCACGGACGTACCGCATTCCCCTGATCGACCTGTTCGACGGTGATGCCACGGGCAAACTGGTGTCGGAGGCCTCCCGGACCCTTGAACTTCCGCCCGATACACTATCGGCCATTATCCACAACTTTATAGACCTGTTGGAAGCCAAGATGGCACGGTCAACCAAAACGGATGCCGTCCCGTTGGACAGCACATTAAGGAAAGAGGCCATGGCGGTACTGTGCAAGGGCAATATCGTCATGAACCTTGCGGGGCTTATGGATCGGGCGGGGATGCCCGACCCCAAGCTGGCGATCCAATTATATCTCCTGTCGCTGTCAAGGATGTTGGACGAACCCCTGCACGGCATTCTGCACGGCGAGGGCGATATTTGCCGTCGCATCCTCTCGGAACTCTCGGCCTGTCTGCCCAAAAAGCATTTTTCGGAGTTCACCGCCATCAGTCCCCATGCACTTTCCTATCCCCCCGAACAGGGGTTTTGGAAGCACCGTACCTTGGTGCTCTACGGACTTGAAGGTGGCAATAAAAGCACCCTGACGGAGTACCTCCTAAAAGGACGTTCCCGTAGGCTGATCGCACATCGGGACGAGAAGGCGGGCTACCGTAGCCGTGAACAGGCATTGGAGGGGCCGATACAATTGTTGGCGGCCACCGACAAGGATCTGCACCCTGCATTTTACGGGGCATCGACGGTAACGCTTCCCGTGGAAACGGCATCCATCGCACAAAAGATATACGAGGCGGACATCCGTAGGTTGGCGGGTCTGGAGGATACGGGACAGCGGGAACACGCCCAAAAATTGTTACAGTCCCTACCGTCGCTGTTGTCCCCGATGGTGGCGATAAATCCCCTTGTGGAACAAATATCGCTCGAAGGGCTGTTCGGTCAAGACCTTTCCCGCACGGGGCTTTTTTTAAGGCTCTCCCATGTGATCGCCGTGCTCGACCAGTACAATTGCGGAATGGAGAACACCGCCAAAGGTGAAGCGGTCATTGTGGAAGCCAAACACATGGCACTGGCCCTCGAACTGTTCAGCGAACTATGGATAAAAAAGGTGGACGAACTCCATTTTAGGTTGCGAAGCACACATAAAAGGTTGACACAGCTCATTGCCGAACGGGACGGTCAGGTGATGTCCAAAAAACCGTTCACGGCAAGGGAGGTGCGCAAAGCCTTGGGACTGTCGCCCGCCACGCTCCAAAGGCATCTTTCCTCCCTAAAAAGCTACGGAACCATCGAGATATGCGGGGGCAACCGTGCCAAGGGCTACCGTTACCGATTGGTGGAACACGCCCCGCCAAGACAACAAAAGGAGGCTTTTGACGGTCTTTTGACGGAACTCCAAGGCCACGGCGAGGATCCTGGGGAACAACGTGCCTCGTAAGCCACCCCAAAGGTCTATCATCCGTAAAGCCCCATTTTCACTGGGACGAACAAGAAAAATGAGATACCAAGAACGTATATGAAGAAACATCCCAGACTACCTGAATTTAAAAGGTTGCTCCAACGCTACGAACAAAGAAAGATGGACGAGGGGTTATCGCCCGAACGTATAAAGCACCTGAACTATATGGCCTCGGAAGTATTGGCGTTTTTGGAGCAACAAGAAGTTTTATCGGTGGGGGAAATCAAAGGGGAACATTTGGAGGCCTTTATGTTCAGGTTACGGCAACGACCGCACCCAAGAAGGGCGGGCGGACTATCGGCATCCTACATCAACAAGTACCGAAGCTCGATAAATTCCCTGATGGCCTTTGCGCTAAATGCACGGGCATCCCCTTTTTATCTGCCCTCGATGAAGGACAGGAAACTGGATCCCAAAAAAGTACCGACCGTTGCACAGGTGCAACGTTTGTTCCAAAGCTGTGGGGACAACCTTTTGGGCGATCGGGACAGGGCGTTGCTCGCCCTGCTCTACGGCTGCGGGCTTCGCCGTGGCGAGGCGCATCTATTGGATATTGGGGACGTTGACCTTGCCCGTGGCTCGGTATGGGTCAGGCGCAGCAAGACGGGCGCACAGCGGCTCGTACCGCTATCGGCGGGGACAAAAAAACATTTGGAACGCTACCGATTTAGGGCAAGGCCGTTGTTGGCCCCGCACGGCGGTACGGAAAACGCCTTTCTCGTATCAAAGTACGGCAAAAGGCTGTCCAAGGTGGGCGTTGCCCACAGGGTAAAGGAACTGTGCAGGGAAGCGGGGATCGGGGGCATCACGGCCCACGGCCTGCGCCATGCCATTGCCACCCATCTATTGGACAGCCTTCCGTTGGAGGACATTGCCCGTTTCCTTGGGCATACCTCTTTGGACAGCACACAGAAGTACACCCATGTCAATATGGTTCAGAACAAATGGAAAAAAGAGTAGCCGAAAACTTCAAAGACCATCTATATAAAAGAGGTCTGCACCACACAACCGTAGCAAAATACCTTCGGCACGTAAAACGCTTTAAAAGTTGGTGCAACGCTTCCAAGGTGGATTTTGACCATCCTTCCAAGGATGATTTTTATACCTACAAAAGGGACTTTCCGAACATCGCCCCGATCACTTGGTCAGAGCGGTTCTCCGCCCTGCGCCATTGGTATCGGTTTACCAAATCCACGGTGGACGTTCCTTTTATCAAGGTCATAACAAAGGGCAAAATTGCATACGATGGATTGTTGGACGAGGAAGGATTGTTGCAGCTTTACAATGCCGTTCCCGCATCCACCTTGGTGGGCGGGCGCAACAAAGCCGTGGTATCGCTGATGGTCTTTCAGGCACTCGACCGCAAGACCATATCATTGTTGGAGCCTTCACACTTGGACTTGGAGGGCGGTACGCTCTCCGTTCCCGCCATCGCACGTACCAACGCAAGGATCCTTCCCCTGCACCCTGCACAGGTTCCCGCCCTGATGGACTATGTACACCGATGCCATGAACCGTTATTGACAGAACAGGGAATGAAAGACAGTCCTTATCTATTTGCCATGTGCGGCGGTGCCGCCAGCTTCCAGTCGAGCGTTACCCGTTACCTTCCCGAACTGCGCAAGAACTTCCCCGACCTACGGGACTGGACACAGGTACGGCAGAGCCGTATCATGGTATGGATAAAGGCGCATCCGCTCAGGAAAGCCCAGTACATGGCGGGGATAAAGCACATATCATCAATGAGGTGCTACGCACAGGGCGACATCACCGAACTAAAGGAACTGATCGTAAAACACCATCCGTTGGGTTAGCAATCCTTCAAATTAAACCGTAAATTAGCCTTGATGGAATCCGCCTATGGCGGAGGATGTCAAGGTTCTTTGACTTTTTAAAAACTCCAAACTCGTCATTCTGAACTCTGAACTTGCAACCGCACAAGCTGTAAGGTACGGGGTTGGTTAACGGATATCAACAATGTGGGGAACACCAATAAATTGTTTAATTTTAGTGTGGGTTACAACCAAGGCCCCAATCCATTGTACAACGGCAATATTAGCCAGACCCAATGGAGGACGGCCAATAGTGACGACAGTTCTTTGAAATCTTATTTGTATACCTATGATGCGCTCAACCGGATTACTCAGGCCACGGACAATACGGGCTATTTTAATCTGGGAAGCTCAACAAATCCTGTCATTTATGACAAAAATGGGAATATCCTAAAGCTGAAACGTGAGGGCTGGACGGTTGCAAGTCCTTCACTAGCTACCAGTACAGGCTTTGGGACTATGGACGACCTGATGTACAGCTATGCCCCTAACAGCAACAAGTTGATGAAGGTTGCCGATGCCGCGGCTATTGACCAGTTTGGGTTCAAGGATGATGCCGTGAATACCACTTTGGATAACACTGATGATTATGGTTATGACCTGAACGGGAACATGACATCCGACCTGAACAAAGGTATAGCGGCCAATGGGATAGAGTACAACCACCTGAACATGCCAACGAAGATAACGGTCAGCAGTGCAGGTGCCAATAACGGTGTCATCGACTATGTGTACGCTGCCGATAGGACAAAGATCCAGAAGAGGACGACCCAAGGGAACAATGTCACGACCACGGACTACAATGGCAACTACGTTTACGAAAACGGCAACCTGAAACAGATCACGCAGCCAGAAGGTTATATTGAGCCTGATGGAAGCAATTGGCAGTACGTGTACCGCTATGCCGACATCTGGGGCAATACCCGTATCACCTATGTTGATGATAATGGAGATGGAAGTGTGGACAGTTCCGAAATAAGAAGGGAGCAGAACTACTACCCCTTTGGTATGGAGCACAAGGGCTACAACAGCGGTTCCTATGGCGTGGAGAACAATCTGAAGACCTATCAGGGGCAGGAGTTCACCAACGATCTTGGATTGAATACCCATGAATGGAAGTACCGTGTGAGCGACCCCGCAACGGGAAGGTTCTGGCAGATTGATCCCTTGGCAGAAAAGTATACCTATAATTCTACCTATGCGTTCCAAGAGAACAAACTTGGGATAGGGATAGAACTGGAAGGGTTAGAAGTTGTAGGCTTTGGAACCATAAGACCAAATCAAGGACCTGCCACACCACCAACTAGCCTAGGGCTTTCTCCAAGCCAAGTGGAGAGTGTTCTGGACGAAGTTCCTATTGTTGGTGAGAGCATATCCTTGCTAAGAGGTGATTTTGTCGGAGCTGGATTGAGCATAATTCCTGGTGGGAAGAAATTAAGAACGTTTTTTAAGAAAATAAAAAGCTCTTTCAAAAAAGGAGCTAAAAAAGCTGATGATGTCACCGAAATAGTTATAGATGCCAACAAGCATCCTGAGTCAGCAAAGCATTTAAACGAAGCGATAGAAGCAGGAAAGAGCAATGAAGGGGTTATCGATAGGGCTGGAGCGGCGAATAGAAGAAAGGAGAACCTTAAAGGAACAAAGACGCAAAAAGGAAAGGATAGAGATGAGGCACCTCCTGCAGTTGTAGATACTGGAGAGTCTGCTAGTGTAAAACACATAAGCAGTTCGGACAATAGAGGCTCTGGGGGATCTATTGGTCAACAGATAAAAGATTTACCAGATGGAACCAAAGTAAAAGTTGTCACGAAAAACAATTAAAGATATATAATAAACAATATGGATTTTGATCTACTGGATAAAAGTAAAAGCTTGGATTTTGTGCCCCAAGCTTTTACTTCAGACATTGAACCCTTGTTAGTAAAGGATGACTTCTATTTGAGTTTTTTAAGAAGTTTTAATGGAGGATACTTTTTTGATAACGCATTGCACATTTTTGGAACTGCTGAAGAAACTCCTCACCATGATTTGAATTATATAAACAACCTATTTCGAGTATCGTTTAGGGAACTTTCCAAAGATATTTGGTTCTTTGCTGAAGACATCTTTGGAAACCCTTATGGTTTTTATGATAACAATGTCATACTTTTTAACTTAGAAACTTCTGATAAGGAGATAGTGGCAAAGGATTTTAGCGGATGGTTAAATGAAATAAATAATGATATAGATTATTATACAGGCCAATCCTTAGCGCAAAAGTTGAATAAAGAGGACAAGTTTCAACTGTCATGTGGAAAGCGTTTAGGGGCTAAATATCCTTTTGTAATTGGAGGTGAGTATACAATAGAAAATTTAACCCTAAAGGGTTTTAAAGACAATATTGGCTATAATGCCTCAATAGCAAAACAGATAGCGGATTTACCTGATGGTAGTGCTATTAAATTGGACATTATCAATTAGATTAAGAAGAATCACAGTGGCAGAAATATCGTTTATGAGACTCATCAATTTTTGACCATTTCCCCAAATAATTCTTTTTCGCTGTTATAGGCATGAAAGTGATAGCTTCTTTCAGAAGTATCCGTTATATCTACCTTAAATTCAGTGTCTAACAAATGATTGTAGGTTGTGTCGCTAACTTTAATATATCTTAATTTGTAAGTACAGTTTGACAACCATTTTATTGAAGCTGTCATCTCAATTTGTTTTGACTCATCGTATTCAATTTGTAAAGAATCATTACGAGTTACAATCAGCTCTTTAAAGGTGGGGTCTTCATATTTGAAGCTACCTGTTTTAAATTTTAAACAATCCTTCTTTTGTTGGGAACATCCGATAATTGATAAAGCTACAAGTAAAAAAAGATACTTCATTGGTTCAGGCAATGGACTTTAGCTTTACGTTTTTTATAAGAGCATCGAGTGTGTATAGGATATGTTCCCTATCCTCAGTGTCCATTTGTTGAACTTCCAATACGCGTTTTAAAAGCTGTCTGTCCACTTCGGCATCGATTTTACCAAGCAGGAAATCAAGGCTGACTTCCAATACGTCCGCAATCTTGGAGGCCACTTCGATAGAAGGTTTTACCTCACCGCGCTCATAACGGCCGATGATGTCACCAGAGGTACCGACCTTCTTGCCCAGCTCGTTCTGCGAAAGTTTTAACTGCTTACGGAGTTTAGTTATATGTTGCCCCAAAGTCATACTTAAAAGTCGTTGAAACGTTATAAATAATAAGGTTTAAACAAATATAGACGACATAAATATCATATCAAAGATAAATTTATGTTGCAATAATCTGATAGATATTTTAGTTTTGTGATAAATAGGTCAGAAAATTAATTTGTCAACAATGCTGAACACCACCAACCCGAACAACTATCAGTACAAAACACAATACCTGAAGATCCACATCCTCGGCGGGCTGAAAACCAACAAACTGGAAACCCTTCGCATCACGTTGAGCATACAGAAGCCGAAGAGCCACAACATTCTAAGGCACTCGATAGATCTTTACAATGACAACCAGACCGAAAAGTTGCCGAGCGGTTGGAGATAGGCACGACCATTGTCAGGCGCACATTGCAAGAACTGACCCGTGAACTCGAGAACCAATTCTTATTGTTAGAGGAACAAACGGTAGCACCGACGATGAAGGAAATGACCGCACGGGAAACCAAAGAGGCGGAAACCTTCCTAAAGAAAAAGAACCTGCTCGAAAAGACCAACGAACTCATTGGGAAGAGCGGTGTCATCGGCGAGCATACCAATAGGCTGCTCATGTACCTGATATTTACTTCCCGTAAGACCAACAATCCCTTGCACTGTATCAGTCTTGGCAGTAGCGGCGTTGGCAAGACCCCCCGCTAGCGCTCGTCTGTGACGAGTGCCGTATCGAGTAGGCAAAAAACATAAAAAACCTAACAGAAGCCATGGCGTAAGTTGTGGCTTCGTTGTTATTCAGATTTCTCACATACGTTCGAAATGACAGGTTACCCGCTCCGCAGTAGTTGCACTGCTGCGGCATAACCGTTTTAAAAGTGTTTCTGTTGATATGGTAGAGCAGCTCGGGTAATACCACCAGTCACAGACTGGCGGTAGCGGGGGATTTATTAAGCGGATGTTACGTTACTTGAAGGAATGGAACCATATAGAATTATTTTTTTAGTTATTTCCCTAGTGCCACTCGCACTAGGGATATTTCTTTATTTCAAGTATGTGGATTTAAAAAAAAGGGCTGTATTCACCAAAGGAAAGGTCGTGGATATTATCGAAAGAAAGATAGATTCTTTTGGAGAAAAGACGGTTTATTATTTTCCTGTAATTTCTTTTACCGATATGAAAGGGGAAAAATATGAGGTTTCTTCTGAAACAGGAGAAGGAAGCTCTAAAAGGATTGTTGTCAACGACACTGTAGACATTGTTTATGATCGTGAAAACCCTATAAATATTTTGACCAAAAACAACTACAATTTATTGTTCCCAATTATCATGTTTGGGATGTTCGTTGTTTTTATTCTTATTGGGTTAGTGGGTAGCTTTGATAGTGTTCCCGCCCCCCGCTAGCGCTCGTCTTTGACGAGTGCCGTATTGAGTAGGCAAAAAACATAAAAAACCTAACAGAAGCCATGACTTAACTTTCGTGTCATCGATATTTCCCACATACGTTCGACATAACAAAGTACACTTAAGTGTCATTTCGATATGAGGGCTCGGCCCGATTGAGAAATCTAGTTCATGGGATTTAGATTTCTCCCGTTGGTCAAAATGACCATTGCTTTGAAAGTGTCATTTCGAAGGAGCAAAGCGACTGAGAAATCCCCTCGCTACCGCCAGTCTACCTTTTGGCAGACAGGTCTGGGACTGGTGGCGGTAACGAGTCCGTAAAACGAACAAAAGCCATGGTGCCACTATCATGGCTTTGTACTTTTAGTAGATGGGCAGAAATTACAAATTCCATATTGTTATAGCACCTATACGCAGTACCTGGATTTTCCGCAGCAGTGCAACTACTGCGGAGCGAGTTTTTTTATCGAGATTTCCCACATACGTTCGAAATGACAGGTTAAGGGTCAATTGGAATTGTGAAAGGACCGTATGACCAAGTTTATAGCGGATGAAGCATAAGATAGGAGCAACAAAAGCAGCCTCATTCCCTGCGTGCAAGGACTTTTCCTCCCAAGTCTACCAGCATTTCAGCATCTTCCTTGGTCTCCATATGTACAACATCGTCCGGCATATCGGTCGTACGATAGGAGATGGTATAGGCTCCCTCTTCCAAGGACCAGCCAAAATCCGTAATTACAACGAGTTGGTGATTATGGTACTGATGAAATCGTCCGAGATACACATCATTAAAAATCCATTCTTGACGGATATATCCATTTTCTTCATTCCTGACATCATTGCTCCAAATCCCAAGAATCGGATCGTTGTTTTCGGGAATCTTTGAGCAGTTACTGGCCGAAACGATGGAAATGATGGCCCATAAGTATAAACGCTTTTTCAATGTGTTGTGGTATCCCTAATACGGCACTCCTTAAGTTACCGATGTGGGACAGTAGTCACAAAGACAACTGCATAAGTGGTGAAGTAGTGGGATAAATGGGCTTTTTAAGGAGCAATGAATTGAATTTCAAATCAATATGACCTTATGGTGCACTTTCGACTTTAACTTGAAGGGCATTGGCCTGAATTGACACAATAGGGCAGCATCTGCGAAATCCAAGCCTTTTCCTTGGGAGTTGGTCTAGGGTTGCCCTGCAGGGTATACATCCTGGTTAAGACGGGGTACTTTTTATTTAACTGTATTGTTTTTTACAAATGAAATAACGTCCTTTTCATACTTTTTCAAGGCCGCTTTATCGGCTCCCTGATATGCGGTGAAGGCTATGGTGTCGCCCCTCCTTACCGTTACTTTTTCCAAAGGTCCCTCGAATAGTAAGTGCCCTGCATTTTCATAAAAAACAAACTTGATCGGACGTTCCTTTTCCTGAAGGGATTTTACCCAATCCGCAATGGATATGGGTGAGGACGGATACGTTCGTTCCCATATATAGTCCGTTGGCGACTTTCCCGCCCAGGTATCCAAGGCTCCAAAGGGAATGATTGTGGGAATATCATAATCCCCCAGGGTATATCCGGTGGCAGCCGGAGCTTCGGAAATTATACCGCGAACTGTAGTGTTTTGTAATGCACTTCCCGCATACAGTACAATACGACCCCCATTGGAAGCCCCATACAGGAAGATGTTTTTGGTATCCCATCGGCCACTTTTTTCGGCATGGGCAACCGCGCCCTGGAATACCCCCCAGATAAGCTGTTGTTTCCCCATGTTGGTTACCCTTCGGGTGACAAAATTCCAGTCCAACCCATTCATTTCATAGGCATCAAATGATATGGTGGCAAATCCGTTCCTTCGGAATAGGTCAATACGGGCCTGATCATCCTCCCTGAAACCGGCTCCTCCGTGGGCATACACGACAACAGGTGGTTTTTCAGCAGTATCCGGAACCCAAATGTCAACGGATTTGTGCCTAGGGTCGAACTCAGCAAATGATCCAATCGTGGTGTACCACCCTTTTGAACCAATTTCTTTAAGTCCGGCGGTTTTGGATACGACTTTACAGGAAACTACAGCAAATAGGACCAAGAGGGTTGCAAACAGTCTTTTCATGGTGGCGGAATTTTGGTTTGTACCCAAAAAGACGGATGGAATTGTCCCATGTTGCAAAAAAGATAAAGCTCAAGAAAATGATTGCCAAGCGTAAACTAGGTCCGCTCCGCTTTTAGTTGAAGTTTTACGGCTTTTTCCACGTATTGGGATGATGTTGATACCCATAACGCAGCACGCGATAACCATTAACGAATCTCGAATGAGGAATTACGAATGGCGAGCGAATAGCGAATGACGAATAGCGAATAGCGAATGACGAATAGCGAATTGCGAATGACGAATAGCGAATAGCGAATTGCGAATGACGAATAGCGAATTGCGAATCACGAATGATGAATGACGACTAGCGAATCACGAATAGCGAACAACCCTCAACCAACAACCATCAACCATCAACCCTCAACCATCAACCAACAACCATCACCCATCAACCACCAACCCATCACTCCTCCCGTTTTGTCCGATCCTTATTGATGACCTCGGCAATTTGATGGACTTGCAGATTTTTGGCAATAATGGTTCGATCCGGATCCAGCACGTAGATTTCGGGGGTAATATCGACATAGTATTTTCCATAGATGGACCTATTGGTAGGATCAAATACATTGACCCAGGGCATACCACTTTTGGTGACATAATCCCGCCATTCGGCATCATCGGTATCAATGGCAATACCGAATACATCCACTCCCCGATCCTTCCATTCCTCATAAAATGCTATCAATTTGGGTGTTTCTTCTATGCAATGGTCACAGGTTGGATTGTACATAAACACAACGATATAAGGCGCTTTAAGTTCCAAAATAGATTTTGTTTTCCCGTTTACGTCCGTTGACACGACATCGGGTCCTTTTTTACCCACCAAACTGGCCGCCATTTCCCCAGCGCGCCTTTGCAAGGCGTCTATTAAGGTGGAGTCTGACCAAAATGCGCGATCATGGGTGAAGTAGTTTTGGATCATATTCACATAAACGGCCTCTGAGTCCATCAATGTGGTCTTGGAAGGTTCGTAGTTTAGGGTAATCCAATTTGCAAAAAACTTGAAATATTCAGGATACTTCAACACTTTTCCCACCAGGCGATTCGCGGTCTTATTGATGGAATCCGCATGTTGCGGGGTCAACCGTGTCATATACCTTTTCAATTTATTGGCAATCACTGGGGTATACAGGAGGCGCTCATCACTAAAATCGACATTGTCCCAGAATTGGGTCCGAAAACGATGGACTTTTGTGGCATTGTCCAAAGTACCGTACAAATGACGGATATCCGACACGATTGGATTTTGCCCCGCTCTTTTGAATTTGGTAAAGAACGTGTTTGGGTTCCTGGAAAATACGTCGTCCAGATACGTCTGACGCTCCTGTTGAATTTTTTCCTGTTGCGTTTTTAAATAGGCATAATTTAAATCGGTTTCTTCTATAGCTTTCAGGCGACTTGTAATGGGATGGATCTTTCTTTGATGGTCTGTTTCATATTTTAGGGTTTCATAAAGCAGTTCATTGTCCAGACTGCCCTCTACAGCCATGGCCTTCACCAAATCATTGGCTTGGGTTCTCATACTAAAGGTCTGGTCTTTGTCCACTAACAGTTGCAAGGTGCTATCATTGTCAAAATAAGCCATGTAAAACCCTGGCTTATACGGGGTGTCTTTTTGAAAAACCACTTTCCCGTTGGCATCCATGCCGGTAGAGTCTACCCGATATTGGGAATCGGCAAAAAAACCGATCAAATAAACTGGACCGGCCCCAAAACCATCTACCTGGATACTGATGTTGGGATTCTCCAGATGGGCACTTGTCTTTGGGGAAGCAGTGTTTTTGGATTCTCCTGTCTGGGAACCACAGGCAAGAACCATTAAAATCAATAACACGAATGAAAAAAGGTATTTCATGGGAATGGGTTTTAATTGGAATGAAAGTTTTTTAGAACCAGGAGGTAGTCAATAATCAATATTCGCTTCTAATCTTGGGAGTTTAAAACAGAATTCATGCTATGTATAATCAACTAATCCGACAAACGTCACCAAATCTTTGTACAGATAAAAAATATTAGTAATAAGTGGGTAAATACAGGAATAAGTGGCAGTTCAACAAGTTTAAACCTTGCCCGGTATGGGTGATGATTTCGTACTGTAAATGACCGCGCTTCTTTTGGGATTTAAATTGGGTTGGTCTCCTTAACCAAATCGATCAATGGATATGGGAAATACCTGTCTTATGGTGCTTTTATGTCCAGGCAGGCTTTTCTGCCTGTTATTTACAAATGGTCCCATTTATTACACCACGCTTGTTGCGATTGGACGTTTTACTTTTTTTCGCTAGGGTAGGGTCGGACTATGGAAAATGAAGAGGATGCCATCCGACTGCATTTAATTTGTGCATATGCTATGGAAGTCCGTGGAGGCATTAATGCAATGGCAGAGGTTCCCGTATTCCCTATCTGGTTTGTTGAAATTTTAATTTAACAGTCATTAATAACACCCCTTGTAACATCATGAAAAATATACACCTTGTCGTACTCCCCCTTCTTTTTCTATTCACTTCCTGTAGCGAAGACGCCGAAGCCCCAACAAATAATCCAACCCTGATTTTCAATCGGGCCGATGTGAAGGTGAACGAACTCTCCAGAGATCAAATGTTCAATGCATTGATGAGTTATGAGATCGGTTATTACGACACGGTATTCGAAAAGCCCAAGAACCTTCGTGCTTTCAAGCTAAGGGATGTTCTGGAACTGGGATACGCCACTAATCTGGATACCATCGAGAACTCAACTTTCACCTTTTTGGCATTGGATGGATTTCAAGATTCTGCCACCAGTGTCCAGGCCAATGAACCTGGGGGTTATATTGCTTTTGAGGATTTGGATGTGGAGGGATCGGACAACTGGGAGCCTGTTGCCACAGAAAACAACAATGACCCTGCGCCTTTTTATGTCGTTTGGATCAATGAAGATCAAACCCCGGAAGACGGCTATCCCTGGCCATATCAGTTGTATGCCATTGACAAGAACTGACCAGAAAGGACGATACCTTTTCTGCTGGAAAACAGGTCTCCGCTTGGAAGTATCCACCAAAGGGGACAGGATTGTGTTGTTGGGCAACCTAATTGCTAAGCGATAAGTTGCTCAGGCCATCGGGATTCCATAACGCCAATATATTTGGGAGCCATCAAAAACGGGTAAACAATTTCCCGCCCCTTTTCAGTATATTTTCATAGCGCAAGGTGATTTGAAAAATACCATCATTGGCGGCCAGGCCTTCGGTCCTTAAACTGGTTTGATTGCCATAGCCAAGGCTTATCATAACGGCGTTCAAGATCTGAAAATTGGCAAACACCCCATAATGGTCATCCCATCGGTATACCACATTGAGTCCAAACTTGTCTTTAAATAAAAAGTTGGTGGAAATATCAATATCGGTGCTTTCCTCATTTTGAATACGGGTATAAAACATGGGCATAAAAGAAATATCGTTGCTCAATAGAAAAACATAACCGGTGTTAAATACGATAGGGAGTTGTCGGGTATCGACCTGAAGCTCCGAAATATCGTAATGTACGGTATTTAAAAAGCTGGGGACGGAAAGGCCTACAAAGAACCAGTCATCACTATATACGGCACCTGCCCCAATGTTGAATACGAACCTATTGACCAAGCTATTGTAAAAATCCTGCAAAGGTTGGGAATTGGATTCAGGAAAACGGTGGTCCAATAAATTGCCCCTGACTTTTATTCCGAATGACAAGTTCGATTTTTCGTTCAGTTTAAGATCATAAGCGGTGGCAAGATCAAAGTACGTATGTTGCATATCATCATACTCATCATTTATGATGGAAAACCCAAATGCCATGTTCTTTCTTTTGGAGGGTAAGCTGAACATGGCGGATTCCCTTTTGTAATGGTTAAAGTCCCGAAGTAGCTCTGAGCGGTAATTAATGGTAAAATTGGGCGTTCCTTCCATCCCTGTCATTCCGGGATTTACCGTAAAGGAGTTGTACATGTACTGCGAGTATTCAATCCGTTCCGCCTCATTGTATTGTTGTGCATTTCCCAGGATTGCGTAACTAAAAATGAAAATGAGTGTGATTTTGGGTTTCATGGGGCTAAAATTAGTTGTTAAAAATATATGGCTTATGAATTGGGGAATGCAGTATTGTCCGATGATCACGTAGTCCCTGAATCACTTAGAACCTAAAAAAGCGTTCAACTCAAGTGTAAAATCCTAATGGTACAAAAGGGGAGGGTAGGGAAGCCGTGGTCTAAGGGAATTGCACTTTCCTCAATCATCGTACGCTCTTCATGAGCCGTTAAATTAATTCGGGCCCCACCAAAAAGCCAACACAAATTGCATAATTGGTAGTATAGGGGAACAATAGGGCGTTTAGAAGCTTGGGAGTTTTAATCACCCTAAAGTGTAGGAAGGGGTGTACTTGTTAGGCCTGCTCGGGAACAACGTATGATTATTAAAAGTTTTAAAGGACCTTATTGACTATATTATATTTTTATTATGGGATTAAATGAATAGTTCAAATGAACGATTTAAATGAAAAGAGAATTACAACTATTGGAAATTGGACAAATCAAATTGCTTTGGAGTCCTTGGTACGCTTGGAAGGATATTGACATTGACTCTAGGAAAAAGGGAACGCTGAAGGTTCCTAACAGAAAGTCAGGGGTATATGAAGCTCGACTTGTTGGCAAAAGCAAGAGGCTAACCATTGGGAAAACGAACGATTTAAGACATCGAGTGAAGCAGGGACTCGTCCGAGGGAAAGCCCCACATTCCTCTGGAGAAAAAATCAGGGCTTTTGAGGACACTTCCCAAATTGAAATTCGATGGGGCCAAACAAATCGCCCTGCTGCTGCCGAAGAAGAACTTCATCGATTGTATCGCAAGCTATATGGGGAACTTCCCAAATACACGGAAAAGACCTAGAGAAATGGACAACGTCATAAATGCCAATCCCTTTTTTGGACTGGGTTTGGCTTATATTGTAAATTTAACTTCCTATGTTGGAAAATAGCTCAAACTCAGTGTTACTGCAGAAAGAGTAGTTTCACCTTCAGACCCAAATTGAAAAGTTTGAATGATAAGTCTTTGACAATTAAGGCATGGAGTGTTATGCTTGCGGCCACCATTGCCGGTTCCAGTCCTCTCGCAGAAAATTCTATACTGATTTTATTTGCTTCGTTCGCAAGCCTAATGTTCTGGATTATTGATGCGTCCTGTCGAAATTTTCAATACACCAATTACAAAAGAATTTAGGAAATTGAGAAATACATAAGAGGAAAGGTGGCAAAAATTGATTATCCACAAATTGCTACTTTTTTGAGTCAATCCTTTAGAAAAGATGAATTAAAGCAATTTTTTCGCATTTTGCTACGGGGATATGTACCGATACGATACGGTAAAATATCCAAACTTTTTCTTCTTCTTTTGCTCTACCTCAGCAATGTTTGCTGACCATATTGATATCCATGATATAGGACTTCGTGTAGGTCATCATAATTAAGGGATTAAAGTTTAAAAAACAATCATGGATCACCAGAGCCACTTATAATTAACCAATGTGCCTATCTAGGTTTAAATATTTGAAGCAAAAGATGAAATAAGTACCTTTAGATTACGGGAAGGACAGCTATGTGTTACCGATGCTATTAAAAATATTACCAATGAAAAAAAACATTTGGACTTTGTTGGCCATCTTTATATTTATATCCTGTTCTGAAGACGAAGGTCCTCCCTATTACGGCTTTACAAGCGAGGATTTTCAGTATATTCCGACCGACTATGAGGTTGGCCAGATTATCAAGTTTAAAAATGAAACGGGCCACGAACTGACCTTTGAGGTGCGCGACTATTTTTTTTCGGAACATAGATCTTGGGGCGGTCCGATTCAGGAGTTTTTGACAATCAGGATTGGATCGCTTGATGAAACCAGTTGTAACTGGGGCGCTACATTTACAATAAACATTTTAAAAAATCCAGATAATTTATTGTATATGGAGTCTCATCACTGTGGCTTCAGGAATATGCAGATTACTTCCCCATCCAAATCTGAAAACCTACAGACCATGGAATTTAATGGTGTTGTCTACGATAAGGTCATGATACTTTCTCCTGATTTTTCAGCTCCACTTTTTACCTATCAAGATTCAGAGTCGTACTGGGGTCTGAAAATTTATTATGATTTAAAAAAGGGATTTATAGGTTTTAGTGAAAGAAATGATGTAAACAACTATAGATTAGTTTTAGATTGACCACACCATTGGTTCAAATTTGAGTGCTAAAAACCATGAGAGTCGGCCTTTTGATCTGTAAGGGGAAAAGGGCAATACCAACAGTGAATAAAAAACTTTGGACATGCTTCTGAGCCGGGATGTCCAATTTGGCGGTGGATGCTTTAACGGAATTGGAAAGGCCAAGGTTCAAACAAACAACTATAAACAAAAAAGAGGGCTTCCGCCCCCTTTTTACGTTCTTTTACCTTAGGAAAACCGTATCAATTTCAATGCGGTATGCCTTCGGTGGTTTTTCCAGCTTTCGTGACGGGCCAATACCCTATCCATAATTGCGCTGCTCTTATTGATTCGTTTCTTTGTATTTTTCATGATTACTTCCTTATCTATTTGTTATACTTGGTGCAAAAAGCACCCCGATTTACACGTTTCTTTAGACGTAAAAACCCCCGGAGTATTACACTATTGGGACAAGTTTAACGCGTTATTAAGGAATCGTTTTAAGTCTAGGATTTTAGCCCTGCCATTTATGGATGGCCCATGGATGTGTACATAGGCAGTGGGGACGAAAACTTGTTTCTGATGGCTTCGGCCTGAAGGCTTTTTTCACAACAACATTTTGGATGAAAAGTGTCCTGAAGTACATAGTAATGCACAGAGAACCTTTAAACCCACCAATACAGGGTACTATCTTCATATATAGGTTATTACGTATTGATTATCAACCGTTAAAAATGACAATCCAAGGTTGTTTTTTGAGTCCCCAAAAAGCAGATTTAGTATATTTAAGTACTGCAACCAACCCCAAGAAATGAAACGAATTTGTTACCTACTATTATTGCTCACGTTATCGATGTCCGCACAAGAGGTGGACCTGAGCGTCCCGGCCGGTTCGCTGAAACATAAGATTCACGGGTCAAAAGGGAGTGAACGCCTGATGTGGATGGACAGTCTGGCAAGATTGGTCGAGGGCAGGGCGGATTTCCAATACGATTCCATCGCAAGGCAAACGATCGATTATGCCGTGGAGCTTGATTCCACGCGATTGGCTTTGGAACATGCCATACCCCTGTTGGATCATATCACACTGGGTTTGGGAAAGCCGGAGGAGGCTATAGAGTTCTTCAATAACTTAAGGGACAGAATTCCCAGGGACCACTATTTTTTTGAACTGAGCGAGTTTTATAGTGAAGGGGCATATAGCAATCAGGTGCTCCACCGTTATGCAGAGTCCCTGGACCTTCTTGAACAGGCCTACGGGTTCTCCCTTCAGATCAATGACCGGACAGAACTGGGCGTCCTTAAAGAGAAAATGGGCAAGATGCTGTGTTTTATGGGAGAATTTCAGGAATCTGCTGCGGCACTGGAGGAGGCCCATCAAATTCTAAAGGACCACAGTATTCCTGAACTGACATGGCGGCCAAAGGAAACCTTGGCGATACTATACTCCCAGAATGGACTCCAGGCGGAAGCAAGGAAAATGCGTATGGAAATCATCGAGGAGGCCAGGAAATATGGGGAGAAAGCAGAATTGTATGATCAGTTTTACAACCAGGCCTTTGACGAGATGTTGCACGGGAGCCCACGGGAACAGCTCAGGTACCTGGATTCGGCGAGGGTCTATACCTTTATACCGGAACATAATGAATTCATTATTCAGGAATCCTTAGTGGCCCAGTTGGGCGCCTATGCCGAAAACGGGATGCTGGAAAAGGCAGAGGCTGTAAAGCAAGAGTTGGATGAACAGCGGAAGGACAGTGAACACTTTGAAGTAAAAGGATACAACCTGGCCATGGCCCATTACGAATTTGCAAAGGGCAATTACAAGCGTGCGGCCCTCCTGGGGGAACGGGAATATGCCAATATGAAGAACACCCGATTCTATGAGGGCATCTATATGGCCCATGGCTTTTTGGCCAGGGCTTACGATAGCCTGGGGGATCTGGGCAGAGCCCATGAACACCTCCGGGCCCACCACAGGATAAAGGACTCCGTAGGGAGCGTCCAAAAGGCGAACGGCTTTTCCTACTACCAGGCACTTTATGAGGCAGAGAAGAAGGATTCGGAGATAGCGGCCCAGCAATCGGAGATCGAGCTCTTGAATGCCCGAAATAAGGCCAAGAACATGTGGCTCACTTTTGGTGGTCTTGGGATATTGGCCACGTTTTTGATCCTGTACCTGGTGTGGGTACAGTATTCCACCAAAAAGAAGCAACAGGCGCAGGCCCGGTTCTCAAGGAGCTTGATCAAAGGCCAGGAAGAGGAGCGCAGCCGTGTGGCGCGGGAACTGCACGATGGGGTAGGGCAAAAGTTGATGCTGTTGGCCAAAAGGTCGAGGTCCGGAGGGGATGCTGAGGTAAAATCCCTGGCTATGGATACCTTGGAGGAACTGCGCAGTGTATCGCGCCACCTGCATCCTGCCACCTTGGAGAAGTTGGGTTTTTCCGGTGCGGTCAAGGCCATAATCGATGAGGCGGACGCCAACACGGATATCTTTTTTACGCACAGCATCGAAGATGTGGACAACCTATTGAGCGAAGAGGAATCCCTGCAGTTGTACCGCATTATGCAGGAGCTATTGAACAACATCATGAAGCATTCCGGAGCCAGGGCAGTATCTGTGGACGTCAAAAGAAGTACCGGTGCCATAGAAATGACGGTCAGCGACAACGGAAAGGGGTTCAGTTTTAAGGAAAAACTTCGCGATAGCACCAGTCTGGGCATGCAGACGCTGTTGGAACGTGCAGAGATAGCTGGGGCCAAACTCCATGTGGAGAGCGGGGCTTCAATGGGCACAACGGTTTCCCTGGAAATGGCTATTTAAACCATCCTGATATCACCTTAGTAGGGTACCGGGAAATCGGTCCAAAGCGTTCCACATTCCTATGGTCAAATTGAGTGTCTGTCGGATTATGCCTAATTTATTTCATCTTACTGTTAATATTAATCTGCTAGACTCAATTCAATACCGCTTTTTCTTTTTTTCTTTTTCGGTGTTTCTAAAGTTCGCTTTGGTGGAAAATCGATAAAATAAACTTAATGTCAGTTGTCTGCTATTTGGAAAGAACTCCCTCCTATATTGAAAATTGGGACTATTTATAAGTGTAATCCGTCTATTCGTGTTTAAAGGATCATTAGCTGAAAAGACAATGTTTCCCTTTCCATTGAAAATAGTTCTACTAACACCAAATTTGAAATACTGGGCAGACAGTGTTCTACTTTGAAATCTTCTATTAGGGGAACGGTAAATCCAGCTCAATTCCAATTTGTAAGAATTAAGTCTAATAAAGTTATTTATACTAGCTCTTGTATTGAAGAAATCATTAAAAGTATCTTCTTGGCTGCTAGGGAACGTACCAAATTCAGCACTTAGTTTTATATTCGTCTTTAACCATTGAGGGGAATTAAAACCATAGAAAATGTCTATTCCATATGAATCCCCCTTGCCAATATTTTGTGGAGTAGTTACTGTAAGCCCATCTTGATTTTCAGTTACAAACTGAACTATATCTCTACTTAGTGAAGCATAGGAGGAAACAAGAAGTGTCCCTTTTTCCAGTTCTTTTGCGTACTCTAATTCAAATTCAAAATCTTGCTGAGGTTCTAAATCTGGGTTACCTATCCGGATGTTCTGTAAATTGACATTTGTATTAAAGGAGTTTAACCAATTTAATCTAGGGTATCTAATTCTTTTGCCAAAGGAAAGACTTAATTCATTGTTTTTGCCAAATTCGTAGTCCATACTTAAGTTAGGCAAAAGATTCTTAAATGAACTCTTATCTGTACTTCCCGATAGAATGTTTTCAAGCTCTCTATCAAACAACTCCCATCGCAACCCAATTTCGTACTCAAAATCACCTATTTCATGTTCATATTCGACAAAAGGACTATGTACACGTTGTAAAAAGTCCACATTATTCTGATTTGATAAGCTCGCACCAAGGAATCCTTGATTTTGACTTAACTTATTATAATCCAATTGGTAACCTACCAAAAATTTCAAGTCTTCCATTAATGGATAGTCATGTTTGATTCTAAACTCAACTTGGATTTCTTTGTTCTTTTCATTGGTGTTGGATTCATTTACTTCGTTTTCCAATGGATTCGTTTCTATGAAAAAATCTTCTTCTTCATTGCTCTCGAAGCCATATTCCAAGCTTAATCTAAGTGTATGTCCCTTTAATGTGAATTCTTTTTTGTAATCAACTTCGGAAGTAAAAGATTTCTCTTTGTCACTGGTATTTCTAATTTGTTTGCTATTTAAGTTAGCCTGTCGTCCATCACTTAACGTCCTGAATCCTGCGTATTCGAAGTTTTGGGATTCAAGGAAAAAGGATAAGCCTCCACGAAGTCTGTTGTTCTTATTTATATTGTATTCATAACCCAACTCACTAAAATGTGAAATCTCGTTTCTATCGCGGTTGTTAAACTCTCTTTGAACAACAGTGGCCTGATTTTCTGTTTCATTTAAAAATTCACTTTCAGTACTTGTCCTGAAGTTATTATTGATTCCGTATAAGCTATAGATAAAGCCCTTTTCTTTGTTCATGGTTAGATGCATACCAGCTTTTCCGACTTGGGGGAAACCTAAGGCCGAATTAATCCCACCGTTTAATCCTTTTTCTCTATTCTTTTTCGTAATGATATTAATTTTAGGTTCGCTGCCCTCGCTTGCAGATGGAGAAGTAATAATCTCAACATTTTGTATCATATCACTTGGTAACATTTTTAATACTTCAGCCCTAGTCAGATTAGACGAACGACCATCTATTTGAATCCTAACCTCTTTCCCTCTTATCTGCACATTTCCATCAATATCAACTATTACTGCAGGTATATAACTTAGCAGGTTTGAAATGGATCCAGACAAATCTAAAAGCTCATTGCTAGGTAAAAATATGCGCTTTCCCCCTTTCCTTTTAAGTGTATAATTCTTTGCCGTAACAACCACTTCTTTTAAATGGATATGTCTCTTATTCTCTAATTTAATTAATGGAAGAGTGATTGATTGAACTGCCGAATAATTTAATGTAGAAATATAAGTTTGGTAATTATCGTGAATCAGAGAAAGCTGGCAGTCACATTTTTTATTATAAACAATTGTAAATAAACCCTTAATATTCGTTTTAGTAGAAAAAACAATTTCTTGCTTATTGATATCGAAAAAGACAACAGTAGCATTTTTAATGGGATTATTAGTTATTGAATCAATAACCCTTCCATTTAAGGTAGGTGTATCATTCTGGGAAAAAGAATTAGTTAAGATACATGCTACTGCAACAAAAGATAAGAAGAAAGACTTACCTGAATTAGGTTGGTATGTCAATTTTAATCAAAATTTGAAACGAACTTTATTGGTGGGTTTGAAACAAACGAGGGACAAAATAATTCCAACGCAAGACATTTGCTTTTGAGAGGGATTTTAAGCCCAACTGCGTAGTGGAAGCAAGGTATTAATTCTTAAAAATTGAAATGGCTAATTTTATTCTTAGCACTAAGTAACGCTAACTCCAAAATAAATATCATTACTAATCGACTTCTTCCTGTACTTCCTCAATGTCTTCCCAGGTCTCAAAGGATTCTTCCCATTCATCATGACGTTCAGCACGTTCTTCTTCTGCATCTTCATCTTCCTCTGAAAATTCTCCATTTTGGTTACACGTAATAATAATAGTATCAGCGTTATAAGTTGTTGCAAAATAAATCGACCCTGATAATATTAAAGATAAAATCAAAGTTCCAAATACTTTTTTTTTCATTTACATATGGTTTTAAGTTTGAAAAGGAAAAAACTCTTGCTTTGACAAATCCAATTCTTAGCGAATGGTTCTTCATTTCTGAGATATAGAATTTAGAGGTATTCAACAATAATCCTGATGTTTACCAAAAAACTACTCTGTGTCAATCTTGTTCTTCTTCGAACTCTTCAACACTCTCAAATGATTCTTCTAACTCATCATCCCGTTCATCTTGGGCTTCATCCTCTTCCTCACCTTCTTCTCCAAACTCTATTCCTTGATGACTAATTATATTGATTATATCCCCTTTAGGATTCATTGACCAATAAACTAATCCCAGTAATATGACAAAACCAAATACTATTAAAAAATGCTTTATATTTTTCATTTATAAGATTGTAAAGGCAAAAAAAATTAATAAATCTTGAACTTAACCTGCACTCTCATAAAGAGTTAATCATCCTCTTCAATTACTCCTTCTGCGATTGCTTCATCCTCTTCCTCCTGATCTTCCTCCTTTTCGGTTTCCGCATCTTCTTCGCCATCGTCATCATATTCTGTACTTAGTTGGCTTGATAAAAAATAGCCTTCATCATTGTTAAAACTCAAATTAATTAGGCCGTAAGAAAGAAAGGCGAGGGTAAGGGAAAACAAATAAAAAAGCTTCCTAGAATTCATTGGTCCGGTTTTGATGGGTATTATTTATTTAAAAGACAGCTCATCTTTTGGCTACTATTAAATACTTTCGATATACAAATCAATGTAAACTATTTCGTAATTCTTACATCCTAATTAACAAGCGGGAAAATAAAAGAACATGTGGTAGATAGAAATTTTGTAGATGAAGAACAACTTTATTTTTTTCTTGTTTCATACCGGCCTTCACCAAACAATTACCCTATGAAAACTCTTTAACAATTATAGTGTGTTGATTGTGTCCAGTATTTTTTTTAACTGATAGTCTTCTTGGCCAAGAATTTGTCCAATCGTCCTTTCGATTCTTAAATCGGGTGAGACTCCATGTCCATCAAATAAAAATCCATTTCTTTGGAATGAGACCATTCTCGACATCTTCAATTCCAGTTCGGTTTTTGGCAATCTATAAGTTTCGCTCATTCCACTGGCCCCATCTGCGGTAACACCACAGAGGGATACATTTGGAAAGCCTTTTAGGGATGCTGCAAAAACACTTGCAGCACTGAATGATCGTTCGTTGATTAAGATGTATATTGGTTTGGAAAAATGGTATGTGTCCGCCTCTCCGATATTTTCTAGGACCATATATACATAATCCCCGAATTTGTCATCATTTAAGTTGTCCAATGGCGAAAAACTTCCCATAAATTGGGAAATGGCCAATTGGGCATTTTCGCTATGGTTTTCATATGATCTAAGACCCCTTAATTCCAATCCACTTTTGGCCGACCTGGTTAGATCACCACGAAAACGCGCCAGATTTGCCACCCAACAATTATTCCTTTGTAGAAGATAGTTTGCAAAGAAGAGTAATATATCCCTAGTCCCGCCTGAGTTATTTCTAATGTCCAATATTAGGGCATTGCAATCTTTAACTTTTTTCATGGCTTGGGAAAGCCAGTCAAAATATTCCCCATTCCTACGACGACTGTACATTTTTGGAATTTTAATATAGCCAATAGTATTCTGAAATATTGTTGCCATCGAATCTCTGGGCTGTTTTTTGCTTACGTCAATCGTTATATCACAAATGTCCCTCCATTTTCTGTTGGAGGTGGATAAAGGCATATAAATTGTAGTATCAATAGTGCTATCCCAAGTAGTAAAGGTGAATTTCAAAGTATCCTTGTGACTAAGATGGGGAGATATTCTATAAAAATGATATAATTGATTAACTCCACGGGTAAATCTCGGATAGTCAGGAGCATATTTATCCCTTGGATTGTGCTTGTAGACATAATCATGAACATTGATGTTGTTTATACTTTTTAATAAAGGAAAGTCGTTTAGGAAATAAGAATATCCAGAACCAGCCTTATTATTTTTAAGTGCGATCACATCTTTTCCTTTCCATGGTGCTGTTGCAAAGGGCAAGTAAAACTTATTGTCTTCGCAATCTCCAATATAACTGACCCGTGAATGTCTGTCTCCCAACTCTCCCAATACGTTTGACACTTTCAATGAAATATCTTTTTTATGGATCTTGTCAATGTCTCTCAAGTAGGATTCCAATTGTAAAAAAGCACTATCGAACCTTTGGGAATTAATTTGAAAATAAGAGGATTTTTCATTTACCAAGTACTTAAATCTTTTTAATTCTTTTAGGGCCTCTTGTCCCGAAATAGAACATTCCTTACCAATGAAATACGGTTGAACAAAAACAACACCAAGTATAAATACTAGGACAGGTAAAATTCTGGTTAGCAGCATTGTAAAATACGTATTCATTTAGTGTTTAGACATTCTCAAAGTAGTATATTATTTCTTTCCAAGGCACTTTGATAAACTGAATAGCTATGAAAGTTAATATATAATGCGGTCTAATTTTTAATGGGGCTTGGGCGATACCTAATAACAAGAGTATTGAACTAAAACCTATTACAGGAAAAATAAAATAAGTCCCTATACAGAAGGCAATCAAAGAAATATCTTTTATTACACTCTTTCTTTTTGAAAATATAAAAAGTAACCCAACAGCCAATTCAACAAATAGGCCGAATAATTGAAACCCATATGTGAAATTATTTAGAAAACTACTTGATTCGAATTCAATATAACTTTGATCAATTGGCAACCAAGATAAAGTTGGCACCAACCCTTTTTTCATATGAAGCTCTTCTATTGGTATATCGGTGAGAAAATGTGTGATTAATAAAAATCTGCCATCAAAAAGAAAACGGCCGTGAAGAAAGCCAGGAACAAAGAATTCATTAATAACCTTTTGCAAAACAGCGAAAATCATAACTAATCCAATGAGCAACGTAGCATTTGATTTAATGTACCTTACGTCCTTATTTAACCATAAATGTAAAGTCAATAAAAACACCCAATACATAAATAAGATTTTATGGTTATCCAAACTATACCATTGAAGGCTGTTAAAAAAAAGTAACACAACTGATATTATAGCCCACAACAGTTTGTTAGAACTGAAATGGCCAAATACAATCATTAAAATACAGGTAATCCTCAGTAGGATTTGAGAATTCCATCCTGTTCCCCCGTCCAGTACTAATAACATCAATGAAAATTTAAAAACTAAATCTTCATGTTTCGAATCAAGATGAACGTTATATCTGTTCAAATATGAGTAGAGTTTCTGAATCATGGTGATAATACATAAGTTATATGTTTGTCATTATGTACTTCTAAACTTTGTACATAGTTTTTCTTGAACTTTAAACCATCGTTGTAGAAGTTCATTTCATACATATGAATTATTATTTTTTCAATCCTTAACGCGTTGTCCATCTTAGCTAATTCTGTATTTGGATAATACTTTGGTACGTAGACTTTACTATAGAAAGCAGAATCCTTCTTTATTTGGTTGTAGCTTTTACTATCGATATCTCCTTCAGAAATATTCAGAAGAGAAGGTTTCAAATGGGAATTTAAGATTAGCTTCCCTAGTTTAAGCAGACCTTCCTTTTTGGGATAGTACTTTAAGTTTCTCAGAAAATTGTTCGATATAGGTATATCTAGTTTGCTTCCAACTATTTTAATCAATACCGAATCACCCTCCGAAGTATATCCAATTGCAGTAATATTATTCTTTTTGTTTGTCGAAAACATTCCAAATCCTCCGCCCTTCCATGGATTCAACCCGTCGAATTGAGAGTTGTACAGTTGAAATAACGCAACTGCCGTTAAGACGAAGCATATAAGATATTTGTCAAGTATTTTTAAGATTTTCATTTTCGTGATTGATGCGGTAGGTTTAAAAATTAGAGAACAATTCACTAGAGGCTTTATAAGAACGATATTAGAACTAAAGAAAAGTAACTTAACCCGTACCCTTGGAACATATCGAGTGTCGTTTGACTCCAGCTTCGTTTTTCATAATCTTCATTTTTTCTATATATGATGTTTTTCTATTCCGTTTTTCTCTGTTTTCAATTTCAGAGCAAGCTGTTACATAATCTCTCTCATTGTATTCTTTTTCAGAACACCGTTAAAGTAAATTGGATTCCACTAAAGGCCAATACACATTGCATAATTGGTATCATGTGGGAATAGTGGTATGTTTTAAGTAGGAAGAGCTGTAATTACGTTACGATAAAACGCTTTTTGCCTATTATCCGGTTTGGGAAAAACACCTAGCAAAAAGGTGGAAGGCAAAACGATACCTCAAAACTGGCAGTATGTCGCCTGGGGCTTTTTTGGGATAGGTAACATTGCGGAAGTGATGCCACCAAAAGCACTCTGGACCAAGGGTCAAAACCCTTAGGGTTATGAATTCTGCGTTCCGATTACCTGCGCTACCGCCCGGTTCGCCAGTCTACTTCATTTCCCATGAAATGCAAACCGGCAGGAACTCGGGACATTTAGTTCTTTAAAAAACAAGATTTAAGAGTGAGCAATAAAATGACTAAATAGTTGGATATATCCAAAGCTTTACTCTTAAAAACCATGAAATCAACAAAAAAAACTTCTTTTTTATAAATTATTGAATTTTTCTGACCATCTACAAAAACAAACGCTTAACTTTAGGGAAGTCGCTAATTCAAAACTACTTACGATGAAAAATACAATAATCCTCGGCGTACTGACTATTCTTGGATGTACGGCCCTTTATGCACAAAATACGGTACACGCCGCTTGCGAAGCAAGCGTTGTTGGGTATACCGAAACCAGGGTTCCTTCCAACTTCTTTACTTTTGCCGACCTGAAATCAACAGGTGCCCAGGGCACTACGGCCCAAATCTCCGATGTTCTGGGAAGCCCTTATCTAGTGGATGCCTTTCAAAAAGGTTCTTTGTTTTATGGGGAAGAACTTGTGGGCAACTTTTACGTTAGGTACAACGGTTTTACCAAAGAGATGGAAATCAAAAAAGGGAATTCCCCCGATGAAATAGCAAAAGTGTTGGTTGAGGATAAAAACCTAAAATTTGTTTTTGATAATCAAGATGAGTTGAAGTTTGTCGCGTTTATGGATAAAAAAGGGAATAGACATGACGAATATTTAGTGACCAAAAGCAAAGGGGACAAATATCAACTTATGGAGAGACCCTTGGTGACCTACAAAGAGGGAAAAAAGGCTGCGAATTCCTTTATGCTTGATGTACCGAGTAAATTTGTACATCGTACCGAACTTTATGCTTTGGACCTGGTAACCAATATTGCGAGTCAAATTCCAACTAAAAAATCCAAATTGATTGATTTTTTCGATGAAAGTGAGAAAATTCAGATTGCAGCGCTGATCAAGAAAAAATCCTTGAACATCAAAGAGGTAAATGACCTATCCCAGATATTTGATTTTGCCAACTCCATTAGTCGGGATATTGCCTTGAAGGAATAAATAGTCCCTGCTCTTGCCAGTAGCTAACCACTGGCGGGTAGGAATAATCGGAATGGAAACCACGACCGCGCGATCGTGGTTTTTTTATGTCCCTAACCTCCTATGATTCCTTCACCCTGACCACCTGAACTACCGCTAAAAGCGGTTTATTGGATAAGAATAATGCCATAAATATTCTACCTTTGTAGGTGATGCAAAAACACCTCAAAACAAAGGCGCTTTTTTTTCTGGGCATTTTCAGTATGTTACTGGTGCACCAGGCGGTACCGCATCAACATCATGAACTCCAAAGTGACGGGGAATGTTGTGAAATAGCCCATGATCATCACCACGACCATATTCACGCCGAATCAAACGGAGACCATCCAAAAAAAGGGTTCTTTCATTGGTTTTTGGAGGTACACATCCATACAAATTCTTTTGCAGATGTGTTTGTGCCGGAACAAGTGGCAGCAAAAAAGATTTCGGTGGACAAAGAACTGGCCAAGACCTTTCCAACCACTGAAACCACTTTTTTTCCCTTAAAGACGGCTACCAAAAATGAAGTATGGTACCCTTCCCAGGATAAAAAGCAAAGCCCATATTCTTCGATTCCCGCACTACGGGGTCCCCCCAGTCTAGGTTAATCAATTCAGCAGCCTGTTTTTTCTCAGCAAATCAATAAGGGATTATTTATCTCCCTTTTTGATCTAACCTAAAATAGAACAATATGAACATAAGAATAGTATGCGCCATTGGCGTGTGCATGTGCTTGGGCAAGAGCTTTTCCCAATCCAATACGATGGATGGACTACTTGACCAAATTGCACAGAACAATACCGAATTAAATGCCTATAGATCCTACATGGAAGGACAGCAGCTTCGGAATAGCAGTGATAATAATCTACCTGATTTACAGCTTTTGGGCTACTACCTGCCCTTTGGCGAGCATCAATCGGGAGATTACTCGGAGTTCGAAATCTCCCAGTCTTTTGAGTTTCCAACGATCTATGCAGCACGTGCCAAATGGAACAACCTAAAGGCAAACCAGTTGGAAACGTCCTATACCAAAAAGCGTCAAGAGCTGCTTTTAAAGGCTAAAGAGGGATTGATCAATCTCTTTGTGCTTCAAAAGCAAAAAAGCATTGAAGCCCAGAGGAAAATTCAAAGTAAGAAGGTATATGAGCAGACACAGGAGCTGTTCAACAAAGGGCAGATAGGGATTTTGGATTTGAACAAAGCCAAAGTAGCTTGGTTACAAGAGCAGTTCGTATTGGATAGGTTGAATGTGGATATCCATACCCAAATCACATATTTACAGGCCCTGAATGGAGGCCAACCCCTTGAGGTTGATCAGCTGCAATTGGACAATTCTATGCAATTGGAAACTTTGGAAACTATTTGGAGCGAGAAATTGGTCAATGACCCAAAGCTTTTGGAACTCTCTGCTAACGAAGCGGCTTCCCTCCAGTATGTAACATTGGAGAAAAATAAGGTTTTGCCCAATATCATCCTGGGTTACAATTACCAGGGGGTCATGGGGGACAACTTTTCCGGGGTATACGGCGGCCTTTCCATCCCCTTATGGAGTAGCCGTAACAAGGTCAAGGCTGCACAGGCCAACCACAAATACCAAAAGTCCACCTCACAAGTGGCAAAATCCGTACTGTACACCCAATTCCAGCGGGATTATGATCAGTACCAGCTACTTTTCGATAAATACCACGAATACCAAGGGACCATGGCCCACCTGAATAGTGAAGAACTGCTGTTCAAGGCTTACCATCTGGGGGAATATTCCTTTCTGGAATACTATATGGAGGTTCAGTTCTATCGAAATGCAATGGACGAAATGCTACAAATGGAAAAACAATTGCAGTTGCTACAAGCACAATTATTAATGCATCAGTTATAACGATTTAAAAAACAATGAAGATGAAGACCGTATCGAACCTAATTATAACATCAATACTAATAGTAGCAGTAATCCTTGGCGGATGTCGCGAAACCAAAAAGGGACATGGCCACGCACATGGCGACCATGGACATTCACACGACGAAGGTTCCGATCATTCCCATGGGCATGAAGAGGTCGAACAGGAAGAATTTACAATTGATA
The DNA here is from genome assembly GCA_028281025.1 of Croceivirga sp. GTDB lineage: Bacteria > Bacteroidota > Bacteroidia > Flavobacteriales > Flavobacteriaceae > Croceivirga. The sequence continues at coordinate 151,701 of JANQKR010000048.1, forward strand.
AGGATTCCCTTAAAACTGAGAAGAAAACCCATACCCATGAAAATGGTGAAGAACACCATGGTCATAATTAAAACAAAACAATGAAACGATATTTGATAATTGTACTTGCCCTTGCCGTATTGGCCTGTAAGCAAAATACGGAACCCGGACACGCCCACAATCCCGATGGAAGCCATATCGGTGATGGGACACCAAGGTTGGATTATACCATATGGACGGACAAAACTGAACTTTTTGTGAAATTTCCTGCGCTAATTGTTGGGCAACCAAGCAAATTCGCCGCTCATTTTACGGTAATGGACAAACACCAACCCGTAAAAGAGGGTTCAGTGACGGTAAGTTTGATAAAGGAGGGAAAGGGTATCCGTACCTCAGTTGATGCCCCTTCATCACCAGGAATCTTTTCTCCCGTTCTGAAACCCAAGGAAGCCGGGTTACAACAATTGGTATTTGAGCTTTCCACACCGCGTTATACCGATAGGATTGTGATTGAAAACATGATGGTGTATTCGAGTATGGAGGAGGCTAAGAAAGCTATTGTCCCATCGCGGGAAGAACCCCCCATTTCCTTTTTAAAGGAGCAGGCATGGAAAATAAACTTTCAAACGGCACCTGTGGTGAAAGGTAAGGTGTATGATGTGGTTCACACTTCAGGGGTTTGGCAACCTGCACAGGGTTCGGTCAAGACCATGGTTGCAACAACCAACGGAACGGTGACCATGCCAGTCACCAACCTTACGGAGGGAATGGAAGTGGAACGGGGTCAATTGCTAATGGGTGTAAGTAGCCGAGGCTTGGCATCCGATAATTTGAGTGCTCAGATAACCAAAGCAAAAGCCAATTTCGACCAAGCTACTTCAGAATACAATAGAAAAAAGGAGCTCTACGAAAGTAAGATCATCCCCAAATCAGAGTTTGAAAAGGTAGAGAGCAGTTACGCCATTGCTAAAGCTGAGTATCAGAGCCTGTCCACAAATGTATCCGGGGGCAACAAACAGATAAGGGCACCCTTTAACGGGTTTGTGAAATCCTTGAAGGTTTCCAATGGTGAATATGTTGAACAGGGTATGCCCATGGTCAGCATTGGTTCCCATCAATCCAAAATCCTCAAATCCCAATTGGCACCAAACCAAGCTCTCACGACTGAAAATATAAGAGAGTTGTGGTATCAATCCGAAAGTGGTCAATGGAGGGACCTAGCGGACTCCGGTGGGGAAATCCTTTCTGTTTCCAAAGATGTTGAGCATAACAATCCGCTCATTTCAATTTATGCCAAGGTAAATGATGTGATCGGATTGCCCGATGGTAGCCTGACCCAAGTTCAGATTGCCCTGGGCGATGGAAAACAAACCACATTGGTACCGGAATCGGCCTTGTTGGAAGATTATGGTAGCTATTCCGTAATCGTACAGCTCTCCGGCGAAAGCTTTGAAAGACGTCCCATCAGCATTGGGAAACGGAATGGTAAAAGTGTGGAGGTACGCAATGGATTGCAGGTAGGTGAGGTTGTGGTTACCTCGGGTGCATATCAGGTTAAAATGGCGTCCATGTCAGGTGCAACCCCTGCACACGGACACGAACACTAGAAAGTATATCCTATGCTAAACAAAATATTGAATTTTTCCCTTAAGAATAGATTGTTCATTCTATTGGGGGCAGCAGTACTGAGCATGTTGGGGGTGTATCACACCAGGACGATGAACATTGATGTTTTCCCTGATTTGACGGCCCCCACAGTGACCATTTTGACCGAAGCCCACGGCATGGAATCCGAAGAAGTGGAAAAATTGGTTACCTATCCGTTGGAAACCGCCTTGAACGGTTCGCCAAACGTTAGGCGTATCCGTTCTTCGTCAGCAGCGGGCATTTCCATTGTTTGGATAGAGTTCGAATGGGGCACGGACATCTATAGGGCGCGACAGGTCGTGAGCGAACGCATCCCGATGGTGCGTGAAAACCTTCCCGAAGGGGTTGGAACACCGACCATGGCGCCAATTTCATCCATCATGGGAGAAATCATGCTCTTAGCGGTGACTTCGGATAGCTTGTCCCCTATGGACCTGCGGACACTTTCCGATTGGACGATACGGCCCCGTCTAAAAGCTATTAGCGGTATCGCCAACGTAGTGGTCATTGGGGGCGAGTACAAACAATATCAGGTGTTTGCCAATCCTGAAAAGTTAAGGTATTACAACATAAGTCTTTCGGAATTGGCGGATCATGTAAGGGAAGCCAATGTAAATGCTCCAGGTGGAGTCATCAATCAATATGGCAATCAATACGTTATAAAGGGAAGTGGCAGAGCGTATTCCTTGGAGGATTTGGAAGAGGCGGTTGTAAAGGAAATCAATGGAAAATCCGTCAAAATAAAGGATGTGGCCACGGTACAGCTTGGGCCATCCGATAAGATTGGAGATGGTTCATTGAATGGTAATCCATCGGTTATCCTTACCCTGTCCAAACAACCTGATGTCAACACGTTAAAGTTGACCAATAAACTGGACCTCGCCATCGGGGATTTGCAGAAAACCCTCCCTAAAGGTGTGGAAATCAAAAGCCATATTTTCAGGCAAGCGGACTTTATAAAGGCTTCTATCGGAAATCTTAACCAAACGCTTCTGGAGGGGGCTTTCTTTGTGGTCATCGTACTGCTCGTTTTCTTTATGAATTGGCGCACTACGGTCATCTCATTATTGGCCATTCCCATTTCCCTTTTGGTGTCCACCATTATTTTAAAATGGTTGGGCTATACCATCAATACGATGAGCTTGGGAGGCATGGCCATTGCCATTGGAGTGTTGGTGGATGATGCCATTATCGACGTGGAAAATGTGTACAAACGCTTACGGGAAAACATTCGTAGACCTAAAGCAGAAAGGCAATCGATGATCAAGGTGGTCAGGGATGCATCCATCGAAATCCGTAGCTCCATTATCATAGCCACGCTGATCATTATTGTATCCTTTGTTCCCCTGTTCTTTTTAAGTGGCATGGAAGGTAGGTTGTTGAAACCGCTGGGAATTGCATTTGTGACCTCCGTACTGACTTCACTGGTGGTGGCGGTAACGGTTACGCCGGTACTTTGTTCCTACCTCCTTAACAATGAAAAATTGCTCAATAAACAGGCAGGAGGCACCAAAGTGGAACAATGGCTGCAAAAACACTATGCCAACTTGTTGGGCAAGGCTATTAAAATGCCGAAAACCATAATTACCGTAACCGTTTTGGTATTTGTTTTGAGCTTGGCCTTGGCAACCCAATTGGGCAGAAGCTTTTTGCCAGAGTTCAACGAAGGCTCATTGGTCATTAGTGTTGTAGGTCCACCGGGAATGTCTTTGGAAGAAAGTAATAAGACAGGGAAGCTGGTGGAAAACCTGCTCTTGGAAATGCCGGAAGTAAGTGTTGTGACGCGCAGAACGGGCCGTGCGGAATTGGACGAACATGCACAAGGGGTGAACGCAGCGGAAATTGACGCACCCTTTGTTCTGGAAGATAAGACCAAAGAGGAATTTTTTGAAGAGGTCCGAAACAAATTGGGCGTTGTTCCCGGGGTGAACATTACACTTGGCCAACCCATCGCCCACCGAATTGACCATATGCTTTCGGGGACAAGGGCCAATATCGCCATCAAAATATTTGGCCCAGACCTGCAACGTTTGTTTGAATTGGGCAAGCAAATAGAGCAGAACATCAGGGTTATTGATGGATTGGCGGACGTGGCGGTCGATCAACAGATTGAAGTACCACAGATACGCATCAGGCCTAAACGTCAGATTTTGGCAGCATATGGGATGACCATAGGCAATTTGATGGAACAGATCGATATTGCCTATGCAGGAGAAAAAGTAGGCAGCATTTACGAAGGGCAACGGTATTTCGACCTAGTGGTGCGCTATGAAAAACCGTTCCGTGATAACATCGAAAAAATCAAAAGTACACTTATACATTTGCCCAACGAGGGGCAGACCGTTTTGGGCGAACTGGCGACCGTAAGCTCCGTAAGCAGTCCAAATAGCATAGGTCGTGAAGATGTACAACGCAAAATAGTGGTGGCGGCAAACGTACAAGGGAGGGACTTGAGGGGTGCCGTCAATGAAATTGAAGAAGTGGTGAGCACCTCCATTGGACTGCCCGAAGGGTACCGTATTCAGTATGGTGGTCAATTCGAGAGCGAATCAAAGGCTTCACAACTTTTGTTGATCACGTCCCTATTGGCCATTGGGGCAATATTTCTGTTGCTGTACTACGAGTTCAAAAATGTCAGACTGGCATTTGTGGTACTGCTCAATCTTCCACTGGCTTTGATTGGCGGAATCCTCATCGTTTTTTTTACTTCGGGAATCGTTAGCATAGCAGCCACAATTGGTTTTATCAGTCTATTCGGTATAGCTACGCGCAACGGTATTTTATTGGTTTCCCGATACGAGGATCTGTATGCCGAAGGAAAGACAGGGCTTGATCTGATCAGAGTAGGGGCATTGGATAGATTAAACCCGATTCTGATGACCGCCTTTACCACTGGTTTGGCGTTGATTCCTTTAGCGTTGAAAGGAGGTCAACCGGGGAGTGAGATACAAAGCCCAATGGCGGTGGTCATTCTTGGGGGCTTAATTTCAGCTACTGTTTTGAATTTAATGGTAATTCCCTGTATCTATATGATAACAATTAATAGGGCTGAAAATTGATGTTGTACGAAAATAAAAAACCCAAGACCTAAATCTTGGGTTTTTCTTCGTAGCGAGAGGGAGACTTGAACTCCCGACCTCAGGGTTATGAATCCTGCGCTCTAACCACCTGAGCTACCTCGCCGGATTGAATTGATATATGCCACTTTATACAGTTTGCGGACCTGTCCACCGCAGCAAATGCCCAAGCATTTTGCAAAGGCGGGTGCAAATATACTGGTTAATTTCTGCTCCTTCAAAATTCAGGATTATTTTATTAGTTGTAATTTATTTTTTTATATTACCGGAATATATCAATTCAATAAAACAGCGTAGCGCATGAGCGATAAAACTAAGTTCGAGATGGAGTTTGTTATACAATCGTCCCCCCAACTGCTCTATAATTACATTTCCACTCCTTCCGGCCTTTCGGAATGGTTTGCGGACAATGTAAATTCAAGGGGCGAACTGTTCACCTTCATTTGGGATGGGGCAGAGGAGAACGCCAAATTGCTCAAGCGAAAAAGTGATGAATTTGTGCGTTTTTCCTGGGAGGAGAATGACGATTCGACCTATTTCGAAATGCGCATTATTGTTGATGAAATCACTAAGGATGTTTCCCTGTTTATCTCCGATTTTGCCGAAGAGGACGAAATGGACGAAGTAAAAATGCTTTGGCGTAATCAAATCGCGGATCTAAAACAGGTTTTGGGATCTAAATAATCCAATCTCCACATATTATCTTTGCGCACTTTAAAGGATACTTTGATGGTAAATTTTAACGGGGCGCTTTTGGAACGTACCTCCCATTTTCTTACCCACACCAATAGGGGGTTCTTGTTTGGGGATGTACTTTTTGAGGAAGTACGGGTAATCCATGGGCAAATTGTCTTTTGGGAGGACCACTATTTTAGGCTCATGGCCAGTATGCGGATTTTACGTATGGAAATTCCTATGGAGTTTACGATGGAATTTCTGGAAGAACAGATCCTCGCCACCCTTGAATCCAATGGTTTTATGGAAAAACCGGCCTTGGTGCGTATTGCCGTGTTTCGGGATGGGGGTACCACCCTTTCCCCAAAACAAAACAAGGTATCTTTTGTCCTGGATACCAAGGCCCTTTCTGCCCCGTTTTACACCCTGGATGAAAATGCCTATGAAGTGGAATTGTTCAAGGATTACCTGATCAATGATGATATGCTCTCCAAATTGGATACCAACAATAAAACCGTTGAAGTGGTAGCAAGCATCTTTGCCCACGAAAATGGCTATTCCGATTGTATCCTCTTGAACACCAAAAAGCATGTGGTGGGAACCATACAGGGCTCAATTTTTTTGGTAAAGGATGGAAAAGTCAAAATTCCACCACCATCGGATGGGGCAAAAAATAGGGTTTTACGAAAGAAATTGTATGAAATCATTGATGCCATTGATGGGTTTGAAATTGAAGAGGCCGTTATTTCCCCCTTTGAACTCCAAAAAGCGGATGAACTCTTTGTGGTGAACAATAGCACTGGCATACAACCCATTACCCAATACAGGAAAAAAGCCTATGGGAACAAGACGGCAAGGAATCTTTTGGGCAAGCTCAACGCAAATGCCAGATTGGCTAGTTTAAAATAGGATTCTCAGGAGAGTTGGACCAAATCAGATATTCGCCACCCAGTTCAATCATCTTTTCCTTCCAAAAGGCTGTGGTCGATTTTTGGATGATATCACTTTGATACTCGTTTTGTACCACCACCCATGATTTGGATACCAATTCCTGGTCCAATTGCAGGGAGGCCCACCCGGAATAGCCCAAAAAGAACCGAATGTCCTTTTCCGTAATGGTATTGTTATTGATCAATTCCACGGTTTTTTCAAAATCCCCTCCCCAATAGATACCATCCGAAATTTCCACACTATCGTCTATCAAATGGGGTACTTTGTGTATGAAGTACAAATTGTCCTGTTCCACGGGTCCTCCATTAAAAACCCGTAAGGGCACCTTTATTTCGGAAACCAAATCACGGATGTCGTACTCCAAGGGCTTGTTCAATATAAAACCTACCGCACCTTCGGTGTTGTGTTCCGCCAAAAGGACAACGGATCTATTAAAGGAAACATCCCCAGTTAAGGCAGGTTCCGCAATCAATAGTTTTCCTTTTTTAGGTTTAATTTCCACGGTGTTTTATGTTCTGATGACAAATAAATGTACTGTTTTAAATGATAACTTCAAAAGTTGCCAAAAATAAAAAGCACTTCGTAGTGAAACGAAGTGCTTTTTTAAGCGGTAAAAGACATATCTTTTAGTTTACGGCATCGCTCAACTCAGAACCCGCCTTAAACTTCACAACATTTTTTGCAGCAATCTTAATAGTCTGACCAGTTTGTGGGTTTCTTCCCTCTCTGGCGTTTCTTCTGGAAACTGACCATGATCCAAAACCAACTAAAGAAACTCGGTTTCCTTTTTTAAGTGATCCTTCAACATTGCCCAAGAAAGATTCCAATGCTTTTTTAGCAGCTGCCTTGGTGATGCCAGCATCAGCGGCCATTGCATCGATTAATTCTGTTTTGTTCATAATTGAATTAAATTAATTGTTGTTAATATAACTTTAAATGCTGAACAAATTTATACGGAATTGCGGGCAGACCAAGTAAATTCAAGGGAAATCAGGGTTTTTGTTAATAACTTGAAGTCTTTGTTGATAAAAGCGACCAAATTTTAACCTTTCCCTTAGCCCAATGATAATGCGGGCTAGAGCACATGTGCATCCTTATGCACTTTAAGGCCGTTCAACAACTCCTTGATTTCCATTTTTCGTTTGCCCGGAAATTGTACCTCCAGCAATTGCAAAAAACCATCCTTGACCGCAATTTTTAAATGGTTTTTGGAGACCAGTAAGGCGCCCACCTTATGTTGATGTCGTTCGTACTCCTTCCCCACGGCAAAAATCTTAAGGGTCGTGCTTTCATCCCCATTGCTGAAATCCGTCCACGCTGCGGGGTAGGGACTCAACCCCCGGATAAAATTAAAGAGCCGGTCCAACGGTAACGACCAATCTATCTTACAGTCTTCCTTAAAAATTTTTGGGGCCTGTTTTAGGTTTTTTGATTGCGGTTGTTTTTTGGTCTGCACGGCGCCGCTCGCAATGGCACTTACGGTTTCCAAAATGAGGTCGGCCCCCAAATGCATTAACTTATCGTGCAAGGAGCCCGCATCCTCCCCCGGGTCTATTTTGGTTTTCTTTTGCTGGATGATTTCCCCGGTATCGATTTTCTCATCGATAAAAAACGTGGTGACCCCGGTTTCCCGTTCCCCATTGATGATGGCCCAATTAATAGGGGCAGCACCCCTATACTGCGGCAATAGGGAAGCATGGAGGTTAAAGGTACCTAACTCAGGAAGTTCCCAGACCACCTTTGGAAGCATCCTAAAGGCGACCACAATTTGTAAATTGGGTTTAAGGGCCTTGAGCTCTTCCAAAAAGGAGGCGTCTTTTAAGTTGGTAGGTTGTAAGACCTTAAGCCCCATTTGAACGGCATAACGTTTAACGGCGGATTCATTGAGTTTTCTTCCCCTTCCCGCAGGTTTATCGGGAGCGGTAATGACCCCAACAACGGTGTATCCTGTTTCTACCAACCGGGAAAGTCCCTGAACCGCGAAATCAGGGGTTCCCATAAAGACAATACGCAACATTTCCTTTTCCTTATTGGATGCCATAGGTGTTATTTGTTTTAAGGACCAACGCTTCGTCTTCCAATAGTTCTTTTAGGGCATTGAGCACATCAATCTCCCTAAAAGCGGTACTGGCAACCAGTTCACGGGAGGTTTTGTCACCTCCATTTAAAATCCCCATAATTGCGGCCTTAATATCCGAACCAATACGTCCCTGTTGTCCATTCGTTGTGCAAACATCGCATTTTCCACAGGGTTCGACCATTTTTTCATCAAAATAGTCCAATAAAAATCCAAGCCTACATCTTTTTTTGTTTTTCGAATAGGCAATCATGGATTGCAGTTTCATCCGTTTTGTCCTATTCAGTTTCTCAATGTTTGCGGCAATCGTATTGATGGTAGCATCGTCCTCCCTTGGCCTTAAGAAAACAATTTTTAGGTCTTGTTGCGAAAACACAAAAGTGGCCAATCCATCCTGACTTATTTTTTCCAAGGTATGCAGCACAAATTTTACACTTTCCTTGGTTTTGGTGGCGAGCAATGACGGGTTTATCTTGGTTTCAAACTCAAATACCCCACCATAGGTCCGGAGTAACACCTGTACGATATGGCCCATTTTTACATGTTGTTCCATCCAATGGAACAATTCCCTTTTATGTGCGGTAAACTGGATTGATGTTGTGTTTTGCGAGGTTTCAGAAACCGAGATGATACCATTTTGGTCCAAAAGTTTAATTGCGGTGTAGGTTTTTCGGGTATGAAGTCCATAGTGATTGCAGAATTCATTGAAATTTAAACCGAAACTTTCACCAGAGCCCTCGCCATAGGCAATTTGAAAGTTGGAATTCAACTTCTTATATACTTTTTTTACAAAGGCCACATTGGGTATGGAATCCTGAAACTGTTTTTTGGACCGCTCAATATCGTTTTCATTCAATAAAAGGATTGCTTTTGCCGGTTTTCCATCCCGGCCTGCCCTGCCCGCTTCCTGGTAATAGTTCTCAATACTGTCCGGGAGTTGATAGTGGATAACGGTGCCCACGTCCGGTTTGTCCACTCCCATGCCAAAAGCATTGGTAGCTACCATAACACGCACTTTGTTGGTCAGCCAGGCTTCCAATCTTTCCTTTTTCCCAAAATCCGAAAGACCGCCATGGAAATAGGTTGCCACTCCATTTTTTTCATTCAATGTTTTCGAGAGAAGCACGGAATCCCTTCTGGTGCGCACATACACTATGGCACTTCGGCCATCGTTCTTTAGGGCTTGTTTTAGGGCATAGCCCTTGTCTTCCCTATTTTCGATTCGAAATTCTATATTTTTTCGTTCAAAGGAGTCCCTAAATACTTTGGCGCTTTGCATTTGGAGGTTGTCCGCAATATCATCCGCCACCTTTTTTGTGGCGGTTGCCGTAAGTGCTATCATCGGAATACTGGGGTGGAGTTCCCTTAGTATGGAGCACTTTCGATACGCAGGTCTAAAATCATGCCCCCACTCGGAAATGCAGTGTGCCTCGTCAATAGCAATGAAATTCACCGGCATTTGCTGAATCCTTTCCCTGACCATGGACTGATGTAAACGCTCAGGGGAGAGGTATAGGAATTTATAATTCCCATGTATGCAATTGTCCAAAAGCGCATCCATTTCACGTTGGGGGATACTCCCGGTAAGCCCAATGGTTTTAATACCTTTTTGTTTGAGTACCTGGACCTGGTTTTCGATTAAGGCGATCAAAGGGGAAACCACGATGCATATCCCTTCCCTGACCAAGGCGGGGACTTGAAAGCATATGGATTTTCCACTGCCCGTGGGCATCAGTACCAGCGCATCCTTACCTTGAAGTAAAGATCTGATGATCTCCCGTTGTGAACCCCTGAAGTTTTCATGGCCCCAAAACTTTCGTAGGATATGTTCGGGCGATCCTTTCACTTGGGGAGTGTATCTAAAATAAATGAGGTGCGTTCCGTTATCGAAGCTTTTGGGACAATAATCGGCGAATAACCAAATCGAATGTAGGTCTCCATTAAATGATGGTGAAGCTTTTCCGCTTCTTCAAAACTCTCCAGGCGTTCGTTGTCCGAAACATAAATCGCTTTCCAGGGGGGAAGGATAAAAATGGCATCGTATCTCTTTTCCCGACTTAAACCTTCAAAATCAGAAGGGTATTTTTGGCCAAAAAAATCCATGTATGCCAGGACATCGGGAATACCCCTATCAAAAAAGCACATGGTTTTCCTAAGGCCAAGGGATTCATTAAAGTGTTTTTCCCTTCCATACAAAAGGGTTTTGTTGAATTCCATGGGGTCATCCACAAATACCAGGGGGTTGGAAACCATTTTATTTTTGGTTTCCGTTTGCTTTGCCTTAGCGGTCATGTCCCTTATGATTTCATGGTAACAATGAAATCCCAGTTTTTCAAGTTCTTGGACCACAACGGTTTTTCCAGTCCCGGGAGCTCCGGTAACAACAATTCTTTTTACCTTCATTTTGAATGGAATTCGGGAACAAATTAATCAATTGCTTTCCAATAAAAAATTGTTGTTTACCCGCTATATTTGCAAAAATCGATTTATGGAAGGGAACGATTCAGATGAGTTTTATACCCGCCTAAGGGAACAACTTTGGGAAAATACCAAATGGCCTGCGAACTACTTGTACAAGTTCATTGTGCCCACGGACAAGAAGAAGATTGAACGGATACATTCCATTTTTGACAATACCGGAGCCGTGATCGAGTCCAAGAAATCCAAAAAGGGGACCTATACCAGTATTTCGGTAACGGTACATCTAAAAAACCCGGATGAGGTCATCAAAAAATACAAAGAGGTTTCCATAATTGAAGGGGTCATTTCCCTATAGTGTGCGAAAGCGGCATAATTTTATTACTTTGCAACATATTTACTTCCTAAAAATTTCAATTTGAATTTAGTAGACAATCTAGAATACAATACCGAACGTCCGCCATTGCATATTCCTGAATACGGACGTCATTTTCAAAAAATGGTAGATCATGCCGTTTCCATCACGGATAGGGACGAGAGGAATAAGGTGGCGCAATCCATTATCAGTGTAATGGGGAATCTGCAGCCCCATTTAAGGGACGTCCCGGATTTTCAGCATAAACTATGGGACCAGTTGTTCATTATGTCCGATTTTAAGCTGGATGTGGACTCCCCATTTCCAATAACCTCCAAAGAAGTACTCCAACAACGTCCGGAACCTCTGGAATACCCTCAGAACTTTCCGAAATACCGTTTTTACGGAAACAATATAAAGCGCATGATAGATGTGGCCGTGAAGTGGGACAAGGGCGATATGAGGGACGGTTTGGAATATGCCATTGCGAACCACATGAAAAAGTGCTATTTGAACTGGAACAAGGATTCGGTGGAGGATGCAGTTATCTTCCAGCACCTTAAGGAATTAAGTGATGGTGCCATAGATTTGGCCCCGGATGGTGAGAGCCTTACCGATAGTGGACAGTTTTTACGGAACAAAGCACAAAAATCCAATAGGAGCCACGGCAAAAAAAGCCAAAAGAGCAGTCGAAACAGAAAACGATACTAACTTCTTTTTGTCAATAAATGGGTACATTTAGAATTGAGGGAGGAAAGCAACTGCAAGGAGAAATCATCCCTCAAGGGGCAAAGAACGAAGCACTTCAAATCCTATGTGCCGTTTTACTTACCCCGGAAAAAGTGACCATCCATAATATCCCGGATATTGTTGATGTTAACAAACTCATCTTCCTTTTGGAGGATTTAGGGGTTAAGGTCCAAAAGCGGGGTCACGGTTCCTATACGTTTAAAGCGGACGATGTTAATCTGGATTACCTTCAATCCAGCCAATTCAAACAAGATGGAAGGGGCCTAAGGGGGTCCATAATGCTGGTAGGTCCCTTGTTGGGGAGGTTTGGAAAGGGCTACATCCCAAAACCTGGGGGTGATAAAATTGGTAGACGTCGATTGGATACCCATTTTGAGGGTTTCATAAAATTGGGCGCTAAGTTTCGATACAACCGTGAGGAATATTTCTACGGCGTGGAGGCCAAAAGGCTCAAAGGGACCTATATGCTGCTTGATGAAGCCTCGGTAACTGGGACGGCGAATATTGTAATGGCCGCTGTATTGGCAGAGGGAACGACCACCATTTATAATGCGGCCTGTGAGCCCTATCTACAACAATTATGTAAGATGTTGGTACAGATGGGGGCCAAAATTTCCGGAATAGGTTCCAATTTATTGACCATTGAAGGGGTAACCGAGCTTGGGGGTACCGAACATACCATGCTTCCGGATATGATCGAAATTGGAAGCTGGATTGGATTGGCAGCGATGACCAGAAGTGAATTGACCATCAAAAACGTAAGTTGGGAAAACTTGGGCCAAATCCCCAGCGCCTTTAAGCGCTTGGGAATACAAATGGAATTGATAGGGGACGACATTCATATTCCAAAGCACGACAAAGGGTACGAAATCCAGAATTTCATAGACGGATCCATCATGACCATCGCGGATGCGCCTTGGCCGGGCCTTACGCCCGATCTATTGAGCATACTGCTTGTTGTTGCCACCCAGGCCAGGGGAGAAGTGGTCATCCATCAAAAAATGTTTGAAAGCCGTCTGTTCTTTGTGGACAAACTGTTGGACATGGGGGCTAAGATCATTCTTTGTGATCCCCATAGGGCAACGGTCATTGGCCACGATTTTAAGTCCACCTTAAAGGCAACCACTATGACCTCCCCGGATATACGTGCAGGAGTGTCCTTGTTAATAGCTGCATTGTCCGCAAAAGGAACCTCTACAATCCACAATATAGAACAGATAGATAGAGGCTATGAAAATATTGACGAACGATTACGTGCCATAGGCGCTGAAATTGTAAGGGTTTAGTCCTCCCTTTTCCAGTAATCAGGAATTCGTCCAGTGCGCTGTGCAAATCATCACCTTTCTTGCTGTTGGTGAAAACAATGAATCCCGTGTTTAGTTCGGAGTACATTTTGAATTTTTGTTTTTAAAGGATTTCTAACAAAGTGAGAAGGAAAATGAGACTCCAAATAATGGTCCTTAGCCAATTTTTGACAATCAAAGCCTTGATCAGCTGCAAAGGTTCCGCAATATGTTCCAATTTTTGATGCAAGGGAACAAAAACCACAAAGGTCAGTACCCAAGTGGTGAGGATCAAGGCAAGTTTGATCAAGTTAAGAGTGGAAATTTCCAGATAGGCCAACATGCTGGATGTAATGAGTTGCCCCACCATTAACGGCAGTACCACCACGGTAATTTGTCCAGTGTATTTGGAATGCCACTTTTTTAAGTCCAATGGGCTATAGTACTGAAAGCTGGGATAAATAACCAACTGGACCAGCCAAATAAGAATTAGGCAACCGGTATCAAAAATTAGGGCTAGTGATTGCAGCAATTCAATTTGAAAATAAAATGTCCTTAACCGCAGAGAAAAATTTGAGTACGGGCCCGCTTTTTCTGTTAAAGGCATCCGATTGCTTCAGAAAAGCATCGATTTGATTTAGTTTTAAGTTTGCCGATAGTCCATTTTGCCCATAATCGTGAAATGCCATGCTCCATTCGCCAAAAAGTCGCGTATTGGAATACTCACTCTCAATCAAGAGGATATCATGGTGTCTCTTATCCATAGTTATCTTTTGGAACAATTTCAGAACCTCGCCCTCCTCGCCTTCCAGGAGTTGAAGAAATTGTGAGTTATGGTATAACAGACATCCAGTGATGCCATGTTCAGCATTGTAATCCTTCGCATTACTCAACATACCATAGATTTCTGGAATGGTAAAGGATTCATTCGCTGCTGAACGGTAAACTAGCGAATGCATATGTACTTTTTATATGGATTGTGATTTAAATATAATTCAAATTCTGTTTAACTTTTGAATTTTGAATGAAGAACTTTTAAAATTGGGTTAATTGTTGAAATAGCAACTGTTTGTAACCAAGTTTTATGGTTTAATGTGAACATCAAAAGGCGAATTTTGATTAAACAAAAGTAACCACATATTAGTTGCGGATGCTCCAGGCCCAATAGATAAGTAAGGGATGAATGAGGAGCAATCGAATCCAAGCCACCCATTGTGGCGTACAGAGGCCATCGGGAATACATCCGCCAATTTGGATAAAATATATATGAGATGGGACAAAGAGGAGGAGCAATAGGATAATCCCATACGCCGCATAGGTTCTAAAGGTTGCGCTAAGGAGCATCAATGCAAATATGACCTCCAAGACGCCCGCACCAAAGTTTATAAGTTCTGGATGTTTTAAATAATCGGGAATAAGTGGATAATAAAACAAAGGATGGATAAAGTGGTTCACGCCCGCCACGAACATAAAAAACGCCAGTCCATATCGTAGTAGGTTCGATTTCATGATTTGCTTGGGCTCTTAAAGTTTCCAACGGACCTGCCAATGCACTTTTATCAAAATGACGGCAAAGGGAACCCACCATATAAAATCGTTCGTAATCAAGGTATATATAAATTCCAGTGGAACATCACCCTTTACATAATTGAAGAGAAAGCCTAGGGGCCCAAAAATTTTACCGAGAAAGCCAACGGCTACAATTGGCCAGTGCTTGACTGGGTTGAAGGAGGCCCACCAATAGCCCAGGCCATAAACCCCTATGACCATTCCCATACCTTGCCAAACCATGGGATGGTTAAGGGGCTCCATACCCACAAGTTCAAAAAAATGATTGGGAAAGGCTACCACCCAAAATCCCCAAAGAATATTGTAAATGGCCGCCAGCCGTAACGTTAGTTTCATCGTATTTCCAGTTCTCCGTTTGGATATTTGGCAAACCGACCGCTATCCTTTTCGTGTACATTATCTGGGTAAGGCCACGGCCATCCTCCAAATTGTGTCAAGCGGTATTCCTGCATGGCCTGTTGAATTTCCTCTTCCGTATTCATTACAAAGGGGCCGTATTTGGCCACGGGTTCTGCAATTGGTTTTCCTTGTAACATCAATAGACCTGCTTTCTTGCTCCCCGTTTTTATCATGACCTCTTTTTTGGGATTCAATTGGATTCCAAAGTTGGGATTTACCTTTAGTTCGCCAAGGGAAAGGGTGTCCCCTTCATAGAAATACAGGGTCCTCGATACGTTCCCCGAGGCCTCGGGCAATAGGAATTGCGTTTCTGCCTCAATCTTTATATTCCAAATGGCCACTTCATTTTCGGTATGGGCCGCCCAGGAATCAGGAGCAGGGTTTGGAGCCTGATACCCTTTGTAATTTCCTGCAATGACTTTAATGAGGGCATTCTGTTCCTGGACAAGGGGAATATCTTCATGCCACAGCATTTTAAAATGGGGTTCCGCGAATTTGTCCGATTTCGGGAGATTCAACCAAATTTGAAAAAGCTCCAAAGTATTTTCGGTATCATCGTTGAGCAAAGGGAACATTTCAGAATGCTGGACTCCGCGCCCTGCGGTCATCCATTGTACATCGCCCTGACCAAAACGGCCAGATGCCCCTAAGGAATCCGAATGATCGCAAAATCCTTTGTTCACAATGGTGATGGTTTCGAAACCCCGGTGGGGATGGTAGGGAAATCCAGGGATGGTGGTTCCATGGTACATTCGCCAACCGTCCTTTAAAGTGAAGTCATTCCCTATGTTTCGACCTTCCAATAGCTGGGAATCTGGGCCCATTTCGCCATTACCTTTAGGGTAGTGGTCCAAATGATGGACACAGAATAAAAAGGGGTCTTCCGTTTCCCAGGGAAAACCCAAAGGAAAAGTGCGGATTACAACAGCTTCCATAATCTTAGTTTTCACTGATGGGAGGTGGACCATCTATCATGGCCTCATACACCACATCTCCCTTACGGGTCCTAAATTCTTCTTTTACCTTCTCGACCAACTTTGGACTTTCAAAAAGGTCCAACATGGTCATGGCCATAGCCTTGGAAGCATAGATCATCCCTTTATGGCCAATGCTCATTCCGCCGCAAGCGACGACTGCCCATGAATGCCATGGGGTGTCTTTTGGTGCTGTGGTAACACTTAAATTGATGTTGGCAACATTCCAACTCACATCACCAACATCGGTGGAACCCCCTCCAGGGAGTTCTTGGGTCTCCCTAAGGGGATTGATTTTACTGTCCATACCCACTTCCGGTTTGCCAGTGGCCTTTTGTATGGCTTTTCCAAAGGTGGTTTCTTCATCCGTGTAGGTGATAGGACCCAATAGTTCCAGATTTCGCTGCATGATTTCCCCTCCCGAACGGTTTACGAGCATCTCATAGATTCCGGAAACCAAAGAAATCTTATACTCTACATTGGCCATTATAGCAGCCCCTTCCGCCATTTTTTTGACCTGTTCATAGGTAGGAAGCATTACCTCCCGTTTAGGATCGCGTACACGCACCCAGATTTTTGAATAATCGGGAACCACGTTCACCACCTGGCCACCATCTTGGATATGATAGTGTATTCTGGAGGTGGGCTTGATATGTTCTCGGTAATAGTTCATGCCCGTGGTATAGAGTTCCAAAGCGTCAGAGGCACTTCGACCGTTCCAGGGATCTGCGGAAGCATGGGCCGCCTGGCCATAAAATTCAACAATAAAGTCAATCAGTGAAAGTCCACTTTGTACGTCCGCTTCGGTATTGGCCCCCGGATGCCAACTAATGTTTACATCCACATCATCCCAAAGTCCGGCCTCAACCATCCAAACTTTGGCAAAGTATTTTTCCTCTGCCGGGGTTCCCAAGAATTTAACGGTTCCCTTTATTTTCCCTGTTTCGATCAATTCTTTAATGGCTATTGCCGATCCCAAGCTCGCGGCCCCAAACAAATTATGTCCACATCCATGCCCCGGGGCACCTTCAATTATTGGATTTTTTACGGGAACCGTTTTTTGTGAAAGCCCGGGAAGGGCATCAAACTCGCCCAGGATACTGATAACTGGCTTCCCCGATCCATAGGTGGCCGTGAATGCCGTAGGTATATTGGCTACGCCACGGGTGACCTTTAGACCATTCTTTTCAGCATAGGATGCCAAAACCTCGGAGGATTGGGATTCTTCAAAGGCGATTTCGGCCAGGGTCCAAATGGAATCACTTAATTGAATGAGGTGCTCTTTATGTTTTTCGACCGATGCCAGGACCGCCTTTTTGTTTTTGCCCATTTTCTGGGAAAAGAGCATTAGGGGAACAAGCAGGAGTAAAAAGGGTACTGTTTTTTTCATTTTTCTAGGGTTTTGAGTAGTGCTTCAATGTACCAAAATTTGTTTTAACCCAAGGCTTCCTTATAAATTTTAAGGCAACGCTCCCTTGCGAACTTATGTTCAACCATTGGAAGGGGATAGCTAAGCTCCTGCAAATCCGGCACCCATCTATTGATGTATGCTTTTTGCTTATCGAACTTATCAATTTGGGTCATGGGATTGAATATTCTGAAGTAGGGTGCTGCGTCCACCCCACTACCTGAGGCCCATTGCCAATTACCGACATTGCTGGCCAGTTCAAAATCCAATAGTTTTTCCGCAAAATACGCTTCGCCCCAACGCCAATCGATTAATAGGTGTTTGCACAGAAAACTGGCGACCAACATGCGGACCCTATTGTGCATATAGCCGGTTTGGTTGAGTTCGCGCATGCCGGCATCAACAAGGGGATACCCCGTTTCCCCCTTTTTCCACTTTTCAAATTCCTCGATATTGTTACGCCAGATGATACGGTCATATTTGGGTTTAAAGGCTTTATGGACCGTGTGTGGAAAGTGCCAGAGGATCTGCATAAAAAACTCACGCCAAATCAATTCGTTCCAAAACACCTCATTTTCTTCCTGAATGGCCTTTCTTACCATTTTACGGATGGAAACCGTTCCAAAGCGCAAATGTGGGCCCAATCTGGAGGTTCCTTTTTCTTTGGCAGGAAAATTACGTGTCCCCTCATAGTTTTGGATCAACTCCTTTGTCACGATATAATCGGGAACCTTTATGGGGGATGTTGTAAACCTTAGGTCCGAAAGACTAAGATCGGGCAATTTGGTATTCTTCACAAAGTTGGAAAAGTCAATGGCGTAATCTACCAAATCCGTTGCCGCGTTAAAGGTTTCCTTCCAACGGTTCTTGTATGGCGTGTATACCACATAAGGAGTACCATCGTCCTTGACCACCTCATTTTTTTCAAAAATGACCTGGTCCCTAAACGTTTTGAAACCAATACCTTCCTTTTCGAGCAACTTTTTTATTTCGGCATCACGTTGCCTGGCATAGGGTTCATAATCATGGTTGGTAAAAACATACTGTATACGATGTTGCCCAATCAATTCCGGGAATATCTTTTTAGGGGAGCCGTGATAAATGGCTAAAGAGCTATCACCCCTGGTTTGGAGTAGATTTCGAATTTTTTGGAGCTGTTCGTGAATAAAGGTGACTCGTGCGTCATTTTCAGGAAGTTTATCCAATATTTCCGGGTCAAATATGAAAATGGGGTATACTGGATACCCACTTTGCAAGGCTTGGTACAACCCAACATTGTCCTCCAACCTTAAGTCACGACGAAACCAAAAAATAGCAATTTTCCCGCTCATTTATGAAATGTTCAAAGTGGACATTCCTCCATCTACACCCAATATCTGTCCGGTGACCCAGGTACTTTTGTCACCTAATAGAAATACGGCCAAGTTGGCAATATCAGTTGTGTTTCCCACACGCTTCAGGGGGTGGCGCTGCGACATGAACTCCCTTTTTTTATCATTGCTCAACAAGCGTCCCGCCAACGGGGTATCAACCAGTGATGGGGCAATACAATTCACGCGCACTTTTGGGGCACTCTCTGCAGCCAGGGATTTGGCAAAGCCCTCTATGGCGCCTTTGGCAGCAGCTATACTGGTGTGGAAGGGCATTCCCGTACCCACGGCAACGGTACTGAAAAAAACCATACTGGCACCTTCCGACATTTTGGGCATGATGGTCTTTACCACATTGACCAATGAGAAAAAGTTCAGTTCCATTTCTTCCCGGAAAACTTCCATGGAAAGCATTTTTAGTGGCTTTAGGGTTATACTGCCCGGACAGTAGGCAAAACCATCGATAACGTCCGGTAGCTGTGATGCCTCCAAAGAATCCGAGGTGGCATCAAAGGTGATATGATTGACATTTAGACCATGAAGCCCTTCTTTGGTTCTAGAGGCGATATAAACGGTATGTTCCGTATGTAAGGCTTTGGCTATTTCAAATCCAATACCATAGGAACCACCGATCAATAAAATAGTTTTACCCATAATTTAGATAGATTTCATTTCCAATGTGTTTTGATAGTGCTCCAATTGCCCAAAACGCTCTTGCAATTTTCGTTCCCTGTATTCAAAGATTTGCAACAATTGTTTTTTAACCAGAAGTGGGTGGGCCAACTGTCCTAAAATCCCCAAAGGGATTTTGTAATCGATTACATCCTCCATTTCAATTCCACCGTCAATTTCATTGATAAAATGTTTGTGGTGCCAGAGGGAATAGGGACCAAAACGTTGTTCATCCACAAAATACTCCCCTTCCTTCACATGGGTGATTTCGGTCACCCATTTGGTGGTGAAACCGGGAAATGGATTAACCTTATATTGTATTATTTGACCGGGAAACATATTCCGTTCCACCCCGGAAAGGATGTGGAACCCCATGTGATCCGGAGTAATCACTTTAAGGTTTTCCGGGTTGGACAAGAATTCCCAGGCGGTTTGTCTGTCTATGGGAAAAGCCTGTTTGGCCCGAAGCTGATAAAGTCTCATTCAAAATTTTTAACAAAGATAAAGGCAATTTTGTTTAATTTAAAATATAAAAAGTTAAACAATATTAAAGGGGGAGGAGCCAAATGAACACCACTTCCTTGGTTGAACGGTAATGCGCAAGACTTTATCCCGTTAATCCGCGTATTTCGCTTGACTACACTATTTTTAGGATAGAATTAGATAAGGGTGCGAAAGGTCATCTTCTTTTTTTCCGTTTTGTCCATTCAAATGGGCTTGGCACAATCCAACATTTCGATTGTGGGCAAGCTGCCGAAACCCTTATGGGAGACTTCGGGCTTGCTCTATTGCAATGGAAAATTGTTGACCCATAACGATTCGGGAAATTCAGCGGAGCTTTTCGAATTCGATATCGAAACCTTAACTATAACAAGGGCCATCGAGCTTATAAATGCAGTTAATACGGATTGGGAAGGTATGGCCCAAGATGACGACTTCATCTACATAGGGGATTTTGGAAACAATAGGGGGGAACGCCGGGATTTACATGTTTTAAGGATTTCCAAACAGGCATTGGATAATTCAGATGAGGTGATGGCAGAACGTATTGATTTTACCTATGAAGACCAGACGGATTTCACACCTGGTGAAAACAGTGATTTTGATGCAGAAGCCCTTTTTGTACGCAATAATTCCCTTATAATTCTGACCAAACAATGGCAACAACAAGGTACGGTCGCCTATCGAATTCCCAAAACACCGGGGAGTTATACGGCAGAACGTTTGGCCTCCTATCAGGTAAATGGCCTGGTAACGGATGCCACTTACGATGCTGTTTCCAATACCCTGTTTTTGGTAGGGTATTCCAACTTACTGCTGCCCTTCTTTGTGGAAATAGGTGGGGTTTCTGAAAATACCCTATTTGGCGATTCCCAAAACAAGACCAATTTATCCGTAGGGCAGGCCCAAATAGAAGCCATCACTTTACATGGGGGTGTTTTTTATGTGACGTCGGAAGCTTTTTCAAATCCCCCTATCGTGGATTCCCCATCAAGGCTTTTTTCGTTCACCTTGGATGATGGGGAGGACGGACCACCAACGGAAGGTATCCCTCAAGATGATTTAGTTGTTTTTAAAAGTTTTGGGGCAACCCAATTGGAGTATTCATTGCATACGGATCGCCCCATTTTTGGTATGGGTATCTTTGATGGTATGGGCCGTCTTGTGGAATTTACACCATTGGAACGAATTTCGGATAGCCCCATTGATATATCGCAACTGGCTGTTGGATTGTACTATCTCAGCTTCTTTTACCAGGATGCCAGTATTTCCGCACCATTTTTTAGGAATTGAGTATTTAAGTTATCGTTAACAAATACCCCTTCACAGATTAGCTAGTTTTGTCGCACTAGTCAATTCTTAAAAAAATACGTACAATGAAAAAATTAGGATTCTTAAGTTTATTTGCAGTATTGGCCCTTACAGTCAATGCACAGATGCAAACTCCCCAACCCAGCCCAAGTTCAGAGTTGGAACAAATGGTTGGATTGACGGAAGTGGAGGTGGAATATGCAAGACCTTCCATGAAGGGAAGAACAATTTTTGGTGATTTGGTTCCCTATGGACAGCTTTGGAGGACCGGTGCTAACAAAAACACAACCGTTTCGTTCAGTGATGACGTAAAAATTGGGGGCAAAGATGTGAAAGCAGGCGAATATGCCATTTTCACAAAACCCGGTGAAGCCGTTTGGGAAGTCATTTTTTATACGGATACCGAGAATTGGGGAACACCCAGGAATTGGGATGCTTCCAAAGTAGCCGCTACGGTTAAGGTAGAAGTGATGAAAATGCCCATGAAAGTAGAGACCTTTACCATAACCATTGATGACCTGACCAACAACGGGGCCAATCTTGGCATACTTTGGGAAGATGTTTATGTAGGCGTGCCTTTTGAAGTACCTACAGCCAAAAAAGCACAAAAAAGCATTGAATCCACCATGGCAGGACCTAGCGGTAGGGACCTATATTCCGCTGCTTCTTACTATTACGAAGAAGGATTGGACATGGAGAAGGCCAGGGAATGGATAGATAAGGCCGTGGCCATGGATACCAAAGGAGAGCAGTATTGGGTATTGCGCAGACAATCCCTGATCCACGCCAAACTTGGTGATAAAAAAGCAGCTATTGCTGCTGCCAAAAAATCCTTGGCCGCAGCTGAGGCCGCCGGAAATCAGGATTACGTGAAGATGAATAAGGACTCCCTAATGGAGTGGGGGGCCTTATAGGAATTCAAACAATTTCAATCCAAAGACCCTGATTGTTACAATTAGGGTTTTTTTATGTTTTAATGGGAGGTCGCCTTAACGTTTGGTCCAATACTTCAAAAAGCAAGGCCAATACAATGACCAGACAACAACCAAAGGCGTTTAACCATAAATAGGACATCCAATCCTGATACCAACCTAAGATTACGATGATCTGCGTAATGATTGCCGCAATGAAAACAGCATTTCCCTTGACGAACTTAAAGAAGAATGCCAATAAAAATACGCCAAGGACATTTCCGTAAAAAATGGATCCTATGATGTTTACCAACTGAATCAGGTTATCGAAAAGATTGGCAATACAGGCTATTAGGATGGCAATTACGCCCCATACCAAGGTAAAGCCCTTGGTGGCATACACAAATTGTTTTTGCGTGAATTCCCCACCTTTATTTCGTTTGTACAGATCTAAAGCAGTTATGGTACCCAAGGCATTTAATTCCGATGCGGTGGAGGACATTGCGGCAGATAAAATAACCGCCAACAACAAACCAATGAGACCTCTTGGAAGGTTGTTGAGAATAAAATGGATGAACACATAATCCTTATCATTGGTCTCAACACTTGGGTCCGCCGAATTAATGAGTATTCTGGCCGACTCCCGATTGTGTAATTCTTCCTGATTTACTTTGATCAAATTAATTTTGGCCTGCTCAATGGCATTGAAATCCTTCAGTTTTAAGGCCGTTACAAAATCATTTTGGGCCATGCGCTTTTCCTTGACCAATTCTGCATGACCTTCTTCCAGAATGGCATAATCCCCTGCCAGATCGGATGATTTAATGGCCTCATTGGCGGCTGGATTAAAATGAAGGGGGGAAGGGTTGTACTGGTAAAAAACAAAAACCATGACCCCTACCAAAAGGATAAAGAACTGCATGGGTATTTTAAAAATACCGTTGAAGACCAATCCCAATTGACTTTCCCTCACCGATTTCCCGGAGAGGTACCGTTGTACCTGGCTTTGGTCCGTTCCAAAATAGGCCAGGGCCAAAAAGAAACCGCCTGTAATCCCACTCCAGAAGGTGTATCTGTTTTTGGTATCAAAGTCAAAATTCAGGATTTCAAGTTTGTCGTTTGCCCCGGCAATTTTTAAGGCTTCTCCAAAAGAAATATCTGCGGGCAAACTCCCCATAATAAAGAAAAACGCGAAAAACATCCCGATCATGATCACGAACATCTGCTGTTTTTGGGTGATGTTCACGGCTTTGGTCCCTCCGCTAACGGTATAGATGATAACCAATATGCCAATAATAATGTTCAAGGTCCTCAAATCCCATCCCAGTACGGCGGAGAGGATTATGGATGGTGCAAAAATGGTAATCCCGGCAGCCAATCCACGTTGTACCAGAAAAAGAATGGCCGTAAGTGTCCTTGTTTTGAGGTCAAAACGTGTTTCCAACATTTCGTAGGCCGTATATACCTTAAGCTTATGATAGATGGGGATAAAAACCAAACAAATGACGATCATGGCCAGGGGAAGACCAAAATAAAACTGCACAAAACCCATTCCATCATGAAAGGCTTGGCCGGGTGTGGACAGGAAGGTAATTGCGCTTGCCTGGGTAGCCATTACCGATAGTCCAATGGTCCACCATTTGGTCTGTCCTCCCCTCACGTAATCATCCACGCTGTTACTGCCCTTGGTCTTCCAAACGCCAAACCCTACGATGAACAGTAGCGTACCTAAAAGTACAATCCAGTCAAGAACAGCCATGAATTAGTTGTATGCAAGCATTACGTACACAAAGTACAGGATATAAAGGACATTGAGAATAAGGACAACGGAATATTCCCTTTTCCATACTACTTTTTGAAGAAAATTATCCTTTGATTTCACCTTCATCCTGCGTGTTTTGTTTCTTTAGTGAAAGCATGTTGGCAAAAAGCTTATATGCCCCTGGCACACCGGCAGGCAGCTCCCTAAAAAAGCTTAGACCGGTATAGATATAGTTCCCCTTTCCGTAGGAAGCGACCAATAAACTTCCCTCTTTGCTATTTTCCCCTTTATCGGCCATGGCCAGGATAGGAATGAATTCCTTGCTCCATTCATTTGGAAAATAAAGTCCTCTTTCCTGAACCCATCCATTGAAATCCCTTGCCTCTATTTTATTGGGATAGTTCATAATGGCATGTTCTTTGGCCAAAATGGTCACCTGGGCGTTTTCATCGGTAACCCGATCCCGGGAAATGGTAATGGGGTAGGGGGCAATATTCTCGAATTGGGCACGCCAACGGCCTGCCGTATTGTATTGGACGATCATGTTCCCACCATTCTTTACATAATCCAATAGTATGGGTTGCTTGAACTTTAATTCTTCCAGTACGTTATACGCCCTAATGCCTAAAACCACGCCATCATATTGCGCTAAACTTCCAATTTCCAACTGCGATACATCCAAAGTCTCTACCTGATATCCAATTTGGGAAAGGCTTTCCGGAACCTTATCACCAGCACCAACAATATAACCGATTCGTTCCCCTTCCTTTTTGATGTCCATTCGCACAACCCTTGCTTCGGAAGGAAGAAGAATGGACTGTTTCGGCACATGGTCATAGGTAATTTCAATCAATTTCTTTTGAAACTCCTCTCCGTCCACAACTAAAATAGGTGAAATGGTACCTACATTTTCCCCTGTTGGGGGGATGACCTCAAAGGCTACGTTTTGGACGGCATTCTTTTGGGCAATGTTAAAATTGATCGCCACGGGATGACTGGACCATCCTTGCGGCAGTTTCAGTTTTGCCACACCGCCCACATTATTAGTCCCGGCCCGTATGGCGAGATTTACATTTACCGGTTCGGGGGTATTGAAGAGATATACATCTTCGGTAAAACCAGCGGACACTTTTGGAAGCACCACAAAAGGCTCATAAATCTCACCGACATCCGGTTTACTGTAACGACGTATGAGTGGCTTTGTAAAGGTTATGGGGAATCCATCAATGGTAAGTCCAAAATCCACAGTATAGGCCAAAGGGGTTTCAGGTTGGCCTATAAGGGTTTTATCCTCCACGTGATACATCCCCAACGTCCCTTTCTGCTCTAGCCAGTATGGGGTAGTGTAGGGAGTACCTCTGGGTACGGAAAACGAAATTTCCAAATTTTCCTTGGTATTTGGACTCAAGGGAATATTTGGGGTGGTACTTACGTCCGCTCCTTTAATTTTTATGGATTGTAAGGTAAGGGAAGTGCTACTTCGATTTAAGGCCTCAATGGTAATGTTCACCTTTTCCCCAGGAATGGCGGAGGCGCTATTTGCCCCTGCTTCCAAATAAATTCCCCCAC
Source organism: Croceivirga sp. (assembly GCA_028281025.1). Lineage (GTDB taxonomy): Bacteria > Bacteroidota > Bacteroidia > Flavobacteriales > Flavobacteriaceae > Croceivirga. The sequence continues at coordinate 177,359 of JANQKR010000048.1, forward strand.
ATGCCAATATGATATCCTTAAGGTGTTCCGATTTCAGTTGTTTCCAATGGTCATCTTCAACTTCCTGAAGCAGTTTATAGGCCTTTATCAAATCCGGCAAATGTGCTGTCGGGTCGGAAAAATTAAATTTGGCCTCTATCGCATTCAAAATGGCGCCCACTGCCTCTCCACCCTTTACCCTGGACCATGTGGTATTGATTCCCTCAAAGATGTCCGTGGAACCGTTTAGGGGGTCCCCTTTTAAAAATTCCAAATAATCCGGTTGCGCACCGCGTACCGCCAATCTCCCAAAACCTTGGCAAAGGTGCTGACTGCTGGCCGAACTGGCAATTTCATTGTTGGACAGTCCTAGATTGGGATAAAACACCCCAACATCCACTTGGGTCAGGTTGGACTTATCCGCTTGTGCAAACTTTTCCCGGCTTCCATAAAACCACCAGGAAGTGTTAAAAAACAAACGTTTGGGTTCCCAAACCTGGGTTTTGGACAGCTGCTCGGGATATGCCTTGGGGTCATTGACCAAATCAAATGCCTCAAAACCCAACATGGCCGATGTGGTATGGTGTCCGTGGGTAGTTCCTGGGCTCCTATGGTCAAAACGATTTATTATGACATCGGGCCTAAATTTGCGTATGGCCCACACCACATCACCCAAAACCTTTTCCTTGTCCCAAATGGTCAAGGTCTCATCCGGATGCTTGGAGTATCCAAAGTCATTGGCCCTGGTAAAAAATTGTTCCCCACCATCGACCCTTCTTGCAGCCAATAGCTCTTGGGTCCGTAAAACCCCCAATAGTTCCCTAAGTTCAGGTCCAATAAGGTTTTGGCCACCATCGCCCCGGGTTAAGGACAGATAAGCGGTCCTGGCCTTAACTTTATTGGATAGGTAAGCTATAAGCCTTGTATTTTCGTCATCGGGATGGGCTGCAACAAATAGCGCCGTACCCAAAAAGTTTAATTTTTGGATTTCATGATGGATTTCGGAGGTAGTGTATTTTTTTGGTTTTTGTGACGAGACCATGATGGGAATGGTCAATAGAAATGCACAAATCACCCGAGAAAATCGCATAGTTGGTCTAATTAGCTTGTTCCAAAGATAGAAAGTTTAACAGGCCAGTTTTGGTTTTTAGAACTTCTTTAACAAGCTATACACCGGACTTAGGACCGTTTGTTAAACCTACCTGTTTCTTTACCAGTACCACTCCCTTTTGCAGTAATAAATTGTTGGGATAGGTCAATAATTCCCCATCGTCCTTCACCAAATGGAATGTAAAGGCCTGAATATCCGCGATTACGGCCTCGTCCGGAAAATCCTTGTCCTGTATCCGTATTCTATCACCAATTTTGTAGGGGAAGTAAAAAAACAAAATTATTCCGGCCGTAACATTACTTAAAATGGACCAAGTGGCAAAAAGTGCTACACCAATCACTGCAAATACGGAGGAAACAATGAGACCTATTTCACGAATATTAATGCCCCAAACGAGAATCAGGACAGACAGTAGAATTACCACCAGTGCAAAGGAAACATATCTAATGACCAATCCGGTCCTTACCTGACTGATATCGCTTATTCGTCCAATTTTACGAATGGTCTTTACCAGTAAAAAACGGAGGAGAAAGAAAACGATAAGGCTTAATATGGACGCCAGTAGCTCGTTCTGATATGTCTGTAAAAAAGGCTCCATTTTAGAGTGCCAAACTATCCCGAAGATGCAAATATTTGTTGGAATTTTGTCCCCAATAGGGGGTTTTTAAGGTTTTTAGCTTACTTCCCTTGGAAACCATGGTTTTTGCATTGGGACCGTAGCCACTTTTGAACGATTCTTCCCAGCTTTCAATTTCATACGGGAATGTGGCACTGAAGTCAATGGTCAATTTGCGTTCCGTATTTTCATAAGCTATGGAATAGGAGCTGATACCATTGATAGTGCTGATCGAAGCCGTGGCCGTATAGGCCCGTATGGGATTGTGCTGTACCCGGAAATACTCCAATGCCGGTATGATTTCAATTTTACCCACCGGTAAATCCTGAGGGTTGATTCGAATCCTGTTCCAAATTTCATTTTCCAAAATGGCTTTGTCCATGCTTAGGTTTTGGTCCGCTTCTCCTTCAAAATAACTGTGGGAGCTAAACTCAAATGCTTCACGGTTGTTCAATTGTGCGTAGACATGGCCACACCATTCTTGAACGGAAAGACTGGATTTGAGTGCATGTTGGTTGTCATGGACAGGGTAAAAAGTACTGCTCATAATGGAATAAGGATAAATACCGGTAAGGTACTTTTTGGTTTTATTGAGTTTTAGCACGGGAATGTTGGTTGGGTTGTTCCCATCCGCCTTCACCTGCGCATCCGGCAGAAAAGGTTCCGTTACATAAATCAATACGGCCTTGCCCTCACGCAGTTCACCATAACGGGCCTGTTGCAATTGGTATGAGGTGATTTCGGCATCCCCGGCATACCAGTACTCCTTAAACTCTTGGGACAAAGGCTTTTTAGGGGTTGTCCCCTCTGTCTGGGCTTTGTCGGTATCCGTATTGATGGCAAGTGTTTTTTCCGCTTTCTTGCCATGGGAACATGCTCCAATTGCGCAACTAAGGAATACGAGTATGCCAACACGCAATCCAAATTTTGACCCTTTTTTCATAACAGTACGTTTTTGCAAATTTAATCAAGGTACTGCCTAAAACCATAATTTTGAACGGTCATATGGACGAAAAGGCCTATTTCCTTCGACTAAATTTTCTTCGCAACCATTTCCATCGCCAAACCAGTATACCACCTGCTACGACCAATGGCCATATATTGAACAGCACAAGCACAAAGGTGGTAACAATGTTCCAACCATTTTCCAGGGCTTGGATGACCTTGCTTCCAAATGATTTTTCGTAGGAATCCGGTTCTTCCCGAAATGTTACCTTTTCATATATTCTTAAATTGATTGTACTAAACTTTATTCTGTCCTCCAAATAACGTAACTGCCCCTCTTTGGCCTCAATTTCTTCGGTAATCTTTCTAATGGCTTCCTCTGCTTCCAAAACCTCGGAAATCTTCCCGGTCCGGTTTTTTAAAATATCAATGTATCGTTCCCGGACTTCCTTTTTTGTTTTTAACCTGCCGGTAACATCAATATATTGCTCGGTGACATCATTGGATGATATGGAAACATTTTTCACAAAATTCCCTTGCCCTTTGAGATCTTCCATCAATGAAGTGAAATGCTCACTATCAACCCGTATGGTAATGCTGTTGGAGATTTCATAACTGGTATTGTTCAAATTCATTTTTGAAACAAAGGCATTGTACTTCTTGCAGATTTCATTGACCTTTTCGGTGGTTTCGTCCACACTTTTGACCTTTACTTCCACATTCCCGGTCCAAATCATTTTTCGATTCGAGATCTGCTGTGTTTCGGAATCTTGAAAGTCGGTGATTTTGGCCGTAGCTGTTTCATAAGTGGTGTCCGCAGCTACCTCTGAAGATTCTCCACCTCCACAAGTGGAAAGCATCACCAATAAACAGAACATTAGGGATATTTTCATGGTATCAGGAGTTTGAATGAATCGAAATGTAGAATGAATTCTTTATGGAACCCTGGCAATTAACGAAATGATAGGGATACTTTGTGATTTCCTTACCATTCACTTAACATTTTGTAAACCAGATGGGTCGGTAGTCCCACTACATTGTTGTAGGAACCATGGATTTCCTCAATTCCTATGGCGCCCAACCATTCTTGAATACCATAGGCGCCGGCCTTGTCAAAAGGTTGACAGGTTTGGATATAATAGTCGATTTCCTTTTGCTCGAGACGCTTAAATTTTACCTTGGTGACCGTATGCGCCGTTTTCTGTTGTGTTGTGGTGGTAAAGCAGACAGAGGTAATGACCTCATGCCAATCCCCGGAAAGTTTTTGCAGCATTTGGGATGCTTCTTGGGAATCAACGGCCTTTGCCAGGGACATTCCGTTCCACCATACCACGGTATCGGAGGTAATCAAAATCTCGTTTTCCCCAAGGGCGTCCTTAAAGGCGGATGCCTTCAATTCTGCCAAATAGTTCGATATCCCTTCCGCTTTTAATTCTTTGGGATGGATTTCATCCACGGGTTTTAAACGAATCTCAAATTCCAGCCCCAATTCCTCAAAAAACTTTTTTCGACGGGGGGAACCGGAGGCCAAAATGAGTTTGTACCCTTTTAGTTTCTCTGCAAGCGGATTTTCAGTCATTTTTGGAACTGAAGTTGTTTTCCCAGTCGCCCCGAACTTTTAGGACCTGTTCAATAATATCCCGTACGCAACCTTCCCCGCCATTTTTATGGGACACATAATCGCAGATGGCCTTGACCTCGGCTATCGCATTTTGGGGACAGGTGGCCAATTTTACACGTCTCATAGGGGGGATATCGGGCATATCATCACCCATGTACAAAACATTTTCCGGGTTAATGTTGTGGATGTCCAAATACTCCTCCAGGGGTTCTTCCTTATAGTGTGCTCCAAGATAAATATCGGTAATGCCCAGGCCTTTTAATCGATCTTTTACCCCTTGGTTGCTTCCTCCGGTAATAATGCAAATATTGTACCCCTTGATCAATGCGGTCTTAAGGGCATAACCGTCTTTTACATTCATTTTCCGTAACATCTCACCCGAAGTGGTCACTAAGATGGTCCCATCGGTCAGTACGCCATCAACATCAAAGATAAAAGTGGAGATGTCCTTCAGGTATTCCTTATAGTTCTTTTTCATACAATTCCTTAATCGATTCGCCCAGTAATTGATAAATTTTTTGTTGAAGTGGGTCTTGTAATTGGCTGATATGCTGTTGCATGGTAACGATATCGTTTCTCCTGGCGGGGCCAGTCTGTGCTTCTTTGGGTGACAAATGTCGGATTTTGTTCACGGTTTCTAAAATCAACGGGAGCAATAAGTGGAAAGGGATTTTGTTTTCCGCACAGATTTCGTGGGCCATATGGTACAGGTGATTTGGGTAATTGTTTACCAAAACCGCACAGAGATGGAGCTTTTTCCGCTGAGCGGACGAAATCCTGTATACATGGTTACTTATTGATTTTCCCAGGGTTTCCAGAAGCAAAAGATTTTCCTCACCTTCGGCTTCAATACAAATGGGAATTTCATGGAAATCGACTTCATTCCCTTTGGTGAAGGTCTGCAAAGGATAGAACACCCCACGTTGCTTGGATTTAATGGCATCCATGGGAACACTTCCGGAAGTATGGACCACTATCCCCATTTTACCCCTTAAAATTTTGGAGACTTCGGTCACTGAAGAATCCGAAACGGCCAAAATATACATATCCGCCTCGGCTATCTTCGCTATGGAAGAGGTAGTGGAAACTTTTGGTTCAAAATCCCTTAAGGCCTTGCTGTTCCTCCCGTATACTTGGTGAACCGTAACATCCTTTGATTTGGAAAAGGCATGGAATAAGTGATGGGCCACATTCCCCGTTCCTAGAAGTACTACGCTAAGCATGCCCAAAAGTACGAACTTGAAATAGCCTTTTTAAAAAGAATTAACGGTTTTGTTTAAGAATTTGATGGACAAACGATTCCGTTAAATCACTTCTAGGTCGTAATTTTGCAAGCCGAAAGCGAATGCCCTATGTTCGAGTTATTGAAGAAAACACTGTTCTCCACCAAATTAATGGCCGTACTCTTCTTGCTTTTCGCAGCCGCCATGGGAATAGGCACCTTTATTGAAAGTTGGTACAGTACCGAAACCGCTCGGATTTACATTTACAATGCCACTTGGTTTGAAGCCATTATGGTGTTTTTTGTCATCAACTTTTTTGGCAACATTTATAGATACAATTTGTTACAGTGGAAGAAATGGCCGGTTTTGGTATTGCACCTATCCTGGATACTAATCATTGTTGGGGCATTTGTAACACGTTACATCAGTTTTGAGGGAATGATGCCCATTCGGGAGGGGAATTCAGAAAAGGTATTTTATTCCGATAAAACCTATCTCACGGCTTATATAGATGGACCAATTGATGGGCAGAACCGCAGAAAGGTACTCGAGGATGATATTTTGGTAACCCCGGAAGGAAAACGTTCCAGTCTCCCCTGGAACGATGATTTTAATGGGCAAGCTTTTTCCATTGCCTTTGTGGATTTTATCAAAGGGGCAAAAGAAGGTTTGGTTCCTGATGAAAAAGGCAAGGAATATCTAAAAATAGTGGAGGCTGGTGATGGCCAGAGGCACGAGCACTACTTGGAGAACAATTCCATTGCCAGTATTCATAACGTGCTCTTTGCTTTGAACAAGGAGACCAAAGGGGCCATCAATATTTTTTATAGGGACGGGGAATTTCAAATTCAATCGCCATTTGAAGGACAGTACATGCGAATGGCGGACCAGTTTCAAGGGGAATTGGTAAAAGACAGTATTCAACCCTTGCAACTACGTTCCCTGTACACTACCGCCGGAATGCAATTTGTGATCCCGGAACCCTTGGTGAAAGGCTCTTATGGCGTGGTTAAGGTCCCTGAAAATGAAATGAATGAGCAAACCCAGGATGCATTGGTGGTGGCGGTGACCGTAAATGGGGAAACTGTGGAGAAGAGACTTCTGGGCAGTCAAGGGCCTTCTGACTTTTCTGATAAGTTTACCCTTAATGGGCTCGATTTTTCACTTCGATATGGTTCCAAGGTTTATGAGTTACCGTTCAATGTACGGTTGAACGATTTTATAGCGGAGAAGTACCCAGGAACGGAAAGCAGCTACAAGTCCTTTATGAGCAAAGTGACCATTGAAGATGAACGCCCATATGACTATGACATTTTTATGAACCATATTTTGGACCATAGGGGATACCGCTTTTTCCAGTCCAGTTTTATGCCGGATGAAAAAGGCACGGTGCTCAGTGTAAACCATGATCAATGGGGCACATGGATTACCTATATTGGGTATTTTCTTTTATATATTGGACTGTTGGGCATCATGTTCTTTGGCAAAACCCGTTTTAAGGAGCTGGCAAAATCCCTGGACAAAGTGAAAAGGAAAAAGGCAACTTTGGCCGCCGTACTGCTCCTTTGTTTTGGTTTGCACACTTACGGACAAGAACCACCACATGAAGACCATACGGGCTTGCCCACCCAGGCACAGATAGATTCCGTGATTCGTGCGACAACGGTGGATGTGGCCCATGCCGATAAGTTTGGGGAAATTGTCATCCAGGATGAGGGGGGACGAATGAAGCCCTTGCATACCTTTACCTCGGAATTGCTACGTAAGCTCAGTGGAAAGGACAAATTCAAGGATCTAAATTCGGATCAGGTATTTCTCTCCATGATGTTGAATCCCCCGCTATGGTATAATGTCGATTTTATCAATGTAGGGGAAAGGCAAAACGATAGTATCCGACAGATCATTGGCGCAGAAGGCGGGCAGAAATTTATAAATGCCACGGATTTGTTCGATGCTACCGGTATGTACAAGCTAAAACCGTATCTGGAAGCGGCAACGTCCACCACAAATCCCAATAAGTTCCAAAAGGATTTTATTAAGGTACATGAGCGCATAGGGTTGTTAAATATGGCCCTGAGCGGACAGATTCTAAAGATTTTTCCGCTTTTGAACGATGAAAACAACAAATGGATTTCGGCAGTCGAGTTTCGCTCCGGACAGTATCAGGTGCAAGATTCCCTATATGCCAACTTTATGGCAAACGGCTTGCCCTATTATCTGAACACACTTCAAAATTCCATCGCTACCGGGGATTATTCGGAATCGAATAAACTCTTGGAAGCCTTTAAACAGAATCAAAGGAATCATGGTCAGGAAGTACTGCCCACTGAAAAGAAGGTCAAGACCGAAATCCTGTACAACAAGCTGGATATTTTTAACCGTTTGTTCAAGTATTATGGAATGGTCGGATTATTACTGTTTATCGTATTGGTGCTTCGTATTTTTAAGGATAGGGAGATTTGGAAAGCGGCCACCTACTTTTTAAAAGGAATCATAATCCTCTTCTTTATTTGGCATACCGCTGGGTTGGTCCTTCGTTGGTACATCTCTGGCCACGCCCCTTGGAGTGATGCGTACGAAAGCATTTTATATGTGGCTTGGGCTACCCTGGCCATGGGACTGGCCTTTGGTAGGAAAAGTGAATTGACCATTGCGGCCAGTACTTTTGTCACCTCTATGTTATTATGGATTGCCCATCAAAGTTGGGTAGACCCCTCCATAGCCAATCTGGTCCCCGTCTTGGACAGCTATTGGCTTATGATCCATGTAGCGGTCATTGTGGGCAGTTATGGACCGTTGACCGTGGGAATGATCTTGGGGGTCGTATCCCTATTGCTCATTATCCTTACCACCAAGGAGAACAAGAAGAAAATGGAACTGAACCTCAAAGAACTGACCATCATAAATGAACTGGCACTTACCGTAGGTTTGGTGATGTTGACCATTGGTAATTTTTTGGGGGGCCAATGGGCCAATGAGAGCTGGGGGCGTTATTGGGGCTGGGATCCCAAAGAGACCTGGGCCTTGGTTTCCATAATGATATACGCCTTTGTGCTCCACATGCGATTGGTCCCTGCACTTAAGGGAAGGTGGTTGTTCAACTTTATGAGCGTGGCGGCCTTTGGTGCCATTATGATGACCTATTTTGGGGTCAACTTTTATTTGGTGGGGCTACATAGCTATGCACAATCCGGTTCTGCGGCGATTACCCCGGACTATGTAAAGTACATTGTTTTGGCCGTTATTCTTCTTGGAGGTATTAGTTACTGGAGGTATAGGGCGAATTACGTACAAGCAAAATAGCTGTCATTCCGAACGAGCGAAGTGAGGAGGAACCGTTTTGGATTTCTCACTGCCGTTTGCAGATTTGAAATGACCTAATGTTTCTATTCACTCCATTAGCAAGCCCATCAATTCCTCGGCGGCTACCTTTCCTTTTTCCCTTAAAAAATCCCTTGGGGTGTTGTCACCCAATTCAAATACGATTGCGGGCATTCCATGGGCTACAAAAAAATGGTTTCTGGAGACCATGGTCGGCGTCACTTTTTGGGAAGCACTGATATTGGTCTTTTTTGAAGGCAAACGATTTGAGATGCGCGTAATCCAATCAAATACTATTTTACCCCTTTCCCCAGTGACCGTGGTATCCAAAGGATAGTAGATATCATCCCAGGTGGAGTGGAAGTCGACCCCAAAAACAAATTCGTACCCATCCTCACGTTTTTGCTTTAAAAAATCGCGGATTGCCCTGGTCTCGGGTTGATTGAATTCCTGCCAATCCCGGTTGAGGTCAATACCACCGGAATTGTGTCTCCAGTTTCCATTGTCCACCCCATCGGGATTCATCAAGGGTACATTAAAGACCGTGAATTTTTTCCGAAATGCCCTGGCTTGATCCGAATCTCCCGCAAGGGTTTCCATAAAGGACTTCATGGCCAAAAAACCGGTTACTTCCGGTGGGTGTTGACGGGAAATGATCACCAATGCCTTTTTTGAAGCACCTTCGTCCACTTCCATAAGGTTCATTGTACGACCTTCCCGACTCTTCCCAATTTCATAATTGGATATAAATTGTTTTTGGGAAAGGGAATCCACCCATTGTCCCACTCTTTTGGAGGGATACAATTCTTGGGCAGTTATCCAAATTGGCTTTTCGTCCACCCGAACCGTGACCTCTACAAATTCTGGGACAGCTTTTAATCCAAACGCTCCCTCCCCTGGGTTGATGGCCTTGAATTGGGTACTGTCCAGGGCCTTAAAATGCAGGCCATCATGGCTTATTTTTGGGTAGTATCGACTTCGACTGTCCTGATACGTTAGTTTTAAGGTAATTTCCTGTGCTGTGCTACTCCAAACTTTAAAACCATACCAAGGACTAGGGTTTATGGGGGTGTTTTCTGCAGTAAACCAAAGGGTGTAATGGGTATTGGAATCCTGGGCAACACCATTTAAACGGGCCCCATCGAACTGATTGCTGAAAAAAACCGTACTGTCCTGAAAAGCCCAGATTCCTTTCCATTGTCGCTGTACCGGTTTCGTTTTGGTAGACACAATCGGAGTGGGACCTTGCCCTTGATATCCCGATTTTTCGGCCGCAGGTTTGGTGTTTTTACAAGCGAAAAGCACTAGAAAAAAAACGGTGACAATGGGTATGGAATGTATTTTCATGATTCTTGAATTAGCCTATGGAAAAATATGGATTTTTAAGAAAGTTATGGTTTTGATGTTATTTTCAAAAGTTTTATGCATCTTTGCACCATCATGAAGTAATAGAAATTATGAACACACTGGCATTTTTGGATCTGTTCCCGACCAAGTAACCGAAAGGGAGTTTTTGGTTACACGCTAGTTTTCTTCATTTTTTAACATCATAATTTCTAAATCATGTCATCACGACAATTATCAATAAAACAATTAATTAGGTATTTCTGGATCGCCATTTCCGGTAAGGAACAGGAATTTACCAGTGGGAGCATTCGCAAGGCCATTTTTATGCTATCCATCCCCATGATTTTGGAAATGCTTATGGAGAGCATTTTTGCCTTGGTCGATATTGCCTACGTTTCCAGGGTAAGTGTAAATGCCGTAGCGACCATTGGCCTAACGGAATCCGTTATTACACTGGTCTATGCCATTGCCATTGGCTTAAGTATGGCCGCAACGGCCGTAGTTGCCCGCAGGGTGGGGGAACAAGATTTGAAAGGAGCCCGGGAAGCTGCGGTACAAGCCATTTTCCTAGGGGTATCGGTAGCGCTTATTGTTGGGGTGATAGGCCTGCTCTACAATAAGGAAATCCTTGCTTTAATGGGGGCCGAGCCCGATTTAATTGAGGAAGGCCACGGGTACACCAAATGGTTGATCGGTGGGAATATCACCATTCTTTTACTATTTCTGATCAATGCCATTTTTAGGGGTGCCGGGGATGCCAGTATTGCCATGTGGACCTTGGTGCTTTCCAATGGATTGAACATCATCCTTGATCCCATCTTTATTTTTGGATGGGGTCCAGTACCTGAATATGGTGTTATGGGGGCCGCCATTGCCACCAATATTGGTAGGGGAACAGCCGTAGTGTTCCAATTGGGTATTTTATTCTTTGGTTGGGGCAAGATCAAATTGGTATTGAACGACGTTATGTTGAATGTTAAGGTCATGTTCAACCTGATCAGGGTTTCCTTAGGGGGAATCGCCCAATTCCTCATTGGAACGTCCAGTTGGGTGTTTTTGATGCGAATCATGAGTGAATTTGGTAGTGAGGTCCTTGCAGGGTACACTATTGCCATAAGGGTAATGATGTTTACACTAATGCCTTCCTGGGGAATGAGCAACGCTGCTGCAACCTTGGTAGGGCAGAACCTGGGGGCCAAACAACCGGAACGTGCGGAGAAATCGGTTTGGATAACGGGAAAATACAATGCCTATTTTATGGGGTTGGTATCCGTTGTTTATCTGTTGTTTGCAAAACAGATCGTTGGAATGTTCAACAGTACCCCTTCGGTAGTCGATAATGGGGGACTTTGCCTCCAGATTATTGCTGCGGGTTATATTTTCTATGCCTATGGAATGGTAGTGACCAATGCCTTTAACGGATCTGGGGACACACAGACCCCAACAAAGATCAATCTTGTTTCGTTTTGGCTGTTTCAATTGCCTTTGGCCTATCTATTGGCACTTGTTTTGGACTTTGGGGCAATGGGCGTTTTTATTGCCATTACCACGGCAGAAGTGCTGTTGGCCATAATTGCCATTGTTTGGTTCAGGAAGGGAAATTGGAAAGCGGTCCAGGTTTAGGGTTGCCACCATTTTTCTTACTTTTAGAAATCAATTTAAATTCATGGAAAAAGGAAGAGGAATCAATACCATTTGTACACATGTCGGTGGGGTTGTGGATGAACGTTACAAGGGGGCAATTTCCCCTTTGTATATGGCCACTTCATATGCCTTTGAGGATATTGATGAGAAACGTTATCCACGGTATTTCAATACGCCCAACCAACAAGCGTTGACCAAGAAAATAGCCGCCCTGGAACACACTGGGGATGCCATGATCTTTGGTAGTGGAATGGCAGCAATCAGTCATACGTTAATGGCCTTTTTAAAGGCTGGGGACCATATTGTATTTCAGCAGACGCTTTATGGGGGCACGTACAATTTTGCAACGACCCAATTGGAGAAATACGGTATTTCCTATTCCTTTACCCATGGTTGGGAGGCCAAGGACTTTGAGGCCAAAATGCAATCGAACACCAAGGTAATCTACTTAGAGACCCCTTCCAATCCTTTATTGACCATTACCGACTTAAAAGCGGTTTCGGATTTGGCAAAATCCAAAGGGGTCCTTACCATGATCGACAATACCTTTGCAAGCCCGATCAATCAAAATCCCGCTGATTTTGGCATCGATATTATGATACATAGCGCTACCAAATATATGGGTGGCCATTCGGACATCTGTGCGGGGGCAGTGGCGGCTTCTAAAGACCACATAAAAAGACTATGGGAGTCTTCCATTTGTTTTGGAGGTAGTTTGAGTGACCAAACCGTATGGTTGTTGGAACGAAGCTTAAAAACCATGGGCCTTCGTGTGAAGGCCCAAAGTGATAATGCCCACAAACTGGCCGAACTATTGGACGATCATTCAGCTATCGATAAAGTGTATTACCCTGGATTGAAATCGCATCCCGGACATGGATTGGCCAAGTCCCAAATGAAGGGTTTTGGCGGGATGCTTTCTTTTGAATTAAAAGAAGACTTCAATCCGTCGGACTTTATGAAATCCCTGCAATTGATCAAACCCTCAATGAGTTTGGCAGGTGTGGAGAGTACCGTTACATCGCCGGTCATGACCTCGCATGCCCTGATGGGTGAGGAAGATAGGAAAGCCCAAGGTATTCGGGATGGACTGATCCGTTTTTCCGTAGGTATTGAAGAAGTAGAGGATTTGATGGAAGATATTGACCAGGCAATCAATCAATTAAAATCTAAAATCGTTCTTGCCCAATGAAATTGGATATTCTAGTTTTTGGTGCCCATCCCGATGATGCCGAGTTGGGCGCAGGGGGGACCATTGCAAAAGAAGTAGCCTCCGGAAAGAAGGTGGGCATAGTGGATTTGACCCGTGGAGAGTTGGGTACGAGGGGCACTCCCGAGATAAGGGATAAGGAAGCGGCGAAAGCTGCGGAAATCCTCGGAATTTCCATTCGGGAAAATTTGGAATTTGCCGATGGTTTTTTTGTGAATGATAGATCACACCAGTTGGAGGTGATTCGAATGATTCGAAAATACAGACCGGAAATAGTATTGTGCAATGCGATTGATGATCGGCATATAGACCATGCCAGGGGAGCAAAACTGGTCAGTGATGCCTGTTTTTTGAGTGGACTTGTAAAAATTGATACCAAAATGACCGGTGGTGGGGAATGGCAGGAGCCGTGGCGTCCAAAAGCGGTCTATCACTATATCCAATGGAAGAATCTTGAACCGGATTTTGTGCTGGATGTAAGCCGTTTTATCGAGAAAAAACAAGAGGCCATTTTGGCTTATTCCTCACAGTTTTTTGACCCAAATAGTGACGAGCCGGAGACGCCCATCAGTAGCAAAAACTTTCTGGATAGCGTGAATTATAGGGCCCGGGATTTAGGAAGATTGGTGGGGGTGGAGTATGCAGAGGGCTTTACAACGGAGCGATATGTGGCGGTCAAAAGTTTGGACGACTTGATTTAACTAGTGCTAACAGGCCCTAACTGGCCTTGCGATATTTTTTAGTGATTTTTGGAACGGTAAAGTAAAAGATGGACCCCTTTTTTGGTTTACTTTCCACCCATATTTTACCTTTATTTCTTTCAACCATTTCCTTACATAGGGAGAGCCCCAGTCCAGTTCCTTTTTCGTTGTTTGTCCCATAAGTAGTGATATTTGAGTTTTCCTGGAACAGCTTTTTTCTGGTTTTTTCATTCATGCCAATACCGGTGTCCCTTATTTTGACCTTCCAAAAGTTTCCATCTTCCTCGGCTTCCAGGGTGATCAGGCCATTTTCCGGAGTGAATTTTATGGCATTGCTGATCAAATTCCGTATAACGATATCAACTTGATCTTCATCGGCTAGGATAAAACAATTTTCGGGCATTTGATCCATGATTTTTATGGATTTGTTGCTTGCCATTTCGGATAGGAGTTTCATACTGCCATGAACAAGTTTATTGAGTTTGACCATTTTTGGTTTGGTGACGGTTCCATTCATTTGTGAATATCCCCAAGACAGCAGATTGTTCAGCGTAAATAAAATATGATCTACATCCCCCCTAAGCTTGGGAAGGAACTTGGACAGGTCCTCTTTGGCAACGTCCCCACTTGCCAAAAGCTTGAGTAACCCCTGTAATGCCCCAATGGGACCCCTTAAATCATGGCCAATTATGGAAAATAGCTTGTCCTTGGTCTTGTTAATGGAATTCAACTCGGTTTGACTCTCCTCTAGGCTTTGGGTATTGATCTTTAGCGCCTTGTAAAGTCTTTTCAGTTTCTTTTGGTTAAAATAAAGGGGGATGGCAGTAGCCAATAGCACCATTAAAATGATTATGGAAGCGTTAATAAAGTTTCGTTGTCTGGCCAACTCCTTTTCCTTGTCGGCAATCAATAGTTGCTTGTCCTTATCGTACTTCAACTTTGTTTTCAGAAGCATTAAACTCCTTTTGTTCTCATCCTTGTAAAGGGAATCCGTGAGTTTTTGAAAGATTTCATGATAATGCAGTGCTTTTTCAAAATCCCCTTCGTTTTTACTGATTTTATAGAGGGTCTCAGCACAATCCCTTTGTCCTCCCAAGGATTTGATGGTATTGGCCACATCAAATGCGGCCAAGGCATACTCATTCGATTTTTCATCCTCTCCCATCCCCAGATAGGCGGCTGCCATTCCATTTAGGAGATCGATCCTACTTCGGTCGTCTTCCAGGTTTTGGTGTAAAAGGTTGCTCTGATCGTACCAGTACAAAGCCCATTTGTATTTTCCCTGTCTTAAATAAACCTCACCCTTTACGCTATAGGCAAACGCCAACCAGTCATAGATCTCATTTTTCTCAAATGTGGCTATACTCGTATTGATATTGAACATGGCGTGATCGTAGTTCCCCATATCGGCATAAATCTCGGCAAGGTTGCTCAGCGTTTCCGCGATGATTATTCCATTCCCGATTTCTTGATTTATCTTCTTTACCTTTTTGTAGAATTCCAATGCCTCATCGTATTCTTTTTGGGCCGAATACAGACTTGCAATATTTTCATTTAGAATGGATTGCATGATCTTGTTTTCAGACGCATTTGCCAAGTCCAAACCAGTCAAGAAATATTTTAGTGCCTGTTCAAAATCCCCTAAGTAGGAATACTCGTTTGCCAAACTGTTCAAGATGCCCATTTTGGTGGACGGATCTTCCAGGTAACCTGCCAAATTTAACGCTTTGGAGAAATAGGAGATGGCCATTTCATTGTTGCCGTTGTCCGAATGAAAGCCCCCAATATTGGCCAACGCTTCTGATTCCCCGGAAAGATATTTTATTTTTCTACTCAGGGAGAGTGCCTTTTTGGATAGGTTGAGAAGGCTGTCCTCTTTGACAAAACGATATTCCCGGGCCAAATCATTAAGAAGATTGATATAAGTTTTGTCCCTTTGGTAATCCGGGGTGGTCTTTTCAACGAATTGTATTTTTATGGATAGGCTATCCCTGACATTTTGTTGTCCAATCACCCTACCAATGGGGCACAGCAAAAGAAAGACAAGTATGGGTAGGGAAACCACCCTAATATTGCCATATTTGGAATTGTCGTAGGTTAGGTGTTTGGGCATACCTAAAATATCTAAAGTATAAAATTAGGTGTGCAGCTTATTTTGTGCGAATAAATGTTGTGAAGTGTCCTTTTTTGTGTGTTTTAGCAATTAAAACCGTATTATGTCGATAAATTACACTGGCCCGACCAAATTTGATGGGTCCCACCAATCGAAACCAGTTTTCAATTATGGAGGGTAATTATTGATTTCAGGTGGATCATTGAACGTACAGGTTCTTAATTATTGGAAAAGTAGAGGTAGATACTACTCCCTTTATTAAGTTGACTCTCAATTTTCAAGGAGCCCTTGTTGACCCTGATCAGTTCTTGTGCTATTTGTAAACCAATTCCAGTTCCTTTTTCTTTTTTGGTCCCTGGAGTTGAATTGATGATCGAGCCGTTTGTAATGGCTTTCACGGTTTCCTGATTCATTCCTATACCGGTATCCCGAACGGAAATTTCGGTCTTGTCACCCGTATCATTGCCCCCAAAGTAAATCGTACCCTTTTCTGGGGTAAACTTAATGGCATTGGAGAAGACATTCCTTAAGATAATATCCAGGTGAACAGGGTCTACCATTATTTTGAGATTGGAGTCTATGGAAAACTGTATGTTTATTTCCTTGGCCCTGATTTTGGTGCTATAAAGCTTATGAACGTCCATGGCCTTGGGTTTTACCAAAACCTCTTTTGTATTGGGCCGTATTCCATTCATTTGGGTCTTTGCCCAGTACAGTAGATTATTTAATGTAAATGAACTATGGTCGACATTCTGCTTTAGCCTCGGGGCAAATTTGGCCATGTCTTTTTCCGAAATCTCATTGGCATCGTACAGTTCAAGCAATTCTTGTAAAGTGCCAATGGGCGCTTTAAGGTCATGGCCAATGATTGAGAATAATCTGTCCTTGGTTTTGTTGAGTTCCCTTAAGGTCAGATTGGCTTTTTTCTGGTTGATCGCATTTTTTCTGATCAACAGAATTATGATGAGAAGGGTGGTCAGCAGAATTCCAGAAATATAGGTAATGGTCCGTTGCCTGGCCAACTCCTTTTCGTTCTCAAATTCCTTTAATTCTTGCTCCCTATCAAATTTGGCCTGGGCTTCCAACATCAAAAACTTTGTTTTGTTCTCGGACTCCAATATGGAATCAGAAAGATGCTTGGCGGTCTGCATGTATTCGAGGGCTTCCTTTAACTGGTCCTGATCCAAATATAATTTGTACAATAGTTCCGAGGCCCTAACAATACCCTGGTGGTAACTGATATTGGTAGCTATTTTTTTTGCCGCTTTAGCGTATTCAGAACTCTTTGCGAAATCCTTTTTGAAATAGTAGGTATCGGCCATTCCCTGCAAGGTTTCGGCTTTGCGTTGTTGATCTTGGATGGGTAACAGTAAAGCTTCTGATTTTGTAAAGAATCCGAGGGCATCATCATATTTTTTTTCGCGTATGGCCACTTCCCCCATTGTAATCCACCCAAATGCCTCAAAAGCTTGATACTTTTTTTTGCCCAGTACATCAAGGGACTTTTTACAATAGGCCTTGGCCTTTTCATAGTCTTTGGTATGCAGGTATAAATACCCCAAATTGGCCTGAATTTGTGCCCGTTGTACGTCGTCGCCGGACGCTTCAACGAGTTGTAATGCCTTATTATAATAGGGGAGGGCTTGTTCGTAACCTTTTAGAAGTGAAAAGGCCGTGGCCAGGTTCATGAGAAAGAACCCCTGCATTTCCGTATCCCCTTTTTCCTCGGCATACCGTTCACCTTCCTTACAAAGCAAATACGCTTCTGGATAGTCCCCTTTCATAAAATGACCTAGAGCTTTGGCATTCAGTCCTTTAAGAAAAATAGTGTCTGCATTTACCTTTTTTGCGAGTTCAAGTGAGGCATCAATATTCTTAAATCCAGCAGTGTGGTGTCCCCTTAATAGACAGTAGATGCCGAGTCCTAACTTTCCACCGGCCAATCCCTTGGTGAATCCGCTCTCTTTGCTGAGGTGTATGACCCGCTCTGAGATGGACTTCGTACTATCGGGAATTTGATAGATGTAACTCGCTCCCAGTTTGTACAATACCTTAATGTAATTGGTATCCGTAGGCTGAAATCCATAATGTTTTTCAAGCCTGTCCTTCTCTTGGATCAAGCTGTCCGTTAGCTTTTTTTGAGCATGGATATGTCCTTGTAGAAGTACCGATAAAAGGGCATAAACGAACCACCGCCGATAGGGGAACGGATTGATATCAAAACGAGGTAAGCGGATAGGTTGCAACTCCAAATGAGTTAATTATTTTATGTCCAGTAATTTACGACGCGGAACGCTTTTTTCAAATTTTCATGACGCTATTTTATTTTTATTTGGTAGGTTATTCCAAAAAAAAGTACCTTTGCGACCGCTCAAAATGGTGGTTGTAGCTCAGTTGGTTAGAGCGCTGGATTGTGGTTCCAGAGGTCGCCGGTTCGAACCCGGTCTTCCACCCTAAAATGTAAAATGAGGTCCTACCTTGAAAAGGTGGGACTTTTTGTTTTTATGGTTCAGGTGTAGGGAGGGAAGCCCGTGCCGTGTGTTGTCAAGGCGAGCCAAGGAATTACACCTATTATCCAGTAAATCCATCTGTTACTTATTTCGAAGATATCGTGCATTTGATTTTTGCCCTCAATACTAGTGGTGATATTTTGGACGGCCTAACCAAAAAGCATGCACAAAATGAAATCTTAGAACTATGGTCAAGAATACCGTTTTATTGGTTACCCTATTTTTTATTATCTCCGTTAAAAGCCAGATTGGTGAAGGGCATTTATGGCAAATTAGGGATTCTGTGTTGGAGAACCGGATTGCTGAATATATAGAGAAGGAGAGCGCAAGCGATTCCATGTTCGGAAAAGGCTTAGGTTTTGTTGTCCTTAAAAAGCTGCCGACCGTTAATGGAGAACGACGGTATGGTCTAAATATTCAGTACGCCACTACGCCCAAAGAGGTTGTTCATGCACAACCCATAGTTGCCTATAGTACAATTAAGAATAGGATAATTCTAATTCATGATGAATCATATGCCAGGGATTTTAAGATATATTGGCCAAAAGAAAAGTATAGAAAATTCAGAAAGAGTATGGCAAAATACCTCCCTAAGACTCGAACATTGATTGTCAGGGACAGTACTGGTAAGGTAATGATGAAATTTAAAAATTTTACGGATGATGCCTATCACAGGCTAGATGGCCAGCTTTGTTTGGCCATAGACTCCTTGGGCAATGTTCGTACCTATGAAGCGGGTTACAGAAATTGCTTTGACAATTAGTGGCACAATGAATTGAAGTCCTACCTTCTTTAGGTGGGACTTTTTGTTTTTTATAGGACTACTTTATAGCCTTATCCACAAGAACCGGATTGTCCCTATTGGCCACCTCCCATGCTGTGTGGAAGATGAGTTGCGATCGGTTCTTTAAAAGGTCATAGTTTATTTTATCAGGGGTATCCCCGGGCCTATGGTAATCCTCATGGGTTCCGTTAAAATAAAAGATGATGGGAATATTGTTCTTTGCAAAATTGTAGTGATCACTTCTATAATAAAACCGGTTGGGATCGTTCTCGTCATTATAGGTGTAGTCCAATTCTAGGTTGGTGTATTTGGTGTTGATAGCTTCGGACAGTTCATGGAGTTCGGTACTCAATTTATCGGAACCGATAAGATACACATAATTCCGGTCGCCTTCCCTTTTGGGATCTATTCTCCCAATCATATCAATATTTAAATTGGCAATGGTATTCTTTAAAGGGACAATGGGTTCATGGTCCGTATAATATTGGGAGCCTAAAAGCCCTTTCTCCTCACCGGTTACATGAAGGAAAACAATGGATCGGTCTGGTCCAATACCCTTATCGGCAGCCTCTTTAAAGGCTTCGGCAATTTCCAACATGGCAACGGTCCCGGATCCATCGTCATCGGCACCATTATTGATTTTCCCATCTGCCGTTATACCAATATGGTCCAAATGCGAAGAGATTACGAGGTACTCTTCGGGCTTTTTGGAGCCTTTAAGCAGGGCCACCACATTTTCCGAATCAATCTGTGTATCCGTACTTTCAATTTGCAAATCTATGGAAGCAGAAAGGATGGCCGGTCCATCATCTTTTTTTAGGTTTGGATATAAAGCATCAATGGCCGTGTCATTAAGGAAGATCAAAAAATCATCTTTGGTCTCCGCATCCAATTGCATCCTTCCGCTATTGTTGGTCTTCATAAATTCAAAATAGCGTTTGTACCTCGTAAAATTGCCCGGATCGTAATAGAACACGCCTTTGGCCCCCTTTTGTGCAGCAAGTTCTACACGTTTTCCAATGGACTCGGACATATTGCTCCATACTGACTGCTCATCAGTACCGGAAATCACATAGGTGCCATCCTCGTTTTTGGGCTCACCAAATTTCATGAGCACTACTTTATCTTTAACATCCATTCCTTGGTAATCCGAGTAGGGACCTTCCTCAATCCCATAGCCAACATATCGTATCTCATTTAATGTTCCTTCTGCCTTTGAAAACGTAAGGATATCGTCTCCCAGCGGGAAATCCTCACCGTTGATGACCATCTTTCCTTCGGGGACGTTACTTATGGACAGCGCCACTTTTTGGAAATAATCCCCATTTGCCTTTGCTGCGGGAATACCTAGTGCTTCGTAATAGTCCTTGAGATACTCCACGGCCTTTTTCTGGCCGGGTTTGCCCGTTTCACGACCTTCAAAGTCATCTGAGGCATAGGTAAAAAGGTGTTCTTTTAGTTCTTCTTCCGTAATGGTCGACGCAAAATCCGTTGGATCAACATTTACCTCTTGGGGTTTTGGGGTTTCCGTAACGGTCTTCTGGGAAGAATTGCAAGCAAAGGCCAACGCCGCAAAAATGAGAATGAGTTTTTTCATTTTTCCATTTATATAACGTTCAAAAATAGGGATTACACTTCAATATCCTGAATAATGCGATAACGATAGGTTCTTGGGTTCATATGGGTAATTTCCTTGAACTGCCTGTTAAAATTTGAAATGGACGGGTAGCCTGATAGTAGGGCAATCTCGGAAATTGGGGTTTCCGGCATTTCTTTCAGTAATTCACAGGCATGTTGAATGCGTATCTCAGTTAAAAATTGAAAAAAAGTCTTGTTCGTACGTTGTTTAAAGAACCTACAAAAGGCATTCTTGCTCATGTGGATTTTTTGGGCAACATCTTTTAACAAAATTTCATTTTGAAAGTTCTGCATCACATGGTCGAATATGAGCTGTAGGCGTTGTCCTTGATTTTTGGAAATTCTAAAGGTATACGGTTTTTGGACCAAAGGGGTTTTATCCACTTTTGCCACAAATCGTAAAAGTTCCAAAAGCTTTAGAAAGAGCTGAAATTTGTTTTCGTTTTTCAACTGATGGAACAGGTCTTCAATAAAACCACTTTTATCCTTTACCATAAAACCAAAGAGTAGGTCCCTAAGTACGGGTTGCAGGACGATCATTTCCTGGTTCGCAAAGAAACCCTGTCCAAAAGCGTTTTCCGTAAAGAATAGGGTGGCCCTATGGGAAACATCCGAATCGGGATGGCTTAAGAACAAATGGGGTAGGTTGGAACCGATCCCGATAAAATCACCTGATCTAAAGGTGGTGATCTCGTTACCAACGACCAATTTTCCCCTACCGGAAATGATATAACTTAACTGGATTTCCTGGTGTTGGTGAAGCTTGTCGTAAAAACGCCTGGAACGGTCTACTTGAAAGATTACATTTTCATTGGGCTTTTTGGGAATTTTAAATGGATATACCTTCATTTAGGCTTTCTGATGCGTATAAATTGAAAAAGAGGGTAATATAAAGGCAGAATATACTAATTTTTAGAAAGAATAAACCAAGGAACACCATTACTTTTGGAAGAAACTTTTAAGAACGTACTATGGAATGGAAAGGTGTTATGCCAGCGGTTACCACCAAATTTACGAATGATGACCAACTGGATCTGGAAATGTTTTCCACCAACCTAAAAGCGCAGTTGGATGCCGGGGTTGAAGCTATTATTTTGGGGGGAAGTCTAGGTGAGGCCAGTACTTTGACCAGCGCTGAAAAGCAGAAGATGGTGGAATACGCCACCAATTTTGTGGAGGGAAAAGTGCCTATTGTCATGAATATAGCGGAACGTTCAACAAAGGCTGCCATTGCCTTGGCCAAAAATGCCAAGGATTGGGGAGCTGGGGGGTTGATGTTGCTCCCACCCATGCAGTATAAAGCCACAGATCATGAGGTGGTTACCTATTTTAAGTCCATTGCCTCCAACACCGATTTACCTATCATGATATACAATAACCCGGTGGATTACAAAATAGAGGTAACTTTGGCTATGTTCGATGACCTTTTGAAGGTGGACCATATTTTAGCCGTTAAGGAATCTACCCGCGACATCTCCAATATTACCCGTATACGGAATACTTTTGGGGATAGATTAAAAATCCTTTGTGGAGTGGATACCCTGGCTTTGGAAAGTTTGGTGATGGGTGCCGATGGATGGGTTGCCGGTCTGGTGTGTGCCTTTCCTGCCGAAACAGTGGCCATTTACAAGTTGGTCAAAGCGGGAAGAATTGATGAAGCCATTGCTATTTATCGCTGGTTCCTCCCGTTATTGGAATTGGATATTAATCCGCAGTTGGTCCAAAACATCAAACTGGCCGAGGTTGCCACCGGCATAGGAACGGAAAACGTTCGTCCGCCCAGACTTCCTTTGATGGGAAAAGAACGCGAACGGGTTTTACGAATAATAAGGGAAAGTTTAGAAAATCGGCCCAAATTGCCGGCTTATAAATCGCTATGATTACAGGTAAAAATTATATCGGAAATGCGCTTTCGGCAAAAGGAAGTAAAACATTCAGAACGTTCGATCCCCTCCTAAACCTGGAAACGGAATGGACGTTTTATGAAGCTTCGGATACCGAGGTGAAACAAGCTGTGGACCTATCCTGGGATGCCTTTTTCAAGTACCAGGAGATTTCCGGGTTAAGAAAAGCCGGATTCTTAAGGGAAATAGCATATCAGATAGAAGCGCTTGAGGACCATTTGATCCAAGTGTATTGTCGGGAAACCGGATTGCCGGAAGGCCGGGCCAAAGGGGAACGGGGACGGACCTGTTTTCAGTTGCGAACCTTCGCCAATTTGGTGGAGGAAGGCTCCTGGGTAAACGCCACTATGGACACGGCAGAACCCGATAGAGCGCCCATTCCAAAACCTGATTTGCGAAAAATGTCGGTTCCCATTGGGCCCATAGCCGTTTTTGGTGCAAGTAATTTTCCACTGGCCTACTCCACCGCAGGTGGGGATACGGCCAGTGCATTGGCCTCTGGTTGTCCTGTGGTGGTCAAAAGCCACCCCATGCATGCGGGCACGGGAGAGCTGATTGCATCGGCAATCACTAAGGCCGTGGAAAAAACTGGAATGCCCAATGGCGTTTTCTCCAATTTGAACAGTAGTGGAATTGAAGTAGGTCAACAATTGGTCAGCCACCCTAAGATAAAGGGCGTTGGTTTTACCGGTAGTATCCAAGGCGGCCGCGCGTTATTTGACATGGCCTCAAGAAGGGAAGAACCTATTCCGGTCTTTGCCGAAATGGGGAGTATAAATCCCGTTGTATTTTTACCTGGAGCGTTACGTGCCGAGGCAAACGAGTGGGCAAAAACCTATGCTGGTTCCATTACCTTGGGTACGGGACAATTCTGCACCAATCCGGGTCTGCTTCTAGGGATAAAAAGTGATGGGTTGAATGCGTTTGTGCAAACCCTGTCGGATGAAATTGTTCAAATTGAACCTTCGAGTATGCTACATCCCAATATCATTTCCAAATACCAGGACAATAAGAAGGCCATGGTGGGTGAAGGAGGTGTGAGCGTGGTTGCGGACTATACCACTGAAGTGGCCGAAAACTATGCAAGACAGGCAATTGTAAAGGTCGATGGAGCCTCATTTATCAAAAACCCAAAATTGCACCAAGAAGTCTTCGGTCCTTTTTCCATGGTAGTGGAGTGTGCCCATAAAGAAGAATTGATACAGGCCATTGCGGGATTGGAAGGACAGCTTACCGGAACTGTAATTGCCGGGCAAAAAGAACTTGGCGAACACCAAGCCGTTATCGATGCCCTCCAAAATCGAGTTGGTCGATTGATTTTTAATGGAGTGCCCACTGGAGTTGAAGTTTGTCCGGCAATGCAACACGGAGGACCATATCCGGCTTCAACCGATAGTCGTTTTGGAGCTGTTGGCATTCACGCCATTGAACGATGGGTACGGCCCATAAGTTATCAAAACTGGCCAAATGCATCACTTCCAGATGCCTTAAAAGATGAAAATCCATTGGGGATACAACGGCTGGTCAATAATCAAGTAACATCGGAACCCATTTGAAATGTCCAGGCATATTTTTGAATGTATCGATGCCCATACCTGTGGCAATCCCGTTCGATTGGTAAAAAGTGGAGGTCCCGATTTGATAGGGAATACCATGAATGAAAAGCGGCTTCACTTTATCAGGGAGTACGATTGGATCCGTACGGGATTGATGTTTGAACCTCGGGGCCATGATATGATGAGCGGCAGTATGCTGTATCCGCCCCACGATCCAACCAATGATATGGCCGTGTTGTTCATTGAGACCAGTGGATGCTTGCCCATGTGCGGACATGGAACCATTGGGACCATAACCATTGCCTTGCAGGAAGGGTTGGTACAACCCAAAAAAGAAGGGGAATTGCGCCTGGAAACACCTGCCGGGCTGGTGGAAATTCAGTACCAAATGGTAAATGGCAAGGTGGAATGGGTAAAATTGACCAATGTAACCAGCTATTTGGCGGCAGAGGGGCTATCCATTCATTGTCCATCGCTTGGGGAGTTGCATTTTGATGTGGCCTATGGAGGGAATTTTTATGCCATTATCGATCCACAACAAAACTTTTCGGGTATCCAGGATTTCTCGGCAAGCAAACTAATAACGCTATCCAAGAGACTTCGGTCCCTGATCAATCAGAAATACCCTGACCATTTTGTCCATCCCGAAAATGAAACCATTCGGGACGTGTCGCACCTACTTTGGACTGGTAAGGTCCTGGACGGAGCGTCCCATGGACGAAATGCTGTTTTTTATGGGGATAAGGCCATTGACCGTTCGCCTTGCGGGACAGGTACTTCGGCACGTTTGGCACAATTATATGCAAAAGGGAAATTGAATGTTGGGGAAGAATATGTCCATGAAAGCTATATTGGTTCCACCTTTACGGGAAAAATTGAAGGGGAAATCGATTTAGCAGGGAAAAAGGGCATCATTCCGAGTGTTAAGGGCTGGGCCAAGGTGTATGGATATAATACCATTGTCATTGATGATGGGGATGACCCATATGCCCATGGTTTTCAAGTAATTTAGGATGGATAAAAGCGTTGTAGTCATTGGAGGGGGAATCATAGGGCTCTGTACGGCCTATTACCTTCAAAAAGAAGGCCATCAAGTTGTCCTTATTGATAAGTCCAATATGGACAGTGGTGCCAGTTATGTGAATGCAGGGTACCTTACCCCAAGTCATATTGTACCGCTGGCCGCTCCCGGAATGATTTCCAAGGGACTAAAATATATGTTCAATTCGGCCAGTCCTTTTTACATGAAGCCGAGATGGGACAAAGACTTTATAAAATGGGCTTTGGCCTTCAAGAAATCATCAACAGGCGCAAAGGTTGCCAAGGCCATGCCCCACATTAGGGATATCAATGTTTTCAGTAGGGACCTTTTTGATGATCTAAAGACTTCAAAGGACATAGGGGATTTTCATTACGAACGTAAGGGACTGTTGATGTTGTACCAAACCCATAAGGAGGGCGATCATGAGAAGGAAACAGCGTTAAGGGCAAAACGTTTGGGGCTCCAATCCGAAATTTTGGACATTGAGGGAATCCAAAAAACGGAACCCAATATAAAAATAAAGGCGCTGGGCGCCGTTCATTACCGCTGTGATGGACATACCACCCCCCATGATTTCATGTCCAAAATGATTTCCTTTTTGGAAAGATCGGGAGTTACAATCCATAAGAATGAAGAGGTGCTGGATTTTTCCGTTTCCGATGGACGGATCACTGCAATTCAGACCAAAAGCAACCAATACAAGGCTGATGAGGTGGTTTTGGCCTCCGGGACCTGGTCTTCCCATCTTATCAAAAAGTTGGGAATCCAACTATTCCTTCAGGCTGGGAAAGGTTATCGGATCGATATGGCCAAATCCACCGGAATAACCATGCCTGCATTACTTTTGGAAGCCAAAATTGCGGTTACGCCCATGAAAGGGTTTACCCGTTTTGCGGGGACCATGGAGTTTTCAGGAATTAACCAAAGGATTCGAAAGGAAAGGGTGCAGGCCATCGTAGATGGTGCCAAACTGTTTTATGAGGGACTGGAAATTCCTAAGGGCCATTTGGAGGGCGCTGAATGTGGACTGCGTCCCGTTAGTCCGGATGGACTGCCCTATATTGGAAGGGTGGAAAACCTTCAAAATTTGACCGTCGCCACAGGCCATGCCATGATGGGATGGAGTTTGGGCCCGGCAACCGGAAAATTGGTATCCGAAATCATTTCAGGACATCGCCCTTCCCTGGACCTCACACCCTATCATCCCGAACGTAGATTTTAAAAAAGGTACGTTCTCCCAATAATTTCGATAAGTGGCACCAAATTTGTTTTTCTGTTGGGGAACAAGAACGTAATTTTACAGCATGATAAAACACTACTCCTTTTTTCTTGTTTCCTTCCTGTTTTTGTCCGCCATGGCCATTTCCCAGGAAATCAAACAATTTGGTTTAGAGGACTTTGACTTGAGAGGAAATGTAAAGACATGCCAGGTCATTACGGACTATGGACAGGAAATCTTTGAATTTGATATCCTTGGTAGACTTGTCCAGGTAACCACCCAATACAACGATCAGGACAAGGATGTTACTTCCTATAAATTTGACAAGGACCAACTCATGGAAAAGCGGGTGGAGAGTTTTAAGGACAATGAATTGGATCTGTCCTCTTCCATGGCCTATCTGTACACAATGGATAGTACCGAAACAAAGACGATAACGGAACAGATCATTTCATACGACAGGGAGTTTGTAGAGGTTCAAGAATATCAATACGACCAGTCGAATCGATTGTCCAAAATCATTACTTCCCATCAAAATGCGGTAGACGAAGTAAAAATAGAATATACGGCGTACAAGAACGAAACGACCAGGACGTATTTTGAAAATGGAATAGTGCAAAAATCCATTCGTGAGTCAACAAAAAAGAGGAAGGGATCGGGAAGTTTGAAAGTGGTTTTAACCAAAAACTATGTGGACGGCGAACCCGACAAAGCCATTGAACAAATCACGGATAGCAGGAATTTATTGATTTCCGAAAAAATCTTTTTCCATGATTTGACCAAAGGGGAATTTGTCCTACAGAAGAAGCACTCGTTTGAGTATGACCCAGAGGGTGTCTTGGTCAAGGAGATTATTAATAAAGGGAATGCCATCGCCGAAAAAAACTACATTTTTCAGTTTGATGACAATGAAGAACCGAACTGGGTAAAAAAAATAACAACTCCGGAAAATACATTTACCACAAGGAGAATAGACTACTATCCCAAAGCTGTTGCAGATTTGGAAATTCCCAAGGATTAAATTAGAGGATGCGTTCTCCCAAAGGACATTTGATCCCTATTTTTGTGGCCATACCTTAGCGCTAAATGAAAACTATGGAAGACCATAAAGAAAAAATCCTTTCAATTTGCAACCAAATCCGTAAGGGGACTCTAATGGAGACCTTGGATATTGAGTATGTGGACGTAGGTGAAAACTTCTTGATTGCCAGGATGCCGGTTTCGCCAAAAGTGCATCAGCCCGATGGCGTGCTGCACGGTGGGGCTTCGGTCGCTTTGGCCGAAAGCGTGGGCAGTGCCGCATCCTATGTTTTTTTGGACGGCAACAATTATTACATTAGGGGCATTGAGATAGCCGCAAACCACGTCAAGAGCATTAGGGACGGTTTTGTGTATGCCAAAGCCAGTATACTTCATAAAGGACGTACGACCCAACTCTGGGAGATTCGAATAACCGATGGGGAAGGACAACTTATCTCCAATTGTAAATTGACTACCATTGCCCTCCCCAAAAAGTAATGAAATTATCCAAAGGGCCAATGAATGGCTAAAAGATGGTCTCCCATTTGTCATTTATCGTTATCCGGGAGATTTTTGGGTACGAGGTATTTTTCAACAGGATACGTCCCTTATCACGGCAGCTGATTTTCAGGTTTCCGGCTTCTTGTTTGCACCCTTTGATACCACCAGTCAGATGGTCCTGATACCCGGAAAGGTCCATAAGGGGGAAATTGTCCCACCACAGACCAAAACACATCAAAAAGCGGTGGATCTTTCGGAAAATGGGATGGAAACCTATCTGGAACTCATAAAAAAGACCGTTTCAAAAATACAGGAAAGTGAGGTAAGGAAAATTGTGATATCGCGGCGCATACAAAGACCTACTAAAAAAAGTCCCGTAGCCATTATTTCCGATCTTCTCGCCAAATATCCAAATGCTTTTTGCTATTGGTGGTACCATCCAAAAGTAGGGATGTGGATGGGTGCCACACCGGAACGGCTGCTCACCTACAAGAATGGCGAATTATTCACGACCTCCCTTGCGGGAACCCTCCCTGCGGAAAAAGGGATAGCCCCCAAATGGACCCCGAAAGAACGCGAAGAACAACAAATGGTGACCCACTATATTTTAAAAAGTTTGGAGGGCAAGGTGGAAAATCTGCAGGTTTCTGAACAAAAAAATGTAAGGGCAGGGGGGGTATGGCATTTGAAATCCGAAATACAGGGGCGTCTGGATTCGAAAAAGGATTTGTATGGAATAGTCAACGAATTGCATCCAACCCCAGCAGTTTGCGGGCTTCCAAAAACCAGGGCGCTTGATTTCATCCTGAATTACGAAGGTTACGATCGAGAGTTTTATACCGGATTTTTGGGAACGTTGAATGTAGAAGATAAGGAAGAGATGGATTTATTCGTAAATCTTAGGTGTTTCAAATATGGTGATGGAAATGCGCAAATCTTTGTAGGAGGCGGAATTACATCGGCATCCGATCCACAAAAAGAATGGGAAGAGACCCAATTCAAGAGCAAAACCATTCTGGATGTGTTGTGATATACTGTTGCACAATACGATACTCCGTCCGTATTTTTGTATGTAATGAAGTACTCCAACATCCCAGCGGCCCAACTTCTAGTATTTTCATGCAAAGCGGCCGGAATAAAAGATATCGTGATATCTCCGGGTTCCAGAAACGCCCCCTTAACGTTAAGTTTTACGGGTGACCCCTTTTTCAATTGTTTCAGCATTGTAGATGAACGCTGTGCTGCTTTTTTCGCACTGGGCATAGCACAGAACCAAAGGAGGCCCACGGCCATTGTCTGCACTTCCGGAAGCGCACTGTTAAACTATTATCCCGCCATAGCAGAGGCATTTTACAGTGATATCCCGCTCGTGGTACTCTCTGCGGACAGGCCAACCTATAAGATTGATGTAGGGGACGGGCAGACCATTCGGCAGGACAACGTTTTTGACCGACATATTGGGTATTCCGCAAATCTAAAGATGGATGTATCCCACGCCCAGGAAAGGGTATCGGTTTATTTTCCGGAACATTTGGAAAACACACAGGAGTCCATAGATGATTCTAATAAAAAACAAATAAATTCCGCTTTTGCGGTAGCCTTTGGACGGCAACTCCCCGTACACATCAATATCCCTTTTGAAGAGCCGCTTTATGGGGTTCGGGAAGTACAGGACAAGGATACTGTACGTATGGCCATTGAACCCACCACGGAAATCGATTTGGATTTTGACAGGATCAAAAAGATATGGAATGGATCCAAACGGAAAATGGTTCTTGTAGGCGTAAATTCACCCGACTCCATTGATGCCCTTTGGTTGGAGAAATTGAGTAAGGACCCGTCAATACTTGTATTTACGGAGACCACTTCCAATTTACATCACCCCAATTTTTTCCCAAGTATCGATAGTATTATTTTTCCCATTGAAAAGTCGAAAAACACCGACGAACGCTTTACCGATTTACGACCCGAGGTTTTATTGACTTTGGGAGGATTGGTTGTTTCTAAAAAGGTCAAGGCCTTCTTACGAAAGTACAGCCCCAAATATCATTGGCATATACATGGAACCAAAGCGTATGATACCTACTTTTCATTAACCGGACATTTTAAGATGGATGCAAATGATTTCTTGTCCAAATTATTGTCCAATAGTGAGGTTTGTGGGAGTCCATACTTCAAGACCTGGGAATTGGTGAAGAAAGCGTATGAATCCAAACGAAATACGTATGCAGCGAACGTACCTTTTTCGGATTTTTCCGTTTTTCACCTTGTCCAGGCACAACTCCCGGCCCATACCCAAGTCCATTTATCCAACAGTTCAACGGTGCGCTATGCCCAACTGTTCCCAATCCATCCATCCATAAAGGTATACTGCAATAGGGGTACAAGTGGTATTGATGGATGCACTTCAACGGCCATTGGTTCCTCGTTCTACAATAAGGAACCCACCATCCTAATTACAGGGGATTTGAGCTTTTTTTACGATAGTAATGCCCTTTGGACCGATTACTTGAGAAATGATTTTAGGATTATTCTCATCAATAATGGGGGTGGGGGTATCTTCAGGATTTTACCGGGCTTTGATGGCTCCGAAAAGTTTGCAACTTTTTTTGAGACCAAGCATCGGTTGACCGCCAAACATCAATGTGAACAATTTGGTCTGGATTACAGTTCGGCAACGAATATGATGGAATTAAAAAATGCATTGTCTTCCTTTTTTCAAGATTCGGGAAAACCTAAGCTCCTGGAGATATTTACCCCTAGGGAAGTAAATGACAAAATTTTGCTTGGTTACTTTGATTTTATATCTTCGGATTATAGTTAAACCTCTGTAAAAACACTAACAATTATGAGCAAAAGAGACGAGTTGATCGAAAAATATGCCGCGGACATCAAGGAAAAATTTGGACAGGATCCGGATATGGATCTGTTGACCAAAGTAGCGGTAGGTCTAGGCCCTGCGATATATAATTTGGATGCTTCCAAGGTTTCCGGTGGTGATGAAAAGGAATTGGAGACCGTAAAAAACAATTTCCTGATCAAAAAACTGGGACTTTCCGATAGTCCGGAACTCATGGATGCCATTACCTCAGTAATCGACACGTATGGTAGGTCCGATAAGAACAAACACCGGGCCGTAATCTATTACCAATTAGCCAAACATTTTGGTAAGGAATCCGTTTACAATTAGCCAGTTGCCACTGAAAATAACAACCGTGCTTTGGGCACGGTTTTTTGTTTTGCACAATTTATGATACGTATCGGGGACTACAATAATCTAAGGGTAATAAGAAGTACCAGCGTTGGTGTCTTTTTGGGAGATAATGAGGGTACAGAGATACTATTGCCCAATAAATATGTCCCAGAAGGGATACAACTGGATCAAGAGTTAAGGGTTTTCTGTTATTTGGACCATGAAGAGCGTCCGATAGCAACAACTTTGGAGCCCCTGATAAAAAGGGATGGGTTTGCTTTTCTGGAGGTGGCCGAAGTAAACAATATCGGTGCATTTATGGATTGGGGGTTGGAGAAGCAGCTTTTGGTACCCTTTAGAGAGCAGAACAAGAAATTGGAGAAAGGAAAAAAGTATATTGTACATTGCTTTTTGGATGAGAAGAGCTTTCGTTTGGTGGCTTCCACTAAGATTGATAGGTTTTTAAAAAACCGCCCAGGTGATTTTGAGGTCAATGCCCAGGTGGACCTTTTGGTCAATAGGAAAACAGATTTGGGGTGGGAGGTGATTGTAGGGGATGGCTTTAAGGGCCTATTGTTTTTTAGTGATGTTTTTAGGCCGGTGGCCATTGGGGACAGGTTTCAGGGATTTATAAAAAAGGTGAGGGAGGACGGTAAGCTGGATGTGTCCCTTGAACCCACTGGAGTACAAATGCTTGACGCCACCGCAGATAAAATATACAGTAGATTGGTAGCCGAAGGTGGGTTCTTACCATTTCATGATAAATCCACTCCGGAAGAAATAAAGGAAACGTTGCACCTGAGCAAAAAATCCTTTAAAAAAGGCATTGGGATTTTATACAAACAACGCAAGATCGAACTCTTGCCCAACGGAATACGGCTAAAGAAGTAGTAAGAAGGGCTTTCACCCGTATTTTCAGCACTTTAAAGAAGTTTTTACCCTACTGTTTTTTACTATTGTTAAATATTATACATTTGCAATAGGTAAAAAGCTTAACAAGCTGATAGTTATGCCATTAACGTACTGAACATCCCTCAAGCACACAGGTAATGCCATTTATTGAAGAAAACGATTTGCTGGACCTTCACAAGGACATTGAAAAGTCCCAAATTATCAATGAGAGATTGCTGGACCAGATCAAATTCAAAAATAAGGATTTACGGAAATTAAAAATTCAACGAAATATCTCGGCGGGTATTGCCGCTGCCATTTTCCTTGCTGTTTTTGGGCTTTGGTCCTATTTCTCCGGTATTACGACCTCCAGGGCACGGAATAATCAGGAAAATTTGCTGGTCTCCATTGATAGTTTGGATGCGATCAAGACCCGTATCGGTAATCTCAAAGAACAAAATGAAGAGCTGAGCTTGGTCAAGGAATTTTACCTTGCAAAACAGTTCCTGGAAAAGGAAAAAGTCTATTCGGTTCAGGTAAAATCCTTTGTAGAGAACAATGTAACCTTAGCATCAGAGGCACTGACAAATACCATGTTCGTAAAGACCAACCCTTTCTATGCGTATTCCCTGGGTACTTTTGAAACCTTGGAAGAAGCCCAAAAATTTAGAAGGCAGTTGGTAAACCTAGGTTTTGAGGATGCTTTTGTGGCGTCCTACCAAGATGGTCAAAGACTTAAAATAGAATCCCCAAATTAATTGGAAAAAGTTAAGGTTTGGCTGGGCGCGGCTAGGCTTCGCACACTGCCCTTGTCCCTAAGCGGAATTATCACGGGTACGGCATTGGCCAATCTTTCAGGAGAAAGGGATGGTGTGGTTTTTTTCCTGTGTCTATTGGTCACGGTAGGCTTCCAGGTCACTTCAAATTTTGCCAATGATTACGGGGATGGGATAAAAGGAACGGATTCAACCGATAGAATTGGACCGGAACGCGCTTTGCAAAGCGGGAAGTTGACCCCTAGAGAATTGAAATGGGGTATAGGAATAACCGCTGTGTTGAGCTTGTTGTTCGCCTTTGTATTATTGGTCCATTCCTTTGGCCTAAAACAACTTCACTATCTCTTACTTTTTGCCCTGTTGGGAATTCTAAGTATTTGGGCGGCCATACGCTATACCGTTGGGGATTCTGCTTATGGGTACAAGGGGTTGGGAGATCTGTTTGTGTTTTTGTTTTTTGGACTTTTGGCCGTCCTTGGAACAAAATTTCTATATACGTTGACATTGGATTGGTTGGATGTATTGCCGGCAACCGCAATAGGTTTCTTGTGTGTTGGGGTTTTAAATCTAAACAATTTAAGGGATGTGGAATCCGATAGGAAATACCATAAAAACACCTTGGTGGTCAAACTTGGCTTTCAAAACGGAAAGGTGTACCATTCCATCTTGTTGTGT
This sequence comes from Croceivirga sp., assembly GCA_028281025.1. Taxonomy (GTDB): domain Bacteria; phylum Bacteroidota; class Bacteroidia; order Flavobacteriales; family Flavobacteriaceae; genus Croceivirga. The sequence goes on from JANQKR010000048.1 coordinate 210,899, forward strand.
CTCAGCTTTCTTTCGTTTTTAGTGTACTTTTTTTTACAGTTTTCCAATGGGATACACGCCATCTTAATGCTTCCGTATGTCGTTGTTTTGGTTCATTTATTTAAAGTTATGCGAACCAAGGAACCGGTTCTACTTGATCCCGAGCTCAAGAAATTGGCACTGTCCACATTTTTGCTCTCCCTTTTGTTTTACCTCACTGTTAATTATTTTTTGTAGTTTTGATTGTTAAAACTATCTAAACCTTACTTGAGTTGGAACACCCCATTAAGATTCTCATCGTTGAGGATAATGTTATCATTGCAGATGATATGCAGTCCATGTTGGAAGAGATTGGCTATGAAGTTGTGGATAACGTCATAGTTTATGAGCAAGCCATTGAGGTACTTAAAAACAACCATGTAGACCTTGTTTTGATCGATATTATTTTGGCTTCGGACAAAACCGGTATCGATTTGGGAAAACATATCCGTCAGAATTACAACATTCCGTTCATATTTGTGACCTCCAATTCAGATAAGGCCACGGTGGAAAATGCCAAAACTGTGAAACCGGATGGTTATTTGGTAAAACCCTTTGAACAACAGGATCTATATACTTCCATTGAGATTGCCCTCTCCAATTTCAACTATTCCAAAAAGGAATCCAGTACCGATATTGCAGGAAGTGGAGGGGACAGTTTTACCTCCAATTCCGTTTTAAAGGATTCCATATTTGTGAAAAAACAGCACTTGTATTATAGGATTCAGTTTGGGGATATCCAATTTATAAAAGCGGATAACGTATACTTGGAGGTAAACACTGTGGACAAAAAGTTTTTGGTACGATCCCCACTTAAGGACTACCTGGAAAAACTTCCCAAGAACAAGTTTTACAGGGCACACAAATCATACATTGTGAATGTGGATCATATCGATGCCATCAACTCCAAGGATATTATGATCAACAATACATTGATTCCTATTTCCAAGGATTTTAAGGAGTTCATCATCTCCTCCATGAATTCGTGACCATAGTTTCATAACAATACACACTGGTAAGCGGCTTTTATAGGGCCGCTTTTTTATGGAACAAACCCTGCAAATCACATGGGTTTCCAAAATCACCACACTTTAAGGGTGGTTCACAACAATATTTTCTTAATACGGCTTGGTGATCCTACATTTGAACTGTAATTACTTAACAACATAAAAAGAGTAATTTTTTCATTTTCATATAGTGTTCCCGGGCAAAGGTCCCACTTAAAAAGGTGGGATCTTTTTTTTGTTGTTGCTGGCCCATTCCACAAAATGCACAAAACATCGATAAAATGTATGTTGACATTCCCCACCTGCCGTTTCACAACAAAAAACACCACTTTCACAACAAAACAAAATCCCCAAGGGTCATTCGTTCTATTTTTGAAGTAGTTGTATGAATCCCCAAATCTTACAATTTGATATAGTGTCAAAAAAAGGGCTGTACGTTTTCTGTACAGTCCTTTTTATTATCCAAAAAGATGGCCTTCAAAGCAGGGATTAACAACTTTTAAGGGATTTCACTACTTATGGAGCGGGCTTTACAACAAAAATGAAGTAGTGATGTGAATTCACGCTAATTTTGAGGTGGAGAGTGCCCCAAATGCACACTATGGTTTTTATTAAGTATTGATTGAATGCTTCTTGAAGGGAAAAAATTGCTAAATCTTCTATCAATCCTTTTTTTGGGACTCACCTTGGTATACCCCCAAGAGGAGGTAAAGGACAGAGATCCACTGATTGAGTTTCAAGAAACCGAAGGCGCAAATGGCAAATTGAAGTTTTTTGTCCAAACTCCCAACAGGTACGTTCAAAGCTCGGCCTATGATTGGTTGGAAGCCGTTATGGTTTATTTGGGTACTGCCGAAAAAATCAAGGATTCCAGCGCGATTTATACCTATAGGCTAATGCAGGCCCAATTGTATAATGATATTGGCGACTTTGATAAAAGTATTGCCCTTGCCAAAGAACTGTATGATGTTACGGATAGTCTGGACACTCGATCCATTACCTTGGTCTTAAAGCTTTTGGATGACAATTATGGTAACCTCCAGATGTTTGACAAACAAATTGAGACCCGGGAGAAAATGCAACGCCTTGGAGTGATTGAAGGCGTACGGTTTTATGATATTTATGCCAGTATGGGATTGTATCGTAAAGCGATGAACCAGTATATCCAAACGGATGGTATCGCTGTCCCGGACAATGACCATTTAGGTCTGGCCAAGCATCATAACAAAGTGGGCTATTATTTGTTTAAGGACAAATCGGCCGCTACGGCAATCAACGAGTTCAATAAGGCACTTGGGTATTTAAAAGTGTACAACAACGATATTTCCAAACAAAAATCAGAGAATGATATTTTTGAAAGTGAGGCATTGCGTGCGGAGATAGAAGGGAATATTGGAAAGTGCCATGTGCTCCTAAAAGAACATATTGAAGCCATTCCCCTTTTGACCGATGGCATTGCGGTATTAAAGGAATTCAACCACGGAAGGTATGGTCAGCATATTACCGACAATACCCTGGCTTTGGCCGAGGCGCATCTCAAGCTCGAAAACAATAGGACCGCAAAAAGGCTCTTGGATGAAGAGTTTGAAGATATAGGCATCCAACAGGAAATAAAACGAAACAAACTCCTGGCTACCTACCACGAAAAATTCGAAAACTATAAGAGTTCAACCGCCTTATTAAAAAGAAACCAACAAATAACGGATTCGTTAAAGACCAATGAAGTTTCCATTTTAAACCAACAGTTGGTGGCCATAGTAGGGGACTCTGATTTGGAAAACTCGCGTAGGATCATAAACGAACAAAAACTGGCCAATGAAAAGATCCGAAGTGAGATACAGGCTAAGGACGAACGAATCAATCTTGTTTTCATTTCATTGATTTTTACACTTTTAGGTTTTGCTGGCCTGGTGTATGCTTATATGAAAAGTATCAAAAACCAGCGCCTAATAGCAGATCAGAAGCATATCATTGAAAACTCCCTAAAAGAGAAGGATTCCCTTTTAAAAGAAATCCACCATAGGGTTAAAAACAATTTGCAAATGGTTTCCAGTCTCTTGAGCCTGCAAACTAGGAATACCAAAAGCAAAGCGGCAATCGTAGCCCTTGAAGAAGGTAAGAGTAGGGTAAAGGCAATGGCCTTGATACACCAAAAGTTATATCAGAACGACGATTTGTCGGTAATTGAAATGCAAGGCTATATCGAAAGCCTTATCAACAGCGTACAGTCCGTCTACAAAAAAGGGGGACATAACATTAGTATTACCGTTGATGCAGAGGGAACGGAGTTGGATATCGATAGGGCCATACCTTTTGGGCTTATTTTAAATGAACTGGTATCGAATACCTTTAAATATGCCTTTCCAGAGGGAGATGACGATGGCAAGATTTACATCCACCTACGTAACAATGGCCAGGAAGGATATTTTGAATATGCGGACAATGGAGTAGGGCTTCCGGAAGATACCGAAGAACGTACCAATAACTCCATGGGGCTACGACTTATCAATAGATTGGTCAATCAACTACAATCCAAATTGAACATCGACCGTAATAAGGAAGGGGTACGTTTCTGGTTCAATTTCAACTGATTCTACCGGTTTTTTTTTGACATTACATGAATAAGTCCATCTCCGCTAAGATGATGCAACCTCTGAACGGGAAACCTACATAAATAATAAAGGAAATCCCTTACGTCGTTATTTTTGTATCATAGATTGAAACTATTGGATGCTTTTTTCTCGTCCAAGAAGAATATCTTGTAAGGAACAAATGGATTTTCATGTCAAAATTATTCTTTCAGTATTGTATTGTTGGCTTCGTTTTTGTGAATCAGGTAATTTCTGCCCAAGACCCAGGCTTGGGAATCTTTACCGGTAATAGGGACATCGGCAGTCCTAAAATTTCGGGTAATGCCTCTTACGATGACGATGAACAAACCTATACGATTGTTGGGGCCGGAGAGAACATTTGGGGACAACGTGATGAGTTCAGGTATTTATACCAAAAGATAAAAGGGGATTTCATAGCTACCGCCAATTTTGAATTTGAGGGATATAATGAAGTACATCGGAAGACGGGATGGATGGCCCGTGCCAGTGAGGCCGATAATGCGGTGATGGTCGGCGGATTCCTCCATGGTGATGGCCTCACAGCGGGGCAATGGCGTGAGAGAAGAGGGGCCGATATGCAGAACCCCGAAGATGATGTTTGGGCACCAAAACGCTTTTACCAAATCATTCAATTGGAGCGAAAAGGCAGTGAATTCATTGTACGCGCAGCACATGCCGGTGCGCCTTTGCAGGAAATCAGCAGAAAAAAGTTGCCGTTCATGCCAGAAGAAGTATTAACGGGAATCGTCATTTGTTCCCATGATGCCAATACAAAGGAAACCGCAAAAGTATGGAACGTGCGTATCGATAAGCCGGTGGCAGAAGGGTATGACCCTTATAATGCCGGGTGGATGGGCTGCCGTATGGAAACCATGAATGTTTTTACCGGTAAACGCAAGGTGATTTTTGAAAAGGACGATCGTTTTGAAGCTCCCAATTGGATGCCCGATGGTAAACGTTTACTCTTTAATATGGATGGTTTTGCCTATACCATGCCGGTAACCAGGGGAGCACCTCAAAAACTAAATACCGGTTTTGCCAATAAATTGAACAATGACCACTGCATATCCTTTGATGGAAAACAGTTGGCCATTAGTCATGGGGAAGGCCTTTCCTCCAAGATTTATACATTGCCCTTATCGGGAGGAACACCACGACTGATCACAGAGAAAGAGCCCTCATTTCTGCATGGTTGGGCACCCAACAACAGGGAGTTGACCTATGTGGCGAAGCGGGGTAATGGCGGTTACAATATTTATAAAATTGGCATTAAAAAAGGGAGCAAGGAAGTACAGCTTACCGATGTGAAGAAATACGAACATGTGGATGGCAGTGAGTATTCTCCCGACGGAAAATATATTTATTACAATGGTTCCACCAAGGGGGGAAGCATGCAAATATGGCGTATGCGGCCGGATGGTAGCCGAAAGGAGCAATTGACCTTTGACCAGTACAACAACTGGTTCCCCCACATCTCCCCGGATGGGAAATGGATTGCGTTTCTATCATATGGAAATGATATTCCCTTAAATTCACATCCATCCTTTAAACGGGTGATGCTGCGTTTAATGCCCACCAAAGGAGGGACCATTAAAACAATTGCCCATTTATATGGTGGACAGGGGACCATTAACGTAAATTCTTGGTCACCGGACAGCAAACATATTGCATTTGTAAGCAATTCACGCCCATAAATTCAAATTAGGTTACCCCTTATAATTTTTGCTTTCCATTATGGGTATTTTTGCCAATAGTATGAAGGCAAGTTACCATAAGTATGTTTTACGGTTTAAACAGCCCAGTGGAACTTCAAGGGGAGTTTTAATTGAGAAGGAAACCTGGTTTTTGGTTCTGGAATCCGATGATGAATTGGGATTGGGGGAATGTGGTATTTTAAGGGGGTTGAGCTTTGACGATAAACCGGACTACGAGGAGAAACTCAAATGGGTCTGTGCCCATATAGGTTTGGGAAAACAAAAGTTGTTTGAGGGGTTGGACGATTATCCATCAATAAAGTTTGGTCTGGAACAAGCATTTTTGTCCTTCCGTTCAAATAACCCGTTTCATCTTTTCCCTTCCGACTTTCTCTCTGCCGGAACCCCAATACCTATAAATGGTCTGGTCTGGATGGGGGATAGGGACTTTATGTTCGAACAGATCAAACAAAAATTGGATGAGGGCTTTTCATGTATTAAAATGAAGATTGGGGCCATTGATTTTGAAACGGAATTGGGCTTGCTCCGGTATATCCGAAAACAATTTCCAAGGGGAGACATCGAAATTCGTGTCGATGCCAATGGGGCGTTTACCACTGATGAGGCACTGCGTAAACTGGAAATCCTGGCGAGTTTGGATATCCATTCCATAGAACAACCCATTAAACCGGGACAATGGGAAGCTATGGTATTACTCTGTGAAAAGAGCCCGTTACCCATTGCCCTGGACGAAGAGTTGATCGGGATAACCGATGTAACAAAACGCAGGGAATTGATACAAACCGTAAAGCCGCAGTACATCATTTTAAAACCAAGTTTGTTGGGCGGATTTGTTGAAAGTGAAAATTGGATAGCATTGGCAGAGGAACATGGTGTGGGATGGTGGGTCACCAGTGCACTGGAAAGCAATATAGGCTTAAATGCCATAGCCCAATGGACCTATACATTGAACAATAAACTACCCCAGGGTTTGGGTACTGGGGGCTTGTTCACCAATAACTTCAACGCTCCGCTTATCGTGGAGAATGGTAAGCTTTTTTACCGAAAAGGATTATCTTGGCAAGCGGACATAATCAAAACAATATGTACATAGAACAGGGATATAGGGGGAATATAGGAATTTGGAAATATTTCGTGATTCCCATTGGCTTCATCGCTTTTATGGTAATGAACTATGTATTGACCATAAATTCCCCGGTAAATGTTGAGGATGCCATGGCGGCAATGATTGACCAGTTTGGTTCCAACTTGGTGCTGATCATGTTATTGATTCCACTGGTAGCCGGATTCTTTTTGGTTTTGGGATGGACCTATCTGGTGCATGGCCAATCCATTAACTCCCTTACCACTTCCAGGCCAAAAACGGATTGGAGTAGGATTTTCTATGCCTTTTTCCTTTGGGGAGGGATTACGGCCATTTTCACCTTGATCGATGTATATGCGTCTCCGGAAGATTATGTCCTGAATTTTAATCTGTCCAAATTTATTCCCTTGGCTGTCATTGCCATTCTATTGATTCCCTTACAGACCAGTTTTGAAGAATATCTTTTTCGGGGTCATATGATGCAGGGACTGGGAATTTTAGCTAAAAATCGTTGGCTGCCCTTGGTCATCACTTCGGTTTTATTTGGACTGATGCACATTGCAAATCCAGAGGTCGAAAAGCTGGGATTGGGCCTCATGGTCTACTATATTGGAACAGGTTTCTTTTTGGGCATCATTACGCTCATGGACGAAGGTTTGGAACTCGCACTGGGATTCCATGCCGCCAATAATTTGATAACGGCACTTTTGGTAACGGCCGATTGGACCGCTTTTCAGACAAATTCCATTTATCGTGACGTTTCCGAACCCAGCTTGGGACTGGATGCATTTATTCCGGTTTTTGTGGTATTCCCTATTTTGTTGGTCATCTTTTCACGAAAGTATAAATGGTCCAATTGGAGGGAACGGTTGATTGGTGATGTGATGACCAAAGAAAAGTTTATAGCTATCCAAGATGGGAATTCATCCAGCGTTTAAGCTCAACGGTATCCATTTTGATGAAGATGGATTATATGAAGTGGCCTATTCCTGGGTAAAGGAAGGGCAGGATTTTGAAAAGGCCGCAGGTAATTTTCTATTGGAATGGCTCGGACCATCAGAATGTATCCCCATACAAACTTCCGGTTCTACGGGTCAACCCAAAATTATTGAAATCAACAAGGAATTCATGGTCAACTCTGCGTTGACCACAGGTAGGTTTTTTGACCTTAGACCAGGAAGTTCCGCGCTTCTATGTCTTTCTGCCCAACATATTGCTGGGAAAATGATGTTGGTAAGGGCATTGATTTTGGGTTTGGAATTGGATATTGTTGCCCCCTCGTCAAAACCTTTAACAGGCCATCAAAAGCAATACGGATTTTGTGCCATGGTGCCCTTGCAAGTAGAAAATTCCTTGGCCGATCTTCAAAATATTGAAAAACTTATTGTTGGTGGTGCGCCAATATCAAAATCACTTCGGGAAGCCTTGGCAAAACAGCGAGGAACCATTTTTGAGACCTATGGCATGACGGAAACGGTGACCCACATTGCAGTGAGGGAAATAGGAAATGTCAAATCGGGCACGTACGAGACCTATTTCCGGACCTTGCCCGATATACAAATTGAAAGGGATGAAAGGGGTTGCTTGGTCATTGTTGCTCCAAAGGTCGCTGCGGAAAGGATCGTTACCAATGATTTGGTGGAAATTAGGGATGACACCCATTTTAAATGGCTGGGCAGGTACGACAATGTCATCAATTCTGGAGGAGTCAAATTAATTCCTGAGCGAATCGAGGAAAAATTGGCGCCACTGATTGAAAACAGGTTTTTTGCTTTTGGTATTCCCCACGGGCAACTTGGGGAGGAGTTGGTACTTATAATTGAAGGGGATTTGGATAGGGAAGTATTACAAAAAGGAATAGATAACCTGCGAGACCTTGATAAGTTTGAAAAACCCAAGCAGATTTTAAGCACACCAAAGTTTGTGGAAACCAAAAATGGGAAGATTCGCCGGGAAGAAACGGTACTTCAATTGCAAAAGCCCTAAGTTTGAGCCATAGGAATTCCCCAAAACCCTTCCCCAGGTGTGACCTACCGATAGTCAAAGCATATCGGAGCCAAGAATCAAGAGTCAAGAGTCAAGAATCAAGAATCAAGAGTCAAGAATCAAGAGTCAAGAGTCAGGAATCAAGAGCCAAGCTCCAAGAAACAAGATTGGCTTATCCTAACTCCCAACTTCCAACCCCTAACACCCAACACCCAACACCCAACTTCTAACACCTAACTTCTAATATCTAATATCTCCATGGCGCTGCCTCAAGCTAGTTCATTATCTTCATGGAAAAATCAAACTCCATGAAATTAGCACACTACATTTTTCTTCTCTTTCCATGCCTTGTGTTGACCCAGCAAATCCTTCCAGAGAAGGAACGCGCAAGGGTGGTCGATGAAATTTTAGCAGATCGGTTCAACAACGTACTTCCAGAATTGATGGATAAAACGGATATTGACATGTGGCTGATCATTTCACGGGAGTATAATGAGGATCCGGTTTTACGTACCATGTTGCCCGCAACCTGGTTGAATGCCCGCCGAAGGACCGTCCTGCTCTTTTATCGGGATGCAGCCAAGGACAGTATCCATAAGCTGGCAGTGGCCAGATACAGTGTTGGAAAGAATATAGAATCGGCATGGGATAAAGAGAAAGAACCCAATCAGTGGAAACGATTGGTGCAGTTGATTGAAGAACGCAATCCCAGGAAAATAGGCCTAAACTTTTCAAAAGACCACAATATTGCCGATGGTCTGGTAAAAACGGATCATGAAGAATTGCTTGAAAACCTTCCCAAAAAATATCGTTCCAGGATAGTGTCGGCAGAACAGTTGGCGGTACGCTGGATTGAAACACGAACCGAAAGGGAGATGATTATTTATAACCAATTGGTGGATATTACCCACGATATTATTGCCGAAGCCTTTTCGGAAAAAGTGATTACTCCAGGCGTGACCACTACATCGGAAGTGGAATGGTGGATGCGTCAAAAAGCTACCGATTTGGGATTGGAAACCTGGTTTCACCCAACAGTGGACATACAACGCAGCAGTGAAGAACTGGTGAGTCATTTGTATTCATTTTCAGGTAGGCCGGAAGATATGGTTATCCTACCAGGGGATTTGCTGCACTGTGATTTTGGCATTACCTATTTACGCCTTAATACGGACTGTCAGGAATTGGCCTATGTGCTTAAGCCAAAAGAAAAAAGTCCGCCCAGTTTTTTGGTCAATGCCTTAAAAGAGGGCAACAGGGTCCAGGATTTTTTAACGATGAACATAATCCAGGGTAAAACAGGGAATCAAATTTTGGCAAAGGCCTTGTCCGATGCCAGGGAGGCGGGATTGCGACCTGCCATTTATACACACCCCCTGGGGCTGTATGGCCATTCTGCGGGAACAACCATTGGGATGTGGGATGCGCAGGAAGGGGTAATGAAAGATGATGGGGAGAATTATCCACTAAACCCCAATACGGTATATGCCATTGAATTGAATACCACAGTGACGATTCCGGAATGGAAAAGGGACATCCGTATCATGTTGGAAGAAGCTGGTTTTTTTGGCGAAGATGGGTTTCGATATGTCAATGGTCGCCAGACCGAATTGTTATTGATACCTCGTGTTCGGGCATATCAAGGGAATTGAGGGTAACGTTAAAGTTTACTTTAATCGGTTGTTAATTTGACTGATTGTGAGTAAATTATAAGAAAAATTGCTATGAAAATATATTACACTACCCTCATCTTTTCAATTTCAATTTTAATCTGCTCCGCACAAGAACGTTTTATAAAGGGTACCATTACGGATGGGGAGAATCTTCTCCCAAATGCCAATGTGCAAATCGTTAACAGTGGGGTTTCCACCAATACGGACGAAGATGGAAAATATAGGATTTTGGCATCGCCCGGTGATGCATTGTTCTACAATTACCCTGGTATGGAACCTGTCCAAATACGGGTGGAAGACGTGACAAAAACATTAAATGTGGAAATGTTCCCCAAGGTGGTAAAACTCAAAAATGTTACGGTTACCAAAAATAGGAACAACAGCCAGAAAGAACTGGAAATACAGTATGCCACTAACCCAAACATTATTAAGACCGTTTTTGGATATCTGGATAAAACGAAAGTGTCCTATTCCGTCCGAATAATGGATGGAAACGACATTTTACCAGGGGAATATAATTTGGCCTTGGTGCTACAAAATAGATTTGCCGGTATTAGGGTATTGAATGGTCTTGGCATTGGTTCGGGAACTATTGGAACTTCCAATGCATCAACAGTGGGATTTGGGGCAGCCTTCGGGGCCAATGCCGGGCGATCGGTTTTGCTAAGGGGTGGAAGGGCCATCTTTGATATTGATGGACAATTGTTTACCGATTTTCCTGATTTTATAGATGTTCAAAATATAAAACGGATAGGTGTTTTGTCCTCCTCTGCGGGAACGGTTAGATACGGAACAATGGCCAGGGGAGGTGTAATCGTTATCAATACACAAACGGGAACGGTCATACCCAAGGATAAAAATGGTAGGCCTTGGGATACCGCTAGGTTGAGGAATAATTTTTTACGAGAACCTGCAGTATCGAATTCAGTAGCTTTAAAGAATGCACCCGTGTATTTGAAGGAATTGGAAAGTTCAAAAACATTTGAAGAAGCCCAGGCGATCTTTGAATCCAATTTGGACAAATATGCCGGCAACCCCTACTTTATTTTGGATGCGTATACACATTTTTATGAAAAATGGAATGCGGGACAGTTTGCCGATGCCATAGTGGAAGGTGCCATGGATTCCTTTGCCGGGAATCCCGTAATATTGAAAGCATTGGCCTACATCTATGAATCACAGGAAAGGTATGGGCTTTCGCATCAGGTGACCAAGGATGCATTTATTTTAAGGCCCCATTATGCGCAATCTTACTTGGAACTTGCCAATAGTAATAGAAATTTGGGGAAAACCGCTATGGCGGCAAAGGTCTATGCGCGCTATTTTTATTTGTTGGACGAAGGATTTATGGAAACCGATACAAGTACCTTTTCAACACTAATTAAAAGGGAGTTTAATAACCTGCTGGCTTTGGAGGTGGATGATAGGGTCGTGAAAAGTAAGCGGGTTAGCATGGATGGGGAAGAATATAAAGGAACTCGTTTGGTATTCGAATGGAACGATAGCGAAGCAGAATTTGATTTGCAATTTGTAAACCCGGAAGGTCAATATTACACCTGGAAACATAGTCTTGAAGAAAATCCTGAAATCATTTTGCGGGAAAAAGAACTGGGATATGCTTGCTCGGAATATCTTATAGATGGTTCAATTCCGGGAATATGGAGGGCGAATATAAAATACCACGGTAATAAGAGTCTGACCCCTACCTATTTAAAGGCAACGGTTTACCACAACTATGGTTCCAAAGAACAGCGGAAGGAAGTACGGGTGTTTAAATTGAACGTAAAGGACACGAACCAAGAACTTTTTAATGTAAGGACAGTTGGAAGTATTGGGACACCGTAGTTTTAAGGCCCGTTTATTGGCCACGTTCATCCTGTTATTTGTCTTTAGGTTTGGTGCCGCGCAAAAAGACTATAAAGGGAAGGTTGTGGATTCAAAAACAGGGGAGGCCATTCCTTATGTAAATATTGGTATTGTTGAAAAAGGTATCGGAACAGTAAGTGATGAAGAAGGTCTTTTTCATCTCTACTTTCAAAAAAATAAGGTGGAATCCGAGGAAATTATACTCTTTTCGGCCCTGGGTTACGGTTCTTTGAACATACCTGTGGCCGAAATGCCATTGGTTTACAATGAATATCCGGTTTTTAAAATGACCCCTACCAGGGTGGAATTGGATGAGGTAGTGGTATCCAACAAGGGCGAACGGTTTATCCAAAATACTATTGGTTATAAAAACTCCGGTCAGCGTATTTTTGGCTATTGGAAAGACCAGATTGCCCTGGGAGGTGAGTTGGCTACCCGTATAATTGCGAAAAGTGGGCTTCGTAGATTGGAACGCTTTCAGTTCGAAGTATTCCACAACCCTTCGGACAGCCTGTTGCTCCGTGTCAATATTTATAAGGATGATGGAATAATGGGCAGGCCCAAGACCAATTTGAACAAATCCGGGGAGAATATTTTGGTCACCGTAAAAAAAACGAATAAGATAGTCTGGGTAGACCTAAGGCCGTATGATATTTATGTCAAGAATGATTTTATGATATCACTGGAACTATTGACGGTATACGGGGATGAGGAATTGGGATTGATATTGGCCGGAGCACCGGACAAGTATGGTTCCTATAGAAAATATGCAAGTCAGGGGAAATGGGAACGGATTACGGACCAAAACATGGCCTATTATCTGGAAACTTCCCTGATGGTTCCGGAAAAAGTTGCACAGCGTTTTGAAAAAAGGGAGTTACGCAAAAGGAAAAAAATTCGAACCATTTCAGGCTTTACTTTAATGGGAGGTCGTATGGTACAAGGTGTGGAAGTAACCAATAAACGAACCAAAGAGACCGTAGTTACCGATGACAAAGGACGCTATACCATAGCGGCCAATACAAATGATGAAATATTTTTCCGTAAGGAAGGATATCAGGTCATGGTACTAAAGGTAGGTGACAAACCCACCGCGAATATTATCATGAAGAGTGCAAGGTGATCCGATTATACTTGCAATACCCCTAGATTAAACTGCTTTTCAATGGGAGCATGATTGGCCGCTTCAATACCCATGGAGATCCACCTTCTAGTGGCCATAGGGTCGATAATGGCGTCGGTCCACAAACGTGCAGCGGCGTAATAGGGGGATACCTGATTATCGTACCGGGTTTTTATTTTTTCAAAAAGGGCCTTTTCCTTTTCGGTATCAAAAGCCTCGCCCTTTTTCTCCAAAGCGGCTTTTTCAATCTGTAGCAACACTTTGGCTGCTGAGTTACCGCTCATTACGGCCAGCTCCGCACTGGGCCAGGCTACAATTAACCTGGGGTCATAAGCTTTACCGCACATGGCATAATTACCGGCACCGTAACTGTTTCCGATAACTATGGTGAATTTGGGGACGACTGAATTGCTAACGGCGTTCACCATTTTGGCACCATCCTTAATGATTCCCCCATGTTCGCTTTTACTGCCTACCATAAAACCAGTAACATCCTGCAAAAACACCAAAGGGATTTTCTTCTGATTGCAATTGGCTATAAATCTAGTGGCTTTGTCCGCGGAATCGGAATAGATGACCCCTCCAAATTGCATTTCGCCTTTTCCACTTTTTACAACTTTACGTTGGTTGGCCACAATGCCTACGGCCCAGCCATCAATTCGTGCATATCCTGTCAAAAGTGTTTTTCCGTAATCTTCCTTGTACTGCTCAAATTTGGAATTATCCACCAGTCTTTTGATGATCTCCAGCATATCATATTGATCAGCTCTGGATTTGGGTAGAATACCAAAGATTTCCTCCTGATTTTCGGTTGGTGCCTTGGGTTCGATACGATTGTAGCCTGCTTTCTCAAAAGTCCCTATTTTACCTACAATGTTTTTGATGGTATCCAGGGCATCTTTATCATCTTTGGCCTTATAATCGGTAACGCCACTAATCTCACAGTGTGTTGTGGCCCCTCCCAAGGTTTCATTGTCAATACTTTCGCCAATGGCAGCTTTCACCAGGTAACTTCCCGCCAGGAAAATACTTCCTGTCTTATCCACGATCAGGGCCTCATCACTCATAATGGGCAAATAGGCACCCCCAGCGACACAACTTCCCATGACTGCCGAAATTTGCGTGATTCCCATACTGCTCATTACGGCATTGTTCCGGAATATGCGCCCAAAATGTTCCTTGTCCGGAAAAATTTCATCCTGCATGGGGAGATAGACCCCTGCACTGTCCACGAGATAAATAATGGGAAGTCGATTCTCTATGGCTATTTCCTGTGCCCTAAGGTTCTTTTTCCCTGTTATGGGGAACCAAGCACCAGCCTTAACGGTAGCATCATTGGCCACAACAATACATTGCTTTCCTTGAATATGGCCAATTTTGACCACGACCCCTCCGGAAGGGCAACCCCCATGTTCCTCATACATGGCTTCCCCGGCAAAGGCACCGATTTCAATGGCCGCTTCATCCGAGTCCAGTAGATAGGCAATACGCTCCCTGGCGGTCATTTTTCCTTTGGCATGGTGCTTTTCAATTCGTTTTTTACCCCCTCCGAGCTTTAGGTCGGACAATTTTCTCCGGAGTTGTGCAAGCATTAATTTATTATGATCTTCATTTTTATTGAAGTTTAAATCCATTTTATGGGTTTTATGCTTTATTTGTTAAAGATACAATGCCAATTGAGATTGCCGTAAGGATGGTTCTTGCATTTTTTCCGATATTTGAGTTTACACTTAATTTGTACGAATGGGAATGAATAAAAATACTGTACTGGCTTATGCTACAATCATCATGATTGTAGTGGGATTGGGAATGATTGCCCTTGGGGCTTTTAAATATGATGAAGTAGCCGGATACGGTTTTGGCGCTGTTGGAATTGGTTTTTTTGCAATAGCCTGGGTGTTCAATGCCCTAAAAGGTAGGGTTTGATTGGATGCAGATAGAAGTTGTAAAGACATTGCAGTTATTCTGGAAAATCCTATAAAAAGTTAAGAGTTAAGAGTTATGAGTTAAAAGTTTCCTACTTTCCATTAACCATTAACCATTAACCATTAACCATTAACCATTAACCATTAACCATTAACCATTAACCATTAACCATTAACCATTAACCATTAACCA
>JANQKR010000014.1 GCA_028281025.1 Croceivirga sp.
GGATTCATAAATGTTGACCACTTTCCCCGACCCACCTTCTTCATCGGTGCGGTAGGGAATCATGACCGTAGTAGTGGGCGATGGAGCGAACATGCCCAACAACCAGATGGACAATAGGCCATTTTCTTTGTTCCAAGTGACATCACCCGTATTGGTCAGGACATTGGTAGTGGTATAACCTACGGCATGGACACCCTGGATGGCAGACAACCCCAATTCTTGGATGATTTCAGTATCGGACAGTATTTTAACGCTACGTTCAATTCCCAAATCAAAGGTGAAGCCCGAATAGTTGGTCAACGAAGCTTTCTTGGAAAAAACCACCTCTTGGTCCGATTTTCTTTTGGCTTCATAAATCTCCAAATCAATTAGTTTGGGGGTAAACCAATGCTCCAATGTAAATTCTTTCCCCTTTTCAAAGAAGATGGAGTATTGCCCGCCTTCGGGACCCAACCAAAAACGTTCTTCACCTCCGTAGACATTGATGTGGGGCGACGTTTCACCCGATTCAAAAAGACTTCGATTGATCCACCCATAGCTGGTACCCACATCTCCGGCAGTGCTGGTCATTACCCGGCCCTGAAGGGCAGAAGAGAGGGCAATGCTGCCACTATTTTCCTTATTGGTCAATTCAATGATTTTGGTGTGTTCGCGCATAAAGGCAACATCGCTTTCGTAGGCGGTTTTTTTGGGTTCTTGATGTTCCATGGTATGTTCTTTTTGACCTGGATTCTTTGTTTTGGGCTGACATGCCATGATAGCCAGTACCATGCTCAACATACAACCGATTCTTTTTGAGTGTATTAGCATATTTTTATTATAATCCTATAGTTGATTTGAGTGGTAAATTATAAAAAGTGTCAGGCTAGAACCAAGACAACAGACCCTTTGTTATCAAAGTTGACCTAATCGAATGATGAAAAGTAGGGCAAATCCAAACTCGGTTCTGTTCATTAATTGACCTTTTCCTGTATCTTTTTTGCCTTATCCCTTGTTTTGAATTGCCCTTTCGACAGCACTTTCATTTCTGATACCAAAACATGACCCATTTAATATACACAGTACGCGCGGCGCATCGCCATTTTTCCATTTGAGAATCTAACGATATGCCGGGGCAACGTTCAATGGCCTTGCCATGGGCTTTATAATGGTTCCCAGTCCTTTTTTGCCCTTTTATCATTCCTTGAAAAGGCTAACTGCCTTTCTTCCAGCAAGGCAGGTGCAATTCAAAAAAACTATCTGTCTTGGCGAGGTGGTCTTTCGTTTAGGTGCAAAACCATCATCGCAATAACTCCCGAAATACCGATAGTTATCGGAACCGTAGGGGACACTTCAATCCAAAAAATTGAAATCTCTTTTTTGTGAAACCTCAACTTTTCACTTTAACCTATCACCATATTACTTCATAACAATTGGGATATGTACATTAAAGGGCAATTGAATACTATCATTTTCCTCCTTCAATTGTGCGGCACAGAACAACATGATGGGATTGCCCATTTCATCAAACCAAACTTGGGGCCTTTCCAAATATCTGAGTGCACTTGATGTACCATTTCCCAATGTAAAATGGGTTCCATAACGTTCGGGTTTTGCGCAGGTTCCCAGTTTTCACCATCTTTTGAAGTGAACAATGCCAAACCATCGTCTCCGGTATAAAGCTCTCTTTGATCGTCAAGAATGGCATAGTACATCCCTTCCTGAAACCATAGAAAGGAATCTTCCGCTTCTTTATCCGTGAGAATGGGATGTTCTGAAATGATAAATGGGCCATCGGGGTTTTTGGCAGTCGCCATACATTGTATCATCCGGTCTCTGAATCCAGGTGCATTGGACCGGGTCTTAAAGATCATAAGATAGGAACCATCCAGTCTTTGGCACACACTGTGATTCACCATATACCCTTCTGCTCCTTTTACTTTCCGGTAATCGATAAGTGGAGCTTCGCCAACCTTCCATGGTCCGGCCGGATCTTGGGCAACGGCTACGCCAATACGTTGCCCCCAACGATGGTTCTCCATTTCATTTTCCTTTCCAAAGTCATCGTTTACATGGGAAACAAAATAGAGATAATAGGTGCCCCCAAATCCTTTAATGTGAGGATTCTGGGCCGATTGTTCGTTCCAATGGCCTGGCCCAAAACCCCTCAAAATTATTTTCTCGTGTTGGTAGGGCCCCCAGGCGTATCGGCCGTGGCATAGGCAACTTCCGAATGGCCCAACCAACCCCTGAACCCTTCTGATTTGGGCCATCGGGAATAATAAAGGCAATACCTTCCCTTATTTTCCTTGGCCATTGAAGCGCCCCAAACGTAATAATCGGAATCTTTAAGGATGGAATGCATGGCTACCAGTGCTACATGTTCACTCAGATCAATTGTGGCATCGGCACCTAATGCCTTCTGTTTTGCCTTGTTTTTTTTGGCAAGAGAGTGTCAAAAAGTTACACAGTATGGTAAAAGCAAATGTATTGATGATATGTCTTGCCATACCTTTCAATTCAAAGTGTTTTCCCGTATGGCAATCAGTTCTTTCATTAGGTGATAGACCCGAACTTCCTTGTCTTTCCCAAAACCGTCATGAAGTTCGGTATATAACTGAAATAGCTTTTGATAAACCACATGTGCCTTATCATTTGGAGCATAGACCCTATCGCAAGCCACGGATAGGCTTTCGACCATTTCATTTACATTGGCATGGCCTTCCGTCTTTTTCTTCACCGCAACGGCTGCCATTATCCCCGCACCTATCGCTACGGTTTCTGGATTTTCCACCAACTTTACCCTACAGCCCAAGATATCGGCATAGAGTTGCATAAAAAGCTCATTCTTATGCCCAATGCCCCCAGTGGCAATCACCTCCTTGACCTGCACCCCTTGGGCTTGCACCAGTTTAATGATTTTTAATGCTCCAAAGGCCGTGGCCTCGATCAGGGCACGATAAATTTCATAGTCTTTGGTGGCCAAGGTCTGTCCAAGTAGCAATCCGCTAAGTCGTTGGTCGCCGAGGATGTTTCGGTTGCCATTGTTCCAGTCCAAGGCCAGGAGCCCGCTTTCGCCCGCCTTTAGTTGCGAGGCTTTTTCGGTCAAAATGGCGTGATAACCGGCATCCTTTCCCAGTACCTGTTGTACCCACCAATTCAAGAGATCACCCACAGCGGCCTGCCCAGCTTCTATGCCAATATGGCCCGGCAATACGGACCCCTCCACAATACCGGCCACTCCGTCAAAATCATCAGGGGCCTGTTCCAAGGGAAAGGCCATGATGTCGCAGGTAGAGGTTCCAATAATCTTTACAAATTTTCCTTGACCTACTCCTGCCCCAATGGCCCCGACATGGGCATCAAGGGCACCTACCGCAATAGGCGTGCCTTCGGGGATACCAAGCCGTTCTGCCCAGTCGGCGGACAATGTTCCCATGATTTCCTCAAAGACATACGCCTTATGGTACAGCCTATCCCTAAGATCGGCCAATTTGGGATCCAATGCACTTAGAAATTCCTTATCCGGCAATCCGCCCCAGACATCGGCATACATGGCCTTATGCCCTGCGGCACACACATTTCGTTTTACCAGGGACACATTGGTGATGCCCGCCAAGGTGGCCGGAATAAAGTCGGATTGTTCCAACCAACTGTCCGCGGCGTCAAATACCGTTGGATCCACTTTTAGGCAATGCCAAATTTTGGACCAAAACCATTCCGAGGAATAACTGCCCCCACACTTCCTAAGATATTCGGGCCTAATTTCCGAGGCTTTTTGGGTAATGGCCAACGCCTCGTTTACGGCCGTATGATCCTTCCAAAGCCAAGCATAGGCATTTAGGTTGTCCTTAAATTCCGGCAAGGTTTCCAAGGGTCGCATATCCTGTTTCACGGGAATGGGCGTGGAGCCTGTCGCATCTACACCGATGCCGATAATGCTTTTGACGTCCAATCCTCTACCTTCCATTTGGGCCACTGCCATTTTGGTGGCCCGTTCCAGGGCGCTCATATAAGCCATAGGTGACTGCCGTGCCAATAAGGGTTGTTGCGCATCTGTAAAAATGCCATTGTCCCCACCTTCATAGGTAGACGACCCACTGGCCACCATTTCGCCAGTATGCACATTTAAAAGTACCGCCCTAGCCGCACTGGTCCCAAAATCGAGTCCTAATGAAAACTCCATAACGTTTACTTTTTTTGCATCAATTTGGCTTGATCCTCCCCGCCATTGATGATGTACAATAGGGGCAAAGGCCGATCCACCCCTTCTTCAAACTCGGGTTTGGCGGCCCATGGGGTTACCGAAAGTACATTGGCCATATCCATCCAAAACTGCAAACGGGCACGTTGCAGGTTCCAGGTCATGTGAAAGTGGTTGGCCGGTGCATAATGCTTGTACTCGTTCATACTGGCATATTTAGGTACCACAAAAGTGTGGGGCCAGGTTGGGTTGGCAGTTTCACAAACGGCCTGTGCCAATTCTGATTGCGGCAGTACCGTTTTGGCTTCATCCCAGACCAGGGAGAACATGCCCGAAAGGGAACTGTAGGCCAAACGTGCCGCAATGCCCTCTATGCCTTCGGGAGAGATAAAATGGGTGGAATTGCCCAAATAGGAGAAATAATCCACTGCCTTGGGGAAGGTTATTTTGGAGAGGACATCCTTGGGGTCGGTTCCCGGAAGGGCGGCCCAATCAAAAGAAGCCGAACCAGAGTTTACGCCATCTACAAACCCGCGTTGTTCCCATTCGGTGTCGCCGTTGAGGGCAATGCCGTTGTCTTTGGCAAAGGTGGCAATTTCATCGGGTTCCCAAACTTTTCTAAAGTCCATGAACAGCGGAGGGTTCCCCCCGGAGAGCCAGGTCATGAACAATTGGGTGAGCAGGGCCTGTACATCGGCCTCGGTGGCATAGGGAATCACCTCTTTGGGGCCATTGTGGTCAAAAGTGGAATTGAAGAGCGATTCCATGATATCCGCTACGGGCAGGGGTATGCCCCTAGCATCGGATCCCCATTCCAACTGGCTCATAAAACCGCCGCCAACGGCATTCAAGTCCTGCATCAAATCCCTGACAATAAGGTAAAGGGCCAAACTTTTGTCCAGATTGCCGCTATCGGTATCCTCAGGCAGTTCAATGCCGGCGGAACCTGCTTCCAACCAAGTACGTAAGCGTTTCAGCTCTTCCTTATCGTAGGATTCCTTTTGCAATAGATCTGCCAACAATTTCATGTCCAAGCGGGTAACCTCCAACCCAAACTGGTTTCGGGTGGCGGCAACATGGGGCAGGGCAGTTTCCATCCCCATGGAATCGTGCCCAAAGACCACTATCCTCTTTCCTCTTAAACCCTGCATGGTCACTGCTGCGTAGCACCAATCGATGAGGTTGGCCCTGGTTTCCGGCGACATCACGGGATCTAGTCCGGTATCGGCCCAGTTACCTACGTTAATGTGGGCCAATCTGCCAGATTGTGCCAAGGCGCCGTTGGTGGCATGGGTAAAGACCACTCCGGGGCGTGGGCCACTGTTGCCCGTGGTAAAGTTAAAGGGTGTATCGGACGGAAAATGGGCCAATAAGGACATTACGGTCAATTGCGGAAAGGCCCAGGTATCGGGAACGCAAACAATAATGTTCACCCCTGCCGATTTAAACTGTGCAGCAACGGCATCGGCCTGTTTTTCTCCATCTACCAAAAGATTGGAATAGACCACGGGAACATCCTGTTTGGAAGGGGTATGGACCTGGCCCGAAATCTGGTCAGCGGCCATTTTTACAATATTGGCCGCCCGGGTTCGGGCATCAGCGTCTATTCTTGGGTCACAGGTGGCAAAAACCCCGATAACGGGCAAACTGCTCTTTTCGGTCTCTACAGTACTTAATTTTATTGCTGACATATTTTAATTGCGTTTTTAAATAGATTGTAGTTGTTTTTTTTCACGGTTTATCGATCTAAAGGCATAAACGGCCACCATGACCAAACAAATCAGTGGTAGGATAAAGGAAAAATTGACCTCTGGTATAAAGCCCAATAGTTGCAGGTCGCTAAGACCGGTACCTCCCAAATCGATGATGCTGCCTTGTATCGGAGGCATCAAAGCCCCCCCAACAATAGCTAAAATTAATCCCGCAGAACCTAGTTTAGCCTCGTCGCCCATATCTTTTAGGGCAATACCATAGATGGTAGGGAACATAAGGGACATGGCAAAGGATACGCCTACAAGACAATAAAGCCCGACCATACCGTTGATCAAAATGGCCCCTGCAGCAAAGCCAATACCCAGAAAGGCAAAGAGCAGCATAAGCTTGGCCGAATTGATATATCGGATGAGGAAGGTACAGATCCATCTTGCGGTCAAGAACAAAATGGTGGAGGCCGCTACATAGACCACTGCATTGAGTTGATTGTCCGCCGAACGCGATTCGTTGAGGTTGGTCACATACTGATAGATAAAGGTCCATACCATGATTTGGCAGGCCACATAAAAAAACTGCGCCAGTACCCCTTCATAATAGTTTTTATTGGAGAACAGTTTTTTGATGGTTTCCTTGAGGTTCAAGGCCTTCTCTTTAGGTCGGGTGTTATCAATCTTCATGAAGATAAAGACCACTAAAATGGCCAGGACCACAAAGCCTAGAATAATATAGGGGGTGCTGATCACGCCCATATCATGTTCAATGATCTGTTGTTTTTGTTCCGGGGAAAGACTTGCCGTAACGGCAGATGAGTCAGCTCCGATCTTGGTTTCCAAGCGATCTACCACGAACAAACGAGCCACCAGTTGCCCAGCCAACGCCCCCATTGGGTTAAAAGCTTGCGAAAAGTTGAGTCTTTGTGTGGCGGTACTGGGATCACCCAATTCCAACACCATGGGATTGGCCGTGGTCTCCAAAAAGGCCAGCCCAAAGGTAAGCACATAAAGCGAAACCAAAAACAGGTCGTAGTTAACCAATTTTGCTGAAGGAAACATCAATAGGGAACCTGTAGCAAAGAGAAACAAACCTAAGATAATACCCGACTTATAACTGTATTTCCTAATATACAAAGCTGCGGGTATAGCCATAGTGCCATATCCCCCATAAAAGGCCAATTGCACATAAGAGGCCTTGACGTTTGAAATGTCCAAAACATTCTTGAACACCTCTACCATAGGGTTGGTCAAGTCATTGGGAAAGCCCCAAAGGAAAAATAGGGAGGTCACTGCAATAAAGGGCAGCAGTAATTTGGGGTCTACAACTTTTGGTTTTGTTTTGGTTTTCATAAAATGGAATGTTCCTTTCTTTCGATTGCTTCTAATAAAGAATTACAAGTTATTTATGGTTCAAATATTCTTAGACCGCGCCATTTAAAAAAGACTGTTCGTACTCCAAAACCACCGCGGTATGCCCTGTAAATTGAGGTACTTTTAATTTTACTTTGCCCGAATCAAGGGTGTATTCCAGTTCTTTACCCTGGGGCATGGTATATATCTTTTTGATTGTCTTATCCAAGTTAAATGTTATTGGTGTATTGTAAATCGGTACTAGATCTTCTATTACCCTAACGCTGCCCCGTTGTATGGGGGCGGCATAAAGCAGGTGAAGTACATCGCGTTTATGTTCCGGTTGATGCAATAGGTTCATGCGCCCCAGACTGGGAAGCTCCACCGCTACCAAGGGATCAATATCCAAACTATTGAACGCCTCCATAAAAAGTTCACGGTGTACGCGGGCCCCGTGTTCAAAATACATCCGGTCCAATTCATGCGCTATATAGACCACATTGCCCGTTTTCACGACCCCGGGATAAGAGGCGTCCTGCAATTGGCAGGGCGTATTGGCATGGGAGGTAAAGTGTTCCCAGGTACGGCTAAAATAGGGTTCGCGAATGGTGGCAATCCATTTTGCCCCATTAGTGGCCTTAACCCGGATACCGGGCGTGTAGTTCAGAAAGGGCGAGGCCACTAGATCGTTTGATCGGGGATTTTCCACGTATAAATAATCATTGTCAAATAGGGCTTCCCCAACATACATTACCCCAAGGTCCAATTGAAAGCTCTTGTTATCCCCATTGAACGCTCCTTTGCCCATGACCAATAGTTTTCCTCCATTGGCCTGGAGTTCTTTGATGCGCACAATCTCTTGGGAAAAAAGCTCCACTTGACTGGAAATAACAATAAGCTGTAGCTTGGTCCAATCCGCAAGGTTGTTGGCCACCACAAAATTGACCTGATTTTCCAACAGCATCCTGGCCGCACCTTCGTCGCGGGACTGTTGGTTGGTAAACCAGGGGCCCACCACGGCTTCGTGCGCTGCACCCACCCCATGTTCCTCAATCTTCTCCACATAATCAAAAGCGTGGCCAATGTTTTTGTACGTGGCCATTTCCATTTCCCCTGAGGGGTGTAGTTGGTCACCAAAATTGGCACCGGCCCCAAAGGCCACCATGGCGGCCGCTTCGTACCAAATGGCATCCTTGTGCTTAAAACCTCCGAACTCGCCCCGGGCCCTGTGGAACTTGCCGCTCATGGCTACAATGGGCATGCCCATATTGGCAAAGTATTTGGCCCTGTAGGGAAAAATGTCATAACCATCCCAAGCGGTGGGCAGATCCTCTAGATTCGCTTTGGCATTGTACTCGTAAAGCTCATTCTTAAAGGAGTTGTCGAAATCCAAATGCGTGGTCCAATTGCAAAAGGCCGAGGCCTTAGAACGGTGTTTCAGGATGGTTTCCAGCGTTTCCTTCAAAAACTTTTTGGTCTTTGTTACATGATGGGCATTAGCGGCGGCATCGTCCTGCCAATCAATGCCATTGGCCTTCATGTCCTTTTTGCCCCAAGCATTGTAATTGGGGCTGCCCAACGGGATGATGTCGTACCATATCCCATCTAGATCGTAGTTTTTTACAAGTTCTTCGGTCTGTTCTAGGATGTGGTCCGGATAAGGCCCTTCCGGAAATAGTACGGGCCATCCCCAAGGCATGGGATCCGTAGGGTTGGCCTTGGCCTTTTGATCCGAATAGTTGTCCTTGCCCTCTTTGTTGAGAAACACCCAATCGGGATGGTCTTCGGCATCTTTTACCGACCAGCCAATGGTATAGTAGGCCTGTACACGCACCCCGATTTCGTGACAGGCCTCAATTTGGGCCTTTAAGAGGTCAAAATCTAAATTGGGATGTTGCTGACCCACCTTGGTAGGATAGTACGACCATCCATGGTGCCCCTTGGCAAAAATATTGATGGAGTTTACGTGCCCAGCTTTTAGGGCTTCCTGAAACTGTTTCTTGTCAAATTTGGCCCCAATGTCCTTCAGAGCCGCTGAAGTATGGAAATCCAAGTGAATCTGTCTGCTGCCTTCCTTGGTTCCATATTCCGATAACTGCTGCGCCGATAGTTGTGCTGCATAAAAAAACAATAGGGTGCACAGCAAAAAAAGATGGTCCGTTTTGAGCTTCATATCAGCATGGATAAATTACAGTCGTACTTGGTTCAAGTTCCCCTTCCTTTTCTATAATCAGTATGGTGTCTATGTCGTCCAATGCCATCCCTGAAATTTCTATTTTCAAATGCCCGTTAAGGGTAAAGGGCACTTCTTTTCCTCCATCAAAAAGCGTTACTTTGGAGATGTTGCCCGTAACGGGAACGTCCAACAATTTCGTTTTTGGGTCGTCCAAAATGTGCAGATAGGTCTTGCCACCTTCCTTGCCTTTTTCACCCTTTTTGTTCTCTGAGCTGATCCATCCGGTCTCCACTCCTTTTGGAGCAGCCTTATATACCTTTTCAATATCGTTTATTGAAAAGTCATTTTCATTGGTTTGGGGTTGTTGGCAGCCCACGATAAAAAGAAGGCCCAACAGGGTCGCAAAATATTTCATTACGCTGTGATATTACACTAGAAATCATATTGAAGTGACGTAGAAGACTGTTTTCAATTATAAACTGCCATGGAACGTTGTTTAAAGCACTTGCCAAATATATCCGAACCTGTAATTTTGAACTACCACAAAATATCCTTTGAGCGGTACTTTTTTTGCTGTGAACTCATTTAAACTTTTTGGATTGAAGCGAAAATTCATGATTTTTACTGTTTGCCTTTTTACGGTTAAGGGTAAGTTTTAGACCTATAAAGGGAGTTTTTGGACACAGGGCTTGGCAAAGATACCGTCGGGGGACAATTGTTTTCATTCGCACCTTAGAAAATTATTCTCTACCCTAAAATAGTCCAATCCCAAGGTCGTTTTACGTTTGGCCGGGAGCCCTTCCTGGGCCTTTGCGACCAATTTGATCGCAAAGGCATTGTCCACCGGTTCGCACTCGCCCAGATTTACCGCAGGCGATGTAATCCCTATGGTTCCTGAAAAGAAATCGTAGGTCGCTTTACGTTCGCCATTAACATAGATATCGAACCACCCACTGTCGCCATCTATGGTAGCGCCCAGATACAATTTAGATTTTTCAAACTGTTCCGTTAATCTAAATTCAACATAATCCCCGACCTTGTCAAAGTTTACCTGGGTATAGGCCCCATTGCTGATTTCGCCCCAGCTCCATCCGTGCTTTTTCCGTTCCTTGTTCCATTCTTCCTTGGTCACGTTTCTGGTCACCACCCCGTCGCTTTTATCGGATACGGTGGATGAGCCGGTGTAATTGAACCACCCGCGCCGGATTAAAGTAATCGGTGTAAATGAACTGCAGGGATTTGAACTATCCGAGGGTTAAACTTAAGGTGTGTTCGACGTAACTACAGGGTCAAACATAACTGTTTGGTGTCCACAAAGTTTCTTTTCAGGGACGGTTTTCTTTCGGTGAAGTTGTAGGCCATGAGTGCCGAGAAAAGGTTTGCCAAAAAATTCTTTGGGCTCCTGTGTCGGGAGTGCTCTATCTGGAAGATGTTCTTCAGTTGGTCGATGATGGTCTCGGCTATAGCCCTTTTCCTGAGCAAAATGGCATCCATCATCGGTGTCAGGGCCTTGGATTTCATGTTCTTCCTCAGTTTGATTACCAGATGGATGCCGTTGGCGAACAGGTTCTCGAAGAGTTCCTTGGAGATATATCCCTTATCGCCATATAGTTTTACCCAGAGTCTTTTGGTAAAGTTCTTGTGGCGCAGTGGCCTCCGGTCGTCCACGGTGCCGAGCATGAGCAGAAAATCGATGACCCCGCCCGTATCGGAAGTGACCAAGTGCAGCTTGAAACGATAGAACCAGATGGAACACTGGCCGCGCTTTGCAAGGCCATCAAACACCTTATGGACATGGAGGCGCCTATTATGGCATACCCGAAATGGCGTGGAATCAATAAAGCTGATGCCCGAACAGTTGCCATGGGCGAAGTTCTTCAGATAGGCCGCTAGGGGAAGCCTGGAATCCGAGTAGAGCTCCACCATTCGATTGTAGCTAACCAAATCGGGAAAGTGTCCCCGTTTTTGCGGACGCAACCATGAGAAAAAAGGTCTTGAA
This sequence comes from Croceivirga sp., assembly GCA_028281025.1. Classification (GTDB taxonomy): domain Bacteria; phylum Bacteroidota; class Bacteroidia; order Flavobacteriales; family Flavobacteriaceae; genus Croceivirga. Next base: position 11,415 of record JANQKR010000014.1, read on the forward strand.
ATTGCGGAACCCGCTCAGGTAGAACAGGACCTGTACCGTCATCACCTCGGAAAGGGACAGTTTGGACGGGCGGTTGCGTTTTTTGCCCTTGCCGATGAGCTGTTTTTCGAACAAAGGGACAAATTCCTTGCAGAAATCATCGATGGAATAGAATGTTTCGGTAATTTTAAGTGAAGAAATCATGAGCAGAAATTTCAGTTAATAAATTAAAAGTCAACACTTTAATTTACTGAACATTCTGCTTTTTTCTTGACTGAAAACCAAATTTCTTACGTCGAACCCACGTTAAGTCAACAACTGGTTGTTAACTTAGCCAACTATTTACAATCTTTGCGACAACATCTAACCAGATGATAATCATTATTCAAATCAACACTTTATGGAAAGCCCTATGAAAACATATAGGTATTTAGTAGCATCCTTACTTCTAACCGCAGTGTTGCTGGCGATACCAGTAAAGGCCCAACATCAACATGACCATGAAGGTCAGCATCATTGGGAGATTCCCAGCAAAGATCCTGATAGGGTTATCCTAACATTTAATGGTGATCCGGCAACTAAAAGAGCGGTTACCTGGCGAACCGATAAAAGTATTACAAACGCTGTTGCCCAGATTGCCGAGGCTACCGTAAATTCTGGATTTGCAGATAGTGCCATTTCCGTGAATGCCGTCACCGAAGCATCTGACCTTGGGCAGTACAAGAGAAATACTTCATTGGTAGTCAATTACCACAGTGCCGTTTTTGAAGGATTGAAGCCAAATACACTTTATGCCTACCGAGTTGGCGATGGTGACACCTATTGGTCGGAATGGATTCAGTTTCGAACTGCAAAGTCCGTTTACGCTCCAATCCAATTTGTATATTTTGGTGATGCACAGAACGGTGTGCTCGCGCATTGGTCGCGAGTAATTCGAATGGCCTATCAAACAGCCCCTGATTCGGATTTTGTGATTCATGCCGGAGATTTGATAAACAATGCACATCGCGATGCCCAATGGGCAGAATGGTACAAAGCTGGTGGCTTTATTCATAGCCAGTGGACCGCCATTCCCGTAGTTGGAAACCATGAATTCATGCGCCTTAAGGAAAAGGAAGGGAGAAGGCTTTCCATACAGTGGAGGCCCCAGTTCACTTTACCCATTGAAAACGACCTGGCACCAGAGTTGCATGAGACCGTTTATACGGTAGACTATCAAGACGTTCGAATAATTGTACTGAATTCAAATGACTTGTTAGAGGAGCAAACAGAATATGTTGAAACCCAACTTAAAAATTCTACTGCAAAATGGAACATTCTTACGTGCCACCACTCCATATTCTCACCGGCCAAGGGTCGAGATTTTCAATTTGCACGTGAAAATTGGAAACCCATTTTGGACAAATACAATGTTGATTTAGTCCTCAACGGACATGATCACACCTATGCACGGGGCCATGTTCCTACACGAACTGCTGACGCCTCAAGTGCTACTGGTGTGGGAACGGTTTATGTCACCTCGGTAAGTGGGCCAAAACAATACGATTTGGATCGGGAACAACTAAAATCATATGCCGCCGAGGGTTACAAACCCGACAAAACGGCCGAAGAAACACAATTCTTTCAGGTTATCACTATTAAAGACAACCAGCTCACCTATGTAGCCTATACCGCACTAGGAGAAGAATATGATCGTGCTGTGATTACCAAAGACTTTGAAACTGGCAAAAAAGTGCTTTGGCAGGCGGAATAGTAACTTTTCCACCTAATAAAAAACACAAGCTGATTCCAAGAACATGTATGTCTTCACTCCAAAACTTCAACAATGGGAGTGCCCGTGGCGCCATTGGTGAAGGCCGTACCCAAAAGCACCGCCAAGGTTGGTGCAATATCGGGTATTTCGGTACGTGATGCGGCCTCCCTTTTTTTTAATGCCTTTCCCCATAAAAAGTAAAGGCACATGCGTATCATAGATCATAGGTGAGCCATGTAAATAAGTCCAACCCATGTTATTTTTAATTTACACACTTAGCGGGATAGTGACTAAAAGTGGCCGGAATTTCTTCCGACCATGACTGGCTTCCCGCTCCTTTTTTGTTTTTACGTCCCAAATTCTTCTCCACCGCCATCATCATAACGTTGTCGATCTCCTTCTTGTTTCTTTTTCTGGTTAAAGCGATAGGTAAATGCCAGATTAAATCTCCTTACCCTCCACTGAGATTCGCTATTACTTACGAAGAATGGAGTTACCGTTTCACTTACCCCACGCCTACTATTAAATACGTCGCTAACCCTAAGGGCCAACGAGGCCTTTTCTTTAAAGAAGTCCTTGCTAAATGCCAAGTCCAATGAGAAGATACCTTGGTTACGGGTTTGTGCGTTTTCAGTTGGCCCACGATAAAAAATCCTAGTTTGCCAGTCCAAACTTCCCGGAAGTGTAATTTTATTGTTCAATCGAATAAACCAACTAAGGTTTTCCGCATCAAAATTTTGACCATTGAAGTCGCCACGGGTAATTAAATTGAATAAATTGATGTTGGTATTCAAATTCCATTTTCTCGTTGGGCGGTAACTGGCGGTAAAATCAAATCCATACCTGTCATTTCTTGCAAGGTTGACAGGGGTTCTGCGCAAAATACTTACCTGTTCCCCATCAAAAAAAGTATCTTCCCCAGTATCCTCTGTAATAAAGGAAATAACATTCGTGGCCCTTTGGAAATAGATGGAACCATTAAAAGTCAACTTTTCCCATCGCTTTAAATAACCCAAATCAATTTGATTGGAGAAACTAGGAACAAGATTGGGATTCCCTTGAAATAAATTTGTGGGGCTCGAACGTGATGGAAATGGATTTAAAAAGAAAGAGCGTGGTCTACGAATTCTTCGGTTATATCCTAATTGAAAACTTTCTTTTTCAGTGATTTCATAGTTCAGATTAAGGGTGGGAAAAAGACCATCAAAATTATTACGATTAAAGTCCGAAGTCTCGATTTGGTTAATAATCAACCGCGTGGCTTCGTAACGTAAACCAGCTAAAAAGGAAAACTTGTTGAATTTATTTCCATACTGGGTATAAACCGCATTTATGGTCTCCTTATAATCCAGGACGTTACTTGGATTGGTAATGCCCAATTCAGTTTCTGTAGGTTGAATAAAGACCACATCATAATCCGTATTGAGTTTATTGAAGTCACCACGATATCCTAACTCAAAACTTCCGGCTTTTCCCAAGGGCATCACATAATCCGTTTGAAAAAATACCCTTCTTTGGTCCTCAGCAGTCCTTACGCTTTCGCTATCAAAACCATTTTGAACAATTAAGGATTCTTCTACTTCATTACTTTCTTCATATTGAAAGGCAAAGGTCAAAGTGTGATCGGAACTACCATTAAACTGCTTGTCATAGTTGAACGAGTATTGAAACGTCTCATCTAATTCGGTCTCAGGGTCAAACCGAAACCCTGAACTGGTATTCCCAGCCGCATCCCTTTGGAAGAAGTCATTGGTCGTTTCACTCTCATTATTGGAATCTCGAATAAAAATGGATTGCGTGATTGAAGAGGTTTCGTTGAGATACCATTCAACACCAAAATTCGCATTAAGTCCTTTTCGAATATGCTCCCTTTCACTTTTTTCCCTGAGTGCATTGGTGAATTCGCCATTGGCATCAAAAAAATCGGTGTCATTTAAGTTATTGCCAGGACTAGTTCGATAATTGTATCCGGTATTGGTAAAGAAATTTAAATCACCGGTCCTGTAATTTAAGTTACCATTAATACCTGCTGATAAGGGGTGGCCACCATTAATAGTCAATGCACCATTCAAACCCCTTAGCTTGCTTCTCCTAAGGATAATATTGATAATGCCTCCAGAGCCTTCTGCATCATAGCGTGCCGATGGAGAGGTAATCACCTCAACTTTTTCTATGGATTCAGCCGGCAACTGTCGTAGGGCCTCCGTACTGTTCAGACCGGTTATAGCAGAAGGTTTTCCATTGATTAAGATTCGTACGTCGCCATTTCCCCTCAATTGTACATTGCCTTCCACATCAACGGAAACCGAGGGCACATTATCCAATACATCACTGACTGTTGCCCCCTGTACCGTCAAATCCTTACCGACATTGTATATTTTTTTGTCCAAGCGAAGTTCGACCGTGGTACGTTCTGCAATTACATCAACTTCTTCCAATTGTTCTACATCTGGGAATAAAGAGATAACCCCTAAATCAGTACTTGTACGTAAGAGCTGTCTTTCTTTTTTATAAGTGGTGTATGAAATGTATTCTGCTGAAATATTGAACGTCCCTGGGGCGGTCTCTACCTCAAACTTTCCATTTTCATCTGTAATTCCACCTGTAATCTGTTCAGAGTTTCCTGCCCGCTGCAGGATTATGGTGGCATATTCCAGAGGTTGTCCTGTGTCTCGGTCAACTATTGATCCCGTTATTTTAATTGGATTTGCGTTTAAGTTGCTAGGACGTTGAGCAAGAACAGCGAATGAGGTTCCAATTGCCAGAATAAGAAGGGCTAGTCGCATTTTTAAAATTTATTTGAGGCAAAAATCACGGAAGAAGGTGTTAAAAAAAAACAAAAAGCCGCGAACGACATTAAAGTCAGGGTCAATAACAAAGATTTACCATAAATATTCTGGTGGATGGGCTTTTGGAAAGGAGTACTGTCCCATAAAGTGTGTAAATAGAAATTAACGGGGGTCATGACCAGTCATGGAGGCTGTCTAAAAAGACAGTCTCTTTTTTTTTGGCAATGATATATTTATGTAACCCAGTGAAAGAAAAAAAGACACATACTTTGGATATTACCCATTCCTTTGATATCCGCTATAACTATTGTATCTCCCGCAGCTATGGTAATTGCTGGGTTTACTTTCCAACCTTGACCAAGCTCGCTTGACCGTCTTTCGGCAAAACCCTTGATGGCCATGCCACCTTTACCAGGTTCCCCAGCAGGGTTTTCTACCGTGATACATCTTGTTTGGGCATTTGAAAGCAAGCTCAGATTTCCCAAAGACATCGGTATTCCGTTAAAACTCTTTTTATCAAAACTTTAAATCTTTAAACATCAAAAATCTAGATGGATTTATGGGGGTTTGAGGCGAATTTTCCAGCCTCGTTACTCTCAAAATGACATTACCAACCTTCTTCAATTATTTATTAATATGTATTTCAATAATTTAAGGGTAGTATAATGTTGTTAATCCACCATCTGAAAATAATCTATTGCGATTTTATTATTACCATTTTCTTTTCCTTGTACGGACAATGTATTCTTCCCTTTCTCAAAGGAAATATTTGGAAGGTTCAAAACCAATTCACCTTCTCCCTCCAGATCAAGATCTTCAGAAATCACTTTCCCATTAAGAAGCAAATCTACAGTAGGCGACCCCTGTTGTTTGTGCGCAACCACCTTAGCGGTTAATTATGAAATGGAAAGGAGAATCCGTTCCATCATAGGTCACCTTACGACCCTTGACATAAGGAATGGGCAGATATAGATTCACAGCACTTAAAATGTAGCCTTTACCGTCGTGGTTTTCCTGGAATCCTCCTGTTTTCGTTGAAATGATTCCACCTACGAGCATATTGCCGCCCAAGATATCACGTAACCTTCCTTGCATCTGTGGCGTATCCGATCCATCGAAATAAAATCGTAATGTGCCATTTGAAAAACGCCATGTGAGGTTGGTTGACCAAAACCGTACGATAGCTCCTGCTCCTTCCACATCCATCAACACCTGCTCATTTCGACCGGGGTTCACTTCAGTACGAATTATCCCATCCCCATCCTTGTTTGCATACCAACCATCGTTTGGAGATTTGGAATTACGATCACAACTACTTGCCTGACCAAGGGCGTAATCATACATCGGCGTTTTAGGGAGTTCATCCCGATCCACCATTTCTTCCAATAGCGTTTCAAAGGTTACATCATATTTTTTTGCTTTTCACCACAGGATGAATGTATTACCAATATGAAAAATGCCATATATCTTAAAATGTTCTTCGTTCGGTCTTTTTTAGATATCTTTTTATTGCATATGTTTATTTTTATTGTTTTTCAATGGTCACCCTTCGGCCTAGCTCTGGGCAAATGCCCAGGACTTGGCATATAACCGTTGATGATTAAAATAATCATTACCCTGTGTGTTTAAAGATTGTTTTTTAATCATGTCGGTTTCATATTTCTTTTACTGTTCACCTGACCACGAAATCATCATCCGATAGATCCTTCACTTTACCTATTTTTCAATAAAATCTATCTTACCTCCAAGTCATCCTTGGAAGGCAATTTCGGAAATGGGTTATGGGGTTCCATTTGGTACCAATAGGCCACAGATGATATTTTGCTTCCCTGCTTCCTATAACGTCTTCCGCTTCCCCAACCTAGGTCTTGTATGGTAATTTTAAGGTCTTTTTCAAATCGAACGGGATCGGTAATGTGCCAACGGTACAATCCAAAACGGGTATTGGCTTTGTAGGTGCCATCAGGGCGAATCACTTGATGGAGCCCTGCATACGGGGTGGTGAATTCGGTATATTCCCCTTTTACGTCAAAATTATAGGAACCACAGAAATAGTCTTCTGTTCCCGTGCCGGCAATAGTGGGGAATTTTTTATCGCCATCCATATAAAATTTGATCTCACCTTCGCCCCACCAACCGTTGTTGTTCACTTGCCAAGCCATATAGGTTCCCACATATTGGCCTTTTCCCTTGATACCATCAACAATGGTGTAGGCTTCCTTGTCCTTATCAGGATCTGGGCTTCTGAACTGGGCGTGAAAGTAGGCCGCATCTTCTGGCACCTCAGCAAGTGCATAGTCTATCTGATAGTACAATCGGGTTGGTTTGACATCGATATTCTCCATGGTAATCCTACATTTTTTTCTAAAAGGCATTTGCCAGTACGAATTGAATGCCCTGCCGGGGTTTACACTGACGGCAAGGGAATTAAGATGGGCATATTCGCCCCAACCCATTCCAAAAAAATCACCAACGGGCACCTCTACCGAGGGCTCCTTTTCATCGTCCCAATAGAAACGGAGGATGTAAAACCGCCAATTTCCTGATGGGGTCATCCAAATATGTTGAATACTGCCGGGCCCCTCTATTTCGGCAAGGGTAAATGTTTCTCCCGGTTGAATATTGATAAAAGGACTCACCTTCCAACCCTGGCCCAGTTCCCTTGCTTGTTCTGAGGCAGCACCTTCGCCAAGTTTGGCCATAGCCCCCTTGCCTTTTTCCCCGGTAAAATTTTCGGGGCTGATGGATCTCGTCTTTGCATCTGAAGTCCTATATAAGTTTGATAGGTTATTGTTCAGGCCATCAAAGGGCCGTTCTTGAGAATTTACGCCTAATGCCAAGGCCAGCATACAAATGATTGCAATGTTTTTCATATTGGTTTTGAATTTTATGTTTAATTCTTTGATGGACATCTTTTTTGTCTTTAGTAAATGAAACCATCCTCAGAGGGGTAGGCCAACTTGTATTGCTTCTTCACCAGTGACTTTTAATTTGTTTACGTACAATCTTCCGGAAATTCCGCACCTTCCAATCTTGCCTCCAAACGATCCCAGACCTTGGTTTCCATATTGCGTACACGCTCCTCAAAGGACTGTAACGGCGATAAATTGTTTTGGGGGCTGTCCACATAAAAATAACTAGTGGCCGATACATCATCTCTTCTGTAATAATTGGTGAGTAAACCTTCGAGAAACTCATCACTGTCCACATCGGGCACATTTTCCATATCCAAAAGGCGAATGTGCCCCATTGGTTTTCCCTCATCGTTTCCTATTTGCTGACCGTGGGTCTGTAAAAGCCACACAGGCAAAAACGCCGTTCCCTCTGCCTTCATTTGCCGCAATAATTTTCTATTTGCATTGCCCATTTGCTGTAAGGCAACCTTAATGTCTTTATGAAAATAAACCGCATCCGCGGTATGGTAACGGCAAAAGAAATATAGATCCAAGTCATCATCGGAAACCAATGAACCAAACCGTTGGCCATAGTACACCCCCTGTCCCCATCCGGATCCAATATAGTCCTCGGCACCTGTTCCCTGAAGTGTTGGGCTAGTGGTATCACCATCTATATACATTTTCACTTCACCTTCACCAAACCAGGTACCCAAGTATTTTTCACTGCCAATCATCCCGACATGTGTTCCCAAAAATCTGCCCATACCTTTCTGTGACTTCTTTCCAAGCTGATTGCAAACTCCCTTTACTAAGCACGTCTGCCTGGACTGCAGTTGCTTCTCCACCTTCCTTATTGATTTGCTCCGCAACTACTTCCGCAGACTCCTTCTTTAAATCCAATATGGCCAGTTTAGAACCCTGTTTGGCAAAGCTTAAGGAATGGTGCTACATAAAATACCACCTCCGCCAGTGACTACCACGACCTTACCTGTTAAGTCATTGTACCTCGGATTTTTCATTGATTTAGGCTATTGTCTTTTTGAGCTAAAAAGCAATTCTGTTTTTGTGTGTATTTTTTACACAGTTGTAAAGATATAGATTTTATTATGATACCAATGTTAAAAAGCTAGAATATCTTTAGATCAAATGTTGAAATAATAAAAAAGGAAGGATTTTAGTACAATATTCTATTGCAACGTTGTATATAGGATTGGACTTAAATCGTTTAGTGATTGTACGTCTTCAAAAATAAATGTCAATAAAGATGTTTATTCGGTTTTTCCGGTCACTTCAAAAAGCTTCTGCATAATATTCTTTATATTTTCAAAAAATAGGTTTAAGGGTTCTTGCCCCGGACTTAAACGATTTAGCTCACTCACTTTCAATATACTCATGGAAATAGGGGATAGCACTAAGATTAATATGTCCTTGCTTCATGGTTTCAGGTCTTTTGAAGTGAGTCTCTTCTTAAAGAGCACTTCACCTTCTTGGTCGATCAACCTGAAGGTGGCATATTTATTTCTATTTTTTTCATCCAATGTTAGTTCCCCAAATGCAAAAACCCCCGCCGTTCCATATAATTGGTTTCTCCACTCAGGTTTTCTTGTCGGTGGACCCACCCTACCTCCTAACGAGGCTACCTGAAATTCATGAAATTCAAAACCCGAACCGCTTTCAATGGTAAAACCTCTTGCTCCATGACGATCTCCGGATATGAAAATTACCGTTGTGACCTTGTTTTTTTCAATTAAATCAAAAATCTCCTGTCGGCGCTTGGGATCGTACATCCCCCAGGAATCTTTCCCGTTGGATACCTGATCACTCCACATGGTACCGCAGGACAAGATTAGGAACGGGCTATTGCATGTGGTAATTTGCTGCTTCAACCACCCGAACTGTGCATCCCCTAAAAAGGAATCACCAATTTCTTTTCGGAAATACCTATTATCCGTCATCACAATTTTAGCAGATCCGATTTCGGTAGCAAAGAAAACACCCTCATGCTGCAAACCATAGGAAGGGTTTGCCCAAGAATTCCTGAAAACTTTGCGAACATTTATTCGGTCAAGGTTTGAATACCCATCAGGTATTCCTCCGAGGTCATCGCCAAAATAATCATGGTCGTCCCAACTTGCGTAAACAGGTACGTTGCTAGCAAAACCGCTCCATGCCTCCTGAAAATCCCTGAGCAGGTAATCGGCCCTGTGCATCCCAATATGATCCATTCGGTCTTGAACGGCGATATCACCAAGCAAAAACATAGCAGTAGGTGACCGTTGGCTGATGGTATTGAACAACTGCTGATTACCCAGCCCCCATCTGTGGGGACATGATCCGAAGACTATCCTTGCCCGCTCTTGGTCCTCTCGATCTGGGAGCGTTCTGAAAAAATAACGTTCATTTGATACCTCGATGGTATCATTAATGATAATCTTGTAAGTGTATGTTGTTGATGCCAATAGACCATTAAGTTTCAATCTACCCGCAAGATCGCCTTCAAATTCGGTCATGATTTGATTGGAGAGGCTTTCACTTTTACCATCAAAGGCTTTTACTTGTACCTTGGAAGGTTGCGTTGTTCTTACCCAGATGGAAATACCATCCTTTTTTACATTGCCAAGCATCGGGCCACCCAAAAGATAAAGACGCATCGAGTTGCATAACTTCTGGTATTGCTCATCATTTACTACGTCAATGTAGCTACTGGTTTTCTCCTTTGACAATAGGTCATAGGCGGTCTCATATAATTGCAGCTTTATCGAATCGGTATTGCCCCAGAATTTTAATACATCTATGTTTTCTGCTTTACGGTTCATTGGGTGTTCCGATTGCCCAAAAAAATATTGCGCACTTAATCCCATTGGACCTATCATTAAAAATAAAAAAATCCACTTCATCATTGATATTGATTAATTGTTTTGATTTCAACATTTGAAGGATAGACTCCTATCCATGCGCTGTCTTTGCTTATTTCCTCTGTTATTGACATAAAGGACAAATAAACCGAGCCTAGTAATAAGCAATAACATGTTTTCAATATTATCATTTGTTCATTGATTTGTTTGTTTTGTTTCTGGGATATGGATTCAAGTTATCCATGCTTCTTTGAACTAAAAGCATAGTGCGCGCATCTCCCACCGCTGATTTGTTTTCAGAAGTAAGATCATTACTTTCCCTGAAATCATCCTTTAAATGGAAGAGTTGCCAATCTTCTAATTTGTCCGGTTCCCCTGTTCCATATTTGAGTCTATCCAGAATTTTGTGTTTTTGAAAAATAGCACTAAAAACAAAGGTTTTATTAATTGATTCTATTTTTAAAGTGAATATACAACTGATTTTGTATTTGTGGCCAATTGAACCTGAATTTGTGCCATTTTTTCTTGATGGCCATGGCTGCCAGATAAATTGATTTTATGGCTGAATCATCGTTTGGGAAGACCTTTTTGTTACGGGTATACTTCCTAAGGCTCGCATTGAAGCTTTCGATGATATTGGTGGTATAGATTAATTTTCTGATTTCTTGTGGATATTCTAAAAAGGCTGTGAGGTTGTCCCAGTTCTTCTCCCAGGATTCTACGGCCTTCGCATATTTGGTGTGCCATTTGGCCTTGAATTCGTTGAAGGCGTCTTTAGCAGCGGTTTGATTTGAAGCGCGGTAAGTTTCTTTGATGTCAGCGGCCATTTTCCTGCGTTCCTTATGGGCGAAATATTTGAGGGAATTACGTACTTGGTGGACGATACATATTTGCCTGATACTCTTAGGGCATATAGCTTCCATAGCCTTGTCGAGACCTTTTAAATTGTCGGAGCACAGAAAAAAGATGTCCGCTACGCCCCTTTGGCGTAACCCTTCCAATATGGCCATCCATTCTGAGGCCTTTTCTGTCCCAACGATATCATGGGAGAGTATGTCCTGCTGGTCGGAAAGGTCAACGCCCAAGGTCACCATACAAGCCTTGGAGATTACCTTGCCCTCATGGCGTATCTTGTAATGTATGGCATCCATCCAAACTATGGCATATACATCCTCCAAGGGTCGCCGGTGCCATTGCGCTATATCTGAGAGCAACGAATTGGTAATGACCGATACCTGTGAGGTAGAGTATTCTACTCCATAAGTCCGTCCCACAAAATCAGTGATGTCGGCATTTCCCATCCCCTTTGCGTAGAGCAACAATATACAATCGTGGAGCTCTTTGGCCATCGTGCCATGTTTGGGTACGGTGACGGGCTCAAAACTGCCCTGACGATCACGGGGTACACTGATAAGCTGATCGCCCGTGGGGGTTTTCAAAGTCTTTTGCGAATGGGCATTGCGCACATTTCCCGTTTGCGACAAAGCTGCTTTTTTATGTCCAAGGTGTGCGGTCATCCCTGCTTGTTACAGGGACTCCACACCACGCTTGAAGAGTTGTTCCCGGACTCCTTCCAATTGAGCCTTGTCGGTAAGCTTAACAACAAGGCCCTTCAATAAATTCTCAATCTCTGGATCCATAGGTATTCTAATTTTTAAGTTAAAGGTACACCTATGTTTTCGTTGCCATTTTTCAAACCAAATTCAAGGCAAAAACACAAAATAATTTGCAGTCCCCGGCCCAGACTTCCATATCCCTCCACCCATCGATTAAGTCTATCCGGAGTGTAAATCACAATCGTCTCAAAGTTGCCCGGCCTAAAAATGTCTATATACTCGAAAACCCTGTCGCATTTTGCGGACGACCGTAAAGTGCCCATCCCCCAACAAAGATTTGAAAACGGCCTAGCCTCAGTTAGCTCCCTCCTTTACCTTTTTCCATGATTCGTGGCTTATGACCCCCCTAAAACCCGCATGGTCCTGGCCGCTGTCCTGACTGGAGTGCATACGGGCACTTGTACGGTAGCTGCTACAGTACATGTTGCTGCACAAAAAGGAGCCTCCCCGTTGCACGCGCTGTGGCACCCAGGGCTGTTGGGGATCAAAAGGCGTACCGGCTCCCTGTGGATCTTTAACCGTTCCCTGATCCAAGCTTTTTTGGTAATAGGTGGTATTGTACCAGTCGGCCGTCCACTCCCAAACATTACCAGCCATATCGTATAGGCCATAGCCATTGGCAGGATAACTGGCCACGGGTGCTGTGGTAAAATAACCATCTTCCTCGCTGTTGTACAGAGGAAAGGTGCCCTGCCAAGTATTGGCCATTTCTACCAGTTTTTGGCCATCACTGCCCCATGGATAAACTTTTCCCTCCAAACCGCCCCTAGCGGCGTATTCCCATTCGGCATCGGTGGGCAATCGTTTTCCCGCCCATTTGAGATAGGCTTGGGCATCGTCCCAGGAAACCTGCACCACAGGATGATCTTCTTTGTCTTCGATGGTACTTTGAGGCCCCTGCGGATGCCTCCAATTGGCTCCCGCCACCCAGGACCACCATTGCGACCAATCCGCCAAATTCTTGGTATCCACGGGCGTAAAGACCATGGAGGAGGGTCTTAAAATGGAATCGTGCGGTTTGGGAGTTCCGGGGGGAACCTGTTTTTTGATCTCTTCCCAGTCCACGGGGCGCTCGGCGGTGGTCACATAGCCCGTGGCCTCCACAAATTCACGGAACTGGGCGTTGGTCACCTCGGTAGTGTCCATCCAAAAGCCGCTGAGTTCCACGGGATGTTGCGGATATTCATCCGGGCGGGCCTCACCATCATCGGGTTGGGCACCCATGGCATACGCACCTCCCGGAATCCAGACCATGCCCGGAGGCCCATCGGCAGGAAGCTCGGCCGTTCTTTTCGACATGGGCATCGATGATTTCTTATCCACTTCCTTGCAACAAAAAAGCAGCAAGCCCAAAAAGCCAAGGGCCATACCTTGGGTAATTCGCATACGTTTCAATTCATTTCTCATCTCCCAGAAACCTTTGAATTTGTTTTTTTAACTGGTGGCACAAAGATCAATTGCAGGCCCAAGGTATTAATTTTTAGGTTTTGCCTGTTCCCATAAGTGGTACTCCATTTCAGGTTGGAATAGAGGTTGGGCAAGAACCAGTAACCGACATAGAGGCCAAAAACACTACTGCGGTCCTTGACCGAGGCACCCCAATAGACCCCATTGCCGCGGTCTTCCCCCACCTGAAAGGCATGCCCACCCTCAAGACCGAGTTCCAAACGTTCCGAGAGAAACTGACTGACCCCATATTCCAGGATAAAGCGACTGCCCGGCCTTACATCCACATCTTTGGTCTTTCCATGAAACTCAAAAGTGGGCATCAACTGCAGTGCGGTGGACTTGTCGGCAACGGGATAGTAATAGAGCGATGTCTGCAATAGGTGCGACCAATAGCCGAGGCCCACATTGTCGTCGCCCCCCGTACTGTACTTACCGGTGGGAGCCGCAAAGAGGTACCCAGTGGTCAGGTCCACGTTCTGAAACTGCCATGACAACAACAGTGGGGCCACCAACAGATCGCCAAAACCCGAGGTACCACCCTGGGCATTCAACCCCAGACCGGCCTCACCCAGGGCAACACCCGTATTGGTGGTATTAAAACTTGGGTTGAGGGTGAACATATAACGGGCATGTCCCAAAAAGGGCAATTTATCGGTGATATAGGTGAGCGAAAGACTATTGACAAAGCCCGAAACATCCACTTGGAGCGGCAGGTTTCCCAAACGGTTGACCGCTTCACCATTGCGGTCAAAGAATTGGTCGGAACCGATAAACAAATTATAATCCACTATGGCCCATCCGCGATCCTCGGGTGCAGCATAATCGCGAACGGCCATATTGCCGGGCATATAAAAACCCGTTTGAAAGGGCGATGCGATTGGCGTCTGTGCCATGGCCGCAAGGGCCGCCCTGGAGGACTTTGCCCAAAAATGGGAATCCAAGTATTCCTACGCCATAAAAAGCTGGAGGGAGAATTGGGAAGCCTTCAAAAACAGGGAAGCCTTCAGCATCACCTACACAACAAGAACCTAAAACGGGTACGATAACTTACCAATTCGATTATATTTTTAACAAAGACGAAGTAGAACCGATATTAAAAATCAATACCAAAAAAGCGACAGAAAATATTCAGTATATTTAGCCCGTTACATCAGAAAATAAAGAAAAAGTTGCAATCAAAGCTGACAGGGTACAGGTCAATAAACCAAAAGGCGCGTTAGTGTTGAATCGAATATTGAGCCAACATTAATGCAAAATCAATTACGAATGTTCAACACCGAGCCTGGATTTGAAATTATACCCTTAGTATATGATTTGGAGAACGAAAAGGAATTAAAAATAAAGTTTAATGTAAAATGAACCAGCCACTTTTCAAAATAATCTTTGTAGTTGCCTTAAGTCTTAATGTGGCCAGTTGTCAAGAGCCTGTAAGTAAGCAACCCAACGTATTGTTCATTGCAGTTGATGATTTAAGACCAGACCTTGGAATTTATGGGGACCAAACCGTCATATCTCCCAATATAGATAAACTTGGGGGTCAAGGCACCATTTTTATAAACCATTACGTAACCGTGCCAACTTGTGGTGCATCCAGAGCCAGTATGCTCACTGGACTTTTACCAACCAGTAGAAACCATTTGTCAAATCATGTGTTTCGTGATATTATAGCTAAAAAATCACCTTCTACAGGTCCAGAAACTTTTGTGCACCACCTCAAACAAAATGGATATTATACTGTTGGCATTGGCAAAATGAGCCATTCGGTTGACGGGTTCATTTATGCATATGATGAACCCGTAGGTACAGAAAAGGAAATGCCCTTGAGTTGGGATGAAATGTTGATGGACACCGGAGACTGGGGAACCGGGTGGAATTCCTTTTTTGCATATAGTGGAGGTGAAAATCGGACCGATTCCAATAAAATGGTGAAGCCCTACCAAGCCTCCGACGTGCCGGACGAAGGATATCCTGATGGTTTAACGGCCAATCTGGCCGTAAAGAAGCTTGGGGAATTGGCAGAAAAAAAACAGCCCTTCTTTTTGGGCGTAGGCTTTTTTAAACCGCACCTGCCATTTAATGCCCCGAAAAAATATTGGGACATGTATGAAGAAGAGGACATGCCACCTTCACCCAATCCATTTTTGCCCGAAAATGTCAGCAGGAAGAGTTTGCATACAAGCAATGAACTGAACCAGTACAAACTGGGCGAGGAAAAAGCAGGTCTGGATTCTGCACTAACCGATAATTATGCAAAAAAACTTATGCATGGTTACAGGGCCTGTATCACCTATATGGATGTCCAGGTCGGTAAAGTTTTGAATGAACTTGAAAGATTGGGATTAAGAGAAAACACCATAATCGTATTATGGGGAGACCACGGCTGGCATTTGGGAGACCATAGACTTTGGGGAAAACATGCCCTTTTCGATAGGTCTTTGAGAAGCCCCCTCATTATTGCTACCCCTAACTACCTGAAAAACAACCGAATCGAAAATGTGGTGAGTTCGGTAGATATATATCCAACTATCTCCGAATTATGTAATCTCCCCGCACCCGATGGTTTGGACGGCAGCACATTAACCGCCTTGCTGACGAATGAAAACTCCACAAAGGATAACGGAAGGGCTTATAGTTATTTTAGGAACGGCATCTCCTTAAAAACACAAAAGTATCGGTTGGTAAAATATTTTAGGGAAGAACAGCCCACTATTGAATTGTACGACCACAAAACAGACCCCTATGAGACCAAAAATGTGGCTGAAGACCATCCGGAAATCATAAAAAGATTAATGCCCTTATTGGATATGGGAGATACTGGAATTTACAGCGAAAAGTCCAACTAGCGCATATTCAAACTAAAGCACCAACAAGAAATGAACACTCCGAATAGAAAGACAATCCAGGTTCTGCTATGTAAACTGCCATATTATGCCTTTATATACCTTTTGATATCATGTGTCCCGAATAAGGAAGTAAAGGGCCCTTACTTCGGCAACGGCTATAAAAATGGTTGGGCGGACCAGGAATCTATTGTTATATGGACAAGACTTACCAAAAATAAAGAACTAAATGGGCAGGGCACCAAATTTTTGTCCGTTTCCGTTAAGGAACAGTTAGCATTGGCAGAATTAAAAGATCACAAGACTTTGATGGACAGCCAGCTTCCCGAAGGTGCAACCTTGGAAGGTATGATGGGCGCATGCCCGGGAACCAAAGGTCAGGTTAAACTAGTGTATTATCCCAAAAAAGGGAATAGCGAAAAAATTGATTTGGGTTGGAGCGATGTTTCGGAGGATGAGGATTATACCAAGCAGTGGAAACTAAATGAACTTCAATCCGGCACCCAATATAAAGTTGAGATCTATGCGCGGAAAAATAAAGGTTCGGCCATTTCCGATACGATAACGGGACAATTCATTACACCTCCCAAAAGCGACTTGGTCAAGAACATTGCGTTTAGTGTGGTCAGTTGTCATGATTATTATAGAAAAGATGACGACTTGGGTCATAAGATCTATAAAGCCATGGCCAATGACAATCTCGATTTTTATGTGCATACGGGAGACATAGAATATTACGACAAGCCAAACCCCTATGCGCTTACAAAAGAATTGATGCGTTTTAAGTGGAACCGTTTTTTTGCACTCCCATTACAGCGGCAATTTTTTACGGAGACAACCACCTATTTTATAAAGGATGACCATGATGTATTGAGAAATGATGCATTTCCCGGTAGACATTACGGCACGGTAAATTACGAAGAGGGACTTGACATTTTTGATAAGGAACAATTTCCCATTGCGGATAAAACTTATAAAACGGTCCGTTGGGGAAGGGATCTGCAAGTTTGGATTCTTGATTGTCGCAGATATCGTAGTAAAAATACCGATGCAGATGGGCCTGAAAAGACCATTCTTGGAAAAGAACAAAAACAGTGGTTGTTCAAGACCCTCAAGGAATCGGATGCCACCTTTAAAATAATCGTATCGCCAACCCCTGTGCTTGGGCCTGATAGAGGTGAGGGAAAAAATGACAACCATGCCAATAAAGCTTTTCAATATGAAGGCCAACAGCTAAGGGATTATATTAATCAATATAAGAATGTGTATATAGTCAATGGAGAC
The DNA here is from genome assembly GCA_028281025.1 of Croceivirga sp. Lineage (GTDB taxonomy): Bacteria > Bacteroidota > Bacteroidia > Flavobacteriales > Flavobacteriaceae > Croceivirga. The sequence goes on from JANQKR010000014.1 coordinate 28,877, forward strand.
CGCCACTGGCAATACGTGACCCATCTGCCAGATACCAATCTATGGGAATTTGGCTGTGGTGCAGGTACCGATGAGCACGCTGGCGGATGGAATCATGGTAAATTGCCCGAGCATCGGTTCTTGCTTGTAAAAGGAGGATATCTCAGGGTTTCCGTTTACGGTGATAACGATTTACCCAAACTAAAATTTGAACATTGCAACGTGAACGGTGAGGTAGTCCATCAAGAATTGTTTTCCCAAACCCTTACTAGCGGTAAACATTTGTAAATCAAATTTTTTGAAGATACCATGATAAGATATTCCAACATCCCGGTCGTGGCCGTACTGTTCTTGATGAGCATTACTTGTCTTGCGCAAAAACAAGGAAAAGGAATATATCATAAAGAGGGGATCGACTTGAACAAGAATGGAAAAAAGGATGTCTATGAATCCCCAACGGCGAATATAGATGACCGGATAGAAGACCTTTTATCCCGAATGACCATAGCGGAGAAAACCGCACAAATGGTAACGCTCTATGGCTATAATAGAGTATTAAGGGACCCCTTGCTCACACCACAATGGAAAAATGAAATTTGGAAAGATGGCCTTGGGGCAATAGACGAACATATTAACGGTTTTAATGGATGGCGCAAACCGCCCGATACCAGCGAATATGCGTGGCAGGCCTCTAAACATGCATTTGCCCTGAACACCGCACAAAAATGGTTTGTCGAGGACACCAGGTTGGGAATCCCTGTTGATTTTACCAATGAGGGAATACGAGGTATTGAAAGTTATAAAGCGACCAACTTCACCTCACAGCTTGGTATGGGACAAACATGGAATCGCAGCTTAATCCGTGAAATGGGAAGAATTACCGGCAAAGAAGCAAGAATATTGGGCCATACCAATGTATATGCCCCTATCTTGGATGTTGGCCGTGACCAACGCTGGGGAAGAATGGAACGGGTATATGGAGAATCACCCTTTTTAGTGGCCGAACTGGGTATTGAAATGGTCAAAGGCATGCAGGAGAACCATCAAGTGGCCGCCACTTCAAAACATTGTGCCATATATGGCGCCAACAAAGGAGGAAGAGAGGGATTGTCAAGGGTCGACCCTCAAATTTCAATCCGCGAATCTGAAAATGTCCATTTGTATCCCTTAAGAAGGGTAATACAAGAAGCAGGACTATTGGGAGTCATGAGTTCCTATAACGATTATGACGGCATCCCCGTACAAAGCAGCAAATATTACCTTACCGAAAAATTGCGCAACGAATATAGGTTCCGAGGATATCTGGTTTCAGATAGCGATGCAGTTGTTTATCTGTACAACAAACATCATACGGCAAAAGATTATAAAGAGGCAGTACATCAGTCGGTAGAAGCGGGCCTAAACGTAAGATGTACGTTCAATGCACCAAAAAACCTCGTGAAACCATTGCGCGAACTCGTTGCCGAAGACGGCATTTCGGAAACGGTTATCGACGACAGGGTCAGGGATATCCTACGGGTAAAATTTTTGGTTGGCCTATTTGACGACCCTTATATTGACAACATTAAAAAAGCTGATACCGTTGTAAATTCGGAGATCCACCAAAAAGTAGCTCTTCGAGCTTCAAGGGAATCTTTGGTATTGCTTAAGAATGACGATAACCTGTTGCCGCTGAACACAAATACAATAAAGAAAATAGCGGGCATAGGTCCCAATGCGAACACAGGTGATTACGCACTCACCCATTACGGTCCTGTTGCAGTCGACGTAACGTCCGTTCTTGATGGTGTAAAAAGGAAAACTTTAGGGAAAAATATAGAAGTAGCCTTTACGAAAGGTTGTGATTTGATAGACGAAAATTGGCCCGACAGTGAATTGGTTCCCGATCCCTTGAACAAAACCGAAATCGATGAAATAGAAAAAGCCGTAGCGTTGACCATGTCATCTGATGTGGCCGTTTTGGTAGTCGGAGGGTCACGGCGGACCTGTGGGGAGAACAATTCGCGTTCGAGTCTTAATTTGCCTGGACGTCAATTGGATTTGCTGAAAGCCGTTCATAAAACAGCTGTTCCCATAGCAGTGGTCGTTATTAGCGGTAGGCCGCTTATCATAAATTGGACGAATAGGAACGTACCTGCCATCCTTCAGGCATTTTATCCAGGGTCCCAGGGAGGTACGGCCATTGCCGATGTACTGTTCGGCGATTACAACCCGGGAGGGAAGTTAACGGTAACTTTTCCTAAGACCATAGGGCAATTGCCATTTAATTTCCCTACAAAACCTAATGCCCAAAAAGATGCAGGAGGAAAAACCGGCCCAAAAGGAAAACGTTCAAGGGTGAACGGAAGCCTTTATCCGTTCGGGTACGGTTTGAGTTATACCTCATTTGAGTATAAAAATCTAGTTATTGAACCTGCTTTAATTACCCCAAACCAAAAGACCCAAATTAGTTTTGAGGTGACCAATACAGGAAATAGGGAGGGTGATGAGGTAGTGCAAATCTGTACCAATGATTTGGTAAGTTCGGTCACAACCTACGAAAAAAACCTTAGGGGATTTGAGCGGATGAAACCAAAAGCCGGAGAAAGCAAAAAAATAACTTTTACCATATTACCAGACCATATTGGACAAAGATTTGAGACATAAAGTAGAACCTGGCGATTTTAAGGTCATGATTGGTGCTTCTGCAGAAGACATTAGGCTCGAAGGAATATTAAAAGTGGTTGATATTGAACAAATGGGCAACCTTATAAACACGGGAAAACCATCAAAGGCCGACTATGTAAATGCCGATACCAACCAGACAAAGGTTGAACCGGAAAAATTGGTTGATGGCGACCCAACCACCCTTTGGGAAACTACGAAAAAGATTACTTCTTTAGATTTTGAGCTAAAGAACAACGTAAATTCAAATCAAATAACTGTTCTTTGGAAAAATGCCCCAAATACATTTGAGATACAATGGTCTGCCGGAGGAGGCCAGTTCACAACTCTTTATAAGGGGGAAGTTTCCGGAAGTCCAAGAAGTGGGCACACGTACAATTTTGAGGGTATGCCTGCCCCGGTATTAAGATTAATCGTGAATACGGATAAAGATTATGGCAAAGTGGTCATAAAAGATGCAGAGGTAAAGGGTTTTAAGGGCGATTAAAAAAGATTGACATATAAGAATCATACATCTAACAACATAATAAAGCGTGCACTTATGAAACATCTTAAATTATTTTTGGGTATACTCCTGTCTGTTTCCCTAAACTCCTTTTCACAAGAGAAGCCAAACATACTGTTTATTGCCATCGATGACCTAAACGATTGGGTAGGATGTATGAAAGGTCATCCCCAAGCCAAGACACCCAATATCGACAAATTGGCCGCCCAAGGTACACTTTTTACCAATGCCCATTGCCAGGCACCTATCTGCGGTCCTTCCAGGGCATCGGTCATGAGCGGACTGTATCCACACAACTCTGGTAATTATCTGCAACTGGATGATACTGACATAAAAAAATCCAACGATATAGCCCAAAAAGCTATTTTTCTTCCAGATTATTTTGAGACCTATGGCTACAAAACTCTGGCTGTGGGTAAAATTTTTCATAGAGGTGACCAAGTCGGAGCCTTTGACGAATACGGCGGATCTATGGGACATACAGGCCCTAAGCCCAAAACCCGCTTCAACTACGATCCGGCTTGGTACAATAAAAATGGGACAACCCAAACCGATTGGGGAGCCTACCCCGAGCGTGATGAAATGATGCCCGACCATAAATATGCCACATGGATCAGTGAAAAATTACAAATGGAGCACGACCGTCCCTTTTTTATGGCCGTGGGCTTTAACCGTCCTCACGTGCCCTGGTACGTACCCCAAAAATGGTTCGATAAGTTTCCTTTAGATTCCATAACCCTACCTCCATACCTGAAAACCGATATGAACGATGTTCCGTTAATGGGCCAGCGAGTGGCAGATGCGTCGCATATGCCCACTACCGAATGGATGATAAAGGAAAACCAATGGAAAAAAGTAGTGCAGGCCTATATGGCCTGTGTCAGTTTTGTGGACCATCAAGTAGGAAGGGTTCTCAATGCACTGGAAAACAGTAAGTACAAAGGCAATACGATTATCGTACTTTGGTCAGACCATGGTTATCATTTAGGGGAAAAGAACAGGGTAGCCAAACAAGCCCTTTGGGAGCGCAATACCCGTACCTTGCTTGCATTTAAGGTTCCTGGTGGAAATTCGGGTCAAATAAGCCATAGAACTGCTCAATTGTTGGATATTTACCCTACTCTTGTCGATTTGGCAGGCCTTCCAGACAATACATTGAACGATGGCCGCTCATTGAAGCCTTTACTTATAGATCCTGATAAAGAATGGCCATACCCGGCAATTACATCCTATGGTAGGAACAATACTGCCATAAGTACAGAGCGCTATCGGTTAATAATGTATGAGGACGGGTCTTCAGAATTTTACGATTTGAAAAAAGACCCCAATGAATGGAAAAACCTTCAAGGGAAAAGACGTTATAAGATTGATATGGAACAGCTAAAATCCCATATTCCGAACGAACGGGCAGCTTTGTCCCGCTATACCAAATATAAATTCAATGCCTATTTTAGGGCATTGATCTCTAAGAACAATAAAAAGTAATCGAATAATCCTGATAACCACAGCGTTCCGATATGGTAGAATTAAAAGTAAAAAACATCATTAGTGTCCATTTAAAACAGGCTGATTTTCAGTTTTTTACAAATACGTTTTTTGCCATTATTGTAATCTACATTTTTAAATGGTTGATTTACAGGTGTTTTATCCAGTAGGGATATGCCCAATATCTGTAGGATTTCGTAGGTTGTCCGGTCCAGGCCCAGCTTTTGTGCCATTGTATTTACCATGCAATATGCTATAATGGCCGAATAGATCTGTATCCTTACGGCATTTTCGGATGCTCCCCAGATGGATTTGATCTTCAGGTGCCATTTGATCCATTTGAAGAACAGTTCGACCTGCCACCTCTGCTTATACAACATGGCTATATCCTGCGGCGTGGTTTCCATGTTATTGGTAAGAAACACGAAAGTGCGATCGGTCTCCCTGAAGACTTACCCCTTTTGAAGACTTACCCCTTTTGAAGGCTTCCCTGTTTTTGAAGGCTTCCTTGTTTTTCGGACAGTTCAAAAATGAATTATTTTTAAATTATGAAGAACGGGAAATTCACAGAGACACAGATCGTTGCGATGCTGCAACAGTACGAATCGGGCATGAAGGTCACGGACATTTGTCGCGGCAACGGCATAAAGCCCGACACATTCTATTCATGGAAGCGTAAATACGGGGGCATGGACGCCCAGCAGCTCAAGGAGCTCAAATCATTGCAGGAAGAGAACCGTAGGTTGAAGCAGATGTACGCCAATCTGAGCCTTGACCACCGTATTTTAAAGGACATCATCGAAAAAAAGCTCTGAGGCCCTGTGGGCGGAGGGAGCTGGCCGAGGGCATCGTGAAGGAAGAGGGCCTGAGCCGTTCGATGTGGTACTATCGCAGCCAAAGGGACGACACCGAGGTCATCGACAAGCTCACCGAGCTGGCCGAGGCCAAGCCCAACCGTGGTTTCGACTGGCTCTACAACCGCATCCGCAAACAGGGCCACAAATGGAACCGTAAACGTGTGCTGAGGGTATACCGCCTACTTGGCATGCAGCTCAGGAGGAAGACCAAGAAACGGTTGCCCAAACGCATAAAGGAGCCTCTGGAGGTGCCCGATGCCCCAAGGGAGGTATGGAGTGCCGATTTCATGTCCGACAGCTTGGTGACAGGTCGGAGCTTTCGGGTGTTCAACCTGATGGACGACTTCAACAGGGAGGCCCTCTGCATGAAGGGAAACTTCTCCATGCCCGGGATACGGGTGGTGGAATACCTCAAAGAGGCCATAGAGGTATATGGCAAGCCTTTGGCCATAAGGGTGGACAACGGCCCGGAGTTCCTCTCCAGGGTGTTTGTCAACTACTGCGAGGTCGAGGACATCGAGATCAAGTACATCCAGCCCGGCAGACCCAGCCAGAACGGATATATCGAAAGGTTCAACCGCACCTATCGTGAAGACGTATTGGACGCACACCTGTTCAGGGACATTGAAGAGGTAAACTCGGAGACCGAAAGGTTCAGGGAGGAATACAACTGCTTCCATCCCCATAAATCATTGGGAAGGAGCAGTCCAAAGGAATATTTACAGGAATTTTCAAAGGGGCATGCCCCTTTGAAACACCAATTTGTTTAATTTAACCGCTGTACGAAAAGGGGTAAGTCTTCAATTTAATCAAATCGATTCAGATATTATATTTTCGATGTAATTAACATTTGCAATAAACTAATTTTTAATTTAATCATTGGACCACCCAATAACATTCATCTTCAATTATTTCCCCGTTTCTTTTCCCGCGAACAACTATGGAGTTATTCCCTTTTGATAGATAAATTTCTTTCCAGAGTAAAATACCATTAGTACTAGTTTTAAGTTCTCCGCATGATTGACCATTGATGAATAGCTCTCCTTTTTTTAGGTTTGTATATACTTTTATATGAGTATTGTTTTTTTTTCGATATTTAAATCTTCTACTTGTAATATATAGTACAGGCTCCTCTTTATTCCAATTAGCTTGATAAAAGTAATATGAATCTTTCAATACTTTTCTGTCAAATGAAACCAGTCCTTTATCGTTTATTCCATCCTTTTGACCTTCAGTTCGATGTGCAGCACCGAAGTCGAACATGTTCCAAATGAAAGACCCCCAAATAAAAGGTCTTTCATTTATAGCTTTCCAATTTTCTTCATGATAAAAGGACTGCCATTCTTCGGGATGCCAATAGCTTCCGGTCTGTGGCTTTTCAAGTTCAACTTGGTGGTGGTATGGACTTGCCCCAGCCCCATATTCACTTACGCATATTTTATAACTAGGCTTTTCCAAATGCTTGTCATCCGCCCATTTACCCAAATAATTAGGTTCTCCTCCATACCAACCGTAGTATTTGTTCCAACCTATTAAATCAGTTATCGAATTAATTCGGTTGTCGATATTCGATGCGGAAACGGTCAGTCTAGAGTTGTCTATAGACTTAGTAATACTGTCCAATAATTTCAAATAGTTGTACGGATCATCACCGGAAACTTTTAATTCATTAAAAAGACCCCAAAAAATGATAGACGGTCTATTGAAGTTTTGATAAATCATTTCTTTAAGTTGTTGAATTCCATTTTTATGAAATGATGGTTGATTAACATAGCCTCTTAAATCGTAATCACCAGATCCTACAAAAGGAATTTCGGACCAAGCTATGAAACCATTTTTGTCTAGCAGTTCGTAGAAATAAGGGTCATGGGGATAGTGGGAAAGCCGAATGGAATTCGCCCCCATTCTTTTTATTAAATCAAAGTCCTTATCATGGTGTTCTTGTCGAAGAGCGTTGCCAATTTCACTATAATCTTGGTGTCTTGCAACTCCTTTAAGTTTTATGTTTTGACCATTTAAGAAAAAACCTTTATCCTCATCAACGTAAAAATACCTTAGCCCTAAAGGTTGCGTAACGATATCAACTAGCTTTGAATCTTTGAAAATCTCAACTTTTACCTTGTAAACAAAAGGATCTTTCATTCCATTCCATAAATGCGGTTTCGATATAGTGAATTCTAAAGGAATGGTTTTTGATTCACCTTGGTCTATTCGATTTACACTATTTGTTTTAATAATTGTTCTATTTCCGTCCAAAATACTTACTCTAGTCTCTACAATGGCATTTTTTTCTGTGCCGTTGTCTAAAACCACATTTGCTGTAATTCTTGCTTCATCATTATTTATTAAATTCTGTTTTAGATAAATCCCTGAGGAAGCAAAATCCAAAAGGGATATTGAGACCTTTTCTGCAGTTATCAGATATACATCACGATAGATTCCCCCGTAGAAGTTGAAATCTCCCAACAATGGCATCACATCAAGCTGCAGAGCATTACTGACCCGAACGGTCAAAAGGTTTTCTTCCCCAAGATTGAGATAATTTGAAATTTCAAAAGAAAACGCTGTATACCCTCCTCTATGATCTCCAACGTGTTTGCCATTCACAAAAAGATTTGAAACGGTATTGACTCCTTCGAATTTAATGTAGATTCTTTTTTTGCTCCATTCTTTAGGAACAAAAATTTCTTTAGTGTAAGTACAGGAACCCCGATAATAATCCTTATTACCAGTTGTTGCATCTCCTGAGTTCCAGGTATGAGGTAATTGGATAAGCTTAGAGACCCCTTTTTTTACATTATGATCCATTCTAAAGTTCCAATTGTCATTAATTAGCAGGGTGTCTCTAGGTTGAAACGTTGCATACATAGTGAATTGCATAGTAAATAACATCCAAAAACAAAAGAGTCTTGATGCAATTATGCCATTGATTTTTTCTTTCATTTTTAAAAAAATTCTAGGTGGTGCACATTAAAAAATACTGAGATAATCAAGCTAAAGCCCATAATACAGAACAATTTGAGAACATTTTTTACTTGATTTAATTAAACTAAATTCCTGATTTTGAAATATCAATTGCTAGCTATTCTAGCTATTCATTCTTGACATACCATAAATTACTTTTGTCTAGCCAAATATATGTGTATAAAATACACATATGTAAATGTAATCATTTTACATCATAATTGATTCTGAAAGATATCTTATGTTTGAGAAGTAAAAAGTGGCTAATCAGGAGTAGGTTTAGTGAAGGCTTCCCTGTTTTTGAAGGCTTCCCTGTTTTTGCATATGCTTTTTTAGTGGATTGCTTTAGCCAAAAACTGTGTACCTATGCCAACGGTTTGACCAACGACCCCGTATCGGCCATGGATATTGTGCAACAAGTTTTTATTCTGGTATGGGAAAAACGCAGTCGGCTCAATGCCAATTTCCCCCTGTCCAATTTTTTGCACAAATGTGTATACAACGAGTTTGTTGACCAATATAGAAAACGACAGGCGGTAACACAATTGGAAAAAAAATATATTGAGGCCCTTAATATCATAGTCGAAGAAAGGGAATCGCTATTTGAAAAACAGATGGCCATTGTTAAAAGAGAAATACAAAAACTGCCCCCTAAATGCAAACAGGTATTTTTATTGAGCAAACAGGAAGGTTTGAGCAATATTGAGATTGCAGCGCACTTAGATCTATCCGTAAAATCGGTAGAAGGGCATATTACCAAAGCTTTTACTATATTGCGAAGCAATATGAAAGACAATATGGCCAGCCTATTATTTCTGCTATTTTATAAGAGACCTGCCTAGATTGCAAAATTCGGACGTGGTATACCACCAAGTTCGGAACAAAGTGAGCCACCCGTGCCAGATGAAAGTGAGTATGGCTTGCCGGATTAAAATGAACCACCAAAAATCGTTTCTATTTGAGCTCATAAATAATCTTTCTTTTCAGGAAAAGATTATGGCAAACAAGCAAATAGAGATGCGAAAAGTAAAAACCCTGTTATTTTTAATTTACACACTTATCGGGATAGTGTCGTTTAACCCACAGATAGAGCAAATCTGAGTAGTTCATTTACACTGGTAACTTTAAAACGGCGAGGGTGGATAACTTTACCCGGCTCATCCAATAGTTACCATATCCGTCTTGAAGCTCTTTATATTAGGAACCGGCTCAAGTTCCATGAATTTCTCTGGTTTTTTTTCGTGGACTTGATGGCATAGATTTCATGAAAAGGCATATCTACCTAAAAACATGCACGCTCCAGAAAGTGCGGAATTAGCTGCTGAAGCATAAGCATGGGTAAACACCATGCCTTCATTGGCCAACTTATCAATATTTGGTGTCTCGCATAAGTCAGATCCAGCATATCCTACATTCTTATAACCCATATCATCTATAAAAATCAATATAACATTCGGTTGGGACCACGCAGGTGTTGACACAACAAAGAAAGCTGCCAATACCAAGAAAGCTAAAGCCAATTTTTCTTTTATCATCTTATTCATTTTACTGCATTTTTTTATTCGCATAATCCAAATCGCATTGACCCATAGCCGAATTAAAGGCACGTCTATCTTTTTTATCTTTCATATTTAGCAATCTTTTTTCAAGCTGTACCCAATACTGAAATCCTAACAAAAGACCTTCACTTTTCATAATTATTTACTGTGGTCGTACCCTGTTTCAACTTCAGGATTTTTACCCCATAAATTGTGGTATGGCAAATATCTTGTGTTAATCAAAGCCGATTTAATGTAAAATTGATTAAGGTCTCCTCTTCCCCTTAAGGCTATAAGTTCTTTTTCAATAGGTTTTGCCTTATCTCCCAAATTTTGAAGCGTGGCATAAGCTATGAAATAATCATTTTTTACCTGTTCCAAAACAAACTGTAAGGCTTCTTCGTTTCTACTTATTTTCACCATGGTTTCTGCGCTCATAAGTCGTACTTCCATATTTTCGTTGGGATTTTTAAAATTTGATATGACAGCTTGAGGAGTGGTATCAATAAACTTTCTTTCAAACATTTGCAATACTCCAATTGTAGCCCAATAGCGAATAGCTGGTTCATCAGATTGCAAATACTTATTGATGTCATTCATATCTGCTGGAGTGGCCGTACTCGAAAGTGCGGCAGCTTCAATTACCGCCTCCACGGGTTGATTTGTATTTCTAACATAGTCATAAAAAGGTTCTGCCTCATCCTTTCTGCGCATGGACCAGGGATACAGCCCTAAATCTTTCTCTTTGACCATCAGTTCCAATAGCTTCGTTTTTAGTTTGGTGATTTTTTCTTGATGTTCCCGATTCTCAATTAAGTTTTCAATTTCGTAAGGGTCTTTTTGGGTATCAAAGAATTCCAATGCAGGGGTGGGTTCCCAAAACCGTTTTTGCAATGGTGTCACATTACCCAGGATATTGGCATTGTCCCAACCTTGATATGAAGGCATTTGCCATTGATAGGATTGTCGGGTGCCATTGGGGTATGCCGAGTTAAAGTTCCATATGAGCTTATACCTGCCATCGGTCAACGCTCTGGAAGGAATAAAACTTTGCTCTTGGTTAGCTCTATATAAAAATAATTCTGATTTGGGTTCGGGTATTTCCTTACCCAAAAAAGGTCTTCCCAACATAAACTCAGGCTGCTTTTTGCCTATTAAATTTAATAATGTTGGAGCAAAATCCACAAAACCCACCAAGTTGTCATTTCTATTTGGAGCGGTGGTTTTGGCTAAATGCTCATATTTTTTAGGGAAACGCACCATAAGGGGAACGCGTGTGCCAGTATCGTAAACATAGGCTTTACCTCTAGGTAGGCAACCCCCATGGTCGGAGTAGAAAAATACGATAGTGTTTTCGGCCTCACCAGACTCTTCAAGCTCATCTAGTTTTTTCTTCACCCAGTTGTCCATCTCACTAACTGAATCATAATGCCAAGCGATATCATCTCGTATTTCCGGAACGTTTGGAAGATAGGGGGGTAATTCCACTGCTTCGGGACTAATAGCTCTAGGGGTTCTGTTCTTCGTGTTTCTTGTGGCTATACGTTTGGTGTGTGTGCCTGTGTAGTTAAACACTGCAAAAAAGGGTTGACCCTTGTCCGTTCTGTTCAGATAACTGGCCTCCTCGTTGGATGTATTCCAGATGTTCTTTGGATAGTTCTTTGCATTGTAATCGGTCTTTCTATTGTTCGTACAGTAATAGCCTGCCTGCCTGAGGTATTTTGGGAAAAAAAAATCACTTGGCACCTCCCTTGCCTCTCTATGGAAATCCGTAGCCAACATCGGCGCATATATACTGGAAATCAAAGTGGAACGTGCTGGAGAGCACTGTGCACCATTTGAAAAGGCATTTGTAAATACAATCCCTTCTTTAGCGAACCTGTCTAGGGTAGGCGTAGTGGCTGTCTCATCACCGTAAGACGCTAATAACGGACTCATATCCTCCACTACTAACCAAAGTATATTGGGCTTTTCTTCAAGTTTAGGTTCTTGGGCGCATGAAATGAGCAGTATGCAAATCAGCACTATTTTAAAAAATAAAGACAATCGGGTCATCATATTCATTATTGATTTTAATCGTATCATTTTAAAAGTTCTGTTCTCATCATAGCAGGGCCAGTCTAAAATACCAACAAACAAGACATATATCAAAGTTCGTCCAAAGCTAAAAGAACCCTTGGTCATTATCCAGGATTATTCAATAACCAACCAAAAACAACATCCTATGATGATACAACTACTTTATATCCAAATAAGTACCTTGGTCGAATTTAAAAACTTCAGAGGGTTCTCTGGCCGTTTCAAACAAAGCTTCCATTTCATGTACGATTTCAGGAAATTCGTCGGCCACATTATTGGACTCTGAAACATCTTTAGAAAGATCGTAGAGCTCTATCTTGTTCCCATTCCTGAACACATTGTATTTTACGGCTTTCCAATTATCTTTTCGTATGGCCTGTCTCCCCCCTCTTTCGTGGAATTCCCAATAGAGGTACTCGTGCTTTTTCTGGGTTTTTACATCGCCTAACATTGTAGGCAAAAAGGAAATTCCATCTATATCTTTGTCAATATCGATTTCCGCGATTTCCGAAAATGTAGGAAGTACATCCCAAAATGCCGAAACATGGTCGGTCTTTGACCCTTTTTCGATTTTCCCCTTCCATTTTGCAATCATAGGTACCCGTATGCCACCTTCATATAAATCGCGTTTAAACCCTTTAAGTTCACCATTACTATCAAAATATACAGGATCTGCTCCTCCTTCTTTATGGGGTCCATTATCAGATGTAAAAATAATCAAGGTATTTTCTGCAATACCCAATTCATCTACTTTCTGCACGATCTCTCCTACCTGTTGGTCTAGCAATTCAACCATGGCAGCAAAGGCTGCATGGGGTTCTTTTTGCGATTCGTAAGGACCTGTTCTATAATCTGGGCCCGTATCCAATCCCTTGAATTTTATTTCTGGTGGGTACAGTCCCCTATGTTTTTTCATCAACTCTTCCGGGGCAGCCAATTCAGCATGTGGAATGATCGAAGCCACATATAGGAAAAATGGGTTTTCCCTATTCTTTGCCATAAAATCCATGGTCTTCTCATGAATCAACGTTGGGGCATATACCCCTTTACCATTACTTTTGTTCTCTTCGATTACAATGGAATCTTTATTGGACCATAAATGCCTTGGATAATAATTATGACCAAATCTTTGACAGTTATATCCAAAAAAAGTATCGAATCCTTGGTTAAGGGGATCGCCTTCCGAGCCTGGAAACCCCAATCCCCATTTGCCGAACGCCCCCGTAGCATAACCTGCTTCTTTTAGGGTCTCGGCAATCGTTAAAGTATTGTCGGGAATAGGGTACTGCCCTTCAGGCCGCATCTCCTTGTTACCCCTAACCGGTGTGTGCCCGGTATGCAATCCGGTCATTAATGATGACCGGGAAGGTGCACAAACCGTACTTCCTGAATAATGTTGGGTAAACATCATTCCTTCTGCCGCTAGTTTGTCTATGTTTGGGGTCTGGAACTTGGACTGTCCATAGATTCCAACATCGCCATACCCCAAATCATCTGCCAAAATATAAATGATATTTGGTTTACCCTCTCTTTTCGCAGCAACGTTATGCGTTAAATTATGTTGTTTATTAGAACTTGTATTGCATGCCGTAATAAGTAAAAACGGCACACAATAAAGACCAATCTTTTTTATTCTCTTCATTTAAGATGTACTAAATTCTTCTATAAGTCCAAAAAAATCAACCTCCTCTATACCCATTATTCGTAGGGTCGGTGTTCAAGAGGTTGGGATTTAGCAAAAGCTCACTTTGGGGAATAGGGAGCGGTACATGATAAGGTTGAATGTTGTCCCCCGGGTTATTGAATGATCTGTGTTGAACATTCTTTACGGTTTCCAACAATATTCCCCACCTAATCAAATCCATTCTTCGGTAACCTTCGGCGCACAATTCAAATTTTCGCTCATCATACATAGCTTCCCTAAATTCGATTTGAGATAGCCCACTCCATGTCTTGTCCGGTTCAAAAGCACGCTCACGTACACGATTTACATAAGCATATGCCCCCGATGGGCCATTCAGTTCATTTTCAGCCTCTGCGGCCATCAGATAAATATCTCCCAAGCCAAAAACAATATAGTTTTCATTATGTCCAGATCTAGGAGAAGAGTTTTTCAAGTTCCAGTTTTTTCTGAAGTAAGGGAACTTTAGTTCATATCCCAAATATTCTTTTACAATGGTGGCATCGTAGCGAAAATCATCCGGATCCCAATTGGCCTGATCTGCTAATTCAGGCAATGGCACTGCCCACCCAAACCCGGACATATCTTGATCAAGGGCCTGTAAATCACTTCTCAACAATTCCCATCTAGCCGGAGCCCCCGATCCGCCTGGGCGATTGTTCCTGTTTTTAGGTTCGTGCCGCAACCTGGGCTTATAATCATCAGTACGACTTGTTGAGCCGTCACTAAAAACAGAATCTGCAGTAAAATCTACTGCGAATATCTGTTCATCAATTTTGGTAGTAATCCCGATGGTGCGTGTTTGTTTGATGTATCCGATGTAAGAATATTCCAAAACATCTCCTTGTTTGGCGGTTATGGCATAATTGCCGTCAAAATCGGTAGGATCCCCCCGTTGGTGGTCCCACTGATTATAATAGTGACCCCGGAAGAGGCTGTCCGGATATTTCCGTGACGGTTTTTGTAATGGTCTTCTGAACATGACCAGAAAACCAAACGAACATAACCAAAAATAATAGTGGCCTCATTGTTTTTGTGTTCAGTTAATTTTCAGTTTTGACTTGTTACTTGGTTACAAACTTAAATTTTAAATAAAGCCTTAACATTATTTAACGTCTCGCATAAGGGTCAAAAATGTCTCATGTCGTCTTTTTGCCAAACCCCAAATCGAGACATTGAATGTCTTGCAACATTTTTACCCCTTCTGTTGGATTTTTTTTGATTTTGCAACTTGAATGATAATTTTGTTATTGTGTTGATAATTTGACCTATGTTTTATGTCAAATCAACAAAGCGCTTGAGTTTATTTCAAAAATGGAATTAAAGCATGACTTTATTTGCAACCTATATCAAAAAATCCATTTATGCATTTGCCCTACTTTATTGTGTTCTTTTGACAGGACAATACATGCCACCTGAGTGGGAGAAGTTGTCTGTAAAAGGAGAAGAGTTCAATACCAGCACAAATATTGTTTATCAAGACAGGATAGGATACCTATGGATTGGAACGAACCATGGCCTCTTTCGTTATGACGGACAAACTCTTGTTGAGTATTTGCAAGATGATTTCGACAAACATTCACTGCCCAACAATACGGTAAACAGTATTTTAGAAGATGATTTTGGGAATTTGTGGATTGGAACTGAGAGTTATTTGACCCTATACCATAGGGGGGATAACAATTTTTATAGCTTTTACAAAGACAACTTTACAAGGGTCTTTAAAAGATTAAGCGATGGTACCATATATGCGAATTTGCGAAATATTGGATATGTAAAAATAACACCCAGTGAAGATGTCAAGAATCTTGTTTTTGAGACCTCCCATAATTATGTGAATTCGGTATCCCCGTTTTCTAATAACGGAACACTCAATGACATCCTAGAAGGTGACAGGGGCAAAATATGGATTGCCTCAGATAATGGCATTTTTTGTTCGGATGGAAAAGCCATTGTCAAAAGCTCCTTTACAGAGAGCACCTTATCATTGATGGCCCATACGGATAATAGCTTTCTGGCATTGACCAACAAAGGACTGTTTAGACTGTCTTACCAAGAGGACAGTAATGATTTACATATCATAGAGCACCATACCATTGATTTGGATAAGTCCGAAGCACCCATTATGCTCGCACAAGATGGAACCAATGACTACCACTATGCTCTTACACAGAAAAAGATTGTACGGTCTGTACATGAACCCAATGAACTGGAAAAAATCATTGAAATATTGGAAACAGATAACTCGGGGGTTTCTTTAAATTTCAAATCACTAATGGTCGACGAACATGAAAACATGTGGCTGGCTACATCAAAGGGAGTTTATATAAAAACCAAACAGGAAATGACTTTCAAAACAATTCCAATCCCCTTTCAGAATGACAAAAGGGTACGGTCGCTTTATATGAACGAAACCGGCACCCTTTATTTTGGTTCGGAAGATGGTTTTGTCTATTATGGTTCTCCTAACAATTTTGAACAAGCAGAAATTGGCGGCAGCATTAGAACCATGATGTCCATGAAGGAAGAAAACAAACTATGGATAGGTGCTGGGAATGAAATTAGGCAATTAAACCTTAATGACTTATCCTCTAAAATCATTAAAACTTATAATGCCCCCGTACGCAATATACAGGCCATAGGCCCTAATGAGATTTGTGTAGGCCTTTGGAGCAAGGGAATTGATTTTGTCAATACTTCATCTGAAATATCTGACTTCAAAAAGAATCTGATAGCCAAAATAGGAAAGCAAAATGTGTCCACTTTGCATCTGGACAAATACAATAGGCTATGGATTGGCACTAGAGGAGAAGGTGTATTCTTGATTGATCTGGATGCCGAAGAACTTGTACATCTCTACCCAAGAAAAGGTAAAGGAATCAACTCCACAGCAATACTCTGTTTTTTAGAACTCAACGACAAAATGTATATCGGAACCCGGGGAGGAGGTGTCAATGTGTATGATTTTAAAACTGAAAGATTCAGTATATATGGCAAAAAGCATGGATTGAATTCCCCTGTTGCAACTTCAATGGAGTCAGATTCCAAAGGAAATATTTGGATTATAACCATCAAAGGGATCTCTCTTTTTGATCCTAAAGAAGGTACATTTACAAATTTCGGCTATAAAGACGGGCTTCAGCAAAACCAATTACTGTTCGTAAAACATATTAAGGACAAACAGGGTAACATATATTATACAGATGGTAATGGGGTTTCCGTCATTTATCCCGACAAATTCGAGAAAAAAGAAAAGCTGGCCCAAACCCTCATTACTGGTTTTGAAATTTTGGAAACCTCAAATACTGTCAGTGACTCCCTGAACACTTCCCCAAAATCTATATTTCACGAACAAAAAACAATATTGCCTTATGATAAGAACAATATCATAATAAAATTCACTTCGTTGGATTTTACCGCTCCTGAAAAAAACAAGTATGCCTACAAAATGGAAGGCGTGAACGATTATTGGATCTATGGGGCTTCTAATGACAATGCTGTCAATTATAGTAACTTGAGCCCCGGCACCTATACCTTTAAAGTGAAGAGCACAAATAGCCACGGGGTTTGGAACCATACCCCAGCCGAAATGAAACTGACCATCACACCTCCATTTTGGGGAAGTGACCTTGCCATTTTGACCTATGGTATTTTGTTTGTCACAATTACATTAATTACAGTTAAGCTGACCAAGAACTGGTTTCAGATGAAAAAGAATTTGGTGGCTGAAATGGTCAGTCATCAAAAGGACAATGAACTCCATAAAATGAAAATGGTGTTTTTTACCGATATCTCCCATGAATTAAAAACACCTTTGACGCTAATACAAGGTACAATTGGCAAAGTAATTAGGGAGAAAAAATATAAACTCAAGGAAAATACGGCCAAACGAATCCACAGAAACGCTTTGCGCATTGGAAGATTGATAGACCAAATTATGGATATCAGGAAAAATGAAGTGGGTGTATTTGAACTGAAGGTATGTAAGGGAGATATAGTAAGAGATTCAGAAAACCTGAAAAAAGCTTTCGACGATTTTTCCAGAATACATAATATCGAATACCATTTTAAGAGTGACCATGACAAAGTTGAAGCATATTATGACTTGGAGATATTGGAAAAAATATTGTTCAATCTCTTGTCCAACGCCTTTAAGTATACTGCTAAAAATGGCAGAATAGATGTTCTGCTCAAAAGAAGGTCAATAGGTTTGGAGCAAAGCATATTAAAAAAGATAAAGGTTGGCGATTATTTAGAGTTTTCAGTAATTGATAACGGTCTTGGTATTCCCGCGGACGACTTACCTTATATTTTTGACCGCTACTACCAATCAACAAACTTGGCGGCCAATCAGGTTCCGGGAACTGGGATTGGCATGGAACTGGTACAAAAACTGGTCAACGCCCATGGAGGTACCATATCGGTAGAAAGTAAGGAGAATAATTACACCAAATTCAGTTTTTTGCTCCCAATAAGCAAATCCCTTTATGAAGAAAATCAGATTTTGTCCGATGACTCACAAAGGGAGCCTTCGATAATCACAAAATCGGAGTACCAGGTATTCGAAGAAGTAACGTCAGACGGGCTTTATAAGGAAGAAAACATGGCTGAAACCCAATTTAAGATTCTTTTGGTCGATGATAATCAAGAACTTCGATTAATGATCAAAGAAGATCTCCAGGGTGAATTTGAAATCATTGAAGCAGAAAATGGTCAAGATGGTTTTCAAAGGGCCATTGAAGATCAGCCGAACCTTATAATCAGCGATATTTTGATGCCTGTGGATGACGGCATATCAATGCTCAAAAGGTTGAAAGATGATCCTACATCAAAAGACATCCCTGTTTTCATGCTCACATCCCGAAATTCAGAAGAAAGCAAAATTGATTGTTTGAGCTTTGGCGCTGCAGATTATATAGAAAAACCGTTCAGTTCCAACTTCCTTAAATGGAAAATCAGGAATATTCTTGGTTCCCGTGCCTCTCTGAAACAAAAATACAGTAAAGTGATATCCGTTGACACATCAGAGGTTGAATTGGAATCCAATGACGAAAAGCTTATCCGAAAGCTAATAATAATTGTTGAGGAAGCACTTGAGGACAGTACGCTAAGCGTTGAATATTTAGCTGCCAAAGCTGGGATGAGCCGTGCCAACCTATATCGTAAACTACGGGCTATTTTAAATGAGACGCCAGTGAACTTTATCAAAAGGATTCGATTAAAGAGAGCATGCCAATTGTTGAGAAAAAGCAACATGTACATTTCAGAAGTTGCATACATGGTCGGGTTTAGCAATCCTAAGTATTTTGCCAAGTGCTTCAACAAGGAATATGGACTAAGCCCCAAAGATTATGTGAAAAGGAACCGCACGGAAAAGGAAAATGGACTCAAGAAAAATTTTGAAGAGTTAATAGGTGATGCAGGATAACAATTATACATTTCTACCCCCTTTTTGCGACGAAATTTTAGTAAAGAAAATATGCGCCACAATACCTTTATAAAAAATATAATGCATTAGGTTTTAGGGAAACAAAAAATTGTGGATGGTGAATTTTTTGTAAACGGCGAACCTGCATTGATGTTTGGGGTCAACCGTCACGATCATGATCCCATAACGGGTAAAGTTATCAGCGAAGCATCTATGTTACGGGACATTAAACTCAAGAAGCAATTAAACCTTAATGCAGTACGCACTTCGCATTACCCCAACAACGAGCGCTGGTATGAACTATGCGATGAATACGGTATCTACGTTATGGATGAAGCCAATCTGGAAACCCATGGTTTAGGTGGAAAACTTAGTAATGACCCTTCTTGGTCAAGTGCTTTTTTAGAAAGAGCGATACGGGTGGTAGAATGGGACAAAAACCATCCAAGCATTATATTCTGGTCCTTAGGAAACGAGTCTGGTTCGGGCTTTAACCACGCTACTATGGCCAATTGGATTCGCAGTTACGACCCAACCCGACCTGTCCACCACGAGGGAGCGCAGACCACTGGAGGAAAAAAGAAAGTGGAAAATGAGATATTAAAAGACCCTCTTTACGTAGCTATGGTAAGCCGTATGTACAATCCGATTGAGTATATGGCGAAAATGTCTGAATTGGATGGTGAAAACAGACCAATTATTTGGTGTGAATATGCACACTCTATGGGCAATTCAACGGGCAACCTATTCAAGCACAAAGATATTTTTAGGAGCAATAGACAAGTTATTGGAGGTTATATCTGGGATTGGTCAGACCAAGGCTTGTTCCAAAAAACATCAGAAGGCAAGGGGTATTATGCTTTTGGAGGGGACATGGGAGATACCAAAATCAACTCGGGGAGCTTTTGCTTGAATGGTATTGTTGGGCCCAATAGAGAATTGAAACCGGCCTCTTGGGAAGTGAAGAAGGTATTCCAACCTATTGTGATAAATGCTGAAGACCTGACGGAAGGTTTGGTTGAAATCCAAAATCTGTTTGATTTTACAAATTTGAACCAATTTGATATTTCATGGGAATTGCACGAAGATGGAAGCGTACTGAAATCAGGTACTATCACCTCTATTGATTTAGCGCCCAATCAATCCACTACACTTACAGTTCCGTTTAAAAGACCTGGAATTATTAAGCCAGGTGCAGAATGTTTTGTGCGTATTGGATTCAAACTAAAAGAAGCCAAACCTTGGGCAAATCAAGGACATGAAATTGCTTGGGAACAGCTGAAATTACCATTCAGCAAGCCTTTGCCCCAATTTACGAAAGATAAAACTGCACAAATCACATTTAGTGAGGAGGCTAATGCTTTAAAAGTCAATGGAAGAGGGTTTAATGTCACATTCAACAAAAAATCAGGCGAATTAGTTTCCTTTAAACTAAACGAAACCGAATTCTTGAAGGATCCTTTAGCACCAAACTTCTGGAGGCCAGTCACCGATAATGATCGTGCTGGCGGTAGAACACCTAAAACACTCAAAATATGGAAGGATGTCTTGAAAAAAGGAACTTTGGAAGGCTTTAAGGTGAGTCAAGCATCTCTAGGAGAAGTAAAAATATCCACGAGCTATTTTTTTGAAGGTATAGGCAAGGTCTCCCTAGACTATATCATATACAATGATGGCACTCTAGTGGTCAATAACAGTTATAAAAAGAGCGAAGATGCTAAATTACCCATTATGCCTAAATATGGTATGCAAGTGACCGTATCCGACCAACTCGATAATTTTACCTTTTTAGGCAAGGGTTCCCATGAAAATTATAACGACAGGCAGTTCAGTGCCGATGTAGGTCTGTACAAAGAATCGGTAGCCAACGACTATTACAGCTATATCAGCCCCCAAGAAAGTAGCAACAAAACCGAAGTGCGTTGGTTTTCATTGACCAATAATCAGGGCAAAGGGCTTTACGTGTCTGGCATTTCTGATAATTTAAGCATTAGTGCATGGCCATATTCAGCAAAAAACATTGAAGATGCCCTACACACGTATGACTTGAAAAAGACAAATGCCATTACTTTAAACATTGACCATAAACAAATGGGCATAGGTGGTGATGATAGTTGGTCCAAAAAAGCTTTGCCACATGACGAATTTAGGGTATATCCCAAAAACTACAATTACAGTTTTATCATGAGGCCAATAACCAAAATCCCAACGAAAAGACTACCAAAACCGAATATGAATGATATTTCACAAACCATAAATCTTAAAGATTAATGGGTGGTTATTTTTTTAACAAAAGTAAGACCCACCTACCTCTCTGGCACAATCGATAGCGAACATTATATCAAAGAAAATAGAACACCTATGATTTATACTCAAGAAATGAGAACACCCTTTCTTTTATTGTTTTTCGTATTCTCGACATTATCGAGCTGTACTTACAAAAAACAGACTACCGCCAAAGAAGGGGTCTTGCCCAATATTGTTTTGATCAATATTGACGATTTAGGGTGGAAGGATCTGGGATATA
This sequence comes from Croceivirga sp., assembly GCA_028281025.1. Classification (GTDB taxonomy): domain Bacteria; phylum Bacteroidota; class Bacteroidia; order Flavobacteriales; family Flavobacteriaceae; genus Croceivirga. The sequence goes on from JANQKR010000014.1 coordinate 50,584, forward strand.
TGGGGAGTGCCTATTATGAAACTCCAAATATAGACCGACTTGCATCCGAAAGTATAATGTTTACCAATGCTTATGCTGGGGCAGCAAATTGCGCGCCAAGCCGGGCATGTCTACTTTCTGGATTGAACACCCCAAGACATGGGGTCTATACCGTAAGTTCATCAGATCGAGGAGATGCCCGTACCAGAAGAATTATTCCCATAAAAAATACCGAGCATCTCACAGATGAACTATATACACTGCCTAAAATGCTAAAATCAGCCGGATATGTTACGGGCAATTTTGGCAAATGGCATGTAGGCAACAACCCCTCCAAACAAGGCATTGACCACAATGTAGGCGGTAGCACAAAGGGAAACCCAGGAAAAAGAGGTTATTTTTCTCCATACAATATTGATTTTATAGAGGACGGTCCTGAAGGAGAATATCTTACAGATAGACTTGCGAATGAGGTGATTTCATTTATGGAAAACCACAAAGACACGACTTTTTTTGCTTATGTTCCTTTTTACACCGTTCACAGCCCTATTATGGGCAAGGAGGCTCTTGTAAAAAAATTCAAAAAGAAGCAGGGCAGTAATGGTCAAAATAACGCTGAATATGCTGCAATGGTAGCTTCCATGGATGAAAACGTTGGAAAAATACTTCAAAGACTTTCTGATCTGGGGCTGGAGAAAAACACATTGGTCATTTTTACCTCAGATAATGGGGGTATTAGGGCAATCTCGCAGCAAAACCCACTTCGTGCGGGTAAAGGTTCATACTATGAAGGTGGAATTCGTGTACCCTTGCTCATTAAATGGCCAGATCATGTCAAACCTGGAGTAAAAAACATAAATCCAGTCAGCAATCTGGATTTTTATGCGACCCTTCAAGATATTGTCCAGCCACAAAAAAAGGCTCCCTTTTTGGATGGTATAAGTCTATTGCCTCAACTAAAAAAGGATACGATCATCAAGCGTGACTTGTATTTTCATTTTCCAATATATTTACAGGCTTATAGATCTGTTAAGGATGATGCACGTGATCCACTATTCCGAACTCGCCCTGGATCCGTCATAATTTCTGGAAAATGGAAGCTGCATGAATATTTTGAAGACGGTGCATTGGAATTGTATAACTTAAAAGAAGATATAGGCGAACGCAATAATTTAGCGAAGCAATATCCTAAAAAAGTCAACGAGCTATACCAAAAACTACAAAAATGGAGGAAGGAAACCAATGCAGCGATTCCTAGTCAGCCGAATTCTCAATATGATCCTAGTTATGAGAAAGAAAGAATTGCTTCTTTTTCCATTAAATAATACCGCTACACAAAGCATGGTTTTTTATTGATTCTATGTGAATTTTTCACTCTACGTGATTAGATTAATCAATAACTATTCAAAATCCTGCACTGAGAGTGCCACAGGTAATTTAGCTGTTTCAGGGTCAGGTTTTATGTTGCACTTTACTCCAGGGCGAGCATACCAATAGATTGTAGGGGCATAGTTAAGTCTTGCTTCTTTCCAGTGCTGTAATTCCATATCAAGCGTGATTTGTTTTTTAAATGGAATACCGTCTAAAAGTCTATAGCGACCATTGACAGTGAAACCTATTCCCATGTTACCAGAACCATCAGGTTGCATAATAAATGGGGTGGAAAATCTAGCATTAAGACACCATGCATAGCCATAATAATCTTCTGTTCCAGTCCCAAAGTGAGACGGAAAGGTATCATCATCAACAAAGATTTTTTCATCACCTTCTCCCCACCAATCCTTATGTGTATCAAACAGGGTCAAAACATCTCCAACATACATGCCTTTTCCTTGAAGCGTAACATAATTAATGTCTTTATTGGGTTTGGATGGTATGTTTGTGTGTTGTTTCCATGCAGCACCAAAGTGCATGCTCTGATTGTCCCATTCATACTTTTTTACAGATACCTCTCCTCTCTTGATTTTTACCTCCTGAGTGCCTAAATTATGTATTTTTATTTCACAAGTGTTGGCAAAAGGCATAAGCCATTTACAAATCATTAAGCCATTTGCCTCGACTTTTCCGTACCAAGTTTTAGATGGGCGTATTTGATAGCCTGTACCCATAAAGTCACCTAAAGGACTCCAAGCTGTTCTTTCACCGTCAAAAGAGATTTCAAGTATTGTTGATCGTAATGCTTGTGGTAAATTCCCAGCTTCTAATTTTAAACTTATTTGATTAATAGCTCCTCCCTTTTTGTGGGGTTTGGTAATGGTAAATGTTTTTGTTTCTTCTGGTTTGAGTTTGCTATCTAATGCTATTACTCTTTGAGATTTATCCGTATTTGCCAATAACAATTGCTTATTAGTTTCTATAATTTGCTTTTCAGAAGCATTCAAAACAGATGATGTTAATGATTCTATATTTGTTCCTTCATTATAAATTCGATAATTAATATTGTAGAATACTGAGTTATCCGGCCACATCTTTTTAGCGTCATATAGATTTAACCCATCCTCTTTTTGATAGGTGATTTTTATGGATTTTGCAAAAGGAATTGGCAAATACAAGTTACGACCTCGTTGATAGTCGGCACTTACCTCTGATACAGCTTGAGACAAAGGTTGAGACGTGAAATAATTACCTCCAATTAAGTCTTCTAAAGTTCCTTCAAAGGTTGGTGTGCTGTCTTGATCGATGTATATTCTCAAAGTACCTCTTAAAAGTGATTTTTGCCCTGTTACTGCCCAAAAGCGCACAATGGCACCAGGGCCTTTAGCTTGCATCATTACGTGCTCATAGCGACCATCATCGTTCATTTCAACATCAATAAATTGAGAACGATCGCTATTTGCATACCAGCCATTTTCTTTATTTACACTTCTTCTGTCGTAGCTGGAAGCTTGCAAATTTCTATATGATGAAGATGGTAATTTTGTAATAGCTTCTCTGGAAAGCATTTCTTCAAGCAGCGTCTTGAAAGAAATCCTAGCATTATTCTTCTGGGCATTTATAGAGATAGGTATAACCACAAATAATATCAGTAATAAGGTTGCACTCTGTATTGTTTTCATTTAATAAATATTTGATTCTAATTTTATTTAAGTATCATTAGTTTCCGACTAAAATACGATTTGCCTTAAAACGGCTTTTCACGGCCAGTAATCCCGTTATGTTTTTGAATTTTGTCAATAGCATGGTATCCTACTGGAACAATGCAAGTTGTTCATCGGGCGGTTTTGCGGTAAGGTGTTCCCAGGATTGCTCCTGGTTTTCGAGGAATTTGAACCGGTCAATGTAGGTCATTAGGTGGAACCTGACCATTGAGGCCATGTTGGAATAGGCCCATCTTCGTTTTGTCCTGCGCTGCACCGGCAGCATGAGCAGTTGTATGATCGGCCCGCACCAGATCTGTATCTCAATGGCATTCCGGTTGTCCCCCAAAAAGTATTTCAGGGGGAAGTTCTGCTTTAGCCTTTTGAACACGGTCTCTATCTGCCATCTGTGTTTATAGATATTGGCCACCCTATCGGGGGATATCAAAAAATTGTTTGAGAGGAACACATAACACTTGTGGTTTTGGGCGTCCCAGTAGGCGATACGCCTTAGTTCTATGGATCTTCCATCTTTTTCGACCCGTATGCGTTCGTCCTTGAGCACGGCATCGGCAGTGTTCCCCTGCGGCTCGAACTCCCCTAGTGCCGCATAGGCCGCATTGTCCTTTTGGCGGGTCACAAAATAGATGTCCCCTTCTGTCCATTGGGCATATTGCCCATAGTCGTTGTAAGCCTTGTCGAATACCACAAAGGAGCCTTTTTTGAGCTCCAACTCCTTTAAAAAGGTGTGGTCGTGGGTAGCGGCACTGCTGAAACGGACAAGACAGGGCACATCCTCCATGGCGTTTATCATTGTGTGCATCTTTATGCCGCCCTTGCGTTTGCCGTTGATCGGGTTGCGCCCCACACCCTTAAGGATATCGCTGAAAAGGCTTATGGTGGTGGAATCCACGATCTGTAAATGTTTTACGGGAGGAGGGGGGTGGCGGACTGCTTTCCGATAAAAATGAACGGTACTTCTCAAAAAGCCCATAATACACATGGGCAAAGACCCCATTGTCCCTTTTCCTGTTCGCATCGGAGAGTGCACTGCGTTTGGGGAACCCCTTTAGGTCCAAATGTCCGATACGGCCCTCGCAGGCCAACAGTACCGCAGACAGTTCGCGAAGGGAACTTACACCGCCCAATGTGGCGTGGGGCATGCAGACCAGATGGTCATAGGTCTTGAAGGTCTTGTAATACCGATCGCTGGCAAAGTGCTTGGTCGCTTGGCCAACCATCCCGTAGGGAATCAATTTCAACAATTGTTTGATAATGGGCTGTCCGCTAAAATGATTACTTTTAAAAACTTTTATCGGACACTACTGGAAAAGAATAACAATGACTACGTATCTTTATGCGTAGTTATTGTTTTTATGAGTATAGAGCGTGCAAATCATGTTTTATCATGACAAAAGCTGCATAAATGACAAGAGATCAATTATTAAAAATGAAACACTATAAATTTCTTCTATTCAGTTTAGTTGTCAGTGCCTGTGCCCCCACAGCACAGAAAGAAATCGTTCCCTTTCAGGAAAACAGTTCGGGAGTGGCTCAGGCAGTTGCCCTGGAGCAATTGCCCTATCGAAAAATAGGCGTCATCAGCAAGCAAACCTCCTCAATGAACAAAGATGGAGGCAACCAGGACAGGCGTTGCTATCCCTACATCAACGCTACCAAAGATGAGGCTGTTTTGATGGAGGAATACGGTCCTGGCTGCATCCATCGCATCCAGACCAGTTCATCCTGGGACGAGGGTTCTTATATCAGAATCAATATTGATGGTAAAGAAGTGGTGAACATGCCCTGTGATGATTTTTTCTCAATGAAAGCACCTGGGTTTCCCGCTACATTGGTGGCCGATAAATATACCTCTAGTGGCACAAGCTTCTCTTACGTGCCGATGGTATTTCACAAGTATTGTAAAGTAAGCCTGTCCAAATACAAGGGCAAGAACCACTTTCAGGTCCAATACCATAAATATGCCGACGTGCCAAAAGTGCCCGCTTATTCCACAGATCAGGACTTAACGGAGTTGCAACAACTATGGAACAATGGGGGAGAAGTATTGCCCTACTTTTCCAATACAGTAGCAACAGAAGGCAGTAAAAAGATGCAAAAAGGCATCAATGAATTGTTGACCTATAAGGGAGCCGGAACCATTGCGGGAATCAGAATCCAGTTGCCCGAAAACTACGAAACCGCCCAGCAATGTAGCATTCAAATGACCTGGGATGGTGCCGAAGAACCACAAGTGGACGTTCCCTTGGGCATGTTCTTTTCAGGAGCTATAGGCTACAAACCCTATAAAAGCATCCTGGTAGGAATCGACCCAAACAAAGCTGGCTATTTCAATTACCCCATGCCCTTTTGGAAATCCGCAAAAATCGTATTGCTCAACAATAGCGGCCAGGCTTTTGATTTGGACTACGGCTTTCACATTTCCGAAAAAACCTATGCAGACCATGCAGGATATTTCCACTCGTGGTACCATGAAGAAAAACCAACCACCGCTTACCAAGATTATACCCTTTTACGAACCGGCGGCTGGGGGCATTGGGTGGCCACACACCACCACTTGGGTGGTAGCGGAAAACTGGGGTTTCTCGAAGGGGATGAACGCATCTATTACGATGGCATGCAGACACCTGCCCTGCAAGGCAGTGGATATGAAGACTTCTACAACGGCTCCTATTATTTCCAGTATGGTGAATACAACCTGCCCGTAAGCGGCGTGCAGATGATGCGCCATATATATGAGACCCGGGATGGCTGGGGGGATCGAGTGATTTCAGAACGCCTCGAAGAAGGAAAATCGAACCTGATGCTGTACCGCCATCTCGTGACAGACTGGATACCGTTCAATGATGGCATCAAAGCGGGTGCAGAAGTAGGCCCTGAAGGAAATCAGGAACGCATGTATGAAAGCGTCTCTTTTTACTACGGAAAGCCCGAAAGCAAACTGGCACTCACCGATGAAATCAATGTGGGCGATGCTGCATCGGAAAAAACGCATGGCTATCAAACAAAACAAGCAACGGGCATTGCACTGACCTCCACCTACGAAGGCGACCATGACGATATAGAACTGTCCGACGAAGGAAATAGCATTGGGCCTGGCGGCAGCTCAACGTTTACGGTGAAAATCGATGAAAATAACATCGGCGTAAAATTGAGAAGGCGTTTGAATTATGCGAATCTCAACCAAAAAGCCAAGGTAATGGTGGACGGTGAAGAAGCAGGCGTTTGGTTCACTGTTGGAAACAACGAACACCACAGCATGCGGGAAGATGAGTTTTTGATCCCCACTGCCCTGACCAAAGGAAAGAGTGAAATTGCTGTGACGATAGCGCCCATGCCCTTTAGTAGTGATGAAATGAAAGACGGCCAACAACCCAACCCGAAGAACAACACCTATATGGAACGAAAGATTATTCCCGAAGGCCCCTGGACAGAACTCCACTATTGGGTGAACTGCGTGCTGGAATAAACCGCGTGCAATAGATGTTTCCAACAAAAGGTTAAGATTGATTTCCAACAAGATGGTGAGACGTATTGAAAAAGTACAGGTACGGGTTGTGTTGCTATTCATTGCAATATCCCTTTTTAGCTGTAGCTCGGATTCGGAAAAAGGCCAAAACACAGACAAGCAATTTACCTTGCTTGAACCTGAAGCTACCGGAATACGTTTGCCAATAGGATTCGGGAGGATGCAGGGAACTTTATATATCTCTTTAACTACGCGTATAATGGAGGGGGAGTAGCTATTGGAGATATAAATAATGACGGGCTTCCTGATATCTATTTTACAGGCAATCAAGTCGCTGACAAACTCTACCTAAATAAAGGAAACCTGGAATTTGAGGACATAAGCAAAACATCTGGAATCGATCAACTGAGAGGATGGAGAAATAGAGTGACAATGGTGGATGTAAATCAAGATGGCTTTCTTGATATTTATATCTGCAGGGGAGGTTGGAATGACACGTCAGAAAACAGAAAGAACCTTTTGTACATCAATAACGGTAAACAGGGTTTTACCGAACAAGCAGCCACGTATGGTTTAGATGACGATGGATATTCCGTACAGGCTGCCTTTTTTGATTTGGACAATGACTATAATTCCCCCATCCTTAGGACAGGTTTTCTTTAGAAATAAGTTTGATGATGATGTTGAAATGAGGGGGTCCGGGGGAGACTGATAACTCCCCGTTTTTGTTGAAAACCCTATTTTCCCCTTTGGCACCATCATGCCGCTTTTCTTTTGCTATGTTGATAAATTGTTGAGGGCGTTTCGTCCTCCAGGCTTTGGTGCCTCCTCTCGAGGTTATAGTACCTGAAATATTGCTCCAGTCCCCGATAGCATTGCAGCCCGTCGTCTGCCGGGAACAGGTATACGTGCTCGTTTTTTACGCTGCGCCAGAGCCGTTCCACGAATACATTGTCCAGGGCCCTTCCCTTACCGTCCATGCTCAGGCGTATGCCCTGTTCGGGAGCGGTCGCCCAGTTACAGAACTCGTATGCCGTGAACTGGCTTCCCTGGTCGGTATTGAGGACTTCCGGTGCGCCGTGCTCTTCTATGGCCGCCTCCAATGTCCTTTTGCACCACTCCGATGTCATGGTGTTCGATAGCGACCAGCCGACAACATAGCGGCTATAAAGGTCGATGATGGCGCACAGGTACAGATAGCCGCCCTGAACGGGGATATAGGTGATGTCCATGGCCCATACCTGTCCGGAACGTTCTATCTCAAGGCCCTTCAACAGATATTTGTATACCCTGTGCAGTTCGCCCTTGCCCTTCTTCGAGGTATTGGGCTGTCGGCCCCCTGGCCGACAGCCCCATCAGGCGGAAGAGCCGCTCGATCCGCTTTTTGTTGATTGCGTACCCCTTGTCCTTTTGGAGCCATGTGGTAATCCGCGGCACCCCCAGCCAGGGATGCAACATGTTCTCCTGGTCGATAAGGCGCATCAGCTCCAGGTTCAGGGCGGACTCGCCCTTGGGCGTGTAATAGACCCCGCTGCGGTGGATATCCAGCAGCTCGCACTGGCGCACCACGCTCAGACCCGATGCCTTGTCAACGTGCCGCCTCCTTTCCTTGGCACCCTCTTTCATGACAAGGCTTTCTTTAAAAAATCGATCTCCATCTTCTGCTGGCCGATCGTCTTGAGCATCCGTTCCTCCTTCTTCTGGGGCTCGGTCTTGGCGTCCTTGGGCTTCTTGGAGAAGACCTCCTCGCCGTTCTTGAGGAACTGCGACTTCCAGTTGGTAATCTGGGCCGGGTGGATATCGTACTTTCTCCCCAGTTCCTGGATGGTATGGCGTTCCGATAACGCCTCCAGGACCACTTTGAACTTGAACTTCGGTGTGTGTTTTCTTCTGCTCATTTGACAGTGAATTTAAGGTTTAAAATTAAACTTAACTTACTGTACTAATATTGGGGGGAATTATAATACCTTCATCCCACTTGATTGAATACGTGCCTCTGCGACCTCAAAGAATGACGTGTGGCCATCATTTTTGACTCTATTTTTAATTTGCTTTGTGGTTAAGTTTCCTCTGAAATTTCTGTTTCCAACAAGGCCACATGAGCTTCACTAAGCTTTTTCAGCAACAGATTATTTAGACGATTATAGTTTGAATAGAATTTTTTTGCTTTTTTACCAATATCATCCCAATCCCTCTCATATATGGTCTCACCAGTGAAGATATAGCTTGGTTTTCTATTCTTTATAAACGTATTGCAATAGGGATTTTGCCATTTTTACGTTTCTTATGTTTTACTAGAACCAATTGGACTGAAGACATATTATTTTTTTCAGTAAATATAGGCTTTCACATCCAAAAAGGGGTAAAACATAGGTAAAACATTTGGTGGTTTTTTATGGTTTAAAATGAATTTCAAAAAAACTTATTTTATTGATTATAAGATATTTAAATATTTTTAAATATAATACTGGTAAGGCTCATAACCCGAAGATCTTCTCAAATATTAAGCCTAATAGTGTTGGTTTTGATTCAAAAAAAGAACTAATACAGAACTAATCAAGTATTATCTTTTTATATATACCTGTCTTACAGATAATTTAATCTGTATATATGACGTTCAGAACGTATACCACACCATGAAGGAATGATTTTTGAGACCAAAATGTTGTGTATTTCTCCTTTGAATAGTGTTGAACAGGTGGTTTCCTTCCCTTGTTGAATAGCTATGTTGAAAAATAATTCCCCAATTCCCTGTAATCAATGGCACCTGCCTCCCGACTAAGCACAAAAGGACATCCATGTATCGCATAATGCTGGTAATTCTGCTGCTATGTTCACTTTTTGAGGTATCTGCCCAAGGGATGACCTCGGAAAAACTGTTGCACATTATCCAAGCGGAAGCGGATACGGTCAGTGTTCAAGGAAATTCCATTCGATTCTTATTTAATGATACCATGCTTGTTTGTATTTATGATGAGGGCGCCAATCGTATGCGTATCATTTCACCTATTGTGGAACGGGAGAAACTTGGGGAGGAAGAACTATTAAATGCCCTGGTTGCCAATTTTCATTCCGTATTGGATGTGAAATATGCGTTGAGTGATGAAGTAATTTGGTCCGTTTATGCCCATCCCCTCAAAGAATTGAGCGAAGCCCAGGTCATAGATGCCATTCAACAAGTCTATGCGGCCGCAATTACATTTGGTAAAAGTTATTCCAGTACCAACTTGGTTTTCCCGGGAAATACGGAAAAAAAGGAAAAGCCGAAAGCACCCAAGATTTTAAAAAAGACGTAGCGTTAAGGTTGATGGTTGATGGTTGATGGTTGATGGTTGATGGTTGATGGTTGATGGAAGCTAAAAGATTATCCAAAACTGTATTCCGGAATTTTTCCTTTTACCCCTTTGAAAAATTCCCCCACCTTCCCAAAGTCTTTGTTGATATCATCACTTGTCCATAGCGGCTCTGATATTTTCACCTGTTTTTTTCCAAAATCGAAAGCGACCATAACAATGGGGACATTGCTTTTTCTAGCGATATAGTAAAACCCCGTTTTTAGTGCACTTACTTTTTTTCGGGTACCTTCTGGCGCCAACGCAAATCGGAAAACCTCCCTTTCTGCAAAAACCTGGGCCACGGCATCCACCATATTTTGATTCTTGGAGCGATCTACCGGGGTCCCTCCCAACCATCTAAAAAACCACCCGTAAGGGGCTTTGAACAACCCTTTTTTTCCAACATAGTGAATTTCCTTGTTCACCACCTTACGGACAATTACCCCCAATGGGAAGTCCAACCAATGAGTGTGGGGAATGACAATGACAACGCACTTGTCCAGGTTGGGAAAAGTTCCTTCCAACTTCCATTTCATCACCTTAAAAAAGATGAACTTAGCAATAAGGTGCAGCATCTAAATCCTTTGGTAAATGGAAAGTAAACCATCCATATCAATATGTTTTTTCCAATCCCTCCCCAAGGCATTTTCCCAAAGGGGCTCCATGGACAGTGAAATTTGTGCCATGAGCTCCAGATCGGAAGAGGTAAGGTCGGCGCATACATTTTTTGGAAGCTGAATCCCATGTTTTTCCTTCATCTTATTGAACAGCTCCACTCCTCTGGGATAATACCTATCCAAATGTTGAAATACCAGACAATTGCCTATACCGTGTTTGGTTCCCAGAAGGTAGGAAAGTCCATAACTCATGGCATGGGCTATCCCCACTTGGGAATACGCAATACTCATACCTCCATGCCAAGAAGCCATCATTAATTTGTCTTCGGATTCTTTTTGGGGCAAGTCCCCTAAAAACACTTCTTTGCATAAACTCAACGCCTTTTCCCCATAACTCTGGCTAAAGGCATTTAAATAGGTCCCATTGAGTGATTCCACACAATGGATAAAGCAATCCATTCCGGTGTAAAACCATTGTTCTTTTGGCACCGTGGATAATAAATCCGAATCCAGCACCACTTGATCGTAGGTCGTATAATCCGAATTGATTCCCAATTTTTTTTCCGGCCCCAACAAAACTGCCGTTCTGGAAACCTCTGCCCCCGTTCCACTTATGGTAGGAATCCCAACATGGTACAATGCAGGCTTTTTGACCAAGTCCCATCCCTGGTAATTGGACGATGGGCCAGGGTTGTTCATCATAATCGCCACTGCTTTGGCCAAATCCAAAAGTGTACCACCTCCAATTCCAACAATTCCCGAAGGCATTTCCTCAAAATCATTTTTTATTTTTTTGACCAGGGCGTCAACCTGTTGGGTTTTTGGCTCCTCATCTGCGGAAATGAAGATGATTTGATCATTAAAAAGCCAGGGTATGCGCTGTTCCAATGCTGAACCTTCAAAAAAATCATCCACCAAAAAAATAAAGGGAGCCTCAGCGTTTCTTCGTTTCGGCAATAAAATATCAGTGAGCTGTCCAAAACTTCCCCTACCATAAACCACCCTTGGAACCATAGGGAAGTTCTTGTAAGACGTTTTTGGTCTTTGCATAGGGGCTTTGGTTTGCATTTGTTTTTGTTCCTTCATCACTACTCTAAATACTTCAAAACATCCCTAATGGAATTTAGCTTTAAATGATTGTTGGTTCGCTCTTCTTCCTCCGATACCAATTCATGGGCCCAAGTGGTATGAAATGGAACATGAACTGCATTTCCTCCCAAATTCAAGATAGGGATAACATCGGACTTCAAGGAGTTTCCAATCATTAAAAAGGACTCAATGGGAATTTCCAAATGTTCCAAAAGGTTTTTATAATTCGCTTCCTTCTTATCGCTCAGCACTTCCACATGATGGAAATAACGGGAAAGTCCGGACTTGTCCAATTTACGCTCCTGGTCCAATAAATCCCCTTTGGTCAGGACAATTAAACGGTATTTTTTTTCCAGGGCCTGCAGTACCTCCTCCACACCATCCAAAAGCTCCACGGGATGGGCAATCATGTTTTTACCTAAACCAATGATATCCGATATGGTTTGCTGGGCTATGGAACCATTGGATAAATCCAAAGCGGACTCTATCATGGACAGCATAAATCCTTTTATGCCATACCCATAAAGATCCAGATTCCTCATTTCCATCTTAAAAAGCTCCTGGTCTATTTTATTCTTGGTTTCATATCCCTCCAAAAGTTCAGCAAACCGTTCTTCCGTTTCCCTGAAATAGGTCTCGTTGACCCAGAGCGTATCATCGGCATCAAAACCGATTACCTTAATGTTTTCAAAACCTACTTCCATTCCTTGCGTGCTCGTTCCAAATCCTCCGGGGTATCTATCTCAACACCCGTTACATTGGTTTCAACCATTTTTATTTTTTTCCCATACTCCAAAAACCGAATGGCCTCAATTTTTTCCGTGGCTTCCAACGTCAACATGGGCAACTTCTTAAAATCCATTAGGGCGCGCTTTCTGAAAGCATAAATTCCCTTGTGTTTAAAATATGGGGTATTCAACTCCTTATTCCGAGGGTACGGTATGGGTGACCTTGAAAAATAAAGGGCAAAATTATTGTTGTCCACAATTACTTTTACCGTATTGGGATTGGAAATTTCATCCCAATCCGTGATCGGGGTCATCAAGGAGGCCAAATCTATTTCCTGGTTTACATCCTCATGAAAAACCTGAATTACCTTAGTTAAACTTTCCCTATCTATAAAAGGTTCATCCCCCTGAACATTTACCACCACATCAACCTCCAAATCGGTTACTGCCTCCGCAATTCGGTCACTTCCACTTTGGTGTTCCTCTTTGCTCATTATCACCTGGCCTCCATTGGCCTTGATCAAATCATGGATTGCGCGGCTGTCCGTCACTACATATACCTTATTGAACAGCTTGGTCCCAACGGCCGCCTCATAGGTCCTTAAGATTACCGGTTTGCCACCCAAATCCTGCATTAATTTTGCAGGAAATCGGGATGCTTGGTAACGTGCAGGTATCATGGAAATGATGTTCATACGGAAATCAGTTTTTGATTTTTGGACGCAACTTTCTGTATATCCTAAAAATAATGACCAAAATGATGATGACCAATATGGCCGCACCTACGGGAAAGAATATGGAAGCCGTGGACACAACCGCCGCCGTACCGGTTTCCAAAGTGGAAACAATTGGATTGGCCACACCCCCCGTAGTGGCCGTGGAGGTCAATCTTCCCGTTGCATTGGCACCTTTAATGGCCGAAGCCGTACCACCACCGGCGATTATTGCCAGGGACCAGGTCACAACGGGATCCAAATTTGCCACGGTTGAAACCATGACCGCCGTTCCCGCTATGGCCGCCAAGGGCAGTGCTATGGTATCCAAAGCGTTGTCCACCCACGGGATGAAGTACGCAAATATTTCCACCACTGTGGCAATTCCAAGGGTAAGGACTGCAGCAAAGCTGCCTATCCATTCCCAATTGTCATTCAAATCCCAAACCCCAAAATAAGCTGCCAAACTTAAGGCAAACAGCGGTAAAAAGACCCGAAAACCAGCAGAGGCCGCAAGTCCCACTCCTAAAAAAATACTAATTACGGTCTCTGGTGTCATAGCACGCGTTTATGGCAATATAGCTCATTCCGTATCAACAAAAAAATCATCTTTGAAACCTATGAGATAAAGGTTTTCCTTTGCCCGGGTCACCGCAGTGTACAGCCAACGCAGATATTCCTTATTCATGCCATTTGGAAGGTAAGGTTGTTCAACAAAAACAGTATTCCACTGCCCTCCCTGGGATTTATGACAAGTAATGGCATACGAAAATTTAACCTGTAGGGCATTAAAAAATGAATTGTTCTTGACCCCCATAAACTGTCTGTATTTTGACTTTTCATGGGCATAGTCCTTTAGTACTTCTTGATATAACCGGTTTCCTTCCTCGTACGGAAGTGAAGGGGTTTCAGCGGTAATGGTATCCAAGAGGAGTACGGTTTCAAAGGGTCTTTGATTGGGGTAATCCACCATTTGGACCTTGACTTCGGCAAAACGGAAGCCGTACAGTTCCTTAATGGCAAATAGTTCCAGGATTTCGATAATATCCCCGTTGGCAATAAACCCGGCTTCCGAGCTGGGCTTTAACCAGAAATAATTGTTTTTCACCACCATCATAAAATCTCCGACCGCAATGTCATTTTCCAGGAATAGAATTCGTTCCCTAATATTTTTGTTGTATAGATTGGCCCTTTTATTTGAGCGAACGATAAAAGCGGTTTCCTCCTTACCATATTGCGCATAGGCGTTGTCTATGGCCTCTTGCACTTCATGCCCATCCCTTAATCTGTGAATATCCTCAAAACCTTGTAATGAAAATTGAAACCCTTCATAATAACTTGACTGCAGTTGTTGCCTCAGGTTGGTGGCATTGAATAAAATCCCGGAGCTTTCACTTTGGCGCATCACCTCGTCCAATTCCACATTTATGACGGACTTATTATAGTTCAGTTCCATTCGTTGCTCCTCCAGGGCCGGGCTTAAATCCAATTTTACGGGAGGTAATTGGGCAGTATCCCCAATCAACACCAACTTACAATTGTGTCCTGAATAGACATAATAAATCAAATCATCCAAGAGGGAGCCATTATCAAAAAGTTTGGAATCTGCCGGAGTGTCCGGAATCATTGAGGCTTCATCCACAATAAACAAGGTGTTCCTATGTTTGTTCGGGGCCAATACAAATTGGACTCCTCCCCCGGATTGTTTTTTGGGAAAATAAATCTTTTTATGAATGGTAAACGCCTGTGTGCCGGCATAATTGGAAATTACCTTGGCGGCCCGCCCCGTAGGTGCGAGTAAAACGGCCTTCATTTTGGTGTGCCACAGATACTTTACCAAACTACCCACAATGGTCGTTTTGCCGGTCCCCGCATATCCCTTTAACAAAAAGAGTTCTTCACTTTCCTTTGAAAAAATAAAGTCGGAAATACGGTTTAACGTAAGTTCCTGCAACAAGGTGGGTCGATGCGGGAATTTTTCCGTTAGAATTTTTTGAAAAGCCTTGGAAGTTAGGGTGCTCATGGACTTTCAAAGATAGGTATCATTTTTACTGGGAAAACTTTCGGGATTCAAAAAAAATTGTAGATTTGCTTGTAACCACTAAATCTAATTAACTCAGAAAAAATGAAAACCATCTTACAAATAGTTTTATGGATTGCTTGCTGCGGTCTGGCCTATATGATTTATCAATCGGTAAATGGTCCCATAGAGTTTAAACAAGTACGTAAAGAACGTTTTCAGTCTGTAATTGACAAACTAAAGGATATTCGTGATTCCCAAGAAGCCTACAAATCCGTTAATGGTACGTATGCAGGGAATTTTGAAAGTTTGGTCAAATTTGTGGATACCGGAAGTTATACCATCACCCAACAACGGGATTCGTCCTTTATGCGATATGATAAGGTTTACCAAATTGAACTTCAAGTGGATACCGTTGTCATAGACACGCTTGGCTTTGTTAAGGTAAAGGATTCCCTCTTCAAAAACAGTGACAGCTACAAAACCATGATGGAAGTACCCTATGCGCAAAATGGGGAAAAATTTGAACTGAAAGCCGATATTATTGAGAAGAGTGGCTACAAGGCCCCTGTATTTGAGGCTAAGGTGAAGAAGGATATCATATTGTATGATCAACCCAAGGATTTGTTGGCCCAGGAAAATGCAAGAAACAGTGTGGAAGAAGTAAATGGGGACCATCTTAAGGTAGGTTCCCTTGTAGATGTCAGTACCAATGGAAATTGGCCGCCCATCTACGACAGAAAAAACGAATAAACTATCGAGGCGAAGAAACATACGCACCCTTTTAAAAAATTGTCCATTCAGGTTAGCCTGGATGGACTTTCTTTTTGTACGATAGATACCATTGCCAATAAGGTATTGCTATCGGACCATGTGGCCTTCAAGACAAAATCGACCCCCTACTTACTTCTTAAGGAGCTCAAAACCCTTGTTACGAAGTATAAACTGATCGATGAGACCTATGAAGAGGTCATGGCCATCCATAAAAACAATATGTTCTGTTTGGTGCCCGAAGCCTTATTTGATAAAGAAGAGCTTCCCAATTATCTCAAGTTCAACACCAAGATTCTGGCCAACGACCAAATTGTCCATGACAAAATTCCCAACCAAGACATGGTATGTGTCTATGTGCCCTTTACCAATGTAAACAACTATCTGTTCGACTGTTTTGGGGAATTTGAATTTAAGCACAACAGTTTGGCCATTCTGCAAACACTTTTTCATCAAAAAAGCAATAAAACGGTGTGTTATGTACATGTGGGTACACGTACCATGGAGCTTGCAGTGATGGAACAGCGTAAACTGCTACTTTACAACCAATTTGAATACAGGACCAAAGAGGACTTTCTCTATTATGTCCTGTTTACTTACGAACAGCTTGGATTGTCTGCGGAAGAGGTAAAGTTAAAACTTTTTGGGACTATAGAAGAGGATGACCAATACTTCAAAATTTGCTACGATTATTTAAAAAAAGTCTCGGTTTTTGTTCCAAAACAAAGCAATCAAAGTCTGGAAGAAATAGGTGACAACACCATTGATTTGACCTTGCTGGGCAATCTATAGGGTTATGCGCATAATTTCGGGAAAATACAAAGGAAAACGTATCACGGCCCCAAAGAAATTACCGGTGCGCCCAACTACCGATATGGCTAAAGAAGGGCTCTTTAACATTCTCAACAACCGCTATGTTTTGGAAGAGGTTTCCGTTTTGGATCTTTTTTCCGGTACTGGAAATATCAGTTATGAATTTGCTTCAAGGGGGTGTGAAACCATTGTTGCAGTGGATGCGCACCCAAGCTGTGTCCAGTTTATAGGGAAGACGGTCAAAGCACTGGCGTTTCCCATTACCGTTTTTAAATCCGACGTGTTTACATTTTTGAAACGGCACAAAGTCCCTTACGATATCGTTTTTGCGGACCCTCCCTATGACACTATGGAAAATGAGTTTTTGAAATTGCCGCATTTGGTCCTGGAAAATGGATTGTTGAAAGAGGATGGGCTTTTAATCGTGGAACATTCACCCCAGACCCATTTTGAAGACCATCCCAATTTTCAGGAAAAAAGAAAATACGGAAGTTCCATATTCAGTTTTTTTGCAGCTTAAAAGAAAACAAAGGGCCCAATTTAATGAATTGGACCCTTTGTTATTAAAAAGTAGGCTATAAGCCGGATTCTGTAACCGCTAAAACGGCCCTTACCATTTATCTAGGTTTATGATTGCCCATAAACTCCATCCGCCTACCCTCCAACTAGGGCGTGCAACCCTAAACGTTGGTATACATGGCGTTTCACCACATAGAGTTTACCTGATTTCACTACAGCCTAACTGTACTTGCTTTCTGTTGCACTGGTCCTCACCTTTCGGTGGACGGGCGTTACCCGCTATGTTGCACTATGGTGTCCGGACTTTCCTCCTCGTGCCGAAACAAGTTCGCCACGCGGCGGCAAGGTTGCCTACACCAAGCAAAATTACACCAATTGTTAATAAAAAACGGAACATGACCAATTCCTCCAAATCGTATGCCTTGAGCTATTTTTTATATTTGTTATTGGTCTTGGTCATACGCATCATATGGAGCCTTTTATTGTATCTGCGCGAAAATATCGGCCCCAAACGTTTAAGGACGTTGTTGGGCAGAAAGCCATTACGGATACCTTGGAAAACGCCATAGCCCATAACCATTTGGCTCAAGCATTGCTGTTTTGTGGTCCAAGGGGAGTCGGTAAAACCACTTGTGCCAGGATTTTGGCAAAAAAGATAAATCAAGATGGGACCGAACGGGAAGAAGAAGACTTTGCCTTCAATATTTTTGAGTTGGATGCTGCCTCCAACAATTCCGTTGATGACATCCGCAGCCTAATAGACCAAGTACGTATACCTCCTCAAGTAGGTAAATACAAAGTCTATATCATCGATGAGGTGCACATGTTGTCCCAATCCGCATTCAATGCCTTTTTAAAAACGTTGGAAGAGCCTCCGAAACATGCCATTTTTATACTGGCCACCACGGAAAAGCATAAAATTATCCCTACCATACTCTCCCGATGTCAGATATTTGATTTTAAGCGAATCACGGTAAAGGACGCTGCGGAATATTTAAAGGTCATTGCCAAGGAACAAAATATCGATGCCGAAGATGATGCGTTGCACATCATTGCGCAAAAGGCCGATGGAGCCATGCGTGATGCCCTTTCCATTTTCGATAGGGTGGTCAGTTTTTCGGGTAAGGAATTAACACGAAAAGCAGTTACCGAAAACTTGAATGTCCTCGACTATGACACTTTTTTGACGGCAACCGACCTCATACTGGAAAACAACATTCCCGAATTGTTGTTGCTTTTCAACAGGACACTTTCCCTTGGTTTTGATGGACACCATTTTATCACCGGACTCGCATCACATTTTAGGGATCTTATGGTCTGCCAGCAACCCGAAACCCATATTTTATTGGAAGTTGGGGAAGGTGCCAAGGCAAAGTATTCGGAACAGTCCAAAAAAACACCAAAAGAGTTCCTGCTAAGGGCAATTGAGATTTCCAATCAAAGCGATTTAAACTATAAAGCCAGTAAAAATCAACGACTACTGATTGAGTTGACCTTAATGAAATTGGCGTCACTTTCGTTTTCCCACGAAAAAAAAAAGGATGATTTTCTAATTCCTGCCACGTATTTCAGGAATAGGGATTTTGAGAAGACCAATGACTATTCCATCGTGGAGGAAACCAGTAATGATGAAGTCGTTCCCCCAATAGAGACCACCACGGAACCAAAGGAGCGTACCGAACAACCCAAGGTGGTTCCCAAATCCATTGAACTAAAGAATCTCCCCAAAAGGGTCTCCGGTTTATCGCTTTCCAGTCTTAAGGCCAAAAAGGAACATGAGGCTATTAAAAATCCTCAAGTTTCCGAAGAGGATTTACCCATTAAGCCATTTACCGAAGAGGATATGCAAAAACACTGGAACGCGTATATCCAAAAAATAGAGAAACAGGGAAAAAAGATTTTGGCGAGCAGTCTGCATAGTGATGTACCCCGACTTAAAAATAGCACCACCATCTGGCTGGAGTTTCCAAATTCCACCATGAAAAAAGAGGTGGAACGCGAACAAGGGCCCTTATTGGATTATCTCAAGGAAAAACTACAGAATTATTCCATAGAAATCCAGATATCCGTAAATGAGGAGAGTGCCAAAAAATATGCTTTTACCCCTGAGGAGAAATACCAAAAACTAAAGGAAAAGAACCCTGCCATTGAATTCCTCAGAAAGGAATTTGATCTGGATTTTTGATCTACTTTTTTTTCCTCTTTCCGATCAACAAAGCATAAAGACCCATTATTCCCGCAGAAATCAATAAACCCAAGGCTTCCCTGCCCTTCTCAATGGCATCGATATTCCCCTCTCCTATGACTACGCCTTCAAACTTTTCCGGCCAATTCATGATGGAAAAAACGATATAGAAACCAGAAAGCAACACTGCCCATCGAAATTTTAACCTGCCCAAACCAAACAATAGGGAAGCAAAGGCTCCAATACCATAAGCCAAATACCATGTTACGGCATCCGGATCATTGTATTGCAAAAATACCGCACATAAAAAAAGTCCCGTGAACAGGAAACCCAGGAATCTAAAGCTATTTGGCATTGCGTTTTTCTTTTTGATTTGTCCTTCTAAAATAGGAATTACTTCAATAGGCAATAATCAATGGTTGTAATCCAAATGAGGAAGACCTACCTTTATCAAAATTTATTTTTTTATGCTCGGATTAAAACTGCCCACCGACCCTAGATGGGTAAACATTGTTGAAAAAAACATTGAGGAAATTCTAACGGACCACGCCTATTGCGAGCAAAAAGCGGCAAGTACGGCAATATCGCTCATCATTGGTTTTCCGGAAAAATCCGAATTGGTCAAAGAAATGATTGCCCTTTCCCGTGAAGAAATGGGACATTTTAATATGGTGCATGAAAAAATTTTAGCGCGAGGATGGACCTTGGGTAGGGAACGTAAGGACGAATACGTCATAGAACTGATGAAGTTTTTCCCCAAGGGCGGAAGCAGGGAGACTCATTTGGTACATAAACTGTTATATGCGGCCCTTATTGAAGCACGGAGCTGTGAACGTTTTAGATTGTTGTCGGAACATATTGCAGATAGCGATTTGGCGGAATTTTACAAAAAACTCATGGTAAGCGAGGCCAATCACTATACCATGTTCTTAAAGTTTGCCCGCAAATATGGGGACCGTAAAGTGGTTGATGAAAAATGGCAGTCCCTGTTGGACCATGAAGCCGAGATCATGAAAAATCTTGGTAAAAAAGAAACCATGCACGGGTAATATCCTATTCTTCCAATTTTTTTAAATAATAGTCATAGGTGGCGAATTGGGAACGTACAAGGGGTTTGTCATCATCTTTATAGGCATTGTCCTGAACCTTTGAAAAAACCCTGGCCTTTACATTATCCTTCCAGGAAATCTCAAAAGTATCGATTAATTCCTGCTTTACCCCTTCATCATAAATTGGACATCCCACCTCAACACGGTAATCCAAATTTCGGGTCATCCAGTCCGCAGAGGAAATATAGACCTTTGGATTACCGGCATTGCCAAAAATGAACAACCTTGGATGCTCCAGGAATTTATCGACCACGCTAATGACCTCGATATTCTCACTCATCCCCTCCACTCCCGGCACCAAACAACAAATACCCCTGATGATAAGTTGGACTTTCACACCTGCCCTACTCGCTTCGTATAGCTTATCGACCATTTTATAGGAGGTAAAGCTGTTCATCTTGATCTGGATCAAAGCGTCCTTTCCGTTAACGGCATTGGCTATCTCATCATCAATCAGTTTGCTAAATTTATTTTTGGTGTAATGTGGGGATACCACCAAATGTTTGTATTTATTGATCTTGTAGGTGGTTTCAAAAAAGCCAAATACTTTGTCAAGTTCTTTTAAAATGCCATCATGGGCGGTAAAAAGTGTATAATCGGTATAAATTTTTGCAGTGGACTCATTAAAATTTCCGGTGCTGATAAAACCGTACCGTTTTACGGTATTTCCTTCTTCCCGTTCCACCAAACAAATCTTACTGTGGACCTTTAACCCAGGGACCCCAAAAATCAGTTTTATCCCTTCTTTTTGGAGATTATTGGCATATTTAATGTTCGCCTGTTCATCAAAACGCGCCTGTAACTCAATTTGAACAATGACTTCCTTTCCGTTTTTTACGGCATTTACCAAGGCCGCCGCTACCTGGGAATTTTTTGCCAATCGGTAGACCGTGATTTTTATCGATTTAACAAATGGATCTAGGGCCGCCTCCTTCAAAAACTTGATGACGTAGGCAAACGTATGGTAAGGCGCATATTGCAAATAGTCCTTTTGGCCTATTTTCTCAAAGATACTACCCTCAAGGGACAGGCCCTTGATAGGAAGGGGATCGATCTTATCATATAACAGATCTGTTCTGCCCAGGCTTGGGAATCCCATATAATCCCTTCTATTATGATACCGCCCTCCAGGAATTACGCTATCCGTTTCCTCTATGTCCATTTTTTCCTTGAGAAAACGAAGCGTATCTATCTTAATTCGTTTGTCATAGACAAATCGTACAGGGTTACTTACCTTTCGTCCTTCAACACTGGAAGATATTTTCTGGATAAAACTTTTACTTAGGTCATTGTCAATATCCAATTCGGCGTCGCGGGTAATCTTAATCATATGTGCCGAAATATCCTGGTATTCAAACATGGTAAAGATGCTGTCCAAACAATAGCGTATGACATCATCAAGGATGATGATATAATTTTTACCATCTTCCTCTGGCAATACCACAAACCGGTCTATTCCCTTAGGAATTTCAATAAGTGCATATTGCACTTCGTTACGTTTTCTAAGGAAGGTGCCTATTTCCCTGTTGAGTACCATTCGCACTGCCAAATAAGCCGCGGTATCCTTCAACAATGGAAATTCCCTAAGGTTGTTCAAAATAATGGTGGTGAGCTGCGGATTGACCTTTCGCAGAAAGTAATCCTTAATAAAGGGCGCTTGTTTTTCCGAAACTTTGGTTTCATCAATGATAAAAATGTTTTCCGTGGCAAGCTCACGTTCAATTTTGGTCAGTATGGCCAAGCTCTTGGCTTGCTGCTTAATTACTATTCTGGTGATTTCCTCCAGTAAATCCTTTGCTACCTGACCCCCAAGAACACTCTTCCCGGATTTACCCGCATCCACAATACGTTTTACCGTGGCATAACGAACCTTAAAAAATTCATCGAGATTATTACTGAAGATTCCCAAAAAACGAAGTCTCTCTATGAGGGGGACATTTTTATCCGCACTTTCTTGAAGTACCCGATCATTAAAGTGCAACCAACTTATTTCCCTATTTACATATTCATTTTTGGGTTTTGCCATTTCTTCTTATCTCAATTCTTTTGGGAATACCAATTCTTTTATTTTTCCTTTCTTTACATCCTTCCAATGCTCCACATCCACCTGTAAAATTGCCATACCGGCAGTGGGTAGATTGTCAATATAGGCATCCCCAAGCAAATTAACAAGATTGGTAAAAGCATAATTATGACCAAAGATCATCACCGTTGAATCTTCGTCCGCCAGACCTTTTAAAAAGTCCGATACGGACTCGCCCGAAAAGTCATAAAGTGCTTCGGTCACCTGGAACTTTTCAAAATCAAACCGGAGATTCCTCAAAAAAATGAGACAGGTATGCAGTGCCCTATTTGCAGGACTGGAAAAGCACTTATCAATGTGTAAATTGCGTTTCTTGAGCTCCCCAACAACTAAATGTGCGTCACTAATACCGCGTTCCTTTAAGGGTCTGTCCTTGTCATCTACCTGGTAGTCCCAAGATGACTTTCCATGTCTAACAAAGATGATGTTTTTCATTGTTTAGGGTTGTAATCGTTCAATCTTCCAATCGTAATCCTTTTGAAGGGAATAGCGGATCCTATCATGGAGCCTATTGGGCCTTCCTTGCCAGAACTCCATGGAAATGGGCCTAACCAAATAACCGCCCCAAGTATCCGGTCGTTCCAATTCTTTGCCCTCCATTTCGGATTCCAACAACTTTAACCGATGTTCCAAAAGTGACCTGGAAGCAATGGGCTTGCTCTGTTCGGAAACAATGGCCCCCAATTGGCTTCCCCTCGGTCGGGATTCAAAATAACCGTCCGACAAGTTTTCGGCAAGCTTCTCCGCCCTCCCCTTAATAATGATCTGTCTTTCCAAGTTGGGCCAAAAAAAGGAAAGACATACACTGGGGTCGTTTGCAATGGCCCTACCTTTCTCACTTAAATAATTGGTATAAAAAATAAAACCTTCATAGGTGTATTTTTTTAGCAGTACTACACGATTTTTGGGAAATCCGTCATCACCTATTGTGGAGATTGTCATGGCATTGGGCTCATCCGTACCATTGGATGCCTCTACTTCATAAAACCATTTTTGAAAAAGTTCCAGGGGATTATCCGAGATGGCATCTTCTGACAGCTCACTTTTTTCATATGTTTTTCGGTAATTGCTCAAATCCTTTTGCATACTCCAAAGTTCCGTAAAACTGGGGAGAAGTAAAAGTATTCAGAACTCAAATACCTTTCCGTCATCTGCCAATAGCACCTTGTCAAAAACTTGCGTTGCTTCCTGTTTGAACAGTTCCAATGATTTATATCTTGTGGAATAATGTCCAAGTATCAAGGTGCCTGCATTTGCCTTTTTTGCAATTCCAGCAGCCTGTTTGGCCGTACTATGTTTGGTTTTCGCGCATAAATGCAGTTCGGATTCCAAAAAAGTGGATTCATGGTACAATACGTCCACGTTTTCAATTTGGGGAACAATATTCTCCTTATAGGCCGTATCACTACAAAATGCATAGCTTTTTGGCTGGGGTGGATCAAAAGTCAACTTTTTGTTTTCAACAAGTTTTCCATCGTCCAAGAGCATATCCCTTCCATTTTTAATATTGTTGAATTGGCTTTTATCAATGCCATATTGTGAAACAGCTTTTATGTTCAATGTTCTGGACGCTTTTTTTTCCTTGAACAAAAAACCGTTGGTATAGACCCGATGTTCCAATGGGATTGTGGTTACGGTTACTTTTTCATCTTCATAGATCAATTCCCGCTCTTTAGAAACCAACTCGTGGAAGATCAGCGGATAGTTGGTCCAGGAATCCCCTAATTTCAAGAACAGGGTTACGGCTTCTTTTATACCTTTTGGCCCATAAACATGCAGTTCCCTTTCCCTGCCCAACAATCTAAAGGTAGAGATAAGGCCTGGCAATCCAAAAAAATGGTCGCCGTGTAAATGGGAAATAAAAATATGATTGATTCGTGAAAACTTTATTTTGGCCTTGCGAAGTTGAACTTGTGTCCCTTCTCCACAATCAATCAAAAACATATGGTTTTTTATCTCCAGGATCTGGGATGTAGGATTTGTCATTGTTCTCGGAGTAGCCGAATAACAGCCTAGTATCGTAAGTTTCACTTTGTTCCACAATTAATAGTTACTAATTGAAAGTGGAGAATAACGAATTGTTCACACATTATTTTTACTCGATTTTACAATTGAAACTAAAATCTTAATTACTTCTATACTATCTTTTTGGAGCTGAGTCAACCCTTCCTGGGCAACCAATCCGGATTCTGCTAAAAGGTCCAGCCAATACTTGGTTTCATTGGCTTCTTTAAGCGATATGGACATTTTATGGATGAAGTCTTTTTTACTTTCTGCGTGTTCGGCCTCTCTGACCAAAGCACCAACGGCAGTGCCTGAGCGCATCAACTGTTTGGAAAGAACGTATTCCCTTTCTTCCTTTTCAAGGTATTTAACCAATTGAATCACTTTTAGGGCAAGGGCAAATGTTTTTTGTTGAATTATATTTTTCGATCTGTTCGAATCCAATTTTCAATTTTCCCTTTTTCATTACAAACCTAAATCCCGTTCTATTTCCTCCATCTCAATAATGTCTTTTGCTTCTTGTAAGGTGGGGACCAGGCAGATTTCTTCGGGAATCTCATCATAGGGGACCTTATCGGTAACGAGGACAAAAGATTTGCCGGAACCTCTATGGGTATTGGAAAGTTCTAAAAATTCAAGGACATCATTTGAGGAAAGGCCATCGAACGAAAATAAATTGATAATGATATTATCGTGTTTTAATTTGGGATAGGAGGCATTTAAGTTCTGAAGAAATGTTGCCAAAGCTATATTTTCCTGGAACACAGTGGTTGTGGTCCCTTTTTTGTCGAAAATCATATTATTTAATTTTTGATGCCAAAAGATAAATGACCGCCATTCTTATGGCAACTCCATTTTCCACTTGTTCCAGAATAATGGACTGACCGGAATCTGCCACATCACTTGTAATTTCAACCCCTCTGTTTATAGGTCCTGGGTGCATTACCACAATTTCCCTATCCAACTCTTGAAGAAGTTTTTTATTTAATCCATACTGCTGTGTATATTCCCTTGTGGTGGGAAAATAGCTTACGTCCAAGCGTTCATTTTGGACCCGCAGCATATTGGCCACATCACACCATTGCAAGGCGCTTTTGAGATTGGTCTCCACGCCCACCCCCAAAGACTCAATATATTTGGGCAATAAGGTCTTTGGTCCACAAACCTTAACATTTGCCCCTTGCAGCTGAAGTGCAAAAATATTGGATAGGGCAACCCTCGAATGCAATATATCCCCTACTATAACCACATTTTTACCGGCCACATTGCCCAGTCTTTCACGGATGGAATAGGAATCCAACAATGCTTGTGTTGGATGTTCGTGCGCCCCGTCCCCAGCATTCACTATGGAAGCGTCCACATGCTTGGACAAAAAAATACCTGCCCCGGGATTTGGATGTCGCATTACTACCATATCCACCTTCATGGATAGGATATTATTGACGGTATCTATGAGCGTTTCCCCTTTTTTGACCGAGGATTGTGATGCCGAAAAATTGATTACATCGGCCGACAGCCGTTTCTCTGCCAATTCGAAAGATAGTTTTGTTCGGGTCGAATTTTCAAAGAAAATATTGGCAATGGTAATATCCCTAAGCGTGGGGACCTTTTTTATGGATCGATTGATGACTTCCTTAAAATGATCTGCGGTTTCAAAAATAAGATCGATATCCTCTTTGGTAAGGTACTTTATTCCCAATAAATGATCCACGCTCAGTGTACTCATACCTTTTCAACTATATAGACTGCATCTTCGCCATCATTTTCCTTCCACATCACATTGACACGCTCGTTGTTTATGGCATCAACCTGCCTTCCCTTGTAATTGGGTTGAATGGGCAAATGTCGGCTAAATCTTCTATCGATCAGTGTCAACAATTCTATTTCCTGGGGTCTTCCAAAAGACTGGATGGCCGTTAGTGCGGCGCGAATACTTCGCCCAGTGTACAGTACATCGTCCACAAAGACCACTTTTTTATCTTCGACCAAAAAGTCAATTTTAGTCTTGTTGGCCTGGAGTGTTTTTTCCCCGCGCCTAAAATCATCCCTATAAAACGTGATGTCCAAAGAGCCAAGCTTGACATTTTTTATGCGATAATCCTCCCTCAACATTTTGGCCAGTCTCTCCGCCAGAAAAATGCCCCTGGGCTGTATTCCTATGAGAACGGTATCCGTAAAATCCAAGTGGTTTTCCTGCAATTGACAAGCCAAACGATGAAGAATGATATCGATTTCTTTGGCCGAAAGCAGGATTCTTTGACTCATGTATGCGCAAACATCTCGTTTGGTATACAAAAGTAAGCAATTAGGTGGAAAAAAAACGTAAACAACCTTGGCCCAAAAGACGCAGTATTCACGAACCCCTCTTAAGTTCCAGGTATAGAGTGAAGTGTATGGCAAGAAAAAAGCCCTTGACAAGTCAAGGGCTTTTCATTACATCTTAGGAAAGAGATCATTTCTTTTTGGCATCTGCTTCCATTTTATCCTTAAGGGCCTGTAACTGCGCATTGGCATCACCTAGCGTAGGTGCGGCCTCATCTGCTGCAGCTGCCATTTTCTTTTTGGCAGACCTTACATTACGTTCTTCCTGCTCCCTGAAAATAGCAGTATGGCTGGCAACCACTCGTTTGAAGTCTTTGTTGAACTCAATAATCTTGAATTCTACTTCTTCTCCTTTTTTGATCCGGTTACCATCCTCTTTCTCCATATGTCTTGAAGGTACAAAAGCCGTGATATCCTCATTCAATACAACAGTGGCACCTTTGTCCACAATATCAGTTACATTGGCTTTATGCACTGTTCCTTCTCCAAATTCGGTAGCGTATTTGTCCCATGGATTTTCAGTGGTTTGCTTGTGTCCCAAACTCAACTTCCTACCTTCCACATCCAACTCAAGGACTTCAACCTCCAAAGTGTCACTAACATTTACAAACTCGGATGGGTGCTTGATCTTTTTGGTCCATGAGAGATCGGATATATAGATCAAACCGTCAATACCTTCCTCCATTTCAACAAATACACCAAAATTGGTGAAGTTCCTCACAATACCTTTGTGTCTGGAACCAACAGGATATTTTGAGGTAATGTCCGTCCATGGATCCGGAGTCAATTGCTTAATACCCAATGACATCTTGCGCTCTTCCCTATCCAACGTGAGGACAACGGCCTCTACTTCATCTCCAACACTAACAAAATCCTGAGCGGATCTTAGATGCGTTGACCAGGACATTTCCGATACATGGATCAATCCTTCCACACCTTCGGCAACTTCAATAAAGGCTCCGTAATCAGCAATAACCACAACCTTACCCTTTACTTTGTCACCAATATTGATGTTGTCTCCAAGGGCATCCCATGGATGTTTCTCCAACTGTTTAAGACCCAATTGGATTCTTGACTTGTTATCATCAAAATCAAGGATTACAACATTCAATTTTTGATCTAGTTCCACAACCTCGTTGGGATGGTTGATACGACTCCAGGAAAGGTCCGTGATATGGATAAGTCCGTCAACCCCTCCAAGATCGATGAACACCCCATAAGAGGTAACGTTTTTCACAACACCTTCCAGAACTTGTCCTTTCTCCAATTGACCGATGATTTCCTTCTTCTGCTCTTCAATATCGGCCTCGATCAGTGCTTTGTGGGAAACCACCACATTTTTGAATTCATGGTTTATTTTCACCACCTTGAACTCCATGGTCTTACCTACATATTGATCATAGTCTCGGATTGGTTTTACATCTATCTGGGAACCGGGAAGGAATGCTTCAATACCAAAGACATCCACAATCATACCTCCTTTGGTCCTACATTTTACAAAACCGGTAACAATTTCTTCTTTGTCATGGGCCGCATTCACACGGTCCCAAGCCATAATGGTCCTGGCTTTTCTGTGCGAAAGCACCAATTGGCCCGTTTTATCTTCCCTGATGTCAATAAGGACTTCAACCTTATCGCCTACCTTTAAATCTGGGTTGTAACGGAATTCATTTAGCGAAATGACCCCCTCGGATTTTGCATTGATATCGATGATGGCCTCGCGGTCCGTCATGTGCACAACGGTTCCTTCCACTACTTCCTCATCTGCGGTATCCACAAAGTTTTCAGCAACAAGTTTCTCGAACTCACTTAGTTTGCTGTCATCCACTTTTTCAATACCCTCTTCATACTTGTCCCAGTCAAAATTTTCTAAAAACTCTTTGGGGTCCTGTTTTGGGGTCTCCTCTTTTACTGTCTCTGCAGTTTCGCTAACTTCCGTAGTAGTTTCGTTAGCTTCTTGGGTTGCCGTTGTAGTTTCCTCAACTACCTCGGCTGCTTTTTTTTCTTCAGCCATGTGCTGATTTGAATTTGTATCCCACACGGTTACAAGAGTTAGGCACTGGTGTGGAAGTGATTGTTATGTTTTTAATTCCTTTTTTCTCCTGCATGTACCAAAAAAGGAGTGCAAAAATACAATGAATTCCCTTGTTAAACAAACCTTTACTTTGAAGCATGGTTATTTAAACAAGTCTTAAAGAATATTTAGGCCGAAATGTGACTTTTATACCTATCTTGTTTCTTAATAGTAACCATTAAAGTAAAAGAGTACATTATGAGTGTAAAAGCAAAATATCAAGCCGTATTGGATCTAGGCCAGGAATTGGGGATCCAAGGAGGCGATGTTTCTGAAGAGGCCGGCATTTTAAAAGTCAAAGGCCAAGCAGCTACCCCATACGAAAAGAATGTGATTTGGGATAAGATCAAGGAATTGGGTGGCGAAAGCCCTGCTGACATTAAGGCAAATATTACCGTTGCCGATGATTCCGTTTACCACAGGCATACCGTAAAAAGTGGTGAATCCTTGAGCAAGATCGCAAAACACTATTATGGCGATGCCATGAAGTATAACAAAATCTTTGAGGCCAATACCGATCAATTAAAGAATCCGGATGTAATCCATCCCGATCAGGTTTTGGTGATCCCCAACCTGTAAGAAACTCGGAACTACGGTAAAAGGCGCCAATTGGCGCCTTTTTACAATCCCTTTTCCATGACTTGTTGTGCCAAGCATAGCACACGTTCAAACTGCTCGTCCAGGCCCATATCACTGTTGTCGAACACTATGGCATCCCCGGCCTTCCGTAATGGTGATGTTTCCCTGGTGGAATCGAGATAATCCCTTTCCTGTACATTTTTCAGCACCTCATCGTAGGTTACCTCTTCTCCCCTTTCCACTAATTCCTTATAACGACGCTGCGCCCTTTTTTCCGCCGATGCGGTCATAAACAATTTAAGCTCTGCCTTGGGAAAAACCACGGTACCAATATCCCTACCGTCCATGACCATACCTTTCCCTTCGCCCATCCTCTGTTGTTGCTCCACCAGCTTTTCGCGCACTTCTGGAATTGCAGCGATTTTGCTCACGTGTTGGGAAACATCGAGCGTTCGTATCCTGTTTTCAACATTCTCGTTGTTCAAATGAATTTGAAATTGGCCCGTTTCTGGATTCCTTTGGAACGAAACATCAAGGTGGTCCAAATGTGATTTTAAGCCTTCAAAATTTTGTTGGGAATCATCTATGAGCCCATTTTCCAGGGCAAATAGGGTTACCGCCCTGTACATGGCTCCCGTATCCACATAAAGATAGTCCAAAGCTTCTGCCAAACGCTTGGCAACAGTACTCTTCCCCGTGGAGGAATGACCGTCTATCGCAATGATAATTTTACCCATAAATCGAAAAAAGACAGCAATTAACCAGCTAAAATTATAATTTTTTGGCGTTTTTCACCTGCTGTTTGGTTATGGCAATTTCTATGACCTCACTCATATCGGATACGTAGTGAAAGGTCAATCCTTTTAGGTATTCTTCCTTAATTTCCTGGATGTCCTTTCTATTCTCCTCACATAAGATGATTTCCTTTATCTTGGCCCGTTTTGCCGCAAGGATTTTTTCTTTGATTCCACCAACGGGAAGTACTTTTCCCCTAAGGGTAATCTCTCCGGTCATGGCCAAACTCTTCTTTACCTTACGTTGTGTAAACAGGGAAACCAGGGAGGTCAACATGGTAATCCCCGCACTGGGCCCATCTTTTGGAGTAGCACCTTCGGGAACATGGATGTGTACATTGTATTGCTCAAAAACGTCCGGGTCTATCCCAAAGCTTTCCGCATTGGATTTGATGTATTCCATCGCAATCGTTGCGGATTCCTTCATCACCTTGCCCAGATTACCGGTGATATTGAGCAAACCCTTTCCTTTTGATAGAATGGATTCTATAAACAGGATATCCCCGCCAACACTGGTCCATGCCAATCCGGTAACTACACCGGCCACTTGATTGTTCTCATATTTGTCACGCTCCAAACGTGGTGGTCCCAGAACATCTTCAATTACCTGATTGGTGACCTTTACCTCATATTCCTCATCCGTTGCAATGTTTTTGGCGGCGTAACGTACCATCTTTGCCAATTGTTTCTCCAGGGTCCTAACACCGGATTCCCGGGTGTAGCCCTCTACAATTTTTTCCAATTGTGGTTTGCCTATTTTCAGGTGTGCGGAAGACAGACCGTGTTCCTTCAACTGCTTGGGCAACAAGTGTTTTTTAGCGATTTCAACCTTCTCCTCGATCGTATACCCGGTCACATTAATGATTTCCATCCTATCGCGAAGTGCAGGTTGAATGGTACCCAGATTATTGGCGGTTGCTATGAACATTACCTTGGACAGATCATAACCCATTTCCAAAAAGTTGTCATAGAACTCATTGTTCTGTTCAGGGTCCAATACCTCCAGCATGGCCGAAGATGGATCCCCTTGATGACTATTGCTCAACTTATCTATCTCATCCAAAATAAATACCGGATTGGAAGTGCCCGCTTTTTTTATGCTTTGTACAATACGACCTGGCATCGCACCAATATAGGTCTTTCGATGTCCACGGATTTCGGCCTCATCCCTAAGTCCTCCCAGGGACATCCGCACATACTCCCTTCCGAGCGCCTCCGCAACCGATTTTCCCAAAGAGGTCTTCCCTACTCCGGGAGGGCCATAAAGACAGAGGATGGGGGATTTCATATCGTTTCTAAGCTTCAATACGGCCAGGTATTCCACAATCCTCCGTTTTACGTCCTCCAATCCATAATGATCCCTATCCAATATCTTTTGCGCACGTTTAAGGTCAAACTTGTCCTTGGAGTATTCATTCCATGGAAGATCCAGGAACAGGTCCAAATAATTCCGTTGAATGGAATATTCCGCAACCTGTGGGTTCATGCGCTGCATTTTGGCCAGTTCCTTGGTGAAATGTTCTTTGACCTTCTTGTCCCATTTCTTCTTTTTGGCCCTTTTGTGCATTTCCTCGAACTCCTCTTCATAGGACATCACCCCCAGCTCTTCCTGAATGGTCTTCATCTGCTGGTGAAGGAAGTACTCCCGCTGTTGTTGGTCCATATCACTTCTCACCTTGGATTGAATGTCGTTCTTCAATTCCAATTTTTGAAGTTCCAGGTTCATGTACTTTAAAGTGGCCAGTGCCCGTTCCTGGAGGTCCGGAATTTCCAAAAGCTTTTGTTTTTCCTCCACATCAAGGTTGAGGTTGGAAGAAACAAAGTTAATCAGGAAAGAATTGCTTTGGATATTCTTTATGGCAAAAGTAGCCTCGCTGGGTATATTGGGATTATCCTTTATAATTTGATAGGCCAGTTCCTTTATGGAATCGATTATGGCCAAAAACTCCTCGTCATTTTGGTCCGGTCGGGTCTCATGGGCCTCGCGGATGGTTGCGGTCATATAGGGTTTCTCCGTGATGACCTCAGAAATTTCAAATCGTTTCTTTCCTTGAATGATAACCGTAGTATTGCCATCGGGCATTTGAAGTACCCGTAATATCCTTGCTACGGTGCCCAGGGAATTAATGTCCTTTACCGTAGGGTTCTCAACACTTTCGTCTTTTTGGGACACCACACCGATTACCTTGGATCCGTTGTTGGCATCCTTGATCAGGTTAATGGATTTATCCCTTCCAGCAGTTATGGGAATCACCACCCCTGGAAAAAGTACCGTGTTGCGCAGCGGTAAAATGGGCAATGTTTCGGGAAGGTTTTCCCTATTCATTTCTTCTTCGTCCTCGGGGGTCAATAATGGGATCAATTCCGCATCCTCTTCCAATCCCTGAAGCGACATATTGTCCAGACTTTTAAATTTTATAGTACTCATAATTTCTTTTCGGTCATTCTGTCATTAATACGAAATCCATAAACCTCAAAAGCAACCAACATCAAACTAAAAATGTACTGATTTACAGATTTTTACAATAATTACTGGGGAAACTACCCCTACGTAGTGAGCAATTCCTATGCCATAGGCTCAAAAAAAATTCCAGAAAAGTGTAACAGTTGTTAAATTTTACCATCTATAAGACAAACCATTCACCTTTTGAGCCACCAAAATGAAAATATTGATGCATTGTTGCAGCAATGTCTTGAAGGCAAGCAACGTGCACAGATGGAGATTTATAACCGTTACTATAAAGCTATGTACAACACGGCACTAAGAATAGTAAAACACACAGCGGAGGCCGAGGACGTAATGCAAGAGTCGTTTTTAAATGCTTTTACCAAACTTAAAACATTTAAAGGGGATGTAACCTTTGGAGCCTGGTTAAAAAGAATCGTCATCAACAACAGTATTTATCATTATCGAAAGCAGCAAAAAAATAAGACTGCGGATTTGGACGAAATAATGTACAAGGTCGAAGATAATGATGCAGTTGCTTTGGACGAAAGTGGTTACACAGAACTGAAGGCTCAAAAAGTGATGGAAACCATGAACAGTTTAAAAGATAATTACAGAGTTTCTTTGACCTTAAACTTAATTGAGGGGTATGATTACGAAGAAATCAGTCAAATTATGGACATAAGCTATGCCAACTGTAGGACAACGATCTCAAGGGCAAAAGAAAGCCTACGGAAAAAGCTGGCTGTAAACGTTTAGTTATGAAAAAAGACAATTTAGAAAACCTTTTTGAAAGACTCCAGGGAGATTTTGATTTTGAGGAACCCGGAGTTGGACATCAGGAACGCTTTTTGGAAAAAATGAACCAGGCGCATGGGGTTGTTTCCATTCCCAGGAAAAGAAATTGGTGGAAGCCTTTGTCCATTGCGGCGTCCATTGCTTTGATCTGTGTTTTGGGACTGCAATTGTCCACCACCGAGCCCTCTATAAAGGAACAGGTAGTGGAGATTGCACCGGAAGTATCCGAAACTGAGTTCTATTTTGCCAATTTAATTGAGGAGCAAGTTCAATTGTTAAGGCAGGAAAAGTCTCCCGAAACCGCAAAATTGGTAGATGATGCCCTTTTAAAGTTGAGCGAATTGGAATCGGATTATGAGGCTTTGGAACAAGAATTGGTAAATGGAGGTAACAGCAAAATGATCTTGAATGCCATGATCAACAATTTCCAAATACGCATTGAACTATTAAAAGAAGTTTTAGCCAACGTAGAAACCATAAAAAATTTAAAACCACAAGATGATGCGAACTTTACTATTTAAATATATAGGTCTAACCTTTACCCTTCTCCCATTTGTCGCTACCGCGATGTCCGGTGGAGGTGGAATGAAAGGAAAATATACCAAGGAAAAAACCATAAAAAAGGAGTTTGCGGTCAATTCCGATGCACTTTTAAAAGTTAAAAACAGCTATGGCAACCTTAACCTCACCTCTTGGGACCAAGACAAGGTGATGATAGAGGTGCACATTAAAACCAATGGCAATAACGAAGAAAAGGTACAGGACCGTCTGGACGAAATCGATGTTGATTTTGAAAATACCCCCAGTATGGTGTCCGCCATGACCCGATTTGGCGACCGTGGCAGAAATTGGGGATGGAAATGGGGAAAACGGAACAATGTAAGCATACAGGTAAACTATACGATTAAGTTGCCGGTAAAAAATAGTATAAGCCTTTCCAATGATTATGGCAATATCTATCTGGACAGGGTAGATGGTCATGCCAAAATAAACTGTGACTATGGAAAAATGAAGATTGGACAGCTTCGTGGGAGGAATAACGAGTTGCGTTTTGATTATACTTCACGTTCCACTTTTGAGTACATCAATAGTGGTGAAATTATAGCGGATTATTCCGGATTTACCGTTGAAAAAGCAGGTAATCTAAAAGTAAATGCGGATTATACCAATGCGGTTGTGCAAGAGATGAAAGACCTTAACTACACCTCGGATTACGGTTCTATGGAGGTGGGCAGTGTGGGAAGTGTATCCGGTAATGGGGATTACATTGGTATTAAGCTGGGCAAGGTCAATGGGGATGTTAGCATAACGGCAGATTATGGTTCCATAAAAATTGATCAAATGACTGCAAATGCGGGGGACCTAAACATACGTTCGGATTATACGGGCATCAAAATTGGCTACGCAGATGGCTATTACTTTGACTTTGAAATTTCAACGGAATACGCCGGGGTAAGTGGCAAGGATGATTTTGAAATGAACATCAGTAAGGAAAAATCCAGTGAACGCTATTACAAAGGGTACTATGGTAAACCCAATTCCGGAAATACCGTGAACATCAATAGTGAATACGGTGGGGTCACTTTTTATAGAAACTAAAAATCAAAGCTAAATAACAACTAAAATGAAAAGGATTTTAACGTTGAGCCTCGTATTGTTCTCCATACTGGCAACAGCACAATGGAACAAAAAGAAAATAAGGGGAAATGGAAATGTGGTCACCATAGAACGTAATGTTGGTGAATATGATGCCATAGCGTCCGCGGGTTGGTTTGATGTAATCCTGGTATCCGGCAAGGAAGGAAAGATTACACTAAAAGGAGAGGAAAACCTTTTGGAATACATTGAAACCGAGGTGAAAAACGGAAAACTGACCATCAAAAAAGAAAAAGGGGTGAATTTATCATCCTCCAAATGGAGGAATGGCATTGAAGTGACCATCCCCATTGAGGACATCAGCGCTGTGAGCTCAGCTGGATCGGGTGATGTTATTTCCAAAACGACCATTAAGGCAGATACGTTCAAAGCCTCTGTTGCCGGATCGGGTGATATTACACTTGCGGTGGAAGCCTCAGACTTAAAAGCCTCGCTCTCGGGCTCAGGCGATATGGATCTATCCGGTTCTGCAAATACCTTTACGGTTTCAGTTGCCGGTTCTGCCGATATTGATGCTTTTGACCTAACGGCGGATTACGTTACGGCCAATGTTGCGGGATCGGGCAAGTTGAACGTTACCGCCAAAGAAGAAATAAAAGCACGGGTTTCCGGTTCCGGGGACATTACCTACAAAGGAAATCCCACTAAAATAGACAGTAAATCCGCTGGTTCCGGAAATATTTCGAGCTACTAATTAAACAATCAAAAAATAGAAATCATGAAAAAAGCACTAACAATTGTTTTGGCCATACTAACAGTTACCTTATCCAGCGCCCAATGGAAACGCGTTAAGGGAAATGGGAAAACCGTGACCATTGAACGTTCCGTGGGGGAATATGACCATGTAGCACTTGCGGGTTGGTTCGATGTGGAACTTGTGGATGGTACCGAGGGACAACTGACCCTTAAGGGGGAGGAAAACCTATTGGAATATATCAAGACCGAGGTTAAGGATGGTAAATTGACCATCAAACAAAAAAGGGGCATCAATTTGAAGCCTTCCAATTGGAATGATGGAATATTAATTACCGTTCCCGTTGAAAATGTGGATGGTGTGTCCTTGTCGGGATCTGGTGATATCGTTGGGAAAACAGTATTGAAATCCAATCGTTTCAGGACTTCAATCTCAGGTTCCGGTGATATCTCCTTGGAAATTGAAGCCGCAAGTGTGGATGCTTCAATGTCCGGTTCTGGCGATATGAACCTATCCGGAAGGGCCACGGATTTTGAAGTATCCGTTTCAGGTTCCGGAGATATTAGGGCATATGACCTGGAAGCTGATTTTGTGGATGCCCAGGTATCCGGTTCAGCGGACATTAAGGTCACGGCAAACGAAATGCTTAAAGCACGTGTTTCCGGTTCGGGGGATATCAGTTATAAAGGAAATCCAAAAAAGATTGATACCAAAAGCTCCGGTTCAGGGGACATTTCAAGTTATTAAAAATCAAAAAACGACCCATCCAGTTAAGATAAAAGCCCTGATTTACATCAGGGTTTTTTATTTACCCTGGTCAAAAGAAAAGCACCGATCAAAAAGAAAACTCCAAGAAAAATGGCCGCATTTCGCATACTTCCAGTAACCTGTGCCACAAAACCGTAAAGAAAGGTCCCAATAATGATCCCTATTTTTTCCGAAACGTCATAAAAACTAAAAAACGAAGTGGTATCCGTTGTCTCCGGAAGAAATTTGGAATATGTGGATCGCGACAGCGCCTGGATACCGCCCATGACAATCCCCACCAAACCAGCTGCAATATAAAAATCCATTGGGGTCTTCAGAAAATAGGCATAAACACATAGTGCCAGCCAAAAAATATTAATGGTAATAAGGGTTTGGATGTTCCCGAACTTTTTGGAGGCCTTGGCAGTGAAGGTAGCACCAAAAATTGCTACAAGCTGTATCACCAAAATGCTGATAATAAGTCCCGTGGTCCGCTCATTGTCCGTTCCCCAATCAATTTCCTCCTCACCAAAATATGTGGCAATCAGCATAATGGTCTGTACGGCCATGCTGTAAACAAAAAAGGCACCCAAATAACGTTTCAATTTGGTCTCAGCACCCAATTGTTGCCATACGGATTTTAATTCAAGAAAACCATTCAACACAATATTGGTACGCTCCCCTTCCCTTTTATATCCCTTTGGAAGGTGTTTAAAAGTATATTGACTAAATAATATCCACCATATGCCCACGGTCACAAATGAATACTTCATGGCCGTAATTTCGGCAACTTCACCAGCGCTGTCCAAAATGCCAAAAAGGGATGGTTTCATGACCATGGCCAGATTGATCAACAGCAGCAATACACTGCCTATATAACCTAAGGAAAAACCTTTGGCACTTATCCTATCTTGCTGCTCTGGGAAGGCAATGTCCGGCAAATAGGAATTATTGATGGCAAAACTCACCCAAAACCCAACCAGTCCAAAAAAATAGCAAACCAGCCCCAGATAAATGTTTTCCAATGAAAACCAATACAGGCCAATGCAGGAAGCCGCCCCCAAATAGCAAAAGAACTTAAGGAATACTTTCTTGTTTCCCAGATAATCCGCAATTCCCGACACCAATGGTGTTATGATGGCGATAAATACAAAAGCGGCGGAGGTCACATAACTTATGAGCGGTGCACGCGCTATCTCACCGCCAAATACCAGAACCTTTTCTACGCCTGCAGATCTAAATAACGCCCCATAAAAAATTGGGAAAATGGCAGAGGAAATAACAAGGCTATATACGGAATTGGCCCAATCATAAAAAGCCCATGCATTCAAAAGCTTTTTATTACCCTTTATCGCCAACACTTTTGCCATTCCCTAAAAATAGAAAAGCTGTCGGAATTGGACAGCTTTTGTATTTAAAACTTTGTCAATTTAAATTTATTCGAACGATGTGACCCCAAATTTAGCGGCTTCCTGTTTGGCCTGAGGGGCCCATGCCGTTAAATTACTTATCCTGGTATCATTGGATGGATGCGTGCTCAAGAACTCGGGCGGGGCCTGTCCTCCGGATTTTGCTTTCATCCTTTGCCACAGTTTGGCCGCCTCATCAGGATTATAGCCAGCTATGGCCATAATCTGAAGCCCAATCAGATCTGCTTCTGTTTCATGGCTTCGGCTAAACGGCAGCATACCCAGGACGTTGGATCCTATTCCATAGGCCTGCATAAAGGCATTTTGCGTTTCCGGGGATTCTCCGCTGGTCGCAATTGCCGCTCCTACGGCACCTATTTGTTGCAAGGTACCGGCACTCATCCGTTGGGCACCATGATCGGCCAGGGCATGGGCCACTTCGTGCCCCATTACAACGGCAACCCCGGTTTCTGTTTGGGTAATGGGCAGAATACCGGTATAAAAAACGATTTTACCACCGGGCATGCACCATGCATTTACCGTTTCATCCTTTACCAAATTATATTCCCATTGATAATCCTTAAGGTAGCCGGGATAGCCATTGGCATCCAACCAACGTTCGGCAGCAGAGGAAATGCGCTGTCCAACTTCCGCTATCATTCGGGCTTCATCCGTTCCCGTAATGACATTATTCTCGGAAAGAAATTGATCGTATTGGGCAAAAGCCATTGGAAATATTTGTCTGTTTCCGTAAAAATTGAGCATCTTCTTTCCCGTAAACGGGTTGGTTTTACAGGCCATTGCAACCATGAAAACCAATAGTGTCAATACTAATTTTTTCATAATGGTAATTTATCGTGTTTCTATTTTCAAGTTACGAAAAATTAAGGTCCAAAAACATGAAGTTCCGTAGTCTCTTTGCTTACTTCTATACTGGCCTTTCCATCAAATTTCACTGATTTCAGGTCCACCTCCTCATTATCCACCTCTATCCTTGAAATTTTAAAGGGAAGGCCATGAAACTGGATTTTAAGGGTATCGTAGGAAGTGGTAAAACTACCATCCTTAAATTGCTGTATGATCAATTCATTGGCTTTTCCCCTTAGTCTAAAATTACGCAGGCTGTAACGGCCCTTTTTATGGTCAAATCCCTCAAGTTGATCTTCGTAAATGGTGGATTTTTCCGTGCCTTCCTTATAATACACATCAATCTTCAATTCCGTTATATCTTTTTCGCCAACATACTGTTGAACTGGGTATTTAGGAATTATGGCCCCCTCTTTAATAAATAGCGGGATTTTGTCCAATGGGGCCGCAACCCACTTTTCAACTTTGCCATTTACAATTTCCTCAGTCCAATAATTGTACCACTTCCCTTTGGGGATATACATTCTCCGGCCCTGGGCATTGGGTTCTTGAACAGGACAGACCAAAATATGTTCCCCAAAAAGGAACTCATCGGTCCTGAAATGGGTTTGTGTATCCTCTTGGTCATAATACACCAAGGATTGAAGCATAGGCACCCCATTGGTCACATAATTGTAAAAGGTAGTGTACAGATAGGGGAGCAATTGGTAGCGCAGCTCAATGAATTTCCTCACAATTTCGGTAATCTCATCCCCAAATGACCATGGCTCTTGATCTCCATGATCACCACTGGAGTGTACCCTGCAAAAAGGATGGAATACACCAAGTTGTATCCATCTTGCGAACAGTTCCCCATTAGGTTGCTCGGCAAACCCACCTATATCCGAACCTACAAATGAATATCCGCTCATGCACATACGCTGCATCTGTACATTAGCTATCCAAAGATGTTCCCAAGTGGCAACATTGTCCCCTGTCCATGTAGCGGAATAACGCTGTGTACCGGCATAAGCGGCCCTGGTCAACACAAAAGGTCTTTTGGGAAAAGTATATTTCTTTAAACCATTGTAGGTGGCCCGTACCATTTGCATACCGTAGACGTTATGGGCTTTTCTATGGCTACAGGGATGGCCATCATAATCATGCCTTACATCCAAGTTTGCCGTTTTGGTGGGGACCTCCATAACGGCAGGTTCGTTCATATCGTTCCAAACGCCGTGCACCCCCATTTCCGCTATCATTTCCTTGTATAGACCGGCCCACCATTCCCTAACTTCGGGATTGGTAAAATCTGGGAATTTACATTCCCCTGGCCAGACCTTTCCTTTAAAATGGGGGCCATCTGCCCGTTTGCAAAAATAGTCCTGTTCCATTGCCTGTTGGTAGACCCAATAGTCCCGATCTATCTTTAATCCGGGATCGATCATGGTTACGGTCTTGAACCCATCCTCCTCCAATTCCTCGATCATTTTTTTTGGATCTGGAAAACGTCTGTGGTTCCAGGTAAAACAGCGAAAGCCATCCATATAGTCAATATCCAAGTAAATGGCATCGCACGGGATTCTATATTTCCTAAAGTTTGATGCCAGTTGCTTTACCCTTTTTTCCGGGTAATAGCTCCATTTGGATTGATGGTAGCCCAAGGCCCACATAGGCGGTAATTCAGGCACTCCCGTTAAATCGGTATACGCCTCCACAACCTGTGAAATTTTGGGGCCATAGAAAAAGTAGTAGTTCATTTCGCCACCATCCGCCCAGAAACTGGTCAGGTTTCTGCGTTCATGGGCAAAATCGAAATAGGTCCCAAAAGAGTTGTCAAAAAAGATTCCATAGGCCAGATCATTGTGCAGTCCCACATAAAATGGAATGGCCTTGTACAGTGGTTCCTGGTCTTTTCCATAGGCATAGGAGTCCGTTACCCAATTGGAAATCCTTTTTCCCTTTAAATTGGTATGTGAGGCTTTATCCCCCATACCGTAAAAGCTTTCCCCGGTTTGGGTAACCTTGGTCATTTTCACCACGTTGCCACCATAATCATAATTCTCCTCCCAGTGAAAACCACTGTCATCCTCATTGATCGGATTCCCTTCTAAATCCATGAGTTGGACTTTAAGGGTGGTTTTATCAATGTGAATTCGAATTTTTGCGGTCTCTATGGTATATTCTGAAATTTCGTCCTCAACTTCAAGCCTATTATATCCCGTGATAACGTTCTCACTTACCGCATAGGAGAAGTCCGGTTCAAAAACATGTTCGGTCGCATACCTAAAACGGACCATACTATCCCTCAAAATGGTGAGCTCCAGGATCACTCCATTTTGGGTCGTAAAGTACAGTTTATCATTATCCTGCTTAAAATCAACAATGTGGTTGGGGTAAAGATTGCCCCTTTTTTCAATCTCGGTATTGACAATCATATTGAAAATGATTTAAAAGACTAACAAAAAAAGCACTTTAACCCGACATTAGGGGCCATTGGGAAAAGTACTTTTGAACAAATGCCCTACTACAAGGTTATAGTTGTGGTCTTTTACTTATAAATCAGCAATCCTAGGGGGGGTAGGTTTACTTCAATTGAATTTTCCCTTCCGTTCCAAGGCGTATTTGATGGCTTAACTGTCTTTTTGCCAGTGCCGCTTCCGCCGTATTTGCTGTCATCACTGTTAAAAAGTAGTTTGAGTTGTTTCCCCTTTGGCACCCCAACCCGGTATTTTTCCCTTGGAACCGGGGTAAAATTACCGATGATGACCAAATCGTTTGCCGTATCATATCCTTTTCTAATGTAGGTCATCACAGAGTTTTCGGCATCGTTCCACTCGATCCACTCAAATCCCTCCGGACTGAACTGTTTCTCATACAAAGCGGGTTGTCCCCTGTAGATTTTATTCAAGTCCTGGATCACTTTTTTGATGCCCTGGTGAAAATCATAGTCCAACAAGTGCCAATCCAAGCTTTCCAGAAAATTCCATTCAGAGGTCTGCCCAAACTCACCTCCCATAAAAATCAGATTGGCACCTGGATGGGTGAACATATAGCCGAAAAGTAACCTTAGGTTTGCAAATCGCTGCCATTCATCCCCTGGCATCCGATAAATAAGGGAGTTTTTACCGTACACCACTTCATCATGGGAAAAAGGAAGCATAAAATTTTCGGTGAATGCATAGGTCATGCTAAACGTAAGATCGTTTTGATGGTGCTTTCTGTAAATAGGTTCCTTTTTAAAATATTCCAGGGTATCATGCATCCATCCCATCATCCATTTCATACCAAATCCGAGACCTCCAAAATGGACGGGTTTGGAAACACCATTAAATGCCGTGGATTCTTCGGCAATGGTCTGGACCCCTCTAAAACTGGCATATACTTCTTGGTTCATCTCCCGAATAAAGGACATGGCCTCCAGATTTTCGTTATTGCCGTACATGTTGGGTTCCCATTCCCCTTCCTCACGGGAATAGTCCAAATACAACATGGAAGCCACCGCATCCACGCGTAAACCATCCGCATGGTACTCCTCCAACCAAAAAATGGCATTACTTATCAAAAATGCCCGGACCTCGTTACGACCATAATTGAAGATCAAACTTTTCCAGTCAGGATGATAGCCCTTACGTCTGTCCGGATGTTCATAGAGGTGGGAACCGTCAAAATAGCCCAAACCGTGTGCATCTTCGGGAAAGTGGGAAGGTACCCAGTCCAGGATTACCCCTATTCCCGCTTGATGGAATTTGTCCACCAGCAGTTTAAAATCCTCCGGCCTACCAAAACGTGACGTTGGCGCAAAATATCCTGTCAATTGATAACCCCAGGATGGGTCAAACGGATATTCCATAATGGGCATGAACTCCACATGGGTAAAACCCATTTCCTTCACGTAATTCACCAATTCCTCCGAAGCTTCAATATAGGAAAGGGACTCCCAACCATTTTTCTTTTTCCAGGAGCCCAAATGAACCTCATAAACGGAATAGGGCCTATCCAAACTATTGTGTTTTTCCCTGTTCTCCATCCAATGGGCGTCCTTCCAACCGTAGGGAGCATCCCAAACTATTGAGGCCGT
Organism: Croceivirga sp.; assembly: GCA_028281025.1. Lineage (GTDB taxonomy): Bacteria > Bacteroidota > Bacteroidia > Flavobacteriales > Flavobacteriaceae > Croceivirga. The sequence goes on from JANQKR010000014.1 coordinate 93,562, forward strand.
CTTGGGAGGTTGCTCGCAATACCTGGCAAACGGATCCGCCTTTTCAGTCTTAAGATCATGGTTATGGGAGGTGATTTTGTACTTGTAGTGTTCCCCTTTTTGAATTCCGGGAATAAAGCCTTCCCAAATCCCACTGGAGTCCCATCTTACGTTCAATTCATGCGTTCCCTCCTTCCAATGGTTAAAATCGCCAATTACGGAAACGGATTTGGCCGATGGTGCCCACACCGCAAAATACACCCCTTTTTCCCCATCGACTTCCGTTAGGTGGGAGCCCAATTTTTGGTAAAGCCTAAAATGTTTTCCCGCCTTAAAAAGGTTAATGTCAAACTCGGTAAAAAGACTATGTGCGATAACGTTGGCCATGACTTAGTTGTATTGTGAGTTGCAATATTACTCATCTTTTTTGTAGGAATATAATCCTGGGTTGAAACCTTGGCCTAAATTTTTGGAACGCTTTTTGATTTAAGTAAAAACGTTAAATTACAAGCAAGAAATCAAATCGGAAAAATCAATTTTTATGAAAAAAGTCAAGATACTTTTGGGAATAGTGGTAGTGGCCATCGCTTTGGGCTGCGAAGGACCCCAGGGACCTCCTGGGCGTGACGGCGTTAACGGTGCCAATGGTGCGGATGGTGAGGATGCACAACGTGCCAGCGTTTTTGAGCAGGCCGTAACTTTTGCCTATGATATTGATAACAACTTATGGTCCAGTGAAGTCCTTTCCTTTGGAAATACCTTTAATGGTGATGTCTTTTTGGCCTATGTCTCCTTGGACGAAAATCTTTTTACTTCCCTGCCAGCCAGTTTCTTTGATGAGTTTGGGGAATTCCAATATGTCTTTGACCATGATGTGGACAGTGTCCAATTTCAGATTATAGGTGACAATGACCTAAGTGACTTGGGTGTGGATTTTACCGATAATGTTGTGACCAGGGTTGCCATTATCCCAGGGGATTTGGTTGCCGAATTTAATGTCAATGGGGAAATGGACATTATCAGTTTAATGAAGCAAATGAATATCAGCGAAACCGATATCATTTTCCAATAAGAAATATGCACAATGTTGGCCCACTGCAGCTGCGGTGGGCTTTCTTTTTGGTATAAACTTAAGTAAATTTGAAAGGCTTGGGCGGAACTTCCGTCCAAGACAAAAAAGAAGGATGGGAAAAAATGTTGCGCTGCTTTTGCTAGTGGTATTGGCATTCAGTTCCTGTATGGGTATTTCCCAGAAGGACAAGAAAGAAATGGCAAAAGCCGAAAAAGAAATTGAATATCCGATTACAAAATCGGATGCGGAATGGAAAGCCGAATTAACGGACATGGAATATTATGTCCTAAGAAAGGCCGCCACCGAACATGCCTTTACCAGTGACTTATTGACCAATAAGGAAAAAGGGACCTATGTCTGTGCGGGCTGTGGGACACCCGTCTTTAAAAGCGAGCATAAATTTAACTCCGGAACGGGATGGCCCAGTTTTTATCAGGAAATTGAAGGCAACGTTGCTTATGATGTAGACTACAAAATAGGGTACCCAAGAACTGAGGAACATTGTGCTGCCTGTGGAGGCCATTTGGGACACGTTTTTAATGATGGGCCGGAGCCCACTGGAAAACGGCACTGCATTAACGGTGTAGCCCTTAATTTTGTCCCCGAGGAAAAATAAAACAAAGAATGGGAAAATACGGTACAGAAAAGACGGAGGAGGAGTGGAAACAAGAGCTTTCACCCGAGGAATACTATGTTTTGCGCCAAAAGGGTACCGAACGCCCCTTTACCGGTGCATATAACCTCCACTTTAAAAATGGGGTCTACCATTGTAAGGCGTGCAATGCCAAACTCTTTGAAAGTGAAAACAAATTTGAAAGTGGATGTGGTTGGCCATCTTTTGACCGGGCAGTGGAAGGTGCCATTGAATATGTACGGGATACTTCCCACGGTATGATCCGCACCGAAACCCTTTGTGCCAATTGTGGCAGTCATCTAGGGCATGTCTTTAATGACGGACCAAGGGAAACTACAGGACAGCGATATTGCATCAATTCGGTCAGTATTGGTTTTGAACCAAAAGAGGAATAATGGGTTTCCCCACCACGTATTTGGAAAGTGCAAAATTTGAGTTTCACCGCTATAAACGATATGGGGACAAAACATTTGAACAGCTTTCCGAAGAAGAATTGTTTTGGAGCGCCAGTGAAAATGATAACAGCATTGCGGTCATTGTAAACCACCTTGCTGGAAATATGCTCAGCCGATGGACCAACTTTTTAATGGAAGATGGGGAAAAGGTATGGCGAGACCGGGATAGCGAATTTGAACATCCCCCACAATCAAAAAAAGAACTGCTGGATTTGTGGGAAGAAGGTTGGCAATGTTTATTTGATGCCCTCAATAGCATTACCCCCGAAAACTTTGATGCTTCAATACAAATAAGAAATCAAAAGCATTCCATCCCCCAGGCCATAAATCGGCAATTGGCCCACTACGCCTCGCATGTGGGACAACTTCTGTTTATAGGAAAGATGATAAAAAAAGACGATTGGGTCTCCCTATCCATACCAAAAGGGCAATCCAAAATCTTCAATAAAAAAATGTTTGGGGAAAACTCCTGACACTTCACTAAATTTGCACTCCATTTTAACCAAAAAATCATTCGCATGAGCCATTTTGATGTCATCGTTTTGGGTAGCGGCCCTGGAGGTTATGTTACCGCTATTAGAGCTTCGCAGTTAGGTCTTAAAACTGCGATAGTTGAAAAAGAAAGCTTAGGTGGTGTATGCCTAAACTGGGGATGTATTCCCACCAAGGCCCTGCTAAAATCGGCCCAGGTATTTGAATACCTAAAACATGCGGAAGATTATGGGCTAAGCGCAAAAAAAGTGGAACATGACTTTGACAAAGTGGTGCAACGTAGCCGAAATGTGGCCGATGGTATGAGCAAAGGCGTACAGTTTTTGATGAAAAAGAACAAGATCGAGGTCCTTAATGGTTATGGCAAGGTGCTACCCGGTAAAAAAGTCATTGTTAAAGGAGAGCATGGGGACCCTGCGGAATATAGTGCCGATCATATTATTATTGCCACGGGTGCAAGGAGCAGGGAATTGCCTTCCCTACCCCAGGATGGCAAAAAAGTAATTGGCTATCGTGAGGCCATGACCTTGGAAAAACAACCCAAGAAAATGATTGTAGTGGGCAGTGGTGCCATTGGTATTGAGTTTGCGTATTTCTACAATTCCATGGGTACGGAAGTTACCGTTGTGGAATATATGCCAACCATTGTCCCGATTGAAGATGAGGACGTTTCCAAACAACTGGAACGGAGCTTTAAAAAAGCAGGCGTAAAAATCAAGACCTCAGCAGAAGTTACCAAGGTGGACACTTCCGGGGAAGGGGTAAAAGCAACGGTCAAGACATCCAAAGGGGAAGAAGTTTTGGAAGCGGATATTGTACTCTCCGCTGTTGGAATTAAAACCAATATTGAAAACATTGGCTTGGAAGACGTAGGAATAGCCACCGACCGTGACAAAATTTTGGTCAATGATTACTATCAGACCAATATTCCCGGATATTATGCCATTGGTGATGTTACCCAGGGACCGGCCTTGGCACATGTTGCTTCTGCGGAAGGTATTCTTTGTGTTGAAAAAATAGCCGGAATGCATGTGGAACCCTTGGATTACGGAAACATCCCGGGTTGTACCTATTGTATGCCGGAAGTGGCTTCCGTTGGACTTACGGAGAAAAAGGCCAAGGAAGCCGGATATGACATAAAAGTTGGAAAATTCCCTTTTTCCGCAAGTGGTAAAGCCAAAGCAAGTGGTAACGCAGATGGTTTTGTCAAGGTTATTTTTGATGCTAAATATGGGGAATGGCTGGGATGCCATATGATCGGTGCCGGTGTTACCGATATGATTGCGGAAGCGGTGGTAGGCCGAAAATTGGAGACCACGGGTCACGAAATACTGAAGGCGGTCCACCCCCATCCAACCATGAGTGAGGCGGTTATGGAGGCTGTCGCCGATGCGTATGACGAGGTAATCCATTTATAATGCTAAAAGCCTTTCGTCTGACAGCCATTCTGGAAGGGATTTCCTATTTGCTGATATTTGGCCTCACCATGCCCTTAAAGTACTGGGCAGAAATTGGCGAACCCAATAAAATAGTAGGGATGGCCCATGGTATCCTTTTCATCCTTTTTATAGTTATGGCAGGTGTTTTTTGCTGGGAGCGAAAATGGGGACTTAGAAGATTTCTAATACTCTTCCTGGCTTCCCTTCTCCCCTTTGGGACTTTTTATGCCGATAAGAAATATCTCAGAAACGCTAATTAGTGGTTTTAATCAACCTGTAAATAGGGCTTATTTCTATATGTAGGCAACCAAGCCAAAAAATGGTTGATGTGGGGCACGTCAATCCATAAAGCTTTGAATGGCCAAATCGTAGCTTTGTAATCCAAAGCCCAAAATAACCCCCTTTGCTACCGGGGATATAAAGGATGTATGTCGAAATTCCTCCCTTGAATAGGTATTGGAAATGTGAACTTCTATCACGGGAGTTATGATGGCTTTTATGGCATCCCCAATACCGACCGAGGTATGGGTGTAAGCGGCGGCGTTTAAAATGATACCATCATAGGAGAATCCCACTTCTTGGATCTTGTCTATCAATTCCCCTTCAATATTGGATTGAAAGTAATCCATTTCAACAGACGGGTATTTGGACTTTAGGGACAAAAAATAGTCTTCAAAATTCTGATTTCCATAGACTTCCGGTTCCCGCTTCCCTAAAAGGTTTAAATTGGGCCCATTGATGATCATTAATTTCATACGTTAAAAATAAGCATATTTTTAGGGCATAAAAAAAGGGGCAAAAGCCCCCGTATTTTTGCAGAAGTCCATAGCTAATTAAAACGGTACCCCGCTCCAAGCGTTAAGGTGTTGATACTAACGGCATCTCCAAAATCCCCTCCCCTACTTATTTCAATACCATACCTTGCTTCAACAAACCAATTATCATCTATTTGGTAACCTGAACCAAAAGCCAAGTCTATTCCTAATTCCCCATCAGGAAGATCTTCCAACAAATAATTGATTTGGGGGCCCGCCTGAACATTAAACGCCTCGGAAATTTTATATTTGGCCATTATAGGGATATAGAGCGAAGTAAGGTCATCGACAAAACTGAGCAACAGCGAAGGTTCTACATCAAAAGTTTCACTGGCAACAAAATTATATCCTCCACCTATAAAAAAACCAAGCTCACTATCACTGGCATCAAAAAAACCTCCGGTATCAATATCAAGTGTGACATTGTTTAGACCGGCCTTAACTGCAAGGCCTTCTTGAGCACTTACCGAGGTAGTGATGGCAATAGCGAATACAAATGCAATAAATAATTTTTTCATGTTATTGTCTTTTAGTTGTTACTGGCAAAGATAAAAAGGCGCTCATTCCAAGTTTGGGAAAAACCGTAAAATGTTAACATTTGTCCTTCCTTCCACAAAAAATCCACATAAACTATTGTAAATCAATCCATTTTGATATAAAGCCTTTTTAGTAATCAAAACTGAAACAGAACACCCGCGGTTAAGGCGGTCCAATTAAGGTTGTCGCCCTCAACTCCAAAATAGGAGAAATTTAAGGCCGAAGTATTGGATAGGTTGATGGCAAGTGTTGGCCTGAAATAAAGGCCTGAATCCGAAAAAGAGTTTAAACCCACGGCATAACCCACATCGGCACCCAAATTGAAGCCCCTGGTGGGATAAAAACGGATCAATGCCCCCGCAGGGAGATAAATGGTGTCTTCCCCCCTAATGGTAACCGCTTCCGGTCCAATATCGATGGTGGAATCCAATCCAAAGTAATACATAAGACCGGACGCCAGCCCCAAATCGAACTTCTTGGAAACACCCCAATGCTGGTATAGATCCAAACCGGCACCGATGTTGGCAAAATCCGATGCATCCCCAACGGCAACCCCAGCGTGAAAGCCTGCCTTAAAAAACGAACGATCTACATATTGTGAGGTCATATGGTAAACAATACCGAGGAACAGCACTAAAAAAATGTACTTTTTCATAAGTTGTTTGGTTGAAGTATATACGTCTTAACGCAAAAACTTAACGTTTAGTTTTGGTTTTTAGTGGAATTCCGTATTGAAAAGTTGCGTTATTTTTAGCCCATGACTTGGAAACAGGCCTTACAGGATTACCAACACTATTTAAAGATAGAAAGGGGATTGTCCAGCAATTCCATAACCAATTATGCCCTGGATATCAAAAAGTTGATGGCCTTTTTAGAGGAACATCAAATAAACTCAGGGCCCCTTAACATTGGGAATGAAGAAGTACAACGGTTCATTTATGAGGCGGCCAAAACCATAAATCCACGTTCCCAGGCAAGATTGATATCCGGACTAAAAGGACTTTTTAACTATTTGGTCTTTGAAGACTATAGAAAGGATAATCCCATGGATTTAATGGAGACCCCTAAAATTGGCAGAAAACTTCCAGAAACCCTTTCTTTGGAGGAAATCAATACACTTATTACGGGAATTGATCTAAGCAAACCCCAAGGGGAACGCAATAGGGCCATTTTGGAAACTTTATACGGATGTGGGCTTAGGGTTTCTGAACTGGTCGACCTAAAATTGTCCGATCTTTATTTTGATGAAGATATTATTCTGGTAACCGGAAAGGGCAACAAACAACGTTTTGTGCCCATTAGTCCTATCAATAAAAAATATATTGAACTGTATCAAAAACACGTTCGTATCCATCAAAAGATTGAACCGGGTTATGAAGATATCCTTTTTTTAAACCGTCGGGGCAAAAAACTGACCAGGGCCATGATTTTCGCCATTATCAAGGATTTGGCAAGGGCAACAGGTTTGAAGAAAAATGTGGGGCCCCATACTTTTCGACATTCCTTTGCCACACATTTATTGGAAAACGGAGCAGATTTGCGCGCCATTCAACAAATGCTTGGACATGAAAGCATTACCACCACGGAAATTTATGTCCATGTGAACAGAACACATTTGGCGGATGCATTAAAAGCGTTTCATCCCCGTTCAAGACATCATTAGTTGGCCATGGTCTACTTTTACGTTGAAGTGGCCCTACCTAACTTTTGTTTTTTGTGATTACCCCCAGCTTGTTATCTTTAAAACGTTGAAAACAAAATACGTTTGTGGCGAAAAAATCCAAAAATAAGCGGGCCTCCATATGGTCAACGGACCGTGTCCTTAGCATTTCGGCCTTTTTTATCAGTGTAATATCCTTAATTGCATTGCTCTATCAATCCTATCTGGCCCGGGAAGAAAACAAGCTTATGCAAAAACAGCATAGTGCTACGGTTATGCCCTATTTAAGTCAATGGTTTGACGATTCCCCGGGAAAACATAATATGGTCATCGGCAATGATGGTATTGGACCAGCTTTATTAAAAAAAGTGACCATCTCCACAAAAAACGGCCAACATTTCAATAGGACCGACGACTTTTTTAGGCACCTGTCCAAATCCAACACCTTTTTGGATACCACCCACTATTTATACAGTACCGTGGCCGAAGGAATATTGATTCCGGCAAACTCAACCACAGAATTCGCCTCATTTGACAATTCCACTGACTTCAAAAGGTTCTTAAACCTTCTCCACGAAATTGGGTTTCATTTTGAAATCGAATACGAAGATGTGTATGGCTCTCGATGGTCGTTGAAATATGATGAGGACATTCCCACAAAAATAAAGGACTAGGGTTCCATTTGGTCAAAAGAGGCCTTACCGTACCGTTTCATTATTGTCTTTGAACGGTCGTATAATGAGTCGTGCCTCACGATCAAACTTCACATAATTATATACCCAATTAATGAAAACCACCAATCGATTTCGAAAACCGATCAAAAAGTAAAGGTGGACAAACATCCAGACAAACCAGGCAAAAACGCCTTGAAATTTGAATTTTGGCAAATCGGCCACAGCCTTGTTCCTTCCTATGGTGGCCATGCTACCCTTATCCCGGTAGGTAAAGGGTTGTAATGGTTTCCCTTGTTGAAGCCGTACCAAATTTTCCCCTAAAAGCCTACCTTGTTGTATGGCGGGTTGGGCCATCATGGGATGTCCATTGGGATATTTTTCGGAAACCATTTCCGCAACATCACCAATAGCGAAGATATGTTCAAACCCCTTTACTTGATTGTATTCGTTGACCAACAATCGTTTTGCCCTGGACAAAAACTTTTCAGCGTCCAAACCCTTAATGGTTACCGCTTGTACGCCTGCCGCCCAAATTAAGGTTGCCGTTTCAAAGCTGGTATCTTGATCGGTCGTGGCCACTTTACCGTCATACCCCGTCACTCGAATATCTTTCCAAACATTTACCCCCAAATTTTCCAAAAAGTCCTCCGCTTTCTTGGAGGCAATTTTACTCATGGCCGGCAACAGTCGATCGGCCCCTTGCACTAAATTAATTTGGGCCCTTCGTGTATCCAGGTCGGGATAGTCCTTTGGTAGGATTCCCTTTTTAATTTCGGCCAATGCCCCTGCAAGTTCAACTCCGGTTGGTCCTCCACCCACAATGACAAAGTTCATCAGGGCCTCACGTTCATGAAGATCGTCCGTCAACAAAGCCTGTTCAAAATTCTCAAGGATAAGACTTCTTAGATTCAGTGATTGGGGAATAGTTTTCATGGCCATACTATTTTTGGCAATGGATTTATTACCAAAATAATTGGTCCGTGTTCCCGTGGCCACGATCAAATAATCAAACCTCAAGTCGCCTATGGTGGTGTGGACCGTATTGCTCTCGGAGTCTATACCCGTGACCTCGGTCAGACGAAAATAAAAGTGGGGATATCCCTGAAGTACCTTCCGAATGGGATACGCAATGGAATCTGGCTCCAAGCCCCCAGTTGATACTTGATACAACAACGGTTGGAAGGTATGATAGTTGTTTTTGTCCATCAACACCACCTGAAACTCTCGTTGACTTAATTTTTTGGCCAAAGCAATTCCCGCAAAACCACCACCAATAATAACCACCCTTTTGAAACTGGACTGAGGAATGTTCATTCTTAAATTTTAAAGTGCAAAAGTACACAATTGGGGGTGGTGATACGGCCACTGGAAATTCATTTTAGTATATTTAAAAACATTAAAAAGAGAACACGAAATGAGAAGGATAGTTTCTTTACACCTCCTACTACTGCTATCGGTTTTTTCAATAAGCGCGCAAAAAACCAAGGTCGATGCCCTAAAAGGTTTGGATGATAAAGCACAAGCATATGGCGAAATTGCCCTACAAATTTGGAATTGGGCAGAAATGGGATATCAAGAAGAAAAAAGTGCTGCGCTACTACAGGAAACCCTTTCCGATGCAGGTTTTACCGTTACGGAAGGGATCGCCGAAATTCCCACGGCCTTTGTAGCGGAATATGGAAAAGGAAGCCCTGTTATTGCCATTTTGGGAGAGTATGACGCCCTGCCAGGGCTGTCACAACAGGCCGTACCGGAAAAGAAATCCGCTGGAGGGGTTGCCGGACATGCCTGCGGCCATCACTTGTTTGGGACTGCTTCCGCCGGGGCTGCCATTGCCGTAAAGGATTGGTTGAAGGCTTCAGGCGCAAAGGGAACCATCCGTTTCTATGGCTGTCCCGCAGAAGAAGGTGGAGGTGCCAAAGTATATATGTCCAGGGAAGGGGTTTTTAATGATGTGGATGTTGCCCTACATTGGCATCCCAGTTCCCAGAATGCTGCCAGTGCCGCTGCCGCATTGGCAAACATTTCTGCAAAATTCCGCTTTAAGGGAATCTCGGCACATGCCGCAGGGGCACCGCAAATGGGAAGGAGTGCCCTGGATGGTGTGGAGGCCATGAATATAATGGTCAATATGATGCGTGAGCATATTCCCCAGGAAGCGCGTATCCATTATGTGATTACGGATGGTGGTAAAGCACCCAATGTTGTTCCGGATTTTGCCGAAGTATACTATTATGCAAGGCACAACAGCAGGGATGTGGTTCGGGATATTTTTAATCGAATTGTAAAAGCAGGGGAAGGTGCTGCTTTAGGAACGGGCACAACAATGACGTATGAAATTGTAAATGGGGTCCATGAATTACTTCCCAACCTGGTACTCCAAAAATTGGTCCATAGCAATTTGTCGTCAATAGGTGGCATTACCTATACTCCTGAGGAAAGGGCCTTTGCAGAGAAAATTGCCTTGAGCTTAGGACAAAAAGATCTCAATGAAATGGGTGCAATGGAGGTACAACCTTTTAAGGAAACGGCCAGGGCCTATGGTTCCACGGATGTAGGTGATGTCAGTTTTGTGGTCCCAACGGTAGGCTTCGGTGCTGCAACGTGGGTGCCCGGAACACCGGCACATAGTTGGCAGGCAGTGGCTTCGGGAGGCATGAGTATAGGAAAAAAAGGGATGATGGTGGCCTCAAAAACGCTGACAGCCACGGCAATAGACCTGTTTTCCGATACCTCGTTGATTGAAAAGGCCAAAGCCGAGTTTGAAGAAAGAAGGGGTAGTGATTTTGTGTACGAACCCCTTGTTGGTAATCGAGCACCGGCGCTTGATTATAGAAAATGAAATATCAACATACAAATTGGGCTTGTCCATTCTAAAAAATTCCCTTGGATCAGGTCACGATGCCAAGGATATGAAATTGATTGCACCCACAGGAATGCCATTTGTACTCGGTAAAAGGGAATCCGCCATTCCCAAAAGGAATGTTCCATGGAAGACTTGGCCAATGTATTTCTCCAAACTATTTTGAAGTTGGACATCGGCCAGTATTGAACTTGTCGTCCCCAACTGTAACAAAATTGGAATAAGGACTACTAATCTATAAATTCTACCAACCACTAGTGAACAAGGAACTGGAACATCAATTTGTGACGGAACTGGAGAACAACCAAAACATTGTTCACAAGGTATGCAGTCTTTATACCCATGACAGGGACTCCCATAATGACCTGTTCCAAGAAATCACCATCCAGCTTTGGAAAGCATACCCAAAATTTAGGGGAGATTCCAAATTTAGTACATGGATGTACCGTGTGGCATTGAATACGGCCATTACCTTATATCGCAAATCGAAAAGACGGGTCGCTACCCAAGATTACGATTCCATAATTTTCAAGATAAGGGCAGACGAATATGATGATACACAAGAACGGCAACTAAAGTTGATGTACAATGCGGTAAAACAATTGGGAGATATTGAAAAAGCATTGGTTTTCCTGTATCTGGAAGATAAGAACTATACCGAAATTTCAGAAACCTTGGGTATTACGGAAGTAAACGCCAGGGTTAAAATGAATCGGGTAAAAAACAAACTAAGAACCATACTAAATCCTTAGTATCATGATGGATGAATTGGAACTCTTAAAAAAAGACTGGCAAAAACAAGGAGAACAGCTTCCTAAGTTGAGCTACGAAGAAATCTATAAAATGATCTGGAAAAAATCCAGTTCCTTGGTCAAATGGATATTCTACATCAGTATTGCGGAATTTGTCTTTTGGATTTCACTTTTCTTTTTGCCCATACAGGGCGAAAAATTGGACTCCGATGGCGCCAGGCTCTTTCAAAACCTGGAATTAAGTCTTGAAATCCTAAGATATATAGCATTGGTGTACTTCATTGTAAAGTTCTATAAAAACTTTAAAAGGATACATGTTACGGCCTCTGCACGGGAACTCATGAAAAGTATCATTTCTACCCGAAAAACGGTAATGCAATATGTTTGGTTCAACCTTGGGGTTTTCGCCCTTATGATGGTTGTGGTCTTTATTGAGTTTGCAAAATATGATACCACCCTCAATATGACCGAGAAGATCGCGGAAGCGGACAACAGTCTTCTCATTTGGTTTTTGGTAGGCTTGAGCTTGCTATTGTTTATTGCATTTTGTGGCTTTCTTCTTTGGTTGTTTTATCGATTGTTGTACGGAATTCTTCTAAAACGATTGAACAACAATTATCGGGAGTTAAAGAAACTGGAAGTTTAGTTTCCCTTATAGCTGTAGCGCCTTTTTTGGTGGTCCGCTTCATAGGCCGCAAGTTCCTCTTGCGGTATTACATGAAGGAATGAAGGGTGTTGTTCAATGGCATATTCCAACTTTTCAATGATCTGATCAATGGACTCATTGTCATAATCGATTTCCAGGGGTTGCTTTATAAGCATGGATTGTAGAATTCCCTTCTTTTTAATGTATAATCCTTTTTTATCAAAAGACCTTCTAAAACCATCGATTACAACAGGAACCACAATAGGTTTGTATTTTTTAATGATATGGGCAGTACCTTTTCGTAAAGGTTTCCATGGTCTGGTGGTTCCCTGGGGAAAGGTAATCACCCAACCATCATCCAGTGCAGTTCCAATATTTGAAATATCACTGAACTTTACAGGTCTGTTTACTTCCTTTCCATCTGCCCTCCATGTACGTTCAATGCTTATGGAACCGGCATAGGCCAATATCTTGGCCAACATGCTCTTCTTCATGGTCTCCTTTGCCGCCACATAATAGATATTCAATTTGGGATTCCAGAGATAGAGAATGTTTTTAATGTTATCCTCCCTACCGCTCAAAGCGGCATTAAAAACATGGAACATGGCCACTACATCGGCAAAATAAGTCTGATGGTTACTAACAAAAAGTACGTTCTTTTCAGGAAGGCTCCTAATGATATCCGAGCCTTCAATTTCCAGCTTGTTGAACCCTTTGTACCTGGAATGGGTTATTAGGCCCATAATACGTATTAACCACTTTTTTAAAAAAAGGTTGTGTCCGAAAGGGGTTTTCTTAAAAAGATCCATACTGCTCCTATGCCAAGGGCTAATTTACAAAATAGGCACTAAACCACTTTTTGCACTAAATCCTTTATTTCGCTTAACATCATGGCCGTGGCGCCCCAAACAGTGTAACCGTTTAGTTTAAAGGCCGGTACCAAAATTTTGTGGGCGTAGGAAGTTGTTAAATACTGCTGCATTAGGTTGTCGTTATCCAAAAAATCCACCAATTTCACCTCAACCAATGCCTCTACTTCCATAGGATCCAATTTAAAAGGTTTTACTTTGGAATACAGTCCCAGGAATGGTTTGACCAAAAAATTACTTGGCGGAATATACACTTCGGTCAAAGGTTTCACCATTTCTATATCTTCCGGGAGAATTCCCACCTCTTCAAAGGTCTCTCGTTTGGCCGTTACCAATAGGTCGGAATCGGTATCCTCAACCTTACCTCCCGGAAATCCAATTTGATTGGAATGTACTCCTGGATAGGTATTCCGTAACATAAGCAGTAGGTGTGTCTCATTATTCTCCTTGGGATAAAACAGGGCCATAACCGCTGCACGTTTTGCTTTTTTTACATCAATCGTGCTTTCTTCCCTAAATTGTTTTCTTACGGCTGGTTCCATCTTAAAATGGGAAGCTGCCCCGGGCAAGGGTAGATTTTTTATTTTTACAATCGTTTTACTAAAACGGGAAAATTCCATGGAGAAGAAAATAATACTGTTGGCAAGTTTACTATTATTTTTTTTAGGAGGATGTGGAGAGAAAGAAAAAAAGGAGTCGGGTAAACCAAATGGGGAAACCCTTAAAGAGGTCAATGATGAAACTGGCAATGAAAAGGTAGTTGAAGCGGAAAAACCCCAGCCAGTGACCGAAGAGGAAAATGAACCTTTTTTACTCACCGAAGAAAATGCCATTGACTTTTTTTTCGATTATGCCAAAGACTTAAAAGAGGATAAAGTAAGACTAACGACCAGTTTGGGAACGTTTACCATACAACTATACAACAACGTTCCTTACCACAAGGCCAATTTTATCTATCTGGCCAAAAAGGGTTATTTTGACAATACCCAGTTTCATAGGGTGGTTCCTGATTTCATTATTCAGGGCGGAAACTCGGACGACCGTGAAACGAGCAAAAAGAGAAAGGCCATAGGCCGTTATCTTTTACCTCCGGATACCCGAAAGGGCCATAAACACCACCGAGGGACCATTTCCATGCCCAGTAGCGAACGTGACAATCCACATAAACTGGCCTCTCCGTATGAGTTTTTTATTGTAGTGACCAAACCGGGTTCCTATCATTTGGATGGCAGTTATACCCCGTTTGGAAGGGTCATTGAAGGAATGGACATTGTGGATAGCATAAATCAGGTTCCCATTGACCAAGGGGAATGGCCCATGCAAAATGTTTACATCCTTAAAGCAGAGGTTCTTTAACCCCTTTCCTTCCGATAAATATTGGGCAATGCTATCCCAAATTTTACGGCCAGTAAGCGCAATATAATTACAACAAGGATTGCCAAGGTATAGCTATACTTCTCGGGAACCTTAAGAAGGTTGAACAAAAAATAACTTGCCCCTCCCAAAATACAGGCCGTAGCATAGATTTCCTTTCGGAAGATCACGGGAATCTCATTACATAAAATATCTCGGATCACACCACCAAAACTTGCGGTCATGGTGCCCAGTGCAATACACATTACAGGTAGCAATCCCGCTTCCAGGCCTTTTTCGAGACCAATTAGGGTAAACAAACCTATACCTAGGGTATCGAACAGGAACAGGGACTTTCGCAAATATTTCAATCGACTTGCAAACAGCACGGCAAAAACAACGGTAATCCCAATGGTAATCATATAAATGGCGTCGCGCATCCAGACCACCGGGGTATTTCCAATCATCAAATCCCGAAGTGTTCCTCCACCAATGGCCGTTACAAAAGCGATGATAAAGACCCCGAACAGATCCAGTTTTTTCTCCATGGCAACCAACACACCCGAAACGGCAAAGGCAATGGTACCCAATATATCCAACGTTTGGTAAAACACAATTTAAAGCTTTTGGGTATAGTAGTTGTAATCCTTGATGACCACATCCACAAATTCGATGGGTTTTATAGTGGTAGTAACATCCATCACCTCCTTTAATCGCTTATCCAGGGAAACAATAACATTATGGTCGCCATTTTTCTTCGCCTTTTCATAGAGCTCCTTTACGGTCTGTATCTCGCTATCGCTAAAAACAGTGACTTGGGGAAATTGGGGCCTGTAATCATTTGGGATTTCCTTCAATAGGGTATCCTTTAGTTGGATCCGCTGTCGTTCACTAATTACCGTGGTCCCCGCTGCAATATCACCAATCCGCTGACCATTGCCCCGTATCAAAATAGTAACAACGGCCGCTGCCCCAGAAGTTAGGCTTACATCAATGATCCTTAAAATCCATCGGACAAAATAGTTCCCAAAATTGGGTTTGGAGCCGTCCAGTTTTACAACCCTAAGGTTCATTAACCCTTTTCCAATGGTCTTGCCATCGGTCAAGGTCTCAAATAAGAGATAGTACAAAAACGAGGGAAGTGTGACGACTAGATAGAGTGCCCAAAGGGCATCAAAATCCACATTTAAATACACTAAAAATAAAACCGCCAATACCGTATAGACCACAATCACAAAACTATCAATAATATAGGCCAACATACGTTCCCCTAGATTGGAACTGTTTTGGTCTATAGTTACGTTTTGGGCAGTCTCTATTTGAAATTGGTTCATTTTTTTGGTTTCTTTACAAACAAAGGCGCAAATTTAATGCGAGAGGCGGCATTCGTAAAGCAAAATAAAAATAAATGGGTTGCGTTCGAAGAGGCCCTAAACAGCAAAAGGGAATTGTCACCAGACCAACTTTCCGACCTCTATATTGAATTAACCGATCATCTAAGCTACGCCAAAACCTTTTACCCCGGTAGCAATACCCAACTTTATCTCAATTCAATTGCTTCACGAGCCCACCAAAAAATCTATAAGACAAAACGCGAATCCAAGAACCGTATTGTTACTTTTTGGAAAATAGAGTTCCCCAAAATGTTTTATGCACACCAACGGGAGTTGCTGATTTCCTTTTTGGTATTTACATTTTTCTGTTTTGTAGGCGCTTTTTCTGCGGCCAATGATGGGGATTTTGTACGTTCCATACTCGGAGATGGTTATGTGAACATGACTTTGGACAATATTGAAAAAGGGGACCCTATGGCGGTATACAAACAAATGGGGGAATTCAATATGTTTTTGGGAATAACCATTAATAACATCAAAGTGGCATTATTTGCCTTTGCGTTGGGTATCTTTCTTGGAGTGGGTACCATTTGGGTCTTGCTCAGAAATGGTTTGATGCTGGGCAGTTTTCAATACTTCTTTCATGACAAAGGATTGCTCTGGGAATCTGCCAGAACCATTTGGATCCATGGGACCATTGAAATATCCGTCATTATCCTAGCCGGCTGTGCGGGTTTGGTCATGGCAAATGGAATGCTGTTCCCCGGGACCTATACCCGGTTGGAATCCTTTAAACGTGGCGTAAAGAATGGACTGAAAATAGTTGTGAGTACAATTCCGTTTTTCATCATTGCGGGATTTTTGGAAGGTTTTGTTACCCGACATACGGAAATGCCGGATTGGCTTGCGATAACCATAATTTTGGGGTCTTTGGGCTTAATAGTGTTTTATTATGTTATTTATCCCTATCAACTAAATAAAAAAAACAACCATGGACAGCACTCCTTACATTGAGTTTAAAAAACAACGGGAGCTTGGGGAAATCCTTACCGATTCCTTCAATTTTATAAAGTTTGAGTTTAAATCATTTTTTGGAACCCTTTTAAAAATTGTGGGACCTTACCTGTTTGCAACCATGGTTTTTTTAGGATTCTATTTTTATTCCTTTAATGGGCTTTTCAATTTTGATATACAATCCCAAGGACCAGAGATCAATCCCATACTTCTGATTACTGCATTGTTGGGACTAATGGTTTCTGCCATTGCCACCTATGGACTTACACAGGCAACGGTACTGTTTTATATTAAATCCTATACCGATAACAAAGGGAAAATTGATTATGACCAAATAAAAAAAGAAGCTTACCAAAACTTCTGGAGTTTTATTGGACTTTCATTCCTTGTGGGATTGGCCATTACGGTCGGTTTGTTCCTTTGTATTATTCCCGGTATTTATCTCTACCCCCCTCTAATGTTGTCCTTTAGCATCCTGGTCTTTATGGGCAAAGGGGTGGGTGATTCCTTCCAATACGGATTTACCCTGATCAAGGATAACTGGTGGATAACCTTTGCAACCCTTTTGGTCCTGGGAATTCTTATAGGCATAATAGGTTATATATTTCAAATTCCGGCAGTAATCTACCTATGGATCAAAATGGGGGTCTTTTCCGGTGAAATGGATGCCGAGAGCATGGGAGGCGTTATCGACCCTATATATATTCTACTGAACATACTGGCCTATGCGGTCCAATTTATTCTACAGACCGTGTCCTTAGTGGCGGCGGCACTCATCTTTTTTGACCTCAATGAGAAGAAAAACTTTACGGGAACTTTTGAACGCATTCAAAATTTGGGAAAAAAAGAAGAATAGTCCATGTTTAAAAATCTTCTTGTTGCCGTCCTACTTTCACTTCCGGTTTTAAGCCTGGGCCAAAAAGATACCACCCAAGTTAGGTATGATAATCAAAATTTGACGATCATAGAGATTTCGAAAGCAGATTTGGAGCCGTTCAAAAAGGATGAAAAGTACAATTATGAAATGGAAAAAAAGGATAATTCCTGGTGGGAAGCCATTAAAAACTGGTTTTATAACATTTTAAGGCGGTTTTTTGAATGGTTGTTTGGTGTAGAATCCGCCCCAAACTATATTACCGCATTTCTTAAATACCTCCCCTATCTACTTCTTGGATTTTTGTTGTTTCTCATTATCCGATTTTTCATAAAGGCCAATACCAAAAACATCCTGTTTTCCAAAGCCAATGAAAATACGGTTATCCTTTCGGAGGAAGAACAAATCATAAAAACCGCAAATATTCAGGCCATGATACAAAAAGCACTTGAAGAACACAACTATCGTTTGGCCATTAGATACTACTATCTGTTCCTACTAAAAATGTTGACGGAACGGGAATTGATCCATTGGGAATTACAAAAGACCAACAATGATTACATGGGGGAACTTTCCAATTCTAAATTGGCACCGCTTTTCAAAAGGGTCACTTTACTCTACGATCATATTTGGTATGGGGAATTTCAAATAGACGCACAGGGGTATCATAGGGCCAAGGACCGTTTTGACCAACTAAAACAATCCATAACCGCCAATGCTTAAAAAGGGAAGGTCATATATTGGTATTGGTGTCCTGGCACTTGTCCTGCTTCTGGTGTTTGAATATAACAAACCCAAACAGATCAATTGGTTTCCTTCCTATGTAAGTACCCATACCATCCCCTATGGGACCAAGGTGTACAATGATCTTTTACCCTTGGTCTTTCCACAGGCGCAACAGGTCTATAGAACACCTTTTGAATTTCTTTCCCGAGCCGATACCTTGACCGGCACGTATATTTTCATAAATGAACGTATTGAATTTGGCAAAACCGATCTATCGGAATTATTGTCCTGGACCAGGGAAGGCAACCATCTCTTTATGGCATCGGAATCCTTTGAAAAGGAATTGCTCGACACCTTAAACTTGCATACGTCAAGTATCTATGATATGAATGCGGTTACCCCGGTGTTTAAACACCATCTTGTAAATAAGAGGGCAAGGGCAAACGATATCCCCTTTGATAGGGATTATTACACTTCCATTTTCAGTGAGCTGGATACGATAAATAGTGTGGTCCTGGCCGAAGTGCTGGTAAAAAATGACAGCACCAAAACCGAAAACAAAGGGATAAGCGTGGTACAGCAAGCATTTGGCAAAGGAAAGATAACATTATCCACTTTTCCAGAGGCGTTCACCAATTATTTTATGCTCAAAGATGAAAACCGCAGCTATACTACCGGTTTAATGGCCTACATAGATTCTTCCAAGCCGGTTTATGTGGACAATCACCATAAGGCAGGAAAGACTTTTTATACATCTCCCATGTACCTCTTTTTGAACACCAAAGAGCTAAGGTGGGCCTATTATTTAGTCCTAATTGGTGCGTTGCTGTACATTGTGTTTGAAGGAAAGCGAAAACAAAGGGCCATTAAAGTAGTGAAACCCCTGAAAAACCAGACCTTGGCCTTTACCAGGACCATTGCAAATATGTATTTTGAAAACAATAGGCAGAATGAAATCGCCAACCACAAAATTCAGTACTTCCTGGATTATGTCCGGACCCGTTTTCACCTGGTCACGGAAAAAATAGATTTCCAATTCCATCATAGCCTGGCCCTGCGAAGCAATCATTCCAAAGAAGAGGTAAAAGCTCTGTTCAGTCAATTCCAAGATATCCAAAGGACAAGTAAGGTAACCAATCAACAATTAGAAAAGTTAGAACGTAACATACAAGATTTTAAAGCCAAAGCAGATGGAAAACAATGATTTGAATTTTGATAGCCGTATTCCACTTACGGAACTCAACGAATCGGTGAATCTAATAAAAGGGGAACTGGGAAAAGTAATTATTGGGCAACAGAATTTTATGGAATTGCTCATTGTTTCCCTGTTGGTAGATGGCCACGTTTTGATAGAGGGTGTTCCCGGTATCGCCAAGACCATTACTGCAAAGCTTTTTGCCAAAACCCTGAAGACCGGTTTCAATCGTATTCAGTTCACTCCGGATTTAATGCCAAGTGATATTCTGGGTACTTCGGTGTTCAATGTAAAGGAATCGGATTTTGAGTTCAAAAAAGGACCTATATTTTCCAATATCATTTTGATTGATGAGATCAACCGGGCTCCTGCCAAAACACAGGCCGCACTTTTTGAAACGATGGAGGAAAGGCAAGCTACCGTTGATGGGACCACCTACAAAATGGCCAATCCGTTCATGGTCCTGGCAACACAAAATCCCATTGAACAGGAAGGCACCTATTCCTTACCTGAAGCGCAACTGGACCGTTTTCTTTTTAAGATAAAAGTAGATTATCCCTCTGTGGAGGAAGAAGTGGAAATAATTCAAACCCATCATGAGCGAAAATCGATAGCACCAACTGAATTGGTAAAACCCATACTCTTACCTAAAAAATTGGAGGACTATAAAAACAATGTACACCATGTCCTGGTAGAGGAAAAAATAATACGATACATAGCGGAAATCATCTCAAGAACACGCAATCATCCCCATTTGTACCTTGGGGCATCACCAAGGGCGTCCATTGCGGCAATGCATGTTGCCAAGGCATTTGCGGCCATTAATGGGCGGGATTTTGTAATACCCGAAGATGTTAAAAAGGCCTTGCCACCAATTCTAAACCATAGAATTATTCTGACCCCGGAACGTGAAATGGAAGGGATGACCACGGAGAACGTTATCGGAATGATCGTAGAATCGGTGGAAATACCCCGCTAATGCAATTCCTTAAATCATTTTACATACACAATCGCCTTTTTTGGTATATCGCTTTACTGGTCGCCGGTTTTGTGCTTTCCTATTGGTTTCATTTTTTATACCCGATTTGCTGGATAGGCACTTTTGTCCTCCTTGCGCTTTTTTTTGTGGACAGCTACCTCCTGTATCGCACAAAGGATGCTGTAACGGCCAGGCGTGAAGTTCCCAAAAAGCTTTCCAATAGCGATTATAATACCATAGAAATCCATTTCTCCGTCAAGTATCCCTTTACGGTCGAAGTGGAACTCATAGACGAGCTACCCGAACAATTCCAGAAACGTGATTTCCTACATCGAACTTTTACGAAAAAGGAGGTTAAAAATCAGTATCAATATACCGTCCGTCCCGTGGAACGTGGTGCATATGTCTTTGGCCATCTAAATGTTTATGCCTCTTCCCCACTAGGTATTGCCAAAAGGAGGTTTACTTTTGAAAAGGACAGGATGGCCCCGGTGTATCCCAGTATCATCCAGATGCAACAATATGATTTTTTGGCCATTGGCAACCGCCTTACCGAGCTGGGATTGAAAAAAATCCGTAGGATAGGCCATACCCAGGAATTTGAACAGATAAAGGAATACGTTGTGGGCGATGATTTTAGAACCATCAATTGGAAAGCGTCCGCCAAAAAGAGCCAGTTGATGGTCAATCAATACCAAGACGAAAAATCGCAGCCCATTTATTCCATTATCGACTCGGGAAGGGTTATGAAAATGCCATTCAACGGACTTAAATTACTGGATTACGCCATTAATTCCACTTTGGCATTTTCCAATGTAGCCCTTAAAAGAAATGACAAAACCGGGATGTTGACCTTCTCCAAAAAGGTAGAAAACTTTGTACCCGCTGCACAGAAAATCACCCATTTAAATTTTATACTGGAAACCTTGTACAATATCGGAACAGACTTTAGCGATTCCGATTTTGGCCATCTATATGCCCATGTCAAAAGAAAACTCAACCATAGGAGCCTATTGTTGCTCTACACCAATTTTGAGCATATTTCTGCCCTAAAAAGACAATTGCCCAATCTCCTGGCATTGGCAAAACAACATGTTTTGGTGGTCATATTTTTTGAGAACACCGAATTGGAAAAACTGGTCACGGTCAATGCAGAGGATATACAAAGCATTTACCATAAGACCATTGCGGAAAAATTCATTTTGGAAAAGCGATTAATGCAAAAAGAACTCCATAAGTATGGTATTCAAACCATTTTGACAAGGCCTGGGAATTTGACCATCAATACCATTAACAAGTACTTGGAAATCAAGGCGAGGGGATTACTGTAATCGCTCCAAACCCAAAACCTCTGCAGGAAGCGATAAGGCCAGAAGCGTAGGTTCCCTTTCTTCCTGTAGGAGTTGCTCCAAACGGAGCATTTGGTCAAAAGTCCTGGTATCCTTAAAAAGAGTGACCGCCGTATTCTTTTTTCGCCTGCCCTTTTTATGGTCCGTAAAAATATCTATGGTAACACCAACAGTGACCCCTCCCAAAATGGTTGCCAACAGATCATCATTGTCCCAACCATTTTCGCGTTGGCCTGCATCAACCGCCTCTTTTCCCAGTCCAATAAGTGAACTCCCACCAATGGCACCTGCAAAAGTCCACCAACGGTTCCCATCAGAGATTTGTTTGGCTATTCCTGCCCCGGCAAGACCAAACAGGTTGCCTCCGACAAAATGTAATACCTTGTCCCTTTCCACCTGCGCATTCACACCATGTAGAACGGCTACAAACAGTAGACTTACAAACACTTTCTTCATTGCCCGGTAAAGATAACCAAGGATCGTCAGGACGGGTATTTATTCGATGAAATGCAGGTTTAGCAGATTTACAATCCAATATGGCTTATGGTCCTTTTGGCTGCTTCAAAGTCCGCTACCAGATCCTTAATTATTGCAGCAGCCGGCTTTATATCATGGATTAAGGCGGAAACTTGTCCTATCTCTAGTTCTCCATTTTCCAAATCGCCCTCAAACATACCCTTTTTGGCGCGCCCCCTCCCCAATAATTGCTTGAGCTCTTCTATTGATGCCCCCTCTTCATATGCTTGTTGTACCTGAAGATAAAATTGGTTCTTTATAAGACGTACGGGAGCCAATTCCTTTAAGGTGAGTTGGGTATCCCCTTCTTTGGCACCAACGACAACTTCCTTGAATGCCTGATGTGAAGAAGCTTCCAAAGTGGCCACAAATCGACTTCCCACCTGTACTCCATCAGCACCCAAGACCATTGCCGCCAACATTTGCTTTCCATTGGCGATACCTCCCGCAGCAATCAATGGAATATGGATTTGCTCCTTTACGGCTGGAATCAACACAAAAGAGGTTGTCTCGTCCCGTCCATTATGTCCTCCGGCCTCAAAACCTTCTGCCACAACGGCATCCACACCAGCTTCTTGTGCCTTTAGGGCAAACTTTACACTGCTGACCACATGCACAACCGTTATTCCATGTGCTTTTAAAACAGGAGTCCAAGTCTTTGGATTGCCAGCCGAGGTAAAAACAATTTTTACTCCACCCTCAATAATAATATCCATGATTTCCTGCAAATCCGGATACAGCATGGGGACATTTACCCCAAAGGGTTTGTCAGTGGCCTTTTTACACTTTTGGATATGTTCACGGAGAACACTTGGGTACATACTGCCTGCACCTAACAGTCCCAATCCCCCTGCATTGGAAACTGCCGAAGCCAAACGCCAGCCACTGGCCCAAACCATCCCGGCTTGGACAATGGGATATTGGATTCCAAGAAGCTTTGTGATCCTATTCTCCAAAATTTTATGATATTACCCCTGAACCCAACAATTCCTCACCTTGGTACCAAGCTACAAATTGTCCTTCGGTTATGGCTGATTGCTTTTCCATAAAATCTACATAAAGACCACCTTCTACCCTATATAACGTGGCTTTTTGTAATGGCTGTCTATATCTGATTCTGGCATTGACCTCCATGGTTTCATCAGGGGACAAGGTCAAATCTTGCCGTACCCAATGCAATTCTGCATCCTTAACAAACAGGGTCCTTCTATAAAGCCCTGGATGGTTCTTTCCCTGACCGGTGTATATGGTATTCGTCTCTACATCCGTATCCAAAACAAAAAGGGGTTCCTTGGTACCACCTACGTCCAAACCTTTACGTTGGCCTATGGTAAAATAATGCGCCCCTGGATGTTGTCCCACCACTTCCCCGTCTTCGAGGGTATACTTGGGCTTTTCTGAAAAATGGGCCAACTCTTCCGC
Source organism: Croceivirga sp. (assembly GCA_028281025.1). Lineage (GTDB taxonomy): Bacteria > Bacteroidota > Bacteroidia > Flavobacteriales > Flavobacteriaceae > Croceivirga. The sequence continues at coordinate 117,211 of JANQKR010000014.1, forward strand.
CTTATTGGCAAAGTGACCAAGGCCATTTTTAAAATGATCGGAATCCTTGGGCACTTCAATGATCATCCCTTCCTTGGGTTTGAGCTTTTGTTGAAGAAATTCCGGAAGTCTTACTTTTCCTATAAAACAGAGACCTTGCGAATCTTTTTTATCTGCAGTTATCAAGTTGTGTTCAGCAGCTATCCTTCTTACCTCCGGTTTGGTCAACTCACCAATTGGGAACAAGGTTTTGGACAGTTGTTCCTGGGAAAGCTGACACAAAAAGTAGGATTGGTCCTTATTTTGATCAACTCCCGATAAAAGCCGAAATACCTCTTTTCCATCTTCTTGAAAAAAGGATTTCCTACGGCAATAATGGCCCGTTGCCACATAATCGGCTCCAAGATCCAGGGCAATCTTTAGAAATACATCAAACTTGATTTCGCGATTACAGAGCACATCCGGATTAGGGGTCCTCCCCCTTTCATACTCGTTGAACATATAATCAACAATCCGCTCTTTGTATACCTTGCTTAAATCCACCGTTTGGAATGGAATGCCCAATTTTTCAGCTACAATAAGGGCATCATTACTATCCTCCAACCATGGGCACTCATCCGATATGGTTACCGAATCGTCATGCCAATTTTTCATAAAAAGACCGATGACGTCATACCCCTGTTCCTTCAACAAATAAGCGGCAACGCTGGAATCCACACCTCCGGAAAGGCCAATAACTACTTTTTTCATCATTCTTTTTATCTGCATTGCAAAAATACAAATTAAGACTGTCCTTCAGGAATTCCCACTACGGTAGACGCGGGACAAAACGGTGCATTTGTGGGAGATCTCCCCTCAAAACATGACAGGGAAAATCCATTTGTGGATAAAACAATAATGCAGTTTTGTTAAACTTTTCCAAAAAAATATAAAACAAAAGCAACCTTTTTATTTTTGTTCAATCTTTTCTATGTTTTATAAAACATTCACGTTTTCCTTAATTTTTTATAAAAAATTTTAGGAATTACAGTTTTATCGAAGAAAATTCAATAAAAGCCGAATAGTAGCATTCAGCTATTTTGTGTATGAAATAAAACAAATGATTAAACATAACAACTAAAACGATTACCTATGAGACACCCCACGAAAATGAAAAATTATTTTTTGCTGTTCCTGATTACACTACTCACGTTTTCCTGTGATGAAGAGGACGATGGAGCAAAAACAATGGAAAATGATGCTCCCAAAAGCAATATTGTGGAAACTGCCGCTGATACCGAGGTATTAGGGAGTTTGGTTGCCGCCCTGACCAAAGCAGATGAAAATGAAGCTTCCAATTTAGTGAACGCCTTAGGTGGAGAAGGTCCTTTCACCGTTTTCGCCCCCACCAATGATGCTTTTAGCAATTTGTTTGCGGATTTGGATGGTTTTGATTCCTTGGACGATTTTGATACCGAAGAAGAACGGGACTTATTGGCCTTGATACTTCAATATCATGTAATAGCCGGTCAAGAATTGGCTTCTGAAAATTTATCCAATGAGCAGGAACTCCCCACGCTATTGGGAGAAAATCTTACGGTTTCCCTGGATGGAGGAGTATTTATACAGGATGCTACCGATGTGGATGCAGAAGTTGTTAGCTCGGATAATTTTACCAGCAATGGTGTGGTCCATATAATTGATAAGGTTTTGTTGCCCCTAACGGTCATAGAGATGTTAAATGGGGACACGCTCGTGGACATTGTGGTGGGTGCCGAATCACTATCCCTTTTGGAGGAAGCCGTTATTAAAGCCGATTTGGTCGAGACATTGAGCGGTGAAGGACCATTTACCGTTTTCGCGCCAGATGATAATGCCTTCGTTGCTCTTTTGGATGCGCTTGGGGATGACTATAACAGCTTGGACGATTTCGATACCATAGAGGAAATTGCCCTACTTACCAATATTTTATTGTACCATGTTATTCCCAATGAAACTATTTCAAAGGCGAATTTGAAGGAAGGTGGAGTCCCCACTGCACTAGCGGACAACAGTCTGGATATAATTGCTTCAAACGACACCTTCGTTATTGGGGATGATACCGATGTGGATGCCAACATCACCGATACGGATTTCACTGCTTCCAACGGGGTAGCGCACATCATTGATAAAGTGCTTTTGCCACAGTCCGTTTTGGATGCCATAAATGGAGGAATGTCCATGAACCTTGTGGAAATTGTGGTGGGCACAGAATCCCTATCCCTTTTGGAGGAAGCTGTGATAGCGGCAGGACTGGCCGGGACACTTGGTGGTGACGGGCCGTTTACCGTTTTCGCCCCGACCGACGATGCCTTTGTGGCACTTTTGGACATCCTTGGGGACGATTACAACAGTTTGGCCGATTTTGACACCCAGGAGGAACTTGACCTCCTTACCGATATCCTTCTCTACCACGTGCTGCCACAGCAGGTACTGGAGGCCGACCTGAATCCCGGTACCGTGCCCACTGCACTTATGGACAATTCCCTGGAGGTCATTGCCTCCGGAAACACCTTTGTCATCGGTGATGCCTCGGACACCGATGCCAATATCAAGGATACCGACATCTTGGCTTCCAATGGGGTGGCGCACACCATTGATAAGGTGCTTTTGCCACAGGCGGCCATTGATTTTGTCATGCAAATGCAGATGAGGAACCTCGTGGAGATCGTGGTCGAGACCGATGACCTTTCCCTCTTGGAG
>JANQKR010000023.1 GCA_028281025.1 Croceivirga sp.
TCGTCATCACATTTAGGTGCTGTTCCAGAATATATTCATTAAGACCGATCAACAATTCGTCCTTGGTGTTGAAATAGTGCATGACCAAACCGTTGCTGATTCCCATGGCATCGGCCACCTTGGCGATGGATGCGTTTTCCAGGCCATTCACCTTGGCCACTTTGTAAAAGGATTCTATAATCTCCAATTTCCTTGTTGTGACCAAACTTTTTCTGCCCATAGCCTAGCAATTCTTTTACCTTTTCATAATAACAATAATACTCCTTTTTTGAAAAATAAGCTTACCGAACAATCATTCAATCTATTTTACGATTCCGTAACTTATCGTTAAATATTTTTTAATTGAACAGTTGTTCAATTTATTTTCCTTTGACCTGTTTTTAATCAACCTGAACCATGAAAACTTGCAAACTATTTTGCGCGGTATTGATTTTATTGGGAACAACGGCCTGCGCTCGTTCCACCTCCTTGGATTCAATTTCCAAAAAGGTAGTGTTCATCATTGTCGATGGCGTTTCCGCCGATCAGTTAAAAACCGCAAAGACCCCCTATTTGGACAGCATTGGCATCCTTGGGTCATATTCGGATGCCTATGTGGGCGGTGCTGCGGGAACCTATTCCCAAACCCCGACCATTTCGGCCGTTGGCTATAACAGCCTATTAACGGGCACATGGGCCAACAAACACAATGTATGGGGCAATGGAATCAAGGCCCCCAATTACCACTACCCCACCATTTTCAAGCTTTATAAGGACCAACGCCCAAAGGGGACGATCGGGGTGTTCTCCTCTTGGCTGGACAACAGGACAAAACTGGTGGGCGATGGTCTTGATGAAACCGAAAACATAAAAGTGGATTACTTTTTTGATGGTCTCGAACACGACACCATCAATTACCCGCATGACAAGGAGCGTAACTTCATGAAGCTCATCGATTATACGGTAGCGGACCATGCCGCCAAGACCATTCTTGAAAAGGCCCCTGATGTTTCCTGGGTCTATCTGGAGTTTCCGGATGATATGGGCCATGGATATGGCGACAGTGACCGGTTCTATGCGGCGGTACAATTTGAGGATATGTTGGTAGGCAAAATTTGGAACGCCATCAAAAAACGTGAAAAGGCGCATGAAGAGGAATGGCTCTTGGTGGTGACCACCGATCATGGGAGGACGGCCGAGAACGGAAAACACCATGGCGGGCAAACGGACAGGGAGCGCAGTACCTGGATCGTGACGAATACGAAGCACACCAACACCTATTTTAAGAACCATGTCCCAGCCATAGTGGACATCCTGCCCACGATGACGGACTTCCTTGCTGTTGAAGTGCCCATTGACCTAAAGCGGGAATGGGACGGTGTATCGCTAATAAGAGCTGTGGATGCCATCGATTTTAAAGCACAAAAGGAAAAAAGAAATCTTGTGCTGACATGGAAGGCACTTTCAAAGGGAATGGCGAAAATCTATGTTTCTGGCACCAATAATTTCAAATCAGGGGGAAAAGATGATTATAAACTTTTTACCGCCATAGCAACGGAAAAGGAGAAAGTGTCCATCCCCTTAAACAAAGTGCCCAAGGGCTTCTGTAAACTGGTCTTGGAAACCCCAAATACCATATTGAACACTTGGATAGTGGAAAACTGATAACCATAAATATAACAACCAAAATCAATGAGAATGAAACACAAACTATTTTTAATGTTGTTCTTGACCTTGATTTCCCTAGGGCATGCCCAAAGGGAAATCACCGGGAAGGTCACGGATGAATCCGACATTCCCTTGGCAGGGGTAACCGTCATCCTGGAAGGAACCACAACCGGGACGGTGACCGATTTTGACGGCAACTATAGCATTGAAGCGGAAGAAGGCCAGGGGCTAACCTTTTCCTATTTGGGCTTTTTTACAAAAACCGTGACTATCGAAGCCTCAGCTACCGTCAACGTTGTATTGCAGGAAGATGTACAAGGTTTGGACGAGGTGGTCGTCGTTGGGTTCGGTGCCGAAAAAAAGGTAAACCTTTCGGGAGCCGTGAGCAGTGTATCGACAAAAGAATTGGACACAAGGCCGATCAATAACGTCTCCCAAGGCTTACAGGGTATTTCTCCTGGACTTAACATCGATTTTAACAGCGGGGAACCCGGAGCGGATCCCGTGGTGAACATCAGGGGCTTTACCTCGATTAATGGGGGTGATCCACTGATCATAATCGATGGTGTGCCCTCCGATGTTTCCCTGTTGAACCTGATACCCCCTGAGGACATCGAAAACATATCCGTTCTAAAGGACGCCTCTTCTGCGGCGATTTATGGGGCCAGGGCCGCATTTGGCGTTTTGCTGATTACCACCAAAACGGGAAGTGGCGGAAAAATGAACATTTCCTATAATACCTATGCCATGGTCGGAACGCCAACGGTGGTACCCAATAAGACCACGGATCCCTATATTTATCTGGCACTCCAAAAATTGGCGGAGGACAACACCCCATGGACAGGGGTGGGAACATCTGCCGAAAGGCTGGTCTGGGCCCGCGAACGGAGCGATGACCCCAATGGAACCGTCGGGGTAAGGGAAAGCACCATTACCCCTGGCCTTTGGGAATATATGGGGAACAGGAACTGGGAGGACTATTTTCTGTCCAACACTACCTATTCACAGAACCACAACCTCAATTTTACCGGAGGATCCGAAAAGGTCAACTATTATATTTCGGCTTCCCACAACAGGCACAATGGCTCCCTGAAAATTGCGGACGACTTCTTTGCGAGGACCGGGATTCGAAGCAGGGTAAATGCGAAGGTAAAGGAATGGCTGACCTTGGGGAACAACACCTCCTACCTCATTTCCAAACGGAAAAACCCTTCCTACTTCAATATCCAGACGCTGTACAATTTTGCCCCAACGGACTGGGATAAAAACCCTGACGGAAGCTGGGCCAACACCGCCGTGGGACGCATGGGCGCACAATTGACCGACGGGGGCGAGGAAATCGACCGCATCAACACCTTTCAAACAACGTTCAGTGCCGAGGTCCAATTGGTCAAGGATCTTTTAAAGGTCAACAGTGAATATACCTTTCAAAAGGAAAACCAAAACTATGATGCCTACTATGCCCGATATAATATCGGGTACGGCCCCGATGATGTTCGCGAGGAGGGCGTGAACGAAGTCTGGAAAGATTTGGGGGACAAGCAATATCAAGTGCTGAATGTCTATGCCACCCTTAAAAAGACCTTTGGGAACCATGCCCTGACACTTCTTGGCGGATATAACCAAGAAGAATACCGCCTTGACTATACCGATTTGAACAGGGAGGGGGTCATATCGTCCTCGTTGCCCACCTTGCAATTGGCGACGGGAACCTTATTCGGGAACCAAATTATTAGGTCATGGGCACTACGAGGGGTGTTCTATAGGGCCAACTATATCTACAGGGACAAATATATTTTGGAACTCAACGGGCGGTACGATGGTTCGTCAAAATTCCCGCAAGACAAACGTTTTGGGTTTTTCCCATCAGTCTCGGCTGCCTGGAACATGACCAAGGAAAACCTTATGGAAGGTCTCCACCCTGCGGTAAGTCTGTTAAAGCTGAGGGCATCCTATGGTTCCTTGGGGAATCAGGACGTGGGGCCCTTCGATTATATTCCTTCCATGAGCTCAAGCCTCGGCAATTACATCGTTGATGGGGAACTGCCCATCCAAATAAGCTCACCGCCATTGGTCTCCCAAAATTATACCTGGGAAGAAGTGATTTCCAAAAATATCGGTATCGATCTGGGGCTGTTCAACAACAAGTTCAATGCCTCCTTTGACTATTTTGTTCGGGACACCAAGGGAATGTTGACTTTGGGAAAGGATTTGCCGGGGGTTTTGGGTGCCAGTGAGCCCAGGGAAAATGCAGGTGATCTTAGGACAAAGGGATGGGAACTGGCATTGACCTATAGGAACAGTTTTGGTAATCCCAACAAACCTTTGAACTTCAGTGCTCGGTTCAATCTAAGCGACAGCAGGTCCACCATCACACGGTTCGATAACCCCAACAACAGCTTGTTGCAATATTATGAGGGAATGGAAATCGGCGAGATATGGGGATTGACCTCGGACGGGCTATTTAGGTCACAGGCAGAGATCGATGCCCTGGACCAGACAAGCATCATTCCTTGGGGCGCTCTGGAAATCGTGGAAGGATGGCCCAAATATGTGGATTTGGACGGAAACCAGGCCATTGAAAAGGGACTGACCGCTGATGACCCCAAAGACCTAAGGGTCATTGGCAATATGCTGCCCCGTTTTCGCTTCGGGTTGAACCTCGATTTCAATTGGAACAACTTTGACCTGGGCGTGTTCCTGCAGGGTGTCGGAAAAAGGGACTACTACCCTAGGGACTATCTCTATTGGGGCTTTTTTCAACAACCTTACTCTGGGGGCTATGTCCATTTGCAGGATTTTTATAGGCCTGCCGATGACGCTGGCAACCATTCACAGTCCTATATCAATGCCGGTCTGGCCAATGCCAATATCGATGCCCGATATCCTGTTTTGCAGGCTTGGTTGGCTGACAGAAACCTGGGGGAGCGTTTGGACCAGGCCCAGGGTCTGGCCATTCCGCAAACGGCCTATTTGTTGGATGCCTCCTATCTGCGGGTGAAGAACATCACCTTTGGCTATACCATCCCATCAAAGTTTATCGAAAAAACGGGCATAACCAGCTTACGGGTGTATTTCAGTGGAGAAAACCTGTTTGAATGGTCAGAGATTGCGGACTTCTTCGATCCCGAGGCGGTTTCCGATGTAAATTCCCGGATAGACCCTGCCTACAGCCCTGGAAGGGGAGAGACCAGTGGGTACCAGTACCCCTATCAAAGAAGATATTCCTTGGGAATCAATGCCAACTTCTAACCCAAAAAAGATAACGATTTTAAAGAACCGATCATGAAAAATATATTCAAATTAAGCTTGACGATGGTACTGGCCATTTTGTCATCCTGCGAGGATGATTTTCTGGAGCGTTTGCCTGAAACGGAAATTGCCGTGGACAATTTTTTCAACACCGAGGAAGATCTGGCCATCTATGTCAATGGCCTGTACGATTTTCCGGGGTTCGGCATCTACTTTAATGATGAGGCGACCGATAACGCCGCTACAACGGGGAACCGGGAAATCAAGACCATCATGACCACTGCGGCCAATTCCACCACAATTACAGGGGGCTGGGATTGGGAAGAATTAAGGGACATCAACCTGTTCTTGGAGAACTCCCCCAAGGCCGATGTTACCGAGGAGGTAAGGAACAATTTCAATGGCGTTGCACGTTTTTTCAGGGCGCAGTTCTATATGGAAAAAATAAAGCGATATTCCAATGTGCCCTGGTACGATACGGTCTTGACCGCGGACTCCGAAGAGTTGTACAAAGCAAGTGATCCCAGGGAGCTGGTGGTCAACAAGATTTTTGAGGACTACCAATTTGCCATTGATCATGTGCTGGAAACCCAGCCAAAGGGTGCGGTAAACAAATGGTTGGTGCTAGCCTATGCCAGTAGGAGCGCACTGTATGAGGGCACTTTTAGAAAATATCATTCCGAACTGAACCTTCAGGGATCCGCAAACACCTATCTTCAGTTGGCCTCTGATTATTCAAAACAGATTATGGACAGTAATGTTTTTGCCATCCATAATACGGGCAATCCGAACACGGATTACCATGACCTGTTCATCAGTGAAGACCTGACTTCAAACCTTGAAGTCATCTTCTCGAACATTTCGGTGGCCGATGTCAAGAACAGCGGGTTCAGCGTAACCGTTTTTGGGAACTATGAGATGTCTCCTACCAAAGACCTAGTGGATAGTTACCTCATGGCTGATGGTTCGTATTTCAGTAGCCAGCCTAATCACGAAACAAAAACGTTTGTCGAGGAATTTCAGGACAGAGATCCCAGGTTGGGGCAGACTTTTTCCTTTCCCGGCTGGGAACTGGTCAATGTGTCCAATTATTCGGCAGGGGTGACAAATTATGTGCAACAGCTCAACAAGAACTTTACGGGATACCATCAGATCAAGGGGTTTCTGAACAGTTTGGATTTCGATTATATCAACGGGGTCGATTCCCCTGTTATCCGCTATGCTGAGATATTGTTGAATTACGCCGAGGCACAGGCCGAATTGGGCACGCTGTCCCAAAATGTCCTGGATGTTACCGTGAACGAGTTGAGAAATAGGGTCGGGCTTCCCCACTTGACCATGGGAGCCACCGCTGACCCTGTCCAGGCAGCAAAATACCCAAATGTCAACAGTCCCGTTTTATTGGAAATAAGACGCGAAAGAAGAGTGGAATTTGCCCAAGAGGGCAGAAGATTGGACGACCTCAACCGCTGGAACGCGGGAAAACTCATGGAAAAGGAACCCGTGGGGATGTATTTCCCCGGACTTGGAAAGTACGACCTTACCGGAGACGGGGTTGAAGACATTATCTTGCTGAGTGCTTCCGATGTCGTTCCAGAACCCGATGCCAGGGAAAAAAACAGCCTTGGCGTTACCTTGATCTACTATAGGGCGGGCAATGTAGGTGATGATGTCGATGTATACCTGACAAATGGTACCGGCGGCAATGTGGTTGCCACCCCCGAAAGGGGCACCTTTGAGGAACCAAAGCATTACTACCGACCTATTCCCGCCACGGAAGTTACGCTGAACCCTAGTTTGGAGCAAGTGTTCGGATGGGAATAGACTTAAAATGAATCAGTTCAACCATCAAAAGCGCAGTGTTTGCTGCGCTTTTTATTTGAATTCATTTAGTCAATTTGGAATGGACAAATGGGTTCAACCTTTGATTTTACGATTTAAAAGCAAATCGGACTCACCCTTTGATCATGATTAAGTTTTATATCATATACTGGTTGTCAAATCAAAATTCCAATGTTGATTTGGCGTGAATTTTGATGCTGAATTGGTTGACAATCGGCGTGAACAACTAAATCAATATATAATGAACAGGGTAAGACCAGTGGTATTGTTTATTTACCTTTTATCGGGGGTATTCCTAAATGGCCAATCACAAGATACAGTATTGACCAAGGGGAAGATATTCAGTTTATATGCGCCAAATTTTATGACGACTGCCATAACCTTAGACCTTAAAAATATTGACTTGACAAAAGACCGACTGACACTTTCATTGTACAACGGCACGACCAACATGTATGATACGTATGTCGGTGTTGGTGATGACCATGTATATGGTGGTTCAACGGTAAGCTTTACGGAAAGGGGCAATGTCATGACCAATCTTTTTTTGGGAAGCGATTCTTTTTTGGAGAGCAATCCTCTACTTATACAAAACCCCGTTTTTTTTCCGGGTGAAGATTATCGGGTCAGGGATTCCTTTAATCCTTACGGTGCCACTACTATGGGGGAAGCATTATTTGGCGGGTTTTTGGGCTTGTTGTTCAATTAGGCCCTTTACATATAAATGAGATTTATTTACCAATGATATTACAGGAAAAAACACAAAAAACAGTCCTTAAGCAAGAATAAGTTCTGCATTCCGATACTTTTGCCCTGCATCGATAGTTTTAAATTGATTTTTTGTAAGATAGTCATCAAAAATATGAAAGTAATAGTTCTTCTATATCTTTCACATTTTGTACATTTATAGCTCAGCGAACATTATGAGTATAGATGACCAGATTGAGAATAGAATACACCAAGCAAAAGAAGGAACTATTTTTTTTGCGGATGACTTTAGTGATATAGGCAGTCAAAGTGCCATACACACTACTCTGCACCGATTGGAAAAACGAAAAGTACTGTCAAGGGTATCCCATGGTATCTATGCGAAACCAAAAATAAGTAAATTGCTTAACCAAGAAATATTGCCCACAGCTGAGGAAGTCGCTTTGGCAATAGCGAAAAGGGATAGGGCCAAAATACTTCCTTCCGGCAGTTATGCACAATACGCCCTAGGTATTTCAACCCAAGTTCCATTAAAGCTGGTCTATTATACAGATGGCAAGGCAAGAACGATAAAAGTGGGAAAGCGAACTATACAATTTAAAAGAACAACGCCAAAAAACCTGGCTTTAAGGGGCAAAGTAGGGAGACTTGTGGTACAGGCACTTCGAGATATTGGAAAAGATAAACTGACCTTGGGGGAAGAAGAGAAAATCATCGGTTTGTTGAAACAAGAGGACATCAAGGACTTAAAGCATGATATAGCATTGGCACCGCAATGGATTGCGGAAATCATGGCAAAGGCATTATAATGGGGGCAATAGATTTTTACAAATTAAAATCCGGCCAAAAAGAAGAGATATTTGAAGCCATTGGCAATAAAAAAGGGATACCGGGTTTTGCAGTCGAAAAAGATTGGTGGGTTGTACAGGTATTGAATATCATCTTTCGAATGGATGTAAAAGAGCATTTGCTCTTTAAGGGGGGTACATCGTTAAGCAAGGCATGGAATCTTATAGAAAGATTCTCAGAAGATATTGATTTGGCTCTTAATAGGGAATATCTTGGTTTTGATTCTGGATTGATCAGTAAAGCCCAAGTAAGGAAGTTAAGGACAACGTCTTTTGATTTTGTTACCACTACCTTTTACGAAACATTGCAAGAGGAATTTGAAAAAAATGGTTTTGAAGAGGCTGCTTTTGATTTTGAAAACTTGGGTGATGGAGACCAAGACCCAATATCCATTTCAATAGAATACCCATGTGTGATGAAATACAAATCATATGTACTTCCTAGGGTAAAAGTGGAGTTGGGCAGTCGCTCCTTAGTGGAACCCTACACCAATTGTAATGTGGTTTCGTTTGTTGGGGAGGAATTTCCAGATCGTCCGTTTGCCGATACTCCCATTATTATCCCTTGTGTCAATCCTGAAAGGACGTACCTCGAAAAACTATTTTTGTTGCACGAGGAGTTCCAACGCCCGGAAGATAAGATTAGGGTCGAACGATTGAGCCGACATTTGTATGACATTACTAGAATATTTGATAGCGAGCATAAACCCAAAGCCTATGAGCAAGTGCTTATTACATCAATAATAGAGCATAGAGAACGATTTAGCGGTATGAAAGGCGTGGATTATAACAGTCTTTACCCGCCAAACCTAAACCCAATTCCCCCAGATAGATTTATCAAGAACTGGGAGGAAGATTATAAAACGATGCAAACCAATATGATTCCTAAGGATAGTCCAGGTTTTGAAGATTTGTTGAATATCGTAAGGGAAGCGACAGAAGAATATAATCAGCAGAAGTTTTAAGAGTGATGAAAGTATCCCAATCCTTACCAAGACCGGATAACTGGCAAGATTTTGAAAAACTCTGTAAAAAACTATGGGGTGAAATATGGAATTGCCCAGAAATAATGCAAAATGGACGTTCCGGGCAAAATCAAACGGGCATAGATATATACGGAATACCAATTGGTGAGGATTCTTATTATGGTATTCAATGTAAAGGCAAAGATGAATATACGGCAAAGCAACTGACCGAAAATGAAATCCTATGGGAAATTGAACAAGCCAAAAAGTTTGAGCCCAAATTGAAGAAAATGTATTTCGCAACGACTGCTGTGAGAGATGTTGGTGTACAGGCAATTGTAAGAAAGGTGAATATCGAGCATATCAAAAAAGGGCTTTTTGAAATACACCTCTATGCTTGGGAAGATATTGTCGATTTGATCTTTGAAAATAAGTCCACGTATGATTACTATCTGAACAGTAATGCTTTTACGTAAAAGTTTCTTTTTTAAATGGTGAGACCGCAATGACGGTTAGACCTAAATTCTTGAAAAAGAAATATGTTTCTAAATCAAACTATGAAAAATTACAGAAACAAGCCAAAGAAATGGCACCGGATTGGATTCAAAAAATGGTAGATAAACAGTGGATTACACCTGAACTATTTGATACGAGTTTCCCATACACACCCAAACAAACAGAGTTCAATCGAAGCTTGTTCAATAGTTCAGTTTTAATAACCAATAATGGGATTGAGCCCCTTGAACACTGGAAAGTGGTCTTGGCATTACCGGATGAAATAGTAGAGGCCACAAGCAAAAACTTTGAAAAGAAAGGGCATTATGGCATCATTTCCAATATAGAAAACCAGTATTTCAATACTTATATGGATACGGAAAAAAAAGTAATCGAGATAGAACCCCAAAAAAAGATATTGGTGGGTGATGATACATTTAGCTCTGAATCAATATTCTTAAAACCGCTTCCAAAAGATACGACAATAGAAATTCCATGGAAATTAGTATCCAAAAATTTTAAGCATAAAGGTCTTTTAACCGTTCATATAAAACCGGAAATCCAAATTAAAAGAGTGCCTGTGGATGATGATTCTCCTCTTTTAAAGGATGAACAACAAAAAGAACAAATTCAAGATTACCTAGAGTCCATGGACGATGAATAAGTAACGTGCTTCAGACACTCATAGAGTTTTATAATCGGAAGGTCGTCCACCCGGTTTTCTTGACGGAAGCCTTGGCAAAGGCAACCTGGGCCTTTGCTCACTATCCCTAAAAACCAAGTGCCCGTCCCAGACATTTTAAGGGGTTTATAATGGATAAAGCCCTGGTCGTTTTTCGGGGCATCGAAAAACGGGCATGTGCCAACCAATTCCAATCAGCACAGCTCCACCTGCGCTCGCTCAACTTCCCGTACGCTCCCTTGTGGGGCAGTGTGAAGGAATTGCTAACCACATTATGGAACTTGTCAAGACCAAGCAGGTTTTGGAAAAAAATAAGGTTTCCACGGCCTTGTTTTTAGCCCTTCGGTAAAAACCACGTTGCGGACCCTCCCGATTTTGTTCCAAAAGTCTTGACAAAACCCACTTTATCCATTGGTGCCGTGCACGTAGGAAATCAAACAAACACCCCTTAAAATGCAATCAAAAGGGAAATTATTAATCTTTTAAATTTTAATCATGAGCAGTATCAAGAACTATGTACAGTTAATCGGGAACGTTGGACAGGAACCGACCGTTACCAATTTGGAAAGCGGGAAGAAAGTGGCACGCCTATCCTTGGCGACCAACGAAAACTACAAGGACGGTAAGGGCGAAAAACGGACGGATACCAATTGGCATACCGTTGTGGCTTGGGGCAAGGTTGCCGACATCATCGAAAAGTTTGTGGACAGGGGCAGGGAAATCGGTATCACGGGCAAACTGAAAACACGGAGCTACACCACAGACGACGGCAACCAACGCCATGTGACCGAAGTGGTGGCTAATGAAGTCCTATTGTTGAACGGAAATCCCAACAAGTAAGCACCCATCCCGATAGTTATCGGGAGAAAGAGGGCGTACACTAACCACAGTCTTGCCCTCTTTTTCATTATCAATTTCAAAAGAAAGAAACAATGAACGATAAAGTTAGCGAAATCAAGATAAGTTATTGCGAAAAACTCGGTGTGATAGATTCCGAGCCCCTAAAAGGTTCCGAGCAGGTCGCTAAACTACTCTACCAAAATTGGGACAAGGACACCATCGGGCTGCAGGAAACCTTTAAGGTGCTGCTGCTGAACAATTCCAACAAGGTCAAGGGAACCTATCAGGTCTCCACGGGGGGACTTACTGGAACCATGGTCGATGTACGCCTGCTCTTTGCCGTGGCACTCAAAACGGTGTCCGCAGGATTGATATTGGCGCACAACCACCCCTCGGGCAGCCAAAGACCCAGCGGGTCGGATCAACGGTTGACCGAAAAGATAAAAAAAGCGGGGGAACTGTTCGACATCAAGGTACTCGACCATTTGATCATCATGCCAGATGGGAAGTATTTCAGTTTTTCGGACAACGGATTGCTATAAAGGGGAAGTGCTATGATACAATTGAACTACAACAATTTGGACGGGGAGACCCAATCGTACCTACATTCCCTTTCCAAAAAAGATGTCGAAAGACGTTTTGGGGTACAACTTTGGGCACATGCCGTAAAGTACGGGTTGGACCATGAAAAACTCTTGGAAGAGGAAACCATACGAAACCTGTACAATTATAAATATGTTTTCAACATTTGAAACACCAAAAACTAGCAAAAAAGTCCATCCATTATGATGGGCTTTTTCTATGCCCGACACATTGAAAAATGTATCTTTAGAACGTTCAGGGACACTATTTTTTTGGTCATTTCCAGTCCCGATCAAAACGTGGTTTGACTTTCCTTAAATGACCATTTTCGTAGAAAAGCAACATAAGGCCATCTGATTTTCCAAATCAGGGGGCTCGAATTTTTGTCACGCCCCAGCGTGACGAAAAGGAAGAGCAAGAGGGTACCGTGCTGGCGCACCGGTACGTTATCCATTTTCTGCGAAAAGCCCCTGTTTACAAGAGGTTTGGGAGATGTGGTAAAATATGGAAAATGTGGTTTTTTACTAAAAAAACTGTTGAGCCCAGTGAAACCGTTGAATTTTTACTAAAAAATGGATAAAGGATACGAAAAGGAGCGATTTGTAACCTTCAAGATAAAGGAGTCGGTCGCAAATAGGTTCAGGAAGTACTCGAAAGAGATTTGCAGGTCACAATCCATGGCCTTACTGTCCATGATGGATTTTTTTGAGATTCACCAGATCTCTCCATTGGATTCCATAGATGGGAGCCTGGGTGCCATTGAGATACGGATCAAGCGGAGGATAGGCAATGCCATTGCGATCATCAAGGACATCGAGAAGAGCCAGACCCTACCGACCGTTGCTATGTTACAGTCGCTGTTTGAGCAGCAGTTTGAACAGGAAAACGGTGATGGGGACCTTGAGGATGACCTTGAGTTCATCGAAAAGAAGTTTGAGCACGACGATAAGACCGAGGAATGGATCGAGGAGACCACCGTTCCCAAGATCCGGTATGAAAGACTGGAGGAAAAAATGGAGGCATTGAGGAAAGATTTCAGCTATGTGCTGGAACAGGTAAGAGTGGTCAAGACCAGTTTTGGGAAGGACTATCTGAAACTGGACCTCACAGCTGAAGAACTGAAAAAATACAAACGAACCATCAAAAATCCATAAATCCTATACGCTTATTTGCTATAGTACCTTATTAATTCTGAACGATACCATTGAAATTGGCTAATCTCAACGGTTTGTACTTATGCTCCCTACGTGTTGGGGAATCATGAAAAATAATGTTAGAAATGAGGGAGTCAAAAGGCGGCAATAAGAATACAGCTTCTAAGATGAAGCTGTATTCGTATCTTTTGCTCTTGTAGAGCTTAGTTTCATTTTAAGTGTGTTCATATCTTCACTGATTTTTTTATCTAGTACCTTCGCATAAATTTGAGTGGTGGCCAATTTGGTATGCCCCAATAATTTCGATACAGTTTCAATAGGAACTCCATTCGATAAGGTAACTGTTGTAGCAAATGTATGCCTTGCCATGTGGAAGGTTAGATTCTTGTTAATACCACATGAATCGGCTATCTCTTTTAGATAACTATTTAACTTCTGATTTGACATACAGGGTATTAACCTTGCACTATTCAGAGTTCGAGGATGATCCTGATATTTTTGTATCAATGATTCTGCTTTGGGCAATAACGGAATTTTAATAGGAGTTTTCGTTTTTTGTCTTTTGGTGACCATCCAACAACTGCCATCTATACCCAATACAATATTATCTTGCGTTAGTCCAGTTATATCTACATATGACAGTCCAGTGTAGCAACTAAATATGAACACATCTCTTACCGCTATTAATCTTTCAATGGTAAAATGAAAGTCCTCGATACTTTTGAGTTCAGTACTGGTAAGAAATTCTCTTTCTTTCTTTTCATATTTCAATTTGAATTTCACAAAAGGATTACGTTCAATCCATTCCATCTGATAAGCCAATGAAACCATTTTTTTCAAACGTTGAATATGCTTCATCGCAACATTATTGCTAATCTCACCTTGGGATGGCCTCGATTTATAATTTCTAAGAAAGCTCTCAAACCCTAAAATAAATTCATGGTTCAGATCTTGAAGAAACATATTGGTTTTCCTGTATTTTGACATAGTGTACACAAGTACATATTTTTGAGTGGTGTTGAACTTACCAATGGTGCCAGCGGTTAATTTATGGGACATTGTTTCATTGTGATAGTCAAAAATATCTTTAAGAGTATATTTCCTTTTGTCCTCACCTAAATACCTCGCCTTGATAAGTTCAGCGGTCAGTACCTGGTCTTCTCTTTTTAAATCATTGTAGCATTGAAAAATATCAGATTTTACTTCATCCAAATATAGATTCAGTGTCCTTGAAGCTTCTCCATTACCCTTGGCTTTCTGACGTTTTGCATCCCAGGAACCGATATCAACTCTTTGCTTTAGGCTAATATTTACTCGTTTTCCATTAACCGTGATTCTGGCATAAATTTTTGCTTGATTGTTTTTGGCACGGGCCGCATAGGTCCAAAATAAGACTGAAAATGTTAAAGAAGTACGCATAGTTGTCGTCTTTAAATTGTTAAACATTTAGTACGAAAGTCAAATCAACTATACATCGGGTATTACCTCAAAAATAGGGGTAAATCGTCAACATGTTGACAGTTTGGAAAAACTGTTGACGATTTGTGAACTTTTAAAACCAAATCATATCAAACTATATGAAGGTTCTATAAATTACAAAACCCTGTTAATCATATAATTAACAGGGTTTTGATTTAAATTGAATCTCTTATAAGCGGTCTGGACGGGACTCGAACCCGCGACCCCCTGCGTGACAGGCAGGTATTCTAACCAACTGAACTACCAGACCAAGAATTTTATCTTTAAGAAGACTCCTGCAACAGCGGGATTCAAATCTTGTTACCGTGCTTTTACTAAAGCGAGGGCAAATATACCTACATCTTTCGGTTTGGACAAAACTTTTTTCCCTTCACACAAATTTTTGTCGTTCCACCAAAAAAGTATTCAAAACCGTGGAGAAATTGGAACGGATATCTACCCCAACATATCGGATCTTATACTGCATGCACTTTAGTTTTAGGGCCTGCACATAGTCCTCTATTCCTTTTCTGTAGCCCTCCCGAATGTTTTCGGCATGCAGATCAATATGTTGCCCGGTTTCCACATCAATAAAACGTCTGGGGGAATTGTCAAAATCAAATTGTTGTTCCAGTTCCTTATCCAACAAATGGAAGAGCACGATTTCATGCTTGTTATACTTTAAATGGCGCAGGGCTTCAAAAAGTTTTTCTTCCTCAACTTCTGTCTGAAACATATCCGAGAAAACAAAAATCAAGCTCCTGCGATGTATCTTTTCCGCAATATGATGTAGAAATTGGTAGGTCCTGGTCCGTTTTTCGTCCGTTTTTTCCCGGACCAATCGATTGAGCTGGGACAACAACATCTGAAAATGGCGCTCGCTACTTTTTTCGGGGGCATAAAAACTATAGGTATCGGCATAAACGCTCAAACCCACGGCATCCCGTTGTTTTTTCAATAGGTTCATCAGGGCCGCAATGGCCAATACCCCAAAACCAATTTTGTTCAAATTGCCGAGTTTAAGGTTCCTTACTTCCGGATAGTACATCGAAGCGGAATTGTCCAGAATCATATGGCAACGGAGATTGGTTTCTTCTTCGTAGCGTTTGGTGTAGAGCTTATCGGTACGGGCAAAGAGTTTCCAATCAATATGTTTGGTGCTTTCCCCCGTATTGTAGATTTTATGTTCCGCAAATTCCGCGGAAAAGCCATGGAACGGACTTTTATGGATACCGCTTATAAAGCCTTCCACTACCTGACCGGCAAGAAGTTCCAGGTTTTGGAACAGTTGTGCATTTTGAAGTTCCGACTTTACATCCATGGGAATCTAAGATAAAAAAAAGGCCTGGCAATCACCAGACCTTTTCTAAATCGTATTGCTATAACTTAATTCAATGCCCCATCAATGGCATCCGTGTACGCTTTTTTGGGAGACACTCCAACTTGACGGCTTACAATCTCACCACCTTTAAAAACCAATACGGTGGGGATGTTCCGTACACCATATTTGGCGGCAAACTGCTGGTTGGCATCTACATCCACTTTACCTACAACGGCCTTACCATCATATTCCTGGCTTACTTCTTCAATGATCGGGCCTACCATGCGACAAGGACCGCACCATGCTGCCCAAAAATCCACCATTACAGGCTTATCGCTTTTTAAAACTACTTCATCAAAAGTTGCATCTGTTATTTCTAGTGCCATTTGTTCAAAATTTATTGTTCGCAAAGTTAGACAAATATCTTTCGCTTTCCTTACACCCCCTACATTTCTTTTGTCTATACAACTATTTCCTCATTCTATAGTTTGGCCGTTGATTAGTAGGGATATATGTCAGTGGAATGTGTTCACACTTCTACAAGCAATTGATTTATTCCTACGTACAACCATTAAAGGGTTTAATTCAACTTATACAGCACTTCCTGGGCTTCTAGTGTGCTCAATAGTTCACTGGAAATGTTCACTTTTTGCTTTCGGCTGGACAGGTTCAACTTTATCTCTTCCTCCATCTCATAAATAATGAAACCAATGGGATGATTGCCCTTATGGGAGGTAAGTGTTTTCTTGAGTTCCCTGATCCGTTTTTCCTGAAGTGTGGATACATTGAGTTTAATGGTCAGTTTTTTGGCATAGGTTTCCATGACATCCTGAAGTTGCCTGAACTCATTGAACTGTAAACGCGGTTCCCCCTTTTTTCCGGTTTCACGGTTCACCCATCCTTCCCGAACAAACACCTTGATATGGATAAAGGAGTTGATCATTAAAAAATGACGGAATTTGAGGTATTCCTCCCCAAAAATCCGAAACTCATGGGTATCCGTATAGTCCTCAACGGTAAAGAGTCCCCATCCTTTTCCATTTTTGGAAACCCGGTGTTGCACATCGGTAATTACCCCGGCAAAGGTCAATTCCCTATTGACATGGCCTTCCAATTCCTCTTTAAAGATGGAAATACTGGTGTTGCAGAAGGCCGTAATTTCCTTTTTGAAATCATCCAGGGGATGACCGGAGATATAGATTCCGACCACCTCTTTTTCACGTCGTAGTTTTTCCATGGTACCCCAATCTTCGCATGGTGGTACAATGGGTTCGGGAATTTGAACTTCACTGGCTTCCCCAAAAAGGCTTACCTGGGAGGAATTCTTGTTTTCCTGAAATTTCGCCCCATACTTGATGACCTTCTCCAAAAAACTGATGCCATCCCCTTCTTGATGGAAATACTGTGCCCTATGTGTCCCCAAAAACGAATCGAACCCTCCGGCAAGGGCCAAGTTTTCAAAGGCTTTTTTATTTGCGGAGCGTAGATCGATCCGTTTGGCCATATCAAAAACGGAACGGAATGCCCCATTTTCCTTTCGCTCGGCTACAATGGCCTCTACTGCGGAACGCCCAACACCTTTAATGGCCCCCATCCCAAACCGAACGGCATTGTCCTTGTTGACCGCAAATTTATAGTAGGATTCATTGACATCCGGTCCCAATACCTCCAAGTCCATCCGTTTGCACTCTTCCATAAAGAAGGTCACCTGTTTAATGTCGTTCATATTGTTGGAAAGTACCGCCGCCATATATTCGGAAGGGTAGTGCGCTTTTAGATAGGCGGTTTGATAGGCGATATAGGCATAACAGGTAGAGTGGCTTTTATTGAAGGCATAGGAGGCAAAGGCTTCCCAGTCTTTCCAGATTTTTTCAAGAACCTCCCGGGGATGTCCATTTTTCTCCCCACCATCCAAAAATTGGGGCCTCAATTTCTGTAGGAGTGCAAAAATCTTTTTCCCCATGGCCTTTCGTAAAACATCGGCATCGCCTTTGGAGAAGCCCGCCAGCTTTTGTGACAGCCGCATGACCTGTTCCTGATAGACCGTAATCCCATAGGTATCCTTTAAAAACTCCTCCATTTCGGGGAGGTCATAACTGATTTCCTCCTCCCCATGTTTTCGGGCAATAAAACTGGGAATGTATTCCATGGGGCCCGGTCGGTACAGCGCATTCATGGCAATAAGGTCGTCAAAGACCGTGGGCTTTAAGCTTTTCATGTGTTTTTGCATTCCAGGCGATTCATACTGGAATATGCCCACGGTTTCCCCTCGCTGGAAGAGCGCATAGGTTTTTTCATCATCCAACGGAAATTCGTCGGGAACCAGTTCCACTCCGGTTCGTGCCTTCACAATTTTTACGGTATCCTTGATAAGCGTGAGCGTCTTTAAGCCCAGGAAATCCATTTTTAGCAAGCCAGCGTCCTCCACAACGGAGTTGTCAAATTGGGTCACATAAAGTTCAGAGTCCTTTGCTGTGGCCACGGGCACAAAATTGGTAATGTCATCCGGGGTAATGATTACTCCACAGGCATGGATACCGGTATTGCGCACCGAACCTTCCAACACGCGGGCCATATTCACGGTTCGGCCTTCCAGATCATCCGTTTCGGCAATGTTGAGCAGTTGGTTGATCTTGAGCATATCATCGGAACGGAACTTTTTCTTCAATTCAGCTTCATCCTTACCAAAGATTTTGCCCAGTTTTCCCATAGTGGGAATCAATTTGGCGATACGATCTGCATCACCCAAGGGCAGATCCAGTACCCGTGCCGTGTCCCTAATGGACGATTTGGCCGCCATGGTCCCATAGGTGATGATTTGTGCCACCTGATTGGAACCATATTTATTGATGACATAATCCATGACCTTTCCTCGGCCCTCATCGTCAAAATCAATATCAATATCGGGCATGGAAACCCTATCCGGATTTAGGAACCGCTCAAAAAGCAGGTCATATTCAATAGGGTCTATATTGGTAATCTTTAAACAATAGGCCACCACGGAGCCTGCTGCGGATCCACGTCCCGGACCTACGGAAACCCCCATATTTCGGGCCTCTCGGATAAAATCCTCCACAATTAAAAAGTAGCCGGGATAACCGGAATTTTCAATAGTGGCCAATTCAAAATCAATACGTTCCTCAATTTCCGGAGTGACCGTGCCATACCGTTCTTTGGCCCCTTCATAGGTAATGTGACGGAGATAGCCATTTTCACCACGTTTGCCACCATCTTCCACATCCTCGGCCACCTGAAATTCCACAGGGATTTCAAATTTGGGCAACAGGACATCGCGGGCCAGATCGTAAGCTTCCACCTTATCGATAATGTGCTGGATGTTGGTAATCGCTTCAGGAAGGTCCTTGAACAGTTCCTTCATTTCCTGGGAGGACTTGAAAAAGTATTCCTGATTGGGCAGCCCGTAGCGATAGCCACGACCTCGTCCAATTGGGGTGTTCACCAATTCCCCATCCTTAACGCACAGCAGGATGTCATGGGCCTCCGCATCCTCTTTTTTGCCATAGTAGGTATTGTTGGTAGCCACCAACTTCACCTCGTGTTTGCGGGCAAACCGGATCAACACTTGATTCACCCTGTCCTCATCTTCCTGCCCGTGGCGCATGGTTTCCAGATAGAAATCTTCCCCAAACTCAGCTTTCCACCAAAGTAGGGCTTCCTCTGCCTGTTTTTCGCCAATATTTAAGATTTTGGAAGGCACCTCTCCATACAGATTACCGGAAAGGGCAATGATATCCTCTTTGAACGCACTAATGATGCCTTTGTCAATCCGCGGCACATAATAAAATCCATCGGTATAGGCCAAAGAGGCCATTTTGGCCAGGTTCCGATAGCCGTTTTTGTTTTTGGCCAACAGCACAATTTGGTAGCCGTTGTCCTTGACCGATTTATTGCCGTGGTCTTCACAAACAAAAAACTCACAACCGATGATGGGTTTTATTTCGGTGCCCGTTGGTTCTTCACCATTGGCAATGGCTTCTTCGTTTTGTTGCGTTATGGATTTGTTGTGGGATTTGACCTCTTTGACAAAATGAAAGGCACCCATCATATTTCCGTGATCGGTAAGCGCCACGGCAGGCATTTGGTGTTCTGCGGCCAATTTTACCAAATCCTTGGTACCCATGGTGGACTGTAACACCGAAAATTGGGAATGGTTGTGCAGGTGCGCAAAATCAACCTCCGCCAGATCCTTGATGTTTTGTTGAAGGTCAATCTGTGAAGCACCCCCGGTATCTTTTTCCCAAAGGGCATCGGCTATTTTTTTGGACGCTTCCCTTAAGTTGATGTGCTTTAATCCGATAAGCTGAATGGGGGTTGGATTCGCCTTTGCAAACCGCTCAAAATAATCGGGTTGTACATCCAACTGTTCTTGGGTAAACTGCTGTTTGCGAACCAATTCAAAGAAACATCGTGTGGTCGCTTCCACATCGGCAGTAGCGTTGTGGGCTTCGGCAAAAGGTTCCCCAAAAAGAAATTCGTGAAGCTCCGTTAAGGTGGGTAATTTGAATTTCCCTCCACGGCCGCCAGGAATTTTACAGAGTTCAGCTGTATGCTCGGTACAGGTATCCAAGACCGGTAATTCCTGCAATGGATTATCAACATCCGACCGATAAAACTCACATCCCATGACATTAATGTCGAAATCCACATTTTGACCTACCACAAATTTTGCTTTGGAAAGGGCTTCATTGAACTTTTCCAAGACCGTAGGTAAGGGCACCCCTTCCTGTTCGGCCAGCGCCGTTGAAATTCCGTGGATTTGTTCGGATTCATAGGGAATATTGAACCCGTCCGGTTGTACCAGGTAATCTTGATGATCCACCAGATTTCCCATGGCATCGTGCAATTGCCAGGAGATCTGTACACAGCGTGGCCAGTTGTCCGTATCGGTTATGGGTGCATCATAACGTTTGGGCAGTCCTGTGGTTTCGGTATCAAAAATGAGGTACATAAGAGTAAATTGGAAGGAATAAAAATACCTAAACCCTGGTTGTCCATGAAATGGAGTTTTGAGGAGTTATTAACTAGGAAAAAAGTAACTTTAGTGTCCGAGCCTCTACTTTGAAGAAAAAAATCAGGCGTTCTACTCCGTTTTCATTAAAAATTGCGCAGGTAATTAACTGATTTACCCTGGACGTAACCTTCTCCCCCGGTTTTGACCGGTACCTAATCTTGGGAGGAGGTCACCCCTATTGATCGGCACTGAAATTTACCTAAGCAATAGTTCTATTCTTTTGTACATTTTTTAGTTAATTTTTCATTAGATACCTTTCCAATATTCAATACCCTTAAAATTTAAAATGGTCTTAAGTTGAGTCTTTAGACCGCATAGATCGAAGCATGTTTCAAATAGTTTTAGGACAACGCGGACTGATGGCATTAAGGATTATCGACGTCATAAAACAGTTCCGAATACCCTATTTTTCCATTTGATGTAATTCCCTCACAAATAAGTACCATTTTCCCAGTAAGATCGCCATTGAAAAAAGTTGTCTTAGCTTGACCGTTGTTATCCGTAACAATATTCGGCTTCCAACATAGCAGTGTACGCCTGTCTGGAACACTCCAATCTATTTTTGACGGTTCGTGATATTCGGGGACATAATATTCGCGTATTGGAGCAAACTGTGGAGCCGTATCTCTTATCAGGTTGGTCCTTTCGGCTTTAGGGAAGGCACCATATAGACCCTCTCCCGAATAGGTGTAGATGGCAAGTATGGCAGGAAACTCGGGGGGGGGACATCTTGGTGAACAATCAAAAACGTGACGGTGGTATCTGTTGGCTGTAGATGTATTTCTAATGATTTCTGCACTTTTAACCCCTCTTATCGGAATATTACCTATAAGGCTATAATCTTGTTCATGTACGGGAATGCCATCGATAACCACATAGGTCCAACCGGCACCATGAACATAGACCACTTCGAATCCTGCCCCGTATCCAACCCGTCTAACACGTAGTTCTTCAGGATAATTGAAAAGCAACCATCTGTACAGGCTTTTTGTCCAGTTCTTTTGTTTGTTTAGCAACTCCCCGTTGTCAATGACCACATCGGGTATCCCATGCAGTGTTACCATATCAGCTCGCTCCGGTGTAACCCTGTAATCACTCACCACCACTTCATTTAGCGCTATGGTGCTTGGTAATAAAAAAGGCTCCAGCCTTATATCTTCTTCTATCTTTTGAACCATGTTCTTTTCGATAATACTATCTACGGGAACAATGATTTTTTCCGATTCGTAGGTTATTTCAGGGGTTTTATGTTTTTTGATGTTTACCTTGAATTTACCACTTGCGTTCCTTTCGTCCGAGAACTGTATCACAAACTTTCTGCCAAGACCATAGCTGTCGCCCAACACAAACCTAAAATACCCAGTACTATCAATCTCTTGGGTATAGGCTTCCGCGGGTTCTCCCATCAGGAGCATATTTAAAAGATGCGCATTATTCTTCTGTCTTTTCTTTTCATTCAACTTCTGAACACCACCAACAGTGCCTGTAATCTCCAATCCTTTTTCGGCATTAAAACGTCTAAACTTTTTCTTCTCCTTGTACTTATAATTGGTCCAACCCTGGGTCAACATCAAATAATCCAGTTCAGCCAAGTTCTTGTCATTTTCAAAGTAATACGATGGGTTTTCAACCGTTCCCTTGATATCGGATTGCAACAAAAAATGGGAGACGATCGTGTTTCTTTCCAGGTTTGTCCCATAAAAATAGCTGGAGTCTACTGCCATAACAGAGACTGATGCTGGTACGGGTTGGCCATTTTGTTGTGTCGATATGGAAACTTGCACGCTATCCCGTATGAAATACCAATCCCTATCCGTTTCAATTTTTATGTTTAGATTTTCATCTTTTAGCTCATTGAAAAAGTGACGCTCTGCCACAGGTTTAAAATGTTTGTCGAAAACCGTAAGACCAATGACGCCATAGGGAAGGTCTTTAGGTTGAATTCTATAAGAAAACATCCCATTGTTGAATCTTCCTTTTAGAAAGAAAAGGTTCTTGCCCCTGTGGAACAGCTTGATAAAGATACTATCCCTATTCTTTTCCTTATTCCGAATTCTTAATACCTTATTTGATTCTCTATGGGTCAAATTCAAAACCTGACCCATCTTTTTTGCCTTGGGCAATTCATACTTAAAGGTGTTCCCGCTTTTGGTTCTCAAAACACCATAATAGGTTTGTTCTGCTTCTGGTGTTAGGATTACTTTGCCCATTCCCAAAGCATTGCTTTTAAATTCAGTAATTTTAGTGTTATTGCCATCTTCTATTGTTCCCTGAATTTTGGAACCCTTTCCCCTATAGTCCAAATACTTGAATCCAACCACACTTTGCATACCCTCTACCAAAGCACCGCCTTCAGGAAAAAACCGCAATGAACCGTATTCCCCATCAAGGACTATCGATTTTGTGAACACCTCATTTTTGGTCTTTAATCGGTAATTTATTACGGATACATTTAGTGGAATCTTGTGTTCCACAGTGATATTGGGGCTCTTCTTTGTTGGTTTTATGAGCACGGAGTCTTTACCGCCTTTCCAAAGCATGTACAACATGGCGTCACCAGTATGAAGACTGTCCAGTTCCTTAACAGCAATCATGGACGACAAAGAAAAAGTGTTGGAAGTCAGGTCCTTTCTGAAGACAATATCCCGAATTGGATTTGATTTGTCATCATTTTTTTGAAGGCGGTATAGCGTTATGGGAATCGAGTTGATAAAATCCGAACCAAAGTTCTTGTTCCATTCGGTGTATGCCCTAACTATATATTTGCCTTCTCGGTAACTTGAATGTAATTGAAAAAATCCATTGGAGATACCACCACTTATCTTTAGAAGGTTTTTATCTACTATTTGGTTGTCCAATGGGTCAATTAACTCTACATGAAGTATGCCGCTCTTTGTTGTGGGTCTGTGATGAAGTACATCCGTAACTATGGCCTTGAACCAAATGGTTTCCGATGTATTAAAGCTGGTTCCAGAAAGTTGTAGGTATATCTTTTCAGAATCTGCTGCGTTTGAAAATACCTCCGTTTCCTTTTCCAAAGGGTTTTGTGCATGACCATTTTGTGCAAACAAAAAGAAGCAAACGACAACAATGGCATAAATGAAAGTCCTAAAAAACATATTTGCAAGCTTCCTTTAAAATGGTCATAAATCCATAGGGTTGTTGTTATGGAATAACATCTAAGGTAATTCTTACCACTACCAATAACTTTACCTTAATATAAAGTAAAACCTTGATAATTGTTTAGTCATACTACAGGTAATAGCTAATACTTTTATGTTGTGAAAAGATCTATTGATTTTGATTTTTAAAATACTTTGGGGTGAGGTATGGAACCAGTGGTTGTGAAAAAATTTCTTTTTGGAAACCAAATGACCGATATGGAACTCATACCATTTACAAAAAATAAAACCATACAAAAAGGTCGTTCAAAAAATGTTTTTGCCGACCTTTTTTCCAAAAATTTTGATAAGCGCAGTTAATCCAGTCTATATGGAATGTGCGTTTCCCTTACAAAGTTTAGCACCAAGCAGTATAGCTAGGTATTGATGTTCCACAAATCGGGGATGACGCCCATTGGGTAATCATGGACGAACCCCATCCACCCCTAACTTTTTCCTGGGCGGAAACGCTCAATTCACTTACCTTTTTTTTGTTCAAACTTAACCCTAATTCTTTCTTTTTTTTCATGATTCTAAAATTTTGAAGATAATGGTGTATGAAATTATATATGTAAGAAAGATACTAATTTGAACGTGGAAAATACGTTAACTTAACATTAATATTAGCTATTTTACTTGTAGGAAATATAGTATTTTTAATTTTAGTCAAAAGGAAGATTTTTATTAGGTAATGGTTCGGCGAAAATGCTAATTTCTAAAAAATAATGTATGAAGATTGTGCATAGTTTTTGGTCCAAGCCAACTTTGGGATCGTTTTTGGATATCGAGAAAAATGATGGCGGTTTTCGTCATGCCAAATACCACTGGATGAGTTGGGCCTTGAGTTGTCTCACATTTAAAGAGCTTTATGAAGAGATTGAACTGGTTACTGATGAAAAAGGTAAACATATACTTATAGACAAACTAAAACTACCCTATACAAAAGTGCATGTAGAGCTTGATGGGCTAAACCATTATCCAGAACAATTATGGGCCATAGGCAAGCTATATGCATACCGATTGCAGGACAAACCTTTCCTACATGTTGATGGAGATGTGTATTGCTGGAATAGGTTTGGAAGGGAACTGGAAATGGCGGACTTGGCTGGGCAAAATATTGAAACAGATGAAAATTACTATCATCAAAGTATGCAGTATTTGAAGGATAATGATTTTCAAATTCTTGATGAATTTAAAGCGGATTTTTCGTTGAGGAAAGAATTTGGTGCAACCAATGCGGGTATTATTGGTGGCAATAATCTTGATTTCTTCAAGGAGTACGTAGATCGTGCATTTTATTTTATTGATCAAAACCTGGATAAGGTCAATAAAGGAACAATAGGCACGTACTTCGCTATAATTTATGAACAATACCTATTTTCTGTAATGGCAAGAAAAAAAGGTATAAAAATAAAGCACTTTATTAAAAAGAATGAACAGGAAATAATGCGCCCTGCCGATTTCATGAACAGGTTCTTTTCCAAAAAATTTGTACATCTTATTGCTCAGGCAAAGTCGGTAATGGAATGTTGTAGAGAGCTGGAACTACATTTATTATGTGATTATCCTGAATGGCATGGGAGAATAAGTTCTATGTTTAATGACTAAAGATTATGCAGAATAAAGAAATACATTTTATAAAAACAATTTCATTGCTTGAAGCTTTGCAGGTTGATAAAAACATAATCATTGATAATATTCCTAAATCCGGTATTGAAGATGTGCTAAAGATGGCGATGGGACAAAAAGAAATAGGAAAAAAACTTACAAAGGATAATCTGAAAAGACTAAATGAGATTTTGGCAATAGAAAAGGAAAAGTTTTTGTTACGGGATAATGAGATTGAATTAAAAGAGATACAAAAAAAGGAAATCTCCTATTATGAATCGAGGAAAGTCCTTTTAAATCAAAATTTTACAGATTTGATAAACATGGAATTTGTTCTTAGTCCATTGGTGAATACGTATGAATCTGACTGGGAATGGATTGTTAGGCCGGCACTTCATGAATTATTTGAAATCAATATCAAGGACATTCTTAACACCGATGCAAAAGATTATTATTTCCTTTTTCAGCGAAGTTGCATTTATGATGACTTGCTGGATACTAATCTCCTTGAGTTCCCTTTGAACGGATATCAATACTTTTTTTTACGCTTTTTTGAATTACCTCAAACCTTAACTGAAAGTATAGACCGATTTCATTCTGAATTTGAATATAAATCCCAAAAGGAGAAACAACAACTTATTGGTTTCACCCAAGCCATTATAAGGGACTTAATCTTTCGGATGCTCATAGTACCCCACAACGGCTGACTTTCAGATAAAACTAAATGTATCGAAAGTTGGATATCTAGTATGAGTGTCAATCAACAACGTATTCCCTAAAAGGTTTTGCAATCATTTTCTGTGATTACCATAAAGCAATTTGCAATCTTTTTACTACTTTAATAGTAAGTAAAATCCTATATAAAAAACCACCCGAAATTGCTAATGAGATTATGGTCCGTGAAGAAAAGTTACGACTAAAGTTATTGGAAATAGCCCAAATAACAGCTCAGAAATATAAGGACCATGATGATAACCTTGGAATTTTCACGGGAATCTCCGGTATAGCACTTTTTCAATTCTACTATGCAAAACATTTAGATAGCGATTATCATGCCGATATAGGTATGCAAATGATCACCCATTGTATAGAAAAAATCAATGCTGGTTATTCCATTCCCTCCTATTGCAATGGTATTGCGGGTCTGGGATGGGTCATCCAACATCTGAATTCCGAAGAATTTATTGAAGTGGACTGTGACAATTTGCTTGGTCAATTTGATGGTTTTTTATATGAAAATATGATCAAAGACTTTAAAAAGGGGGACTATGATTTTTTACATGGTGGTTTAGGGTATGGATTTTATTTTTTTAAACGATTTAAACATACCCGAAGTCCTGAACTTAAGGAAAAGTACCGCAATATTCTTTTTAAATGTGTGGCCGAACTGAAAAGATTGGCCATCATTGATAACGGTATGGCAAAATGGCCCTACACCTTAGGACAGGAAGAAAACATGGTAAGCTATAATCTGGGTGCTGCCCATGGGATAGCCAGTATCCTTAACTTCCTGTCCAGGCTACACGATTTTGAGGCGTTTAAAAAGTGTACAGGTTTGTTGCTGAAATTAGGAACAAACTACTTGCTCGATATCCATAACAGGTCCAAAAGCGATATTTCATTCTTCCCTAATGCAATCATTGATGAAAATTCCAATAAATACAACAGTAGGCTCGCTTGGTGTCATGGGGATCTGGGCATAGGGATGTCCATGGTACATGTCGCAGGTGCCTTGAACAATACTTCCCTTAAAAATACGTGGTTACCTATTTTGCAACATTCCACCAATCGAAGGAAACAAAAAGATACTATGGTGGTCGATGCGGGTTTTTGTCACGGTTCTTATGGTAACGCACAGATTTACCATGCCATTAACTACCACTATCCAAATGATTTTTTTAAAGAAGCCCTCAATTTTTGGATTGATGATGGTCTAAAGAAAGCAACATACCCAGATGGATATGCGGGATATAAACAAATGGCTGGATTGGAGGGAAAAATGCATCCATTGTTATCCGTTTTGGAAGGTGTTTCAGGTATAGGCCTTGTAACCATCGATTACCTCTCAAGTAATAGAAACACATGGGATGAATGTTTTATGATTGGGAAATAATACGTTTGATGAAGACAACAAGAAATCCATATAATCACTTGCCCAACTTTGTTTTACGTACTCCGCTATTTGATTTTGACTTCTACACCAAACTCACCAATGGCGATGTGATTTTAGATCAGGTTTTTAAGAACGTATGCCAAGATCCCGTCGTTGGGGAAGCGCTATTTTTGGCTTCGCCAACATTTTATTTTGTAATGAAAAAATGGATGGCGGGCAAACTTGATAAAAAGGGCCAAAAAAAGTTGCGAAATACTTTACTAAAGTATCTTACAAGGATGTCAACACGGTGCACCCCATTTGGTCTTTTTGCTGGCTGCTCCCTAGGCAATTTTGGTGATGAAACAGAGATTAAAAACCTTGGTCCCATGTGCAATACCAGACACACCCGATTGGACATGAACTACCTTGTAGCGCTTTCACAAGACCTTGCCAAGAAAAGACAAATCCAATATAAGCTGCCTTTCTATCCGAATTCAAGTCTATATCAAACGGGTGACAAACTACGATGTATTGAATATTACTATGTAAATAGCAATAGGCAACACCGTGTTATTGAGGTCGACAATTCGTCCTATCTGCAACAAACCTTGGAACATGCCGCCAAGGGCATCCATTTGAAATCACTGATTTCCGGGCTAATTAGTGATGATATTTCAAAAGCTGATGCAGAAAACTTTATTCATGAATTAGTAGACAGCCAAATATTGGTAAGTGAATTGGAGCCCTCTGTTTCGGGCCCAGAATTTATGGATCAGATAATGGAGACGCTAAAAAAGGTTGGAGATTCCCAGGGGGAGTTGGAAAACCTTACCATAACCAAGAAACTACTTGCCAATATTGATGCCAAACTGGGAAACCCAACTAAGGTATATTTAGATTTGGCCAAGCAAATTGAAAAGTTGTCTACCCCCTATGACCTTAAGTACCTTTTCCAAACCGACATGACCATAAACCCCCAAAAAAATCAATTATCCAAATCGGTAATAAAGGATATTGGGAAAGGAATGGAACTTTTAAATAAAATGACCCTATCATCATCTCTTGCAAATGCCAATCTTAATGCTTTTAAGGAAGCTTTTCTTGAGCGCTATGAACAGCGGGAAATGCCTCTTTCAACCGTCCTTGATATTGAAACGGGCATCGGTTATATGCAAAACGCCAATTCCGGTGACATTAACCCATTGGTAGATGACATTCTTTTACCGGTACTACAAAACGTATATGATCAAGAGCAATTCAATTGGACCCGAATACATGACGTTTTACACATGAAATTATTACAATGTGATAAAAATGGAGCGTATAAAATTGTTTTAAAGGAAGAGGATTTTGAAGAATTGCCCTTAAACTGGGAAGATCTACCAGATACCATTGCTACCATGGCTGCATTCGTCGTTGACGAAGGTGTAAAAAAAATACACTTCCCGGGATTTCGGGGTGCGTCAGCGGCCTGCCTAATGGGGCGTTTCTGTCATGGCGATAGAGGAATACGTGATCATGTCCAAAAAATCATAGAGCTCGAACAAAGTATGAACCCTGATAAGGTCTTGGCCGAAATTGTTCATTTGCCGGAGGCAAGAGTGGGCAACGTCATAATGCGGCCAAAATTAAGGGAATATGAAATACCTTATTTGGCAAAATCAAGTTTGGCATATGAAAATCAATTGTCCATAGATGATCTTTACATATCCCTAAGAAACGATTATATCGTTCTTCGCTCAAAAAAACTGGATAAGGAAGTTTTGCCACGTTTGACGAATGCGCATAATTTTTCGCTCAGCACTTTGCCCATTTACCAATTCTTATGCGATATGCAGACCCAGAACGTTAGGTATGACCTCTTCTTTGATTATGGCCCTTTAAAAGATAAAAGGGATTTTTTGCCCAGAGTGGAGTTTGGCAACCTTATACTTCATCGTGCACAATGGAAACTGAAAAAAGAAGAAATCAAAACATTATTAAGTAAAAAAGAGGATGTCGAAGCTTTAAAGGAATTGGTGACTATATTCAGAAATAGGAAAGGATTGCCCGAATTTGTTCTGCTTAACGACGGCGAGTTTAGATTATTGGTAAACTTTAAAAACATGACCTCGGTGCAAATGATGTTGCATGCGGTCATAAACCGGGACCAATTTACACTCTCTGAATTTCTTTTTGATGAGGATAGCTCGGTTAAATCTACCAATGGATACTACTCCAATCAGATAATCATTTCCTTTTTTAACCAAGCCAAGTTGGATTTATACAATAAGGTGTAAGTATGCAAAACATTGATCGAAACTTTGTTGTGGGTAGCGAATGGCTGTATTACAAATTATATACTGGACATAAAACGGGAGATGTATTATTGTGTCAGATTATCAAACCCCTAACTGCAGAATTTAATAGAAATGGATGGGTTGACAAATGGTTCTTCATTCGTTATGTTGACCCAAATTATCACCTCAGAATTCGTTTCAAGGTAAATAATGACCAAAATTTAGGAAATATTATCACTGCAATGTATAATTGTTTACAACCATGGATCAAGAATGATTTGATTTGGAAGATACAGTTGGATACTTATCAAAGGGAGTTGGAACGCTACGGACCAAATACAATGGAGCTTTCGGAATCGCTGTTTCATTACGACAGTGAGGCAGCTGTCCATTTTTTGGACCTCATAGAGGGAGATGAGGGTGAAGAATTACGTTGGCTGTTCGGTTTACGATCTATAGACAACCTACTGGA
Organism: Croceivirga sp.; assembly: GCA_028281025.1. GTDB lineage: Bacteria > Bacteroidota > Bacteroidia > Flavobacteriales > Flavobacteriaceae > Croceivirga. Next base: position 30,442 of record JANQKR010000023.1, read on the forward strand.
TAGTTTTGCTTTTGCCCTTGAGAAAAAAAAGGAGCTATTGGAAACGTATAAAATAGCCTTTGGAAAAGAATTTGGAATGTCACGCTTTCTAAAAAAACAATTGGACGATAAATATCGGAAAGAGAGGGGGAAAATAGCACATTTTATGACCTTTATCAAAGAGCGTGAACCCAATTACGGTCCCATTCTTGATATTCTCCAAAATAAAAAAGAACATATTTCACCCATCGCACAAAAACTTGTGGAATTAAATAAAAGTAACCGTTTGGAGATCGACTTGGACAATCTGGTTGGGAGCTATATACATATGCTGATGAATCGCTTGTTCAAATCAAAGAACCGTTTAAATGAGATGGTTTGTTATGACTTTTTATATCGATATTATTGCACTCTTTTTGCCATTTCCAAAAATGGGGGGATCACTGATGCCCTCAAAAAAAAATTAGATAATAAACGTCTTAATTCCAGTAAGTAGGGAACCGAAAATTAGAGTATGCCATTATTAAATGTGTGATTGGAATGTTTTGCCCCGACTATTTATAGTGTTTAAAAGTCATGTTGTCCTACCTTGCAACTATGGGGGCACTAAGCCAACAAGACAAGGAAGCTGCCTTTTGGCAGCTTTTTTATGCCCTATCAAAAATCTTTCGCAATTCATAAAAGATGCGTTGCAGTACGGTCAACTCCTCCACTACAATTTCTGCGGTACCCTGCATTTCCTGCTTAAACGAAATTGTTTTGCCAAAAGAAGTGGTTAAATCCTTTACGCCAATATAGAGCGTATAAAATGTTTGTTCGCCCTGTTTGGGAACCTCGGAAATGTTCTCGATTTCACCTAAAAGGCTGCCCCATTCCTCAAAGGGGTAGTTGTCCAATTTTATAATGACCTTTTGACCTGCCTTCACCTTCCCTGAATTGCGTATGGGCAGGGTGACCCGTCCAATAATGCCATCCATATCCTTTGGTACTATGGTGAACAGTGTTTCCCCCAGTTCTACATTTTGGTATTGGTCCCAAATGTCAAATACGGTGACGGTGCCGTTTATGGGACTGCTAATGATATACTGTTGTTCCCAGGAATTTAGGGACGTCAAAAGATTTTGCTCCGCGTTTTCCAGTTCCTGGTTGTAGGTGTTTTCAAATTCGGTTCCCTGGATGTTGGTCTTGGTGAGCAAATTGTTGAAATTGGCAATGGCTATCTGGGTATTGGAAATATTGGTCAGGAAACCTTCATATTGTTGTTGGTCCGCTAAATAGGCACGGGAAGCTTCCTCATATTCCGCTTTGGAGATAACACCCCTGTCATACAATTCCCTGTTGCGTTCAAAATTGGTTTTGGACAGTGCCAAATCTTCTTTGAACAATTGCAACTGCCTATTTTGGTTTTTAAGAAACTGCTGTTGCTCCCGCAATTGCCTTTGTATCAACACGGATTCTTTACTATTGGGGGCTAACGTGTTATACAGAACAAAGTTCTGATAAGCCGTAAGGAAGTTCCCATAGGCCAGCTGAATTTCACCTAGATCGAGTGTTGAGGGAAATACTTTTTTTAAGGTATCAAGGACCAGGAAGGTTGCCGTATGGTTGTTCAATTGTTCCTTTAGATAAAGGACATCTTCAAACTTGGCAGTATTTTCAATTTCTGCCAGGATATGTCCGTCTTTAACAGCTTCATTGGGTTGGACCAAAACTTTGGTCAATCGGCCAGAAGAGCGGGCCTTTAGATAAACAGGAGGATTTTTACTGGTGATAACAATGTTGGCGGGGATAATATCATTGTAACGTATTATTGCCGATCCCACCAATAATAAAACTACGATGACAAAGACCATGGAAGTCCCCCACCTGATCATCCAATTCGGGGTTTTGCCCAAAACTTCCTTTACCTGGTCCGATCGCTCCTCGGGTACATTGAGTTTGGTATGTTGTGATTTCCCTTCTTCCATGTTATTGACCGAGTTCCAATTGATTTTTTACCAGCGAATAATACAGTCCCTTTATTGAGGTTAGCTGATGATGGTTGCCCCGTTCCGCTATTTTCCCTTTGTCCAAAACGATGATCTGGTCGGCATTTTTTACGGTACTCAAGCGATGGGCCACGACCACAACGGTCTTCCCTTGATAAAAGGATTCCAGCTTTTCCATAATTGTCCTTTCATTGTTGGCATCCAAAGCACTGGTGGCTTCATCAAAAAAGATATAATTGGGATTTTTGTATACCGCCCTGGCAATTAGGATACGTTGTTTTTGTCCACCGCTGATATTGACTCCGGAACCCCCAATCTTGGTATTAAAGCCCGAGGGCAATTGTTCAATGAATTCCGAGATATTGGCCACATCCACGGCATGCAACAACCTTTTTCGGTCAATGATCCCCTCTGAGTCCGATTCCGTAATATTCCGGGCAATGGTATCACCAAACAAAAAACCATCCTGCATGACCGAACCACAGTTTTTTCGCCAGAAGGTGGTCCCCAGATTTTTTAGTTGTGTTCTTCCTATATGGATATGGCCACTGGTGGGCTCATAGAATTTGAGCAGTAGTTTGATCAAGGTGGTTTTTCCACTACCACTTGCCCCTACGATGGCCGTAATCTTTCCTTCGGGAATGGCAAACGAGATATCATCCAATATTTTGGGCGAGCTTTCTCCTCCATAATGAAAGGTCAATTTGCTTAGGTGAATCGTTCGGTTTTCCGGAAGCTCTTTAATGGGTTCCATGCTTTCGTCCTCTTCATCGTCCTTACCGTGTATTTCCGAAAGTCGTTCCAAGCTTATTTTGGCATCCTGCCCGGTCTGGATAAAGGTGATAAAGTCATTGATCGGCAAGTTGAGTTGCCCAATGATGTACTGCACCGATAGCATCATCCCCAAGGTTAAATTTCCATCAATTACCGCTTTGGCCGCAACAAAAGTGATCAGGATGTTTTTGAGCTCGTTAAAGAAACGTCCCCCTACGTTCTGGGTTTGGGTCAAGGTCAGACTCTTTAAGGAAACCTTGAACAATTTGACCTGAATGGCCTCCCATTCCCATCTTCTACGTCTTTCGGAGCCATTCAACTTAATTTCCTGCATCCCTGAAATCAGCTGATAAATGCTACTTTGGTTGTCCGCGGCCTGGTCAAATCTTTTATAGTCCAATTCTGCCCGTTTTTTCAAAAAGAGCAGTGTCCAACCCACATAAATCAAGGACCCCACAAAAAAAATAGTGAAAATGGTGCCATCATAATAGGCCAGTACCACCCCAAAGACCACCACGTTAAAGGCAGAAAAAACAGTGTTCAATGTGGTACTGGAGAAAAACTCCTGTATTCTGTCGTGATCGTATATCCGTTGGATGATGTCCCCAGTGTTCTTGGAATCAAAAAATGCAATGGGAAGCCGCATTAGTTTTATGAGGAAATCCGAGATTAGGTTGATGTTGATGCGACTGGTGACATGCAACAGGATCCAACTTCGTATGACTTCAACAGTGGTCTGGGAGACAAACAAGGTCAGTTGTGCAATCAGGATCAGGTAAATAAAATTAATGTTACGATAGTTTATCCCGTAATCAACAATTGACTGTGTCAAAAACGGGAATATGAGCTGCAGGATGCTCCCGATAAAAAGACCCAGGAAAAGCTGGAAGATATATTTGGAGTAGGGCTTAAAATACCCCGAAAGAAATTTGAACCCATATTTCCTTTTCTCCTCGTTTCCATATTCGTAAAACCTTGGGGTCGTTTCCAAGAGCAACAAATACCCTTCGGAACTTTCATCCGCGCCCTTACCTATCCATCCGTCAATAAAATCCTTTTTGGGATAATCCACCAGTCCATGTGCTGGATCGGCAACGTAGACCTTATCATGGGCAATTCTGTAAACGACCACAAAATGTCGTTGTCGCCAGTGCGCAATACAGGGTAGGGGAACCTCCTCCGCCAAAGTGTTGTAGTCCACACTTACGGCCAAGGTGTGGAAACCAATACTTTCAGCTGCCTCGGCAATACCCCCAATGGAAACTCCCTCCCGTGTGATATTGGACCTTCTCCTTAAGAAGTCAACCGCATAGGAGCGACCATAATGCTTCGCAATCATCCGTAAGCACGTAGGACCACAGTCCATCTTGTCCAATTGTCGGTAAAAAGTGAAAGGTTTTGTACGAAACATCAACGTAATATAGTCATAATCTCTGATGCCCTCCAAGATGAAAGACGTTAAGATTTTCGTATTGTTTTTTAGTTTGGATACGGTATCCGACGCAACCCAGGGCCGATTTTGAGGAGAAGGGCAAAAGTGCCTATTTGCTATGGACGAAGTTTTTAAAGGGTCAAACCCAAAAAATTAGGGTAAAAATGTTGTCGCATAAAGGATTAAGCGTATTTTTGCACCCGCTTTCAGTTCAACCTTGTGGGCTGGATGCAACCAAAAGAATTAATAACCAGGGTCGGGCACCCTACAAATTAATGTGATATGCCAGTTAGAATTCGATTACAGCGCCACGGTAAAAAAGGAAAACCATTTTATTGGATAGTGGCCGCAGACTCCCGTTCAAAGAGAGATGGTAAATTTTTGGAAAAATTGGGCACCTACAATCCCAATACCAACCCTGCTACCATTAATTTGGATGTTGATGGTTCCGTAAAATGGTTGTACAATGGTGCACAACCTACGGACACTGCACGTGCCATCCTTAGCTACAAAGGGGTTTTGATGAAAAAACACTTGTTGGAAGGAGTTAAAAAAGGCGCTTTTGATGAAGCGGAAGCCGAAAAAAGGTTTGCTGCTTGGTTGGAAGAAAAAGAAGCCAAGATTCAGGCAAAAAGGGATGGCTTGAGCAAGGCCGATGCCGATGCCAAGGCCAAAGCTTTGGCCGCTGAAAAGGAGGTCAATGAAAAACGCATTGCAGCCCAGCAACCAGAACCCGAAGTTGAGGAAGTAGCCGAAGGTGAAGCACCTGCAGAAGCAGTGGCTGAAGGCACGGAAGCAACCGTTGAGGAAACTGCAGAAGCCAAAGCGGAGGAAGCCCCAACAGAGGAAGCAGCCCCTGAGGCCAAGGCCACTGAAGAAGAAGCTTCTAAAGAATAAACAGCACGATGCGAAAGGAGGAGTGTTTCTACCTCGGAAAAATCGTATCAAAATATAGTTTCAAAGGCGAGGTGTTGCTAAAACTGGACACCGATGAACCTGAGATTTATGAAGAAATGGAATCAGTTTTTGTCGAGTTGGGCAAAAATTTGGTTCCATTTTTTATTGTCAAAAGCCAATTGCATAAATCCAGTTTGCTAAGGGTACGGTTTGAGGATGTCCAAGATGAATCCTCAGCGGAAAAGCTTTTGGGGAAAGGGGTATTTCTCCCCTTGTCCCAGCTCCCCGAACTATCTGGGAACCAATTCTACTACCATGAAGTCATTGGGTTTCGACTAATGGACAAGGTCCATGGGGATATTGGTAGTATTGAATCCGTAAACGATGCTTCCGCACAGGTTTTGTTTGAGGTAAAAAAAGGGGGGAAAGTGCTTTTGGTACCGGTTTCTGATGATATCATCAAGAAGGTCGACAGGAAGAACGCCGTTATTTATGTGGAAACCCCGGAAGGTTTGGTGGATTTGTACTTAAATTAGTTCCCGTGCAGTTCATTTCCGTGAAATGCTGTGGAAATCAATCGTGTTGAAAATGGCCAAATCCTACCTTTTTGTTATTGCTATACTCCTTTTTTCCTGTAAGCAAAAACAGAATCCTACTACATCCGCCAAGGAAAAAAGACCTCCCAATGTGGTTATCATCTTTACCGACGACCAGGGATATGCCGATGTAGGTGTTTTTGGAGCCAAGGGGTTTAGTACGCCCAATTTGGACCAAATGGCGTCAAAAGGGGTGAAATTTACGCACTATTATGCGGCGCAGGCGGTCTGTTCCGCCTCCAGGGCAGCACTTTTGACCGGTTGCTACCCCAATAGGATAGGAATCCATAATGCCCTGGGACCGGATGACACCCATGGGATCAACGATTCGGAGACCACTTTGGCCGAAATGTTGAAAGCCAAGGGGTACCAAACGGCCATATACGGTAAATGGCACCTTGGGCACCATAAAAAATTCTTACCCACGCGTCACGGTTTCGATGAGTGGTTTGGCATTCCCTATTCCAATGATATGTGGCCCTACCATCCCCAGCAAGGGCCTATCTTTAATTTTCCCGACCTTCCCCTATTCGAGAATGAGACGGTTATTGACACTTTAACCGAGCAGTCGCAACTGACCACCCAAATAACGGAGCGCAGTGTGGACTTCATCAACCGCAACAAGGACAATCCATTTTTCCTGTATGTGCCCCATCCACAACCCCATGTTCCTTTATTTGTATCGGAAAAATTTAAGGGAAAATCCCAAAAAGGACTATATGGTGATGTTATCATGGAATTGGATTGGTCCGTGGGCCAAATTTTAGGAGCATTGAAAGACAATGGGGTAGAGGAAAATACCCTTGTGATCTTTACCTCGGACAATGGTCCCTGGCTATCGTACGGCAATCATGCGGGCAGTGCCTTGCCCCTGCGTGAAGGTAAGGGTACGGCCTGGGAAGGGGGACAACGCGAGCCGTTCATCATACAATATCCCGATAGTCTGCCCGCCGGAAAAGTTATTGACGAACCACTAATGGCCATTGACCTACTGCCGACAATAGCGGAGGTAACGGGGGCAAGCCTTCCCACAAAAATCATTGATGGCAAGAGCGCGTGGAACCTATGGAAGGGGGAAAGTGACCGTAGCCCACAAAAAGCCTATTTCTTTTATTATCGGGTAAATGAACTTTTTGGTGTTCGATATGGCAAATGGAAGCTTTACTTTCCGCATCGCTATCGCACTATGGAAGGGCAGGAGCCCGGTAAAGATGGCCAACCGGGCAATTATGCCTATGTACATCTTGAGGAAATTGAACTTTACGATCTGGATAAGGACCCCAGTGAGTCTAAAAATATAGCTGAAGCACATCCTGATATCGTACAGGAGATTAAACTGCTCGCCAATACCATGCGCTCAAAACTTGGTGATTCGTTATTGGAATTGGAAGGTAAGGAAACCAGGGAAGCCGGTAGGATCAATGAAGCCCTTTAAATTTAAACAGTTCACCATTCATCAGGACCGGTGTGCCATGAAGGTCGGCACGGATGGGGTGCTCTTGGGAGCTTGGACATCTTTGGAAAACCATCCCAACAGCATTTTGGACGTTGGAGCGGGTACAGGTCTTCTCGCACTACAAATGGCCCAACGGTCCCAAGCCAAAACCATTGATGCCATAGAGTTGAATGCCAATGCTTATGAGCAGTGCGTTGAAAATTTTGAGGCTTCGGTCTGGGCGGATCGACTGTTCTGTTATCATGCTTCTTTCCAAGAATTTGTGGAAGAAATGGACGAGTCCTACGATCTTATCCTTTCCAATCCCCCGTTTTACACGGAGAATGTTTCCAGTGGGGACCCATCAAGGGATAACGCCCGCCAAAATGAAACCCTTCCTTTTCGGGTTCTTATTGAAGGTGTGCGTAGGCTACTTTCCGATACGGGGGAATTCGCCCTGATCATTCCCAAAACCGAGGAGAAAAACGTAATGGATTTGGCAAAGGAAAAGGGGTTGTTCCCAAATAAGGTGTTGGGGGTGAGGGGAAACCCAACCGCACCTATCAAAAGATCCCTTATCCAATTTTCATTTTCTGAAAAAGAAATTTCTCGAAAGGAATTGGTCATTGAGACCGATAGGCATAAATATACCGAAGCATATAGCGATCTTACCAAGGCCTTCTATTTAAAAATGTAACAATACGGGCTTTAACTGTTATATTTGATTCCTACCTTTGGAAAACTCTAACGTTAGGGTTTGTCATTCCGTACTTGATACGGAATCCATTACTAAAAACAATACGATTCCTGCCTTCCCTTCGACGAGCTCAGGGTGACACACAGGAATGACAAAATGAATTCTATTTATGAAGCCAGACGTATTTGAAGCACCGGATTACTACAATTTGGATGATTTGCTTTCTGAAGAGCACAAATTGGTAAGGGATGCCGCAAGGCAATGGGTAAAACGCGATATATCCCCCATCATTGAAGCCTATGCCCAAAAAGCCGAATTCCCAAAACAAATCATTCAAGGTTTGGCAGAAATAGGCGCCTTTGGTCCTTATATCCCCGAAGCATATGGGGGAGCAGGATTGGATCAAATAAGTTATGGTCTGATTATGCAGGAAATTGAGCGTGGCGACAGTGGTGTTCGTTCCACGGCCTCCGTACAGTCTTCTTTGGTGATGTACCCTATTTTTGCCTATGGTACCGAAGCGCAACGTAAAAAATATTTGCCCAAATTGGCCACAGGGGAATGGATGGGCTGTTTTGGTTTGACCGAACCGAACCATGGTTCCAATCCCGGGGGTATGGAAACCAAGTTCAAGGATATGGGGGACCACTATCTTTTAAATGGCGCCAAGTTGTGGATTTCCAATTCGCCCTTTGCCGATGTGGCCGTGGTATGGGCAAAAAATGAGGAAGGCAGGATCCATGGATTGATCGTGGAGCGGGGGATGGAAGGTTTCTCCACCCCGGAGACCCACAACAAATGGTCCCTTCGGGCCTCGGCAACAGGGGAATTGATTTTTGATAATGTAAAAGTCCCCAAAGAAAACCTGTTGCCCAATAAGTCGGGATTGGGAGCCCCACTGGGATGTTTGGATTCTGCACGTTACGGTATTGCCTGGGGTGCCATTGGAGCCGCCATGGACTGTTATGATACGGCCCTGCGCTATGCCAAGGAACGCATCCAATTTGGAAAGCCCATAGCCGCTTTTCAGCTCCAGCAGAAGAAATTGGCAGAGATGATTACGGAAATTACCAAGGCACAGTTATTGGCCTTCCGATTGGGGCAGTTAAAGAATGAAGGGCGCGCCACAACGGCCCAAATCTCCATGGCCAAACGCAACAATGTGGACATGGCCATCAAAATAGCCAGGGAAGCCAGGCAGGTTTTGGGTGGAATGGGAATTACGGGGGATTACAGTATTATGCGCCATATGATGAACCTGGAAAGTGTGATTACCTATGAGGGCACGCACGATATCCACCTTTTGATCACTGGGGCGGATATTACGGGCATCCCTGCTTTTAAATAATGCTTCCCTCACCTCACGGGCTTTCGTAACTTTATCGGGAACCATATAGTAGGTACGAGCGCATGAAAACCCCTTCACGAAGAAACTTTTTGAGGCAATTGGGCCAGGGAACATTAGGTTCTTTTGCTGCTCCTTTATTTGGGGCCGGTTTACTAACATCCTGGGAAGCGATTGGACTGGATAATCCCCAGAACAAGACTGAAGCATATTGGGATTTGGTAAAGTCACAATTCAACCTGGCCGAAGGACTTCACTATTTCAACAATGCTTCATTGGGGGCATCGTCAACACACATACAACAGGCTACCAACACCTTTCGAAATCTTTTGGATGGCTTTCCCTCAAAATATATGTGGGGCGGTTGGGAAGACGAAAAAGAAGAGGTACGTAGAAAGGTCGCAAATCTATTTTCGGTTTCCCCTGAAGAGATTGCCCTGACCCATAACACCACCGAGGGCATGAACCTGATTGCCCGTAGCTTTGATCTTAACCCTGGCGATGAAGTGATATTGGCGGACCATGAACATGCAAGTGGCACCATTCCATGGGAAGTATGGCAAGAAACCAAGGGGATTACATTGGTGCGGCCAGAATTGCCAATCCTTCCGAAAACCGTATCGGATTTAGTGGAAGTCTATGAAAAGGCCATTACCCCTAAAACCAAAGTCATTTCCATGTGCCATATTGTGAACACCAATGGCATGGTACTTCCCGTAAAACAAGTGTCAAAAATGGCTCATGAAAAGGGGATTTTGGTTGCCGTAGATGGTGCGCAATCCGCGGGAATGTTCACTATAGACTTAAGGGATCTGAATTGCGATTTTTATACCGCAAGTTCCCATAAATGGCTGTTCTCACCAAAAGGGGTGGGGATATTTTATGCCAAAAAAGAAAGCCAGGACTTCTTAAAACCCCTAATCGTAGCCCGTGGCCATACCGATACCAGCATACGTCGATTGGAAAATTACAATACCCGTAATCTTCCCGAAGTTCTTGGTCTGGGTGCCTCCATAGATTTTCATCATATCATCGGAGGGGAACGCATACACCAGCGCACCTTTGAATTGAAAAAGTATTTTCGCTCAAAGCTGGAAGGGGATTCAAGATTCACCATTAAAACCCCGGCCTTGGATGACCTTTCCGGGGCAATCCAGGTCGTTGAGGTCAATGGGCAAGATGTAAAAGACGTTAAAGAGCAACTTTGGGACCGTTATGGCATTGATTGCCGACCAATGTCAAGCAAAGGCTTAAATGCCCTAAGACTTTCTTTTGCCATTTATATTACTAAGAAAGACATCGATTACTTGGTGGCGGCCCTTAAGGCATTGGCAGCATAACAATATCAGGCATTCACTTTTTCAAGACGAATCCTTATCGATTTGCTTATCGGGGTCCTACTCTTATCCGCAAACTCATCAATGGGAACCAACAGATTGGTCTCCGGGAAATACGCTGCTGCATTGCCTTCTGGGATGTCATAGGGAATCGCCAAAAATTGTTCGGCCTTCCGTTCTTTTCCATGGTACCTGCTGATCAAATTGAGTACTTGTTTTCTTACAATACCGCGTTTTTCCATATCAACGGGATTGAGAAAAATCACCCTTCGTTCGTTATGGATTCCCCTGTAGCGGTCATGCAACCCATATATTGTGGTGTTGAACTGGTCGTGCGAACGAATGGTCATTAACAACAGTTCGTCCTTTTCCAATACCACTTCTGGGAGTTGATTTAGGGTCAATTGTGCCTTTCCATTGGGCAATTTGCCGAAATCCCTTTCCCGGACATTGTTGGGCAGGTAGTAGCCATGGCCTTTTGAACGGGCACTGGTATCCTTGAATCCTTTCACCGTTTTGTCAATTAAGCTTCGGATTTTTTCGTAATCGTAGGCCAGTTCTTTCCATGGCAATGGATGTTTTCCCTGAAAATAGGTGTGTGCCAACATCCCAATGATTTCAGGTTCACTCCTAATGTGTGCCGATGCGGGCTTTAGGAGCCCTTTGCTTTGCCGTACCTTTCCCGTACTGCTTTCCATGGTCAAAAATTGGGGGTTCCCTTTTTTTACGTCTTTTTCGGAACGGCCAAAAGTGGGTAATAACAGGGCAGTTTCCCCGGTCACCAAATGGCTACGGTTCAGTTTGGTGCTTATCTGTACCGTTAACGTACAGTTTTGAACGGCCTCCGCCGTATAAGCCGTATCCGAAGCGGCCATCACAAAATTACCACCCAGGCAAACGAATACCTTGGCCTTGCCCTCATACATGGCTTTGATGGCCCCAACGGTATCATGGCCCGCTTTGGTCGGGGGATCGAAACCTAAATTTTCGGATATGCGCCGATTGAGTTCCTTGCTGACATAGTGCATAATGCCAACACTCCTATCCCCTTGTACATTGCTATGGCCCCTAACGGGACAGGTTCCCGCAAACGGTTTTCCCAGTGCGCCCTTCACCAGTAGAATATTCACATATTCCTGAATGGTCTCCACGGCATTTTTGTGTTGGGTAATTCCCATGGCCCAACATATAATGATATTGGGTTTTGAGGCCAGCAGTTCCACCGTTTTATCTATTTTTTCGGGGGAAACCCCGGTACGTTTTAAAAGGGTGCTTTCATCAAAACCGTTTAAATCGTTCAACAGGGCGTCATATCCGGCCACGTAATTTTGGATAAAGTCATGGTCAAGGACATTGCCTTGTTTGGCATCCAGGGCAACCAGTTTTTTCAACAGTAATTTTGCCAAGGCGATGTCCTCATTGATTTTTACCTGAAGGTGGATGTCCGCAATTGCGGTACCTCCTCCCAACATACTCCCTACTTTTTGTGGGTTTTTGAATTTGACCATGGCCGTTTCGGCCAGGGGATTGATACTAATGATCTTCCCCCCATTTTTCTTGCACTTTTCCAGGGCAGAGAGCATTCTGGGGTGGTTGGTCCCAGGGTTTTGGCCCACCACCAGGACCACATCGGCCCCATACAGATCGTCCACTTTTACGGAGCCCTTTCCAATGCCCAAGGTCTGCGAAAGGGCCACCCCGGAAGATTCATGGCACATATTGGAACAATCGGGCATATTGTTCGTCCCAAATGCCCTTGCGAACATACCGTACAAAAAGGCAGCTTCGTTACTGGAACGACCGGAGGTGTAAAAGATCGCCTCGTCCGGATGGGGTACATTTTTTAGTTCCTGGGCCATCAATTCATAAGCGTCATCCCAGGAAATAGGCTCATAATGTACTTTTCCAGGTCGTAGCACCAAGGGTTCCGTCAGTCGCCCAAACTTGTTGAGTTCATAATCACTTAATTGCGAAAGTGTTTCCACGGAGTGTTTGGCAAAAAAATCGGCCCCTATCTTTTCCAAGGTGGCCTCATCGGCCAGGGCTTTTGCCCCATTCTCACAGTATTCCGCAATTTTGGAAGGATTTTCCGGAACGGGCCAGGCACAACTGGGACAACGAAAGCCCTTTTCCTGGTTCATTTCCAGGAGTGCCCTCATGGAACGCATGATCCCCATTTCTTTGACACTGTGCCGCAAGGCCTCTTTTATCCCCAACATTCCAGCCGAAACGTCCATAGGTTCTTTGAGTTCCAGCCCCGTAAATTTTATGTTGCCCGTAAGGGAAATGGTTCGTTTGAAAGTGGTGTTTTTGGACATGATGGCGCTATTTCATGGATTGGGCTCCAGTTTTGGGTTAGGATAGTTATCGGACTGGTCTTCCAAGGTATCGTCCAAGCAGGTGAAATCCTTTTCCAAAAGAAGATATAAGGTCCCTGTTTGGGTTTTTTGGTCATGCTCAAAGCCCACCCTATCGTTTTCAAACCAATCCTTGCCCAGTGTTTTGGGAAGGAAAAGTGTGATGTTGTTATCCTTGAATTCGGCATGCATTGCCGTTGTATTGGAATCCATTTGTACGGTATAGCCGAATGTGGCATCCCCAAAATGGGTCTGTTCTTTGACCGTACCCGTCTCGCATAATGCCTTTACTTCGCTTTTGGTGAGACGAAAACGAACGGTGTTCCCCTTTATCCTAATCTTCATGTTTTCAAAAATTCTGTCTTTGGTTCAAAATACGAAATATGACTACAGCTTCCTTGTCTGCTTTATAATGAATTGAGTAATTGAACTGTTCAAAATTTAAAGTTCGAATACCCCTATACCTCACTTGAAATGAGTGGGGAGTGGTCTTTAAAAATTGAAGTTGCCGTGCAAAATCGTTCAGAAACTCCCGCGATAGGTTTTTGGAGGCAAAAAAGCATTCAGCGACATGAAGTTCAACTACGGCTTCCCTGAGCATGAGGACTTTAAAGCCCATATTTTTTCTCTATTTCGGCAATATCAACATATTCCGCCTTTCCCTCTGCTACACGGGCCAACATTTCATCCATCATGAGCATGTACCCTTCGGATGGGGATTCCAGCTTTTTGGCGGTTTCCTCCAAGGTATGTTCCAGATAGCTTTTTAGGGAACGTTTTTGCTTTTTTGCCTCAGCCTCGAGAATTTGCAAACTTTCAGCGTCAACATCAATCAATTTTCTTATTTTCTCCAATGTATATATTTTCTATATATAAAAATACGGATTAATTCGATTATTTATTGGTCGTAAACACTTTTCTACTCGTTTTCATATCGGCATACCTGGGGTCTTCGATATAATTTTCCTTTTGCATTTTTATGACCTCAATGCTCAAGAATCCAAATTCGCTGACCACTTTTCCATAAAAGCGATAAATGCCCTTGCCCCTAAAACGATACTTTGCCGCTATGGGAGGAAAAAGTACGGTATCAAATACTTCACCATACCGATCCAGTAAGGTTGCAAAATGCATACGGTCCCCTTTATGGGTACTGGTGTTCTTTACCGTTACCAGATACCCATAAATATCAATATGCGTATTGAGGTACCGTTCCAAATCCCGTTGTCCGTTCTTGTTTTTGGGAGGTTCCAGCAATAATTCAAAAGGATTGCACAATGGAAAACCAAGAAGTTCCCACTGTTCAAAAGCAGTTTCGGGAGGTGTTGTATGCAACTCAGGAATTTGAAAGTTGCGGCATTTGGGGGGAAATAGCTTGGGATGGTCCAATCGTTTGGTCTTTGAGAGCATCAAGTGTGCTTTCCAGAGCAGTTCATGTTTGTTGGTGCCCGTAAACCGTAAGGCGTCAATGCGTATTAAAATGCTTATTTGCTCTATTGAAATCATAACACGATCAACGAAGTTTTCCAGGGAGGTAAACTTTCCGTTGGCTTCCCGTTCTTTAAGGATACTTCGCATAACACGTTCTTCCAACTCCCGCAAATACATCAATCCCAAATAGATATGTTTTCCATGGATGACATTTGCAATATGGCTTAGATTGATACAGGGGGGATGGATGGTTGCCCCAAGCATTCGCGCTTCGTTCACATAAAATTCAGGGCGATAAAACCCTCCACCATTATTTAGGACGGCGACCATAAATTCCAGGGGAAAATAGGCCCTTAGAAACAGGCTTTGATAGCTTTCGACCGCATAGGAAGCGGAGTGCCCCTTGGCAAAGGCATAGCCTGCAAAACTGGCCACTTGGTCCCAGATTCCATCAATGAGTTTTTCATCGTAGCCTTTTTTGATACAATTACTTCGAAATTTTCCCTTTACTTTTTCGAACTCTTCCCGCGACCGAAATTTACCACTCATGCCGCGGCGAAGCACGTCGGCCTCACCAAGGGTCAAGTCCGCAAAATAGTGCGCTACTTTGATGACGTCTTCCTGGTAGACCATGACCCCATAGGTCTCGGGCATAATATTGAGCATTACGGGATGCGCTTTCTCTTCTGCCCTGGTAGGATTTCGATGCCTGAGGATATATTCACGCATCATTCCACTTTTGGCAACCCCGGGCCTAATAATGGAACTTGCCGCCACCAATCCCAAATAATTGTCCACCTCCAATTTTTTGAGGAGCATGCGCATGGCTGGGGACTCCACATAAAAACAGCCCATGCACTGCGCTGTTTTTATGAGGTTGTTAATGACGGGATTGGTATAAAACCCAGATACATCATGAATATCAAAGTTTGCCTTTTCCGGTTGGTTCTGTTTTATGATGGCTACGGTATCCTTTATTTTTCCCAATCCCCGTTGCGCTAGGACATCGAACTTAAAAAGCCCCACATCTTCTGCAATGACCATATCAAAATGGGCCGTGGCAAACCCCTTGGGGGGCATAAACGTTGCCGAGAAATGGTGCAACGGTTTTTCACTGATAAGTATCCCACTGGCGTGCACGCTAACATAATTGGGCATGCCTTCCACCAATTTTCCATAGGTAAGAACGAGCCTCGCCATACTGTCAATCCTTGATGGCGGAAGGGTACCATTGCTCAGGGCATCAATTTCATCCTTTGGCAAACCAAATACTTTACCCAATTCACGGATGACCCCTTTTCGTTTAAAGGTCACATAGGTGCCCACCAGGGCCACATGGTCAAAACGATTAAAGATGTATTGGGTCATGTACTCGCGATCCCGCCATGAAAAATCGACATCAAAGTCCGGGGGGTTGGCACGGTATAGATTAATGAACCGCTCAAAGTACAAATCGAGTTCTATGGGATCGACATCGGTAATGTACAGCAGATAGGCTACAATACTATTTGCACCACTCCCGCGACCTACATAATAAAAGCCTTTTTCCCTGGCGTGGGAAACAATGTCCCAATTAATGAGGAAGTAAGAGACAAACCCCATCTTTTTGATAAGGGTGAGCTCTTTGGTCAATCTTTTTTTTATGATTTCCGAAACCCCATTTTTATAGCGTTTGGGAAGCCCTTCATGGCATAGCTTTTCAAGCAATTCGCCATCTTCCTCTTCGCTTGTGGTATAACACTTTAAATTTTGGGGCTTCCGGTCCTTTGAAAAATCAAAATAAATAGTGCATTGCTGCAATAGGTGTTGGGTATTTTCAAGGATATGTGGATATTCTGAAAAAGCCACGGCCAGATTTTCCAACGGATACATTTTTTCGTCCGCACTGGCTATTTCCGTTTCCTCCAACTTGCTCAATAAAACGTTGTTGTCGATGGCCCTAAGCAATCGATGGGCATTGAAGTCCCTTTTACCCCTAAAGGTAACGGGCTGTTGTACCACTAATTTGTCCCGATGGTCCTTTAATCGTGAAAAGGGGAGCTTCCGTAAGTTTTTGATGGAAACCCCAATATATTCATGATCCAAAAACGTTTCCTTTTGATGTAAGCGTACTTTTTCAAAAGGATAGATTACAAAGACATCCTTAAAATTTGGTGCTTGTTGGGGAATCCCAATGCCATTATGAAGGTGATGGGACAAAAATTGGTTCAGTTCCTGATAGCCATTATTGTTTTTGGCAATTCCTACAAAACATTGGTCAACCCCATTTCTAAAATCGATGCCCAAGACGGGTGTGATATCATATTTAGGGGCTTCCCGGACAAAATTCAAGCAAGCCGAGGTGTTATTGATATCGGTTAGGACCAGTTGTTTTAGGTGGTTCCTTTGTGCCAAACGCAGGAGCTCCCGTTCGGAAAAAGTTCCAAAACGAAGGCTATAATAGGTGTGGCAATTGAGATAGATGGCGGCTATTGGATTTGAATGTTAGACTGTAATTGTTATGGGGCTATCGCTTTCCGCTTCAACCTTAGGGGGAAGCGGTCTTATTTCCTTTATTGTTTTCTATGTGCCAAGACTATGGGAGGCTGCCCATTAAAAGGATTGTGCATCCTGCCAATGGTCCTTGCCCCAATTGCCGAGGCCCTGATAACCGCTCGGTCACCAAAGCGGTTACGTACCTTGTCCATGGCCTGGTATAAATTCAGCGCCTCTTCGGTATCGTCAAACAAATTGATTTGATAATTGCCGGATACCAAATGACTGAACCGGATACCCACCAACCGGACCAACATTCGTTTATTGTACAGCGAATCAAACAGTTCCATAATCTTTGGGATCAGAATATGATCGGCACTGGTATATGGAATCCGTTTTTGTTTGGAGTAGGTGTTAAAATCCGAATATCGAATCTTCACTGCAATACAGGCCGTGAGCTTTTCGCCACGCCTTAGTTGATATGCCAAATTTTCCGTCATCGCCATGATGATACCCTTGAGTTTTACCACATCTATGGTATCACGGTCAAAGGTGCGTTCATTGGAAATCGATTTACGATCGTGAAAGGGTATCACGGGGGTATTGTCCATCCCATTGGCACGTTTCCAAATCACCTTGCCATTGGCGCCAAGTACCCTTTGCATGATATCCATGGGCATTTCTTGGATGGTCTTTACCTGGCGAATCCCTAAATTCCGTAAGGTTTGGTAGGTTTTATCGCCCACCATGGGTATTTTTTTTACGGACAGTGGTGCCAAAAAAGGTTTTTCCGTGCCAAAATCGATCTTAAGTTGGTTATTGGGCTTTGCCTCATTGGTGGCCACCTTTGAAACGACCTTGTTTACCGAAAGGCCAAATGAAATGGGCATCCCGGTCTCCGCAATGATTTTTTTACGGAGTTCTGTAGCATACCGATAGGAACCGAAAAACCGATCCATTCCCGATAAATCGGCATAAAACTCATCAATGCTTGATTTTTCAAACACGGGTACGGCTTCTTTGATGATTTCAGTAACCTCATCGGATACCTTGCTGTATGTCCCTGCATTTCCTTTGATGACCTTGGCTTCGGGACAAAGCTCCCTGGCCATTTTCATGGGCATCCCGGAATGGATGCCATAGCCCCGCGTCTCGTAGCTGCAAGCCGCAACCACTCCCCGATCGGTGATGCCACCCACCAATAGTGGTACGCCTTCCAATTCCGAATTAAGCCGTCGTTCCACGGAGACAAAAAACGTATCCAGGTCAAGATGTAAAATGGTCTTATTCACTATCGCGTAAAAAGGGACACTAATTTATGGAAAATTTCCATATTAATGGATTTATTCCATAAAAATATAGCAAATTTCAATACAGGGAGAAGCATTGAAGATGCTAAAGGTTCAAATCAAATCAGTTGGGCCAAATAGCACGGTGGTATGGAAGTCGGTAAACGATTTCCATTGCCTATTTGATCTCATTGAAGTGCAGCTTTCCTAAATTAACGTGGGTTCGGTATCATTGTCTATCAGCCAAAATCCGTCAAATTGAGTGGTTTTTCGCAATGAAATGAAGAAAAATTGTATCGAACAGGATTTTGCAAGAAAATTACTTGCCGGCCAGGCAGGTTTTTCGATACATTTTTGCTGTCGCAAAAACACTCAAAATGACGTAATTTTTTTATATCAAACCCACGTTGAATTAGCCGGACTTGTTCAATTGCTGTCCCAAGGGTTTTGATCCGGTTGTGGCGAAAGCCTATCCAAGAAACAGCAAAGACCTAAGTGTAGAACTGGTCCATCTTATTTCGGATTTCCTTTAGGCACAAATTCCCCAAACTGCCCTCATGGGTATGCGCAATGTCCTTTTTGGGCTTAAAATTGCCATTTTCAATGGCCTTGCCCATGGTCTTGTACGCATCACGGAAGGGCATGCCATTTTTGACCATTTCATTTAGGGTGTCCACACTAAAAAGGTAATCGTATTTTGCATCGTCAAGGATGTTTTCCTTTACCTTGATTTCCCTGATACTAAAAGTCATCATTTCCAAACAGGCTTTCATATCCTGTAGGGCGGGCAGGATACTTTCCTTTACCAATTGTAAATCCCTATGGTATCCACTGGGCAGGTTATTGATGATCAGGGTCAACTGATTGGGAATGGATTGGATCTTATTGCATTTGGCCCGGATCAACTCAAATACATCAGGGTTCTTTTTGTGGGGCATAATGCTACTCCCTGTGGTCAATTCATTGGGAAAGGAGATAAAATCAAAATTCTGACTCATAAAAAGTGTAATGTCCATTGCCAGTTTTGACAAGGTGCCCGCAATGCTGGAAAGCCCAAAAGCGGTACCCTTTTCCACTTTTCCACGGCCCATTTGTGCCGCGATAACATTGTATTTCAAAGTTTCAAAACCCATTTCCCTGGTGGTGAAACTTCGGTCAATGGGGAAGGAACTGCCATAGCCCGCAGCACTTCCCAATGGATTTTGATCGGCAGCCCTGTAGGCAGCTTCAATGAAAAATAAATCGTCCACCAAACTTTCTGCATAGGCCGAAAACCATAGGCCAAAGGAAGAAGGCATGGCGATTTGCAGATGGGTATACCCCGGCAGCAATACCTTCTGGTGTTTTTCGGCCAATTCCAACAATAGGTCAAACAGTGACTTCACCAGTGATTTAATTTCCTTCAATTCGTTTTTGAGGTACAATTGCATGGCAACCAAAACCTGGTCGTTCCTCGATCTTGCCGTATGGATTTTTTTTCCGGTATCACCCAGCTTTTTGGTGAGTAGGAATTCAATTTTGGAGTGCATGTCCTCAAAATCGGCTTCAATAACAAATTCGCCCTTTTCAATGGATTTTGCGATGACATCCAATTCCCTTACCAGGGCTTCCCCTTCCTCCTTGGTAAGTAATCCCACTTTGGCCAACATTTTGGCATGGGCGGTAGAGGCGATTACATCATATTTTGCCAATAGCAAATCCAATTCCCTGTCATTGCCCACGGTAAAGTGGTCTATTTTTTTATCGGTACTAAAGCCCTTGTCCCAAAGTTTCATGTTTTGAAGTTAGAAGTTTTTAGTTAGAAGTTATTAGGTCCTAGGATCGGCGTATTTTTTGATCAAGGTAAAGGTCATTTTTTGTACTTCATCACAAAGACTCACAATTCTGCCTAAATTATTTTTTTCAACGAATCCAAGTCCTTCTGAAATTTCCAATTGGGTTTTAAGTTCGTTGATCGAACCATTTGATATTTCCAGAAAATTTCGGAACACATTTTTGGAACTTCTTCCCGCACCTTCAGCAATATTGCTCGGAATGGAGACAGCACTTCTGCGAATTTGACTGGTAAGCCCAAACTTTTCTTCACTGGGAAATATTGCGGTGGTTTTATACACCAATTCAACCAGTTTCATTGATTTTTGCCAAACAATAAGTTCTTCGTAGTTGTACATCTTTTAACTAATAACCATCAACCATCAACCATCAACCATCAACTATTAACTATTGACTCAATAAAAAGCCTTCCAAAATGGCAATATACAATCCCACGGCCTCTTCAACCTCATGCACATAGATAAATTCGTCTGCGGAATGTGATCGGGGACTATGGCCAGGCCCCAGTTTTAGTGATTGGCAACTCAATTCGGCCTGATCCGATAAGGTTGGTGAACCATAGGTTTCCCTTCCCAATGCAATCCCGGATTGGACCAAAGGATGGTCGATGGCTATGGAAGAACTGCTTAAATTCAGGGAACGGGGCCTTAATTCACAGGGGGCCTCACGTTTTAGGATGTCATAAATTTCCTCATTGGAATAACAATCGTTTACCCGGGTATCGATCACCAAATCCACATGGGCAGGTACCACATTATGTTGACTGCCCGCGTTGATCTGGGTGACGGTCATTTTAACGGGACCCAAAACATCCGAGACCTTATCAAATTGGTAATTCTTGAACCACTCCAATACCTCAATGGCGTTGTAGATGGCATTGTTGGTATTGGGATGTGCGGCATGGGAAGGTGTTCCGTCCACTTTTCCTTCAAAAACCACCAATCCTTTTTCTGCTATGGCCAATTGCATTTGCGTGGGTTCACCCACTATGGCCACATCAATTTCCGGAAGAATGGGCAATAGTGCCGAAATACTCTTGTCGCCAGCATCCTCTTCCTCTGCCGTTGCACTCATGATAATGTTATACTTCAAGTCTTTGCGCTCATAAAAATGTACAAAAGTGGCCAGGAGGGAACATAAGGCCCCACCTGCATCGTTACTGCCCAGACCATATAATTTTCCGTCTTCAATGTGTGGATGGAAAGGGTCTTTGGTATAGGCGGAATTGGGCTTGACCGTATCGTGGTGGGAATTCAGCAATAGGTTGGGCTTGTTTTCATCGTAATGCTTATTGAACGCATAGATGTTGTTATACTGGCGTTTGGTATCCACCCCAAACTTTTTAAGCCAAACGTCAATAGCTTCTGCCGTTTCATCCTCCTCTTCGGAAAAAGAGGGGATGGAAATCAATTGCTGTAACAGGCCTAAAGCTTCCTGGGCCAATGTTTCTTTGTCGATGGTCATAAAACGAGACTTGTATAGTTTGTATTTTCTTTTTCAAATAATCCCAGATTACCAATTCGGACCTCTTTCACCCCATGGTGCAGGGCATGGAAACAATTGTGTAATTTGGGAAGCATGCCGTGGGAAATCACCCCCTGTGAAACCAACTCCTTGTAGGAATGGGAATCAATTTTCCCAATGATGGAACCTTTATCATTAACATCTTTCAGAACCCCATTTAACTCAAAACAATAATACAATGTAGTTTCGAAAGTAGCACTTAATCCAATAGCGACCTCTGCGGCAATGGTATCTGCATTGGTATTCAGCAATTGCCCTTTTTGATTGTGGGTCAGGGCACAGAACACGGGGGTCAGTCCCTGTTTCAAAAGCGTTGTCAGTATTTTGGAATTGACACCATCCACATCACCCGCAAAACCATAGTCCACCTCTTTTACAGGGCGTTTGTGGGCTTGGATACTATTGGCATCGGCCCCACTCATACCCAGGGCATTGACCTTTAGGCGTTGCAGTTGGGCGACGATGGTTTTGTTGACCAATCCGCCGTAGACCATTACGGCAACATCCAATGTAGCCTTATCGGTAATGCGCCTGCCATTGGCCATTTTAGGTGCAATGCCCAATTTCTGTAACAACTCCGATGCTTTTTTGCCACCTCCATGCACCAATATTTTATAGCCTTCCAAGCGTGCAAAATGTTCTAAAAACAGGGAAAGTGCTTCATGATCCTCAATGATGTTACCACCAATTTTTACTATGGATAGGGTTTGTGTCATCTTAGGTGTTTAAAATTCCGCCATCAATGGTCATTGCCGTTCCCGTTATCCAGGAAGCGTCTTCCGATACTAGAAATAAGGCCAGTTTGGCCACATCTTCCGGAGTACCCAGTCTTTTTAACAATGTGGCGTTGGCAGCATTTTCAACGGCATTTTTTGGGTTCACAAAGGCCTTTGCCGAGTCCCAGATCAATGGGGTGTCCACAGGGCCGGGACATAATGCATTTACCCTGATCTCCGGGGCGTATTCAACGGCCATTTGCCGCATTAGGGCAAGTGTTGCCGCTTTTGAGGCACAATAGGCGGGATGATTGGGAAAACTCTTGAACGCCGCAATGGACGAATTGATGAGGATGGTACCGCCCCTATCCTTTTTTAGATGGGGAATGGCATATTTTGAGATGTAGAAGATGGAGCTTAGATTGACATCCAATGTTTTTTTCCATTCCGAAATAGGTAGGTCAACGACATTGCCCAATCCCAACATCCCTGCATTCAATGAGAGTACATCCAAACGACCAAAGCCGCTTAGGGCTTTGTCCACAAGTTTTTTGTTATCCTCAACATTGCCTACATCCCCTGGTACAAATACAGATCCAGGAAGTTCTTCCTCAAGGGTTTGGCCCCTTTCTTCGTTACGGCCGGAAAGGACAAGTCTGCCCCCTTCCTCATAAAAGGCCCTGGCAATGGCTTTTCCCATTCCGCTTGTTGCTCCGGTAACGATACAGACCTTATCCTTTAATTTGATTTCCCCCATTTAAAAGACTTCCAATATTCGCTTTAGGACCAACTGCGCGGCAAAGGTCCTATTGTTTGCCTGTTCAATGACCAAACTTTGGTCGCTGTCCAGTACCGCATCTTCCATGACCATGTTTCGCCTTACGGGCAGACAATGCATAAAGTGGGCCTGGCCCAACTTTTCCTTGGTCATTTTCCAACTTTTGTCCACATGTAGGACCTGGCCATAGTCCGAATAGCTACTCCAGTTTTTTACATAGACAAAGTTCGCATTTTTAAGGGCGATTTGTTGGTCATGCACAATTTGACAGCCTTCTGTGATTTTTGGGTTTAAATCATACCCTTCTGGATTTGTGATCACAAATTCCGCATCCTGGAGTTTCATCATTTCCACAAAGGAATTGGCTACGGCGTGGGGCAATGCCCTGGGGTGTGGTGCCCAGGACAAGACCACCTTGGGCCGTTCCGTTTTTTTATGTTCCTGAATGGTTATGGCATCCGCCAGGGCTTGCAAGGGATGGGCCGTTGAGCTTTCCATATTGACCACGGGAATATGGGCGTATTTCACAAAACCTTGCAGTACTTCTTCCTTTTCGTCCTTTTCCTTATCCTCCAAACTTGCAAATGCCCGTATGGCAATAATGTCACAATATTGGGACACTACCTGGGCCGCTTCCTTGATGTGTTCCGCTTTTCCTGCATCCATGACCACCCCATGTTCAAATTCCAGTTGCCAACCCTCGTTTCCGAAGTTCATGACCATTACGTCCATTCCCAAATGCTGGGCTGCTTTTTGGGTACTCAGTCGGGTGCGCAGACTGTTGTTGAAAAAGAGCAGGCAAATGGTCTTTCTTTTGCCCAGATTTTCAAACGCATATGGATTGGTTTTTAATGTCAGGGCCTCTTGCACCCCTTGTTGCAAATTGCCTAAATCCTGTATGGACAGATAGTTTTTCATTCTTACTTTTTTGTTATTCCTGCCTTCCCTTCGACTACCTGCCCGCTCGTAGCATTCAGGCGGGCGTTCAGGGCGACAGCAAGGAATTCATTTTACTTGTTCATTTTCTTTGCCATGTTTTCCTCTTTCCATGCTCGTCGGAGACCATGGAAAACGAATTAAAAGAAAGGGCACTTTACCTAAGTTTTTTCCCTAAACCCTACGAACTCAAGACGAGTTCAATTCTTCGTTAAGCCCCTCAAAGAATTGATTTATTTGATTTTTTGTGATGTTCAATGCGGGCAAAAACCGCAATAGTTTTTTATTGGCCGAACCGCCCGTAAACATGTGTTGGTTATAAATTAGGTTTTTTCGAAGTTGACCGACGTCAAAGTCAAATTCCAGTCCCAACATCAATCCCCGGCCCTTTACTTTTTTTAGGGTCGGAATTTCTTTTGCCTTTGTTTTGAAGTAGGTTTCCAATTGCAGTGCGTTTTCCATAAGGTTTTCCTGTTCGAGGACTTCCAAAACCGAAAGTGTTGCCACGCAGGCCAAATGGTTACCGCCAAAGGTGGTGCCCAATAACCCGTAGGACGGCTCAAAGGAATTGTGGATCAACACCCCACCAACGGGGAAGCCGTTGCCCATACCCTTGGCAATGGAAATGATATCCGGACGGTTGCTGGGCGAAGTCGAAGGGACATGGTGTTGGAAGGCGAAGAATTTTCCACTTCGTCCAAAGCCCGATTGAACTTCGTCCGCAATGAGTACTACTTGATATTGTTTGCACTTTGCAGCCACGAATTGATAAAATTCCGTAGTGGGTTCATCCAATCCGCCAACACCTTGAATTGCTTCCAGAATCACGGCGCAGTGTTCCTTTTGGGCAATACATTTTTCAAAGGCCCCAAAATCATTCAAGGGGAGAAAATCAACTTGCTGTTGTTGATTCAACGGTGCATTAATTCTAGGGTTATCGGTCGTTGCCACCGCAGCGGAGGTCCTCCCATGAAAACTGTTCCTAAAGGCAATGACCTTAGCTTTTCCAGTGTGAAAGGAGGCCATTTTTAGGGCATTTTCATTGGCTTCGGCCCCAGAATTGCAAAGAAATAACTGGTAGTCCCCACACCCGGAAAGTTCCCCCAGCTTTTCACTTAATTTGAGCTGTAGCGGATTTTGGATGGAGTTGCTGTAAAAGGCCATTTTTTGCAATTGCCCGGTCAACTGCTTCACATAATGGGGATGGGAATGCCCAATGGAAATCACGGCATGGCCCCCATAAAAATCAAGATAGGTATCCCCTTTATCATCGATAAGTTCAATTCCTTTTGCGGAAACAGGGGTTACATCGTAAAGCGGGTATACATCGAATAATTTCATATTATCGCGCTTTTGGTCATTTTAAATGAATGTGGACTATTTGGATTTTCCTTCCAAGGGTTCAAAATGACATTCTGTTTTAAGGTTAACTACAATTGTCTTTCTTTAATTCGATTGATCTTCTCAAAAGAGGTCACTATCCCACGGATCAATGAGGAGCTCAACCCTTGATGCTCCATTTCGTTCAAGCCCTCGATAGTACATCCTTTTGGGGTGGTCACCTTATCAATTTCCTCTTCGGGATGGCTGCCGGATTCAATCAGTAAACTCGCGGCACCGTTACAGGTGTGCATGGCCAATTCCTGGGCTTCTTTGGCATCAAACCCCAATTGGATGGCTCCCTGGGTCGTGGCCCGAATCAAACGCATCCAGAAAGCGATGCCACTGGCACAGATTACCGTTGCCGCCTGCATTTGCTCTTCAGGGATTTCCAAGGAATGCCCCATCCGGTTAAAAATGGCCTTGGCCAAATCGACCCGTTTTTTTCCGAGATCATTCGCACAAAGACAGGTCATACTTTTTCCCACCGAAATGGCTGTATTGGGCATGCTCCTAATGATATAGTGGTCGGTACCGATAATGGACTCCATGCGCTGGATGCTGAAGCCTGTTATGGTACTGATGACCACATGGTTTTCACCCAATAAATCCTTGATGTCGTCTAAAATGGCTTCAAAATGACCGGGCTGTACGGCAAAAATGAGGATGTCCGAATGTTGAACGGCTTCCCGATTGTCCGATGTTACGGTGACATTACCATACTTTTCAAAATCCTTGATTTCCGAAATGTTCCTTTTGGTGAGGTACATGGTGGTTGCGCCATTGCTGTGCAGCACCCCTTTTGCTATGGACAATCCCAAATTACCTGCTCCTATAATGGCTATTTTCATATCTGAATGTTTGTTTATGGTTGATGGTTGATGGTTGATGGTTGATGGTTGACGGTTAATGGTGGTTTGGGTTTTCTGGGTTCCCATGGCCTGAATCGCTCGGTTCCAGTAAGTCCCAAAGATTTCCATATAAATCTTCAAAGACGGCAACTGTGCCATAGGGTTCTTTTTGGGGTTTCCTAACAAACGTTACCCCTTTTTCGAGCATTGCCGTATAGTCTCTCTGGAAATCGTCCGTAAAAAGAAAAAGGAATACCCTTCCCCCGGTTTGATTGCCTATGCTGAGCGATTGTTTTTCAGTATCGGCCTTTGCCAATACCAGCGAGCTTTCCCTTGCCCCTGGAGGAGCTATCACGACCCATCTTTTTTTTTCACTGAGCTTGGTATCCTCCACCAATTTGAAGTTTAGCTTTTTGGTGTAGAATTGAATCGCTTCATCATAATCGTTCACTACCAACGCGATATGTGCAATCTTTTGTTTCATTATTAAAATGTGCTGGCCTTTAGTTGCAATCCCAAATCCTCTTCCAGACCAAAGATCAAATTCATGTTCTGTACCGCTTGTCCCGATGCGCCTTTCAGCAAATTATCAATTGCCGAGCTTATCAATAGGACATCCTCATGTTTGTGGACGTGGATGTGGCAATTATTGGTGTTGACCACCTGTTTCAAGTGAATGGGTTCCTGGGAAACATGGGTGAATTTTGCGTTGCTGTAATATTTGGTGTATAATTTTTGTGCTTCTTTCTGGCTTCCGTTAAAATGGGTGTAGGCGGTTGCAAATATGCCCCGGGAAAAATTTCCGCGTTGCGGGAGAAAATAGAGCTTTCCCAGTTCGTTGCCGAAAGAATACAGACTTTCCCCAATCTCACCCAAGTGCTGATGGGTAAAGGGTTTGTACCAACTTATATTGTTGTTTCGCCAACTGAAATGGGTCGTTTCCGAAGGTTTGATACCGGCTCCCGTACTTCCGGTGATTGCATTGATATGGACTTCATTGTGTAATAATCCTTTCTTGGCCAGTGGCAATAATGCCAATTGAATGGCGGTGGCAAAACATCCGGGATTAGCGATGGCATTTGCACTTTCAATGGCATCCTTGTTTAATTCGGGCAGCCCGTACACAAAGGTATTGTCCTGAAAGGTGGCGTCGTTTTGCAATCGAAAATCATTGCTTAAATCGATGATCTTTGTCCCATGGGAAAATTGATGGTTCAATAGGAACCTGGATGAATTTCCATGTCCCAAACAGAGGAATACCACATCCACACTGGAATTTATGTTCTTTGTGAAATGAAGTTCCGTTTGTCCCAATAGATCGGGATGTGCCGATGCAATGGGTTTGCCGGCCTTGGTGGTACTGAAGACAAAGTCAATTTCAATTGCGGGGTGATTCAGTAAAATTCGGATCAATTCCCCTCCGGTGTAACCTGAACCTCCTATGATACCTGCTTTAATCATGATTTTGATTTACATGGTTAGCAATCTTGGCGGGATTGGACAGGATTTTGATAAAGCCCTTGGCCTCATCCGCAGTCCATCCTTTGTTCAATTCACCGTAACTTCCGAAAGAAGCGTTCATGAGATCATGTGG
The DNA here is from genome assembly GCA_028281025.1 of Croceivirga sp. Classification (GTDB taxonomy): domain Bacteria; phylum Bacteroidota; class Bacteroidia; order Flavobacteriales; family Flavobacteriaceae; genus Croceivirga. Next base: position 58,086 of record JANQKR010000023.1, read on the forward strand.
GGAAGCCACCCCTTCCAATCGAAACTGGAACGGATATAGCGCCACAAAAACATCCCCCGAAACATTACGCTGGGTATCGGTCAAAAAGGCTTCTATATTACGCATAACCTCATCCAGGTAATTTCCCTCGTGAAGTAGCATCCCATAAAAGTTGCCCAACTGTTCTTTTTGGAACTGTTGCCATTTACTGAGCACATGCTTTTCCAATAAGTGGTGTGCTTTAAGAATAATTAAGGGGGCGGCAGCTTCAAAACCGACCCGGCCCTTAATGCCAATAATGGTATCGCCCACATGAATATCCCGCCCAATGGCGTATGGGGATGCCATCTTTTCCAACTTTTCGATATTCTTCACGGGACCATCCTTTTCATCGTCAATGGCAATCAGTTCCCCTTTTTCAAAGGTGAGTTTTACCTTTGAGGGTTCTTTTTGTTGTAATTGGCTTGGATAAGCGGAATCGGGCAAGGGGAGATGTGACGTTAAGGTTTCATCACCTCCCACGGAAGTGCCCCAAAGTCCCTTGTTAACGGAGTATTTGGCCTTTTCCCAAGAATAATCGACACCGTTGTTCTGTAAATAGTTGATTTCCTCTTCCCTGGTCAGCTTATGATCGCGTATTGGGGTAATGATTTCAATTTCGGGGGCCAGTGTTTGGAAAATCATATCAAACCGGACCTGATCATTTCCGGCACCGGTACTGCCATGGGCAATAGAGTTGGCACCAATTTTTTTGGCGTGCTCCACAATTTCCACGGCCTGGACAATTCGTTCGGCGCTTACGGACAAGGGGTAGGCATTGTTTCGCAGGACATTGCCGAAAATGAGGTATTTTACCACCTTGTCATAAAATGTCTGCACCGCATCTATTGAGGTATAGCTGGCAGCCCCCAGGGCAAGTGCCTTTTTTTCAATCTCTTTAATTTCCGCCACGGAAAATCCACCGGTATTTACACTAACGGCATGGACTTCAAAACCGTGTTCCTTGGATAGGTTCATGGCACAGTAGGAGGTATCCAAACCACCACTATAGGCGAGTACTAGTTTTTTCATTTTGTTTTCTTTTTAAGGAATAGACTTTCCTTTATGCTTTTTAACCGTTGAAAGGTCTTCTTATTGATTTTTTCGGCATTGGGATGCTTGTTCTTTTCTGCAGGGTCATACAACATTCCCGTGCATAAGCACATTTTGCGTTCCGTACGCGTAAGAATATCGAAGTTTTTACAGGTTTGGCAGCCTTTCCAAAAATCGGGATCGTCCGTGAGTTCAGAAAAGGTAACGGGTTTGTATCCCAACGCATAGTTCATTTTCATCACGGGAAGCCCGGTGGTAATGCCAAAGATCTTGGCATTGGGAAACTTTTCCTTTGATAGTTCAAAGATTTTCTTTTTGATTTTTTTTGCCAGTCCCTGTCCCCGATAATCAGGGTGGACAATAAGCCCGGAATTGGCCACAAAATCCTTGTTGCCCCAAACCTCGATATAGCAGAATCCCGCAAATTTGTCACCATCAAGGGCAATAACGGCATTCCCGTTCTGCAATCTTTTGATGATGTATTCCGGAGAGCGCTGGGCAATACCTGTACCTCGAACCTTGGCCGACTCCGTAATGGTGTCACTTATGATCTTGGCGTATTTAAAATGTGATTCGTTGGCAACGACTAGTTCCATTGCTGACGTTTAAATTGTATTAAAAATTGAAATGGTTTGGTTGGAAACGGGAATGGACTCACCTAATCCCAGAAGATAATGTGCACCCTTACGGGCGACGGCGTGCAGTGAACGGACGTACTGGAGCAATGGCGCTCAATGTGGTGAATATGTCGTGCTGTTCGTTCATGATGGGGTAAATGTACAAATTTCTTCAAAGTTTGTATGTTTTGTTACGAGTTTTTACGAATCAGTTGAGGAATGTTACGATTTTTCAGAAATTCATAAACGAAGTAACCAATCACCAAAAAATATTCAAGGGCAATCAGCCAAAGGTTTTCCTTAAAATCCGGTTGGGAATAGGTGAAATAGCTTAGGATTGTTACGGCGGACCATAAAATTGCAAAACGATATTCGGTAAATAAACCCAACACAAGGGGAAAGACAATATACCATGGATGTACGGTCGAGGACAAAAAATAGTAGCCGACCAAAACAAAAAACATGGATTTTAAGACGGAGGTCAAGGTTTGGTGCTTTTGCATAAATGTCAAGAGGAGTATAATGATAAGCGTAGCAACTTTTACAAAGTTTCCGTATGATTTGATCAATTCCCATGGCTTGGAACCGAAAAATTCCACCCCCAGATACTTTACCAGGTTATAAATGCTGGCGTTAAACTCAAAATTCGAAAACCACAGCCCAATGGTCTTACCATAATTGGCAGCCAATTCCGGTGTATAAAAAGGGATGAGGTAAATGAGACTGCTTACCCCCACTACCATGTAAAAAAGGGCACTTTTCCGTATCCCGAAGAATTTCAGAAAAAGGGGAAGGAACAGTAAGGGAACCAACTTTAGCATGATTGACGCGGCATAGATGGGAGCCGCCAAAATAGAGTTGCCCGCAGATATAAGGTACATGGCCCATATAAAAAGGAACAGCATCATACCTTCAAAATGCAGATTTCCCGTAAGTTCTATGATGACCAACGGGTTGAGGAAATACCAAAAAAGTAAATGGGGACTTAGATTCAGGTTTCCCAACAATTTCCTTCCGAAATAAAGTACACCAATATCCGCTGCAATGGTAAAGATGCGCAACCATAATAAGGAGCCCATAATGCTACCCATCCCCAACAGGGAGCTTAGATAAAAGAACAATTGATTTATTGGGGGATAGTTGCTGTAGTGTCTTGCGCTCAATGTACCCATCCCTTGGTGCAGTTCCTTGGCGTTTTGAATGTGAAGGGTAGTTTTTTCAATCAGTTCATTTGGCGTGTAGCGGTACGGATTAAGGCCATTCTTTATAAGTTCCCCATCCCAAATAAAGCGGTAAAAATCCTGGGATAGATTGGGTTCTACCATCAGGAAAACCAATCGGAACAGTATTCCGGCAACCAACAAAAACTTAAAATTCCATTTTTTAAATTGAATCAGTTTGTAGTGGAGGAAGAAAAGTGCGGCAAAAAGGGAAAGTAGTTTTGGAAAATCCTCCCGGACGAGATTATGGGCAAAAACGCCATAAAAAATACAACTGATCAATACCAGAAGAATTGGAATTTTGTGAAGCTTCCAATACTTGGTAACCCTGTTCTGCATGACCGCTTAGTTTCAACTGCCCTAAAATAGTGGTAAAATATGGTAATTCCACTACGTGGTCCTGGAGAACGAAAATAAATCCCATGCCCTTGGATGACAGAAGAAAATGACACTTTTGCTCTATGGGAAAGTGTTTTTATTTCAATAAGTCCAGTAACGGTAAAAGCCAAAACCGGTTTTCAAGATGCATTTATGGTCATTGGCGAGCTATATCATAATTGGATAATCGAAGACCCATACATTGTAAAAAGAGCTTCCCTTTTCAAAGACAAACCTTAATTCACAATTTGTTGAAGACCTTTCCCTGGACAGAAAATTATAGTTGCACATTTTAGATGGTGTCCACACTACTATGGTTCACAGCTCTCTTTCATGGACATCTTGAATACCAAAATAAATAATTGATGGATTTATCCATTTTTTTGGCAAAAATGTCCATTACGATAAGACAAGGGTGAAGTTAAGTTTGATCAACTGAATATATAACTAAGCTTTTTATGATGAAAAAACCAATCTTTTTGTGGCTGGTACTCTTTGTGGGAATGACAGCCATTTCATGGGGACAGCAAACTGTGACCGGTGTGGTTCTTGACGACCAAAATGTGCCACTGCCCGGGGCCAGTGTTTTGGAGAAAGGTACCGATAATGGAGTGGTCACGGATTTTGACGGAAACTTCACCATTACGGTTCAGGATGACAGTGCCATTTTGGTGGTTTCCTATATTGGATTTGAATCCAAAGAAATTCAACTGGACGGTTCCACCAATTATAACGTACAACTATCGGCCTCGGCAACAGGATTGGACGAGGTGGTTGTTATAGGTTATGGTACCACCACCAGAAAAGACCTTACCGGTTCCGTAGTATCCCTGGGTAGCCAGGATGTCGTGGAGCAACGTAAAACGGATGTGGCCCAAGCCATTCAGGGCAGATTGGCCGGGGTGGACGTACGGACTCTGAACAATAAACCTGGAGCACCTTTATCCATTTTGGTAAGGGGCAATACCGCTTTGGCCAACAACAATGCGGGCAATGACGGTGTGAATGATGATCCTGGCAGTGATCTATCGCAACCCCTTTATGTGGTGGACGGCATCTTCTTTGACAATATTAATGCATTGAACCCTGCGGATATCCAACAAATAGATGTGCTGAAGGATGCGTCCTCCACGGCCATTTATGGAGCGAGGGGTGCCAATGGGGTGGTCATTATCACCACCAAAAATGGATTGGAAGGTCCCACAAGGTTTACCTATGATGCCACTTTTGGTATTAGGTCTCCGGTAAACGTTCCGGACTTCTACGACGGGGATGAATATGTAGCCTTTGTTGAGGATGTGGTCAGGGCCAGGGATTTTGGGCAATTGTTTCCCGGCAATCCAACCGTGGATGACTACAATGCCATTGTTCCCGATCTCACTATCGAGTTTGTCGATGATGAGGAACGCAACAATGTCGCCCAAAGGGCCTATACCGATTGGATTGACCTTTTCCAGGAAACCGGGATACAGACCAGTCATACTTTTGGGGTAACTGGGGGTGAAAATGGTTTGGTATACAATGCTTCCATTGCCTACCTGAAGGATGAAGGGGTACTGGGTATCGAGCAATTTGAAAGGTATAACCTCACCGGAGCGCTGACTAAGAAGGTCAATGACAAGTTCAGCTTGGGCGTTAAGACCTACCTGGCTTTTTCAGAGAGGGAAGAGGGCAGCCGTGAACTGTTCAGGAGCTCCTTTCGTTTGGCACCAACGGTAAACCCTTTTGATGAGAATGGGGCCATCGACCTTATTCCCGATGAGCAGGATCAGCGCTTTATCAATCCTTTGTTTGAGAAGGACGGTGCATGGACCGTGAACACAAAACGGTTTGATATTATTGCCAATGTCTTTTTGGAGTACAAACCACTTCCTTGGATGAACCTTAAAACCCAATTCTCGCCCAATCTTAGCAGCAACAGATTTGGCGAATATAGAGGTTTGCTTACCAAATCCTCAAGAAATGATCCAAGTAGGATACGCTCTATCTACAACACCTTTACCGATGTGTCCTATGCCTGGGACAATATTATAAACATGGATTTCACCCCTTTCCAGGACCATGAGCTTAAAGCAACGGTTATTGGCTCCCTCTACCAAAGGGAAACCGAGGGAAGCGACATCCAGACCCGTAATTTTAGTACGGACGATTTTTCCTTTTTTAATACCGGAGCTGGACTGGATATCCGAAATAATGACAGCTTCTTTGTAAAAGAGAATTTGGCCTCGTTAACGGGAAGGATTATCTATTCCATCAAAGATAAATATTTGTTTACCTTGACCGGCCGTTATGATGGTGCTTCGCGATTGGCCGAAGGCAATAAATGGGATTTCTTTCCCACTGCCGCCTTTGCCTGGAGAATTGGCGAGGAGAATTTTGTCAAGGACATCAACTGGTTGTCCAACCTTAAGTTGCGATTGAGCTACGGCCAAACGGGCAATATAGAATCAGTAAGCCCATATGGATCCTTATCTTTCTTGAACGGCTCTACCTATTTATTCGGTGATGAGCTTACCAATAGTCAAACCGTACGTAGGTTGTCCAATCAAAACTTGACTTGGGAAGTATCGGATGAAATTAATATTGGTCTCGATTTTGGACTGTTCTCCAACAGGGTCGGCCTGTCCATCGATTACTACAATAAGGAAACCGATGGCAGTATTTTTAATAGGGAATTGTTTGATATTTCGGGATTTGACGACGCCATAGGCAACTTTGGCTCGGTAAGGAACCGGGGTGTTGAAGTGTCCTTCAATAGTTTGAACATATCAACAAGGAACTTTAGGTGGAGAACAGAACTGAATTTTGCCCGGAATAAAAACGAAATCCTGCGTATTGATGGAGATTTGGACATGGTGCCCTTTGGGCGTCATGGGGTATTGCAGGTAGGCCAACCGGTAGATGCCATTTTTGCTTATGAAAATGAAGGGATTTGGCAACTTGATGAAGCTGCCGAAGCGGAAACTTTTGGGGCCAGACCTGGGCAATTCAAATTTGTTGATCAAAATAATGATGGTCTTATCAACAATGATGATAAGGTGGTCATTGGTTCAAACGCTCCCGATTGGATTGGGGGTATGACCAATACCTTCTACTATAAGAATTTTGAATTTAGGGTTCAAATGAACACAAGACAAGGTACTTTGGGCCACTCTGAGTTCTACCAAAACTTTGCACCCTATCAAAATGACGGGGCCAAATTCAATAAACTGGACCTGGATTACTGGACTCCCAATAACCCTAACGCAAGTAGACCTGCACTGGACTATGCGCATCCAGGGGAGTATTACTACGAGGAATTTGATTTTGTAAAGATTGGCAACATAGGGCTCTCCTATACCTTTCAAAGGGAATTGCTGGAGAAAATAAAATTGAATGGTCTTCGTCTTTCGTTGGATATCCAAAATCCTTTCATCTTCACAGATTATGAAGGGCCCGACCCGGAAACTGGGCTACAAAACTCTTTCAGCAGCGCCTATATGACCAAGACCATCCTCTTTGGCCTGAACGTATCACTTTAATCCTAAAAAAAATTAGAAATGAAATCTTTTAAGAATTTAAAATACACTTTTCTCCTGATTGGGATGGCAAGTTTTATAGCCTGTGATAACTATCTGGAAGAGGAGTTCTTTTCCGATGTCACGGCAGAAACTTTCATAGGAGAGGATAATGCAGACCAATTGATCGTGGGCATCTATGAGGACTTGAGGGATATCTATAAGGAATATGATATCAACTTGTCAGGTACCGATATCTATACGGTTCAGACCCAGGTGGAGGAATTCAATAGCTTTAACGACTACTTTGGATTGAGCTCGGACAATGAAAACACCGTAGTATATTGGCGGGTAAACTACAATTTGATTGCAGATGCCAATATTGCCATCAACAGATACCAGAACGATATTTCCTGGAGCGATGCCAATTTGGGTGCCAGGGACTATGGAATTGCCCAGGCAAGGGCATTAAGGGCATTGGCATTCTACAACTTGGTACAGCACTATGGAGGGGTGGTTTTGGAATTGGAAGAGACCACGTCCATACGTGCGGATTATGCACGATCCAGTGAGGAGGAAACCTTTGGGCAAATCATTTCTGACTTGGAGGCGGCCATTCCCAATTTACTGGATGCACCGCAAACAGGTAGGTTTTCCAGAAGGGCCGCACAGCATCTGTTGGCCGATGTATATCTGACAAGGGGTTATAAATCATATGGCGCTGCCACAGATTTTGATACAGCTGCTTCCCTTGCAGAGCAGGCCATTGGGAGCTACGATTTAAGAAGTCAAACCTTTGAAGAGCTGTTTGACTATGATAACCAGGTGAATGATGAGGTATTGTTTGCTGTGCAATATGGGCCTGGGGGAAATGATAACGATCGTAGCAATTCCAAGCACGGACTCTTGATGAATGCCATCGAAAATTATGCAGGCGTAGGGAGAAATAGTGTATATGGGGCACGTAGTTCCCAGTTAATGCCCACTCCCTATTTTTACGGACTTTTTGCCGCTAACGATACCCGGGACGATGTAACCTTGCATCGAGCTTTGTTTGCTGCGGAAGAGGTCACGTTTTCTTCGGGTGAAGGACAACCGGAAGATCCCATCGCAGTGGGTGATACGGTAATCTACTATCCCAAAATGACCCTGGATGCTACGGAGTTGGCCGATAAGCTTAACCGATACTGGGTGTACCAACCAGATCAATACCTGTTCGGTGTTCCGGACAATGTTCCAGGGGCGGTCTACCAGTATTCTTCCAATATCAACCGAATCAATTTCCCCATTTTTAAGAAATTCGACGATATAGGTATAGATGGGGCAGGTAATGGTTCCAGGGATACCTATGTGTTCAGGATAGCAGAAACCCATTTTATTGCGGCCGAAGCCTATTTGGCGGCCGGCAACGGCACATCCGGCTTGCAACACCTCAATATTGTTAGGGAAAGGGCGACCGGAGAGGCCAATTTTTATGCGGAGCTGACCTTGGACAACCTCCTTGACGAACGGGCCATTGAACTCGCTGGGGAGGAAAACCGTTGGGCAGTGTTAAAACGAATGGGCAGATTGGAGGAACGACTGAATCTGTACAACCCCCAAAATGCCGATCATGGCGCATTTGATAGCAGTATTCACTTGCTAAGGCCCATCCCAGCCAATGAATTGTTATTGTCAGATGGCTCTTTGGAACAAAATCCCGGGTATTGAGAGTCATTCTAGTTTTAATAGTTTGAGTTTAGTTAGTTTTTGTAGTTAGATTAATTAGGTTTAGGGCAGATGTACAATCCCTGCATCTGCCCTTTTTTTAGGGATAAGAATGAAATTCCCAAAAGTCAGGCAATAGGGTACGGATCAATAATAAACGTAAAGGTGAAACACAAAATCATAGCAATTTTTATGTGCATCCACGTTTCAATGCTTTATTCGCAAGTGGAACACGGACAAGCCGGGAAACAAATTGTGGATTATGTGGACCCCTTTATATGTACCGGTAGCGACCATGGCCAAACCGACCCGGCCGCTGCGGTTCCCTTTGGAATGGCCAAACCAGCACCCGATACCTATCCTATTGGACATTCGGGATATGATCATGATGCCGACCACATTCTCGGTTTTTCCAATACCCGATTTTCTGGTGTTGGTTGTCGCGGTGTAGGAGGCAATCTCAGAATACTTCCTTTTTTGGGGGGCAAATCACCCTACCCCAATCCCCAAGGTTATAAAAAGGAAACGGAAAGGGCGCAGCCCGGTTATTACGCTGTAGACTTGAAAAACGGAGTAAAATGCGAGTTGACGTCAACACGCCAGGTTGCTTTGCACAAGTATACCTTCCCTCAAAGTGGATCTGCCGGAATTACCGTTGACCTGCAAAGCTCACTCTCTAAATTTTACTACCAAAAGCACCATCTGCAAAAAGATGGGGTGGTGTTGGGTGAAGTGTCAGGGGCCAATGTCTGTAACAAAGGCAAGTACACTTTCTACTTTGCCTTGGCTACTGATTCAGAAAATTTCGATGTCGAGGAAGGGGAAGCAAAGGTCATTTTCTCTTTTGATGTGGATTTAGGGCAGGAAGTCCAAGTATGGTGTGCCCTATCCACGGTAAGCAGTCAAAATGCCCTAAAAAACCTTCAACGTGTCCGTAATATGGATTTTGAAGAGGTGAAGGAACAGGCCCGCCAAGAATGGGCCAAAAACCTATCGGTAGTTAAGGTTTATACTGAAAATAAGGAGCATAAAAAACTTTTTTACACCCATTTGTACCACCTGCTACAAACCCCTTTTCAGATTCAAGATGGGGATGGTTCCTTTAAAGGAAGCGATGGGGAAATCCATAAAACGGATAGGACCAACCATTATCATGGATGGTCTATATGGGACACCTTTCGAACCAAGATGCCTTTATTGTCCTTGCTATACCCGGAGCATTATAAAGACATGGTAAGTTCCATTGGAAAACTGTATCAGCAGGGCAAGCCTGATTGGGCCACGGAAAAGGAACCTTTTATCACCGTGCGGACAGAACAT
>JANQKR010000036.1 GCA_028281025.1 Croceivirga sp.
CTCCAACGCATTTATCGTACCAGAGTTTACGACACCCTGGGATACGTTGTTGATGAATTCCTCATATTCAAACGATGTTTCTCTCCAGGCCCCTACGATCGGGGCATGTCCATCATTGCTTTGGGAGGTGACGGAAACCGTTTTTACCGATGCTCCCGTGGCCAAAAGATTTACTGTTGCTGTTTTGTCCATTTTTAAAGTATTTTCTATTTATAATTGTCATATGCTGTGATAAGGATTTCCATATCCATTAAAGGTCTTTCCACTTTTATGCCCCACACGTTGCCGGCTATTTTCAAAAGCTCCCTATGGTCAAACTAATATGATATTGTCCTTTTTATAACAATCCGTTGTCCATAAAGCTGAAATACTTGCCATCGGGCAAGATGATCAGGTGATCCAATACCTTGATATCGAACAGTTCTCCCGCTTTTTGGATCTTTTTCGTCAACTCTTCCTGATCTATGCTCGGTCTTTGGTTGCCCGATGAGTGATTGTGGGCCAATATCAGCCCTGTGGCCAATGTCTTGAGCACCACTGCGAACAGCAATTTGACATCGACCACCATGGTTCCCATTGCCCCATTTGGGGAGACCTGATAGGTCCCCTTGACCTTTTTTGAAGCATCCAACAACAGTACCTTAAAAGTCTCCTGTAATCCTATCGCACCCTTGTCCCAGTTTTGGTACAACAGTTTGGCTACCTGTTCGGAATCTTTTAAGGGCTGGGAATCGCTAGCGCCCAGTTTTTCACAGTAGGTTATCTTGGTCTTGTCCGTTTTGTTCTTCATTTAAACATTGATGGTGATGAAAAAGAAAACTTCTTTTCATAGGATGCCTCTTCTTCTCTATGGTTATTAAAATGGGTTTTTGCTTCAATTTTGCTCGGTACGGGAAGACCTGACTGGTTTGCCGCCCTTGTGATTTATTGATCATCTCTTGTTGAATATTGTGGGCCATATCGTTTTTTGGCTTTGTCCATCGCTTTAAAATTTAGGGTTCACATTATTGTTTTATGGAATTTTCCACTGGTTACCTTATAAGTCTCCACGGCCACTTTTATTCTTAAAATTTCTGATTTCACGGACAATTTCCTTGGTCGTGAATACATGGCTGGCAATCATCCGAAAGTTGACCAAAGAAGCTTCGTAGGCATTCATGTCGGGCAATATGGCCCCCGCCGTGGCATCCTTTACCACGGCCACCTCAAAACCCGACTCGACCAGGTCCCTCATGTGGGATTCCGTACAGAGATTGGAGGACATTCCCGCCAAGACTACACTGTCATACCCATGTTTTCGCAATTGCAGGGCAAGGTCGTTGGATTCCGGGCCATATACCTTATGGGGACTGGTGACCACGACATTGTCCCCGTCCATATATTTTTTGTAGCGCTCCAACCAATCCGCACCCGACCCTTCAAAGCCATCGGTGTTAAGGGTATGTGCTCTATCGAACATACTGATGTCGTGCATCAACCATTCCAATGTGCCTTCGATTCTCCAGTTATGGTCGTGTTTGAAATAGTAGTGTGGGGATACAAATACCATCATTCCTTTTTGTTTGGCCACCTTAAAGAGTCTTTCAAGGTTCTCAATGGTATGGTTGGCCTTTACACTTTCTCCCACTACCCTCCAGGCAGCCCCGTCGGGGCTTAGAAAATCGTTTTGGGGATCTGTTATTACGATTGCAGTCCGTGAATCCACTTGAAACCCTAGGTCCGGCAACTGGGCATAGGCACATAGGGTGCAAAGGATCAATGCAGTGAATATTGCCATCTTTCTCATACTATCGTACTATTTGCTGTCATTGGTTGTTGTTACTTTTCACTTTATGAGCCCTGATCTCCAATTTCTGTGGTTCCAGTTTTCCTTATCGTAAAAAAGATGATGCTTCCCCCTTCCTCAGGGGTCTCGATCCAAATCTTGCCCCCATGCCGTTCCACTATCTTTTTTACAATGGAGAGTCCCAGGCCCATGGATTGTGAGGTCTTGTCATAGGTTTGATAGATCGTGAACAGTTTTTTGTGGTACTCTTTTGGTATATCCGGGCCATTGTCCTTGATGGAAAATTCCCAAAAATCTTCATCCGTTCTACAACCGATCTGGATGCGACCTTCCTTTTCCATGTACTGTAGGGAATTTAACATCAGGTTCTGGAAGACCTGGTACAATCTTTTTTTACAACCCATTACGGTCGGCAGGGAGGGGGGCAGGGAAAGTTTTATGCCCTCTGGCATATCGACCATTGAAATGACATCCCTGATTACCTGGCCTATATCAACGGGTTCAAACTCATCTGAGTCCAGGCTCATCGTGGAATAGTTCAGGATATCCTTTGCCAGTTTCTCCATGCGAAACACCTTTTTTTGGATCAGTTCCACGGTCTTTTCTCCCTCTTCCCCCAATTTGCTGCCGTAATCTTCACGTAACCAAGAAGAAAGGGTGTGGATACTTCTCAGGGGGGCTTTGAGGTCGTGGGAGACCACATGGGCATAGTCAAGTAACCCTTGGTTCTGTACCTTCAGTTTTTTGGCCAGCTCTTTTTTTTCCCTTATCAACTGTACATTGACGGTATTGTCAAAAAAAATATAGACCATCCCATCTTCTTCCCCATCGTCGCCTATGCGCGGCGATTCGGATACGATCCAATGGACGACCTCGCCATTGTCCGCCGTATGGTCCATTTCAAAGACCGATTTTTCCTTTATCCCTATAAAATCCTTATCAATACAACAGTTCATGGCAACAAGGCCATAAAAATCTTCGCCCACTATTTTTTGGTCGACCAACCCTGACATGTTTAAAAAAGCATTGTTTGCCAAAACAACCTTTGAGTTGTTGTCAATCTCGACCAGTCCCAGATCCATGTTCTCTATCACGTTCCTGTAGCGGTTTCGGGTAGTAGGCTTGATGTTATCGTGCCCGGGGACATCAGCGATATTGCTGAACCTCCAAACACGGCCCATATAGGAACCATCTTCGTCACGCATAACAAGTGTGAAGACTTCAAGATAGCTGCCATCTTTGCATTGGAAGACATCTTTGGTCCAGTTGGTGGAAGCTGCCTTTATCTGGTTGCAGAGATTGACCAATTTCTTAACATTGATATGATTGGGATTGGCCAGTTTCAATATGCTGTCCACGAGCTTGCCCCGAATTTCCTGCAATCCATCGACCATGAGGTGCAGGTTCTTTTTCAACTTTTTGTTCACCAGGGCCCCCCGCCCCATTTTATCTTCGTAGAGTAGTCCGATGGGCATAAAATCCACAATGCCATTTTCAGACGGAAATGTATTGTTCAGTAGGTAAACGCCACCTATTCCACTGTTTTCAACGGGCTCGGCCACCAATAAATGGAGCGTGCCCTTATATTGGAATACCATTCTGCTTATCCTTAACTCAATGGGTGTTTTTTCGGGATCTTCGAACACTACATCAACATGTGTTTCATTGTTTGCTTCGGCCAGTTTGATATGGCCCATCCAAAAGGGGATAAGTTCATTGCAGATAAATACTTCCTGACGTCCGGTCATATCCATCAGGGCCCCGTTGATTTCCATTTCACCATTTTCCCGTATAATGGCCAATCCCAATGGAAAGTCATTAAATATGGTCTCAAGGACACCATAAAAATCTTTGTTCTTCTCCACTATCGGTTTAGGGGGATGAATGATTCCATGGATGCCCACGATATTTCCATGGGAATCGAAGATCCTGTCCGCACTGTATGAAAACAGATCATCAAAATGGGGCAGTAAAAATGTAAGGTTTCCTATGGGGCCAAACTCTTTGACAAGACGGATCTTGCTTAAAAAATCTTTGGCTTCTTCCTTGCCCAGCAATGAGCGTATGTTCAAGTTTTCACGGAACCTGCCATCTTCGAGCATGAGTTTTCTGGCCGCTTTGTTCAGATAGTCGATGTCTCCTGAGATATGCAGTCGCATATATGGATCGGGTATTTCCAAGGCCCTTTGGCCCAAGGTCCCATATTTTTTGTTTTGATCTTGCATAAGTAGGTTGAGATTATTGGTTTTGGGACATTGTTTTTACTGTTTGTTGTTCATGGTTTTCCCGTTTCAGGTTTATTCGTTTATATATTTGTTGTGTTAAGCTCTTCATTCTAGCATCCACCGTTTATAGGCAACCTCTAAAACCTGGATTTTCCACGGAGGCTACTTTCCGTTGTGTTTTTAATTTTTGCCTTTTAATCATTCCAATTTTCAATACGTTGATATTTAGTTGGTTGCAATTCATTCCTTTGTTTTATCAGAATATGGGACATACAACAGTTTTACTATCGGGAAGCTGTCCTTTGTGCCCTCCTGAAGAAGTGTCCATAAAGGACAAAAGGAATGGGATGCAAGCTATATTTAGGTGTCTAAGGTTCAGGGTGTTGGATTTTGGTTTGGAAACCAGGACGGTTTGGCACCGCCCCGTTTGATATTTACTGTCTAGCAAAAGTCATGGTTATCACGTTTCTTATTTCAGCTCCACCATCCATAAACCCTTCTTCAAAAACAGTGGTCAACTCTGTTTCCGTTAAGGTAAATTCAACGGACTCAGTTTGATCTTCACCTTCATAGGTCAAGGAAAGCATATTTCCATTGGTAACGTATGTACCTTTGTCAGTAGTTGTCTTTACCTCACCATTATAGGATTCTGAATAGAATTCAGTAAAGGTACCATCTGCATTAAGGGTCACCCTGATGAAATTATCGGCATCGATGGTCTCATTGGTCCTGCCTTCCGATACATTGTCCCTAAAGGTTTCATTTACCCCGGAAACCTGTAGCCAGGTCCCCACTATGGACGGTTCGCTGCTATCATCATCATTACTGCAAGAAGTGAATAACATTCCCGTAAGCAATACCGTTGTCAAAAGGATTGCTGTTTTCAATTTGTTCAATTTGTTCATCTTTTTTAAGATTTGGGTTATTCAATAGATTACTATGGGATTTTGTTCTTTTCACACCTTTTAAGCTCCCATATCCACTTACAAGGTGTTTATTGTTCACTTTTAACCCATAATTCTAGATTTCTCGTCTCACATCGGTTTCAATATCCATTTTCGTTCTTGTGGTAATGGGTTGGGCAAAAATGAAAGCGTCCGATCCCCAATATTCCAAGATTGTTCGTATCAGGTTTTTATAGTCCGCGAAATCGACAGGTTTTTCAATATATCCCACTGCACCGACCCCGTAACTCTCGCCGACATCACCTTGATATCCGGAAGAGGACAGTATAACAAAGGGGGTGTAATGAAACCGTTCATCCGCTTTGGCACAGCTTATGAATTCCACCCCGTCCATTGCGGGCATGTTCAGGTCCACAAGGACCAGGTTGGGCGGGTCAACGGCCTTTAGCAGGGCATCCAGTGCGCTCATGCCATCATTGTATATCTCATACGAATGTTTTGTTTTAAGGTTGTCCATAATGCGTTGGAACTTCATTCGTTCAATGGGGTTGTCGTCTATAAAAAATATTTTCATGGTCATGTTGTTTGTTTTTAGTGTTATCCAATCCGTTATAAATTATGGTGGACCCCAAGATGGATCCATCATATTGGTTCATCGCTTTATCTATAAAAGGGGTACGCTTATTATTGCTCCCGTTAAAAATGGAGGCCCAAACCTATTCCTCCATTTCAAATCGGGATGGAGACACCGCATACCCCTTGTACAATGTGTAATATTTCAGCCACCACAAAACACCCTTGGCACATTTCGGCAAGCTCAATGCACCGCCCAAGGGATAGATGCAGTTTTTATTGTCAAAGGCGCATCCCATACAGACATAGAGGGCCTTTCTATGTAACTTGCGTATTGTTGCACCACTGATCTTATGGGAGTGGACACGGCAGTAATAATATGCATTGACGGCCACCCCATAGGCAACACACCTCCAATCATTCTTAAAATGGTCATTGACACCGAACAATCCGAGCTCATATGATTTTTTGATCATTTCAAAATCACAACGGACCCCAAGAAAGTCACATAATTCCCTTTTTAGGTCCACTGCTTCCCGATCTTGGAACGATGTGCTGATATGCCCCATGGGCACGCCATAGGCATATTTTGCAATAAACTCGTAATGTTCAATATTCAAGCTCAATGGTGGTGGTTTTGTTGCTGGTTTTTCGTTTTTTGTTGATCCTGTTATCTTTCTAAATTCTGAACTCTGAACTTTTTCAAGACACGAATTATACGAATACACACGAGTTATTTTTACTGTTCACTTTTAACCCTTATTTCTACATTCTCCATTTATAATTGGCTTATTCTCCATTTATAATAAGGTAGCCTGATGTGGTTTTGGAAACTTCCGAATCCATATATTGGACCACAAAATGGTAAATCCCCTCTTCAAGGGTCATATTTTCGGGAACATCGACATTGCCCTGTGACTTGCCCTTGAACACGTTGTTATCATTGTCATAGCCTTCGGTCTCATAAACAAGACTGTTTTTTTCGCCAAAGATTCGTACCGTGTTTATCGGATAGTTTTCTATGTTCAGAATTTTAAATACCTCGGCTGTTTCGCCAGTCTTGCCGTTGTTTTTTTTTACGGGCACTCTTTTGGCCTTGCCGGGGGGTATTGTACCTCCTAATGGAACGAACAGCTTTTGAACGCCCACCAGGTCTATGATTTCCCGATCAAGGTTTTTATCCTGTTTTCCCATGGTTTCTTTTGTTAAAGAACTGTTCATGATGTTTTGTTTTTTAATGTTTTTGCTCAGGTATCCGTTGTTCATTTTAGCTTTTTAAACCCAGATCCGTCCTATTTGATGATAAATTCTGTCCTTCTGTTCAATTGATGTGAATTTTCGGGGCAATGAACATTGTCACTACAATCATTGACCAACCGTTCTTCACCATGGGCGACCCCTTGTATTCTTTTGGGATCGATTCCCTTGCCCACCAAATAATCGACCACTCTTTTGGCTCTTCGCTCCGAGAGCCAGATATTATATTTTTTGGTTCCCCTGCTGTCCGCATGGGAGTTGACCTCTATTTGCTTTAGGTTGGGAATGGCCATCAGTGCTTGGGCTATGGTGTCCAAGATTCCCTTGGCCTCTTTTCTTAGATAAGAGCTGTTGTAGTCAAAATAGATGTTTTTAAAATCCAATAGCGCTGCCAACTCGATCCGGTTTTTGTCCAGTTGAAAATCGGTATCGCCACTGGCCACTATTCTTTTGAAGAACCTGCCCGTGGTGCGATAGTCCCTTTTTTCCACTTTTACCTTGAACGCCCGGTGCTTGTCCGCTTTTAGGGTATATTCCCCATTGTCATTGGTATTGGCGGTCAAGAGGACTTCCTCACCGATACCGATCAACAACACCTTTGCCCCCCCAATGGGTTCTCCCGTATTGTTGTCCGTCACAATGCCCTGTATCCTTGTATGGAACAGGTCCTCTATGGGCTTGGTCTCCAACAGACCATATATGTTGTCCGTTCCGGAACGGTTGGAGCTGAAAATACCCCGCTTGGTGGCATTGTCCAATGTAAAGGCGTAATCGTCGTAGGGGCCATTGATCGGGGTGCCCACGTTCACCAATTGTCCATCGTCTTTCTTCAGGTCGATATGGAACACATCATAGCCTCCCAGCCCAAAATGTCCGTCCGAAGAAAAATACAGTTCATGGCGGTCGGTAACAAAGGGAAAGGACTCCCGGCCCCTGGTATTGACCTTTGGCCCGAGGTTGATGGGTTTTGAAAGGGTGCCATTGGGATCGATGGCCACCGAATATATATCGGTACC
>JANQKR010000018.1 GCA_028281025.1 Croceivirga sp.
GGGAAATTACGGATATCATTAGGGCATAAGAATACGTGATTATTAAGTACTGATGGGTATGTCTCGGGCAACGGTTTTGAAAAGCAGGTTCTGATTTCCCATATCCAAATCTTTGAGGACAGAAACAAGCACACAGGCCGGATGATGGTGAATACCCTGTTCATTGCTGATGATGCCTACACGCTATCTTATAATAGAACTCATCTTGAGTTCCCAAAATTTGATGTGAAGAACCATCATCTATAGAGGCGATAAAATACTGTATTTGACACGCTCTTTTTATCTCGTTCTTACCATCCATTGGCCGTACTTCGACACTTCGAAAAGCCCAAGACAGCAAACACTACCAAAAGATGTCTTTGTTAGCGGGACTATAAATGATTTTCAATTTCTTCCTTTAGGGGGTGATATTCTATCTTGTCGATGAACTCCAAAATCCGCCTAAATTGCCACAGATCTTTATGTTCCGATTTAAGGAGGCGATGGGCCAGGGCCAGTGTGACATTTTTTGCTTTTTCCTGATCGGGGAGCATGAGCAGGCATATACAGTACCAATACGAAATGAAGTCAAAGGGATGGTCGCTGTCTTTCGGATAGTCGTACTGTTCCATGACCTCAAGAATGAAGTTTACCAGAAATTCATTGGATGAAAAGATGTTCATTCGATCGATATCCTTTTCATTTGTTGGAACGTGCCTATACGATTCCAAATGCTTTGAAAATGCTGAAATTTCTTTTTATTTGTTTTTTGGGTAAGAAGAAGCGGCCAGCCCGAATAACAGGCACAGTCGAGATGCTTTTGTCAGCATTTCGACTACTACGATGTGACATATTGCTACCATTACAGGGAATCATTTAATATTTTTCCCTTTTTATTGAAATGACGGCATTATCCCTCTATTTTAGATAGCCCCTGATGCCATAACTTGCCAAAACCCCTTCGCCCGTTGCTGAGGCCACTTGGGCTATGGCACCTTCCCTACAATCACCTGCGGCAAAAACACCTTCCTTTGAGGTCTGTGCCAAGCCCGTAGTTTTGATAAAACCCTTTTCATTCAGTTCAACAACTTTTTCAAAGGCTTTGGTATTGGGTATAAGGCCTATAAAAATGAAAACGCCGTCTGCTTCTATCAATTCCTCTTCTTTGGTGTCGTTGTCCGCTACCCTCAGGGCTTTGAACATTCCGTTTTCATCGGCCAAAAATTCCAGGGAGGTTTTGTTCATATAAGAGGAAACATTATTGATCCCATCCAATTTTTCCACATACGTTTCGGAGGCCGAAAACCTAGGGCTCCTATGTACAATTTTTACGCTTTTGCAAAAGCTTGCGAGAAAGATGCCCTCTTCCAGGGCCGAATTGCCTCCGCCAATGACAATGATGTCCTTGTTGCGGTAAAAAGCCCCGTCACAGGTGGCACAAAAATGTACGCCTGAACCGATTAGGTCATGTTCTCCGGGAATGCCCAATTGCTTGTATGTTGAGCCTGTGGACAACACTATCGATTTTCCAGAATAGGTCTTGGTCTTTGTTCTTACCTTAAACACCTCTTTTTCCTTGTCTATGGCCACGACATCTTCCCCTGTTTTTATGGTCGCGCCATACGTTCTGCATTGCTCTTCCATTTTATCCATTAGAGCGGGACCCGAAATGGAAGTGAATCCTGGATAATTCTCTATTTTTTCAGTCAAAAAGGCATTGCCGCCTATGGTTTTCTTTTCCAGAATGAGCGTATTAAACCGATCTCTTTGTGCGTAGATTGATGTAGTGAGTCCTGCCGCACCCCCACCAACGATTATGGTATCATAGATTTTTTCCTCTTTTACTTCATCCAGATGAAGTACTTTTCGTAGTTCTTCGTTTTCGGGCTCTACCAATATGATATCATCATTTATGATGATGGTCGGTATCTTTCTTTTGCCGTTGTTTATCTTGGTTATGATGGGGATGGCCCATTCGTTTTCTTCTATATCAATGTATTGGTAATTGACCTTACTGTCATTTAGAAAGGCTTTTGATTTTCGGCAATCGGGACACCAATCAGCGCCATATAACACAATACGGTACCCTTCGTTTATACCAAGGATCGCTGCTAAACGGTCATTGTTTGGATTGGTATGGGACTTTCCATTTATGATCAGTGTCGGGATAATACGTTTTCCATTGTTGATGGACTCCACTTTTTTGGTGGCCTGCTCATTGAGATCGACATCGATAAACGTATATTCTATTTTGTTATCTTTAAGGTATGTTTTGGCCCTTCGGCAATCGGGACACCAGTCGGCTCCGTACAATTTGATTTCTTCCATTCCAAATAATTTAACTCAAGTTAATAATGTTTTTTCCCTGTTATGGGAATGGCAATGTTGTTTTCTATTTTATAATATTCGTATCCATCATAAGTGCCATTGTATTTGTAGGGCATGCATTTTAGATAGACTTCTTTTGTTTTATGGTCTTTTAGGGCATAAATGAATTCAAACCTTGGCGGCAAGACCTCCTTTTTGTTCTTATCGGCGATTCCCAGCGCATAAAAGTCGTCTGTTCTTGTAACCTCTCCACCAAAGCCAATGACCAAAACGTCTTTGGAATACCTGTACCTTTTGATCAGATAGTAGGGTTCTTTTTGTTTTTCGTTCAAAGCGTACAATTCGCCACTGTGTTCCATATAATCCGTTCCGATCAAATGGAATCTTGGGTAGGGGTTGCCCAATGATCGGTACACATAACCACAGATAAAGAGGGCTATTGTTCCGACCATAATGAGTGTTGTCTTCAATCGTTTGTTCATTTGTTCAAGATGGGCCATAAATTCCAACCCTGGAATCAAGGCTTTCTTCTGAGCCATACGGCGACCCTGGCACCTTCCAAGTCCTGGTTGTTGTTTATGGTCCTAAAGCTAAGGGTGGTACCCGCATTAATATTTACCGTGCTTGCCAAGAGTTGGTGGAACACCAAGTTGTCGTTGCTGCCACCGGATGCCGTAAACCGAAAAAGTTCCGTGAACGTATTGTTCGCCGGAATATCGCCCACGGCAATGGTTACCGAACCAAAGGCGTTGACGGTATTGTCCACATGACAACTTACGGCGTAGGCCTCCCAATCTTCCGGTAGGGGAATGCCGATAAACCCATTATCACTATGGCCAAAACTCCATTCCTGGGTGCCGCCGTTGCCTATTTGGGTCCTTTCTTCGGCCCAGATCACTATTTTCTCGTACCCTTTGTTGCCCTCTGAAATCTGTTGCCAGTTGGTACCATCGCTCTGCAACCAAAGCACTGTATTATCGTTTACAGTGGAAACGCTGGTTCCGTTCAAATTGGTATAGCCCGAGATAATGGTGGCGTTATCGGTAGGGTTTTTAATGATATAGATCCGTCCTTGGCAGGTATTGGCGTTGGGCAGGGTCAACGTATGGTTGCCGCCCAGCACAATGGTATGATGGTCTTCGGTCAGCACAAGGTTAGCCGTGGTCGTGGTGATAGCATAGGAAGTGGATCCGTTTACCTGTAAGGTCGAATTCGGTATATTGCCGTTCACGTTGATCCCCGTTCTTACGTTGTCGTTCAGGCCCGTGCCCTGCATCCGCAGCATTTCAACATAGGTCTGCGTGGTGTAATTGAACTTTCTAAAGATCATGGGTTCATTACCGTCATCACCAATGCTGAAAATAAGGCTTCCATCATTGAGGGCCCCTGCACTGCCCAGTTCAAAAAAATCGGTTTGGGCACTGGAACCCCTCATCATAAAGTTGCCATCGCCATCGGTAAAAAAAATGGGCTTGTAAAATAGGGCACTTGACGACTCGAATTGTAGGGCCGAAGCACCCGCAGTACCCCTGATATAAGCGACCGAGGCATTGGGCTGGTCATAGGGGAACAGTCCCGTACTACTGCCGTCAAATAGCCCCAATGTCTGTCTTCGGCCCACTTCGAGCATGGAGGTGTTGTTCGAGACAATTGAAAACCGTATGTCATTGGTCGTACCCAAAAAATGGGCACTTGTTGCATTGCTGTTCCCGTTCAATGACCAAAAAGTGCCCGTATCGGCAACTGAACCCAAAACAAGGTTTCCACCTGTGTCATAACCGAGGTAACTACTGGTCGCTATGGTTCCCAATGCGGGGTTTGCCGTTATGATATCACCGTTCGCATCGGTGCCCAATAGGGAGGCACTAGTCAAATTGGTCAGTCGCAACCCGGAATTTCCATTGGTGCCCTGTGTGATTTCCAAAGTGTTGTTGGGCACGTTCGTGCCAATACCGACATTGCCCGTGTTATTGTTATGGATGTCATTGCCACTCAGCGACCAATTGATGGGGTGAAACGTTCCCTTTTCATCAATGGCCTTAATGGTTTGGGCCGAGATGCCGTGCACAAAACACAGTCCGGCCCAAACCCAAGCCAGAAGTAATACCGTTTTTTTCAACCTTGACTATTTAACGTACTGGATTTCCACAACATCCCCCGAGTACATCGGCAGGTCAGCGGCATCATACGTTATGGTCACCGTATCTGCGGTAACGCTAAAATCGGTACCGAACCTTAATTTGGCACCGTTTCTATAGACGTACAGTTTTGCCGCTGTCGTAGCCGCGTTCAATATGGGCAGCCCCGTGACGGTAATGTCCACATTCGCGGTTGCATCCGCGGCTTGGGTGTGCTCCACCCTGATACCGCTTATCAGGGATGTTGCCAAAAGGTTCCTGACCTGACCCGTGGCCTCATCACGGACCAACAAGGTATAGCCCGATGTGCCGATGGTAGTACCGTCAGCGGCCGTACCTGTTTCCTGTACGATACCGTCAATGACAAAGGTGCCCTGATTGGTACCATCGTTCAGGGTAATCTTCAGTTCATTGGTGCCCGTTGTGATATTGGTGGCATCGGTAAGCTCACCCCCCAATTGCCAGGTTGTGGTCGTAACATCGCTGGTGGTGTTCACGATTTGGGTAATGCCGTTGTTCGATTGAAAGTACTTGATGGTACCCTTGTTGTCGATCACCTTTACGGCCGTGGCCCCTCTGGCCACATCGGTCGTGGATTGTGCACGCATTGTTGCCATACCCAAAAGGACAAAGGCAATACAGCTTGTTTTTAACATTGTAAGATTACGTTTTTTCATGATTTTAAGATTTGAAGTTTATTTAATAATTCGTTTTATAGTTATTGATTGGATCTGTATTCCATCACTTTGGTGCCATTCCCGGAAAATCAATCTTTTTTCAAATGGAGCATCCTTTCCAGTTTTTCTTGTTTACGGCGGGATATGGAAAGTACTTTTTCGTTCACCAATTGGCAGTAGTACCCATCGGAACGGTATATGTTCTTCACAAAATCAAGGTTCACGATATATTTGTGGTGAATCCTGCAAAAACGGTCTTTGGGCAATATCCCCTCGTAATACCCAATGTTTTTTGTTGCGATTATTTTTTTTGCCCCCTTTAAAACAAAACTGGTATAACTGGCCTCTGACTTGCAGAACATGATTTCTTTGATCTTGAGCAGGATGATTTCCATTCCCGAATGGATGCCTATAAATTGTCGGCTCTTCTGATCTGAAATACCATCCCGCTTTTTATGGATACTTTTAATGCCCCTGTTCACCGCCATTACCAATTGCTCTACATTAAAGGGGCTCAACAGATAGTCTATAGGGGCATATTTAATGGCCTCTATGGCATATTTTTCATGGGCCGATATAAATATGATATGGGAATCACCGTAATTGATGATATCCAACAATTCAAAACAAGGTTTGCCATTCAGTACGACACGCAAAAAAATAAGGTCGGGCTCGATTTTGTTGATGGCAGCAACGCCCTCCTTAAAACTTGTACAAGTTGCCTTAATGGTAATGTTGGGGCAGTGGTTTTCAAGATAACCACTTAATTGTGAAATGCTCTTTTCACTGTCATCGATTATTACTGTCTCTATATTTTCCAATGGTCGGTTGTTTTATTTATTAATTGAACTGTACTATTCGTATCTCATCGTCTTGGTAACATATCACTCCGTGTTCCAGTTCCAATGTGGAGCTATCAATGACCGTAAAATCGATCCTGACACCATTTCTATAGACGTTGATCTTATAGGGATTGCCAATGGGCAATGGTGGTGAAAATCGGGTCTGCCCATTGCCAGCAATGATTCTCTTTTCCTCTGCATGGACAAGGGAGGAAGTCTTCATCCGTTTTAATGCCCCCGTCCCCCTGTTTACCAAAAGAAGATCGTCTTCGATTGGATTACCTATGCCAAGACCGTTTATGGAAAGGCTGTTGGTGGGCGATACCGTTATTGTTGTGGGCTGTGTCAGTGGGCCTCCCAATACTATATCGGTACCGTTTTTGCCAATACCGTTGGATACGGCTGTTGTGCCGCCGGTACCGGATTGGGGCAGGTACAGTATTTTTTGGGAATCCAGAAAAATGAAGCCCTCGCCGTTCTTTACAATATCAATTTCAATATTGAGGTACTTTGGGGTACCATCCCAGACAATGGCGTCGAATGATGAAACAATGGGAAGTCCCTCGCCTACAATAAGCGATACGAGGCCATTTTCGTCGGTCGTGGCCAATTGCTCTTCCAAGTAGTATTGTTTAAAATCCGTGGTCGGATCTCCCGTAACGCTAAAACGGAAATAGACTTCCTCGGATGCCAAGGGCACTTGGTTTTGCGGAATATTTCTTCCGGGCACTTCCAGTTCCTCGGTATTGAGAATCAAAGCCTGATAATTGATGCCAGGGGTTTGGGCGTGCAGCAGTTTGGTGCAGGCAAGAACCAAGATCAGTATCGGTATGTTCAGGTTTCTTGTTGGCATCAATAGTATTTTAAATCAAACTGTAATCCAATGCTAAGGGCCATTACCTTTACGCGGTATGATTCATCGATAGGATCATTTTTATTGAAACTGCCCTTGATGTCATATAATAGATAGAGTGCCATGTTCCTCATAATGTCAAACTCCACGCTTCCACCAAAATGATGACTCAAGAGCGTGTCATAAAAATGTCCATCCTCCAAAAGATCGACAAACGTATTGCCAGATCTTCTTGTGCCCTGGGTAAGCCAGCCGTGTGAAATATGGCCATGGACCCTAAGCCTGACCTGTGAGAAATCGGCAATTTTAAGGTGTGCCCCCGCTCTCAACGAAAAAAAGGAGAAGTCATATGATAGGGGCAAACTTGAACCAGCGTTCAGGACACTTGTGTTTATATGGTAATTGTTGTACTGCAATCCCGCATCCAACCAGATGGTCTCCCTGAAATGGTCAAACAATACCCCCATACTAAAACCAGGTTCCTGTGGCCTTGAATACCTGTTTGTTAAAGTGTGCTCGCCCAAACGGTTTTCAAAATTCTTAAACGATGCCCCAGAGAACCCGGCTTCAACATAAATACGTTGACCATAACCAACGGATACCAGAAAATAGCACATATATACCATGATGTGGAGCCAGGAGATTTTCACCATTCTTGGCTATTTGTTCATTTTGATGATTTCCCTTCCCCATATATGGCCGCCTGACCTGATCTGTAACAGATAGGTGGCCTCCTGTAAATGTTCCATATTTAGGGTTACGTCATTGCTTGTTCCGTACCCCTTTGAAAGGACCAATCTGCCCGACATATCGAAAACACCTACGGATATGCTTCCGTCGGTTCTTTCGGCAAAGGCTATGTTCAGTATTTTGGAAACGGGATTGGGGTAGATTATGGGGGCCATCAAAGGCTTGGGGCCGACAGATCCATGGTTTATGGTCCAACCATGGCGTGTAAGAAATCCCTGTTGTACCGAGATATTCTCTTTTGTGACGCCCCCCACGATTCCCAATTGCCCGATGCTCTGCAGTATGGTATAGGTTTTATTTTCGCCATTGGCCATGAGTGAGCTCGACCCCACACTGGTCAGGGTCGATTTCAATAAGGCCTTGTTGTCCTGTGAAAAGGCAGCAAACACAAGACAAAAGACAACGCACGTAAGGATTGTGCGCTTTGCCGTTTTTGGTGTAAAAAACTCGGTGTGTGCAAAACCGCTTGGCACGGGTGTTCCAATTCCAGCATCGGAACACCCCATGGCAACAAACAGACATGCCCCAAGAATGGTCAATGGTTTAAGGTGTTTAGCTATCATGTCTTTTTGATATTTGATAATTTTTGTTCAAAACCGTTCCCTTGAAAGAACCAAACAAGGAAACGGTCTTCAAACCCTATAAAAAATGATTATCAAATTCAGGGAAAGTGCTCTCGATAAGAGATAGTGAATTCTCGAATGTTAAAATTATTAACAAGTATGGTCTTACTCTTAGGCCATTTTATAAGTGGTCTAATAGCAAAATATCTGGTTAATGGAGAAAAAATATGGAAATGGCATCCAATTGATTAATGTGGGTCAATGAGCCTTTGAAGTTGCCCGAACGCGAGCCCTCTAAATGGTCAACCTTTTTTCATGTGGAGCATCGTCTCCAATTTTTCTTGCCTGCGACGGGATATGGAGAGTATCTTTTCGTTGACCAATTGACAGTAGTACCCATCGGATCGATATATATTTTTTATAAAATCAAGGTTCACGATGTATTTATGGTGGATCCTACAGAAGCGGTCTTTGGGCAATATCCCTTCGTAGTACCCAATGTTTTTTGTGGCCACAATTTTTTTTGCTCCCTTTAGAACAAAATTGGTATAGCTTGCCTCTGACTTGCAGAACATGATCTCTTCGATCTTGATTAGGACAATTTCCATTCCTGAATGGATTCCTATAAATTGATGGCTCTTTTGGTCAGGGCAGTCCTCTTTTTTTGCTTGAATGCTCTCATTGGCCCTTTTTACCGCCATGACCAATTCTTCAATACTAAAAGGCTTTAACAAATAGTCTATGGGCGAGTATTTAATGGCTTTGATCGCGTATTTTTCATGGGCCGATATAAATATGATATGGGTATTGCCATGATTAATGATATCCAACAGTTCAAAACAGATTCGATTGTCCAATAGAACATCCAAAAAGATAAGATCGGGCTCTATTTTGTTAATGGTAGCAATACCTTCTTCAAAGCTTGTGCAGGTCGCTTTAATGCTGATATCAGGACAGTATTTTTCAAGATAATGGCTTAACAGTGCAATGCTCCTTTCACTGTCATCGATAATGATTGTATCAATATTTTCCAATTGGTTAGGGAATTTGTTTAGTAAAAATCTTAAAAAAAACAAACAAATACGAAAAATCTTATCAAATAGTAAGTAAAAAACTATTATGACTTTAAGGTATACAAACGGTTCCTCGCTCCTCCATTTGCCAAGGAAAATGGATTATGAAACGGGTGCAATCAGGGGAAACTTTGCAAAAAAAGAATGATAATCTATAAGAGTGGGATTATTTTGAAAGATAATAAATTTTTCATTTATGTTTTCAAGTTTTTGCTCACCCAAAAATCCTTTTAGCTCAATATTATTTAGTTTTATTCTAAATTAATAAATTGTATGATTGTCCCATTTCTTAAGGTTAAATCCCAATATGATAATAGCGAACTTAACAGTTGGAAGAAAGAATATAAAAGAAATGCACATTTCCATGACCAAAAACCAAACGGATTTCCAAAGGGCTTTGATTATTGGGTTACAGAACGGAAATTATTTTGACGGAATAAAGGTCACACAGGCGATAAAATAGCCAATTTCTTGAAACCATTCCCCTAAAGATACAGAAGGTTTTTTTGGAATACCTAACAGTTTGCCTATTTTATATTGTATGTATAAAGAGCATGGGAAACGGTATGATATTTAATGTCTATTTAGAGGATTTTCAATAAAATCGTTTCTAATTCTGGGAATAAAGCAATTTCAAATCATTTTTAGTTATAAAATACTCTCAATGTATATGGATTAATATTGTTTTGACACGCTATAAATCATATATTTACAGGTAAAGTTATTTTGACATAAAATTTATCATATAATAAGTTCACAAATCGTCAACAATGATGTGTGAAATTCTAACAAGGACTGATTTTATAAGGCTTAAATAGGTAAGGTTCGAGTCCCGTCCAGACCGCAAGGAAGCAAAACCCTTCACGCAAGTGAGGGGTTTTTTAGTTTCGAAATACAAAAGCTGGCTTTTGGAAGTTGAGAAACTAAAAAATACATACCAACGAAGTTGGTTAAAGGGTTTGGATTGTTGCAGGCCCACCCTTTGGGCCGACACCGAGCCAGCGGTGAGGTGGCCATCCCGTCCATAGGCTGGGCAAGTACGCTTAGCTGTCGGAACACTACAAAAATCGAAAAGGATCTGAGCGCAAAGTTTTGGGGTAAGGATTTGGGACTTGCAGCGCAAAATCTGGTTTTGCTGGCTTTCAATTGATATGATGCTATGTTTGCTTCGGGTCCAGTTCTGCACTTTTATTTTTTCCGTTCCTAAAAAACTCCCTTAAAAGATGAATAAGTGAAACCTTTGAATAATATTAAAAAGGTATTCAGCATTTTCTTCGCAAGTCATTTGAAAAGGTTATTTAATGGAATTATAAGATAGTAGTCTTAGGTCAATAATTCACAAAAGAAAACTTTAAAGTACTTTTAGTTGACCTGTTGCAAAAACCTTCAATCTAGCCTAAAAAGGCTTTCCAACCCCAACCAAAATTGAGGCTAAACATAAAAAAGGTTTTACATCCACTTTCTTTGTTCTCTAAAAGAGAAGACAATTCAACGGTATAAGAATACGGACCAAATCACCGATAAGGGATTTACCATATGCTTGAATATTTAGTTTGCCCGGAAACTAAAAATATCGGATTCGGAAAGGTTGTTGTTACTATCAATGGTCCTTACGAACCAAAAATAAGTGGTACCAGAATCGAGGTTTACACTTAATTCACTGGAACTTGTTGTCCCTGCAATTTCCGTCGGGGGATTTGTGGTACCAAAAAGAACTTCGAATTGGACAATATCATTATCAATATCGGATGCCTCCCAGTTCAAAGTGGTAGTGCCATTTGTAATTTCAATCGTTTCACCATTGGTGGGATTCAATAAACCCGCGGGAAAAGGAGCATGGCTTACCTGTCCAAGGCCAGCATTATAAAACTGCCAAGTTTCACTTTCCGCGACATTATTACTATTGTCGGATTTGGATAATACATACCAGTTGTAAGGGGTGCCGCGCTCCAATATAATGGACGCTTCATTTGTATTGCTGTCATGCAAGGATTCCGTATCATCATTCAAATTTTTTAAATGAACTTCGTAGCTGTCCGTATGCTCTGATGCCAGCCATTGAAAAGTAACCCTGCTCCGTAATTCGTCAATGATGATTCCTTCTTGGCACTCGGTATTGTTTTCAGGAAAAACCAATGTTGCCGACACTGGGTCTTCAATGATTTCCCCTTCTTCTGGCAATGGGTCGGTCGAACCTCCACAGGAAGTCAGAAAACCAAAAACCAATATTGCAAAAATCAATTGGAAATATCTCATGATAGCAGGGTATTACTTGACAATTATTCTTTGGAAGTCCGTTTGTGATGCTGTCTCAATTTTCAGGGTATAAATACCTGAAGTCAATGGGCTGACGTTGATTTGTATTGAATTTTGCTCGTTCTCAATAGAACGTTCATATACTCGCTGACCTGAACTAGTATAAATAGTAATAAGCGGTTTTTTGTTTAGTTCTTTTGGAATGATTACCGTGACCTCTCCATTCTCAACTGGATTGGGATATGCCATAATCCTGGAAACTCCCACAACAAAGGAGTCTGAAAAAACACCTTGGCAATCTTTATCCGTTTTTACCACTATCTGGTTTTCGATAGCTGAAATAGGGAAAGTGATTTCTTTTTCCGTGGTAACGGTTGTCTGACCGTTCAACACTATGGTATAACTTGTCCCTCCACTCATTCTTAAGGTAAAAAACTTGCCGGAAGTATCCACTTTGGAAACAACTTCCAACGGTTCGGGCTCGGTTATTTCAATGGAAAAACATCGCTCAAATTCTGGTTCTTCAACCATTGAAATACAAACGTCATATCGACCGGCCGCCAATTCTTGAAAACTTGTGAAGGTCACAAAGTCTTTACTCTTCAATACGTTGCCCTGAAGACCAAGGGTAGCTGTATAATTCAAATTTTCGATTGCGGTCAGCAAAATACTCCCGTTATTGCTCGATGCACAGGTTTCTCCGGTAATCTGTAGCCTGAAATTGTCATTGGGCAATGTGAACTTTTCGCATCCAGTAGCATCAACGACGGTGCCAATTGGAGTGTTCGGGCATTGATCCAAAGAGTTTACCACGCCGTCTCCGTCAAGATCATCTTGGCAACTGTCTCCAATACCATCATTGTTAAGATCCGTATCATCTGGTTCGGTGAGGACAACATTAATTGTTTCGAGACAACCTGCAGAGTCCATTACATAAATGGAATAAAATCCAGCTCCTAGGTTACCAATTGTATTTTCTTGTGTGTAAGTGGCTGGGTCAGCATCAAGGCCATAAAGATATACTCCGGTACCTCCGGAAGCAATGATCTCTATACGACCATTCGAAACCCCTCTACAGCTAACTTCTGTAACAACTCCTTCTACAACAATGGGAGCAGGCTCTGCAATGGTTGTTATATCCCCAAGTATCATTTGCCCTACGGCATCCTGGACTTTTACAACATAACTGCCGGCAGATAGATTTTCAAAAATGGCACTCGTTTGGGATGCAACAATGATATTTGTTCCAGTCCCATCGCGTAATTCGTAAGTTAAGGGAGCCGTACCGCCTCTTGCGTCCGTCTGGATGTATCCGTCACTTGATCCAAAGCAGGAAATATTTTGTGATTCTATATTGATTTCGATAGCATCTGCGGTTTCACAGGCGTCGCCAATACCATCATTATCTTCATCTTCTTGATTGGGATTTGGAATGCTGGGACAATTGTCCACATCATCGGGGATCCCGTCATTGTCTTCATCAGATGGCGAGGTATTCAATCCTTCCATTGACATTAGAATTCCAACGGAATTTGAAACACAATTTTCAGTTTGTGTCCCGCCTATCAATAACGAACCATCCGCATTTACCGAGAAGAGGTAATCGTCTACACTGTCCAAGACGGTTTCGTCAGATTCTTCACTAACTATGTTTCCAAAGATGTCGAAAATAGTAAGGTTGAGAGAGGTATCATCGTTGTCTTTTAGTGCTTCAAAATAGCGTTTGATTTGACTCTCTGTGGAGTCATATTTAAAGCTAAGTTCTTTCTCATGCGCAACATCCGTTGACCAGTCAAAATCATTGTTCCACACTTGTAGACCGGTTGTGTCCGATAATTTCATAAGATTGGAGACACCATCGGTTGTTCCCATGGCATACAAATAACCATCCTCTCCCAGTGCTAGTTTTTTCACCGTTCCGTCGCTGTCATAACTCTGTTGCCAGATAAGGATTCTTTGGGCCAAATCATATTTCTGTATGTACTGCTTTCCAGAATAGACTCCGCTACCAAAAGTGTAAATGATACTGTCGTTCTGTAATGAGTTTCTCGTCTCATAAAAATAGAGATCGCCAGCCTGGTAATTCGAATCCACTACCAAGGTGTTTTTATTAATGGGATGTATTTTGGAATTGTCAAGCAAAAAGAGATCTTCCCCATAGTTTATGACCAAGTCCTCATCTTTTTTGTCTTGATATATTTCATTGACATTTTGATAGCTTGGGTCTGAAATAGGTCCGCCCGACCACTTGTGAATCACTAAAACAGTAGATCCCGTATCATATGGAAAATCACTGTAATACAGATAGGCACTATCACTGTCAACCTCAAGTTCATAGGTTTGCGCAGCATCGGAATAAGAGGTATACACCAAAACCTTATTCATAAACGCACCATCTGCCGTTGCTATTTGGTACAAATAAAGTTCCGTATCCTCTCTAGAAACCTCTCTAGTCGTTACATATGCGAAGTTGTCACCAACAGCCATATAGTCCGCTTGCGAAAACAAATTTTGATTCAAGGTAGAAGTCCAAACAGTATTGCCGTTTTCGTCCTGCTTAACGATATCAACATCGGCACCATTTTGAAGTAATAAATAGGTGCTGTTTGATCCGGTAACCACTTGTTTTACTTCTGAGGCATACTTATAACCACTTTGGACATTCTTCTGTTCAATGATGTTGAGGTTGGTGTCCGATTCCACTATGATGGATTTTGACCTAAGCTCCTCATAGGTTCCATGAATCTGACTGCTACCAATAAAAAGGGCTTTGTCCTCAAATAAACCGGCAAAAAATCCTTTTTCAGAGTCATCATCCTCTATATCCAGGTCAACAATCACATCGGCCAGTTTACTTCCATCATTGCCGTTTATTTTCATCAGTCCCATGGCTAGTTTACCCGTGGCGTCCACCGCATATTCTCCGGATAAGAATACATCTCCATTGCAATCCAAATCTATGGAATTGGCTCCGGAATGACCACTTGCACCAGGGTTGTTTGCTGTGACCGAATCTATCGTTTCAAAGGCTTCCCATTCAAGCGAACCATTTGTTTTATTGACTTTGGAAGAAACGTAATGACTACTTCCCCGATATTTAAAGGCCAAATAAAAGAACTCGTTGGTTTCCAAAATATCCAGTAAAGCATCACCATATATACTAGCTCGTACACTCCAAACTTCATTTCCTAGGACCGGGTCTATTTTTTTTAGATAACCTGAAGTACTGAAAACAAATAGATTGCCAAACTTATCCTCATAGATTTTTTCTATTTCCGAGATATCACTGAGATTGGATTGCCAAAGGATGGCATCCAAATCCGTTTGATTGCACTTATAGAGGGTATTTCCTTCCGCATAAATAAAGTTTTGATAAGCATCCGTAATTATGTTGGTACTTCCCCGGTCGATAAAGTCCTTTTCGAAGGTCTCCAATAGTTGCCCCGTATCCTTATCGATTATATAGCCTTCGTATACATCATAGGATAATGCAAAAACAATTTTTGATGAACTCACATCCATGAAATGATTGGAGAACCCCACTTGAAGGTAATCGGGTTTGTCGTGTGAAATATCCTCGATTGTCCAAATAATATCCCCATTGACAGGGTCAATTTTGTAAAAATTGGATAGATATGTATTGTTGATAGAAGAAATTGCTTTCGTGGAAAAATTTGCCGTTGCATAAACAAAACCATCCTTAGAAATGATGAACGAAAAGCCCTGAAGATGATGTAGCGTTTTCTCCAAACAGGATGCTGTGGACCAAAGAACTTCGCCATTGTTGTCAAGTTTCAATAAAACGGGAATTTCAGAATCCGTGTTTGACATTTTTCCTGAAACTAAAATACCTTCATTATGTTTTTCGGATTGGAAAAAGCGCTGTAAGCGGTGATCCCTTTGATCGTTAAATTGTCCCAAGCTGTTGATCTGGGCCGAAATAACCATCGATAGGAACAAAAGAAAATATGTAAAAGTGTATTTCATTTTTGTGGTAGGTTGATGGCGTTATTCGTTCAAATCGATTTGGCTGGTCAAACTGCATCCGCTTGCACTGACAACCGTTACAGAATAAGTGCCTTGGGTAGAAGTTGTTATAAAATTTGTGGTTTCACCTGTGGACCAAGATATGGTCGCTCCAGGTTGGTTTTTAACATATAAGGTGTACGTATTCGAACAACCAGCGTCTTTTTCCTGATAAATTTTCAAATCATTAAAATGGGTGTAATCTTGGGACAGTTCATTGTTTGAAAGATCATCATCACTTTCCCCATTGGGTGAGCTGATCAGAAATCGAAGGTTGTACGTTGTATTCGCTGCAAAAGGATAGTTCCCCACTTCTATGGTAATGGAACTATTTGCTTCAATGGTTTGATTAATCGTTGTGGTACCCATAGCGGAATTGTTGAGCCACCAGTCCAAATCAAATTGGGTAATTGGAAATGTACTGTTGTTGGTAATCAGAACTTGAATGGGATCCAATAAATTACAGGGATTATCATCTTGATAGGATATTGAGGTTAACCCTATATCTGTCAATGAGCTTTGGTCCAAATCAAACTCATCAGCGCCTATGTCCGGGGTATTGATATCGCGAGGTTCGCCATCGATGTCAAAAACAACATCGGGCAATACTTTGCCCTTACCATTTATTAGTACGTCGTTCTCTAAATGCAAGTCACCGGATGAGACAAAGTTTGGTTCCGCCAGAATACTTTTGGCATCCAGTCCGGTATTGGTTTTCCAGTTTTCGAAATCGTAGCTCGAACTTCCATGATCGAATTCGTTGGCATTATCCGGGGTATGGTAACAGTTATGATCCATGTTGAATTCATTGAAGTCAATGTCACCACTGAAATAAAGTAGACGACTGCCATTGGCTCGAAAAATATTGTTGACCATATCAATGTTCCGCAAGTTTTGTTCTAACCGCATGATGTAGTAATTGGAACCATAGTAAAAGCTATTGTTCCAAATATTGAGGTTACTGGATCTCAGTATTGTGATATAGCGTGAAGAACTGAAGAAATTATTCTTGAATATCATGGGTGCCATGATATCCATTTCACAATCACTAATGTAAAGTGGTGAATTGTTTGATGCATCCACATTTTGCTTGTTGCCGCTGAATTCAAATTGACTTTCAATATTCCTGAAGTCAAGCGCATCCGCTGTTCTTTCTCCCGTGAAGGTGTTGTTTTTAATGGCAATGTCGTTTGTAAGATATATGCGAATGTCATTTGCAGATTTTCCTTCAAAAACATTGTCAATTATTTCAATATTGCTATTTCTAGCGGTGTTTCTGCCGGTACTATAGATGGCCCCATTTCCATTTCTAAAAGTGTTGTTTTCAATTAGGACATCCGCTACAGCATAATTGGTGTAACCGGCAGGACTAAAGACCGAAAGATATTGAAGGCTTATAAATGACTCGCGAACATTGGGGAAAAAAGTTCCCTCAAACATTGCAGTGAATAGGCAATTCGTAATAGCGATGTTTGTTGAGCCCTTGACCTGCAAACCAATGCTCTGTCCGTTATCTGCCGTTATTTCAAATGTCAGACCGTCAAACGTCAAATAATCGGATCTGTAGATTTCAATGACGTATGTAGCCGACTGAAGCACTACCGATCCGCTCGAATCCAACGGCTGAAACCGTATGGTATTAGTGACTGATGCGCCATTTATTGTTGGTATTTGCAACTGGGAAACGGTATAGGTCCCCGATCGGATTCCAAAGGTTACAGGACCATCTATTCCGTTGGTTGTGAGTGCATCTACCGCGAGTTCCAAAGTGGCATAATCATCGGTAACGTCACTGCCTATGGAATATGTGCCATTTAATGCCTGACCATTAACGAAGGTCACAGTAAGCAACAAAAAGCTTAAAAAAGTAAATCTGAGCATATGGTTAGGTCGGTTGGTATGGTTCAACAGAAAAACGGAAATGTTAAAATTATATTTGCACTTTTCCATTTTTTCGATGAAATACACATGGCCCATTGTTGTCGAAAGAAGAAAGGGAAAGCTCCACACGAGGGTTAAAAAATACCAGTATGGGATAACAACCAAATTTTTGGGACTTGGATTCCCGCTATTTTAGCAGTGCGCCCTACCTGATTTTTGCTTCCCGTCCAAAGGCCCGGCCAGTACGCTTATTTGAACACTACAAAAATCGAAAAGGATACAAGGGCAAGGTTTTGGGGTAAGGATACAGGACTTGCAGCGCAAAAACCTCTTTTGCTCGCTAAAAATGAAACCCGTGAGCCGATTAGGAGTTCTATTTGGCTCAAAAAACACTAAATATTGAGCCGAATACCATATTCAAGAAGTCTATTTTCTTTAGAGTTATCTTTAAAATACACCATTATATTGGTAAATAATAGTATATTTGATTATAATTAGTCAATATAATGGTAATTGATATTCGTACCATAAAGGAAGTGAAAGACCGAATCGGTTTGGTTTGTCAACAGCACCGTAAAGCCAATGATTTGTCCCGTGATGAACTGGCAAAGGCCTTGGATGTTTCCCCTACTACAATACAAAATATTGAGAACGGTAAAAATGCAACGCTCGATAACATCTTAAAAATAGCCAATCATTTTGGGTTATTGACTGCCATCTATAACGCTCTAGATCAGTTCACAGCAACGGACGATGTTACATCATTATACTGATTATGGCAAGGGACAAGGTCATCAATGTGCTAGCATTTAGAACCGAGTTGGGAAAACTTGGGTATGATTTGGACAGCCAAAAATCGTTCTTTCAATACAACCCTGATTTTTTGGACTCTGGTGAATACTCTAAATTATTCCCTTTTATTTTCAAGCGAACGAAATCAGTACAAGTTTTTAAGGAATACCAAGGTGATACCTTTCAAGGTTTACCCCCTATGATAGCCGATTCCCTTCCCGATGCTTTTGGCAATATCATTTTTCAAGAATGGCTGGATGCAAGGGGTATTCAAAAAATTACTCCTCTGGAACAATTGGCCTATGTGGCTGACCGCGGTATGGGTGCTTTGGAGTATCAACCCATTAAAGAACTCCCAACGTCCTCTCAAATCAATCTGGATGAAGTGATTCAAGTATTGGAAAAAGTACTCAAACTCAAAGAAGATACTACAGGTGAAAACCTGAACGAACTGGCTTTGCTTAATGTGTTTAAAATCGGAACGTCGGCAGGAGGGGCACGGCCCAAAATATTGATTTCAGAGCACAAGGAAACGGGAGAAATCATTGCAGGAGACCGAGTTGTTACTAATGACTACAACCATTATTTGGTGAAGCTTCATTTGGATGATAGTGAAGGTTACAATAAAGAAGTCGTGGAATATGCCTATTATCTATTAGCCCAAGAAGCAGGCATTGACATGATGTCCTCTAAATTGATTGAAAACAAGCACTTTGCAACCTTACGTTACGATAGACAGAACGGAGAAAAACAACACGTACTTACCGTTACGGGGCTAACGGGCTGGGATTTTAAAAGTCAACCCGAAAATTCGTCCTACGAAAATGTTTTTCGGGTAGCATTGAGTCTCGGGGTACCCCATAAAGATATACAGCAACTTTTCAAGCGTATGGTTTTCAATTTGATCTTTCGGAATGTGGATGATCATTTAAAGAACCATAGCTTTATCTACAATAGGGATAAGGACAATTGGAGTTTGGGCTCAGCCTATGACATAACCTATGCTCTAAACCCATTGATAACTTTTAAAGCGACTTCAAGAGCACTTTCCATCAATGGAAGGCGTACCGAAATTGGCTTAAAAGATATTCTTGTGGTGGCCGAAGAGTTTGCCATTAAGAATCCTAAAGGGATTTTGGAGGATGTACATAATGTAATTCCAAGATGGTCAGAAATCGCTACTGAGTTGGGAGTTCCGCGAAACATCGTAGAAAAGATAGCTCAGGATTTAGTCCAACTTTAAGAGTTTTAAAGAGCTAATTCTTTTTTCTTAAGATTACCACGATTTGCCGTAAAGCAGCGACCACGTTCTGAATTTCTATTCTCTCAAAAGAGTTTTCCTCAACATAAAAAAGCATTTCGATTCCTTTGTCCAAACGATTAGCTAGAACCTCCTTGGATCCGTAAGTTTCATTTATCCAATTTGAAGAATTTGGAATGTCTTTAAAATCAAACATACAAATAGTCCTATATATAGGACTATAAATGTAATCAAAAATTGGGACTTTGTTCCCATGACGAAAATCAGGGATGATAAATACTTAAAGGCTCTTGGCAAAAGAATAAGAACACTTCGTGAAGAAAAAAAACTTTCCACCTATGAACTTTCCTATACCTCCAATGTCTCCCGAAGTCAAATCAACGCCATTGAAAGAGGGCAAATCAACACTACCATTTCAACTCTAAAAGCTATAGCAGAAGCTTTTGAAATGAAAGTTAATCAGTTGTTGGATTTTTAAAGGCATGTAATTCTACATTGATGTCAGAATTACATGAAAAAGTGATTAAGTTTCACAGCATTTTGAAATTCTCTATTGATACTGACCTCTTCCCAAAAAACTTTACGGTTTTAAACTAGAGTTTTCGGCACGATATTTTTAAGTTTAACAAAGGATATTTTGCCATGGCGAAAACACACGTTGACGCATTCGACATCGAGGTGCAAAGGCACCTGAGGAAGTTCCCCATATCGGCCCTTGATAAAATATACGATGAGTGGCGCACCAAGGGCCATGGTGTCCTTTTGAATAGGGACGGGGAAATCTGTGTGGACACCGGGGAACCGGAGGACGATGGGCTGTATTATTTGGAATAATTAGAGGATTTGGAAAAATGAAAAACTATGTCAACAAAAAAAACTGAACTGTCTGATAATACGGAAATAGAGCTCAAAATACTTCGTATTTATATTGATAAAGGATGGACAACTCGCAGTTTATCAAGTTTGTTGAGAAAATTGGAAATTATAGCCTGGGGTACTGCATTCCTTCCAGAGAAAGTTAAAGAACTTCTGAGGAAAAGAACAAAACTTAGACCATTTGAATATCTTGAATTCTCGATGTTGAAAAGAGATATTTTCACTACGAATATTGTTTCATTGGAAATAGAATCAATACAGTATAATTCACCTGGATGGGTGGAGCTAATCGCGCCAGCATCAGTTGTTATTGCCATGTTGGGATTCCTCAAACACTATATCCCGAATCGAAAGGAAAGGGCGGAAATTGCCAAAATACGGGCAGAAGCGATGTCGGAACAAATCGATAATTTAAAGAAGGCTGGCTTTACGGACGATCAAATCAAACAAATCTTTGAATCTCAACTGGAAGAACTTTTGAATCAGAGTATATCTTTATTTGCTTGGTATCAAAAAGGCAATATAACTGGTTTGGAAATCAAGGATGTTGATAAAGATGGCAACAACCCAAATGATTCTTACTCATGAATCGAACCATTATGTTCTGTAGGAACACCGGAGGATATCGGGTTACGGAATGAAACAAAAAACCGAATGATAATGAAAAGGTTCAGAAAAATTTTAAGGGCCATAAGGGACATCATTGCCATTTTGGGTATACCAGCGATAGGGGCTTTGGGCTGGGACATGCACCAAGAGCAGATGAACCTAAAAAAGGAACAGATAAAGCTCAAAGAAGAACAATTGAACGTGAAGAATGCTCAAATTGAAGCCATGAAACTATTTCAAAGCGATATCATATTGGAAAAGTACAACCTTGAGCAGGAATTCTTCGAAGGCTATATCTCAGAGTTAAGGGATTCGATATCGGCCCAAAACAGGGACAGTCTATTTTACAATGGCAAAATGACCCAGGCCCTTAACGATAGTGTAGCCGGGCACGAAAATAAAAGACTGGTTGATTTTGTTTCGGGGGCCCTGATGTATCATATAATAACTACGGCACTAAAGAACAAGCAAGAACCAAATGCGGAAGGTTCTAAAGATGATTGAATTTTTTAGGAACATCGGGGGATACCCGGTTACGGAATACAACAAAAAAACGAATGAAAATGAAAAACCTAAGAAAATCGTTAAAGGCCATAAGGGACTTCATTACCATTTTGGGCATTCCCGCAATAGGCGTCCTTGGGTGGAACATGCACTCAGAACAGATCAAACTAAAGGACGAGCAGCTTAGACTAAAGGACTATATCGTTGCCACCAAACAGGCCGAAATCGAGTTCCTTCAAAAGACAAGGAGCAACGTAATCCTGGATGTTTATGAAAGGGAAAAGGTTTTCTTTGAAAACCACTTCAAGATATTGTCCGATTCCATCAAGGACTTTGAAAGCACCATAGATTCCCTTGAAAGACGGTTTGGTATCAAAAAGGGAGACGTAACCTATTTGGGGTACCAGGGCGAGGCCGATTCCATCAAAAGCTTCTACTATGAAGCTGGAAAAATTATAAAGGGATATAATCTGAAAATGATTGACCCAGTCGGTACTTATGCAGAACAGATAGAAAGTATCAAGAACCAAATTTTGGCCCCCCGGGAGAAGAAATCCGTGTCACAATCATAAATGAAGATGAGAGAAAGCAATCCTGATACTGTAGGAACACCGGAAGATTTCCGCTTACGGATTGGAAGCGGTTCCGTTCCGGAGTTTGAAAAACTGTAAGTAGCCCTACAGGGACGTTAAAGGCTTCTTAAGATTGTTAACGTGATAATTTCTGGTGCGGTGGCCACAAAAGGGGGCCTTTTCCAGAAGGGGCGCGGGACGGGAACGGAAAAAATTAAAAAAAGGGGTGGGACGATAACGGGTATTATGTCAAGCTACATTTAACATTCACCATAAAATACGAATAATCAAAATCAAAGCAAAATGGAGTACACAGTAGTAATAGAAGAGTTACCTAGCCGATTCATAGAGGAAGTAAACGACCTTATCAAAGATGGGTGGAGACCGCAGGGGGGTGTCGCCGTGATGGTGAATAAAAATGGTGAAGGGTACCAGTTTCAGGCGATGGTAAGATGAAAAGTATTTCACCCTCGGGGGAGTTTATTAAAGAGAATCGATTTTGGAACACCCTTTGTGGTGGTATTTATGAAATCATAGATATTGAAAAAATGTTTTTTAGGAAGAAAAAAAAGAAGAGGGAAGTAACCGTAAACGTGCGCTGTGAAACTTGCAACGGTTCGGGGATGTTGACCAGGGACATTTACAAAAGGACGGTTCCGGCCTACGGTTCCGGCCACCCTTGTTATAGTTGTGGTGGAAGCGGGAGCGTGACGGTTACGTACTATGAGTAGGATGACACCATGTAGGGGAGTTTCTTTAAGTAAAAGTCAGTTTAAAGATTGATTACTTATCAATAGTAACTTCCGAAACGCTAAACTTTGTTAAAAGGTGAGCAGCGCGGTGAGCCCGAAAAAAGACCCTTTGGCAGGCCCACCCCCTTTGGCCGACACCGAGCCAGAGGTGAGGTGGCCATCCCGTCCAGACCGCCAACAAAAATCAGTCTTCCAGAACAGTATAGTCTTGGGCAATTGCTTCGGAAACACGAAAATAACCAAAGGCAAAATTCCCCATATCGGTTTGATTGACAATATTGCCGCGGACCGTGGCCGGTGGACTGCTAAAAATTGCGCCACCACCATCGGCTTGTTCCAATAACAATTCCATATAGTTAAAAAACTGTTCGTCTATCCCATCACTGGTCACCGTTATCACATCTCCAGGTTGGAGGCCCACTTCATCGTCTTCAGTGTACAAAAAGGAAAACTCAAAATTGTTTCCATCAAAAAATTGATCATCCAATGGGGTATAAAGGGCAAATCCAAAATCAAAAAGATAGAAGTCCCTACGGTCCGGATTATCCGATAGGGTTACAATAATTTCCAGATCTTCCTCACCAAAAATTTCCAGATCCCCCTGTTCAATATTGATTATGGGTGCTGTTGGTATGGTTTGGGCAGTTGCCGAGTACAATTGACCCTCCACTGCCACACTAAAATCAAAGGTCTCTTCAAAATTGTTCAGAAAATTGAGATTGTCCGCTTGGTATACTCCCGAACCTTGCTCGGTTTCCTCAAAAATATGGACCACACCTGTCCCCCGTTCCGTCATGGTGACGTTCGCTCCACTGACGGTAGGGATGTTTTCCTCAAAAAAGTTAACGGTTTCCGTGATGACCACTTGTCCCACAGCCCTCACTGGTACTTCTTGGGTATAGACCCTAAAGTGGGCATCAATATTCAAACGGACCTCGCCGGTTGGCGTATCCAAATCCACTACATCTTCGCAACTCGTCAAAACAAGGGTCAAGGCCACTAAATGGAAAATCTTTTTCATGAATCAAAATTTAAAATTGTAACTGATGGCGGGGACAATACCAAATATCGATGTCCGTATGGCTTCATTCTGTCCCGTCTCCCTGTTTTCTTCAAACGAGTAAGAAGCTGCATTGCGTCTATTGTAGATATTATAGAAGCCAAACACCCATTCCGATTGCCATTTTCGATTCTTGTTCTTTCGCGGTGTCAAGGTGACCGAGAGATCCAGTCGATGATAATCCGTGAGTCGGCTTTGATTTCGTCCGCCATAAATGGGAACGGTCAATCCCAATTGTTCCACTTGGCCTATGGGCAGGTTGGTCGGGATGCCCGTTTGGTAAATAAAATTGGCATTCATGGCCCATTTATCATTAAAGGTGTACGATGCGTTCACCGCTACGTCATGGGGCCTATCAAAAAGGGCATTGTACCATTCCCCATTATTGATTCCCGGTTCATTTGGTGTTCTTCCAGGGGTGCGCTGTTCGGATTTGGATAGGGTGTAGGCAATCCAGCCGTTCAATCGTCCCCGGTTTTTACGTAGGAGCACTTCCAATCCATAGGCCCTGGCTTCGCCGTTCAATAGAACGGTTTCAATTTCTTCATTGGCAATAATGTCCGCCCCGTCAATGAAATCAATTCGATTATCAATCTCCTTATAGAATGCCTCCACCTCCAAACTATATTCCTGGTTGGCAAAATCCTTATAATATCCCACCGCATATTGATCTAACGTCTGAGGTTCTATATACGGACCGCTGGGTGCCCAAACATCCAAGGGCGTGGGGGAATTGGTGTTTGTTATTAAATGTAGGTATTGCGCCATACGGTTGTAGCTCAACTTTACTGAGGTATTGTCGTTCAAAAGATAGGACAGGGCAAAACGGGGCTCGAAATTGGTAAACTCGGCCAGGCTTTCACTGCGGTCAAAACGATCCACCCTTATGGGGTCTGCACTTTGGTAGATTTGAAATTCCTCATTGTAAAGCACCGGGGTGTCATTTTCATAAACGTTGAATTCGTCTTGGCCCAAGCGGTTAAAATAGCTCCATCTAAGGCCATACCGTAACGAAAGCCTATCCGATATTTTGTGATCCGCATCAATATACACGGCAAATTCATTACCGTAGGTATTGGTAAACTCTTCCTCATTAATGCCTGAATTCTCGCTATTGGGTCGAATTTCACCTGGTCTAAAACGGTAATAAATATTGTTGATGCCGTAGTCCAGGGTAATACGCTTGGATAGGTAGTGCTTTAAGTCGTATTTGAGGTTGAAATTGATAATATGCGATTCCCATTCAAAACCCCTGACATCCAATTCCAAACCATAGTAATAATCCGAGTAGATTAGGGAAAGGTTGGAAAATAGTTTTTCTGAGAAAAGATGGTTCCAACGCAGATTAGCTACCGAGTTTCCATACGTATTCACAAAGCTATCACTAATCTGAAAGTTGTCCCTTCCAAAATAACCGGACAGGAAAAGGCTATTGTTATCATTGAGTTTATAACTGATTTTTGTGTTTAAATCATAAAAGGAGGCCAGGTTCTCTTCCCCAGCTG
The DNA here is from genome assembly GCA_028281025.1 of Croceivirga sp. Taxonomy (GTDB): domain Bacteria; phylum Bacteroidota; class Bacteroidia; order Flavobacteriales; family Flavobacteriaceae; genus Croceivirga. The sequence continues at coordinate 25,298 of JANQKR010000018.1, forward strand.
CCTGTAGGAAAAGATGGGCGTAAGAAGACCTTCCCGCAAGAAGAAAAGACCCTCTATCCTTTACTATAGGCCCTTCCAAAAGCAATTTACTGGAAATGACCCCAATACCGCCATTCATTTTAAACTCTTTGTTATTGCCTTCCCTTTGGTAAATGTCCAATACGGAGGAGAGTCGACCCCCATAGCGTGCGGGAATTCCACCCTTATAAAGATTGAGGTCCTTTATGGCATCGGTATTGAATACCGAAAAGAAGCCAAACAAATGGGAGGTGTTAAAAACAATGGCTTCATCCAGCAGGATCAGGTTTTGGTCCGCACTACCGCCCCTAACGTTAAAACCCGAGGCGCCTTCTCCCGCATTGCTCACCCCCGGTAACAGCAGAATGGAACGGATAACATCGGGTTCGCCTAAAACGGTCGGAATTTTTTTGATGGTTTTGGAAGTAAGTTTGTTCACACTCATCTGCGGGGTTCGAATATTATTTTTTTCCGCATTCTGCACAACCACCACTTCATCCAGTTGGTTGGCTTCCTCAACCATGGTAAAGTTCAACTTTGTATTTTGATTCAAGGTAATTTCCCTGCTTATGGTCGAATACCCCAAATAACTTATGATTAGGTTGTGTGTGCCACTGGGCAATGTGAGGGAAAAAAAGCCATATTCATTGGTAACGACACCCGTTTTTAAATTGGGCACGGCAATACTGGCACCCAGTACCGTTTCGCCGGTTGCTTCATCGGTTACCGTCCCGCTAAGGGTAAATTCCTGTTGGGCATGCAAGGATGACCATTGAAGAAACAATACAGTGATCAAGGATAGTCTCGAAAGCGAAATAGTTCGTTGATTTTTTTTCATAGCAATTGTAGGGAGTGGATGGATTATGTTTTGGATTTTTGATACCTATCCTATGGTTATGGTCCTGAATGGTTTTGTTGGCAAGGCACCTCAAGCATAGTAACTGATAAAAAAGCAATACTAACCATACGGATTAACTAAATGGTTGGTAAATGTAGAGATTAGGAATATCCTCTAGAAGTAAAAAAGTGTGATTTAACAAACATTTGGCGTTTGACCTTTACCACTATTTTTTACCAAAATACAATGGATGGATTGCTACGGCTGTTGTGAAGAAATGGAATGCCGTACGTATGCTACTTTCCAATGTCCCTAAAATTGAACCTTGCCCGGGAATTTAAGAGGGTGGGTAACCTCAAAATCAAGGTTGTGTTAGGTATTACGTATCAAGGCGACCTATGAAAAGGGGTACCATACAATTCCATTGGTAATCCATAATTTTACCAAAAAAAGGGTTATCCTTCCATTTCGCTAAAGAAAAAGAAAAAACTATGAGGTTATCGCTTATTTCACTTCTTAGCCTGTCCTATATCACTGTGGCTAGCCAGACAAAATCCGATTCAAAAGACGAAAATTACCCCTACCCCATTCAAAAGACGGATGAGGAGTGGAAGAAGATGCTTTCGGATGAGCAATTTTACATACTGCGCCAGCAGGGTACGGAATATGCTTTTTCCGGAGCCTATTGGGATAACAAGAAAAAGGGAACCTATTACTCGGCGGCCACCGGCCAACCCTTATTCAGTTCCGAGCACAAGTATAGATCGGGTACGGGATGGCCTAGCTTTTACAAACCAATTGATGAAAATGCCGTCAAAGAGATTGTCGACAGAAGTCACGGCATGGTCCGTACGGAAGTAGTTGATAGTGGAAGTGGTTCCCATCTGGGCCATGTATTCAATGATGGTCCAGCACCAACAGGACTGCGGTATTGCATGAACTCCGCTTCGCTGCTATTTGTGGCAGATGGTGAGGAATTACCGGCAATAGTAAAGGAATGGAAAGCTAAGTATGGTAACTGATTCTTTCCAATTCCAAGCCAAAAATCAACGATCATCCTTCTTTGCTCTTTGGAACAAAATTGCCTCCCACCTAAAAAAATCTAGCACCGCGAACCCGCGCATTTTTTAACTGGGCTGCCAGGGGCAGTTGAAAAACGACAATGACATTAGTAAATTTGCTATAAAAAGACAGGACGGCAAAAAAGGAAAGTCCATCGGAAGACCAATGTTACCGGTTTGTCATACACCGAAAAGAAACCCATGATAATGGCCTTACCCCAAAGCTTGTGTTATGGATTGGCGCCTAAGAAGTTCTGAATTACATTCGTATTAATACGTTGACGATATATGCTCACAGACATCAAGAAACAGGATTGGCGGTTAGAGAATACCTATGCAGGGTTACCAGCGGTTTTTTTTAGCCTTCAACGACCCGTGCCGGTCGCAAAGCCGGAAATGGTATGTTTTAATGAAAGGTTGGCGAATGATTTGGGCCTCGGATTTTTAAATGATGATAAGGAAAATAGTGTCGGTTATTTTTCAGGGAACCAGATACCTGATGGTGCCAAACCTTTGGCGCAGGCATATGCCGGGCACCAATTTGGCCATTTTACCATGTTGGGCGATGGCAGGGCCATTTTATTGGGCGAACAGCTTGACGCTACGGGCAAAAGATTCGACATCCAATTAAAGGGTTCGGGGCAAACACCATACTCCCGGCGTGGTGATGGCCGGGCAACCCTGTATTCCATGCTGCGCGAATACCTGATTAGTGAGTCCATACACCATTTGGGCATACCCACCACCCGGAGCCTGTCCGTAGTTTCGACCGGAGAACAGGTTTTTCGTGGAACGCCGCACAACGGTGCCGTGCTAACACGAACGGCAGCTAGCCATATCCGTGTGGGCACCTTTGAGTACGCCCGTAATTTTTGTTCTACGGAAGATTTACAAGCGTTCACCACCTACACCATCCAAAGGCACTATCCGGAACTAACGGATGTGGACAATCCGTCCCTTGAACTGCTAAAGGCCGTTATGCACAGACAGATCGACCTGGTTGTCCATTGGATGCGGGTTGGATTTATCCACGGGGTGATGAATACCGACAACATGAGTATTGCCGGCGAGACCATTGACTATGGCCCATGTGCTTTTATGAATTCCTACAACCCAAGGACCGTTTTTAGTTCAATTGATACCCAAGGCCGCTACGCCTTTGGCAATCAATCCTATATTGCCCATTGGAACTTAGCGATCTTTGCCAGCGCCCTCTTGCCCTTGATTTCGGAAAACCAGAAAAAAGCCGTGGATCTGGCCAAGGAAGTTATCGAAGGATTTCAGCAGACATTTACCGAAAAATGGTACAACATGATGTGTGGAAAGCTAGGTATTTTGAATCCCAAGGACAACGATAAAGACTTGGTGGATGGACTGCTCTCATTAATGGAAACCAACAGCTCCGATTATACACAAGTATTTTTGGCCTTACAACAAGATAAAGAACCGGATGAATCCCTTTTTAACTCAGAGGAATTTAACGGTTGGATGCAAAAATGGAAAAATGAACATCTCAGGGACCAGGATAAAACGCCAAGCTTGGAACTGATGAACAAACTAAACCCCAAGGTTATCCCACGTAACCATTGGGTAGAAGATGCTCTGGAAGCCGCCGTTAAAGGCGATATGGCACCCTTTAACCAATTGCTGGGCCTACTCTCGAAACCTTACGACAATCATCCCGATGGGCTACAATTTCAACAAATCCCCGCAGGTTTTGATGCACGGTACCAGACCTTTTGCGGCACATAAAAAACGGGGTGCCAAAAAAATCAAACCCTACCATTTTATAGCAAACGGTAGACGGGAAGTACTGAATTTGAGTGTTTTACATATTGAACATCACAGTGCTTTAATAGGTATTCCCTTTACAATGCTCAAGGTTTCCTATCCTTGTTGGTTAGCCCGCAGTCCTTTCCAGTCCCGAAAAATTAATGATTAACGGGAATTGATTGGCCAATAGGTTTGATCTAAAACTTTCCGTTTTGTAGCACTTCCGGCTTCATTAAATTACGCATATCAATTATTTTTATAGTACCAATGCCATGCCTTCAATTATGGGTCCAGTAGGCGTATTTGGGTCGATTTGAATACTACGGAAAATGAACAACTTTATTGAACTAAACACGGAAAACATTGCTTCGGAGCACATTTGTTGTGCCTTTTCGGACAAGAAGTGCTCAGACAGTTATCAAGCCAAGAAAGATTGGCTCAAAAAGGAGTTCGACAATGGATACGTCTTTAGGCGGCTTGATGAAAGGGCCAAGGTTTTTATTGAATACGGACCGGCTGAAAATGCCTGGGTCCCCATAAAAGCACCCAATTATTTAAACGTTAACTGTTTTTGGGTTTCAGGGAAATACAAGAAAAACGGATACGGTAAAGCACTTTTGCAATCGGCAATTGAAGATGCAAAAGAACAGGATAGGAACGGATTGGTAACCGTTGTCGGGACAAAAAAATTCCATTTTATGAGTGATACCAAATGGCTATTGCGACAGGGATTTGAAGAAGTGGAAAAGATTACAAGTGGTTTCAGTTTGTTGGCATTAAAATTCAGTGACCGTTCCGAACGGCCTAAATTCAATGCATCCGTTATAAGTGGCGAATGCCCGGACAAAGAAGGAATTGTTGTCTATTATTCGAACCGATGTCCTTTTGCGGAATTTCACGCTAAAAACTCCTTGGTGGAGACTGCGCAAAAACGAAATCTACGCTTAAAGGTCATCAAACTCAAGACTATGGAAGAAGCCCAAAATGCACCAAGCCCTGCAACCATTTTTAGTCTATTTTTAGACGGGAAATTTATGACAACGGACTTAAGCATGTGTATGGATAGTCGGTTTGACAAAGTAATTGAGAAATTGAAAAAATCATAAAATGGATAACAAAAAGAAAAAAAACTGGAGGGCCTTTGCCATCGGAATTTTGGCAGGGGTTATTTTATACCATTTGCTATTTAATGTGATCATTCCAAATTTATTTTAAAACCAAGGGTTTGAATAAAGGATTTTCAATATTTATGTCCATTTATAAAATCGCAGCATTTCTTTTAATTTCAGGTTATATAGGATTTGGTCAAGACGTGAAAATGAGGTCATTGAGTGATTTAATAAATCAAGAAGAACCAGGATGGAATTTGGTTTCAGATTGGATACGTCAAGCAACCAATAGAGTTGAAGTGCTCGAGAAAGTGGAAGCCCAAGCGGAAACTGCGCTTTACCAAACTCAAGTTACTACGCGTTCTCCAATGGGTTCCATAATATTTGAAACAGGAGGTATCTTAGTTGATAGTGGTTGGATTCATATTCTAGGTCCCGGAAAAAATCCGGGGCAACCCAACCAGTAAATATGCGTGGGTTTTTAAACTATCGGGTGTGGAGGGACCGTAAACTGAACTCCATCTAAACCAACGTGGGTCCCAACAAAGGGAGAACCGTCGGAATGTATCCCAACTTTCGGATACTACTTTGATTTGTTCCGGGCCAACCCCGCTAGGGTAAAAAATCGCCAAGGTATCCTAATACGGCTGAATAACCGTTAGCATCCGTGCTTTAAAATTTTAACCGAAAATCTATTGAAAAAAAGGAAAAGCGGGGCTTTGCTGAATCCTTCACGTATTTTTTTATACGCTATACGCATTTGTGATTCCACTGTTTTAATTGAAATCTGCAACTGTGCCGCGATTTCATGGTACTTTTTCCCTTCCCGCTTATTTAAAAGTAAAATCTCCTTACATTTTGGTGGCAATTCCTCAATTATCGCTATCAATTTTTTTGTCCTTTTATTGGCCTCTGCCCCAGATTCATGCACACGATCAGAAAGGGCCTGTATTTTTAATTCATCGTACAGTTGATGTCGCGATTGTTCTTTTCTGTATTGATCAATATATAGATTATGGGCCATGGTGAACAGATATTTTCTCAAGGAAGAAACCTTGCCCAGATTGTTCCTTTTCACCCATAAATTGGTAAAGCATTGTTGCACAATATCCTTTGCACTTTCGCGGTCATGCGTAAAAGTGGTCGTATAAGCCAATAAGCTATCATAGGTATCATCAAAAAGGCTTCTAAAAGCCTTACGGTCACCCGCACGTATCCTTTCCCGCAACGTTTCGCAATCCATACAAATAGCGCAATTTCATTACTAAATAGATACAAATATTAATTTTTTTTTAAACTTTTCTTAAGGGTTTTCTAAAATGTTTACGTCTTTACTATGAATTGAACATTAAAAAATGTTGGATTGAAAAAACTGACAAGAAAATATTTTACCAATTCCCTGACCGACCTGGAATCGGAAAAGCTACTTGAATTATTGCAAAAGCAGGAGCATCAGGAGTTTTTCAAAAAGTACGCCAAAGATTACTACGATCTCAACCTGACTTTTCAAGAAATTGACTTGAACGCTGAATATCTGGCATTTTTAAAGCAACAAAAAAGTTTTGACCAAATTGAAGGTAATAGGCGGAACACCTGGTACAGGGTCGCTGCGGCTGTTGTCCTTATCCTTGGCCTGGGCTACTACTTTTTGGTATGGCAACGCAGTACGGAACCTTCCCTTACGGAGATGCCCGATAATGTCATTACCATTACCCTTGCAGATGGCCAGGTAAAGGTCATTGAAGAAGACGGCAATGAAAAAATACGGGACAACAACGGACAAGTGGTAGGAACACAACAGGGAAAGGTGATCAGTTACAACGGGACGGTCACCGCAGATGTGGAAGAGTCCTTGACATACAATGCATTGGCCGTACCCAATGGCAAAACCTTTCAGTTGCTACTGTCAGATGGCAGTAAAGTGCACTTGAATGCAGGTTCCATGATAAAGTATCCCGTACAATTTATGAAAAGTGGCGATAGGCAGGTATTCTTAAACGGAGAGGCTTATTTTGAAGTGGCCAGGGACACCTCACGCGCTTTCATTGTAAGGACTGCCCATATCAACATACAAGCTTTGGGGACCAAATTCAATGTCAACAGTTATAGCGATGATTTCACCGCCAATACGGTACTGGTCGAAGGTGCCGTAGGGCTATACAAAACAGGTACGGTTTTTGACAAAACGGTTTCCACAATCCTTTCCCCCAACCAAAAAGCAGCCTGGGACATCTCAGAAGCAGCCATACACGTAGACGAGGTTGATGTCAAGGAGTATATTGCCTGGACCCAAGGGAAACTGTTGTTCAAAATACGTACCTTCTCAGAAATTTTGAAAGTACTGGAAAGGCATTACGATGTTACCATAACCAATAACTACCCCCACCTCAACAACATCCGTTTTTTTGCAACTTTTGATATAGAGTCCATCGATCAGGTAATGATGTCCTTTCAAAGCAGTGAACCCTTCTCTTATCAAAGAAACGGAAATCATATAATAATAAATGCAGTACCAAAAACTAATTAGCAGTAATCAATAAAACAACAAGCCTATGAAGTAAAACATACGAGCCACCAGTCTTCGGGTTCGAAGACCATATTGGGCTACAAAAAATCGGAAAATGCGGCAACATTTTCCGATTACATAAAGTGGTCCGCTATAAAAACGAAACACCAAACACTACAAAAATATGAAAAAACCCAAATTTTGGACGGGGTGCAACACCCCTTCCTCACTATGCTTAAAGATGAAGCTAACCACTATGCTTGTTGTTTTATCTTTATTGAAGATACAGGCGAACACCTATTCGCAGACAACAAAGATTACCATTGAGATGGAATCCGTTACGGTAATGGATGTCCTGGAAAAAATTGAATCCCTGAGTGAGTTCAAGTTCCTGGGGAATACAAATGTGATCGATCAAGAGCGCCTGGTTTCCGTACGCGCCAAAAACAAACGGATATTCAAGGTATTGAACCAACTTTTTAAGGGTACCGATGTCGTCTACAAAGTACTGGGGCAACAGATCATTTTGGTAAAGGACACCAAACCCAAACCGGTTATCAAGGTTGCACCCGTCCATAGTAACATTCAATTTCAGGTAAATGGCACCGTTGCCGATGAAAATGGATCTCCCTTGCCCGGGGCCAATATCCTGGAAAAAGGGACCGAGAATGGTGTCCAGTCAGATTTTGACGGCAATTTTAGCATTTCCGTGGTAGACGAAAATGCAATCTTGGAGGTCTCCTACATCGGTTTTGTTACCCAGGAATTTCCCCTTAACGGGCAATCCAACATTACCATAACCCTTGTTGAGGATATAGCCGGCTTGGAAGAGGTCATCGTGGTCGGGTATGGTGCCCAAAAGAAGGCAAACTTGACCGGAGCAGTATCTCAGGTTGCCGGTGAAAAGCTACAGCGCCGTCCAATAGTCAATGCTGGACAGGGGTTGCAAGGGTTGATTCCCAACCTTAATATCAATTTTTCGGACGGTGCTGCAGGACAGGGAGCTACATTTAACGTCCGGGGGTTTACGGCCATCAATGGTGGCGGCCCTTTGATTTTGGTGGATGGGGTCGTCATGGATCCCAACCTGATCAATCCAACGGAGATTGAAAGTGTGAGCGTCCTTAGGGATGCGGCATCAGCTGCAATTTATGGGTCCAGGGGGGCTTTTGGGGTGGTTTTGATAACCACCAAAAGAGGGCAAAAGGGACAAAAACCCAGAATTCAATTTTCCTCGAATTACTCCGTGAATTCCCCCACTATTTTTCCTAAGATGGTAAATTCCGTACAACAACTGGAACTTCAGGATGAGAAACAGCGAAATCTGGGCAATCCCATAACCGATAACATTATCAGGGATGGAATACGGGCCTATTTCAACGACCCGGACAACAACCCTTCCGCAATAATAAATCCCAACGACCCCAATAGCTATCTCTATTTTGGAAATACGGATTGGTTTGATGAGGTCATTGGTACGGGTGCGCTGTTTCAAAACAACCTGTCCATGTCCGGAAGTGGTGATGCAGTTTCGTATTTTGTTTCTGCCGGATGGTTGGATCAAAGTGGAATTTTAAACTATGGAAATGACAGTTTTGACCGTTATAACTTAAGGACCAGGATAGACATTGATGCCACCGATTGGTTGCAGTTCAATATCAATGCACTTTATACCAATACCCAAAGGGACAATCTGTACAATTATGAAGGCATCGGTACGTTGTGGCACGATCTTACCAGAAAGCCGGTCAATTTACCGATCACCAATCCGGATGGAACAGCTACCGACTCCCCTATTCCCCTTATGAGTGAAGGCGGAAGGGACATTACCAATGGCAGTGACAACCTGATTACCCTGGGGACGACCATAAAACCCTTTGATGGGCTGCAACTATCCGGCGCATACACCTATAATGGTTTCTTTCAAGAAAGAAAGCGACATAAAAAAAGGGTGGATCGGTATAACGGCCCGGTAGATGCCCCCAACTCCCTCAATACCATTCATACCACACCAACGGAGTTATTTTTGGATACTGCAAAAAGTGACTATTACGCCATCAATATATACGGGGAATACGAGAAAACATTTGCGGATGACCATTATTTTAAGGCCACCTTGGGATTTAATGAAGAGCGTAAGAAATATCGTTTTTTAAGCAGTAGTAACACCAATTTGATAACGGATGATATCCCTAGTTTGGATTTGACCACAGGCGCGCCGCAAGCTGGTGAAGTAAGTACGATTTGGGCAATTCAAGGGTATTTTTATCGTCTGAACTACATCTATAAGGATAAATATCTTCTGGAGTTCAATGGGCGTTACGATGCCTCTTCGCGTTTTCCGGAAGATGACCGTTGGGGCTTTTTCCCATCGGTTTCCATGGGATGGCGTATATCCAACGAGAACTTTTTTGCAGCGCTTAAACCTGTGGTCTCCAACCTAAAACTGCGATGGTCCTATGGCCAGCTGGGCAACCAAGCTGTTGATGACGATAGAATCAATGCGCTTAACTTTCCCTATCTGCCCACTTTGGGAAGCTTTAGGCCCAGGGCAATTTTGGGTGGTGTACGTCCCGTTTTTTTAGCGACCCCTTCGTTGGTGAGCAGTTCATTGACATGGGAAACGGCCACATCCATAAATTACGGATTGGATGCTTCACTTTTTGACAACCGTTTGAACCTGACGTTTGATTATTTTGAAAGGGAGGTGGTCGATCAATTGTCGGAAGCCGCTGCACTTCCTGCTACTTTGGGAACTACCGCCCCTAGGGCCAATGCGGTTGAATCCGTTACCAGGGGATGGGAAGTAGAGGTGAACTGGCGGGACAGGATCGGTGAGGTCAGCTATAATATAGGCTTCAACTTGGCAGATGCCCAGGGAGAGATCACCAAATTTGACAATCCTACCAAAAGTTTGGGGAGCAATTTGGATGAATTCTATGAGGGAAGGGAAATAGGCGAAATATGGGGCTATGAAACCAACGGCCTTTTTGATTCCGCCGCGGAGTACCAGTCCTCCGGGCTGGACTACTCCAACAGAACTTCTTTGCCCATTGCAGGAGGGGACGTTTGGTACGTGGATCAGGATGGCAATGGGATTATAGACAATGGTCTTTCCACTGTTGATGATCCGGGAGATTTAAGGGTCATTGGAAATACGACGCCAAGGTACACTTTTGGGATTACCATGGGAGCGGAATGGAAAGGAGTGTATGTGGATATTTTGATGCAAGGTGTGGGCAAAAGAGACCTTGCATTAAGTGGGGGTTTATTCTGGCCCAACGAGGGAGGAGTACCCCAAATAAGTCATTTGGATTATTGGACCGAGGACAACAGCGGTGCGTATTGGCCCAGATATTTGGGCAATCAAGGTGGATTTAACTATGCGGTGTCGGATAGGTATTTACAGGACTTTTCCTATTTGAGAATGCGACAGCTTACCTTGGGCTTTAGGCTTCCCCAATCCGTATTGGATAAAATATTCCTGAATTCGGCAAATATTTATTTGACCGGGCAAAATCTGTTTGAGTTTGCGAACATAATAGATGGTTTTGATCCTGAAACCAATCCCGACGGATTCAACGATTGGGGTCCCGGGAAAAGCTATCCTTTTAGTAGATCAGTGTCATTGGGGATTGACATAACCCTTTGACCAAGCATTAATTTAAATTTTAAATCAAATGAAAATATACAACTATTTATGGATCGCTATATTGTTGATATGCGCCTCATGCAGCGATGTACTGGACACTGAGCCGGATAGTGTAATTACGGAAAATAACTTTTTCACCAATGAAAGTGATTTTGAAATATTTTCAAATAAGTTCTATGACTATTTTCCGAGGGATGGCAGGGGTTTTGTGAATTTCATCTGGAATGCGGACAATGATAGTGACAATTTGCACCAAATGGGCGATGGCAATTTGTTTGCCTTTGGGGCCAACACCATTAATGATAATCCCCCAACTTACGGAGGGGGGGGGTGGAGTTTTTCGAGGATACGATCCGTGAACTTCATGTTGGGAAAAATTGATGAAGCTCCGATATCCGATGCTGCAAAAAATACCTGGAGCGCCGTGGGACGTTTTTTTAGGGCGTACCTGTATTTTGACAAAGTAAGAAAATATGGGGACGTACCATGGTATGATACCGCTTTGGACGAAACCTCCGAAGAAATTTACAGGCCACGTGACCCACGTGCAACAGTGATTGCCAATATCATGGCCGATCTGGATTTTGCGGCGGCCAATTTACCACAGGACATTGGGAATAAAACAACACTTGACCGATATGCCGCATTGGCCTTAAAAGCCCGGGTGGCGCTATATGAAGGAACGTATAGAAAATACCACAGCCTTCCGGAATCCTGGGAGGAATTGCTGAACGAAGCTGTGGAGGCTTCCCTGACCATTATGGATGAAGGTGGGTATGCCCTTCATAATGATGGTGATATCAATGAGAACTATTACAACTATTTCGCTTTACGATCGCCGGGAGAGAGTTCGGAAACCATTCTGGCCAGACATTATGATATCAGTCAGGCCGTGGGCGGTCATTGGTCACAGCGGTTTATCATATTACAGGCAATGACGGGTATTTCCAAATCACTGGCCGATGATTTCCTGTGTACGGATGGACTTCCGGTTGCATTGAGTCCCTTATTTGATCCCACTACGGACTATGACCTTATTGAGGATGAGATGGCCAATAGGGACCCCAGGATGCACCAAACCATATTTAATATAGATGTACCCATTCTTAATGACCCCATCGCCTATTTTAACGATGAACAGATCCCCCGTTTCGATCAATTCTTCAATACGGGTTATGCCATACGAAAGTTCAGTAAGTTGGATAGGGCCCTTCAAGTTCCCGGTGCTGCGGACGATGGAGCACCGGTGTTTAGGTTGGGGGAACTCTATCTGATATTTGCCGAGGCCAAAGCGGAATTGGGAACCCTGGAACAGGCAGACCTGGATGCCTCCATCAACTTACTTAGAAATCGGGTTGGAATGCCCCCTATGCAAATAGCAACCCTGGAACGTGATCCCGATTCGAATTTTGATGGCAGTCTGTCCGAGATACCCCAGGTTTCCGTACTTATAGATGAGATACGAAGGGAAAGAAGGGTAGAATTGGCCTGTGAAGGTTTCCGTAGGGACGATCTGATGCGATGGAAGGCAGGACAATTGTTGACCCTGACCCCTTTAGGCGCCAAATTTAATGGAACCCGATATCCCAATGCCGTTGACCAAAATTTTGCAAGGGTCAATGAAGACGGGTTTATTGAACCCTATCAAGGAAGTGTGCGCCCCAGGCTTTTTGATGAGAATAAGAACTATTTGTTTCCTATCCCACCCAGTGAAATTGGTCTGTATCCCAATGGGGAATTGACCCAAAATCCTGGATGGCAATAATATGCTACGAGTTTGAGTTAGCAATTCATGTTTAGTTTAGTTAGAAAGGAGGCTATCCCTAGGGTGGTCTCCTTTTCTTTAGCAAACGTGGGGTTTCGATTGGAACGTTTATTCGGCTCAATAGGAATCAATTCAGCACTTTGATTACAGATTTTCGTAAAAACCAAAATGTTGTTTTGTATATTTTAGTGTTGACCAAAACAATCCAAAAATGTGTAGAAGGATACTTCTTTTGCTTCTGCTTGTCGTTTCGTTATCTGCTTTTTCCCAAAAAGATGAAATCGAACTGATTTCCTGGAACATCAAAGACTTTGGTAAAACAAAGAATGCCAAAGAACTCAACGAAATTGCTGAGATTGTAAAGGACACCGATATTTTAGCTATTCAAGAAGTCGTTGCAGGGTATGGTGGGGCACAAGCCGTTGCAAAGCTTTGGGACATTCTAAACAGAAAGGGCCATAAATGGGATTATGCGATTAGCAATCCGACCAATAGCCCTAAATATACCACCGAACGCTATGCTTTTTTGTGGAAGACCCATCGCATCAAAATCAAGAATCGAGGATGGTTACTGACCAAATTGGATAGTACCATAGATAGAGAACCTTTTTTGTTGAATTTCTATATCAGAGACAAAAAACTGACCGTCATTAACTTTCATTCCAGACCATACAATAAAGACCCGGAGAGTGAGATTAAAGCACTTTCACGTTTTGTCATTGATTCCTTATCGACTCCCTTGATTATTGCAGGGGATTTCAATGTGGACGAGAAGGAATCTGTCTTCGATGGATTGAAAATGGCTGGGTATGGGCCAGCAATCGCCAATCAGAAAACCACCCTAAAAAAGTCGTGTAAAAGGGTAAGTTATTTGAACCATCCCATCGATAACATTTTCTATTCCAAGGATATCCAAAAAACAGATGGTGGTGTCCTAGACTTTGTCAAGTTTTGTGACCGACTTGAGCAAGCTAGAAAGCTATCGGACCATTTGCCTGTCTTCATAAAATTTAAAATAAACCAAAAAGCTTATTAAATGTAGCCTTTAAATACGGCCCTCACTACTTTCTGCCAATCATCGGGTGTGTCTTCGAAATTTTTCCAATCCTTTATTTCAAGATGAGCTTTAAACGGCTTGTCTTTTGAAGGTGCATCATATCCAAGTGTATCTTCAATATTTTCTTCCAACATAACTCTTTTGCTTTCAGATTCTAGTGCTTCAAGTATCCTGGGGTTAACATTTTCCGCATTAGGTACGCCTTTATCCCTATCATGTATCACAACATAATCAATAATACCCAATGAATTAAAATAGTTGATTAAAGGAGGAATTGTCGCCTTTCCGCGAGCTTTTATAAATTGATAATCTGAAACAATTTTATTTTTGGAATCTCTTGGCAATATGCTTATGGTTTTTCTCAAAACCACATCTTCGGTATCCCCTTCAACGATAACTATTTTTTTTGCAAAAAAAGCTCTAGCAAAATAATCATCAATTTTTACAAGCATTTTGATATAATCTCTATCGCTTTCTTGTAACTGTCTGAATTTTTCGGTTACAGAAAAAGCCGTAGAATTAACAAAGGAGTTTACTTGAATCGAAATATTGTTAATTATCTGATTTTCCTTTTCTCTCGATAAGTCAATCATATAAGGTGAGTGCGATGTGCAAACTATTTGATTAGTCGAGCCAGCTAATTCGTATATAGTGTCTCGCATTTGATTGGATGCATTTGGGTGTAAGAACAGTTCTGGTTCTTCAAAACAAATTACAAGATTTCTTAAATCCCCTTCCCGCTCCTTTTTCCAGTCTTCTCTAAATTTTAAGAGAGAAAAAGCAGTAGACCTAATCATACCTGTTCCTTGGTAAGCTACTTCTGTCATAATATTAGAGCCTAGTTTAATGTCATATTTGGGCCTTAAAAAACTATTTGGGTCAGATAAGTTAACTCTAGCTTGAATTTCAGAATCGGGAAAAATAGTTTTAATTGTACTATTAACCTTGACCATTAGTTTTCCAAAAATGGTATTTCTATTTTCAGTATCAATTTCTTTTTCTAATTGTCCGAAATACTCTTTCACTTTTTCAAAGTTTTCAGAACTTTCAACTACGTCATTAAAGATTGTTGACATTACCTCTCCTAACGCTGTTCTTTTATCACTATTTATCTCACTTGATTTGTGTTCTGCTGGTATTAGAATGTATTTAGGTAGTTTTGATATAATTATTTGCGGTATTCCTCCTGGATTGTTTGTCCAACTAAATTCTTCCTGATAATCCCAAGCATTATATATAGCTTCAAGTTTTGAAACATAAGCTTTCGTATTTAGATTTTGATTGAGATTAACTCCTGAAAACACTTTATTTACTTCCTCTTCTGAAATACCATAAGCAATTAGAGAAGCGATAGTGACCTTATTTCCCGACTTGATGGACTCTTTAATTGTTTTTGCTTGCTCCCATATTTCAAATCTTACGGAATCAGTGGAAAATGTTTTTCTATATCGTATTTTCCGAGTATTGTTTTCTTTAAAAATTCTTCCTTTAAATCCTATCCAATTATTTGCATCTTTGGGTAAATCAGAAAATGTTCCCGTTAGTACAATTTCTTTGGAAACATCCTCAATGATACCTGTCTCAGGATTCAACTTTTTCGATAAATCTTCAGGGGTAATATTATTATTTGTAAGAATCAATTCAATTGCTTTCAGAATTGAAGATTTTCCAACGTTATTTTCTCCTATTAAAAATGTGGCATCTCCAAGTTCAATATTTACTTTATGACATTTCCTAAAACCCTCTATTTCTAATTTTTCTAACTTCATAAGTCTGTGTTGAATTGATTTTTAGTAATTCCCATCAATGGTTGGCAAGGTGCCACAAGTCTTTTGTAAAGTGATTCAAAGAGAGGTTCGCAAGACAATTAATACAACAATAGCGATTACCAAAAAAGAAAAAATGCATCCGCTATTTTTTGATTTGGAAAAAGTCTTTCGATAGGTTAATCCGGGGATTCCTGTTTTCATGGAATATCCCTTCGAACTTAAACTGCCTCTTTTGTTTCTATAACTAGGGGTAATACCTGATTTACTCACATTTATTCCCAGTCCCTTACCTAACTTGATACGCTTGTTAAATCTAAATGCCATGTTATTCGCTCAAAATAAATTCTCTTATTATCTTCTCCATATTGGAAGGTAAATCCGCTTGTTTGATCTCAAAATTTTTGACTCCCATTTCCTCAAGCCACTTATTCCAGTAAGCTCTGATAACATCTTCTTCATAAGGGTTTTTATAGCTCGGATTAATCCCTAGAACTAAGACTTCCAAATTCGATAGCTCTTCATTTGCTTTAATAAACCCAAAATCCTGTTGGTCAAATTTTTCTTTCCAACCAGTACTATTAAAACCAAAATTCTCTACATCTTGTGGTGTTAAATATGCGGTTCTATTATCTTCTTTGATTCTTGTATTCTTATGAAACATGTAACCGTCAGTTAGAACTACTAGAATATTCCGTGATCCATCTTCGATGCAATAGTCTTTTACCTTGTTCTTGAAAAACCTCCAAGTGTCCGAACCAACATAATGGTCATCTTTTATTGCAGCTTCATAAATCAACTTTGAAATACTGTCGTACTTTTCACAAGTTTTTAAAATTTTCTCTTTAGTAACATTGTCCTTATTAAAGGATATTTTTAAAATGCTTAGTTTTTTGTTCAGGGTATTGTCAAATGGTTCAGGATCTATAAAAACTTGGATTTTATCATTTATCCTTATCACTTTCTTGTTCATCACATGGGCTTCAAAACTTTTTGCAATTGATTTTAAATACCCTACGTCCCTCAAATAGAATTCCATGGCTGGAGATGGGTATTTTTTGGGATTTATTCGGTCTGACAGGTCTAAAAGCACACTAATATTCAAATTTTCTTGATTGGGTGATAACTTTAGGATTTCATGGTCATGAATGGATTTCTCCTGATTGGAATCTTCTTTACATGAGTTGAGGAAAGTTGATGTCAGAATAGACAACAGTATGGCACAGAAATACTTTTTCATTGGACTAGTTTATCAGTTTATACAATCGTCCTTCGTAGCTTTCATCTGCTATATCATGTTCCTCTAGGTGCTTTTTTTCTTCAGTTGCGCAAAGAGACAATATTTGATTTCTAATTTTTTCGCCTTTGAAATTATCCGCTATTGCCAAAAACCAGCCTTTAACATATTCCGAGTGATAAGTCAAATAATGTTTGTTAGAAAAAACAAAACCATCAATTGTTCTTTGTAAATCATTTATCTTTCCTTCAATCCCAGAAATTTCTTCTTTTATGGGATTCAGTTTTTCTATCTGATTGGCTATCTCTTGTTCGCAATTCAGAATATCTTCTCTTCTAGATTTGATGAATGTTTTGATTTTGTCAAAATTGTCGTACTCCTTCATTATAAAATCAAACACTAACCCCCAGATAATGTAGACCACAAACCCGGCAAATATTATTCCCCAAAACTCTGCTTTGGTAAAAGCAATTTGAACATTGAAATCAGGTGAGTTTAATGTTTTCTCAATATCATATATCTTTTTTTCTATTTGGTATGCCAATATTGCATCAAAAATGAAAGTGACGATAAAAAGCGTTCCTATCTTGATATAGGAAATCCAGTTTTTATGTTTTTGGAACATGTGGATAAGATACCCTAGCCCCATAAAAGCGAATGGTATGGTAGAAACGAAAATACCTTCAAGCCACCCATCTTCAATGGCCTTGGTCAAGGCATTGGCATCAAAAATTGCATTGGTCAATTGGTTGGTATCAAATACTTTGAAAAAAGCGGAATACGATGCCGATATATAAAAAACCAGTAGATAGAATGTAATCGGAATCAATACAATTAAACCTAAGTAAAATTGAGCTTTGGGCTTTTTATCTGCATCCTCAACATATTTTTCAGGGTTCTGTTTTACATCGGTTATTTCATTTCTATAGTTTGAGATTTTTTGTTCCAACCCCGAAATGCCTTCTTCTACTATAGCCTTAACGGTTTTCCTTTTTTTCAATTCAATCTCATACTTGCTTTTTTCCTGTACATAGGGCTCTTTCAATTCTTTTTGCAACTTCTCGTTTTCCCTGCATTTCCCCTTATAATCCATATACACATCTTGCAAGCAGGCTTTGAAAATCATATGATTTCCTTCTGCTTGTTTTGAGGAACCGTAACCGCTTTCAAAAAATGTGAGCTTTATTTTTTCTTCTTCGTGCTCTTTTTCCTCTACTTCTTGAGGGGCCGTTTTCTTAATCGAAAATATTTTTTTTAGGGAATTCATATTATTCTTCCATTTTGGATATCAATTCTTTCAGCGGAATATTGGCCTTTGCGTTTTCTAATAGAAATTCACAGATATCTTTAACATTCTCTTCTTCGAAATCAAATTTTAGGCAGTACTTTCTTAGAGTATTTACCTCATCATCTGTTACGATGCCATCGGCCCAAATCATCAAGGCCAAATCATATAGGTATTCAATTTTTCCCTCTAGTAATTTTGGTATTATGGAATCTTGTGAAGGATGCAATAAAATATCGTTTAATTGATCTTTACTTATTCCTCTTTCCTCAGCAAATTTGTAGAGCATCTGCAATTCCAGCACATCAAAATTGTCATCAGTAAAAGCTATCTGATAAAGTCTCAAAAAATGACTTTTCAATTCAGTGGAAATATTCATTATGACAGCATGTTAGTTATTATTGTTTTCACAGGCTATTCCGTCATTGTCTCTATCTAAATTGGAATAGCAACTTCTATTACTTTCAAAAGCGGACTGGGCTGCAGCTTGAGACGAAAAATCGGAACAATTGCTATCGCAATCTGAATCGTTTTCACATGAAATTGCGATTAGGGCAAGTACAATGACCAATACAAAGCCAAGACAACCCTTTTTGGATTTCCTTCCTTTTGATCTTTTAGGTGATTTGTTTACAAAATGGCCTTGAACGTATGTACCATCTTTTTTGTAATATCCTCTTCGATATTTCATCTTAAACCTTATTTTGGAGGCTTTCTTTTATGCGGTTTCACAGGTACGGTTTTAGGACCTGGTTTAGGACTATTAGGATTTTTTCTTGGCACTGGAGAAGGTTTTGATCTCCTGTGCGGCTTTACTGGAACTGTTTTCTTTGCCATTTCAAAATGTATTAATTGGTCAAATCTTCTACTTGCGCAACGGGTGCATCTCTTTTTACCGCTTCAATACCGTTTTTGCACGATTGTTTTGAGTTGTACATTTCGCTAGTGGCAATAATTTCACCATTGCCTTTAGATCTAAGGTTAAAATAGAATTTGCCGTTGCTACTTTTTTTGATTTCGAATTTTGGAAATGCCATATTTTTTAGTTTTTAGTTTTCTTTTTCAAACCTAAAGGCATTCAGGGACAACTCCTTACAGATATCTGTAAAGCAGGAAAAGAATCAAAAAAGGTTGTCCAATTCTCGACTGCGCTCGAACTGACAACCAAACTTTAGATTTGAATAAACCGAGTAGTGGTCAGGGAGCCTTTAGAGATAGGATCAATCTTCCCAACCACATAGATTACGTCCCATCGCTCGGGCCTTTTCTAGACTTACTGTTTTTAAGGTTGTTGAACACCTTGACGATCCGCGACAGTACTTATCGTAGTGATAGCGTTTGCTGCCTTTGCCCATGCAGATAAAGACTTTGGTCTCGGTTTGTGGTTCTTGGATTATTAATATTACGAAAACAGCTGCAAGAAATACTTTTAATTTAATATACATAAAAGACTATTAATCATCTTAAATACTATCCCATACACGGTTGATTTCATCACATGCAAAACCAATTACTTTTCTTCGCTTTTTATAAGACCTTGGAGCACTTAAAACAGAATTATTGAAGATATCTATGCTGAGACAAAAATTTAAATGAGTTGTCTCTTTATCAGAATTTTTTGTCATTTTTTCTTCAATTACTTTATGCAATAAAGTGGCAACATTTTTTTGCATTTCTTCATCTAATGGGTTGGTTTTAGAAATATGAATTTTTATTCCTCCAACTATTTTCTTCTTTCTATATACCCCTTTAATGATAAGCTCTGGATTTATATTTACTTGAATGTAAGCTTCCCCTAACTAGAACCTTTTAATTTTCTAATCTCTTCAAAGTTATCGTTTTTAATTCCTTGAGCGTTACCGCTCAAGGAATTAAGCTCCA
>JANQKR010000031.1 GCA_028281025.1 Croceivirga sp.
GCAGGCCAATGCTGGAAAAGCTGATCAAAAGTGACTTATAACAATGGTGGGGAGCATCCCGATTTTACATCGGGAGGGTCAGGGGTTCGAATCCCTTCGTGCCCACAAAGAAATCCTAAGGCATGGCTTTAGGATTTTTTTTTGAAGTTGTTCAGTGTGAAATACTCCGTTTACGTCCTTTGGGCTAATTCATTTTCTTTACCAAGCAAGCCGTCCGTGCCGGTATTGTTAGTTTTAGCTTGTTATTTTTGTTTTCAATAGTTCTTTCATTTAGGATGTCCATAAAATCTCCCTCAACAGCTCGGGGAATGGATATTTCCTTTGTTGAATTATGGTGGTTGAAAATCGCAATCATTTCATTGGAATCATTATATCGACGATAGGCCAACATTCCTTCGGAATCAGCTATAGCAATAAACTCGATTTCTCCATGAATTAATATTGGATTTGATTTGCGGATGCCGATCAACTGTTGATGAAATTGAAACAAATCGTCATTAAAGGTAACCTTATCTACAGGTCTTTTTTCACCCAAAGGGTGTGTTGTTTCATCTTCAAAAATAAAATCCGGCCAGATCAGCGGTTTTCTGGAGGAAGGATCATCTGCTCCCCACATACCCATTTCATCTCCAGCATAGATATGCGGAGCACCAAAATAAGTGTACTGTTGTACCAAAAGCAATTTTAGTGTTTGGAAGGTTTCGGCATCAGGCCTGTGAATTTTATAGCTTGGATTTTCATGAACTTTACAATAGTACTTGTACTTGTTTTTATTGAATAAAGAAGTTAATATTCGAGGGGTATCAAATCCACCCGTGTAGTTCATCATCGCATAATTATTATCCTTTCTGATAGTTGCCCGAAAACTATTCAGACTATCAATTAATTCTGCAGCAGGGATTTTATCTGGGGATTCATTAAAAAAATGGCGGACTGCCCTGTACCACCTATAATTCATGACCGCATCGAAAACATCACCTTTTAAAAATGGTCCGGGATCCAATAATTTATCAGGCCATTCTTCCCACCAAATCTCGCCCAATAGATATGCATTCGGATTGATTTTTCGAACTTGTTTTCTAAATTCCCTCCAAAAGCCAAGTGGTGTCTCGGCGGCAACGTCCAACCTGTAGCCATCAACACCATCGGATGGGTCGCCATCCCCATTTGGGTCAAGCCAGCGTTTTGCAACGTTGAAAATATGCTGCTTTGTCGCTTCATTATAAATTGTCCCTTCAAATGACGTTAGGCTTTTGGATAAATCCTGTTTCTGGGTTTCTTTGATTTCAGGTAAACTGGGAACGCCTGCCCAACCATGATATTTAAATTCATTTGTTGCTGTTTCAGGATTATCGAAACTTTCAATCCAATACCAATCTTTATATGTTGACTGCCCTTGATGCTTTAATACATCTTTCCAGGCCCAAAATGTTTGACCGGTATGATTCCAGGAATAGTCCAATAGAATTTTGATTCCCCTTTTGTGACATTCATCAATTACTTTCAAGAACAGCTTATCTGCTTCCGTCATCTTCCAAGTACTCGGATCTTCAGGGGTTTCGGATGAAATGGTTCGTTTGTCCTTTGATGGATTTGGTCCAAAGTTCACATCGATGTGTCTCCAATTTCGTGCGTCGTATTTGTGTAGGGAAGGCGCATCATTCAATGGACGAAAATAAATGGCCGTAATTCCTAAGGAATCAATATAATCCAGCTTATCCAATACCCCTTGTAAATCACCCCCATACCGGCGCAATTGTACCTTGTCAACAAACTTTTCGATACTGTTTCCACGAAGGTCCACAGCGTTTTCAAGATTGGAGAAATAAGGATCTTCTTTGTACCAATCTTGGGTCCATGGCGTTGTTGTCCACCCATCGGGTATAAATCCTGGATAGGCACCTACGATATCTTCTGCTTTTGGGTCATTTGAAGCATCTCCATTTCGAAATCTTTCCACAGCTATTTCATACCATACTACTTCTTTTGCCCATTCGGGAGGGTTTTCAATTTCTGCATCCGGTATTGGCTCATCAGGGATGGTCTTGTTTGAATTTTGACAACTAAAACAAGCCATCAGTAGAACTATCCAGTATTTTCCTTTCATTTGAAAATGGTTTTTTCTTTTTTTTTAATGTTGCCTCCAATCAGCTTTGGCGAGAGGAAGGCACAAAAGGGAATCGTTGGAATTCCCTTAGCACCCCATTAAGGGTTTTGATGTTTTAAAGCTATTACTTTTATACATTGCTGTGCGCCGGTTTTTTATGCTACCAGTTTTATAATGGTTCGGCCTTTTAACTTTCCATCCAGGATTAAGGCTATTTTTTCTTCGATTCCTTCAAGTGTGACTTCACTATATGCTAGCACTTCTTGATTTATTTTCCATTCTTCTGCGAGCATCTCCCAAACTTTTTTTCTGTATTTCATTGGATAATTTTGCGAATCAATACCAATGAGGGCAACGCCTCTCAAAATAAATGGGAAAACGGTCAATTCCAGTTTTGGTGATGCGACATTACCACAACAGGTAACAACGCCCAAGGCAGCCGTCGATTTAATGATGTTTTCGAGAATCACTCCACCAACAGTATCAATTGCACCGGCAAATAAAGGTTTTAAAAGCGGCCTGTTCTTAAAGTCTTCAATTTCACCACGCAATAAAATTTCGGTGGCCCCTATGCTTTTGAGGTATTCGGTTTCGGATTCTTTCCCAGTAATACCGACTACCGAATATCCTAATTTGCCCAGTATGGAAACTGCTATTGAACCGACCCCACCGGTAGCTCCGGAAACCGCTATTTTTCCGTTTTCCGGCTTAATTAACTCCATGAGTCTTAAAACAGACATTCCCGCGGTCAATCCAGCCGTGCCGATCAACATTGCTTCTTTCATGGTCATTTTTTCGGGTAGCCTTACCGCCCAATCCGAAGGAACTTGGATATACTCACCAAACCCACCATCGGTATTCATGCCCAAATCATAACTGGTAACAATTACTTTTTCACCCACCGCAAAATTTTCACTTTGCGATTGCGCTACAATCCCAACTGCATCAATACCGGGAGTATGAGGGTATTCCCTTGTAACTCCCTTATTTCCAGTGGCAGACAATGCATCTTTATAGTTGAGCGAACTATAGTGCACTCTAATTAGAAGTTCTTCTTTTTCCAAGGGAGCCAATTCCAATTCTTGTATGGAGCAAATAAATTTTCCCTCCTTTTCTTCTACTCTAAAAGCTTTATACTTTTTGTTTAATTCGTTCATTGTATTCCATTTTCAAATAAAGCACAACACTCGGCGGATGGATGGTTTTCGCCCGGCATTTGCCCCAATGGGAGAGGGGCTTGCCGGCTATCAAACTATCGCTCCCTGTAAGGGGTCGGCTTTTTGTGTTTTTAAGAAATTTGATTTAGCCTATCCCTTTCTATCATTGTAATCAATGATATCAATTTTTTTTGATCTTTTTTTGTTAATTGATTAAATAATTTAGTGCCCTCAACTAACATTTCAAGGCCTAGTTCAAGTCCCCTGATTTGGCTCAATGAATAGGATTTTTCTTTTTTTCTCATTACAGAAATTAAAAATTCAATAATCTCTATAATTTTGTTTATCAAGACTTTATCATGTAGCGTTTCAAATAAGGACTGGGAAGTTTCGATGAAATCTTCTATTTCTTGGCGAGGCAATAAATTGACAAGCCTATTGATTTTTGATAAATCATAGGGGGCTTCCATATTGTTTTTTATCGCTTCCTCAACAAAAATAGTTTCAAATTTTGCAGCTGCACGAAACGACTTCATCGCTTTTAGTCCGGTATTCAAAATTTTGGGCAGATGTCTTCCATAATTGAAGATGAGCTTAGAAGCATCCAATACTACCTGTATTAATTTTTGAGGTTGCTTTATGTATTCGTCCAAACTTTGGAAAGCCTTGTCCAATTCCCTCCGTTTTTCAAAATCAGGGTAGATATGGTTCAAAAAATAATTTCTGAGAAGAACAACGGTCTCCTCATTTATTGTTTCAGGAATTTCATAGTGACGTTTGATATTTTGGTATTGATATCTTTGACGAATGGTAGCTCGATATCCATCAATGATTTCTTGTAAAACTTTCTCCCTGGTCATCTATCCATAGTTCATTTCGGGTTGAATTTTAAACAGGGTTCCATTTGTATACCCTTATCCTTTGATGATCTCAAAGCTTTTCCTTGAGCGTCCTATAAATGAATTCCTGATGGATTCAGCTTTCTCATCGCTTATCGAATTTTCATATTCCTCTAAGGAAATTCCGGTAGTTTTATTCAACATTTCGAGGTAAAAAATTATAATCTCATTTTTTCTGTCCTCACTGGCCAAGCCAACAAAACGCGACATCATAAATTCATCTTCCAGGACATAACCCCTTTCTTCCAAGAAAGCTCTGGTTTTAGCACCTTCCCCGTTTGGATTTTCCTGGGCCAATTTTTTACTGTCGTAGAACCAGGTATTGTGACGATAGCTATTTTCACCAATGAAGTCTGCGTTACTAAAATCATAGTTATATATGAAATCGTTTTCTGGTAAAAATCCTTCAAACTGAACTATAAAAAGCTTGTCTACCGAACGATTTTCATTCACTTGGGCAAAAATATATCGTTCACCTACTGCTACCGCTTTCCCTTGCATATCCTTAGGGTATTCATCGGAAGATGCCAGTATTTGAAAATTAAATTGACCCATAAAACGAAATTCATTGTCCACCTTAATTTCAATTTTGGGCAGGTCGTTGGAAGTTAAAACATTGGTCCCAACCGATCTTTTTACAGTCTTTTCAGGCAAAACACTTTGGACGTCATCTTTAACTTCTTTCTTTTTGGTTTGGCAACTTAACAGAAGGACTACAACGGTTGTTAAAATATAGCACTTGTTCATTTGGTATTTTTACGATTAAAATTGTGTACAATGGTCCCGGCTATGATTTCGTTCCCTTGAAAATTCCAGCGGAATTTTCAACTGCGTCCGTTGCCCTTGTTGAAGCATGGCCAATTTAACCGTTGATGGTTTCTAAGTTCCAAGTTACCCATTTTGCCCCTACTTCCACCTCAATTGGGTGGGTAAATTATAGCGTTTGTGGGCAACTGGTTATTTTTAATCTTTAGAACTGTTGAAACCCTTGAGCAATAATTCCATACCCCACTTTAAAAGTCTAAATGATTCATCATTGGTTAAACCGCAAACGTCTTTCGTCACTATAAAGGGTTCAATTCCCATTAAAACCGTAAGGAGGTTTGAAAGATCTTTTTTTTCCCTAGTCGTGTAATTTGTGTGCTCAAGAACCAATTGCAAAGTCTTTTTTCGTCTTGCACCTCTGTTTGGGGTTTCAGTACTCGAGTCTAAAATGGTGCTAATGTATTTTCGGAATAACTTTTCATGGTTTATGGCCAAATTGTTAAAGTAGTCCTGAATTTCAAGAACCTTATCTTCCATGGTCTTTCCATGAAGAGCTTCACAAATTGTTGCCGGACTTTTAGTACTGATATCAAGTGCAGCTTCTGCCGCCAATATGTCGACGTTGGAAAAGTACCTATAGATTGTTGCTCTGGAAACTCCAGTCCTTTTTGCAATATCTTCTAAATTAAATTCTAAACCTTTGTTTAAAAAATATTGGGCGCTGAGTAGAATTTTACTCCTTGTCTCTATTTTTTGGTTTGTCCTGCCCGTACTGATGTAATTTTCTTTCATGAGACAAATATCTCACAAAATTTGGGCAACGAAAAATTTACACTTATGTTTGTGAGACAAATATCTCATAAAATGAATTCAACCAATACAAAATGGGTACTTGGCCATAGGGTTACGCCTCACGAAACCTCTGGGGATTATGATCTAATGGTTGCGGAAACGCCAGCCAGAGTGCAAGGTCCACCACCGCATTTGCACAATTCTTTTAAAGAATCATTCCTGATCATTGAAGGCGAAATGGAGTTTATGGTAAATGGCGATGTCATGATTGTTAAAGCCGGAGAGTCAGTTGACATTCCGCCTAAGACTTTGCACACGTTCGCCAATAAAAGTGATAGGCCTTGCAAATGGGTAAACATCCATAGTCCTAAGGGATTTAGGGACTTTTTCGAGCAAATTGGGGTTCCCGAAAATGAAGAGGACGCCATGGGTAAATCACTGGCTCAGGAAATTATTACCAAAGTGATAACAACTGCTGCAGAATTTGACATGGTGATTAAGGCATAGAGCAAACAGCTGGTTGCCAATGGTCCCTACTATGATTTCCAGCCGCACCGAGCTTGGGTTCCGGTAGTTCGTTCTTATCCCCAACGACTCCAAAAACTCTGGGAGGAAAGGCACAAAACGGAAAATGTCCGCCCATGATTAAAGATAATTGATTGCAGGAAATTCCACAGCAATTCATTATACACCTTGTTGGCCATAGTTTTTAGTATCGCTTTATGGGTATCGAGGTATTTGGTTTTTTGTGGAATTCTGCCTTTTGTATTACTCCTCTAGGATTTTCACTCTCCAACTTTTAATAAGCAGCCAAAACATAAAGATTAACTCTCCAAAATAGGTGATCATCACATAATCCATGGCAACAGATGGGAAAAAGAAGGTTCTCAAGGTTTCCACTAAATACCCTAGCCCCGCTATAATCAAAACAACTCCAAAAATTTTAGGGATGTAAGTGGATTTACAAACCAATATTCCGAGCAAAATGAGGTATAAACTAAAAAAGGCAAAAGCAAAGCTCCATTGAAGATTGAAGTTTTTAATGGCAAGTAAGACTTTGGCATAAAGCAAATGGTCAAATACACTTAAGTAATCGGAGTTTAGGGTCAGGTTAAGTACACTTACTAGATTTAGAAGAGCGGCCAGGGTAATCAACGCAAATGCAATGCGGAATAAAGCAACGAGAAGGGAAAAATCCTTACTCGTCGGTCTAAGAAAGATGTATAAGGACCACGCGACTACCAAATCGCAAATCAAGGTAATCAAATGTAGAAATATGCCTAGAGTGAATAATCTGCGATTTTCGTGTATGTTATGGAAAGTAATCTCGGCATTTTTATAATCTATAAGTTCAGGGAAAATAATAAATTCGGCTATGGGTACGGTAAGCACCATGATAAAAATTCCAATTCCCGAGATTAATCCTGCCTTTTGAATTTGACCATTCATCGGTATATTTTTTAATATACTCTATATTCCAATAGACGAAAAACCAGTTAACAAGGTTGCCCTCAAATTATTGCCAACAGTTTGGGCTTGTAAATCTGGCCCATTAAAGGTAGAAGTTTTAAGATTGGGATAGAACAAGCTGAATTATGGCCCACCTTGTACCTCGTTATTTATATTTTCTTTTGGCAACCAAATATTCCTTTCCATTTATGGTTTTGAATTTTTTTGTCCAAAGTCCCAAGTCATTGTAGATATATCTAAAAGATTCCAATTCATATTTATGAGGTCCACCTACCATTAAAATTGGAAATTCCTGTTTTGGTTCAAATTCTCGACGAATTTCCACCACGTTATTTCGGCCATCGTATTTGAAGTAGGTGGTAGCCTTTTCGTTAGCGGTGTCCCCGTAAAAATATGAGCTGAATACAATGGATTTGATAATGTTTCCATTTTCGTCATATTCGAAGGTTTCTTTGTATGGCCAAATATTGTTTTCATCAATTCTTTCAATCACCTGGGGCTTTCCATGTATATTGAAATCAGCGTATTTTTCGGTCATTCCGTAGTCAAAAACCCTGCTAATCAATAAATTGCCATTGTATTTCAGTTTAATCCGTGAAACATTGTTCACCTTACCATCATTGATGTTGTATGTTTCTGTCTCTCGCTTTAAGTTTTCAAATTCATCGTATTTATATTCCGTCCGACTGCGCAATTCGTTTTTCCAATACTTTTCTTGAATTGAAACGAGTCCGTCCGAAAGATGATATTTTGTTTTCCATTTTCCCATTTCTATGTTTTTCTCAACATAGAAATCGTAGTTTTTCAGTAATTCAGATTCTTTCTTTTGTGCTATTGTGAAACATGAGGTGCTAAAAGTGAATATGAAAAATAGTAAGGTTTTCATAATGATGTACAATGGTTTCGGTTATGATTTCGAAATTTAAAATCCTTTGAGATTTTTCGAGCTAACAAATGAAACCGATTAAAGGTGGAAATTTTAAGATTGAGGTAGAGAGCAAACGGAATTACGGCCCTCTTTGGGTATGCCCTTTTTATTAATAGGGAACCCATGGTCTTAAAGGTTTCCATTTTTTTAAATACCTTTTTGCGTAATCAGTGTTCTTTACTATAGAAGGTTCAACTTCCAATATTTTGTACTCCAATTCAATTACAAAGTCAATCAGTCCTTGTCTATGCTCTTCCGTCAGCCTCAAGTTTTCTGTGCCTTTTCCTGAATATTCGAGTCCATTTAGAAGTTCTTTTGATTTTTTCAATTGTCTTTTTCCACTGAAGAAATGAAGGTTTGCTTTTTCTATGGTATTTTTAATTTGTTCGTCTTCAACTTTCGGATTTCGAAAATGTTTGTTCATGTAGCCTATAAATGTATTATCGAAACTAATACCCAAGTTTATTTCATCCTTGGCGTTATTGACCATTTTATTTATGTTGATATAGCTTGAAACCCACCTGATGTATTTAAGGTTTTCGATTTCTTGTTCACTTTCTTCAACGTATTCCCGAATCAAGTGATGGGTTATGCCAGATTTCTTAATGCGTTCAATCCTCTTCCTAATCCGAGTTATGGTGTCCAGTCCAATTATCATTGAAATCGAGTCTTTATAGTCAAAATTCCCGGCAATACTGAGCTTTGAGAAGTCTTTGTTCTTAAAATCCACATTGTTTATAGGATTGTCAAGAAACTGCCAGACAGGGTCAAATGGAACATGGGTTTTTATTAAATCCTTTGGGGGGATCAAGAAGTAATCATCGGAAAATTCATGTACGTAGCTACCTTTATGGTTTAAATACCCTGCCGCAAGAGTGTTATCAATAAACAGGTATTGGTTATTGATTTTAACAGCATTCCAAGCATGATTTAATTCCGAAATTTCATTGGCGTCCATTTGACGTGTATAACCCGATATGACAAAGGATTTGATTCCTATGGTTTTACACATATGATGAAATAGCTGGGCGTAGTGTGCGCAAATTCCTTTGCGTGTATTTATGGTTTCTCCTACCATTTCGTCATAGGAACTGTAATGAAAATCACCATTTATTTGGCTTACATCGTATTGAACATTGTGGGTGATCCATATGTATAGAGCTCTTGCTTTTTCATCCTCATTCTTCAATTTTGAAGTCAAAAATCCGGCAATTTTTTCTGAAGTTTTTAATGAATCAGGTACACTTTTTGATTCCTCGTCGATTTTTTCATATTTAGGATTTCCCAAAATGTCGGAATGGGAAAAAAGGAGAAGTAGGATGTAAAGGAGTTTGGTCATTAACTTTATTTCGAACTGTTGCCTAACATAGGAATAAGGACCAGGATTTATATTTCTATTGTGTGTGGAACTAAGATAATGGATTTTTAACCCTTTTAAATGCAGTTTTTGGCTTATAGCGTAGTGTTGAATATTATTTCGGAGTCATCATTGCCTAAATGGCTAATTGGTTATAGTAATCGACATCGTATGGACAAATGAGGACAATCTTCCGCGCTGGGAGAACCAACCTGGAAGAGATGGCAGCAAAAAAAATTCTACAAAAGAATTGACAAAAACCTTCTCCATACCTAACCCGAACAAGTCCTATTCAATTTAATGATACACTGCCCCAAGACTCCGCTAGGGTGTAACACAGAAAGGCCAATGGCACGGGAACCAAGAGTCTGGAATCAGCAGTAATTTTAAAGCAAGTCTTTCTCTTGGGGCAACGGTCTTGATTCCCATACATGGATGGCGCTGCCGATGCGATTAATTGCGTATTTCCACGCGTTCCATCAGGTAAACTCTTATCGGGAAAAACTCAATGGCCATTATTTATTGATAGTTTAAGGTAACAATCTAAAACATCGATCAAATGAAACGGCTTTTCAAGAAAATTATCGGATATCACGAAATCAATGAACAATCAAAAACTTTAATGCAGACCGGTCATCAAAAGTATAAGAAATCAGGATTGACCCGGGACCAAGCGTTTAAAATCAAAGACAGGATTGAAGATGCCCTGGTGAAGGATAAGTTGTACAGAAACAATGAACTGGGTTTGGGAGAACTCTCTGAATATATCCAACAAGATCGTTATAAGGTATCCGAAGTTATAAATACTTATTACTGCAAGAATTTTTATGCGCTTCTGAACAGTTGTAGGATAAAGGAAGCGAAATTCCTTTTAATGACCAACCCCATGCTTAGTGTAAAAGCGATAATGTATGAAGTGGGATTCAACAGCAAGAACAGTTTTTACCTTGCTTTTAAAAAAGATACGGGTTTAAGCCCTAACGAATTTAGACATACATCGTTGTATAGCTATTCCTCTCAGCAAATGGTGCCTTCTTAAATTCGTAAATTCCTTATTTTTTCAGCAACTAAATTTTAGTTATCAATACTTATGGATTATGGTCCTTCTGCCCTTAATGGCGAAGGACCTTTTTGGTACACTCTTGTATGATTCATGCATTTCTTAATATTTTCTAAATCGATGCGTTCAATTTAAGATGTATTTATGTTAAAAAGCGTACTTGCCCATGGGCAAGTACGCTTTTTGAAGTTCTTGCCGTTGTAAAAGTACTCGCTCCTTTCTGCTTATAGATTGCTTTGTTATGCAATTGTAAAGGTAGGGTGGTGAGAGACCTTACTTCTAAAAAACAAAGATTCCATTTAAGTTTTGTTTACTTCCTAGAAGTATTATTTGAATTAGCTATTACATACTCTTTGCCACCCGCCTTTCTCAGTTGCACTAACTCATTTTAATCACTAACAAAACTTTAACTCGTATGAATGTAAAGAAATTGTTTGGGGCTTTTGTTGTTTTGCTTTGCACAACGGCATTTTTACAGGCCCAGGAAAAAACGGTCACTGGTAACGTGGTGGACCAAGCCGGTTTTCCGTTACCGGGGGTAAACATTATTATTGAGGGCACTACCATTGGTACCCAAACCGATTTTGATGGAAATTATGCAATTAATGTTGCAGAGGGACAGGCCCTCCTTTTTACCTATATAGGACAAAAAACGGAGCGAAGGGTAGTTGGGGCTGCCAATACCATAAATGTTCAAATGGAAGAGGATGCCCAGGCCCTGGATGAGGTGATTGTAACGGCTTATGGTACTACTACAAAAGAAGCCTTTACGGGTTCTGCCAGCGTTGTGGGTGCTGAAGACTTGGCCATAAGGAATGTTACGTCCCCTATAGCGGCCATAGAAGGTCGGGCGACAGGTGTTCAGTTTACATCCACAAATGGACAACCTGGTTCAACACCAAGTATCGTAATACGGGGTGTGGGAACACTGAACGGTGATACCGATCCCCTGTTCATAGTGGATGGTATTCAATTCGAAGGTAATTTGAACACCATCAACCAGGAAGACATTGAATCCTTTACCATATTGAAAGATGCCGCTTCTACAGCCCTGTACGGTTCCAGAGCGGCAAACGGAGTGGTGATGATCACCACAAAAAGTGGTAATAGGGAAGGGGTACAGGTAAATGCCTCCATGCAATATGGTCTGGTAACCAGAGCGGTACCCCCTTTTGATCGGATTGGTCCCCAACAGTATTATGAAATCATGTGGGAAGCTTTAAAGAATTCCTCGGCAGGTGGCGGTGATCCCGCATTTGCCTCCGCGAACATATATAACCAGTTGGGGTACAACCCGTTTAACGTACCCAATGACCAGATTGTGGGAACAGACGGCCGAATAAACCCAAACGCCCAGGTAATCTACCAGAGTCTGGATTGGTTTGATGTACTGGAGCAAACCGGGGTTAGGCAGAACTACAATGTCAATATCTCCGCCGGAGGAGAGAACCATAAAGTATTTTTCTCCGCATCTTATCTGGATGAAGAAGGATTTGCGGTTACATCGAGTTTCGACAGGTTAACGACTCGATTAAATGCCGAATTTGATGTTAATGACCGTATTACCATGGGAGGTAGTGCCAACATCACCATTACAGAGGCTGTG
The DNA here is from genome assembly GCA_028281025.1 of Croceivirga sp. Classification (GTDB taxonomy): domain Bacteria; phylum Bacteroidota; class Bacteroidia; order Flavobacteriales; family Flavobacteriaceae; genus Croceivirga. Next base: position 12,142 of record JANQKR010000031.1, read on the forward strand.
GGCCCCAGTTCTGCGGGATTGAACAGCATAGTAAACCCTTTTGGCTTTGCTAACAACGTGGGTGCGGTTTATCCTGTTTATGTGAACGATTTACAAGGTAACCTTGTAAGGGACGAGTTTGGGGACCTTGTATTTGATAATGGTGAGGGTTTTGCTGAGTTCAATATTGGTTCAAGGCCCATTAACCAAGGTCGTCATGCACTTCAAGAACTTCTTTTGAACGATGAACGCGATAGGGACAACACCTATGGGTTCCGGTTTTTTGCGGATATCGAAATCCTCGATGGCCTTAACCTTAGGGTGAATTATGGTAGGGATATCAATGAAGAAATTGAGAAGGAGTATGAAAATGCGATTATCGGGGATGCCCAGCCCGATGGACGCTATGGTGAGGAAAGGGGCAGAAGAACGGTAGAGAACTTCAACCAAATCCTGACCTATGTCAAGAGCTTTGGTGACCACAACATAGACATCACGGCCGGACATGAGAGTTTTGAGCGGATTTTTTCACAGAATGAAGGTTTGGCCACTGTTCAGGCTTCCAATGGAATCTTTGAATTTGCCAACTTCTCAAATATTGTGGATTTGGACGGATTGACCACCGAAAAAGGCCTGGAGGGATACTTTTTGAGGACCAACTATAACTATGACAATAGGTACTACCTAAGTGCCTCGGTCAGAAGGGATGGTTCATCGGTCTTTGACCGGGATACAAGATGGGGTACTTTCTACTCCGTGGGTGCTTCCTGGAGAATAGACCAGGAAAAGTTTATGGAAAATGTATCTTGGGTCAATCAATTAAAACTAAGGGGTTCTTATGGTGAAGTTGGAAATGATGCTTTGGGTAGCATTAATACGGCTGGGGAATTTATAGATGATTTTTTTATATCCCAACCTAGATTCACCATAACATCCAATGCCGCTGTCCCAGCTGCCATATTTACGGATTTAGGTAATCCGGATTTAGTATGGGAAACGCTTGAGAACTATGATGTTGCATTGGAGTTTGCACTGTTTGATAACTTCCTGGAAGGATCGGTGGAATACTATAAGCGGAACTCTTCCGATCTACTTATTAATCTGCCCATAGCGCCAAGTAATGGAATCAACGAATTTCCTACAAACGCGGGCGACATGTTCAATTCCGGTTGGGAAATAGGGTTGACCACACATCTGGTTGATACGGGTGACTTTAGATGGGACCTTACCTTACAGGGTTCCACATTTAAAAACGAAATTACCAGTATACCAACTCCTTTCATCGAAGATGAAGCACGATGGGCAGAGGGACGGTCCCGATTTGATTTCTTCTTGTGGAGAACTGCCGGTGTGGATCCGGATAACGGAGACCAGTTGTTCCTAATGTACGAACTTGATGAAAATGGGGAGAGCGTTCCCGTGTTGGATGGCAACGGAGAGCAAATGACCACCAACGACTGGCAAGAAACGGAAAGGGCCTACACAGGAGATACTTCCGTACCGGACCTTTTGGGCTCGGTTGCCAACAGCCTTACCTACAAAGGCTTTTCATTGGATGTCTTGATCACCTATGGTATTGGGGGAAAAGTCCTGGATAGGGGATATTTTGATATTATGCACAGTGGAGCTTATGGAAGCGCACTTCACCCGGACATTATGAACGCTTGGCGACAGCCAGGGGACATTACCAATGTACCTAGAATGGAAAATGGAAATCCTAACCTGGTAAGGGAATTGTCCGACAGATTTTTAACGGATGCTTCATTTTGGTCCTTGAGAAATGTTAACCTTGGGTATACTTTCAACAATAAAATTTCAGAACAATTAGGACTCAATAGCTTGAGGGTTACGCTAACAGGGGAAAATTTGTATCTTAAGAGTAAAAGAACCGGATTGGATCCCCAGTTTGAATTTGCAGGTGCACCTCAGGGCAATGACTTTAGCCCGGCAAGAATTATTTCCTTAGGTCTAAACGTATCATTCTAATTCATAAATAAAAACTATAATCGTTATGTCAAGCAAAATAAAATTCTTGTTATTCGCAATCCTTGCGATTACCATGACATCTTGTGATGAGGATTTTCTGGAAAGAACACCCACAGATGCCATATCTGCTTCTGAAGCACTTGCCAACGAAAACAATATGCAGCTTATTATTAACGGATTGCACCGTAGCCTGTACTCCCAATCCCAAACCATTTTCAGTGGGGGTAGTACACAGCGGGCGGGTAACCATTATTGGGTACCCTTGGGCGATCTCTTGAGTGGTGGTATCATCCATTCGGCAAATGCGAACAATTTGGGATGGCGAACTGAAATGCAATGGAATTCCCACACCCTCCCCACCTCTTTGACAAGCAGGATTTTATGGCACCATCGCTATAATACCATATTGGGGGCCAATGTACTTATCAATAGAATTACGGAAGGGACCGCAGACGGGAGTTTGTTAGAAACCTCGACACTGAGTGGAATTTTGGGCCAGGCCTATACCTACAGGGCCTATGCTTACCTTTCATTGGTACAGCACTATGCCAGGGGCTATTTGATAGGGAACCCTTCCACAGATCCCGGTGTACCCTTGTTGTTTTCTTCTGAATTGCCGTTTACCAGTGAACCAAGATCTACGGTACAGGAAATCTATAATCAAATTGAGGCTGATTTGAATTCAGCAATCAGTACGTTTGCAAATAATGGATTAACAGGAGGAAGAGGAGGATCACAATTGACTATAGATGTTGCCTATGGTCTTTTGGCCCGGATGCACTTATCCAAAGGTGAGTGGCAAGCCGCTGCGGATGCCGCGGTGCTGGCACGCGAAGGTTATCCCTTGATGAGTGAAGCTGACTGGAAGTCCGGGTTCAATTCTATTGGGCTCCCCGAGGTCATTTGGGGGAGTAGGGTGATTGCTCCGGAGACCACATTTTTCCGTTCCTATTTTTACCTAATGAGCAATACCTTCAATGGCAGTCAAGTTAGGAACAACCCTAAAATTGCCGATCGCAGAATAGTCGATGCCATTCCCGATACGGATTATAGAAAGGATGTATTTATCATTAATGCGCCCAATACCAATACTTCGGCGGCCAATAACCAGGGAGGTTTTGGCAACGATCCCAACTTTACGGATGAGGATGAGTTCAATGCCGCGGTAGATTCACTGAATGCGGTATATGGCATTACTACAGCATTTAACCTACACCCTTATATGCACTTTAAGATGAAGAATGCAAACCCCGGCTCTATCGATCCCGATGATATCATTTATATGCGTTCCTCGGAAATGTATCTGATTGAGGCAGAAGCAATGGCCATGATGGGGAATATCCCCGGTGCACAGGCAGCGTTACGACCTTTGGGAGAGGAACGTGATAGCGCATATGACGTTACCGTCTTCAACACACAAGAGTCCCTGATGGACCATATTAAGTTCCAACGACGTGTAGAACTATGGGGTGAAGGTTTTGGATATACCGATCACATACGATGGGATGAAGGAATTGACCATGAAGCAGATGGTGGTTCGGGAGCTTCAGCAGTACTCTATCAGGAGGCTTATCAAGTGGAAAGGCCCTCTGTGAACGATGATTGGATTTTTAAAATTCCGCAACAGGAAATTGATGCCAATCCAAATTTAACACCAGCGGATCAGAACTAACGGTGTAGCATTAGTGTACCATATTTCTTAAAACCCTCCAATCGGAGGGTTTTTTGATTGGATTGACTTCATAAAAGGATAAGAAAACCTTGTCATTCCGAATGGCTTGTACATGGAATAAACTAAGGTGGCAAGCCTCTTTTCATTCCTTGCCGACCTATAGGCCGCTGTCTACATGGCAAGCGAAGGTATTCCAAATGATTGGATGAATCCTTCTGAGTGCTGTTTAACGTTAGTTCGACGTAACAATTTATTTTTAGTTTTGATTTTCAACAGCTTGTATAGGTTTGTCGGGTCGAGCGCAGTCGAGACCTCATCAAAGTACGCTATTTTTAGGCTTCTCGGCTGCCTGTCCGAAATGTCATTCAGACAGGTAGGAAGTGACAGCACATATATCTATTGATATCTATACTTCCCATATCGAGATGTTAAGATAATATGCAGTCCATGCACCTTTTTGAAAAGAAAACCCTGTTTCAGGGTTTTCCCTTATCCATTTTGATGAACTGCAAATAATCAGAGTTTTTGGCGACCACAATGTGTTCTTGGCCCCGTATGGACATTTTTTCCATATCCTTTACGTCACCAGGGGCATAAAAACCACTTTCCCTGGCAAGAACCGGGGAGAAATTCCCCTTTCCATCACCGAGAAGAAGAAGACCATTACCTGCATCATTTCTTGGGGTTTCTACTTCCGAGGCGTACAAATTTCCCGCAATAAGTGCGTCCAGATGTCCGTCTTCGTTAAAATCTTCCACAATGATTTGGTTGATAGCGGACAATTGGGCGTGAATGGGAAGTTGATGCCGTACAAATTTCCCATCCTTGTTTTCCAAGAAAACGCTTGCAAATGATTTTACCTGATAGTGAAGGGAATTTTCCAGGGTTTTTTCGGTATACACGTCCTCCAGTGTTGCCCGGGAAAAAGATTCGTAATCCTTGAATTTATTCTTTATACCAGGCATTTGCTGGGAGGAACATTCCCTGCCCCGCAAGGGAAATTTTTCCCCTTCATTGTAATAGCTAAGTACAATATCCCCCGTGTTATTGTTATCAAAATCATTGAAGTAAATGTCAAAGGTTTCTTCCTCCGTAGCCTTGTATTTATAATTGAGGCCCAAATTCCCCACGATGAAATCCAAATCCCCGTCCCCATCAAAATCCCCCGGCTTAATACTGAACCACCATCCCCTGGAATCTTCAAGCCCCATTTTTTCGGTGACATCGGAAAAGTAACCATTGTCATTTTTAAGAATGGTGATAGGCATCCATTCCCCGGTCAAGACCAGGTCTGTCCAGCCATCCTGGTCAATATCTGTCCAACTGGCATCGGTAACCATCCCAATTCCCTCAAGAAAAGGGGCAATTTTTGGAGTGGCATTCAGGAACTTCACATTACCGTCACCACTAACATTCTCGAGCAAATAGCTATTTGCCGGAACTGGGTAATTTCCCGGGACAAGTCGTCCGGAAACAAATAAATCCAAATCCCCATCCTTATCAAAATCGTGGCTATGTACCCTGGAACTACTGGTCAGCATTGTGGGCAAAGCTTCCGTACTTTTGGTAAAATTCCCCTTTCCATCATTTAGGTATAGGCGATCTTGTAGTTCTTTGGCGTTGGTTTCATATTCATTGCCCCCACTGGCAATATAGATATCGTTATCGCCATCACCTTCGGCATCAAAAATATGAATGCCCATATCTTCGGATATTCTGTCCATTTCAAAGGGTTGGGGTTCTTTTAGCACAAAACCTTCATGGGTTTGCATATAAACAGCGGTGGTAAAACCATAGGCGCCCCCTACCACTAAATCTTCGAGGCCGTTATTGTCCAAGTCCCCCACAGCAATGTTGGGACCGAACATGGAGGTTTGGTGGGGCAGTAAAATCTCCTCAATAAAATCATTGTAGTTGTTGTCCCTATAGAAATGTTCTACAACGGTTGTGGAATCTTTTTGGGTTTCGAACAATTTCGGAATTGTGTGGTTTCCAGTGTTCTTGGGATCCTCTGCCTTCTTATGATCCAGAGTTAGGGTGGTATTCGCTTTAATCTTGGATACCAGTTGTTGTCTTTGGTCCGGCCAGATAATTTGAAGGGAATCAGCCATTACAACATTGCCCAATCCAAAGTGTAGTTGTGGGGCAACAGAGGATTGAAAACCTCTGGTCAGTGTTAATTCTTGGTACTGTAGTTCCCCATTGTTGAATAACATTACCTTGGCGCCAAGGCCATTTTTATTCTGCTCCGGCCCATTCAATTTTACAGTGAGGTGGTTGCTATTGTTAGAACTGGTATTTTCAAAAATGGAGGCAACATCGTCAATATTATTGGTCACAATTTCCAAATCACCGTCATTGTCCAGGTCCACATATACGGAACCGTTGGAGAACCCTTTATGTTCAATGCCCCATTCCTTGTTCACTCTTTTAAAGGTGAGATCACGATTATTTTTTAAGGCGTAATTGTCTATTTTTTCAGAAGGAATTTCCAAAGCCTTGTTAAGGGTGCTATCTTTTGGAATACCTTTTTTTTCTATTTCCAAAAAGAAATCACGATTGTTTATTTCCCGGCGTGTCCCATTGGAGATAAAAATATCCTTCCATCCGTCATTGTCCAAATCGGCAAATAATGGTCCCCAACTCCAATCTGTGGATGATACCCCTGCAATTCGCGATATATTGCTAAAGTCCGGTAGGGTATCCAATAAATTACCATTGTTCAACTGGAGGCTGTTCTGCATATATTGGTAATGGAACCCTGCATTTACGGTACTCCAAAACAGGTCTGGATTCATACTGGCCATATTGGCCTTTGCACGGCGGTTGATTTGTGCGGTCATATCCACTTGAAGGATATCCGGTAATGCATCATTGTTAAAATCTGCAATATCGACCCCCATACCATAAAATGAAATGTTCTTTGTGGTCTGCCTTACCACATCGGAGAAGGAACCATCCTTGTTATTGATGAACATATAGTCCGGTGTGCTAAAATCATTGGAAACATAAAGATCGGGCCATCCATCTTTGTTTATATCGGCAACTGTTGCACTTAAGGACAGACCAAAAGTCTTTAGTCCGGCCTCTTCGGTAACATCCACAAATGTTTCCCCTTCTTTTTTGAACAAACGATCTGTTTCCAGGGGTTTGGGACTGTATTGCTTAAAACGATAGAAATAATTGGGGGCATTAAAAGGCGTTGGCGGGTAGTTGGCCACATATAGGTCTAAATCCCCGTCCAAATCGTAATCAAAAAAAGTGGCTTGGACACTATTGCTGGGATCATCTATACCATAGGCGTTGCCTTGTTCGGAAAAGGTGTTGTCCCCATTATTGATAAACAATTGGTTTTCCTTTGGGCCAAATTTGCCGCCAACGGAACAATAAATGTCCAGGAAACCATCATTGTTGATATCGACCATTGTGGTTCCGGTATACCATCTATTATCTCCCGAAACACCTGCTGTTTCACTGATGTCCTCAAACTGTAGGTTTCCTTTGTTCAGATATAGCTTATTGGGCACCATATTTCCCGTAAAATACAGATCGATCAATCCGTCATTATTGATGTCCCCTGCAGAAATGCCCCCTCCCATATAAATATAGGCGTAGGTAAAGTAGTTGAGGGAATCATTTTCGGTTAGATTGTTTGAAAATGTAACCCCGGTCTGCGAGGGGGTCAATTTCTTAAAGATGGCAGTCTCTTTGGAAACACTTTTTTCCTTGTTGCAGCTACCTATAAAAACAATGCATATGAGGAGAAGGGCACTTCTCCAAAAAAAGTTGACCATAATTGAAAATTGGATAAAATAAAGGTAAGGACTGTAGTATTTAAAACAAAAACAGGGCATTGAAAATGCCCTGTCCATTAGCTAAACTTAAACTAAAAACTCAACTAAACTTAAACTTATAATCGAAACTTCGATTGTTTATTAACAACAAGACCTTATGATCACATTACTGATTTAGGGTCTTTTGCAAATCTAATTTTTGTTCACTTGAATTGAATTTGAAAGGGCAAAACACCCACCCAAATCGCCTACACTGTTGAAAACGGAAAGCCCTACAAGACTGTCTTCATAGCTCATGTGCCAGATAAAGCATTCGGGACCAACATTAATGTTTTCAAAGTTGATGGCTTCGAGTTCTGCAAGGGTTGCAGGCAATGCCAAAATGATTCCCGAATTGTCGGTAACCACCCAAGTAGTGTTACTGCCACTTACATTCGCATCATCCAACTCAATATCGGAAACAAAGTCTGGTGTCCCATCATCTACAAAGTTGAATGGACCACCGGTAATGGTACCTGCATTGTTATCTGACTCCGTTCGCACAACTTCCAAAGCATTTGAAAGTGCAAAACAACCAACCATTTCTGTGGCATTCTGATCTACTTCGAGCCCGAAAATTCCATCTTCATAGCGAATGTTCCAAATCAAACGGGTACTACCTCCTGCTTCATCAAAGTCTATGGCTTCAACTTCGGCAATGGAGCTGGGAAGGCTGAGTATTTTACCTGCATCATCGGTAATGATCCAAGAGCTGTTTGTTCCTACCGCTTCGCTTACGTCTATGGCAAGGCCGCTAACATTGTCGGCATCTCCATCATTGATACAGAAAGAATACGGACCGCCAGAAATTGTGGCGGCACTTACTTCAGAAACACTTCGCGAGACGGCTATGGAATTTGATAGGCTGAAACATCCACTAATGGCCGTTGCGTCAGAACCTACGGTAAGACCGCTAATACCTGCTTCATATCTAATGTTCCAGATCAAACGGTCACCGGCATCCCCTTCATTGAAATCGAATTCCTCAAGATCGCCCAAGGTTTCTGGAAGTGCCAATATAGTAGCTGCACCGTCTGTTATGATCCACGATTCATTACTACCGGAAGCTCCCCCATCATCTATCCCAATCCTACTTACATTATCTGGGTTCCCATCGATGCAAAAGGCAAAAGGTCCACCACTGAGCACTACGGCCCCAGTAGCATTTCTATTCACTTCTATTGCGTTTTGGGAGAGGTCAAAATCACCTTCAAGATTTGCCAAATCCTGACCAACTTCAAGGTTGACGACCGAAGAATTGGAAGATAGATACCAAATCAATCGGGTTCCTGGATCACCAGTGTCAAAATTGATGGCCTCTACATCAGCCGTACTTGCGGGTAGGCTTAGTATCATATTATCGGTATCCGTTACAATCCAGGTGCTGGTCGACCCCCCACTTGAACCTTCGCTAATGGCAATACCACTTACATTATCCGCTACCCCATCATTTACACAGAATGTAAATGGGCCTCCGGTGATGTTGCCATCAAAGATTGGGGAGTTATTACCGTCGTCGTCGTCACAGCCTACGAGCAAGAGGGCAACAATTATAGTTTTTATAAAAATATTTCTCATTCTAAAGTTTTTTTGTGTTTGCAATAAATTGGTTATCTCTTGGAAAGACGAAATGCACAAATGACGATGTCATTCCATCGAGCAATTGCTCGATGGAATGATTGTTAAAGAAAACCGTCAGTTTTTTCATCTTCTAGAAGTTCAACTAGTAACCTGGATTTTGTATTAGGACCCCATTGCTCAAATCAATCGAGGTAAGGGGTATTGGTAATAAATCAAATCGGGGTTGATACGCATTCACCTTAGGGCCAAAATTCGTAATGGTACGTGTTTCATTGGCGTAGTATTCGGTGAGAACCTCTTGGGTTACACCCCAACGTCTTAAATCGAACAATCGATGCCCTTCCATGGCCAATTCCACACGTCTTTCAAAGCGAACGGCGTCCCTGGCAAATCCTGCATCGGGGAAAGCGGCGTACAAGCCCACTTGATAATTGGCGGCGGGTCCGCTGCCGTCCACTGCCTGAACTACGGAAGTGTTGGCCGCCCTATCCCTAACTTGATTTACATAGTTTAAGGCTGTGGCCAGATCGCCGGATTCCACTGCTGCTTCGGCCGCCATTAACAGTACGTCCGCATAACGAATGACATTGTAATTTACCCCGGAGTGTTCTTGTCCCCAAGCGCCTAATCCTCTATTGTCTCCCACTTCACTGGACTGATAAACATTTTTCTTAGGTAGGTAAGGGCCAGAAATATCATTAAAATTCGCCCGTATCCATTCTTTACCAACGTGCTCCCCGAAACCATTGAAATCTATTCCCCTTCGTCCTACGGTATAATCCAATCTTGGATCTACTGGAGTACTGGTGTCAGGGGTAAAGGATTCGGCACTATTGATGCCATAGTCATTTAAGAAATCACTGTCATTGAAAGCATCAAATAGGGGCAAGCCATTGGCGTCTACCCTAAAGGCGTTGGCCAGGTCAATGGAGGGTTGGTAAAAACCACAGCAGGAACCAAAAGGTCCACCGCCGGGGAAGTTCAACGTACCTCCGCGATTTCCATTAACGGACTGCGCGTCATCTGAAGCAAATTGGATGGCGAATACGGACTCTGGGCCGTTTTCACCGGACGCATTAAAGTTATCCAAAAACTCAGGATTTAATGAAAACTCCCCACTGTTGATGACCGCTGTCAACTCGGTCAATGCAGCGCCCCAATCGGATTGGTACAAATGGGCCTTTCCTAAATAAGCCCTGGCAACAACCGCAGTTGGTCTTCCAGCATCGGGTTGATCAGCTCTGGTGGCAGGCAGGTTTTCAATGGCAAACTGGAAATCACCTTCTATCTGTTCCCAAGCTGGACCGGAATTTGGCTGACTGAACTCCAATGCTTCATAATTCTCAACGCTTACAATGGCAACGTTGCCAAAGATTTTGGTCAACTCAAAATAGTAATGGCCCCTAAGAAAACGAGCCTCTCCTTCTTGGTTCAAAAGGGTTTGGACTTCAGTTGGGCCCAGTTCGGATTGGTCAATACCACGTATCACCGAAATCACGGCGTTCGCCCTATTCACACCGGCATACAGGGCAGTAAATTTGGCCCTAAAGTAATCGTTGGCCGTTTGCCAGTCGTTCGTCTCTATTTGGAACAGTTCAATCTGATCTCCATCGGTACTTCCTTTGTGGGCGTCATCGGAAATCACATCAAACCACCAGTTATCCCCGCCTACGGCGAATTGATTTCCCTTGTTGTTACTGCGCCAACCGTCCAGTACGCCATACGCACCTGTTAATAACAAATCCACTCCTTGTGGGTTGGCCAAGTTCTCATCACTGAGCGCCCCTATGGCCGGGGTATTGGAAAATTCATCTCCGCACGAAATAATCCCGAAGAGAATTGCGATTAAATAAATAAACTTCTTTTTCATCTTTTTACAATTTTAAATTTACACCTAACAAAAATATCTGCGGTACCGGAAACGTATCTTCATCAATACCAATGGTGAAAGCGGAATTGACATCACCGGAGGGTAAAATTTCCGGATCGATACCATCATAACCGGTTATCGTAAACAAGTTACTGGCATTTGCATAAACACGCAAACTGGATACTCCCCAAGAGTCAGTTAATCTACTGGGCAGGGTATATCCCACTACTAGGTTCCTTAATCGGACAAAAGAACCATCTTCAACAAAGAAAGAACTAGGGTTGGTTTCACCGTTCAATAAGGTAAAGCTTAGCCCAGGCTGTGAACCGTTGGGATTGGTTACTGGATTAAAGGCATCCAATACCCGTGCGTTTCTATTTCCATCCGGGAAGGTGGGGAAGTCCGTAAAAATTCGGTCATAATTGTAAATGTCATTTCCGGCAACTCCACTAAAGAAGACACTGAAGTCCCAATTCTTATAGGAACCATTCAAATTTAAACCAAATGAAACGTCTGGAGTGGGGTCCCCTATAAAATCACGGTCATCATCGGTAATGACTCCGTCACCATCCAAATCCTTGTATCGTATTCTTCCGACCCCTGCGGCATTGGATGCAAAACCTTGATCGGGTCCCACGGCTACTTCCGCTTCACTTCTATAAATTCCATCGGCAACCCGGCCAAAGAAAGAGGAAATGGCCTCCCCTTCTTGCGTTCGGGTAATGGGTCCGCCCCTGAAGGAATCCCCTACGATGAAACCTTCCAAATCGGTGACCTCGTTACTGACCGTTGACATATTGAAGTCAACACCAAAGTTGAAATCATTTCCTATGTTGCCCTGGTACGAAATATTTAAATCAATTCCCGAATTCTCAACATTTCCCCGATTGACAAAGAAATCATCTGCATCAATGGCGGTATCATTAAGAATGGTTTCGTCCTGAACGATAAGGTCTTGGGTGGTAATTTGATAATACTCCAAGGATACGGAAAGACTATTGTCAAAAAATCCGAGTTCAGCACCAATGTTAAAGGTTTCACTCGTTTCCCATTGTATATCTGGATTGGCGACACCGGACAATATTGCCCCCTGTCTTAAATTGGTACCCCCATTAAAAACGTAATCGGCAACTACATTGTTTAGGCTGTTGACGTTAATTCCAGGGTTGTCCACAGGCAATTCTTGATTACCCAATTGACCCCATGATGCTTTCAACTTCAATCGGTTGACAATTCCATCTTGTGGAAAGAAATCCTCATTGCTCAAGACCCAACCTCCACTGAATGCTGGAAATACACCACTTTGGTTGTCCCCTAAAAATCGTGAGGAACGGTCCCTTCTGAGCGTGGCACTTACCAAGTATCTATCGGAATAAGAGTAGTTTATCGATCCAAAAACCGAGGATAGGGTATTGATAAAGGCAAAGGTGTCTTCTGGATCTACCAGGGGCGCACCTGATGCATTTTCCAATAGATAGAAATCGGGATCTTCGGAAAGAAAACCTGTTGCCAATACTTCCAAGCTTCGCCCGGTATTTTCAACCGCTTCCAGACCTATTAAAGCATTGATACTATGGTCCCCAAAGTTCTTAACATAGTTTAAGGTATTGGTCCATATCCAACTTTGGGTCTGTTGGGTCCTTTCCGTAAGGGTATTGGTAGCTCTAGGTTCTGGAGATTCAGGATCCAGTGCCAAAAAGTCCCTTTGGTTAAGAATACTGATATTTCCACCGATACTGGTTTTGAGGGTCAGGCCATCGGCAAGCTGTAAACTGGCATAGACATCCCCGATCAACCGTGTTTCCCTGAAAAAGTCGTCGGCATTCCTTGCCAGGTTTGCCACAGGGTTTTCAGCATTGGAGAGGCCATTGGCATTGCTATAACCACCGGCAAAACGGCCCAAATTATCCCTAACGGGAACCAAGGGGCTCAATCGCAGGGCCATTTGTGTTTCACTTGCCCCCACATTCTGCGAATTGCTGTACGATGCGTTAAAGTGCTCTCCTATAGTCAAGCGTTTTCCAATTTTAAACTCTGAATTTAGACGTATTTGGCCTCGTTCAAAACCAGTGTCCAATTGAATACCTTCCCGATTCAAGTAGCCGAAAGTCGCAGAGAATTTGGAAGTTTCATTACCATTGGAGAATGTTGCCGAAATATTTTGTGTTGGAGCAGTTCTAAAAATCTCATCCAACCACCTGGTGCCCCCTGGCCTTACCGGGGCCACAACCTCTTCCCCAGTGCCCAAAAACTCCACGCCCAATAATTGTGAAGGTACCTGTGGTGGCCCTCCATTGGGGAAGTATTGGGGATGACGAATACCGGCTGGGTCCTCGCCGTTACGAATGGCATCATTCGTTAAACTTTCAAAGAAAACGTTTCCTAACTGCTCCGCATTTAAGATATCCGGTAGCCGATTGGCCCTGGAAAAACCAGTGGAGATATCCACGTTTACGGAGAGTTTGTTCTGGTTGTAATTACCACCTTTGGTAGTTATAATAATAACCCCATTGGATGCCCTTGCCCCATAAATGGAGGCAGCACCATCTTTTAACACGTTAATTTGGGAGATATCCTGAGGGTTGATGGTATTCAGAATATTGGGGTCCTGTGTTTGCGCCCCATCAATAATGTACAGTGGGTTGTTGTTGTTGGGTGTTCCCAAACCACGGATACGTACGATCGGTGCAGCCCCTGGGTTACCGGCATTTGTAATGTTAACACCGGTTGCCCTACCTTCCAAGGCTTCTGCTATATTGACCAAAGGCTGTTTTGTGGCCTCGGAAATATCTACCGAAGCAACGGCTCCCGTTAAGTCTCCCCTGGTTTGAGCCTGGTAACCTACGATCACCACCTCATCCAACTTATTGGCATCTTCCGTCAATTGCACGTCGATGGTGCTTTGCCCATTGACAGGTATCTCCTGGGTGGCGAAACCGATATAACTGAACACTAAAACCGCATCCGAATCAGCAGTGATGGTATAGTTTCCGTCAAAATCGGTCTGTGTACCATTGGTGGTTCCTTTGACGATGACATTTGCCCCAGGCAAGGGAGCGCCATCTGAATCCGTTACCGTACCTGAAACGGTGGTTTGCAATGGCAATAGACCATTACTGTTCGTTTTTGTTTTGGCTTGTAGCACCTGAACCCCAAAAACCATTAGCATTGCCAAGACCCCTTTCAGGAGCAATTTTGACAATGTTCTGGTCTTTTTCTTCAAGCTGAAAAAGCCAAGTTCAATGGATTGTTTCATAATCATGTAGTTTAATTAAGTTATGTTAATTCTTGTGGTGGTCGTTGCAATGAAATGCAATCCCGTTAGAGTAAGTGATAAAATTATACATTGTTGTAACACTCAACATATACTATTTTGTCATTTTATTGTATTATTATTATTTCTTTAACATTTGGTAAATTTTAACACCGGAACCGCCATAATTTTGTAATTGTGCAATGAAACTGTTAAAAAAGTGGGTAGACCACGTGTGGGGTTCAATCAAAAATTAATTCAACAATGTAGGTCTGATTGAATCAATCAGTTTTCTTTGAAATTGAAAATATGTAAGAAATTATAGTATTGATAAAAAAGTATAATATTGCAAAAAGTTCTTTTCTTGGAACAGAATCTAAAATACCAACGTGAAATCACCTCCTTGTCCGACCAAGATAGTTTCTTGGTGATGAACAGGGTCCGTGATGCTTTTGATTATCCCATACATTTTCATCCGGAAATGGAATTGAATTTCATTGTTAACGGAAAGGGAATGCGGCGTAATGTGGGCTATTCCAGTGATGAAATTGATAACTACGAATTGGTTTTGGTAGGACCCAATGTGTTTCATGGTTGGGATATGTTTAAGTGCGATCACGCGGTTCATGAGGTTACCATTCAATTCCATAACGATCTTTTTAGCTCAAGTTTGTTGCGCAGGAGTTTAATGCGCCCCCTAAAGGAAATGTTCCAGAGATCGGTGCATGGAATCCTTTTCAAAAAGCAGGAGGTCAAAAAAATTGCCCCGAGATTATTGAAGGTTTCCGAGTTGGATGGGATCGATTATTTTTTGGAATTGTTTTCCATTCTCTATGACCTTTCCAAAACCCCGGGCCAGAAGTTACTTTCGGCCGCTGAACGTCCTGCGGATGATTTTGAAAATAGTGATAAGACCAAGTTGTTGTACAACTATATCCAACAGAATTACCCTAAAAAGATAACCTTGGATGAGGTGGCCCAGTTGCTCAATATGAGCAAAGTCTCCTTTAATAGGTTTATGAAAAAGACCACCAACCATACATTTATCGAATATTTGAACGAAGTACGGATCGACAACGCAGCCCGATTGTTGGCAGGCATGGATTACAGCATATCTGAGATTGCCTATATGTGTGGATTCAATAACATAGCCAACTTCAACAGGATTTTTAAAAAGATAAAAAAGTTGACCCCGAGCTCCTACAGAAAAAAGTTTTACAACTTTAAGCATGTGGAATGATTCCAATTCAGTCAACCGAATCCATCCCCTAGAATTGGGAGTAGGGAGCCAGGTTGTGGGGAGAATACCACACAAGGTATGGAGAACCCTAACGGTATTCCCAAAGAGGATACCAACGGAAGCGTCTTGACTTAGTTCATAATCTTTTAAAATAGAGCAGCCTAAAGTCTATTGATGAATTTCCTGGGATGGAAACGGCCTTTAATGCCAGTTGTCCCTTACCTTTCTTTAAGGTCATTTCCCCCATTTTGGTGGACTTAAAATCCTTTACATAAGACTCTATCCTTGGAGATCGGTCCTTGTCCGCACCTACCAATGGGGGATCATGTGCTTCGGTTATGGTCTTTGTTATCCTTTCCTTGTTCAGGGTCAGCTGAAGTTCGGTCCCAATATCTTCGGGCTTACACGTATAATGGAGATAGACTTCAAATTGGCCATCGTCCAAAATATCCACGTCCCAGGTAATGGAGTCATTTTCTTGCGTCCAATTGGTGTAAAAGGAATCATTGGGATAACGATTGCTCCTTTTGATCTTTCCATACGCAGTACCGTCCCTTGCGGGTAATTGGGCAAAACCATAAGTGCTATCGCCGATGGGAAACAATCTTTTCTGTGTAGGTCTCTCCAGCGCGTTCACTTCTTTTTCCCATTGCTTTTTTAAAGTGACCAAGGAATCCCTAATGCCGGGAAATCTTTCTGAAACATCCATGGTCTGGCCATTATCCGAAGTGATATCATATAATCTGTTTTCATCGTCCAACCGATAATTCTGGATCCGAACGCTGGTTTTTTGGTTCCAATGGTTGTAGACTGCCCGGTTGATCGTGCTTTGGCCCTTGTTCAATAGCGCCTGGCTCAAATCCATCCCGTCCAGTTTTAGGGAATTGGGCAAGGTAATGTTGGTCAAACTTGCCAGGGTAGGCAAAAGGTCCACTGATCCCATCAGTTGTTTTGATGTTGTTCCGGCGGTAATTTTGTTGGGCCATTTGATAAAGAATGGGGATTTTACGCCCCCTTCATCCGTACTTCCCTTTTTACCGCGCAAGTTCCCGTTCCATCGCCAACCAGCGGGGCCATTATCGGACATAAACACCACAATGGTATTCCTTTCCAAACCATTTTCTTTAAGATGTTTGGTCAAACGTCCAATATTCCAATCAATATTTTCAACCATGGCCAAGGCGGCACGGGTAAAAAGTTCATCTTCCACTTCGTTGCCGTGGTATTTCATCCCAAGGGTACTTCCCTCAAACTTTTTCCAAAACCCATCCGGTACCTGCATTGGACTATGGGGAGTATTGACCGGAAGGTATAAAAGGAAAGGTTTGTCCCGTTGCTCGGAAATGAATTCCATGCCATGGTCAAAAATATCATTGACCAGGAAGCCCTTGCCTTTTACAATTTTCCCATTATGTTCCAGCATTGGGCTAAAATAGTTGCCCCAGTGTCCTGAACAGAATCCATAATAATCATCAAAACCCCTGGAGTTGGGATGGTATGGGGGTTGGGTTCCATTGTGCCATTTTCCGTAGGCCGCGGTGGAATAGCCGGCCTCCTTGAACAGCTCGGCAATCGTGGGGGCCTTCAAATCCATTCGTTCCCCGCCAGCTGATGTGGAATACACGCCCAGTCTAGGGAAGTATTGCCCTGTCAGCAACTCCGCACGGGTAGGGGAACAAACGGGTTGTACATAAAAATTTGAAATTGCAGCACCTTGCAGCGCAATGGAATCCATATTTGGTGTGGAAAGGTTGGTATTTCCATGATAACTCAAGTCACCCCAGGCCTGGTCATCGGTCAAAATGATAATGATGTTTGGTTTTTTGATGGGTGCCATCGGTTTGGAACAGGACGTTGTCCATACCAGAACAGGTAGCATCAAAACAAACCATCGGGAAAACGTATTTCTATCCATGGCAGGTAAGGTAATTGTCTTTCCCAATGTATTGCTAGTTTTGTAAATAACCAAGTGGTACTTTTAAAAGCCATTATTGGGGGATGTGGCCATCTTTTTTGAACTACATTTGCCCATCTTTTCGTAATTGGTCAGCCATGATAGCAACAATATGTAGAAAGGCACATTTTAATGCGGCACATCGATTGCACAATCCCAACTGGAGCGATCAAAAGAACGTGGAGGTTTTTGGGAAATGCAACAGTCCCCATTACCATGGGCATAATTTTGATCTTGAGGTCCGTATTCGGGGTGAAGTGGATCCAAATACGGGCTTTGTAATGGATTTGGCCTTTTTGGGACAATTGATCAAGGAGGAGATAGAAGAACGATTTGATCATAAAAACCTAAATGAAGACTGCCCGGAGTTTAAGGATCTTTTTCCCTCCACCGAACATTTTGTTAAAATTATTTACGATATTTTGAAACCCAAGCTCAAGGAAGGCCAGTTATTGCATATCACCTTGCATGAAACACAAAAGAATTCCGCAGAATATGGGGATTGGTAACATTTTTACGATATTGCAGCACTTTTTGGAGTATTAGCTCAGTTGGTTTAGAGCGCTGCCTTGACAGGGCAGAGGTCACTGGTTCGAATCCAGTATACTCCACAAATAACACGGAGGCCCCCTTATAACTCAAGGGGGTTTTATGTTCAAGGGTTAATCTGCCTTTTTTAAATCATTCTTCTCCATTTCAAAAATCATCTCGCTTTCGTCAAGTGAAAATCGCATTATGGATTTTTTTCTGGTGGGATAAATTCCCATAATTGAATATCCATCTTCTTCAGCGCCTATTTTGATGAGCTGTTCTTGGGAATCAAATTTCCATTTTGCACCTTCAACCATCCTAAGGATCATTTGAAAGGTAGGTGCCTTCGATTCGGTCGTTAACTGAAAATCCCCATTTTCCAAAAAACTAAAAGTTGCATTTTTAAAACCGTCCATTACGCCTCTAAGCTCAGGATTTGGTGACTTTTTGACCATCTTTTTTGCTTTCCAATGACCATATAACTCACTTTGTTGGATTTGTCCATAAGAACAAATACTTAAGATAATTGCTGCAATGAGCAATACGATATTTTTCATGTTTTCTGTTTTATGGTTCGAAGCAGCCATTTCATACACTCAAGACATCCCTAAGATAACGAATACCTGAAGTAGAAAAAACCCAGAAAACAATGATATTGCGAAGGTAGTACTAAGGCCATTGCAATAGGGCCAAAACCACTTTTCTAAAAACTTACCGTACAGGCATTGGATTTACCAAACCAGCGTACGCGATTTTTGGAGGCAATAGTGTAAATGGTATCCCTAATAATTTTTGGGATGTAGGCAAGCAAAGCGGCTACCAATCGCCACTTGGGAATTTTTGATACAATTTCCAGAAAACCATCGGAATGGGTATGGGGGCCATTTTCATCAAAAAGGATAACGGTGGTCAGGTCTTCGGTCGGAAAACCGTACTGTTTGAGCAATAGCTGTCCCTTTGGGGATTGAAAAGGGACAAATTGAAATATATCATATGGAGCAAATTTTAGCAACCAGCCCACAACCCCATTGCATAAGTTGCATTCCCCGTCGAAGATGATGATGTTCTTTTCCATACGAATTGGTTTAGTTACGCTTTAGTTCGTTGGAAAGGTGGGACCATTTCAATGAAATCCCACTTTTAGGAAAAGTTTGGCAAATCAGAGAAGGTCAAGAATACGTTCCATGGCCATTCCTCGAGACCCCTTTATTAAGAGTGTGCCTTGCGGTAATGGGTTTTGCAAAAGATATTTTTTCAAATCTTCGAAGGAAGAAAAAGTAAGGGCGTTGGTCTTGGTGTTGGCAAAGTGCTCCCCGACCAAAAAGATGTGGTCAAATCCTAGTTTTTCCGCTAGGTCGGTTATGGCCTGGTGTTCTTTGGCTGCAGCTTCACCCAGTTCAAACATATCGCCAAGAAAAAGGACTTTGCGTTTCGCCTTCACCTTGGCAAAGCTTTTTAAGGCGACCTCCATGCTACTGGGATTGGCATTATAGGCATCCAATACAATGTGGTGTCCCCCCTTTTTCAACAATTGCGATCGGTTGTTCCCTGGAATGTAGGTGGCAATGGCTTTCTTGATGTCCTCAAGGGGAACATTAAAATACTTGCCGATCACTACCGCTGCACAGCAATTGGGAAAATTATAGGCACCTACCAATTGTGTTTCCACTGTAATGTTTTCAAACTCCAATTGAACAAAAGGTTCAGCGGTCATGAGTTTTATGGTGTAATAGTTGCCGTCCGTCTGGCTAAAGCCAAACTTTTTTACATAGTGTGATAGTTTTTCCTTTTGAATGGGATCGTCGGCGTTTAGGAATACCTGTCCGTTATTGGCCAGTAAGTAATCATATAATTCGCTTTTCCCCTTAATTACACCTTCAACGCCCCCAAAACCCTCCAAATGGGCTTTCCCAAAATTGGTAATATAGCCGAAGTCCGGCCGGGAGAGGTTGGAAAGAAACTCAATTTCCTTTTGGTGGTTGGCCCCCATTTCAATAATGGCCATTTCGGTATCCTCCCTTATACTCAGTAAGGTTAAGGGAACCCCAATGTGATTGTTGAGATTGCCCTGGGTGGCAATGGTGCTGTACTTTTTGGATAGCACGGCATAGATCAATTCCTTTGTGGTGGTTTTGCCATTACTTCCAGTCAAGGAAATTACAATCGCTTTACTCCGGTTCCTGTGATAGGTGCCCAGTTCCTGTAAGGTCTTTAGCACATCTTCCACCAAAATGGTCTTATCATCAAGTTGGAATTCAGATTCGTCAATTATGGCATAGGCGGCCCCTTTTTTTAGTGCTTCCTTCGCAAAGGCATTTCCATTAAAATTTGGTCCTTTCAGGGCAAAGAAAAGGGAGTTTTGTTCGATTTTTCGGGTGTCCGTTGATATGTTTCCGTACTGTAAAAACAGTTGGTGCAATTGTTCCAAATCCATAAATCGAAGATAAAAAAAGCCCTTGATTCAATATCAAGGGCTTTCAAATGAATATCAAATATTTATTTGGCTTTCTTGTGCCTTACCGTTTTCTTGGTTTTGGATTTAGATCCTACCCGAGACATGGCACATCTAAATCCGATATCGTCCGTAGCCATATATTGTGGTAGGTACCTCCGTTGCGCGGGATCCAACCAGAATGCCCTGTCCCTCCAAGAACCACCTTTGTAGACCCTTACTTCATCGTTGATCAGGGAGGTCCTGTAGTTAGAGGTATCATACTGACGTAACAATTTGCCGGTAGAGTCCCTTTCCACTTTGTGTGAAGGGGAATCGTACATTTTTCTATTGTCCTCCTCTTCATCACTAAAACGCTCGAAGAATCTGGAAGACCCGGGGTCACCATCCCGAAATCCTCTATTGTCACTGGTCGAGAAGTTTGTCCTTAAGTAGGTTTCTTCCTCGCCAATGGGTACTTCTTTGATTTCACCCGGTAGGTTCACCGCGACAACTCTGCCGTTTGGAAGGGTGTCATACACTATTTCATCACGTAGGACGTCCACTTTGCCGTCCTCACCAATCGCCTTTTTCAAATAGATGTTCCCTCGATAGTAATTAAAGTCGCTAATTTCATCATCAACAATTGGTCTGTAGACATCTGCTACCCATTCACTTACGTTACCTGCCATGTCATAAAGGCCAAAATCATTGGGTTTGTACGACTTAACTTCTGCAGTGATATCGGCTCCATCATCGGACCAACCGGCGATTCCGCCGTAATCCCCCTTACCTTGTTTAAAGTTGGCCAATTGGTCACCACGACCTACACGTTGGCCATTTCTTGTATAATCACCTTCCCATGGATATTTCTTTCTACCCCTGTAATTGTTGTATTCCCTGGTACCGATCAAAGCTTGTGCGGCGTATTCCCATTCGGTTTCGGTAGGTAAGCGGTACTCCGGAGTGATGATGCCGCTACTGCGCTTGGCAAAAACATTGATGGAATCCCTTTTCTGTTTTCCTTGAAGTGAATCTATTTCACCGCCATAAACGGATTCGGGGTTATTTAAGTAAGCTTCGGTACTAAAGGTTCCATTGACCTCGCCATTGACCACACCGTACATGGCATCTTCGGACAAGAACCCTTCCCTCACCAACATGATCTCATTGACCCTATCCGTACGCCATTCCGCATACTGTGTGGCTTGAACCCAGTTAACACCAACTACTGGGTACTCTGCATAGGCCGGATGCCTCAAATAGCTATTGGTCATTGTTTCATTAAAACCCAAACGGTTTCTCCATACCAAAGTATCCGGCAAGGCCCCTCTGTAAATGTTTTCATACATTGGATTCTCGGGAGGATATACCGCCTTTAAGTAATCCAGATATTCCAAATACATTACATTGGTCACCTCAGTCTCGTCCATATAAAAGGATTGGACATGCTGTTGCGTTGGTGAATTGTTCCAATCATGCATGATGTCGTCCTGAACTT
Source organism: Croceivirga sp. (assembly GCA_028281025.1). GTDB lineage: Bacteria > Bacteroidota > Bacteroidia > Flavobacteriales > Flavobacteriaceae > Croceivirga. The sequence goes on from JANQKR010000031.1 coordinate 33,973, forward strand.
TTCCCTTGGTGAAGGTTCCTCCTTCCACAAATACCGTTCCTGGTGGCGTTTCCTGCTCTTTAAAATCGGAATTATACTGAAAACCACCTTCCTTGGCATTAATTTTCCAACCTGTGGCCCGTGATATGTTTTTGGAAGAGGAGGAAGAGGATGAATTTTTACAGCTAGAAAGGGTTCCCACAACTAGAAAAGAAGAAAGAACAACTTTTGCAACGTATTTTTTCATAAGACTTGAGTTCTGAGCCATTCTCATTATAAATGGCACTTTAGTTTCATTTGATTTAAACCAGTTTTCGGCTTTAAAACGAAAAATTGGGAACAATATTTTACCGTACAAAAAATTTGCGCACAATTAATTACCTGCCCATATGCTTTACAAACGTAGCTTCCACCACAATAGTATCACCTTGGTACAGAATTAACAGAATTCCGTACTTTAAACTTTTATCGAAAAGTAATGGGCACGCATAAGAATTTAATAAAAAGCCCGTTTAACCATAATATGTCCAAACATTTTTGATATTTGGTCATAAATAAGAACGTTCGACTACTCAATAAAATGACGAAAATGAAAAAGTTCATTCTTTTAGCTTCCATACTGTTAGTTGCTAAAGTTTCCTCCCAACAAGACCGGGCCATTACAACTGCTGTTCCATTTTTGAACATTGCCGCGGATGCAAGAAGCTCCGGTATGGGGGATATGGGTGTGGCCACTCCCATGGATGCGTTTTCACAGCAATGGAACCCTTCCAAATATGCTTTTGCAAAGCAAAAACTGGGTGTGGGGGTAAGTTATACGCCTTATTTGGAGAGTATTGTCACGGATATTGCACTCTTGAGCGCCAATGTATACAACAAGATCAATGAAGGCAGTGCCTTTGGTTTTGGGGTACGATTTTTTGGCCTGGGTGAAATTGAGTTAAGGCAAACCGCAACTGAAGACCCAAGGATCGTTGAGCCCAATGAATTTTCCGTGGAAGGTTCGTATTCCCTTAAATTGAGCCCAACCTTTGCGATGTCCGTTGGGGGAAGGTTCATAAGTTCCAACCTAAGGTTTCAGGAAGGGACACAGGATTCCCAGGCTGGAAATGCTTTTGCAGTGGACGTTTCAGGTTTTTATCGTTCGCGGGAAATCGCATACAATTCCTTTAATGGTAGATGGAGGGGAGGCTTTAATATATCCAATGTAGGGGGTAAGATCCAATACGATGGTGGCGGTCAGGAAAACTTCTTGCCGACCAATTTGAAATTTGGCGGCGGTTTCGATTTTATTTTTGATCCGGACAATGTTTTGGGCATTTATACGGAATTCAATAAGCTTTTGGTCCCGACCCCCAGGGATTTTGACGGGGATGGGGACATTGATTCCGAAGATACCAATGAATACCAACAGATAAGCTTTTTCAATGGGATATTTGAGTCCTTTGGAGATGCGCCGGACGGATTTAGTGAAGAACTTCAGGAAGTCACCTGGGCACTGGGAGCAGAGTATCGCTATTTGGAATCCTTTATGCTTAGGGCGGGATATTTCAATGAGAACGAGGAAAAGGGATCGCGCCAGTTTTTTACGTTGGGGGCGGGGTTCAAGTTTAAATCCACACAGATAGACCTTTCTTATTTGTTCTCTACGGCGCAAGTTCGCAATCCATTGGAAAACACGCTGCGATTTTCCCTTACCTTTAATTTTGGTGAGGAGATTTATATCGACTAAATACGATAATATTGAAGTATGGACCCTGACAATCGTCGGGGTTTTTTATTGAAGTGATTTCAACTTTTTCCATTTGCTAAAAAATTGTCCTTTTTCGCCCATTTTTCTTCTTTTTTCCTTCCGTAGCCCTGCCATGCAACTCAAAAAAGCTTTCAAATGGTCAAAAAATGCCTAATTTTCGCCTAAACGCAAAAAGTTTAAATCACTTTATTTTTAGGAATGAACCATAGCTAAATGGAAAAAAAACAGATTGGCTTCGAACTTTCAATATTCCATTCGTTGGATGAAATGTCCATGGAAGACATCGCCCTGGTGAAGGAAGCGGAAAAAGCAAGGCAAAGTTCCCATTCCCCCTATTCCAAATTCAGTGTCGGTGCAGCGCTTCTATTGGAAAATGGAAAGATTGTTTTGGGGAGTAACCAGGAAAATGCTTCCTTTCCTGCCGGAATTTGTGCCGAGGGCGTAGCGGTGTCCAGTGCTGGAACCAATTACCCCAATGTGGTGATCAAGGCCATTGCGATCACTGCTGCCTCCCAATCACATCAACTCACCTCTCCGGCAGCACCCTGTGGTATTTGTAGACAGACCATAGTTGAATACGAAAAAAAGCAGGGAAGCCCCATTGGTATCATCATGAAAGGGCAAGCAGGTCCCATTTATAAATGTGGCTCCATTTCCGATTTGTTGCCCCTAGGGTTTGATGACTCTTTTTTGTAGGATTCTTAATTCTATTTTTTCACCACATAAGATGTTTGTGTATTTTTGTTTTTCGCTTGAAAAAAGTGAACAACTAACAATTTGCATCAATGAAGAAAATCACAAAAGAGGTTTACCTTAAATGGTATGAAGACATGCTTTTTTGGCGGAAGTTTGAGGATAAGCTCGCAGCCGTTTACATACAACAGAAAGTAAGGGGTTTTCTCCATTTGTACAACGGACAGGAAGCGGTTTTAGCGGGCGCGTTGCACGCCATGGATTTGACCAAGGACCGTATGATAACGGCTTACCGAAACCACGTTCAACCCATAGGGATGGGTGTTGACCCAAAAAAGGTTATGGCGGAGCTTTTTGGAAAGGTTACGGGAACCTCCAAGGGAATGGGCGGTTCCATGCATATTTTTTCCAAGGAGTACCGTTTTTACGGGGGGCATGGAATTGTTGGTGGCCAAATACCCCTTGGTGCCGGTCTTGCATTTGCGGATAAATATTTCAAAAGGGATTCTGTTACCCTTTGCTATATGGGAGATGGGGCCGTAAGACAAGGGTCGTTACATGAAACGTTTAATCTTGCCATGCTATGGCAACTGCCAGTTGTTTTTATCTGTGAAAACAATGGATATGCCATGGGAACATCGGTTGCAAGAACGGCGTATACCACTGATATCTGGAAACTGGGACTGGGCTATGAGATGCCATGTGCCCCAGTTGATGGGATGGACCCTGCCATTGTCGCCAAAGAAATGGACAAAGCCATTGAGAGGGCAAGAACAGGGGGAGGTCCAACATTTTTGGAGATGAAAACCTATCGCTATCGCGGACACTCCATGTCGGATGCACAGCATTACCGAACCAAGGATGAGGTTGAGGAATACAAAAAGATTGATCCCATTACCCAGGTCAAGGATGTGATCCTGGAGAAGAAATATGCCACGGAAGAAGAAATAAAGGAAATTGACAAGAGGGTCAAGGCTCTGGTCTCCGAATGTGAAAAGTTTGCCGAAGCGTCCGAATACCCTCCTGTGGAACAATTGTACGATACGGTTTACGAACAAGAGAATTATCCATTCATACCACACAAATTGTAGCTAGATGGCAGAAGTAATCAATATGCCCAGGTTGAGCGATACCATGGAAGAAGGTACGGTCGCCAAATGGTTAAAGAAAGTAGGGGATAAAGTTGAAGAGGGAGACATCCTTGCTGAGATTGAAACCGATAAAGCTACTATGGAATTCGAGTCCTTCCATGAGGGAACGCTTTTGCATATAGGCATTCAAGAAGGGGATGGTGCTCCCGTGGATTCTTTATTGGCGATTATTGGCGAGGAAGGGGAGGATATTTCTGCCCTGTTAAATGGAAGTGGAACCGCAACAACGGAACCCGAAGTGCCTGAACCAAAAGATGAAGGGGTTTCCCCATCCCCGGCTGCGGGGGGAGCTATCCCGGAAGGTGTGGAAATCATTACGATGCCCCGCTTAAGTGACACTATGGAAGAAGGTACGGTGGCATCATGGTTGAAAAAAGTTGGGGATTCCATTGAGGAAGGGGATATCCTGGCCGAGATTGAAACGGACAAAGCGACCATGGAGTTTGAATCCTTCTACTCAGGGACTTTATTGCACATAGGAATCCAGGAAGGGGAAGGAGCTCCGGTAGACTCTTTACTGGCGATCATAGGGCCTGAGGGAACCGATGTCAATGCCGTTCTAAATGCAGGAGCCTCCACTACGGGTACCTCGGAAAAGGCGACTGCCCCTGTGGAAAACAATACCGAAGCGCCAAAAGACGCGGAAGTTCCCGTAGCAATTTCAAGTACTGCTTCAGGAGAGCGAATTTTTGCCTCGCCTTTGGCGAAGAAAATAGCCGCCGATAAGGGAATCGACCTTTCCCAAGTCAATGGTTCGGGAGATAATGGAAGGATTGTCAAGCGCGATGTTGAGAATTACAAACCTTCGACTACTGCTGCACCTCAGGTTGCCGCCGTTGCGACCGCGGCTGATGCCGCACCGGTAGCAGCTTCTGTTGCCCCGGTGTCATTGCCGGTTGGTGAAGAGGGTTCGGAAGAAGTGAAGAACTCCACCATGCGAAAGGTCATTGCCAAACGTTTGGGTGAGTCCAAATTCAGTGCACCACATTACTATTTGACCATAGAAGTGGATATGGACAATGCCAAAGCTTCGCGATCGCAGATCAATACCTTACCCGATACCAAAGTATCCTTCAATGATATGGTGTTGAAGGCCTGTGCCATGGCTTTGAAGAAACATCCACAGGTAAATACTTCCTGGAATGGCGATACTACCAGGTACAACCACCATATACATATGGGGGTGGCCGTAGCCGTAGATGATGGATTGGTGGTGCCCGTCCTAAAATTTGCCGATCAAATGAGCCTTACCCAAATAGGGGGGGCGGTAAAGGATTTGGCGGGACGTGCCAGGTCAAAAAAGATAAAGCCGGACGAGATGGAAGGGAGTACGTTTACGGTTTCGAACTTAGGGATGTTCGGTATTTTGGAATTTACTTCCATTATCAATCAACCCAATTCGGCAATATTGTCTGTCGGTGCTATTGTGGAAAAACCCGTTGTCAAAAATGGGGCCATTGTGGCCGGGAGTACCATGAAGGTAACTTTGGCCTGTGATCATAGAACCGTGGATGGTGCCACGGGTGCACAGTTCTTACAGACGCTGAGGGCGTATTTGGAAAATCCCGTCACTATGTTGGCCTAGTTTTTTACTTCAATTACTTAAGGCATAAAGTCGAAAATCGATTAAAGCATCTTTAGGGATGCTTTTTTTATCTTTATCAGGTATTGGAAATACGTAGAAAATGAAACAGCTCTATTTATTGCTTTATGTGCTTTTTTTTATGACCTGTGGTTCCACACAAATTGTGGAAACGGACACTGGATCCCTTCCCAAACCGGCAGGTCCAGAAGGGGTAAAGGCTGAGATGCCCCCAAAAACGGCTGTTGTTGAAGCGGATGAATTCACTTCCAAGGAAAAAATAGAGGTTCTTATGAATTATTTGGCCTCAGACGAGTTGGAGGGACGGGATTCCGGTTCCAAAGGAATAGAACTGGCAGCGCAGTTCATAGAAAAATATCTTGAGGACCATGGGGTAGCCCCCTATTACATAACCTATCGCGATACATTGTCAAACTTCAGGAAACCGGCCTATAACATTGTAGGTGTTGTGGAGGGCAATGACCCAAATTTGAAAAACGAATATATCATTATTGGTGCACACTATGACCATATAGGTGTCATAAAGCCGGAAAGAGGGGATTATATTGCCAATGGCGCCAATGACAATGCTTCGGGAACAACGACCGTGATGGAGATTGCCCGATATTTTGGCGAGAATACGTCCAACAAGCGGAGTTTGATTTTTGCCCTTTTCAGTGCGGAAGAAAAAGGCTTGTTGGGTTCCAAGCACATGGCCCAAAACATGAAGGAGGACGGACTGAACCTGTATACCATGCTCAACTTTGAAATGGTTGGGGTACCGATGAAAGGAAAGGATTATGAGTTGTTTATTACGGGATACGACAAATCGAACCTTGCGGAGGTAAGCAATGGATATGGGGGTAAAAATTTTATTGGTTTTTCCCGAATGGCCAAGGAGTACGAATTGTTCCAGCGTTCGGACAATTACTATTTCTATAGGGAGTTTAAGGTGCCCTCACATACCTATTGCGCGTTTGATTTCACCAATTTCCCATACTATCACAAAGTGGGTGACGAGGTCTCCGAAATGGACTTTGAATTTATGGCCCATGTAGTGAACAGAATGATTCCTGTTGTTGAGGGTATCGCCAATGGATCAACCCAAGAGGTAAAGTTAAACAAGTAGAACATTGTTGTTCCTTTAAAGGGAACATACCAAAAGGGGAGTCGCTTCCCATCTTCGATGGAAATATAGAAAACCATGTCCAAAAAAAATGTAATCATTACCGGAACCAGTCGTGGGATTGGCTTTGAATTGGCCAAGCTTTTTGCCGATGACGGTCATAAGGTTCTGGCACTTTCGCGTAACCCAAGGCCTATTTTGGATGTTAACCATGCCAATATTGCTACATTTTCCTGTGATTTATGCAGCAAAGAAGATTATGAAAAGGTTAGGGAATTTATTGCGGATTGGGAAGGGGTGGATATTCTTATAAACAATGCAGGAGCATTGCTGAACAAACCTTTTTTGGAAACGACGACGGATGAGTTTGAAGCCATTTACAAAGTAAACGTGTTTGCAGTGGCGGAACTTACCCGATTGGTGGTGCCAAAAATGGACAAAGGTCATGTGGTTACGATAAGTTCTATGGGAGGTGTGCAGGGAAGTGTGAAATTTCCGGGTTTATCAGCATATAGTTCCAGTAAGGGAGCGGTAATTACGCTTACAGAGCTTTGGGCGGAAGAATTCAAGGAAACGGGACCCTCGTTTAATGTTTTGGCCATTGGAGCCGTACAGACCGAGATGTTGGTTGAGGCCTTTCCGGGCTACGAAGCCCCTTTGACCGCCAAACAAATGGCAAACTATATCAAACACTTTGCTTTAACGGGTCATCAGTTTTACAATGGTAAGCTGCTGCAGGTAAGCAGTACCACGCCGTAACGCTTTCTTATGGATTTCGGATCGTAGGGAAGCCATTCGATGAAACAAGATTGGTGAAACCCACCATTGTTTACCTTTTGTTCCAGACTTTTAATAACCCACAACGTTTTTATAGGGTCATTTTACCAATTGTGCTTCAAGTTCTTCCAAGGATTTGCCTTTGGTCTCTGGAATGACCCGTATGATAAAAATAAGGCCTGCAAAAGCGAACAACCCGTATAAAAGGAAGGTCAGTGCACTGCCAATGGTGGACAACTCCCATGGGAAAATGAATTGAACACCCGCCGATACGGCAGAATTCACAAATCCAACGAAAGAGATGGCAATCCCCCTGATCTTTAAGGGGAAGAGCTCTGAGAACAACACCCACATAACCGGACCCAAGGAAATGGCAAAACAAGCTACAAAGCCAATAATACCAATAAGTATAAGGGATGGATTCATATCTATGGCGGCCGTAATCAATTCCGACTCGTGTTGTTTGGCCCTTTCGGTTCCCAATACTGATTTGAGCTCGTTCTTATACTGAACATCATTTTTGAACGACTTCCCTACCAGTATAGAAAGTTCCTCCCTAAGTTCCGTGTCCGGCAGTGTGTTGATTTGCTCATGGGTTAGCCTGTAGGTTGCAGAATTGAAGCCATATGCCAATAATACCATAAATACGCCTATTCCTGCTACCCCAAATGCCAAGAGCGGTTTTCGTCCAAGCCTATCAATGAGTACCATGGCCAGAATGGTGAAGATAAGGTTCGTCACCCCTACGAGTATGGCCTGGATAAAGGAGGCATCCGTTCCTATCCCGGATTGCTCAAAAATCATGGGTGCGTAAAAGAATACGGAGTTAATTCCCGTAATCTGTTGTAGAATAGCTACTACTATGCCAATGGTAATCACCAATCGCATGGCGGGCCTGAACAACTCCGCCAAGGAGGCCTTGTTCTTGTTCTTATCATTTTCCAAAGATGCCGTTACGGCCTTTATATCCTTCTCTGCCTGTTCTTCCGAACTGAACTTTCTGAGTACGGTTTTTGCTTCCTTTACCAACTCCTTCATTAGTAACCATCTAGGGCTTCTGGGCACGGACAGCAGTCCAAAGAAATAAAGAACCGCTGGCAATGCCTCAACCCCCAACATCCAACGCCAGTTGTTTTCTGCAATTCCCAATACCTGTACCCAATTGGCATCCGAGTCTCCCAACGAAAGAATGAAGTAGTTGCTAAAAAAAGCGACGGTAATACCAAGTACAATATTTAATTGATTGAAAGAAACCAACCTGCCCCTTTGTTCAGGAGGGGAGATTTCAGCAATATACATGGGTGCCAGAATCAGTGATGCCCCCACACCTACACCACCGAGCATCCGAAAGATGAGGAAAGACAAGAAATTTGGGGCCAAAGCCGAACCTATGGCCGATACGGTAAAAACCACTGCACAGGATTTGAGTATGATCCTTCTTCCAAAGCGATCGCTCAATGGTCCGGAGATCATCATTGCCAAAGCAGCAACGATGGTCAAAGAACTCACGGAAAAACCTAGTTCCAGGTCCGTGAGATTGAAATCTATCTGGACAAATTTGTTCACTCCCGAAATTACTGAGGCGTCAAAACCCATAAGGAAGCCACCCAAAGCAACAATTAGGGCAATACGAATGGTAAAAAGTGTCTTTCTGTTCATATGAAGTGGTCATTGTATGCCAGGAGCGCCAGTGGAATAGGGTTTTCGTATCGCTTCTTTGAATGTCATAAGCCCACGGGAAATGAATTTACCCACCAGCTGGCCCCCTGTCTTGTTCTTTTTTTAGTTGGTTGCCGGTTGAATTATTTCACGAATGGTTGCCCAACCTGTCGGGCTTTTATCGTACCTAACATAGGTTACCATTGTTCGTCCCATAAATATAAAGGGCTCGCCACCGGTTTTTGGAGTTCCTTTAATGGAGAACTTGGTTTGCTCAATTGCGATATTGTCTTTTACCAAAATGTTTTCCACATCATTCTCAAGGAATTCCAAATTGAAATTCCTCAATGTTTCTTCCAGTCCGCTTATAACTTCATCCCTTCCTATTTTGAGGTCATTATATCCCAACGCTTTAATGACATCTGGGTGGTGAAGTGATCTTATTTTTTTGATATCTCCATCTGAAAAGGCCTTTCGGATGGTTTCCCCGTTTTTCAAGATTTCATTTTTACTATTTTCATTTTGGGGATGTACCGCTAGCGGTAGGGCCACAATACATAAAATTAGTAAAACCCAATTGCTGCAAGTTCTGTTTCCTATTTTCATGATTTTCCCTTTAAATCGTCTAAACGCCGGGTTTATGGTATAGCTAATTTTAATGAAATATAGCAAAATCCATCCAACAAGGTCAAGTTATGGGGGAACGGCCAATGGCAACACAGGAATTGCCTATCGCAGACGGGACCATTTTTTCCCTAAAAAATGATAATGTTGTTTTTATTGGGGGATATTGGCAGGTAGCTTGTAACTTCGTGTAAATTCAAATGGCAATAGTGAACAGCACCTTACAAAAATATTTGCCGGAACGTGCCGTAGGTCCTTGCTTTGAACTCATTAAAAACAATTCGGTACATCTTAAAATTGTGAACCACCGAGTAACGCGTCATGGGGATTATAGACGGGCGTCCGGTGGTCAACATCAAATCACGGTAAATGCAAGTTTGAACAAATACCGTTTCTTGATCACCTTGGTTCATGAAATAGCCCATTTAGTGGCCTTTGAAACCTATGGGAGAATGATTAAACCCCACGGAAAGGAGTGGAAAAGGACATTTCAGGAATTGATGTTGCCCTTTATTCGTCCTGAAATATTTCCTGCCCAATTACTTCCTTTGGTGGCGGAACATTTTAAGAATCCAAAGGCAAGCAGCAGTACGGATGCACGGTTATCCATAGCTTTAAAGGCATTTGACGAGGTGCTACGATCGGAAAAGTCCTACGTTTTTGAAATACCTTTGGGAAGTACCTTTCGTCTGTACAACGGAAAGCTCTTTAAAAAAGGGAATAAACGCGTTAAACGCTATGAATGTATTGAGTTGGAAACGGGTCGATTGTTCCTGTTCCAGCCCAATGCCGAAGTTGAACTAATAACCGATTAAAGAAATCGATGAATAAAAACTATTATGCCGTTTTAATGGCCGGTGGTGTTGGGTCCCGGTTTTGGCCCGTTAGTACCACCAATAATCCCAAACAATTTCATGATATGTTGGGAATTGGTAAAACCTTGATTCAAAAAACCTTTGATCGTTTAAACCGTTTTATACCTACGGAAAACATTTTGATACTTACGAACGAGCGTTACAATGACTTGGTTTTGGAGCAGTTGCCTTCGGTAAAACAAGAACAGGTGGTCTTGGAACCGGCCATGCGCAATACGGCTCCCTGTATCCTTTATGCGGCCCTGAAAATCCAAAAAATCGATCCAAATGCTGTGATGATCGTAGCACCAAGCGATCATTGGATTGAGGATGAGCAAGCATTTGAAGATGACGTAAAGCTATGCTTTCAAAAATGTGAAAAGGAAGAAGTACTATGTACTTTAGGGATAAAACCTACCTATCCCAATACAGGTTTTGGCTATATTGAATTTGGAAAAAAGGAAACGGCCCAACTTAAAAAAGTGGCCCAGTTCCGGGAAAAGCCGGACTTGGAAACGGCCAAGGACTTTTTGGCCCAGGGGAACTTTCTTTGGAATGCCGGTATTTTTATGTGGAGCGTAAAAACCATTGTTAATGCTTTTAAGGTGTACCAACCTGATCAGTACCAACTATTTCAGCAAGGAATTTCCTGTTACAATACTCCTGACGAAGCACCTTTTATTCAAAAGAACTACCCCAAAGCGGAGAACATTTCCATAGATTACGCTATCTTGGAACGGTCCAAAGCCATTTTCACCTTACCCGCCTCGTTTGACTGGAATGATTTGGGCACTTGGGGCGCACTATATGAAAAATTGGACAAGGACGGTGCCGGTAATGCCGTGGTCAATGCCAAGACACTTTTGACGGACGCCAAGGGCAATATGATTCGGTCACCAAAAAACAAGGTGGTCGTAGTTGAGGGACTTGAGGATTTTATTATTGTGGATAAGGACGATGTGCTGCTAATTTATCCCAAGTCCAAACAGCAGGATATTAAAAAAGTCCGCAGTCAGGTGAGCGATACTTTTGGGGAACATTTCGCATAACGTATGAATCAAAATCTATTTAATGAAGATGGGCATACTTCGGAGACCAATTCCGAAGAGGTAAAAAAGGACTTTAAAGGACTTCTGGGGAGCGTTCGAAAGTTCACTTTGGAATTACTGGAGATTCGTAGCAACACGGACCAGATTGCCACTAAAGAATCCATTATTGCGGATATCCCTTTTAAGGGACATACCTCCTGGATTCTCATTTGCTCCATATTCATTGCTTCCGTGGGGCTTAATGCCAATTCTACCGCAGTGGTAATAGGTGCCATGCTTATTTCCCCTCTTATGGGACCCATTTTGGGAATGGGGATGTCCTTGGCCATCAATGACGTGGAAACCTTACGTAAATCCATCAAGAACTTTGTGGTCATGGTGGTGCTTAGTGTGATTACCGCATTTTTGTTTTTCTATATTTTTCCGATCCAGGATGAGTCCTCGGAACTTTTGGCACGTACAAAACCGGATATTCGGGATGTATTGATTGCCTTTTTTGGTGGTCTGGCCTTGGTAATAGCCCGTGCCAAAAAAGGAACGATAGCCAGTGTCATTTTTGGGGTAGCCATCGCAACCGCATTGATGCCGCCCTTATGTACCGTGGGTTTTGGACTGGCCATTGGTAAATATGGGTATGCCCTGGGTGCGATGTACCTGTTTGTGATCAATACCATTTTTATTGGTTTGGCAACTTTTTTGGTCATTAAGTATTTGCGGTTCCCAATGGTGCGTTATGCGAATTCAAAACGAAGGCGCCGAATCGCCAGAATTGCCTCTGCCGTTGGTTTTTTAGTGATGCTTCCGGCGGGGTACACCTTCTATATCGCGTTTAATGAATCGTTGTTCATGAAGCAAGCGCAGGAGTTTTTATCGGAAACCATAGAGATTTATGAATTTGCCCAAAATGGAAGGTACCTGGACAATCTTACCAAGCTGGAATATGACAGCGACCATGGTTCATTGATTGAAATCGTATGCATGGGTTCTGAAGAGATTCCCGCGAACGTTATCAGCTCATGGAGAAATAAACAAAGCACCTACAGCAGGCTTAAGGAGGCGGAATTCAATATTGTACAGGGCGGAAGGGACGACACCCAGGAAAAGTATACTTATGTAGCCGAACTCTATGAGGCAAAGAAAGCAGAATTGCTTACCAAGGACGAACGTATTCGCGTATTGGAAGAAGAGGTGGCCAGTCTAAGCAAAGCGGCATCCAAAAGTATTCCCTTTCAGGAGGTGATGTCAGAGGCCAAAATAATTTATGGGAACCTGACATCGGTAGGGTTTGCCTATCAAATTCAAACGGACTTTAAAAAAACGGATACCATTCCTGTCTTTGAGGTGAAATGGAAAGATGGTGTTCGTCAATCGCAAAGGGATGCTGACCAACGAAAGCTTTCCTTATGGTTAAAAACCAGACTCCAGGACTCCACATTGATTGTCCGGACGGCTGAATGATCACTATTCCTTGAACAACATCCCGGACCCCGGAATGTCCTGATTTGCATTCCAAGCCGGAAACCAAAAATGGGTAGTTGGATTTTCATCATCGGTATCATAATCATAGTATCCCAAACCAAAGCGGAGACTGGACCAATCGGCACCCCCCACTTTTTTGATATATTCCAAGGGAAACGCAATTTCCATTGTGACGCCGGTATCGTTCCGTTTTACTTCGGTCTTTACTTCCGTAGGAAGTCTGTTTTCATTGTAGACGGGATTTTCTTTCTTGAACGTTCGTAAATAAGCAATCCAGTCCCTTCCTCTTCCTTCCCCTTTATTAAAAGCACTGAGGTTGGCTGTGCGGGCATCCAGTCCCAGGATTATTCCATCTTGGTTCCAATAGGAACCTTCTTCCTTTATGTAGAGATCATTATCGGTTACGTTTATGGCAATATAGAGGTAGTCATCGTCATACGCTTTGGCAAATTTGAGGGAGCAATCCGTTGGACCTTTAAAATCAAAGGGAGCTCCATCCATATTTTCAACCGAAATCCAATCCGCATCTTTCCATTCCTTTAAATTTCCATCCAGTTTTATCTTGGCGTTTTTTGGAATCGTATGTTTGGAAAAAGGAAGGTAATTCAGTACCGAGGAAAAACTGACATTAGGTGCTTTTTCCAACTCATAGGTTATTTCTGCCTTGATTTTAAGGGTGGAAAAATCAGCTATTGCAATTTTATCCATATTCTTCAAACTCAGATTAAAGACAGCCACATCGTTTGGTTCCACAACAAAAGAAGTCTTATCGAACTGATAGAACAGTTCGTCATTGGTATAACCTGTTAGCTCCACATGCATTTTTCCATCACTATCATTTGTGGCCCTAACGGAGGCCGACATGTTCCCTGGATTTGTTTCCTCCAGGTAGATGGGTTCAATGCGAACCGGGAAGGGCCTATTTCGAACAAGATCGACCAACTCCTCGGTTACCACATTTTCGTCCCAGATACCATCCAGGAAAAGATTGGCCAAAATAGGTCCTTCTTCTGTCATGGTGGCCCATACCACGTGATCAAATTCACCATAGGCTTTTCCGCGCAAACGACTTCCCCCTCCCGTGGTGGCAAGGGCAATATATTTACCGTTGTTCCTTTTTGTTTTCCAATAGCGATGGTAGTGACCGGCAAAAACGTTGTGACTTCTGTTTTCCAACAGTTTTTCAACATCCTTCCAACGTTTGGTATCTTCCTGGACCCAAAGTGGTTGGTGCAGAAAAACCAAGGTCCATTTTACTTCGGAATTTTCAGCTAAGGTCTTTTTTATATACTCATATTGCGCATCATCAATAGTGCCACGACCGGCACCCCTCAAGTTATCTTCGGAATTCAGACAGAGAAACAGGACATCTTTATAAACAAAATGATAGTAGGAGACTCCAAAAAGCTCCATCCATTTTTCCTCCATCACTTCATTGGTGATATCATGGTTTCCAGGGACATAAAAGAACGGGGCTTCCAGGGCATCGATAAAGCCCATGAATTCCTTCCATTCCGCATTTATTTTTAAGGTGTCCCGGGTATATCCGTCTATAAGATCCCCAACACTCATTACAAATTCGGGTTGCAACAAGTTCAGTTTTTTGATGCCAATGGGGAAAACGCCAGGGCGACGACCACCGGTCCTATCCGTAACTATGGCAAATTGAAATTGCTCGGCGGAATCATTCCATTCCGTGTGGTTCCAGGGTTTCCGATCAGTGGGGATATCAATATAAATGGTAGGTTTGTCCTGTGCGGTTCCCATGGAAACCCATACGAACGCTAAAAGTGGAATTAGGATACGGTTCATGTTTGGAATTTTTGGGAAGTTGCTAAAAATTCCGAAATACCGTATAAGGGGTAAATTAAGATTGGGTTAAATAAAGTGGTTGCCGGTTAATTTCTCTCCTCAATGTACATTTGGCGCACTTTTTTGAAAAGTTCGGAAGAGTACACAAAATTCGTTACCGCCTCATTGTCCGTTTTAAAGATTTCCTTGTTTGTGCCTTCCCACTCCTTGAAACCATCTTTGAGAAAAATAATTTTTTCACCAATTTCCATTACGGAATTCATGTCATGGGTATTGATCACGGTAGTAATGTTGAACTCCCGGGTAATTTCTTGAATCAGGTTATCAATGAGAATGGCCGTTTTTGGGTCAAGACCAGAATTGGGTTCATCACAGAATAAATAAGTTGGGTTCATGACTATGGCCCTGGCAATGGCCACCCTCTTTTTCATCCCTCCCGAAATCTCGGATGGATATTTTTTATGGGCATCCACAAGGTTAACCCGTTGTAGCACGGTATCTACGCGCTCCTGCATTTCTTGCTTGTCTTTTCGGGTAAACATTTCCAGGGGGAAACGTACATTTTCTTCAACGGTCATGGAGTCGAAAAGCGCACTTCCCTGGAAGACCATCCCCATGTCCTGTCGTAGGTCCCTACGTTCGTCACGGGTTAAATCGGCATAAACCTTGCCGCTGTAACAGATATTTCCTTCTTCAGGTTCAAAAAGGCCAAGGAGACATTTTAGGAAAACCGTTTTTCCAGAACCACTTTGTCCAATGACCAAGTTGGTTTTGCCTTGTTCAAACGATGTACTTATACCCTTAAGGACGTGGGTCTCACCAAAGGATTTGTGTATGTTTTCGACCTCTATCATTAACCGAGCAATAGTTGTGTAAGTACATAATTCAGGATGATGATGACCACACTGGTCCAAACAAAGGAGGTTGTGGCCGCTTTACCTACCTCCAAAGCCCCTCCCTTCATGTAATAGCCAAAATAGGAAGGCATTGTTGCGATTATAAATGCAAAGACCAAGGTTTTTATAAAAGCATAGGTGACATGAAAAGGGATGAAATCTATTTGCAGCCCCTGTATAAAGTCCCCACTTGGAGCATAATTCCCAAAAACAGCCGCAATCCAACCGCCCAATACACCAATATACATGGCAATTGCCACGGCAAAGGGATAAAACAGCATGGCAATTATTTTAGGAAAGACCAAGTAATTCAACGAATTTACCCCCATTACCTCCAAAGCATCAATCTGTTCCGTAACCCGCATGGTACCTATACTGGAGGTGATATAGGAACCTACTTTTCCCACCATGATAATAGAGGTGAACGTGGGGGCAAATTCAAGGATTACGGACTGTCTGGTCGCAAAACCAATAAGGCTTTTGGGAATGAAGGGATTGGTAAGGTTTAGGGCGGTCTGTATGGTGACTACGCCCCCAATGAAGAAGGAAATAAAAATGATGATTCCCATGGAGCCATAAATCAGCTCATCGATTTCCTTGAAAATTAGGGAGCGCATCATGCTCCATTTTGTGGGCTTTTTAAAAACCTCCCAGACCATAATAAAATACTTGCCTATGGCAGCGATGTACTTCATGGGTTTCCTCTTCGTGCTGGTAAAAATAAGAATATTGAATGCATTTAACCTTGAATTAAATTTTGAATGGTAATATTAAATAGCTTTGCCCGAATAAAAATCAAGTAATGCAAAGACAAGTACTACTTCCCCTTTTGAGCTTAGCCTTATTTACGACTTTCATGGTAACTGCGCAACGCAGGGGCAAGGACAAGGACAGGAAGAAAGAACCCATCCCAGTTGAAGTAAAGGCTCCAAAGCTCATTGTGGGCATTGTAGTGGATCAAATGCGGTATGATTACTTGACTCGATTCTGGAACCATTATGGCGAAGGAGGGTTCAAAAGGTTGATAAATGAGGGTTTTAATTGTAAGAACCATCACTTCAATTATGCGCCCACTAGTACGGGCCCGGGCCACGCCTCCGTATACACTGGTACTACCCCCGCCGTTCATGGCATCATTGGGAATGACTGGTACGATAAGGAAACTGACACTGAGGTATATGTAGCCTCCGATGATAGCTATGAATCTGTTGGGACGACCTCAAATGCGGGAAAAATGTCTCCCCATCGGATGCTGACCACAACCATTACCGACCAAAACAGATTGCATACCCAAATGCGTGGAAAAACGATTGCAGTCGCCCTAAAAGATAGGGGGGCCGTATTACCGGGAGGACATACGGCCAATGCGGCGTATTGGTTTGAAGGCACGGAAAGTGGCAATTGGATTACCAGCACCTATTACATGGATGCCCTTCCACAATGGGTAGTGGATTTTAACGCTTCGGATGCCGTGGAAAGCTATAAAAAACCATGGGAGACCTTAAAACCAATTACCGAATATCAAGAAAGTGGCGCCGATCAAAACATTTATGAAGGGAGATTCAGGGGGGAGGCCACAACCACATTTCCCCATGATTTACCTTCCCACTGGGGAAAAAATGGAGGCACCAGTATTTTACGTGCTACTGCCTACGGGAACTCCATAACTACGGATTTCGCCTTGGCGGTTTTGGAAAATGAAGATTTGGGCCGGGATGACATCACTGACTTTTTCACCGTCAGTTATTCGAGTACGGACTATGTAGGGCATATGTTTGGTGTCAATTCCGTGGAAGTGCAGGATACATATTTACGATTGGACCTGGACCTGGCGAAATTGTTAACCGCTCTGGATAGTAAGGTTGGAGTGGGAAACTATACTGTTTTTCTAACTGCAGACCACGGGGCGATTCACGTTCCAGCGTTTTTGGCGGACCAAAAAATCCCCGCTGGCTATTTGGATCTGGGTGCTTTGAAGACAAAGTTCAATGAATTCCTAAAATACAAGTACGGCACTACGGATATTGTTAAAACCATCAGCAACTATCAGGTTTTTTTGGATAGAAACGTCATTGATAACCTAGATATGGAACTTGATGCCGTACAGGAGGAAATCGCGTTGGAAATCTTGAACTATGATGATATGGATAAGGTATTCACCGGATTTCAGTTATGGCGGAACAACTACACCCAGTCCACAGGAATTCCCTATTTGATTCAGCAGGGTTGGCATCAAAAACGTTCCGGTGATGTGGTTTTTGTACAGAGACCGGGCTTTATTGCCTATCCAAAAACGGGTTCCACACATGGTTCCCCCATGATTTATGATACCCATGTTCCCCTTCTATTTTTTGGAAACGGAATAAAAAAGGGCGAAACTTTTGAAAGAACGGAAATACCGGATATTGCACCGACCATTGCCAGTATGTTGGGGATAGCCTTCCCCAATGGCACTACTGGGGAGCCAATTGCCGAAGTTTTAGAATAATTGATCAAGAATTCCATTCCAGCGAAGTTTACGGATAAACTTTCCTTCCCCTTTGGTAACAAATCTGGGTAGTTTTTTTATCCATGCCTGTACATAGCCAAGGACCCCTTGAAAATACAGCTTGGGACTTTTGTTGTGCAATGCCATTTTAAAAAGTGCCAACTTGGCCAGAGGCAGGCCATAGCGCATCTTGTACAGTGCTTCCCCTTTAGAACGATAGTTATGGGTACTGTAGCCATGACCAGTAGGCCTAAGGTGTTTTACGATTAAGGAGTCATCCGTCCTTACCTCAAAACCATGGTATTGACAAAGCAGGACATCCACGGTATCCCATCCTACATCTTGCCTGAGCCCCCCTATTTGTTCAAATACCCGCCTAAAATAAAGCTTGATCGGACCACGGACATGGTTTTTGTTGGCAATGCTTTCATACACCCATTTTCCATTTTTTTCTATGTACAGGAGACCAGAACACATTCCCAACAACCAGTTGGATTTAAAATGGTTTCGCAGCTGTTCAAAATAGTTGGGGGGTAGGATAATATCGGCATCGAACTTGCCGATAAGGTCATACTTATTTTTGATATGATTCAATCCAAAATCAAAAGCCTGGATAACTTTTTTCCCGGGCAGGTGCTTTTTGAAACTTGTATGTTGTATCGCGGTTATCCAGGAATGGTCCTGGGCAAACCTTGAAGCTACTTCAAATGTGCCATCAGTGGAATTGTCGTCCACTATAATAAGCTCTTCAGGAGGTTCCGTTTGATGTACGAACGAATGGAGGCAGTCCGCAATGTACTTTTTTTCGTTATGGGCAGGGATGATAATGGTGATGTACATAACTTGTTAGTCCGTGCTTCGTGCCCGCCTGATATATCTGTTATGGGATGGCAGGCGGGGAAACGTAACCCAAAAATACATGGATTCCTGCTTTCGCCGGAATGAGGACCAACAAATTCCATTTTCCACCTTAGTTATGGAAAGTTTGGATTTTGCTACTCCGTTCTGCATAAACAATATAATATCGATGGGTAAACCATCGCAATAGCGGTCGTATCCCAATCTTTTTTGTAGGATTTGTCCATTTAAGGGAATCCTTTATTTCCCAACCCGCTTTCTCCAGGAGCCAATTGAATTGCCAGTCCTCGAATTCATGGTAGTGTCGGTCCCAAGGGTCGGTTTTACTGCGGTATGCGGAAGCAAACCACAACCGCATGGGGATACTCGCCACAAGTTTATTGGCCTTAATATGGGTCAACACATTATAGGGGGCAACCAAATGTTCAAAAATTTCGAAGGCGGTAACCACATTGGCCTTGGAATTTTGTACCGAGGAAAAATCATTGTCCAGGTCTTCACCTTTCGTATTCTGCACATCAAAACCTTCACCCCGCATGATTTTGGAAAATGGGTTATCCACACCTAAATCCAAAACAGCTTCTTCCGTGGAAATGTGTTTTTTGAGAAACGCTAGGGTAAGACGATAACGTTTATGGGGATATTTGCCTTCATACATGGTTCAAAAATCCAATTCTAAAAGACAATTACCAAATTAAAATACTAAACCTCGTAGACTATGGCATTAATATTCATTCCCGCACCAACGCTTGCAAAGAGTACGATATCCCCTTTTTCAATGGAATGGTCCTGGAGCAAACCTCTTTTGACCCGATCGAACAACGTAGGAATTGTGGCAACGGAACTATTGCCCGTTTCCTGGATGATCATGGGCATAATGCCAACAGGGGGTGTTTTTTTGTACAGGCGGTAAAATCGTTTGATAATGGCCTCGTCCATTTTTTCATTGGCCTGATGGATAAATATTTTTTTGATACGGTCAATGGCAACTTCACTTTTGTCCAAGCATTCCTTCATGGCCTGGGGAACATGGGTGCACGCAAATTCATACACTTTTCTGCCGTACATTTTAATATAGCGGATATTGGGACAGCTATCCGGATGATAGCTTTTATCAAAAAACAGGTGATAAGCTTCCCCGTTGGCGTGGGTCTGACTTGCATGTCCCAGAATTCTTCCCTGACCTTTGGCTTTTTGGATAATGGCGGCCCCAGCGCCATCTGCATAAATCATACTGTCCCGGTCATTGGGATCGATTATTCTGGAAAGGGTCTCGCCCCCAATGACCAAACAGGTATTGGCCATACCGCTCTGAATAAAGGCCTTGGCCTGTATAACGGCTTCTAGCCAACCGGGACATCCAAAAATCATATCATAAGCTACGCAGGAACTGTTTTTAATCTGAAGCAAGTGTTTAACGCGTGTTGCCAGACTGGGGAGGGTATCACTTTGGACTTTTCCCTTGGTCAAATCACCAAAATTATGGGCAAAAATGATATAGTCAATTTGCTCTTTGTCAATCTGTGCATCATCAATTGCCTTCTCTGCGGCCAAAAAACCCAGATCCGAAGTTTTATGTTCTTCCTCGGCATAACGTCTTTCCACAATCCCCGTGATTGCGGTAAACTTTTCTATAATGGTATCATTCCCATATTGTATCGCCGTACCATCCCTTTCCAAAAAATCATGTTCAAGGAATTCCTCGTTTTTTGTCACAATGGAAGGTAGATAGCTTCCGGTCCCAGTAATTGCAATTTCCATAATACCCAAATTCTTGTTACAAGGTAACGGTTAAACCAACCATTAATATGCATGCATAATAAATTGCCCGATGTCCAACAGCTTTGAATTCGATTTCCAAAGCAATAAAAAACCCATTCTATAGCTAAGTGAATGGGTTTAATGTAGTATTTACAGGTGTTTCCTATACTTCGGCATATTCTTCAATAGCAGGACAGGTACAGATCAAATTACGATCGCCAAAAGCTTCATCCGTTCGTCTTACGGAAGGCCAGAACTTGTTTTCGGCAATATAATCCAATGGAAAGGCCGCTTTCTTTCTGGAATATGGGAAGTCCCAATTGTCCGAAGTCACCATTGCCAGTGTATGTGGTGCATTTTTGAGCACGTTGTCTGGATTGTCAATGGTCACTTCGTCAATTTCCTTTTTTATACTGATCATAGCGTCACAAAATCGATCAAGTTCAGCCAGGCCTTCACTTTCCGTAGGTTCTATCATCATGGTTCCCGCAACTGGAAATGAAACCGTGGGTGCGTGAAAACCATAGTCCATTAAGCGTTTTGCAATATCGGTTACTTCAATACCATGTTCTTTAAAGGAACGACAATCAATGATCATTTCGTGTGCGGCACGCCCATTTTCTCCCGCATAGAGCACTTCGTACGAACCATGTAACCGTTCTTTGATATAGTTGGCATTAAGAATGGCTATTTTGGTGGCATCCGTCAATCCCCGTGCCCCCAACATTTTTATGTACCCATAAGAAATAAGGCAAGCCAAGGCACTGCCCCAGGGAGCTGCAGAAATGGCCGTTATGGCCTTTTCACCACCCGTTTTGATTATAGGATTGGAAGGGAGGAACGGTTTTAACTGTTCGGCAACACAAATAGGGCCTACTCCCGGACCGCCACCGCCATGTGGAATGGCAAAGGTCTTGTGCAGGTTCAAATGGCAAACATCTGCACCAATGGCAGCTGGATTGGTCAGTCCTACCTGGGCGTTCATATTGGCACCATCCATATACACTTGGCCACCATTATCGTGAATCAATTTTGTGATATAACGTATGGAGGACTCAAAGACGCCATGGGTGGAAGGGTAGGTCACCATTAGGGCGGCCAGATTGTCCGCATACTGATTTACTTTTTCCTCCAAGTCGATAACATCGATATTTCCTTTTTCATCCGTTTTGGTAACCACCACCTGCATTCCTGCCATAACTGCAGAAGCCGGGTTGGTACCGTGGGCCGAAGCCGGGATAATGCAAATATTCCGATGTTCCTCCCCCCGTGATCGATGGTATGCCCTTATGGTCATAAGCCCTGCATATTCACCTTGTGCCCCAGAATTGGGTTGAAGCGAAGTTGCAGCAAAACCAGTGATGATATTTAGTTGTTCTTCAAGTTCTTTGATGACCACATGGTAACCTTCGGCCTGGTCAATTGGCGCATAAGGATGGATATTCCCCCAATTGGCCCAGCTCAAAGGAAGCATTTCGGAGGCGGCGTTCAATTTCATGGTACAACTGCCAAGGGAAATCATACTGTGGTTCAAGGCCAAATCCTTGCGCTCCAGTTTTTTGATGTATCGCATCAACTCTGTTTCCGAGTGGTAGGAATTAAAGGTTTCGTGTTCCAAAAAAGTACCCTTCCGCACGAGCTCGGCAGGAATGACCTGTCCCTCATGTTCAATGACCCGTACATCGTGGTCCTGGGCCTTGGATTCAGCAAAACAGCCCACCAACGGATGGATATCCTTTTCAGTAAATGCCTCATTCAATGCTATGGAAATGGTCTCATGGTCAATATAGTTGAAATTGATACCCCTGGATTCCGCAATGGCACGAATGGCAGTAAGGTTGTCCACTTTAAATTGTAGGGTGTCAAAATAAACATCGTTCAACTGTTCAAATCCATAAGCGGAAATACTTTGGGCAATGGTTTTAGTGTACTTGTGAACCCTATGGGCAATGTTCATTAGTCCTTTGGGACCATGGTAGACGGCGTACATGCCTGCCATAACGGCCAGCAATACTTGTGCTGTACAAATATTGGATGTGGCCTTATCCCTCTTAATGTGCTGTTCCCTGGTCTGTAAAGCCATTCGCAAGGCCGGATTGCCATCCGTATCTCTGGTAAGGCCGATGATACGACCGGGAATATGTCTTTTATAGGCCTCTTTTGTGGCAAAGAATGCCGCATGCGGACCACCATAACCCAAGGGTATCCCAAAACGTTGTGTGGTACCCACAACAACATCAACACCCCATTCCCCGGGTGGTGTCAACATCACCAAACTCAAGATATCCGCTGCTACGGCCACTTTGATATCATTGTCCTGGGCTTTTTTCACAAAATCGGAATAATCATGAACCTGACCGTATTTACCGGGATATTGCAGCAATGCCCCGAAATAGTCCGGAGTAAGATTAAACTCTTGATGGTTACCAATGACAAGTTCAATATTGAGCGGTGCCGACCGTGTTTCCAGCAAACTCAAGGTCTGTGGTAGGACTTCCTCAGAGACGAAAAACTTCAATACGCTGTTCTTCTTTTGCTGTCTTGACCTTACATCAAAAAGCATGGTCATTGCTTCCGCAGCGGCCGTACTCTCATCCAGTAGGGAAGCATTGGCAATTTCCATGCCGGTCAAATCCGTAACAACGGTTTGAAAATTGAGAAGGGCCTCCAACCGCCCTTGTGCGATTTCTGCTTGGTATGGGGTATATGCCGTATACCAGCCAGGATTCTCCAAAATATTTCGCTTTATGACGGAAGGGGTCATACTTTCGTGATATCCCAAACCAATGTAGGATTTGAATATGCGATTTTTTTTGGACAGCGCCTCAATAAGGTTTAGAAACTCAGGTTCACTCAAGGCTTCTGGAAGATTTAGGTTTTCCTCCAATAAAATATCGGAAGGAATGGCCTGCTCCATCAATTCATCCAATGATTCCACTCCAACGATTTCGAGCATTTTTTTGAGGTCTTCCTCCCTTACGCCAATATGGCGGATTGCAAAAGATTCCGTGTTCATTAGCTATGAAAAATAAAGTGCCCAAAATTAGGGAATAATTCCTTGAAATGGCCCAAATTACAGCGGGTGTTCCATCAAAGTTTTTAACTTAAAGTTAATCTAATGGTGTAGCATATTACATTTGTTGAATGTTGATTTTTAGGAGATTATTCCGATTTTATATTAATGCCAGCATACATGTGGCCTTGGCCGTCATTTCCCTATATGCCATAAATGCCCAAAACTTAAACATTTCAATCAATGTCCACCTAATGGGTTTTCTATTTTTTGCCACTATTGTTTGTTATAATTTTGTGAAATACGGGGTGGAAGCGGATAAATATCTCGTTGTTGCAAAACCCTCGCATAAACCCATTCAGGTTTTAAGTTTTTTGGCCTTTGGGATTTCCTTATACTTCCTTTTTCCATTGCCCTTACAACTTTGGATCGTTATTGGGATTTTAACGGTTATTTCTGCACTTTACGCCATCCCCTTTCTTCCGAGTTCAAGGAATTTGAGGAGTCTAGGTGGGCTTAAGGTTTTTTTGGTTGCCTTGGTTTGGGTAGGTTTTACCGTGGCACTTCCGGCGGTTGAACATCAACTTGGGTTTTCTGAACAAGTTGTATTACTGGGCATTCAGAATTTTGTATTGGTATTAATATTGATTTTGCCCTTTGAAATAAGGGACCTGCAATATGACAAACCGGAATTAAGAACATTGCCCCAGCGCTTTGGGGTAACAAATTCAAAATATATTGGATATATTTTATGTTTTTCTTATTTGGGTCTAAGATTTATAAGTGATGGGTGGGATTCAAGGCGTATGATGTATAGTTTAGCTGTCTTTGGTTTATTGGTTGCCGCGCTATATTTTACCAAAGAAGGCCAATCCAAGTACTATACCTCCTTTTGGATTGAGGGGATTCCAATTTTTTTACTGCTGGTTTATAGCGCTATGGACAAGTTGATCTAACTGTTCTCCTCGAGCACTTTCTTTAATTGCTCTTTGTCCTTTTCAGAAAGGGTTTGAAGATTGGCATGCTCACACAAAGAGGTAAGCTTAGTGTTCTTTGCAGAGAACTGGGCCAGCTCCTTACTAAAGAATAAATACACCTTAAGTTGGAGTATTTCCCACCAGGTGGCTTCTCCATATTGACTTTTGGTGCAAATTTCCTTTGCCTTTTCACGAGATATTTTCATACGTCTAAAACCAATTTTCATTCATACACCCCATAAGGGCAGTCCTTGCTCTGTGTATCATTACCCATAGATTGGACGGATTAATTCCCAATTCATTACAGATGTCTTCAGTACTCATGCCTTGGATGGTTTTCATGCTAAACACGGTAGCCTGTTTTTTGGGCAATTTGGAAAGGCAATCCTGTATGGCCATTCCTAATTCCTCATTTTCAATGGAGTCGTCGCCCCCTTTGCTAAAAGGGTCGGCAACGCGCTCTTCCAACCAATCACCTTCGCCTTCGTCGGAGGAATAATTAATCCTTACTTCAGCCTTTCCCTTTTTTGAATTTATTTTTCGGTAGTGGTCAATTACCTTGCGCTTTAAAATAGCGATCAACCAGGTTCTTTCGGCGGCATCGCCCTTATAATTCTTGGCCGATTTTAATCCGGCTATGAACGTATCCTGAACCAGATCCTTGGCCAATTCGGAATCACTTACCCTGGCTATTGCGTAGTTAAAGAGGTAATCGGCATAGAGATCGACCCAATTTTCAGGATGTAACTGATGGACTGGCATTGTATTATTTAGAGACATCAAAAGTAGTAGATTTTGGTTAATGATTCTTGTTATCTTCCGTACAAATGAGCGAGAAAGAAATCACAAGAAGTTCACGGTCACAAACTTTGGGGATCTATTAACAAACCGACCACAATCACATTAAAACAAAGTTTCAATGGTTTGAAAAATGTAAAGTGCGGGAACAATGCCTATGGACGTTAAGGACAAACCACAATCAAATAGTTGGTTCAATTGGCTTTTAATAGACCTGCGCGTTCCAACAAGGCTTCCAATTGTGGTTCCTGCCCCCTAAAACGTTTGTAAAGCTCCATGGGATTTTCCGTACCCCCTTTGGAGAGTACGTGGTCTTTGA
The DNA here is from genome assembly GCA_028281025.1 of Croceivirga sp. Taxonomy (GTDB): domain Bacteria; phylum Bacteroidota; class Bacteroidia; order Flavobacteriales; family Flavobacteriaceae; genus Croceivirga. Next base: position 59,621 of record JANQKR010000031.1, read on the forward strand.
ACTTTTTAGCGATTTCAGGATTGAAGATACCATGCTCCTTAAAGTAGGCAAAGGCATCGGCATCCAGTACTTCGGCCCATTTGTAGCTGTAATATCCAGACGAATAGCCCCCTTGGAAAATATGGGAAAATGCGGTGCTCATACAGGTCTCTGGAGTATCTGGATACAATTGGGTGCCCTCAAATGCCTTACTTTCAAATTCCTTCACATTTTTGATGTCCGATGGATCCTGACTATGCCATGCCATATCCAACAATCCAAAACTCAGTTGGCGTAAGGTCTGCATGCCTTCTTGAAAAGTGGCGGACTCCTTTATTTTTTGAACGAGTTCCATAGGGATCAATTCTCCTGTTTCATAATGGTGGGCAAACAATTCCAGGGCTTCCTTTTCATAACACCAATTTTCCATCACTTGACTGGGCAACTCCACAAAATCCCAATACACCGATGTCCCCGAAAGGCTTGGATATGTGGTATTGGCGAGCATACCGTGAAGGGCATGGCCAAATTCGTGGAACAACGTGGTCACCTCACTAAAAGTGAGTAGGGAAGGTTTGCTTTTGGTTGATGGGGTAAAATTGCAAACATTGGACACATGTGGGCGCACATTTTTCCCATTTTTTCGGAATTGTGATTTAAAGGATGTCATCCAAGCCCCACCGCGTTTTCCCAATCTGGGATGAAAGTCCGCATAGAACAAGGACACAAAGTTTTGGTCTGCGTCGTAGACTTCAAAGGTTTTTACCTCCTCGTGGTAGGTATCAATATGGGAAACTTCCTTAAACGTGAGTCCAAACAGCTTTTCGGCAACTTTGAACACCCCGTTGATGACATTTTCCAGTTTAAAATAGGGTTTAAGCCGTTCATCATCCAGGTTGAAAAGTTTTTGTTTCAGCTTTTCCGAATAGTAGGCGCCATCCCATTTTTGAAGGTCCCCAATACCGTCCATCTCCTTTGCAAAGGCCTTTAATTCCTGAAACTCCTTTTGTGCGGCCGGCCTCGCTTTTTCCAGAAGTTCGGTTAGAAAGTCCATCACCTTTTTTGGGGAATTGGCCATGCGTTCTTCAAGCACATAGTGCGCATGGGTCTTATATCCAAGTAAATTGGCCCTTTCGTGCCGGAGATTGGTAATTTTAAGTACATTTTCCTGATTGTCCAATTCATTACTATGAAACGCCTTACTACCAAAGGCAAGGGACAATTTTTTCCGGAGCTCCCTGTTTTTGGCATACTTCATAAAGGGAATGTAGCTGGGGTATTGCAGTGTAATGATCCATCCTTGCTTGTTTTTGCTTTTTGCCAATTGGGAAGCAGCTTCTTTTGCACTTTCAGGCAACCCCTCAACATCGGTCTCTTTGGTCAAGTGCAGTTCATACGCATTAGTCTCAGCCAGAACGTTTTCTCCAAATTTCAACTTGAGTTTAGCCAATTCCGCATCTATTTCCCGAAGTCTTTTTTTCTTTTCCGGCGGAAGATTGGCACCATTTCTACTAAAACTTTTATAGCGTTTTTCCAAAAGTGTCCTTTGTTCTTTATCCAGTTTTAGGTTTTCCCTTTCCCCAAAGACGGATTTAACCCTTTGGAACAAACCTTCATTCAGGGTAATGTCATTGCTGAACTCTGAAAGTAATGGGGATACCTCTTGGGCGATTTTTTGAATTTCATCGTTGGTTTCGGCAGAATTCAAATTAAAAAACACACTGGAGACCCTATCCAATTGATATCCGGAATAGTCCAGGGCCTCTATGGTGTTTTTAAAAGTTGGGGGCTCGGGATTGTCAACAATGGTATCAATTTCACTCCTTGTCTTTTCAATGGCCTTCAGAAAGGCGGGTTTAAAGTGCGCGTTTTTGATTTTTGAAAAAGGCGCCGTATCAAAGGGTTGGAGTAATGGATTCATTGAAGTTTCTGTTTTTTGGGACATCACCTAAGGTTTCGTTTGATGTTAAAGGTTAAAGGTTAAAGGTTAAAGGTTAAGAGTTAAAGGTTAAGGGTTAAAGGTTAAGGGTGTCGTCCATTTTAGGTTTATGGCGAAACCTTGTTTCCATTCGTTATTTCTTGGTTTGCACTTCTTTTGCACCGGCGATCACCTTTTGTTTCAATCCTTCTTTGTACACCTCAACCTTATCGCGGACACATTTGTCCGAACTTCCGATAATCTGAGCTGCTAAAATCCCCGCATTTTTTGCACCGTTAAGGGCTACGGTTGCAACGGGTACGCCGCCGGGCATTTGGAGTATGGACAATACGGAATCCCATCCGTCAATTGAATTGGAGCTTTTTACGGGAACACCAATCACTGGTAAGGGGGAAAGGGAGGCCACCATACCCGGTAAATGTGCTGCACCACCAGCACCCGCAATAATGACCGAATATCCGTTTTTGTGGGCATTTTTACCAAATTCGAATAACTTTTCGGGGGTACGGTGGGCCGACACAATATCTACATCCACTTCAATATCAAATCCTTTTAGAATAGCTACGGCATCCTGCATGACCGGAAGGTCACTGGTGCTACCCATAATAACGGCTACTTTGCTCATTTGCTGATAACTTTTATTTTGTCCTTTACTTGTTGGGCAATCTCCCTGGCACGTTCAATATTTTCATGAACTATGGTTACATGTCCCATTTTTCGGAAGGGCCTTGTCTGTTTTTTTCCATAAATATGGGGGGTTACCCCCCTCTTGCCAAGGATGTCCTTAATATGCTCATAAACAACATCACCACTATGCCCTTCTGCACCTACCAGATTGACCATGACCCCGGCAACTTTACTGTCCGTTTTACCTAGGGGAAGCCCCAAAATACAACGTAAATGTTGTTCAAACTGGTTGGTATAGCTGGCCTCTATACTATAATGGCCACTATTGTGGGGCCTTGGGGCCACTTCATTGACCAAAATTTCGTCCTCATGGGTTTGGAAGAGTTCTACGGCCAAGAGCCCCACATGGTCAAAACTCTCAGATACCTTTAAGGCCACATCCTGTGCCCTTTTGGCAACGGTTTCATCAATTCGTGCAGGGCAGAGAACATATTCCACCTGGTTCGCCTCGGGATGGAATTCCATTTCCACAACGGGATAGGTTTTGGTTTCCCCCTGGGCATTTCGGGCCACAATAACGGCCAGTTCATTTTTAAAGTTCACGAATTGTTCAGCAATGCATTCCACATTGGGTAACCCTTTCAAATCCTCGATTTCTCGAATGATTTTCACCCCCTGTCCATCATAGCCAAACTGTGCACTTTTCCATACAAAGGGCAATTGCAGTCCGCCATGGGCAATACTCTCCTTAATTTCTGAAGTATAGGCAAACCGGGAAAAATCTGAAGTGGGGATGTCATGGTCACGATAGCTCAACTTTTGCTTCGCTTTATTCTGTATGGTCCGCAATACCTTGGACTGGGGATAGACCGTAACCCCTTCCGCCTCCAATTTTTCCAAAGCGTCCACATTCACGTTTTCAATCTCGATCGTAAGTACGTCCACATCCTTTCCAAAGTTGAAAACGGCATCTTCATCCAATAGGCTTCCCTGTACAAAATCATTACAGGCTATTTTGCAAGGTGCTTCCGGCGAAAGATCCATTACCTTGGTAAAAACATCCCATTTGCGGGTTTCATAGAGCAACATTTTGCCCAATTGTCCTCCGCCCAGTATTCCTAATTTAAAATCCGATGAGAAATAATCCATATCACAATTGAAATGGGGACAAAAATACGCGGAATTCGTGATTCCATTGGAATTGGACCTGTAAAACACATCCTAAAACACTATCTTAGCGCCCCCTCGTTTAAAGGATTTCGGTGATAAAGTTACATGATAAATATTTCGAGCCATTTTTAAATGAAGCTGAAATCAAAGCTGCTGTTAAAAAGATAGCACAGGAGATTGCTGCGGATTACAAGAATGAAGTGCCAATTTTTGTTGGGGTACTCAACGGGGCCTTTATGTTTGTTTCGGATCTCTTAAAAGAATATCCCCATCCTTGTGAGGTAACTTTTGTGAAACTGAGTTCCTACCACGGGTTGACCTCCACGGGTATTGTGGAAACCCTATTGGATGTTTCCGAAGATATTGAAGGGCGCAGTATCATTATCTTGGAAGACATTATTGACACGGGCAGGACATTACAAAAGTTGGTGCACTTGTTTTCGAACACCCATGTAAAGGAATTTAAGATTGCCTCACTTTTTTACAAGTCCGAAATCTACAATGGGGAATATACCATTGATTATGTAGGGCTTGAAATACCCACTAAATTCATTGTAGGCTATGGACTTGACTATAATGAGCTTGGAAGGAATTTAAAGGAAGTTTATCAATTAAACCAGACCAATATGATTAACCTAGTTCTTTTTGGAAAACCAGGAGCTGGAAAAGGGACCCAGGCGGGATTCCTAAAGGAAAAATACAATTTGAAGCATATTTCCACGGGAGATGTGTTTCGCTACAATATCAAGAATGGCACGGAGCTGGGCAAATTGGCCAAATCCTATATCGATGATGGTGATTTGGTACCGGATGAGGTGACCATAAAAATGTTGCAGGACGAAGTGGAGAAGAACCAGGATGCTGCAGGGTTTATTTTTGATGGATTCCCACGAACAACGGCCCAGGCCCAGGCCTTGGACAATTTTCTGGAGAGCAAGGACATGCAGGTAAATGCCACTATTGCCCTGGAAGCGGATGATGAGATTTTAATACAGCGGCTGTTGGAAAGAGGAAAGGAAAGCGGCCGCAGTGATGACCAGGACGAAAATAAAATCCGTAACCGTTTTGATGAATACAACGAAAAGACGGCTCCGCTAAAGGACTACTATCAAAATCAGGGCAAGTTCCACTCCGTCAATGGAATTGGTGGTATAGCCGAAATTACCGAGCGATTGGGCAAGGTAATCGATGAATTGTAGGAGTGGCTCGAATCTTTCCATTGGTATTTTGCCTATCCCTTTGTTTTTCCTGTAATCCTGAATTACAGTGGAAAGAGGATATTTTGCAAGAGGTTATTGCATATGACGGGCAGGCCCAAGAACTCAAAGCGGAATATCCGGTAGATTCAGGTTCATCAACCGCCATTCTAATAAAGCCCTATCGAGAGGGGAATGGACTGCAAAAAACGGTATTTCGCCACATAAGGGAAGGCTATATTTATTTTGAAAGACATATCTATTTTAAAGGGGAGCGGGTGCTTTACGCCCATTATATTGGAGTTGCCCCCAGAATAGCAAAACAGAATGGGAAAGTCTCCGGGAGTTCGGATTTTTTGTTGTTCAGCAAGCAATACTTCTTTGAACGGGAAGGCATTGGAATCAGACGTAACCGTCAATTGATTTCCGAGCAATTTAAGCCAAAGGATTCCGTACTTCCCCTGTTGAAGGAGGTAATTCCGGAGGAAACAAAAATATACCGGGAGGAGTATCTGGAGATAAACAATTACTTTAGGGAGGTAATGTCATTAGAGGAGTTGAAATGACGGAAGGTAATTTTGTTGATTATGTAAAAATCCATGTGTCCTCGGGAAACGGGGGCAAGGGGTCCACGCACCTGCGCCGCGAAAAGTTTGTGGCCATGGGTGGACCGGATGGTGGCGATGGGGGACGTGGCGGTCACATCGTCATAAAGGGCAACAAGAACCTTTGGACCTTGGTCCATTACAAGTTCAAAAGGCATTTTAAAGCGGGACATGGGGAACATGGGGGCAGACAACGAAGTACTGGTGCCAATGGACAGGATATTTATTTGGAAGTGCCTTTGGGAACTGTCGTCCGAGATACCGATTCCAACCAGCTTCTTTTTGAAATTACCGAAGATGGCGAAGAGAAGACCGTAGCAAAAGGCGGTCTCGGTGGCCGTGGAAACTGGCATTTCAAAAGTTCGGTAAACCAGACTCCCCGTTACGCACAACCCGGTATTGAGGGACAGGTGAAAAACCTGACCCTGGAGTTGAAGGTTTTGGCCGATGTGGGTCTCGTAGGTTTTCCCAATGCCGGAAAATCCACTTTACTTTCTGTGATGACCTCCGCAAAACCCAAAATTGCAGATTATGAGTTTACTACCCTAAAGCCAAATCTGGGTATTGTGCAATATCGTGACTTTAAGAGTTTTGTCATGGCGGATATTCCCGGAATTATTGAAGGGGCTGCTGAGGGAAAAGGATTGGGCCACTATTTTTTGCGGCATATAGAACGCAATGCTACCCTGCTGTTTTTGATTCCCGCAGACAGTAAGGACATCTCCAAAGAATATGAAATCCTTTTGGACGAACTCCGTAGGTATAATCCCGAATTATTGGATAAGCAACGGTTGGTGGCCATCTCCAAGAGTGATATGCTCGATGACGAATTGATGGAGGAAATAGATCGTTCCCTCAAGGACGATTTTAAGGACGTGGATTATCTTTTCATTTCTTCCGTAGCGCAAAAAGGAATTTTGGAGTTAAAGGATAAACTCTGGATGCTTTTGAACGATTAAGTTGTTATTTTTCGCATTCTGCATTCCAACATTTTATAACTTTAAGAACAATCTTATGACATGAAGTTTGTTCCTCTCTTATTCGTTTTGCTATTGTTCGCCGGTTGTTCAGCGGTGCAGGTCAATTATGATTATTCCAAAAGAACCGATTTTTCCAATTATGACACCTACAATTATTTCCTTGATATGGAAACCGGCCTAAGTGAATTGGACGAGCGACGATTGTTACGCGTATTGGACTCAACACTGCAATCCAAAGGTCTTTTGCTTTCGGAAGAACCGGATGTCCTTGTAAACATCATCAGCGAGGAATTTCCCGATGTACCTCAGAACACGTTGGGGGTTGGGATAGGTGGAGCCAGTGGTAATGCTGGTGGGGGTATTTCCATGGGTATTCCGGTAAGCAGCAGTTCCCGGTTACGGAGAATGATTCAGTTTGATCTTGTGGATTCCCAAAAGAATGCCCTTTTTTGGCAGGCTATTTCAGAGAGTGGTTTTAAACCCAAAAGTACACCTTTGGAACGCGAGGAGCTGCTAAGAAAGATCGTTGGAAAGGTTTTTTCAAAGTATCCCCCGGAATAGAACCGGTTTTTCCGCTTAAGGGGTCTTAATTGCCGCTCATCATTATTCGTGATCATTGTCGGTTTAAGTCCCTTATTTTTGAATTTGTAACAATTAGGTGTAATTGTAAACTAATTCCATACGCTTTAAATTCATTTATGAACACTTCAAATCAAAATTCAATGAAAACAATCAAAAATCGAATTGGCAGTATTTTCCTTCTGTTCCTGGTTGGGCTATGTGGTCATGCCCAGGACATTTCAGGTTCTTGGAAGGGAAACCTGTCCATACAGGGTGCGGAGATGCCCTTAATTTTTAACATAAAGAGCGAAGCCGACGCCTTAAGTGCCACCATGGACAGTCCTTCGCAAGGCGCAACGGACATTCCCATGGATGAAACCAGTTTTGAGGATGGGAGCCTTACCATTTCCTTCAAGCAAGCAGGAATTAAATATGTTGGTGTTTTGGAAGGGGAAAAAATAACAGGTACCTTTTTTCAAGGCGGAATGGAATTGCCCCTGGTCTTGGAGAAAACTGTTAAAACAATCCCTGGTAATCCGGAATTGGTGAGTTCCGATGAGGAATTGAATGCTCTGGGCCGCTTGGCGGAAGGGGATTATAAATACACCGTTGAGGATTATTTTGCCAAACCCAAGGCTTCAACTTTCCGATTCTCCCCGGATGGCAAATACATGTCCTATCGGGAAAAGGACGAGAATGGAAAAAGACACATTTATGTGAAGGATGTAACCTCTGGGGAGACTACCAGGGCCATAGAAGAAAAAGAGGAACTGGTTAGGGGGTATGCCTGGCTCAACAACAATCGGTTGGCCTATATTTCAGATACGGGCGGTGATGAAAATTACCATGTCTTTGCCGTTGACCTGGATGGGGGCAATCTTAAGGATTTAACTCCATTTGATGGGGTTCAGGCCCAATTTTCAAATTTGTTGGACGAAGACAAAGAACACATTATTGTCAACCTCAACAAGAACAACCCCCAGGTATTTGAACCTTATAAAGTAAATGTTGTTACGGGGGAATTGACCCAGTTGTACGTAAATGACGACCCTAGCTCACCCATCATTGGATATGATTTTGACAAAAATGGAAATCTTAAGGGCTTTACCAAATTAAAGAATGGGGTTGATCAGGATTACTTCTATAAGGATTCCGAAGGCAATTTCAACGTATTGAAAAGCCTGAACTGGAAAGACACATTTGTGGTGGTTTCCTTTGATTACGCTACGGAATATGAACATGATGCTTATGTGGTTTCCAATCTTGAAAGCGATAAGGCAAAAATCCTTCGATACGATCTAGGAAAAAATGAACCCCTGGGTGATGTATTTGCGAATGACAAATACGATGTGTCGGATATGTATCTTTCCAAAAACAGGGGGTATGAGTTGGATTATGTTAGTTATGAAGGTGAAAAGGCGGTCATTGTTCCTATTAGCGAAACCTATTCCAAACTACATGACAGGATAACAAAAACCTTTCCGGGAAAGCAATACTCCATTGCAGATGCTACTGATGCGGAAGACAAACTTTTGATTTTTCTTCAAAGTGACAAGCTGTATGGGGAGTACCATTCCTATGATGTGGCAAAGGACGAATTTACTTTTCTGTACAACCTTATGCCTCAATTGAAGGAGGAAGATATGGCCGAAATGCGGCCGATCACCTTTACCAGTAGGGATGGTTTGACCATTCATGGATATATTACGTTGCCAAAGGAAGCCCTTCAAGGGGAAAAAGTACCGGTTATTGTAAATCCCCATGGGGGTCCCCAAGGTATTCGGGATTCATGGGGTTTTAATCCAGAGGCCCAATTATTTGCCAGCAGGGGGTACGCCACACTTCAAGTGAATTTTAGGATTTCCGGGGGTTACGGAAGGGAATTCTTGGAATCCGGATTTAAGCAAATCGGGAGAAAAGCCATGGATGATGTAGAGGACGGATTGAAATACGTGGTGGAACAAGGTTGGGTAGATAAGGAAAAGGCCGCAATTTATGGCGGGAGCCATGGAGGTTACGCCGTACTTAGGGGACTTACCAAAACCCCGGATCTTTATGCCTGTGGTGTTGATTATGTTGGCGTTTCCAACCTCTTCACCTTTATGGATTCCTTTCCGGAATATTGGAAGCCCTATTTGGAAATCGTGAGGGAAATATGGTATGATGAAACCATCCCGGAAGAAAAGGCGATTATGGAAGAAGTCTCCCCGGTATACCAGATTGGGAAGATAAAGAAGCCCCTCTTTGTAGTACAGGGCGCAAATGACCCCCGCGTAAACATCAATGAATCCGATCAAATTGTGGAGGCTTTGAGAGCCAAGGGGCAAGATGTACCCTATATGGTGAAATATGATGAGGGCCATGGTTTTGGCAAGGAAGAGAATTCCATAGCCCTGTACCGGGCAATGATGGGATTCTTTGCGAAACACCTAAAGGACAAGGAGATTCCAACACCTGTAAAAGGATAGTTCAGAACAGGATCCTGAATTTCTAAAGGGGGCTTTTTGCCCCCTTTTTTTTATCAAATTCCCAGTTGGTCCAAAATCAACTACCGTTCAGTCAAGTGGGTTTACCACTCGTCATAATTTTATTCCTGGCCCAATGCAGCCCCTATATATTTGTTGCATAATTAAAAGCGGACAGCATGATAACTATTGTAAAAATCGTAATAAGCTTGATATTGAGTGTCTTGCTTTAACCCAGAGTCAATTCAATCAAAAAATGGACATTAGAAGTTTGGATAGTACAAAGAGGACGGTTTTGGTCATTGGTGGTGTGGCCATCCTGGTAGGTGTAATCGGCCTATTTGGATCACAGCCCGTAATGGAACAGTTTTTTCCATTGTACCTTGGACTTACCTTAACAGGCACCGTTGTGTTGCACAAAGACATGCCAGTTGAACAAAAGAAACCCCTATCAAAACCTGGGATAAGGAAAGGATAAAAGGGCAGTGTTTGTAAGTCCCTTATCAGGAATGTCCTATTCTGTCCCTTTTGGACTATCCAAAAAGTAAAAAGTAACACAAGAAAATACTATGAAAACCAGAAATGCATTGTATTTGGCCGGAGCCATTTTGGTTGTGGCCACTTTGGTATCCATGTTCCAAAAGGCAGATCTTATTTGGGCCACATTAATGGTCATTAGCGCGGTTCTTATACTCTTTTTTGGATACCAAAAAGACAAACAATTGGTAAAAAAATGTATGATCAACCCACTTACCAAAAAGAAGGTTGCCCTGGTCACCTTGAGTTTAACGACCCTATTTTTTGGATTGGGATTTGCAGTGGGCAAACTTATCTACCTTTGGTCCCTGTAAAGAACCATTTTTCTAAATCTTAATGAATATTACGGACAAGAACAGGAACAGGATTTTTTGGATACTCCAGTTTGCCGGATGGGGCTTTTTAAGTTTGACCTCCATCTTCTTTTTGGACAAATTAGGTTCGTCTTTTGTGATTTTTAATGTAATCGCAGGAACACTTATTGGGGTGGTGTCTACAACAGCTTTACGCTACTATATAAAGAACATGGTTCTTGAAAATTTTAACCTCGAAAAGCTTTTAAAGATTGCCATTGGAACCGTATCGGCAGCTATACTTTATGGGATTTTGAATTACGGTATTGGCTATGCCTATGCCAAGTTGGGCCCTGATATCACGGAAGCCCAAAAACAGGTATTAAAGGCTTTTGACAATGTTTGGCTCTTGGTATTCCAGTCGGTGTTTATAGTCGGTTCCTGGGTGGTGTGCTATTTGGTCATTAAACTTATCCTAAAAGCGAACAAAAATCGGGTGGAACGATTGGAACTCAACACGACTTTAAAACAAGCACAGTTGAATACGTTAAAAAGTCAGATCAATCCCCACTTTATGTTCAATAGTTTGAATAATATTAGGGGGTTAATGTTGGAAGATGTGGAGAAATCAAGGGAAATGCTGACGAAATTATCCGAAATGCTAAGGTATTCATTGACCCAGAACAGTGTGGACGGTATAGCTTTGGAAGAGGAATTGGAAATGGTGGATAATTATATTGCCCTTTCAAAAATTCAGTTTGAAGATCGACTGGAGTTTGATAAAAAAATTGATAGGGAAACACGAAACATACACATTCCACCAATGCTTATTCAATTATTGGTCGAAAATGCAGCAAAGCACGGTATTGCCAACTTAAAACAGGGTGGCAAGATTTCCCTATCCACCCAAAAAAATGGGGAATACCTAAGAATACAGGTTAAGAATACGGGAAGACTGCGTATTGCAAAGGATTCAACGCAACTCGGTCTTAAGAACATTAAGCAACGTTTAAAACTATTGTATGGAGACCATGCTTCGTTTGAACTTGGTGAAGCTGAAAATGAAGTCGTAGCAGATATTAAAATACCCTTGTCATGAACATTAAAGCTGTAATCGTAGAGGATTCCAGATTGGCGCGAAATGAGTTGAAGGAACTGCTCAAACCCCATACCAACATTGAATTGGTAGGTGAAGCGGAGAATGTGGACATGGGCTTTGAGTTGATTCAAAATACGCAACCGGACCTGCTGTTTTTGGATATCAATATGCCTGAGAAGGATGGTTTTGAGTTATTGGAACTATTGGATGAGGTACCCATTACCATTTTTACGACCGCCTTTGATGAATATGCCATTAAGTCCTTCGAATACAATGCTTTGGATTATCTGTTAAAACCCATTAACCAAAAACGTTTTGATCTGGCAATTGAAAAAGCAAGAGATCAATTGGAGGGTAAGGGTAATGAGCCCCAAACCCAAAGGTTAACGGCTTCCAGCCAGATTTTCATTAAAGACGGGGAAAAATGCTGGTTGGTAAAAATCGGTGAGATTTCACATTTTGAAATTGTGGGGAATTACTCCAGGGTCTTTTTTAATGATGAAAAGCCAATGCTGTACAAATCGTTGAACCAAATTGAGGAGAAACTCCCGGACACCAATTTTTTTAGGGTCAATCGACAACAAATTGTAAATACCAATTTTATCAAAAATGTGGTACCATGGTTTAACGGAAAGCTCAAATTGACCATGCAGAACGGCGATGAAGTGGAGGTGTCCCGCCGGCAATCCTATCTGTTTAAGGATAAGATGAGTTTTTGATGGTATTGACCACGTATATGGCTTTGATTTACAATAGCCAAGCTACGATGGGAATAAAAAAAGCCCTTGTTTGAACAAGGACTTTTTCTACTGAAAACGATACGATTTTAGGCCCTAAGGATATCCTTGTATCGGTCTTTATATCCAATTAAGGTCAAAACGTTAAAAATTAAAAGGCCCAAAGCCGGTCCAATACCTTCGGGAGCCAGGGTGGCATGGAATAAAACCGCACAAACCGAGACGCTCATAAGAATAAGGGCCATCAATGCACCAAATTTATTCAGGAGCAAGGCCAGCCCAGCAAGAACTTCCACAAGCGCAACCAAGGTTATGGTCTTTGAACTGACCAATGCACCAAAGTACGCCCCTGCGTCACCAGTTACTTCCGGTGCAGGAAGAAAGTTCAGGAATTTGTTGAGTCCAAAGACCAATACAAACAATCCTAACAGGATTCGGATTACCATAAAAACTTTTGAATTCATACATGGGATTTTTATTGGTTAGACTGTTAAGGTACTCAAAAATAACTGGATATCAATTATTTAAAAATCTCAAAGAATAAAATAGAAGATAAAATAGGTCATGGTGAGATTGAAAAGGGCATGGGATAAAATAGCTCCAAGAATTGACCCTGACCGCTGTTTGACCAAAAAGAAAATTCTTGAGGCAACAAACATAAGAACTACCCACAGTAGGGCAGGAAGGGGACGAAATACCCAACCTCCTCCGGTATACAATATTCCAAAGTGAGCCAAATGGGTCAGGGCAAATGCCCCACTATCAACATAGGATGCTCCAGTTGATCCAAATTTCTCGGTAAAGCATCGATGTATAAAACCCCGGTACATCAATTCTTCCCCAATTGGACTAAAGATCATGCTGGTCAAACCAAAAATGAGGAAGTACATCAATCGATGTTCGTGCAGATCGGCCGAATTTGGAATAGTATAGGATTTGGAAATATATACAAGCCAGTTTACGGTTGAATTTCCATAAAGCAAATCACCAATAAACCATACCAGGGCACAGAAAAGGATTCCCAGAAGGATTCCGATCAATAATCCCTTTCCACTATGTGGTTTTCGGATGCCTATTTCTTTTCTTCCCGATCTGTTCAATAGCACAAAGGGCAAAAGCCACATGATTACAAATATGATGGAAGTAAAGCGATAGTCCCCTGTTTTATTGGCTTGCAATACGGTAATGAACCTGGGAACGCCCAACAGTAAGATCAGAAATAGGCCAAGCTGCCAGTTGAATTTTAATGTTCTCTTTAAATACGACTTAAAAAAATCCACTTAAAAACTATCTAGTTTTCCGTATTCGGTTCTGTCTTTTTTTCTTAACGAGAGTGAGATAGTTTTTATCGATCTTTAATTTGTTGACTATAAACTCAACACATTTTTCGCTATACGTATGTCTAGCTTGATTTCCATGGTCAAAATGAAACGGATTACTTTGATTTTGCCATTTTTCATTTTCGCAAACACTATTGAAATCATCTAAATTGAATTCAATTTTTTTTCTTTTGGGTAAAATCTCCTCCAATCTTTCTTTACTGTAAATATTTAATATTCGATTATTAACCTCTTTAATGATTTCTTTGGCCATAAATGGGTGAGAAACTTTTGGGTCTTTTGTTTTTTCAACAAAAATAGCCTTTGAACTAGTGAGATTTGCTAAGGTTTGATTTGGGTTTTTAGAATTGTCAACAATGCCAATGCTCAAATTTATTGGGATTGCAAAAAAAGGATTTTGAATATCATCAGCTTTATTTTGGAACCTTTCTATTAAAGATTTAACTTCTTTAGCCCTCTTTTCACCATATTTTTTGTTCAATTTATTCAAGGAAATACTATCTCCCTCAATTACTAAAGATAATAGACCTATCCCTTCTAACTCTATGGGTTTTTTTCCAGTAAATTCTTGAAAGAGCTTAGTATAATTAAAAACACCACTCTGAAAATATCTACTAGCAATTGAGGCTAACTCTGGGAGTATGTAATGTGTTGACTGATCTCTCAATTCAATAATGTATTCCAAATTCATTCGTAAAGGAGAACTCTCTTGAAACTGCTCCTTTAGAATTTCTCTAATGGATTTTGTTTTCTTCTCATTTTTAGATTTTCTCCAAATTGAATCTGGTCCTTTTTCTTCAATGAGTTTTGCTTTAAGTATTTTTTCAAAAGCATTAATGAAGTGAGTAAGGAAGGCGTCAAGTCTGTTAGGGGTTGAAGGTCTATTAAATAGTTCAATAGCTAAAGTAAACTCACTTCTTGACACATCGGTTAATATCCTAGCGTCTTCATTGAAACCATTTATTTTCCCGTCAAACTGGGAGAGTCGATTTTTGATGCTAATCCTCCTTAGAAATTCATCTAATCCTATTGTTAATACTCCATCAGAATAATACTTTCCATTTCCTAGTGGTTTCACAAATTCATTCCATTCGTTTCGACTCATTTTCGCATCTATAGAGCCTTTCAAGGGATATCCGGTCGCATTTGAAACATCTTCTAAAGAGAACTCTTTTTGAATGCTTTCGTGCTTTTTTAAAAACGCAAAGAGCTTCTTTTGTTTTTCTGTTATTCTCATTTAAAAAGACTTTAATAATCCGCCATCAATGGGAATATTGGTGCCGTTAATATAAGCGGCTTTGTCCGAAGCTAAAAATGCAACCAAATACCCATATTCTTCAGGCATGCCAATTCGTTGTGCCGGAACACTGTTTTCCATGGCTTTTCGCACCTCGGTACGGTCAATCCCCATTTTTTCGGCCTTTTTGGCGTTCAATTGGGCAATACGTTCCGTATCAAAATAACCGGTCAAGATATTATTCACAGTGATACCGTCTTTGGCAACATCAATGGCCAAGCTTTTGGCCCAGGTAACCACTGCCGCCCGAATGGAATTGGACAGGGCCAGATAATTCAATGGTTCCTTGACCGATATTGAAGCTACGTTGATGATACGTCCCCATCCTTGTTTTTGCATGTGTGTTAGGGCCATTTGGGTGGTAAGGACAACGGATTTAAATAGCAGGTCAAAAGCATTTTGATAATCCGTTACCTTTTTTTCCAATGCACCCCCGGCTTCTGGTCCTTGGGTATTATTGACCAGGATATCCACCGTGTTTTCCTTAAAAAAACGGAAAATAATGGATTTATAAGCTTCGTACTTGGTAAAATCCACTATAAGATAGTGATGCTCCTGACCTTCGTCCGTGGGTAGATTTTTTATAAGGGATTTCATTTTGTCCCCACTTCTCGCCATTAGGGTAACGCTGGCACCACTTTCGGCCAGTTGAACAGCGATGGCCTTTCCTATGCCCTGACTACTACCGCCCACGAGAGCTCTTTTTCCTTTTAAATCTATGACCAAAACAATACTTTTCTCCTAACTCCTAACTCCTAACTCCTAACTCCTAACTCCTAACTCCTAACTCCTAACTCCTAACTCTTAACTCCTAACTCTTAACTCCTAACTCCTAACTCCTAACTCCTAACTCTTAACTCCTAACTCCTAACTCTTAACTCCTAACCACTAACTAGCAACCATCAACCATCAACCATCAACCATCAACCATCAACCATCAACTATTTATACTCCTCCCTTACCGGACAAAAAATGTCCATAAGCTTACATGGGGTCAAGGCTTTTCCACCATGGGGTGAATTCGAGGGTATCACGACCACATCTCCAGGTCTGTAAATAGCGGTCTCCCCATCTACAGTGAATTCGAATTCTCCTTCCACCACGTGCATTATTTGTTCGTGATGGTGGTGGTGCTCGGGAACTTCAGCACCCTTATCAACGGTCCAAAACGCCCAACTCATGGTAGCTCCGTGAACCAGTTTCCCGTGGTAACCGGGCATAATTTCCTTGGACGGTAGTTCTGAAAGGTTCATATTCTTAATTTTCTGGTTGAAGTTAAAAATATTCCTCAAGGTCATTGGCTATCTTTGGTCGGAAATTTTTACGGAATGCATATTCATTTTATTGCCATTGGTGGCAGCGCCATGCACAATCTGGCTTTGGCCCTTGAACACAAAGGCTATCGGGTAACCGGTAGTGATGATGTTATTTTTGAACCTTCCAAAAGCCGATTGGATGAAAAAGGCCTGTTGCCCAGGGAATTCGGATGGTTTCCAGAGAAAATTACAGCGGATTTGGATGCCGTAATTCTGGGAATGCATGCGAAACCCGATAATCCGGAATTGCATCGGGCACAGCAAATGGGAATAAAGATATATTCCTATCCGGAGTTCCTTTATGAGATGTCCAAGAATAAGACCAGGGTCGTTATTGGGGGAAGCCATGGCAAGACCACGATTACTTCAATGATCCTGCATGTGCTGCATTATAATGGCATTGAAGTGGACTATATGGTGGGCGCACAGTTGGAGGGTTTTGAGCGAATGGTACATCTCACCGAAGAAAATGATTTTATCGTCCTGGAAGGGGATGAATATTTAAGTTCACCGATTGACCGTAGGCCTAAATTCCATTTATATCACGCCAATATTGCACTCTTGAGCGGAATTGCCTGGGATCATATCAATGTTTTTCCTACCTACGGGAATTATTTGGAACAGTTTCAGGTTTTTGTGGATGGTATTGTAAAAGGAGGGAGCATCACTTATAATGCAGAGGACCCGGAGGTAAAAAAAGTAGTTGAGGCTTCGCAAAATACCATTCGTAAGTTACCTTATGAAACCCCGGAGTATGCAGTGGACAATGGGATTACCTTTTTGGAAACTGAAGATGGACCAATGCCTTTGGAGGTCTTTGGGAGACACAACCTCAGTAACCTTATGGGGGCCAAATGGATTTGTCAGCAAATGGGGGTGGACGAGGCTGATTTTTACGAGGCCATAGGAACCTTTAAAGGGGCCAGTAAGCGCATGGAGAAGATTGCTGAAGGACCAACATCCGTTGCCTTTAAGGATTTCGCACACGCACCGAGCAAGGTAAAGGCTACTGTACTGGCAGTAAAGGAGCAGTTCCCTAACAAAAAGCTATTGGCCTGTTTGGAGTTGCATACGTACAGCAGCCTCAATGCCGAATTCTTGAAGTACTACAAGGGGGCTTTGGATGCCGCAGATGATGCGGTGGTCTTTTATTCCCCCAAAGCCGTTGAAATCAAAAAATTGGATGCCGTATCCGCGCAACAGATCGCAGACGCTTTTCAGCGTGATGACCTGATTATATTCACCGAGCCGCAATCGTTTCAAGAATTTTTGTTCGGTCAGGATTTTACAAACACCGTTTTATTGCTTATGAGTTCCGGGAACTATGGAGGACTGGATTTTGATAAGGTCGCCGAACATTTTTAGTTTGTATCCGGAATAATTGTCAGGGAATTCTTTTTGGGAACGGCTTTTGAGCTATATCGGCCATGCGTATGAGCACGGCAATCAAACTTATGAAAATGGTCAGAAGCGTTGTCTCCATGGCCTTAATGGCCATTATGATAGGTGTTTCCAATGTAATTATGGAGGAAGACCGTAGCGTTAATGATACCCAGGCAAGGATGGAACAACAGCTAATCGAAAATGATGAAGAAGGATAGTCCTTTAGACTACACCCCAAACTGTCTAAAATGGTGGTCCAGGTGCTTATATTGCATTTGTCCCCATTGGTCATAGGTAAAATGCCCAAAAGCGGGGTGGGGGTCCCTATCCTTTTGCGTTCTGGTTTCGTGGAAATCTGTTAGTAACCGGGTTAAGGTCGATTTTTCCTTGTCAAAGTCCCTTTTGTCCTCTACTCGAAACTGTTTTGGCGTAGGCATGTTCTTTTTCCACAGTTTGTCGTCATACATCCCTTTTTTAAAGGATTTCATCAGTAATCCCATAAAAAAATTGGGTTTGGGCAAGGTGGTCCGCCCCAATGCAATTTCCAAGGGGAGTTGGCAATGGCGCATCATCTGTCCGGCATTCATTTTACCCCAGTTCGGTTGGGTGTCCGCGGTAATTTTACGCAATCTGTCCAAAACCTCTTGGTGCGCATCTGTGTCAAAAAGGGATTTCATGGCATACGGTTTTTCTTGTCCCAAAGTACAAAGTTCCCTGCCAACCAACAAGCAGGCTTTTGAACACAAAAAACAGTGCCCTTAACCAACAATGATGCCTAAACTAAGTGATGGTTTTACTTTTGCCCCTCCCTCAATATGTTGATTTCTTCTTTAAGCTTTTGAATCTCCTTTTGTTGCGCAATGGTATAGAGCATGAGTTCCTCAATCTTTTGGAGCAGTTTGGCGTTCATTTCCCCAAGTTGGATACCGTTTTCCGCTACCTCTTGGGCACTAGGGATATCCTGTAGATGTCCTTTTTCTTTTATATGGGTTTCCACCTCTTCTAAAGTAGGGAGTTCATGGTCTTTATTGAAAACATAATCCGGCCAGCCCACCAAATCCACTTTGACCTCTTTGGCATGGATGTCGCCATTTACCGCGAGTCTGGCATCAGGATTTTTGGTTCCTATACCCATATTTCCATTTACAACTAACTTTCCGGGATTTTGCCCACTCCCACCACTATAATTTTGATATAACTCTACGACTCCATCTCCATAGTGGCCAACATCAGAGCCAATCCTGAGATGGTTGTTGCTGCCACTGCTTCCTGCCCAAATTTTAAAAGGTATTCCACTGCCACCGTCCCCAATGGAAAACATACCTCCGTTCAGAGTGAGCTTGTGTTCTGGAGTAGAAGTGCCAATCCCGACATTGCCTGAAGTTTGTTGAAACGAAACATGTCCACCTCTGTAAATTCTGATATGCTCATAGTCCGTGGTCTCGTTATTGGTCAAGAATTGCAAATAATTGTTATTTCCATTATATCTTATAAATGCTCCTGATTTATTTGGATTGCCGTTATCGTACTCATTCCATCTAATGGTTCCACTGTCTTCCTGGTTGATAGTGCTATTGGCTAAAATGATGTCGCCATCGTTGGTTGATATGTTGCCATAAACGTCCAGTTTTTCACTTGGGTTTGAAGTTCCAATTCCCACATTATCTGTTGTGGTGATGCTACTTCCGTTATCCGTCCACTGGGCGCTCAGGCCGGTTTGGATAACCATTAGGGGGATAAAAAATGCTTTTTTCATTGTAGTAAATTTCTTTACTAAAATTAAGAAATGTACAATTATTTTATTCGTTTTTTTGGTTAAATCAAGGGGGGATTGAGTGGTAAATAGGATAATCGTACAACGCAAAATGGTGATATGGACAACGTCCGATTTCGGGTTTATCGCAGTGGTGAAAAAGTTCCGTTTTGGAGTGCTTTTAAGAGTGACCTACATGAAATTAAACTCCTATCTTTAAAGCATGCAAGAAAAGCAAAACTCACTTTCCATTAAGAATTGGGCGGATGACGACAAACCCCGTGAGAAACTGCTGCACAAAGGGCGTTTGGCACTTTCCGATGCAGAGCTTATCGCCATTCTTATAGGCTCTGGGAGCAAAAAGGAAAGTGCAGTTGAGCTCAGTAAGCGAATTCTTTCTTCGGCAGGAAACAACCTCAATGAATTGGGTAGGCTGTCCATTAAACAGTTAATGGGATTTAAGGGCATTGGGGAGGCCAAAGCGATAACCATTGCGGCCGCCTTGGAATTTGGAAGGAGACGAAGGGGGGAAGATGTTCAAAAAGTCACTAAAATCACGAGTAGCAAAGATGCCTTTGAGCTACTACAGCCCCTTATGGGAGAATTGCCCCATGAAGAATTTTGGATCCTATATTTGAATAATTCCAATAAGGTGTTGCACAGGGAACAACTGAGCAAGGGTGGTATGACCGGAACCTTGGTCGATGTACGTTTGGTAATGAAACATGCCTTGGAACATAGCGCCGTTGGCTTGATTTTGGCCCATAACCATCCTTCCGGTACACTAAAACCAAGTCGTTCTGACAAAGAGATCACCAAAAAACTGAAAACCGCGTCCGGAGCATTGGATATTAAAACTTTGGACCATCTCATTATTGCCCAAAACAGCTATTTTAGTTTTGCCGATGAAGGAATCTTATGAAACTTCAAAATGGATAGGCCGATCTTTTGGATTTGCCAGTTGTAAATTTTGTGTTGAATAGGCATGTTACTCATTTATACCCATAAAATCACCAATCGCTTCAGTTATACCATGAAGCACATATTTGTACAACTACTGGGTATTGAAATTGGGTTTACCACCAAGGTGGAGGATTTTATAAAACACCAGGGCCCCAAAATCACCTACACCAAGCAACCCCTTCAGAATGAATTTTTTATTCGTTCCAACGATCTGCTTTTTGAACAGGGAATCAATGACATTCAAATAAGGGTTCAAGACTGGGAGGGCATTCCCTGTTTTTTTGCTACCGATGAACGGAGCAATATTCCCTTTGACATCTTTTCCGCCAGTTTTTATCTATTGAGCAGGTATGAGGAATATCTACCACATGTAAAGGATGAATTGGGCAGGTTTCCCCCCGAAACCAGTGTGGCCTATGAACATGGGTTTTTGGATACCCCCGTGGTGGACCTATGGTCCCATAAGTTCCTTAAGATTCTTATGGCGCGTTTTTCGGATATTGTGGTAAAACCTAAAAAGTATCGGTTTACTTCCATAGTCAATGTGACCACTTCGCATTGTTTTGCCTTACGCGGATTTGGTCGTAGCGCGGCCGGGTTTTTTTATGACCTTTCGGGGTTAAAACTCTCGCGTATGGTAAAGCGCATTGTGGTTTGGTTCAATCCCAAAAAAGATCCCTATGACAACTTTTCAAGGCTCGTGGAAATTCACAAAAAATTTAGGGCCAAGACAATGTTCTTTTTTCAGTTTGCAGATTACTCTGCCCACGACAAGAACATTTCAATCCACAAAAACCGTTTTCGGTATTTGATCAAATCGGTGGCCGATTACAGTATAGTATCTTTAAGTGCCTCCATGGCGGCAGGTGCGGATGTGGATACCTTGAAAAAGGAGAAAATGCAGTTGTCCAATCTCATTAACAGACCAATCAAGTATTCACGAATGCGCTATAACAAGGTTTTTGTGCCCCATACGTACCGGGATTTGGTTGAAGCCGAATTTACGGATGACTATTCCTTGGGCTATACCCACTATCTGGGGTTTCGGGCGGGTACTTCGGTCCCCTTTCCGTTTTATGACATTAATTTGGAGGTACAACAGCCCATTAAGATCCACCCCTTTGCCGTTTGTGATTATGCCTTGAGAAAGCACGGGAACAAAGAGGGGATTTTTGCCCAATTGGACCAAATGTACCGAAAGGTAAAACTGGTTAAGGGGGATTTTATCCTGGTATTCTCCAATGAACTCCTTGGCGAAAAACATAAAATTAACTGGTTGGAGCTATACGAATCCCTTTTAAAGCGCTACTATGTTTAAAGGGGTCGTTACCGATGTGTTTTTTGATTTGGACCATACCCTTTGGGATTTTGAGAGAAACTCCGAGCTCACATTTCAATCCATTTTTGAAAAACATGATGTTCAGGTAGACCTTGAAAACTTTTTAAAGGTCTATACACCTATTAATTTCAAGTTTTGGAAACTTTATCGCGAAGAAAAAGTGACCAAGGAAAACCTACGCTATCAAAGGTTGAAACAGAGTTTTGATGAGATCGGTAAAAAAGTGGATGACAATACCATTCACAGACTTTCTGAGGATTATATTAAAAATCTCTCCTCTTTTGGTCATTTGATTTCGGGCACATTTGAAATCCTGGAGTATTTAAAAGGGTCATATCGATTACACATCATTACCAATGGTTTTGCGGAAACGCAGCGGAAGAAAATGATCAACTCCAAGATTTCCGGTTATTTTGAAATTGTGGTGAATTCCGAAATGGCGGGGGTTAAGAAGCCCAACCCAAGGATTTTCCAGATGGCGCTGGAGAAGGCAAACACCCTGGCCAATAATTCATTGATGATCGGAGATAATCTGGAAGCCGATATTCTTGGCGCGCGGGCCGTAGGATTTCATACCTTACATTTTAACTCCAACGGGGAAAATTTCCATGAATTCTCAAAAATCATCCACCATCTTCACGAAATAAAACAGTTTTTATAGAGTTATAGTAGGGTAGGGCTTACCTCAATTGTTATTAGGCCACTGATATTGCTCAAAATGAAAAAACCGTCCCTTCTTTTTCTACTTCTTTTTTTACTGTATTCCTGCGCCGAGGAAACGGATTTTGATCAGTTTGATGATCTGAGCATAGAACCAACGGTGGCTTCCAGTATTCTTTATGTCGAGTCTGATGAAGACACCATAAATTTGGCGGGTACCGGAGGTTTTTATGATCAAACCTTCACTTTTGAGGCTTTTAATGAGGCCTTTGTCTCAGAAAGGGTATTGGATGGAACCATTACATATGAAGTGGAAAATACGACGAGTAAACCTCTAGGGATAGTAATTGAGTTTCTGGATGCGGATGGAAATATTTTGGACATTGAATCCTTTGTAATCCCCCAAGACCCAGCTCCATTGCTGGAACGTCAGGTTGCCTATGGGCAAGGGGGCAAGTCAATTGATATTCTTAGAAATACCACAAATATTAGGGTGAGTGGGGAAAATTTGGGCGATGCCACTAGCCAATCCTCACAATCCGAGCCCAAAATAATCCTTAGATCAAGCGCTGCCTTTAGATTACGATTACGATGAGAAAACAAGCCTTGGTTTTATGGACCATTCTTTGTGGAATGGCAACATTGTGTGCCCAAAACAAGCAGTTGTTGTATGATTTTTATGAGATTCCCCAGTCTTTAATGCTCAATCCTGGGGTAAAAACCCCTTACAAATGGCATTCAGGGGTTCCTTTGTTATCTGCTTTTTCATTTCAGGCGGGCAGCAGTGGTATTACAGTAAGCGATTTGTTTGCAAATGATGGTATCGACTTTACCACCAAGTTCAGGAACCAGGTCGTTAACGGTTTAAGTAAGAATGATGAATTTGGGGGGAGTGGGCAGATTGAATTGTTCAATATTGGTTTTAGGAGTACCAATCAACCCAGGGATTACTATTCCTTTGGAATATACGGTGAGGGTTTTATTTCACAATTCTGGCCCGAGGATTTGGCCGTATTGGCATTTGAAGGAAACGCAGATAACTTAAACAGGCGATTTAGCCTCAATCATATTGCCACTCAAGGGGAAGCTGTCAACGTATTTCACTTTGGCATTAATCGAAAACTGAACAACAAATGGACGGTAGGTGCACGGGCCAAGCTATATTCCAGTGTATTTGAGTTCAAATCTGCCAATAATGATGGGTATTTTGTGACGACACGGGGTGAAAACAATATTTTGAGAAATACCCTGGTCGCCGATGTTACCATGCGAACTTCCGGGGTACAGGAAATCATTGATATCATAGAGGAGGACACCGGGACGACAAAGGTAGATTTGGCCAGTCTTCTCCTACGTCGCTCCTTCTTTGGGGGGAATTTGGGCATTGGATTTGATATCGGTTTCACCCATAGTTTTGGGAGAAATAGCTTTTTTACCGCCAGCCTATTGGATGTAGGGTTCATTTACCATACCAATGCCATTAAGAATTATACGTTACAGGGAGCTGCCTCCAATGAAGGAGTGGAAATAGTATTGCCCGAGGATTTGGCCAATTTCAATACTGAAATTTGGCAAGAACTTGTGGACGATTTTGAAGCGCAAGTTCCTTTTGATACCAATGAGGACTCCTATATAACCTTAAGACCTATTAGCTTAAATGCCTCTTTCCGGTACAACTTTGGGGGAACCGGACCGAAAACCAAAAATTGCGGATGCGGCACGAGTGTAGTTTCAAGGACAGAGAATTTGGACTATGTCAATGCCGTTGGCGGACAACTGTTTATGATAAATAGGGTGCGCGGTCCCCAAGCAGCGCTTACGGGATTTTATCAACGGAGATTGGGAAACACATTGGCATTTAAAACAACATATACCGTGGATAAGTACAGTTTTTCCAATATTGGTTTGGGACTGAATCTACAAGCGGGGCCCGTTAATTTCTATCTTTTGGGTGATAACCTTTTGGGGTATGCCAATATTCCAAACAGTCACTACGCCTCTTTACAGTTCGGATTTAATATTATATCTTGGAACGGTAATTGATTAGAATCCCAATATGAAAAAAACCGTAGTGTTGCTGGGCTTGGTGCTGGTTGGCCATCTATTTGGCTACGGACAGTTGAACGATTATAAATATATTGTGGTACCCACAAAGTTTGATGTGTTTAAGAAAGAAAATCAATTTCAGACCAGTACATTGATCAAATACCTTTTGACCAACGAAGGGTACAATGCCGTTTACAACAATGCCTTACCCATAGATTTAATGGGTAACCCCTGTCTGGCATTAAGGACCAATTTGGTGGATAATTCGTCACTATTTTCAACCAAGGTCAAACTTTCTTTGGTTGATTGTAATGGGGCGGTAATTTTTGAAACCCAAGAGGGGTCCAATAGGGTTAAAGAGTATAAACAAGCTTACAAGGAAGCAATATCGGAAGCCTTTGGATCATTGCGTGGGCTTAATTATAGTTATGAACCAAAGGACAATGAAAAAGCATCTGAAACTGTTACCATCAGTTTTGAAAATGATATAAGGTCGTTGGAAGAGGATTCGGATAACAATGCCAACGCGGTGGTGGAAAAAAAGAAATCGGATTTATCCAAAGAACAAATGGTAAGACCACAAATCCAGGAATTTGAGGAGGGAAATAGGGAAAAAAATCTATTGTATGCCCAACCGATAGAAGGGGGGTATCAGTTAGTGGATACCACACCAAAAATAGTGTATGTGCTAAAGACCACTTCTTCACCCGACATATTTTTAATTACCAAGGATGGAAAAAACGGAGTTATTTTCAAAGATGAAGGGAAGTGGTACGTGGAAATGGACGAAAACGGGAGTAAAGCCAAAGAATTGAACATAAAGTTCTAAAAATCGTATTTTTCCTTCCATCGCTTTTTTAGGAACTCGCGCATTGTATTTTCCCGAGGATTTTTCCCAGGGACATAGAATGTTGTCCCTGCTATTTCCTCTGGCAAAAACTCTTGGTCGATAAAATTGTTGACGTGGTCATGGGCATAACCGTACCCCTTACCGTAACCCAAATCCTTCATCAATTTTGTAGGGGCATTTCTAATGTTCATGGGAACCGATAGGTCTCCCGTTTCCCTTACCTTTTGCTGCGCCATGCCAATGGCCAAATAACTGGCATTGCTCTTTGGTGAACTGGCCAAATAGGTAGCGCATTGGCTCAAAATAATACGGGCCTCGGGATAACCAATGATATTCACAGCTTGGAAAGTGGCATTCGCCAAGACCAAAGCAGTTGGATTGGCATTGCCAATGTCCTCGGAAGCAAGGATGACCATCCTTCGGGCAATGAATTTGACATCCTCACCACCCTCTATCATTCGGGCCAACCAATAAACCGAAGCATTGGGATCACTTCCCCTTATCGATTTAATGAATGCCGAGATGATATCATAATGTTGTTCGCCTGTTTTATCGTAAAGGACAGTGTTTTTCTGTACTTTTTGCAGAACCACATCATTCGTGATCACAATGGGATTACCCTGGTCGGAATTGATCAAGAGCTCAAAAATATTGAGCAATTTTCTTCCATCACCACCGGATAGGCGAAATAGGGCCTCGGTTTCCCTTAATTCGATTTTTTTTGATTTGAGTAGCTCGTCTTCTTGTAGGGCACGTTCCAGCAAGCGTTCCAAATCTTCCTTTCCAAAAGGTTCCAATACATATACCTGGCATCGGGAAATCAATGCAGGGATGACCTCAAAACTGGGATTTTCCGTTGTGGCTCCAATAAGCGTTACCCACCCCTTTTCCACGGCCCCCAAAAGGGAATCTTGTTGTGACTTGCTGAACCTGTGAATCTCATCAATAAAGAGAATTGGGTTTTTGGACGTAAAAAGACCACCACTTTGTTTTGCCTTTTCTATAATCTCACGAACATCCTTGACCCCACTGCTAATGGCACTAAGGGTATAAAAAGGACGGCCACTTTCATTGGCAATAATATTGGCCAAAGTGGTCTTGCCCGTACCTGGAGGTCCCCAAAAAATCAAGGAAGGAACCATACCGGACTTTATTTGTTGGTACAAAGCTCCTTTTTCACCTACCAAATGATTCTGACTGATATAATCATTTAGGGTTTTGGGACGTATTCGCTCTGCTAAAGGTCTGTTCATGGCATAAAAATAATTAGAATCCACAAATGACCTTTTGTCCAGTTTTGCATATTTGGCGTATTTGTTGCATTTTAAAGGGTATGTCTGAACACCATTATTTCAAATTTTCCTTGGAACTATTGTTGGTCCCCCTTTTTGCGGTATTGGCCATATGGTCCGTTTTTTGGTTTGAAGTCAATTTTTCCATCAGTTTTAATTCCTATGGCCTATTTCCAAGGAGTCTTTCGGGGCTCAGGGGCATAATCCTAAGTCCATTCATCCATGGCTCTTTGGACCATTTATATAACAATACCATTCCATTGGCTATCCTGACTTTGGCCCTGTTCTATTTTTATAGACAAAAAGCCTGGAAGATTCTTTTATGGGGATGGTTTATTTCAGGCGCCTTAACTTGGTTGGTGGGAAGGGAGAGTTATCACATTGGTGCAAGTGGAATCATCTATATGTTGGCCAGTTTCATCTTCTTTAAGGGAATTTTTGAAAAACACTTTCGGTTGATAGCGCTTTCGTTGACCGTGGTTTTTATCTATGGAAGTATGCTTTGGTATATTTTTCCCATTGAGGATGGAATTTCTTGGGAAGGCCATCTATCAGGGTTTTTAGCGGGTCTGTTTTTGGCAAGGACCATTAAGGTGGACATTCCCGTTCCCAAAAAGTATGAGTGGGAAAAAGAGGATTATGACGAAACGGAAGATGAGTTCCTAAAACATTTTGATGAAAATGGAAATTTTATGGAACTTCCAAAATCCAAGGAAGAAGGTACCGAAATCGTTTATCACTTTAAAAAATCCAAGGAAGACTAACCAAGACGCTGCCTAAAGACCTCATAGAGAATGGCACCACAAGCTACCGATACGTTCAAGGAACCAATTTTTCCCGCTATGGGAAGCTTGGCCTTATGGTCCACAAGTTTTAGTATGGAATCGGAAATACCCTTGTCCTCTGCACCCATAATTATTGCACAACCGGATTTCAAGTTTGTTTGAAATATGGTATCGTCCCCCTTTTCCGTTGCTGCAACAATAGCTACGTTGGAAGCCTGTAAGTAGTAGATGGCATCCTTAAGGTGGTCCACTTTTGCGATGGGAATATTAAAAACGGCGCCAGCCGAAGTTTTTATGGTATCACTTGTTATCGGTGCAGAGCCTGTCTTGGGAACAATAATGGCATCCACACCGGTACACTCTGCCGTACGGATAATGGCACCAAAGTTTCGTACATCGGTTACTTGATCAAGCAGTAAAAACAATGGCACGCTGTCCCGTTCCAAAATCTCCTCGACCAATGATTCAAAATCTTGGAAATCTACAGGTGAAATTAGGGCAACGGCACCTTGATGATTGTTTTGAGTGAGTTTGTTCAGCTTTTCTACGGGAACATAGGATGTGGCTATTTTCTTCTTTCGGAGTATGAACTCCAACTCTTTGAACAACTCGCCCGAAAGGCCTTTTTGCAAATAGACTTTGTCCACATGCTTTTTGGCTTGAATTGCCTCAATTATGGCCCGGAGGCCAAAAATATGATCTCTTGACTTCATAGTGGGCTAAGATATTGGATTCTTGGTACAGAATAGGGTATTTCCAATTTTTGTGATATTTTTAAATAGGAGTAAAACATTTTTTTCGGTATGGATTCAAAAATATTTTTAACAGCTATTTTCGGCATGGGATGTCACTGCCTGTTTTCCCAAATTCCGGCAAACTACAATGCGGATAATGAATCTTTTGGCATGCAACCCATGTTGCAATACGCTTTTCAGCAAATGGCCAGCAGACAGTTAAAGGATGGCGATGATAGGTCTATAAAAGGTTCCCGGTTTCTCAACAGAAACTTTGATATTGGGACCATCTATAGCAAAGATGGAGTGGAAGGGCAGGCGTATATGCGTTACGATGCCTATAGCGATGAGGTCCAACTTAAAATAGACGATACGGACTCCACTAGTTTGATCCTTAACAAGGACAAGAATATTTATTGCCTGCTCAGTGGAAAGAAGATGTTTTTTAAAAGTTATTTCAACAAACGAAATACGGCGACTGAAGGGTACCTGTTTCAAATTGCGGAGACCGATAGTTTGGTACTGTTTGAACGGAGGATAAAAAGATATAAAGATGGGAAAGCTGCCACAACATCTTTTGAGTTGCCGGTGGCAAGTAGGTTTGTTAGTGAAAGGGAATTGTATTATGAAGATAAGAATGATCAAACCATTCGTTTTCTAAAAACGAACAAAAAGGCAATTGTAGGTCTTTTTGAAGGTAATACTTCCAAGGCATCCAAAATAAAAGGCTTTATCAATAAAAATCGGTTGGACTTGAACGATCCCAAAAAGGTGGCACAAATATTCTACTATTACAATACCTTGTAGTATTGCTTCTTCTATTGATTTCAAAGTAATTTTTTATACAAAAAAAGCACCCAATTATGGGTGCTTTTTAAATAGCATTACTGATAAATTGCCATTATTCATTGTTGGCCGTAAATATTACCGGCCAATCCTCATCGTTTTCCCGTGTAAGTTCCACTACCCCGCGATCTCCCACAGAGTTTGAAAACTCAATGGTCATTACTGGTCCACTAACATCCGTAATGGTATAGGAATAGGTCAATTCTGCATCCTCATCGTCATCATCCGGGATAACGACACCATCCCTAAGGTATATTTCACCGTCTGGAACAAGATTTGTACAGTCCCATTCTATTTCGATATCATTACCGGTGGCATCCCCTCTGCCCACATAGCAATCCCCAAATTGACCAAAACTCATATCCGAAGATTCATAAACACCCGGAGTGTCCGTATCAGTCCAGGTAACCGTGCCCATTGCACTTCCGCTACAAGTAGCATCCGTTCCGGGAGGAGCAGGAACGATTTCGGTGGTAACAAAGCTATGCGTTCCCGCCAAACTTTCCGTAATGGTACATGCAATTACAGGAAAGTACTCAAAAGGTGCGGAAAAGTAAGCACCACCACTTACGGGACCACCAACATCATCACTGGTGTAGACCTCACCATTGCTCAAGGTCAAGGTCAATTGAAACTCAAAACGGTCTTTTCCTATGACCAGGGACTCGGTGATTCCCGTGGCAGCAATCAACTCGTCGGCAGTGTAAGAAATGGTGGTTACGGGCAAGCCCCTTTCCCCAGAGGTAAAATCACTGGCCGAAAGCGTTTGTAGGGAGACCAAATCAGTGGACATGCTTGGGCCATTGTCTGAATTATCATCAAAAGCGACAAACACTTCTACCGTTTGCAATAAACTACCTCCCTCTACATCCTGTGCTTCCAGGAGCACACTATAGGACGCATCATCGTCGAAGGCATCGGTCTCGTCATTAAAAACCAGATTGTTGGTCTCATCACGTGTTCTTAGGACGGCTCCACTACCTACATCCTCTAATATAATATCTACGATTTTATCTTCGGTCTCACAAGATATTCCGATTACAAGACCTAGAAGTAGAATTTTATTTAAATATGTTTTCATAGTTTCTATTCTTTATTTTTTAATTAGCTATTGGGAATGCTGGTGAGGCAGGGTTATTGTCCCAAAACACTTGAACGGTCTGATCGGCCTTAGGACTAACCGAAGAGTTATTGTTCACAAAGTCCCCTGGATAGTTCAACGATCGCACAAAAGCACCTGGTTCAGGCTCTAGATTTGGTTGTAAAGTGGTTGGAAAGCCTGTTCTTCTGTAAAAGTTGTACCCATCAATACCGTTTCCAAATAGCGAAACAAGAAACTGTTCGGCAAGCAAGTCCCATTTTCCATTGTCATCGGCAGCATCAAAGGCAGTATCCAATTCATCGGAGAACACCGTGATTTCACCAGCGGTAGGAGCCAGGGAACCATCAAAGTTGGCTGCCCTTGGGCCAAATGAAGTTGTCTTGGCAATGGACTTGGCAATACCTTCCAACATAAAGGGTTTCCCGGCCGCAGGATTATCCAACATGGCAATTTCAGCTCTCATGAAGTCAACCGTAGAGGCAAGGATTATAGGCGTAGCCCCGGCACCTCCAGCACCAGACCCAACGGACAGACCGGTAAAACTACTGTCATCAAATTTACCACCGGAAGGATAAACACCATAAACGGCCCTTGTGAACCCATCTGGTGGAATACCTGCATTTTGACCGTGGTCACGACCCCAATATCCATTTGGCAAGAAGCAAAAGGTAAAGCCACCATCAGTATAATGCTGTGGTACAGGCTCCAAAGAGCATGCCAGAGTTTCCTCATTTGGTTGAATCTCAGCTCCTGGGACAGCGTTTACCTGTCTGTAAAAATAGTAGCGAATACGTGGATCCTCACTTATGGTCATATAATTCATTAACCAATTGGGAAGATAGTCTGCACCACCGGAAGGCACATAGTTATCGGCATATCTCGGGTGACGTGCATCGGGCTGCACGGAATTGGTTCCCCATTCAAATTGTAAATCCTCGGAGGATTCATCAATAAAATTGCCTTCGGCCACAATGGTGTTAAAATTGGTAACGGCGTTGGGATCTACCAAGCGGGTCTGCAAGTAAATCTTCATCTTTAAAGTATTGCAGGCTTTTATCCAATCATCCCAATCCCCATTGTAGTAAAAGTCGTTGGCAGGCTCTGTAACGGCATCCCGGCCAAAATTGGCTATGGCATCGTCCAAGAGTTGCAAGGCTGCTTCGTAGATACTAGCTCCAGAATCCAGTGCAGGATTAAGGTTGGGTTGCTCCCCATCTCCTTGAAAAGCCTCACTGTAGGGCACATCTCCAAAGAAATCCACCAAAGTGACCATGGTAAAGGCTTCTATAAATTGGCCAATGGCAGTATGATGGAAAAGTTCCGATTCCACTGCTTCTGGTTCCATGGCCCTTATATCTGCCAATATACCATTTACTTCAAGGCCGCTTGGTAAAGCCTCCTGTGCATCGGCCTGGTAGGCTATATTCCACTCCAGGTTAAGCTGTGTGGGTGCGTAGTTGGCTATATTTTGATAATTACGGCCATTCATATAACTAATCCTTACCAAATCACCACCGTTCCAACCCATCAACTCTGTAAAGGTGGCAAAGTCCACTTGGATGGAGTTTAAGAACAAATCCGCACTTGATTGATCTGGTCTTAAAAAGTTAGGGTTATCGGCAAGGTCCAATTCCGTGGTCTCACAGGAAGTTAAGAAGAGAACTCCCGTAAGAACTGTTAAACCTATATATTTTAATACTTTCTTCATCATTAATAAAATTTTGCTGTTTTCTATTAAAAGGTAGCTTTTACACTAATTCCATATCGTCTACCACTGGGCCCAGCCAAAAAGTCGAAACCTCTACCGTTCCCTACACCCAAACCTGCTTGGTTGGGGTCCCAATTAGTACCGTCAGGTACGTTTACCGCATCAAACCATAAGTTTTGTCCTGACAACGTGACTGTAAAGGAGCCGAACGGAGTTTTGTCCAAAAACTTGGAAGGTAGTGAATAGCCCAATGCTACTTCTTGCAGTCTAATTACGGTACCGTCAAATACCCCAAGTTCATCCGGACCAAAAAGTACATTGTTGAAATAGAAGGTGGAGTTATTGATCTGCACCGTGTTGGGGGTTCCATCATCTTGCTGAACCCCTGGTAGGATAAAGGTATTGATTCGATCTACAGTGTCAGTGGTCAATCCCCTACCCAATAAGGTGGATACGGTTCTGGAATATACATCTCCGCCTTTGGTATAGTTTAACAAGAAAGAAAAGTTGAAACCTTTCCAGGAAAAGTTGTTGTTCACGTTCAGGATCCAATCCGGATTGGGGTCTCCAATAACAAATTGGCCTTGTTCTTCCACAAAATCCCCGGCACTGTCCACTAAAAACTCGCCCTGGTCGTTAGTGGCAATTCGAGTACCTACCAAGGCCCCTAATTCCTGGCCTTCAATGGCGGCGTTACCTAAGTTAAGACGAGCCCCGGCAAATACGATAAGGTCAGTGTCCTGGCCCAAATCCGTTACCTTGTTATTATTGGAGGTGAAATTGGTGTTAACCGACCAATTGACCCCGTCATTGGCACTTCTGAGGATGTCAACACCTAAATCCATTTCAAAACCATCACCCTCTATTTTACCCACATTGGTTTGTTGGGAAGTAAATCCAGTAGAAGGATCTAGAGGTCGATCAACGATTAAATCCGTTGTGGTCCTTATATAATAGGATGCATCTATCGTAACTCGATTGTTGAATAGTCTTGACTCAATCCCCAGTTCAAACTCTTCAAGTAATTCTGGTTTTAAGTCAGGATTTCCCAATCTATTTCCAACGGAATTGGTAACGATATCCGATCCATTATTCTGAAAGAATTGCGTATTGATGTCCAAAACTGAAACTGTAGGAAATCCGGTTGGGAAATTTGCAGAAGTACCAAACCCTGCCCTAAGCTTCAAGTAATTCAACCCATTTTCGCTTTTCAATTCAGGTAATACGGAAGTGGGTATGAAAGATAGACTTGCACTGGGGTAAAATGCGGAACGATTTTCAATATCCAAGTTGGATACCCAGTCGTTTCTTGCAGCCAATGTTACATAAATCCAACGGTCATAGTCAAAATCCGCCTGAGCAAAGACACCAGCAATGTTTCGCTCTTGGAAAAATTGGATTTCATTCTGATTGGCAAAGTTTACATGCCGAAGCACACCAAATACCTGTTGCCCATTACTTGCAACCCCGTTTCTGTCAAATACTTCCCTACGTGAGGTAAGACCAAGGTTAAAGGTCATTCCTATTCGATCGGAAAGATCGTAATCCCCATTAAGGATAAAGTCATGGTTTAAGATGGTGTTGGTATTGTTCCACGTTTGATAAATACCACTGACCAATTCCGCATCTTCCTGGCCCCTACCTCCTCTATTCTGAAAGTTGATGTTGTTTTCACTGAAAACATCCAGACCAAACCGATAAAGAAGGTTCAGGTTATCATTGAAATTATAGGTAATGGAAGACTGTCCAAAGACCCTGTTGGTCTGTTGTCTGAACCCGGCATTGGCAACTGTCCATAAGGGATGTTGAATACTGTTGTTTTGACGATAGTACACACTGGAGCCGTCAATTGGGTTTTGAAATGGAAGGCCAATCAAATCCACACTTCGTGGAGTGAAGAAAAGTTCCCCAAAAACCGATGATCCGGTACCAAAGGCCCCATTCCCCTCACTGGCCGCCACCGGAGGTGTCCTAAAATCCGTATTGGAAAAATTTAAGGTACCTGCTATTGTAAATTTGTTACTGAGCACGGCTCTACCTCCAATACCCAACGTGTAACGTCTTAAATTGTTCCCTGGTGTAAATCCTTCATCATTTAAATGGCCTGCATTTGCGTTGTAACTAAACTTGCCATCATCCGATGCTCCTCTAATATTTACGGAGTTGGAGGTTACTGCACCAACCCTGAAAAACCTTCCAACACTATCGTAGGGCCTCCATTCGTAACGTGCCCCTGCAAATTCAGGAAAAGCTTGGGGAATCCCTGTAGCCGATGACGCAGTTGAATATGGGTGTGCCAGCGTACCATTCTCATCAAACCCGACATTTGGTCGGGAATCGATACCATTGCCCCAGCCAGCAACTCCTTCCCTGTTAAAACTTGGGCCCCAGTTACTGAAAAACCAGCCGAAGGCCTGATCAAAACCATTACCAAATTCATTTTGATAATCCGGTAAAGAAGCTATTTCATTAAAGAATAGGGATGAATTGATGGTTATCTCATTCTTTTTTACGGCACCTGCGGAAGACCCGTTTTTAGTAGTGATGAGGATTACCCCATTCCTACCCTGTGTTCCGTAAAGTGTAGCCGCAGCCAAACCTTTCAATACGTTTACGCTTTCAATATTGTTAGGGTCCAAATCCAAGAACCGGCTTGAACCTGAATTTCCGTTTACGAAATCCTGCGTAGCATCTCCTGTAGCTGCCCCTGAGGAATTGGTTTCGCTGGAAAATGGGACACCGTCAACAATAAAAAGTGGCTGGTTACTACCACTAAAGGAACTGAATCCCCTAATAATAATGTTGGTACCGGAACCAGAGAGTCCACTTTGTTGGGTAATGTTCAATCCGGATGCCTTTCCGGTTAACACCCTTCCCACATCACCTTCCGGGCGTTGTTCCAATTGGTCACTTCCAACTTCGGAAACCGCATATCCCAAGGCTTGCTTTTCCCTCTTAATACCTTGGGCGGTAACGATTACCTCTTCCAGTGCCTGGGCATCTTCCTCCATTTGCACATTGATTACGCTGCCCTGGCCGACTACAACGCGTACATCCTTCTCACCTACATACGTAAAAAGTAGGGTCTGACCTGTACTTGCAACGATGGTGTAGTTACCGTCAAAGTCCGTTTGAGTACCCGTAGTAGTACCTTCAATAAGGATGTTTACACCTGGTAGCGGTATACCATCCTGATCAACAACTGTACCGGTAATCGTCTTGTCTTGTGCAAAAGAAACGTGCACAACAAACGCCAGCAATAGCGTTAAGATTCCATTTAGTTTTGTTCTCATTTTGTAATTATTTGAATTAGCTAGCCGCTAAAATCACAAATAAATGTTAATAAAGCAAACTAAACTTCCCAAAAACTATAAAAATCCAACTTTATTGAATTTTTGTTAAAATATATTTGACCAATTCTTTTTATGGGAATAATTGTGTGTTTTTTTATAGAAATTGGAAATTACTTCTTAAAATCCCGGATAACGATCGCACCTAAAAAACTTATTTTTTTGTTAAACAATTGACATTTACAGTGTTAATATTTTAACATCTATTTCCTGGGCTTTCCGTGGGTTTAAAATTCAACAAATTGGGGAATACCGGCCATGGGAATAGTTTAGGTGCAAATCCAATTTCCCCAAGTGGTTTACATGCTTTTTTCTTTGGGGACATTACCGGTTTTAAAAGACCCGTTGGTCCAGGAGTTGGGGAGGGCTGAATTTTTATTTTGGAGACATAGGTTTAATTCTCCAATGGGCTATCAAATGGTATGGAAAAGGCGTGGTCATTAATCATACTATAAAGGGCCATGTTCCCAAAAAAAGGCTGCGGCCCAAAACCATTTGACAAAGTATGCCGTCCTGTTTGTCCATCAACTTTTTGGAATTCCAAAACGCCTCCTAAAAAGTGAATGTTTTCATGCTTTGATACCCGTAGTATGGGAACGGCAAACCCGTACAAAAGATGCCAGGAACCAAGGAAAAGTGTTAAAGTTGTTCGTTGGAGGCAACGGAAGGGTTTATTTTAAATCTAATAAGAGTTGGATATAACCATTTTAAAACAATATTATGATCAGACTTTATCAGCTTAAAAACGCTTTCTTCTTTTTGCTTATAACCTTTTTGACAATTTCATGTAACAGTGATGATGACGGTGAGGATAGGCCGGATGTGAGTATTTCGGATTTGGCGGGTAGTACAAGTGATCTGTCCACACTGGCTGCGGCTTTGGAGCGAGCGGATTTAGTGGATGATTTGGATGGTGTAGGACGTTTTACCGTTTTGGCCCCTACCAATTCTGCTTTTGCTCTTTTTCTGGATGTTAACGACTATGCGGATATAAATGCAGTTCCAGTGGACGTGCTTCGTCAATTGTTGTTGAACCATGTTGTTGCGGGAGAGTTCCGTAGCGCGCAATTGACAGGCCAAGTGGGGTATTTGCAGACTTCGGCAGCAGGTCCTGTGGACAATATTAACTTAAGTTTACTGGTTAACGGAAACAGCGGTATTGTTTTTAACGGTATGGCACAGGTAACCCAGAATGGCGGGGACATTATAGCCTCTAACGGCACCATTCACATAGTGGATGCCGTAGTAGAGTTGCCCACGTTGCCCACATTGATTCTTGGGAACCCCATTTTTAGTGATTTGGTCACGGGCTTGACCACCGCTACGCCATCTGCGGATTATGTGACCATCCTATCCGAAAGCGGGCTGTATACCCTCTTCGGTCCCGCCGATAATGCTTTTGATGCGCTTTTTTCAGGCAATCCGAATTGGAACAGCGTAGAGGATATTGATGAGGACACACTTTTGGCGGTCCTAAACCATCATGTCATCGGTGGGGCCAACATTTTGTTAAGTGAAATGGAAAACGGTCAGGAATCCCCGGCCACTTTGGAAGGGGACGTTTTGAGGTTTGCCACAGGGGGTTCCAATTCCATACGTGTGGCGGATGGAAGCGGCAATAACAATGCCCTGATTACCGTGGGAAATATTCAGGCATCCAATGGGGTACTCCACTTGATCGATCGGGTATTGATTCCCGACACGGAAAACTAAAGCCCGTTCCTTATTGGGTTGAAAATAGTAAACCCCGGAGGGATGGTATTCCTGAAGGTTCTTGTTTTGGTTGGATATATTTCAATTGAAGTTGTTTATTCATGGCCATGAAGGATTTCCCGTTGTTATGGAACCCCATGGTTTTGACAGGGAATACATACTTCGGTGGGGGTTGCCCATCCAAAAACCCTTTCGCCAATATCCTTGAATTCTTCAAAGATAACCGCATTCATTTTCAATTTGGTCTTGGTAATGGCGGTGGGGATTTTTGGAATGGAACCCCCCTTTATATATATAAGGTGAAGTTCTGATACGGGGGCTTTGGATGTACTTGATTTTGATGCTTTAAAAAGCTTAACATAATATTGTCAAAAAACTTGTTGTTCCGGCATTTGTATTATTCTGAAATATCACTACATTTGCAGCCCTCAAAATGAGGGTTTTTTATTTAATAAGGATATAAATGCCAACAATTTCACAATTAGTAAGAAAAGGAAGGAGCACAATTACCAAGAAGAGTAAATCGGCTGCTTTGGATTCTTGCCCACAGAGACGTGGAGTATGTACGCGTGTTTACACCACTACACCAAAAAAACCAAATTCTGCCATGCGTAAGGTGGCCAGGGTTAGGTTAACCAATGGCAAAGAGGTGAACGCATATATTCCAGGTGAGGGGCACAATCTCCAAGAGCACTCGATAGTATTGGTAAGAGGTGGAAGGGTGAAGGATTTGCCAGGTGTGCGATATCATATCGTACGGGGAGCTTTGGATACTGCAGGTGTTGCAGGCAGGACACAACGTCGTTCAAAGTACGGTGCAAA
Organism: Croceivirga sp.; assembly: GCA_028281025.1. Classification (GTDB taxonomy): domain Bacteria; phylum Bacteroidota; class Bacteroidia; order Flavobacteriales; family Flavobacteriaceae; genus Croceivirga. The sequence continues at coordinate 97,108 of JANQKR010000031.1, forward strand.
ACGCCCTAAAAAGTAATTCAACTTTTAGAAGGAAGTCATGAGAAAAAGACAAGCGAAAAAAAGACCATTATTGCCCGATCCAAGGTTTAATGACCAATTGGTGACGAGGTTCGTGAATATGATGATGTGGGACGGAAAGAAATCCGTCGCCTTCAAGGTTTTCTATGATGCGATCGATATTGTTGACCAAAAGAAAACCGACGATGAAAAAACAGCCCTTGAGCTGTGGAAAGACGCCCTATCCAATGTTATGCCCCATGTGGAAGTACGCAGTAGAAGGGTGGGTGGTGCAACTTTCCAAATTCCTATGCAGATCCGTCCAGATCGAAAGATTTCAACGGCTATGAAGTGGTTGATCAACTATGCACGTAGACGAAACGAGAAATCCATGGCACAAAAACTGGCGGCTGAGATTTTGGCAGCGGCAAAAGAAGAAGGTGCTGCTGTTAAGAAAAGAGTAGATACGCATAAAATGGCCGAGGCCAACAAAGCATTCTCCCACTTCAGATTTTAATTCACAATGGCAAGAGATTTAAAATACACAAGGAATATTGGTATTGCGGCCCATATCGATGCCGGTAAAACCACGACTACGGAACGTATTCTTTTTTATACCGGTGTAAGTCATAAGATTGGTGAGGTGCACGACGGTGCCGCTACCATGGACTGGATGGAGCAAGAGCAGGAGCGTGGTATTACCATTACTTCGGCGGCCACCACCTGTACATGGCAGTTCCCAACGGAAAATGGCCAGCCGACCGCCGACGCAAAAGGATATCACTTTAACATCATAGATACCCCCGGGCACGTGGACTTTACCGTTGAGGTAAACCGATCGTTGCGTGTTTTGGACGGATTGGTGTTTTTGTTCAGTGCGGTTGATGGTGTAGAGCCCCAGTCCGAAACAAACTGGAGATTGGCCGATAACTATAAGGTTCCTCGAATTGGTTTCGTGAACAAAATGGACCGCCAAGGTTCCAATTTCCTGAACGTGTGTAAGCAGGTCAAGGAAATGTTGGGATCCAATGCGGTGCCTATTGTTTTGCCGATTGGTGAAGAGGCCGACTTTAAAGGTATCGTTGACTTGGCCAAAAACAGGGCAATTGTATGGCACGATGAGAACTTCGGTTCAACTTTCGATGTTATCGATATTCCTGCTGAAATGCAGGACGAGGTTTCTGAGTATAGGGCTGCTTTGATTGAAGCGGTGGCGGAATATGATGAGGAGTTGATGGAGAAATTCTTCGAAGATGAAGATTCCATTACCGAGGAAGAAGTGCATGCGGCTCTAAGGGCAGCAGTTATGGATAGGGCCATTATTCCAATGATATGTGGTTCGTCCTTTAAAAACAAGGGGGTTCAGTTCTTGTTGGATGCTGTTTGCCGTTACCTGCCTTCACCTTTGGACAAAGATGATATCGTAGGTACCGATCCCGATACAGGAAATGAAATTACAAGAAAGCCAGACCCAAAGGAGCCTTTCTCTGCTTTGGCTTTTAAAATCGCCACAGATCCCTTTGTGGGGCGTTTGGCATTTTTTAGGGCATATTCCGGTCGTTTGGATGCCGGTTCTTATATTTTGAATAACCGTTCCGGTAAGAAAGAACGTATTTCACGTATTTACCAAATGCACTCAAACAAGCAGAATGCGATTGAGTTCATTGAGGCTGGGGATATAGGTGCCGCTGTTGGATTTAAGGATATTAAGACAGGGGATACGATGTCTTCGGAAAAACATCCCATTGTGCTGGAAAGTATGGACTTCCCCGATCCCGTAATTGGTATTGCCGTGGAGCCCAAAACCAAGGCCGATGTGGATAGATTGGGAATGTCCTTGGCGAAGTTGGCCGAAGAAGATCCAACTTTTCAGGTAAAGACGGATGAAGCATCCGGACAGACCATTATCTCCGGTATGGGCGAACTTCACCTGGATATTATCGTTGATCGTTTAAGGCGTGAATTCAAGGTTGAGGTAAACCAGGGTCAGCCACAGGTAGAATACAAGGAAGCACTTACCGCAAAAGCGGACCATCGGGAGGTCTACAAGAAACAGACCGGTGGACGGGGTAAATTTGCCGATATCGTATTTACCATGGAGCCTGCCAGTGAAGAAACAAAAGCTGGCCTGGAGTTCATCAATGAAATCAAAGGAGGTAACATTCCCAAGGAATACATTCCATCCGTAGAAAAAGGATTTAAAGAAGCCATGAAAAATGGTCCTTTGGCCGGATTTGAAATGGATTCCATGAAGATTACCTTAAAAGACGGCTCTTTCCACCCTGTGGATTCCGATTCGTTGTCCTTTGAGTTGGCTGCCAAATTAGGGTATAAGGAGGCTGCCAAAGCGGCAAGGGCCGTATTGATGGAGCCAATCATGAAGTTGGAAGTATTGACCCCGGAAGAAAACATGGGGGATATCGTTGGTGACCTGAACCGTAGAAGGGGCCAGGTAAACAATATGGATGATAGGGCCGGTTCCAAAGTAATTAAGGCCGAAGTACCATTGTCCGAGATGTTCGGCTATGTAACTGCGCTTAGGACATTGAGTTCAGGTCGTGCAACTTCCACAATGGAATTTTCACATTATGCCGAAACACCTACAAATATTGCAGAAGAGGTGATTAAGGCGACTAAAGGTGTAACCGCATAATTTTCAGAAGATGAGTCAAAAAATCAGAATTAAATTAAAGTCTTACGACCACAATTTGGTGGACAAGTCTGCTGAAAAAATTGTGAAGACGGTCAAGACAACGGGAGCTGTCGTAACGGGTCCCATCCCATTACCGACCCATAAAAAAATCTTTACGGTTTTGCGTTCACCACACGTGAACAAGAAATCCAGGGAGCAATTTCAATTGAGTTCTTACAAGCGTTTGCTTGATATTTATAGTTCTTCTTCCAAAACAATTGATGCTTTAATGAAATTAGAGCTCCCAAGTGGTGTGGAAGTCGAAATAAAAGTGTAAATTTGCACGCCCTTTTGAGGAAGGGATTACATGTCCGGAGCCGCGAGCAAAGGAAAAACGGGAAAAAAGAATAAAAATCTGGGTCACAGACGATGTTCTTTGACCCAATTTTTTTGCCAGGAAATGGCATTTTAAAAAGAAAAAAGCAATAAATAATAGAATATGTCTGGGTTAATTGGAAAAAAAATCGGCATGACCAGCATTTTTGACGAGAACGGTAAGAACATTCCTTGTACTGTCATTCAAGCTGGGCCATGTGTGGTTACCCAAGTCAGAACCGAAGAGGTAGACGGGTACAGTGCCCTTCAACTCGGTTTCGATGACAAGGCAGAAAAACGTGCTAGCAAGGCTGAACAGGGCCATTACAAAAAAGCAGGTACTTCGCCCAAAAAGAAAGTCGTTGAGTTCCGTGATTTTGAAGGAGAATACAAATTGGGCGACACCGTTGGTGTCGATCTTTTTGTGGAAGGTGAGTTTGTGGATGTAGTTGGGACCTCAAAAGGAAAAGGTTTCCAAGGGGTAGTGAAAAGGCATGGTTTTGCCGGTGTTGGACAAGCAACGCATGGTCAGCACAACAGGCTTCGTGCCCCTGGTTCCATTGGTGCGGCCTCTACACCATCAAAAGTGGTAAAAGGCTTGCGAATGGCCGGTAGAATGGGAGGTGAACGTGTAACCGTCCAAAACCTCCGTGTGTTGAAAATAGTGCCGGAAAAGAACCTTATTGTTGTTAAGGGTGCTGTTCCAGGCCATAAAAATGCTTACGTAACCGTAGAAAAATAAGGGTATGAAAGTAGCAGTATTGGATATTAATGGTAAGGATACAGGAAGAAAGGTAGAACTTTCTGATGATGTGTTCGGTATTGAGCCTAACAATCATGCCATTTATTTGGATGTAAAGCAGTATTTGGCGCACCAGCGTCAAGGTACGCACAAGGCCAAGGAAAGAGCTGAAATTGCCGGAAGTACGCGTAAGTTGAAAAAGCAAAAAGGTACCGGTACCGCAAGGGCAGGAAGTATCAAATCCCCCGTTTTTAGGGGCGGTGGCCGAATTTTTGGTCCAAGACCAAGAAATTACGGTCAAAAGCTGAACAAAAATGTAAAGCGTTTGGCCCGTAAATCGGCGTTCAGTCTAAAATCCAGGGAAAAAGCATTGCTGGTGGTCGAGGACTTTAATTTTGAAGCGCCTAAGACCAAGGATTATGTGTCTTTTTTGAATTCTTTGGGAATAGCGGACAAAAGGTCCTTAGTGGTATTGGGAGGTAGCAATGACAATGTGTTTTTGTCTTCACGAAACCTTAAACGTTCCGAAGTGGTGACCAATGACCAATTGAGTACCTACAAAATCATGAATGCGAAAAGCGTTGTGCTTTTGGAAGGGGCAGTAGAACAAATACAGGCTAATCTTGCAAAATAGGAAAGCGATGAGTGTATTGATAAAACCAATCATAACAGAGAAAATGACCGCGGATAGCGAGTTGTTCAATCGTTACGGTTTCTATGTTGACCCAAAGGCCAACAAATTGGAAATCAAGGAAGCCGTGGAAAGTACATATGGCGTTTCCGTTGAAAAGGTTAGAACCATGAATTACGGTCCAAATCGGAAAACGAGGTATACCAAGACCGGAATTCAACATGGCAAAACGAATGCCTTGAAAAAAGCTATCGTTGATGTTGCCGAAGGGGATATTATTGATTTTTACAGCAATATATAACAGAGGGTAATGGCAGTTAGAAAATTAAAACCCATCACTCCTGGTCAGCGTTTTAGAGTAGTAAACGGATTTGACGCGATTACTACTGATAAGCCGGAGAAGAGCTTGCTCGCTCCGTTAAAAAAGACCGGAGGTAGAAACAGTCAAGGAAAAATGACCATGCGCCATAGAGGTGGAGGTCACAAAAGGAGGTATCGTATCATTGATTTCAAGCGTGATAAGTTTGGTGTGGAAGCCGAGGTGAAATCAATCCAATATGACCCAAATAGAACAGCTTTCATCGCCCTATTGGAATATAAGGATGGTGAAAAAAGATACGTGATAGCCCAAAATGGATTGCAAGTAGGTCAGAAAGTAGTTTCCGGGGAAAAAGCGGCACCTGAAATCGGTAATGCCATGCCCTTGGGTGAAATTCCTTTGGGAACCATTATTTCCTGCATTGAACTGCGTCCGGGACAGGGGGCGAACATGGCCCGTAGTGCAGGTACTTTTGCACAGTTAATGGCAAAAGATGGAAAGTTTGTGACCGTAAAATTGCCAAGTGGGGAGACCCGAATGATATTGGCAACCTGTATGGCAACCATAGGGGCTGTTTCCAATTCGGACCACCAGCTACTGGTTTCCGGTAAAGCAGGTAGAAGTAGATGGTTGGGCAGAAGACCAAGAACAAGACCTGTAGTGATGAACCCTGTGGATCACCCAATGGGTGGTGGTGAAGGAAGGGCTTCCGGAGGTCACCCAAGATCAAGAAACGGCATTCCTGCCAAGGGATATAGAACCCGTTCCTTGACAAAAGACAGCAACAGATATATTGTAGAACGAAGAAAGAAATAGGAAAACATGGCACGTTCACTTAAAAAAGGACCATTCGTTCACCATAGTTTGGAGAAAAAAGTCCAGGCCAATGTAGAGTCGGGCAAGAAGACCGTCATCAAAACGTGGTCAAGGGCTTCAATGATAACCCCTGATTTTGTAGGTCAGACCATCGCGGTACATAATGGAAGGCAGTTTGTCCCTGTATATGTTACTGAAAATATGGTAGGCCACAAATTGGGCGAATTTTCACCTACCCGTTCCTTTAGGGGGCATGCGGGTGCTAAAAACAAAGGTAAAAAGTAATAGGCAATGGGAGTTCGAAAAAGACAAATGGCAGAACGTATTAAGGCAGAAAAGAAAGACTTGGCTTTTGCCAAGTTGAACAACTGTCCAACGTCTCCACGAAAAATGCGATTGGTTGCGGATTTGATCCGTGGCAAGCAAATTGAAATGGCCCTGGCCATACTTCGATTCAATCCAAAAGAGGCCTCAAGAAGGTTGGAGAAACTATTGCTATCCGCAATTGCCAACTGGGAAGCCAAGAATGAGGATGCCAGTATTGAGGATGCCGACTTGTATATAAAGGAAATCCGTGTGGACGGTGGAACAATGTTGAAAAGACTGCGTCCAGCACCTCAGGGACGGGCCCACAGAATCAGAAAACGTTCCAACCATGTAACCTTGGTTTTGGGCGCACATAATAATGTAACAACAGAAACAACGGCTTAAGTATATGGGACAGAAAACCAATCCGATAGGAAATCGTTTAGGAATCATCAGGGGATGGGAATCCAACTGGTACGGAGGAAACGATTACGGTGATAAGTTGGCAGAGGATGACAAAATCAGGAAGTACATCCATGCACGTTTGGCAAAAGCCAGTGTTTCCAGGGTGATTATTGAAAGAACCCTAAAATTGATTACCATTACCATTACTACGGCAAGGCCCGGTATCATTATTGGTAAGGGAGGTCAAGAAGTTGATAGACTTAAGGAGGAATTGAAGAAAATCACCAATAAGGAGGTTCAAATCAATATCCATGAAATAAAGAGGCCGGAATTGGATGCCAATTTGGTAGCTGCGAGTATTGCAAGGCAGATAGAAAGTAGGATTTCCTATCGTAGAGCAATAAAAATGGCGATTGCTGCGGCCATTCGTATGAATGCTGAAGGAATCAAAGTGCAGATTTCGGGTCGTTTGAACGGGGCTGAAATGGCGCGTTCAGAAACATACAAAGATGGTAGAATTCCGTTGTCTACCTTCCGTGCCGATGTAGATTATGCCCTGGAAGAGGCCCATACCACTTATGGTAGGTTGGGTATCAAGGTATGGATCATGAAGGGTGAGGTGTATGGCAAACGTGAGCTTTCCCCGCTGATAGGACTTTCCAAAGGAGGTTCCAAAGGAGGAAAACAAGACGGAGGCAAAAGGCAACGAAGAAGAAAATAATTGAGTTTAAAGCGCAGGTAAGATGTTACAGCCGAAAAGAACAAAATTTAGAAAAGCCCAGAAGGGGAGAATGAAGGGAATATCCCAAAGGGGCCACCAACTTTCCAATGGAATGTTCGGTATCAAATCCTTGGATTCCCACTTTATTACTTCCCGTCAAATTGAAGCGGCACGTATTGCTGCCACACGTTATATGAAAAGGCAAGGGCAGCTATGGATCAAAATTTTCCCGGATAAACCCATTACCAAAAAGCCTTTGGAAGTACGGATGGGTAAAGGTAAGGGTGCCCCAGAGTACTGGGTGGCAGTGGTCAAGCCTGGGCGAATCATGTTTGAGGTGGGCGGTGTGCCCCATGATATTGCAAAGGAAGCCTTGCGATTGGCGGCTCAAAAGCTACCTGTAAAAACAAAATTTATAGTAGCCAGGGATTACGCTGGATAAACTGATAGATCATGAAACAAGCAGAAATTAGAGAATTATCGGTTGAAGAGCTTCAGCAAAAGTTGGCTGAATCAAAGAAAGAATATGCGGATTTGAAAATGGCCCACTCCGTGACGCCGTTGGAAAACCCAATGCAGATACGAAAAACGAGAAGAACGGTCGCAAGATTGGCAACAGAGTTAAGTAAAAGGGAACAAGAATAACGGATTGTGCCTTATGGAAGAGACAACAATTAGAAATTTAAGAAAAGAAAGAATAGGGGTCGTTACCAGTAACAAAATGGAAAAATCCATTGTAGTTTCTGAGGTAAAACGTGTAAAGCACCCTATGTACGGTAAATTCGTTTTGAAGACCAAGAAGTATGTTGCCCATGACGAGAAGAACGATTGCAATGAAGGCGATACCGTACGCATTATGGAAACAAGGCCTTTGAGCAAAACCAAATGCTGGAGGTTGGTAGAAATCATTGAAAGAGCTAAATAATCATGGTACAACAGGAATCAAGATTAAAAGTTGCGGATAATACAGGTGCCAAGGAGGTACTTACCATTCGTGTACTCGGGGGAACAAAAAGAAGGTATGCCTCATTGGGGGACAAGATTGTGGTCACCGTAAAGGAAGCCGCTCCCAATGGAGCAGTAAAAAAAGGTTCTGTTTCCACTGCGGTGGTAGTACGTACCAAGAAAGAAGTAAGAAGGCCCGATGGTTCGTACATCAGATTTGATGATAATGCCTGTGTGCTGCTCAATCCAGCCGGCGAGATGAGGGGTACCCGTGTGTTTGGACCTGTTGCCAGGGAATTGCGCGATAAGCAGTATATGAAAATTGTTTCATTGGCCCCTGAGGTACTTTAAAAGATATTGAAATGAAGTTGAAGATCAAAACAGGAGATACCGTTACCGTTATTGCCGGTGACCATAAAGGTTCCGAGGGAAAGGTGATGAGTATTGACCTTAAGAAGAACAAGGCCATTGTGGAAGGTGTAAATGTTGTGAAAAAACATGAAAAGCCCAGTGCACAAAACCCTCAAGGGGGCATTGTCGAAAAAGAGGCACCGATCCATATTTCCAATCTTTCATTGATGGAAAATGGAGAGGCCGTTAGAGTTGGTTTTGCCTTTAAGGATGGTAAAAAAGTAAGAGTATCCAAAAAAACAGGAGAAACAGTCTAGTCATGAGCTATATACCAAGACTAAAGCAAGAATATAAGGAACGTGTGGTGAAGGCCCTATCCGAGGAGTTCGGGTACAAAAACATCATGCAGGTTCCCAAACTGCAAAAAATTGTGGTTAGCCGTGGTGTTGGAGCGGCTGTTGCCGACAAAAAACTGATCGATCATGCAGTGGATGAACTGACCATGATTACAGGGCAAAAAGCGGTTTCCACCATGTCCAAAAAGGATGTTGCCGCCTTTAAGTTACGTAAGGGAATGCCCATTGGTGCGAAAGTTACGTTACGAGGGGAGCGTATGTATGAGTTTTTGGATCGATTGATTACCTCTGCATTGCCACGGGTAAGGGATTTCCAAGGGGTTAGGGCCACTGGTTTTGACGGCCGGGGAAATTACAACCTAGGGGTTACCGAGCAGATCATTTTTCCGGAAATCAATATTGACAAAATCAACAGGATCAACGGAATGGATATCACTTTCGTGACTTCCGCTGACACGGATAAGGAAGCAAAATCATTGTTGAGCGAATTGGGTTTACCCTTTAAAAAGAATTAAGATGGCCAAAGAATCAATGAAAGCCCGTGAACGAAAAAGGGCGAAAATGGTAGCCAAATATGCCGAGAAGAGAAAAGCTTTAAAAGAAGCGGGAGATTACGAAGCATTGCAAAAACTCCCAAAGAACGCTTCTCCTGTGCGTATGCGCAATAGATGTAAGCTAACGGGAAGGCCCAGAGGGTACATGAGGACTTTTGGGATTTCCAGGGTAACTTTTAGGGAAATGGCCAACAAAGGATTAATTCCAGGTGTTACAAAAGCAAGCTGGTAAACCATAAAGAAGTAGAAAATGCTAACAGATCCAATTTCAGATTATTTGACACGAATTAGAAATGCCAGCCGTGCTGGGCATAGGGTTGTCAATATTCCTGCTTCCAACTTGAAGAAAGAAATGACCAAAATCCTTTTTGACCAAGGCTTTATTTTAAGTTATAAGTTCGAGGAGGACAAGGTACAGGGAAACATAAAGATTGCATTGAAGTATGACAAGTTCACCAAAGAGCCTGTTATCAAAAAATTGCAACGCGTAAGTAAGCCCGGATTAAGAAAATATGTAAATGCCGGTGAATTGCCACGGGTACTTAACGGATTGGGAATAGCAATTGTTTCCACTTCCCATGGTGTAATGACAAGTAAACAGGCGGGCAAAGAGAATGTAGGTGGCGAGGTATTGTGCTACGTATATTAAAAAGAAAACGAACAAGAGATGTCAAGAATAGGTAATAACCCAATCCCAATTCCAGAAGGAGTTACCATAGAGGTAAAGGACAACGCCGTAATAGTAAAAGGAAAACTTGGAGAATTGACCCAAGAGTTTGACGGCGTGGAAATGAAAATGGAAGAAGGTAGTTTAACGGTGTCAAGAACCTCCGAATCCAAAGACCACAAAGCAAAACATGGTTTGTACAGAGCCCTGGTCAATAATATGGTGGAAGGTGTTTCCAAAGGTTGGACCAAGGAATTGGAATTGGTAGGGGTAGGATATCGTGCCAGCAACCAAGGACAGAAATTGGATTTGGCACTTGGTTTTTCGCACAACATTGTAATGGATATTGCTCCAGAAGTAAAGATTGAAACCGTTTCCGAGAAAGGGAAGAACCCAATCGTAAAACTTACTTCGCACGACAAGCAATTGGTTGGTGCAGTGGCCGCAAAAATCCGTTCGTTCAGAAAGCCTGAACCTTATAAAGGAAAAGGTATCAAGTTCGTTGGAGAGCAAATTAGAAGAAAAGCAGGTAAATCAGCTTAATAGATAGAAAAATGGGATTATCAAAGTCTGATAGAAAATTACGTATACGACGAAGGATCAGAAAGGTTTCCTTTGGAACCGAGACCCGTCCACGTTTGTCCGTATTCCGTAGTAACAAGGAAATCTATGCCCAATTGATTGATGATAACGCAGGAAAAACGTTGGTTGCAGCTTCATCACGGGACAAAGGTATCGATGCAAAGGGCACCAAGACCGAAATTGCGGCCGCCGTTGGAAAAGCAATTGCCGAAAAGGCAAAGAAAGCAGGTGTTGAAACTGTAGCCTTCGATAGAGGGGGCAATCTTTATCACGGTCGGGTTAAAGCCTTGGCCGAAGGAGCAAGGGAAGCAGGACTTAAATTCTAAATCATATGTATCAGAAGTATAAAAACGTAGAAACGGTTAAACCTGGAGGTTTAGAATTAAAGGACCGTCTTGTTGGTGTGCAAAGGGTAACCAAGGTAACCAAAGGTGGTCGTGCCTTCGGATTCTCCGCCATAGTTGTTGTAGGGGATGAGAACGGTGTTGTAGGCCACGGTTTGGGGAAATCCAAGGAAGTTGCCACGGCAATTGCCAAGGCCATTGAGGATGCCAAAAAGAATTTGATTCGAATTCCATTGAACAAGGGGACCTTGCCACACGAGCAAAAAGGAAAATACGGAGGGGCAAAGGTCTTTATCAAGCCGGCCTCACAAGGTACTGGGGTAATTGCGGGAGGCGCCGTACGTGCAGTATTGGAATCCGTTGGGGTACACGATGTACTTTCAAAATCCCAAGGTTCTTCCAATCCCCACAATGTGGTAAAGGCAACGTTTGATGCATTACTTCAGTTACGTGATGCGAATACCGTAGCCAAACAGCGCGGAATAAGCGTAGAAAAAGTATTTAAAGGATAAGTCATGGCGAAGATTAAAGTGAAGCAGGTTAAGAGTGCCATTAAAAGGCCGCAAAACCAAAAAAGGACATTGGCAGCCCTTGGGCTTAGAAAATTGGGCCAAGTTGTGGAGCATGATGATACGCCAAACATCCTTGGAATGATAAATAAAGTAAAACACTTGGTTTCTACCGAGGAAGCATAAAACGCATAACATGGATTTAAGCAATTTAAAGCCAGCAGAGGGTTCAACCCATAGACACGGAAAGAGACTTGGTAGAGGAGAAGGTTCGGGAAAAGGTGGAACGGCCGCTCGTGGACATAAAGGGGCCAAGTCCAGATCCGGATATTCCAAAAAGATAGGTTTTGAAGGGGGGCAAATGCCGCTACAACGTCGAGTGCCAAAATTTGGATTCAAAAATATTAACCGTAAGGAGTATCAGCCCGTTAATTTGGACAAGCTCCAAGCTTTGGTGGATAACAAGTTGGTCAAAGGGGAAGTGACCTTTGAAAACCTTGTTGAAAACAGATTGGTTGGTAAAAACAAATTGGTAAAGATTTTAGGCGATGGGGAATTGAAGGCCAAGCTTAAGGTTTCTGCCCATAAATTTAGTGCTTCGGCAAAGGCCGCTATTGAGGCAGCTGGAGGGGAGGCAATAAGTTTGTAACACAACAGTATGAAAAAGTTTATTGAGACCATATCCAATATTTGGAAAATTGAGGAGCTAAGACAACGCATCTTGGTTACCTTGGGATTGTTGTTGGTATACCGTTTTGGTGCACAAGTTGTCCTGCCAGGTATTGATACTACGCAATTGGCAGAATTGGCCGATAATGCTGGTGATGGAATTTTAGGACTTTTGAATGCTTTTACCGGAGGGGCCTTTGCCAATGCTTCGGTGTTTGCCCTGGGTATTATGCCCTATATCTCCGCGTCCATTGTGGTACAGTTAATGAGTATTGCCATTCCCTACCTTCAAAAATTGGATAAGGAAGGTGAAAGTGGTCGTAAAACAAAAAACCAGATTACGCGCTGGTTGACCATAGGAATATGTATTGTTCAAGCACCTGCATATTTATATGGACTGGGAGCCTTGGGTGTTCCGGATAGTGCCTTTATCCTAGGGAAAGGATTGGATTTTATTGTCCCAGCCGTAATTATTTTGGTGACAGGTTGTGTATTTGCGATGTGGTTGGGTGAGAAGATTACGGATAAGGGAATTGGAAACGGTATCTCCCTTTTGATCATGATAGGGATCATTGCGACGATGCCACAATCATTTGTTCAGGAATTTATCTCAAGAACCACCAACAATACGGGCGGATTGATGTTCATGTTGATTGAGATCATTATTTGGTTCCTGGTGATTTTGGCCAGTGTACTTTTGGTTATGGCCATTCGTCAGATTCCCGTACAGTACGCAAGACGGAGTGCATCTGGAGGATATGAAAAGAATATTATGGGTTCACGCCAGTATATCCCATTAAAATTGAATGCTTCCGGTGTAATGCCCATTATTTTTGCCCAAGCCATTATGTTTGCTCCAAGTTTAATTGGACGTACGTTCAATAATACGGCTGTGGGCCAGTGGATGGAAGTACAGTTTGCAGATATATTTGGTCTTTGGTACAATGTGCTTTTTGCCGTATTGATCATCATTTTCACCTACTTCTATACGGCGATTACCGTGCCTACGAATAAAATGGCAGATGATTTAAAACGAAGTGGTGGTTTTATTCCAGGTATTCGCCCAGGTAAGGAGACCGCGGATTTCCTGGATAAGATAATGTCATTGATCACATTCCCAGGTTCAGTATTCTTGGCCTTATTGGCCGTATTGCCTGCGGTAGTTGTAAAACTAATGGATGTACAGGCAGGATGGGCATTGTTTTACGGAGGTACATCACTACTGATTATGGTAGGTGTGGCCATAGATACTGTTCAACAGGTGAATTCCTATTTATTGAACAGGCATTATGATGGCTTAATGAAAACCGGTAAAAACAGAAAAGTAGCATAACATGGCAAAACAACCGGCCATAGAGCAAGACGGGAGTATCATTGAAGCATTGTCCAATGCAATGTTTCGAGTGGAATTGGAAAACGGACATATCGTTACCGCCCATATCTCGGGTAAGATGCGTATGCATTACATCAAATTATTGCCTGGAGATAAGGTGAAATTGGAGATGAGTCCGTACGATTTGACAAAAGCAAGAATTACGTACAGATATTAAGAAACTTTAGAAATGAAAGTTAGGGCATCAATTAAGAAGAGAAGTGCAGACTGCAAAATTGTTCGCAGAAAAGGCAGGCTGTATGTAATCAACAAAAAGAATCCTAGATTTAAACAAAGACAAGGATAAAAGTAGATGTTGGAAGTTAGGCGTTGGACGGGAAAGTGACCGCTTTTTCAACAACACTAACAACTGACCACTAATAAGTGATAATATGGCAAGAATTGCAGGTGTTGATATACCAAAACAAAAAAGGGGTGCAATTGCACTGACCTACATCTATGGCATCGGTAAAAGTCGTGCCCAGGAGATTTTGGGCAAGGCTGGTGTTGATGAAGATATCAAGGTTTCCGAGTGGAATGATGACCAAATCGGTAAAATCCGTGAGGCTGTAGGGGAGTACACCATTGAAGGGGAACTACGCTCAGAAACACAATTGAACATTAAGCGGTTAATGGATATTGGATGTTTCCGTGGAATCCGTCATAGATCGGGCTTGCCACTGCGTGGCCAACGTACCAAAAACAATTCTAGGACGAGAAAAGGAAAACGTAAAACGGTTGCCAACAAGAAAAAGGCAACTAAATAATAAATAGAATACTAGTCATTAGTAGTTAGCTGTTGGATCTGTTTTTAAAGGGAAATAGTTAGGATTCCAACAACTATAAACTAACCTGTCCAGCCCACAAGGCGGGCAGCTATAAACTGAAAAAATGGCAAAAGCAAGTACCAAAACTGCAAAAAAGCGAAAAGTTATTGTTGACGCTACTGGGGAAGCCCATATTGTAGCATCGTTCAATAACATCATTATTTCTTTGACCAATAAGAAAGGTGATGTGATTTCCTGGTCTTCTGCGGGAAAGATGGGCTTCCGTGGTTCCAAGAAAAACACACCTTATGCTGCCCAGGTAGCTGCCGAGGAGTGTGCAAAGGTTGCCCATGAAGCAGGTCTTAGAAAAGTAAAGGTTTTCGTAAAAGGGCCGGGAAATGGAAGGGAGTCCGCAATTCGTACAATTCACAATTCGGGAATTGAAGTAACGGAAATTGTGGATGTTACCCCGCTACCGCACAACGGTTGCAGACCTCCAAAAAGAAGAAGAGTTTAATTAACATAATCCTGAAAAGGATTTTCACCTGAAGGTGCATCAAGATTATCGAAGGATAAGCCTTAATTCATAATCGCACATTCAAAAATTTAGAAAATGGCAAGATATACAGGACCAAAATCAAAAATCGCACGTAAGTTTGGAGAGGCGATTTTCGGCGATGACAAATCGTTCGAAAAAAAGAATTACCCTCCGGGAATGCACGGAAACAACCGTCGTCGCGGAAAAAAATCAGAATACGCCATTCAGTTGGCAGAAAAACAGAAAGCAAAATATACCTACGGTATTTTGGAGCGTCAGTTTAGAAATCTCTTTAGTGAGGCCAAAAGACGCGAAGGAGTTACCGGTGAGGTACTTTTGCAACTCTGTGAATCCCGTTTGGATAATGTAGTGTACCGTATGGGTATTGCCCCTTCCAGAAGGGGAGCCCGTCAGTTGGTATCCCATAGGCACATAACAGTAAATGGTGGTGTGGTCAACATTCCATCATATTCCCTAAGACCGGGAGACGTAATTGGTGTAAGGGAAAAATCGAAGTCCGTTCAAGCCATTAATGATTCACTTTCGAATAACAGCAGTGTATATGAGTGGATTACGTGGAACGGTGATAAAAAGGAAGGAACATTTGTTACCGTACCTGAAAGGCTTCAAATTCCTGAAAACATCAAGGAACAACTAATCGTCGAGTTATACTCAAAATAAAACCACATTCATCCTATTATGGCATTACTTAATTTTCAGAAGCCCGATAAAGTTATAATGATCGATTCAACGGATTTCGAAGGGAAATTCGAATTTCGCCCTTTGGAGCCTGGTTATGGATTGACTGTCGGGAACGCCTTGCGCAGGGTATTGCTTTCCTCTTTGGAAGGCTTTGCGATCACTTCGGTAAGAATTGATGGTGTGGAGCATGAATTCTCTGTAATCCCTGGGGTTGTAGAGGATGTTACCGAAATGATCTTGAACTTAAAACAAGTTCGCTTTAAGAGACAGATTGATGACGTTGAAAGTGAGACCGTATCCATTTCAGTGAGTGGAAAAGAACAGATGACCGCAGGTGATTTCCAAAAATTCATCTCAGGATACCAAGTATTGAATCCAGATTTGGTGGTCTGTAACATGGACCCAAAGGTTTCCGTGAATATGGAAATCATTATTGAAAAAGGCAGGGGTTATGTCCCTGCAGAGGAAAACAAGAAATCCAATGCCCCTTTGGGCACCATTGCCGTTGACTCTGTATTTACGCCGATCAAGAACGTAAAGTATAGCATTGAAAACTATAGGGTGGAACAGAAGACGGATTACGAAAAATTGGTTTTCGAGATCGTTAGCGATGGTTCCATACATCCTAAAGATGCCCTGACAGAAGCGGCCAAGGTTTTGATCCATCACTTTATGTTGTTCTCCGATGAGCGTATCACGCTTGAAGCTGATGAAATTGCTCAAACGGAAACCTATGATGAGGAATCACTGCATATGCGTCAGTTACTGAAGACCAAATTGGTGGATATGGACCTTTCCGTCCGTGCCCTGAACTGTTTAAAAGCAGCTGAGGTGGATACCTTGGGGGATTTGGTGTCATTCAACAAGAATGATTTAATGAAGTTTAGAAACTTTGGTAAAAAATCCTTGACCGAACTTGAGGAATTGGTAATCAACAAGGGATTACAATTTGGAATGGATTTGACCAAATACAAATTGGATAAGGACTAATAATCATATTTTGCTCTCCCGATAAATAACATTGGGATCTGGTAGCAAGATGATAACAAAGTAAAGATGAGACACGGAAAAAAATTCAATCACCTGGGGAGAACGGCATCGCATAGAAAAGCAATGTTGGCAAACATGGCCTGTTCCCTAATTGAGCATAAACGGATCAATACTACGGTTGCGAAGGCCAAAGCCCTAAAACAATTTGTGGAACCATTGATCACGAAGGCCAAAACGGAGAACAACCAGACCACAGAGAAGGGCATGCACAATAGAAGGATGGTTTTCAAGAACCTTCGAAGCAAATATGCCATTACGGAATTGTTTGGTACAGTTGCCGAAAAAGTGGGCGATAGGCCCGGAGGATACACCCGAATCATTAAGTTGGGTAACCGTTTGGGGGATAATGCCGATATGGCAATGATCGAGCTCGTAGATTTTAATGAAACCTACAATGCAGGTAAACCCAAAAAGAAATCCACTAGAAGAAGTAGAAGGGGAAAAGGTAAGGCTGCAGCAGGTGTTGCCGCGCCAGTTTCGGAAACCACTACAACAGTTGATGATTCCGAAGAATAAACAAATGTTGATTATTCATTGAAAAATAGGAAAAAGGATACGTGAAAACGTATCCTTTTTTTATGTTGTTTTGTGAAATTTTGATTAGTAAAACATGAAATATCAAAAACGAAAAAAGGCACTGGTACTTCTGGAGGATGGTACCATTTTTTATGGTAAAGCGGTTGGTGACAAAGAAGGAACCGCATTTGGGGAGGTGTGTTTCAATACGGGGATGACAGGATATCAGGAGATTTTTACGGATCCTTCCTATTATGGTCAGATAATGGTTGCTACAAACGCCCATATCGGAAATTATGGCACAAATGCCGATGAAGTGGAATCGGACTCCATTAAGATCGCGGGGTTGATTGTCAAGAATTTCAGCTATGAATATTCCCGGCCAGATGCGGACAAGAGCCTTTTGGATTTTTTGAACGATAACCAATTGTTTGCCATTTCGGATGTGGATACTCGGGCATTGGTCAGCTATATCCGGGACAATGGTGCCATGAATGCCGTAATTTCCACACGTGTTGATGAAATAGAGGCCTTGAAAGCGGAATTGAAAAAAGTGCCAAGCATGGAAGGTTTGGAATTGGTTTCCAAGGTCTCCACCAAAAAAGCTTACTATTTTGGAGCGGAAGATGCCAAGTTCAAGATATCCGCTTTGGATATTGGTATTAAAAAGAATATCCTAAGAAACCTGGCAAAACGGGGCGCTTATATAAAGGTATTTCCCTACGACGCATCCATTGAGGAAATGACGGCATGGGAACCAGATGGATATTTCATTTCCAATGGTCCCGGTGATCCGGAACCCCTTACCAAATCCATTGAGACCACAAAACAGATATTAAAGACAAACAAACCCTTGTTTGGCATTTGTTTGGGACACCAGGTTTTGGCACTGGCCAATGGGGTATCCACCTACAAGATGCACCATGGTCATCGAGGAATTAATCACCCCATTCTTAATTTAATGACAGGAAAGGGGGAGATTACATCACAAAACCACGGATTTTCGGTAAATCGCGAAGAAACTGAGGCCAATCCCAATCTGGAGATTACCCATACCCATTTAAATGATGGAACGGTAGCTGGAATCAAAATGAAGTACAAAAACGTGTTCTCGGTCCAATACCATCCGGAGGCCAGTCCTGGACCCCATGATGCGGAATACCTTTTTGATCAGTTTTTTGAAGCCATACAAGCAAGTCAGAACTAAAACGTTATAGTTGATTTTCTTTTTATTATCATGATTTTATGACGTTTATCATACATCATAAACTTGGGGCTTTTGTATTTTCGTGCCTATAATTTTCAACCTTAAAAACAGACATTATGAGCATTATCGTTAATATTCATGCAAGACAGATTTTGGACTCCCGGGGAAACCCCACCGTAGAGGTCGATGTGGTAACGGAAAATGGCGTTTTGGGTCGTGCGGCAGTTCCTTCAGGAGCTTCAACAGGAGAGCATGAGGCAGTGGAATTACGCGATGGTGGTGACTCCTTTATGGGCAAAGGTGTTGGGAAGGCCGTGAACAACGTAAACACCATTCTGGCCGAAGAATTGGTAGGAACATCTGTTTTTGAGCAGAACTATATCGATCAAAGAATGATGGAACTGGATGGTACGCCCAACAAGTCCAAATTGGGGGCGAACGCCATTCTTGGGGTTTCCCTGGCCGTTGCCAAAGCTGCCGCGGAAGAATTGGCGATGCCATTGTACCGTTACGTGGGTGGTGTTAGTGCCAACACACTTCCCGTTCCCATGATGAACATTATAAATGGGGGTTCCCATTCCGATGCACCCATTGCTTTCCAGGAGTTCATGATCATGCCTGTAAAGGCAAAGGATTTTAGCCATGCCATGCAAATGGGTACTGAAATCTTCCACAACCTTAAAAAAGTATTGCACGGAAGGGGATTGAGCACAGCGGTAGGTGATGAAGGTGGTTTTGCCCCAACCTTGGATGGAACCGAAGATGCTATTGAGACCATTGCCAAGGCAGTGGAAAATGCGGGGTATAAATTTGGGGATGAAGTGATGATCGCATTGGACTGTGCCTCCGCAGAATTCTATGAGGATGGCAAATATGACTATACCAAGTTCGAAGGGGATAAAGGTGCTGTGCGGACATCTGCGGAACAAGCGGAGTATTTGGCAGAACTGTGTGCCAAGTATCCCATTATTTCCATTGAGGATGGTATGGACGAGAACGATTGGGATGGATGGAAATTATTGACCGAAAAAGTGGGGAATAAAGTTCAGTTGGTCGGGGACGATTTATTTGTGACCAATGTGGAACGATTGTCAAGAGGTATTGAAAACGGTATCGGCAATTCCATTTTGATCAAGGTAAATCAAATAGGTTCATTAACGGAGACCATAGCTGCGGTGAACATGGCAAAAAATGCGGGGTATACTTCCGTAATGTCCCACCGTTCCGGGGAAACGGAAGACAATACCATTGCCGATCTGGCCGTAGCATTGAACACGGGCCAAATTAAAACAGGTTCTGCTTCAAGGAGCGATCGTATGGCCAAGTACAACCAATTGCTAAGAATTGAAGAAGAATTGGGAGATGTTGCCTACTATCCACAGGAGAAAGCATTCAAGGTAAAACGATAACAATTATTTAGCATATGAAAAGCCTTTCCTTTTTGAGAAAGGCTTTTTTTTGCGCCTTTTATAGCGTACCTTAATCCAACTGAACTAAACAAGAATAACTCAAAATCATGAAGAATTTCCTTTTTGCGGCCGCTGAGAATGACGCGATTCCGCACTGCAAAGCAGGAGGTATGGGAGACGTTGTCCGGGACGTCCCAAGGCAAATAGCTGAAAGAAAGGATAAGACCCATGTGGTAGTTCCTTCTTATGGAAGACTGCATCAAAATGGAACCTTTAAAACCCATCTAAATTTTAGCCTTAGGGGAGTCGATTATACCGCCGAGTTGTATGAAGTGGATGGAAAGAAAAAAATCGACCTTATCCATCACTATGTCATCCACCATCCCGAAATTGAAGCTGGCGGTATTGCCCACATTTATCACGATGATCCGGAAGAACCATTTTTCACGGATTTCATAAAATATACCATTTTCTGCACTGCCGTTGCAGAGGCCATAAAACAAGGTGCCTTTGGTGACCTGGATGTGGTTCACCTCCACGACTGGCATTCAAGTCTGCTGCTTTATCTACGTGAATATCACCCGGGCTACAAAACACTCAAGGATATTCAATTTGTATACAGTATACACAATCTGGCCATTCAGGGAATACGCCCTTTTATGGGCAATTACGCCTCCCTTCAGAATTGGTACCCCGAACTCCCCATTGATTATCAAAAATTAATGGACTATCGCTATCAGGACTGTATCAATCTCATGGCAGTGGGCATTCGCCTGGCGGATACGGTACATACGGTTTCCCCTTCGTACAAGCAAGATGTGATGCTGCCCAGTTCCCCACCGGAGTTCATAGGTGGTGAAGGGTTGGAAGAGGATTTGAAGGCTGCGGACGTTGAAGGAAGGTTGTTTGGAATTTTGAACGGCTGTAATTACAAAAACATCAATGTAGAGGCCAAGGGGGAGATTTATAGAAATACGGTCAAAGCCCTTTTCCGATGGCTACAGGATGAGGACAAAAAGTATAAAGCCGATTTTTTGGCCCATACCGGGGAGAAAATCATGCAATTTGTGGGCAATCGTCCAAAGTTTATTGTTTCCAGCGTGGCCAGATTGACCGAGCAAAAGTTTTATTTCTTCAAAAGATCGCCCGAGGCCTTTGTGGAAATATTAAAAAAACTGGAAAGGGTCCAGGGCATATTCATGCTATTGGGGACCGGTGCACCGGAATATGAAGACCTTTTTAGGGGGATAAGCTATGAGAACAAGAACTTCATATTTACCAATGGTCAATCGGAAAGCCTGATCGATTCCATGTACCTGGAATCCGACCTTTATTTTATGCCCAGTCTTTTTGAACCCTGTGGGATAAGCCAAATGTTGGCCATGCGCAATGGAAATCCTTGTTTGGTCCATCATACGGGAGGTTTGATCGATACCGTGGAACATATGAAAACCGGTTTTGCCTTTGATGGTAAAACCTACGACGAAAAGATTGAGAACATGCTTAAAGTGTTCGATGAAGCTTTGGATGTGTTTGAAAAGGACAAACCTACTTGGAAAAAGATTCAAACTGCGGCCAAACGCAAGCGATTTACATGGAAAAAATCGGTGAACAAATACTACGAACAGCTCTATAAGCTGTAAGGTTTCTACCATCTTTTCAATATTGTTAATAATAATTCAAATTAATGTGTTTGAATTGTTAAAACCTTGGCTTTTTCGTAAATTTATGGGCTTTTCAATTATTATTAAAAACACATAAATGTCTAGAACCGCAACAATAGAATTTGAAGGAAAAAAATATGAGTTTCCCGTAATGGAGGGAACCGAGAATGAATTGGCCATTGATATAAAAACATTGCGTGGTACTACGGGTATGGTCACTATAGATCCTGGGTATAAGAATACAGGATCTTGTGAAAGCGGTATTACTTTTTTGGATGGTGAAAAGGGCATTCTAAGATATAGGGGATATTCTATTGAAGACCTGGCGGAAAAGGCAGATTTTTTGGAAGTAGCTTACCTTCTCATTTTTGGGGAACTTCCCAACAAAGAGCAGTTGGGAAAATTTGATCAAGATATTAAGGCGGAATCCCACGTTGATGAGGAAATGAAAAAGATTTTGGACGGTTTCCCAAAATCGGCCCACCCAATGGGGGTCCTTTCTTCCCTGACCAGTGCCTTGGTTGCCTTTAATCCCTCTTCTGTTGATGTTTCCTCGGAAGAGGCCATGTACAATTCCATTGTCCGTATTTTGGCAAAGTTCCCCGTTCTGGTAGCATGGACCATGCGAAAGAAAATGGGCTTGCCATTGGACTATGGTGATGATAGCTTGGGTTATGTGGAGAACATTCATAAAATGATGTTCAAACGCCCCAATAAGGAATATGAGAAGAATAAAATTGTAATCGATGCTTTGGATAAGCTTCTCATACTTCATGCAGATCACGAGCAAAACTGTTCCACATCCACGGTGAGGATTGTAGGCTCCTCCCATGCAGGCTTGTTCGCTTCACTTTCAGCAGGTATTTCCGCACTGTGGGGACCACTGCATGGAGGCGCCAATCAAGCGGTTTTGGAAATGTTAAAGGCCATCGAGGATGATGGTGGGGATACGAAAAAGTATATGGCCAAGGCCAAGGACAAGGAAGATCCATTTCGATTAATGGGCTTTGGGCATAGGGTTTATAAGAACTTTGATCCAAGAGCTCGAATCATTAAGAAATCAGCCGATGAGGTTCTGGGAGCATTGGGTATAGAAGACCCTATTCTGGAAATTGCAAAAGGACTGGAGAAGGAAGCCTTGGAAGATCAATATTTTGTTGACCGGAAGTTATATCCCAACGTCGATTTTTATTCTGGAATCATTTATAGGGCCATGGGCATACCGGTAGATATGTTTACGGTAATG
This sequence comes from Croceivirga sp., assembly GCA_028281025.1. Taxonomy (GTDB): domain Bacteria; phylum Bacteroidota; class Bacteroidia; order Flavobacteriales; family Flavobacteriaceae; genus Croceivirga. The sequence goes on from JANQKR010000031.1 coordinate 119,500, forward strand.
TTTGCATTGGGCCGACTTCCCGGTTGGATTGCCCAATGGAGGGAGATGCGCTTGCGAAAAGAGCCCATTGGAAGGCCCAGACAGGTTTATATAGGTGCCAACGATAGAAGTTTTGTAGCGCTGAAGAATCGATAGCATCCACCTTTTTTTGAATATTGTCCGTTTCCAACACTGTTGGAAATGGACTTTTTTATATTTGCGCAAAACTTCAATACATGCTAGAGCTTAATATAGCGGATGAAACTTCCCAGTTAAAAGCAGTGGTACTGGGGACCGCGGAAAGTAGTGGTCCCGTTCCGAAACCAGAAGATGCCTACGATCCCAAATCGTTGGAACACATATTGGCCGGGACCTATCCCAAAGAGGAAGATATGATTAAGGAAATGGAGGCATTTGTACGGGTTTTTGAGAAGTATGGAGTAGAAGTATTTCGCCCGGAAGTATTGAAGGACTGCAACCAAATATTCTCCAGGGATATTGCTTTTGTCATTGGGGATAAACTGATCAAAGCCAATATCCTTCCGGATAGGGAAGACGAGTTTGAGGCCATTCTACATGTGTTGGAATATATTGATCCAGATAGTATTTTATATCCTCCGGAAGAAGTGCACATTGAGGGTGGGGATGTAATGCCATGGAACGACGATATTTTTATTGGAACATACACGGGGCATGATTATCCCGACTATATTACGGCAAGAACCAATTGGGAAGGGGTGGATTACATCAAACAAATGTTTCCCACCAAAAAGGTGAAGTCCTTCGAATTGCGGAAATCCATTGCAAATCCCAAGGAAAATGCCCTGCACCTGGATTGTTGTTTCCAACCTGTAGGTAAGGATAAGGCCATTATTCACAAAAATGGGTTTTTGATCGAAGAGGAATACCAGTGGTTGGTAAATTATTTTGGGGAAGAAAATGTTTTTGAGATAAGTGCGGATGAAATGTACCGCATGTTCAGTAATGTATTCTCCATATCTCCTGAGGTGGTGGTTTCTGAGCAAAGTTTTACCCGTCTCAATAATTGGTTAAGGGACCAGGGTCTTACCGTTGAGGAGATTCCGTATTCAGAGATTTCAAAACAAGGAGGACTCTTGCGTTGTAGTACGTTGCCCTTGGTAAGGGGAACTGTGTAGTTGCCATAGATATATCGTCTTTTACTATTTTTTTATTGGGACTATTGTGTACTCTGTACGTACTTTTCGATATTTGGGATGTGATCTAAAAACTTTATGAAACTTTCCTATTGGGATATTTCCATAGTACTGGTCTATATTGTAGGGGTGTTGGCCCTTGGGTTTTATCTTTCAAAAAGGTCGTCAAAAAATCTGGAATCCTATTTTTTAGGGGGTAATAAATTGCCGTGGTATTACTTGGGGCTTAGTAATGCTTCCGGGATGTTCGATATTTCCGGAACCATGTGGACCTGCCTGCTTCTGGCGCATGGGTATCGCCCAAGTATATTGTGGACATCATGAATTCGCTTACCCAAGGAATAACCTTGGACGATTTAAGGGAATTATGGATTGCCGAAGCGGTTCCCGAACCTTTTTCCGAAACAGCTCCCTTGAACCGGCGTACAACCAGTATTTTAATTGATAAGCTTTTGAATCCGTTTGAACGGGAGGTGGATTTTAATGGCAAATAAAGGAAATGGTAACAGGGTTCCAGGCGGACTTTAAACTAAATTATGGGGGGATGCCAATTCTTGGGAAAATAAAATCCATATTTGCACATCCGTTTTGGATATACTTCAAATTTCAATAAGCTGATAGTAACTTAAAATGCAGATTACCAATACCATACTAATGATTAGGCCAGTGGCTTTTCGAATGAACGAACAAACTGCCGTGAATAACTATTTTCAGGAAGATTTAGGTTCAAAGAATTCCGAAATCAATGCAAGGGCACAGGCGGAATTTGATGCCTTTGTAAAGGTGCTCCGGGACCATGGCGTAAAGGTGGTGACCATAAACGATCAGTTGGAAACGGATACGCCAGACTCCATTTTCCCAAACAATTGGGTGTCCTTTCATGATAGTGGTACCGTGGTAATCTATCCTATGTTCGCTCCCAACAGAAGAAAGGAACGCCGGGAGGATATCTTTGCTATTTTGGAGAAGGAAGGTTTCCGGATAGATACCGTTATTGATTATACGGCCGCTGAAGAAGAAGGTGTGTTTTTGGAGGGAACGGGAAGTATATTGAAGGACCGGGTCAATCAAAAAGCATATTGCGCACTATCTGAAAGGGCACACGAAGATCTTTTTATAGAGTTCTGTGAGGATTTTGACTGTTTCCCCGTGATTTTTACGGCCAATCAAACCGTAAATGGGGAGCGTTTGCCAATTTACCATACCAACGTAATGATGGCCATGGCAGAGACCTTTGTGGTCATCTGTTTGGATACCATTGATGATAAAAAAGAGCGGAAAAATGTGGTGGAACACCTAAAATTGGATGGGAGGGAAATCATTCCGATAACGGAAGGCCAAATGCACCATTTTGCCGGCAATATGCTTCAGGTGATAGGAAAGGATGGAAAACGTTATATGGTAATGAGTTCCCAGGCCTACCATAGCTTAAGGGAGGATCAGATCAAAGCCATTGAAAAGCATTGTGATATCATCCATAGCCCTTTGGAGACCATAGAAACCTGTGGTGGAGGATCGGCCCGATGCATGATGGCAGAGGTGTTTTTGCCGAAAACCTAAAGGTTAAACTCTCTTCATGGACTAAATCCATCGACCAACTTAAATAATGTCATAACTGCTCTGGTGGATAGGGGTGATTCGGCAAGGCCGAATCAGGTAGGTTGAAACTATTTCTATTGTTCAGATTGGTTAAAATGACCCTTGATCTCCTCTAAAACTGAAGACAAATGTTCAAAAACCATTTTGTTCTCAAAACGAACTATGGTATAGCCCAAGTTCTCCAAATACCCCTGCCGTATTAAATCGTTCTTTTCTGCGGTTGGGTTCAAGTGTACTTCCCCATCCAATTCGATGATTAATTTTTCAGAAGCACCTCAAATTGCCTGAAGCGAGAAGCAAAAACATCTTTGTTTTTGCCCAGAACTTAATTTTGCTCCTCCCCAGCCGTAAACTCGCGTATGGCTTGGTTGGGTTCCACAATGTTGTACCCTTTCCAAAATTCGGGGTCGTATTTGGGGAGATAAGTAGCTTCCAAGCTTTTGTCTTCCTTAAAGTTTTCAAACTGGGTTTGGCCTATCAGTTCGTTCTCGTAGACCACCAATTCCCATTTGTTGGTGTTTGCTATTTGAAAGTCAATGTTCAGGCGCAGTTCATTCTGCTTGCGGCGGCCCTTCACATTTTTGTTTTTTTCAATAACGTCCAAAGGCCTGTCCATCCGAAACCAACGCCCAAAATTGAAGTCCATAAAGACCAGTTCGTATCGGTTATTGGGTAGTTTGTTAAAGCGCATGGTGCCCTTGTATAGCGTTTCCCTGTAGTAGATGCCCAGTAGCCGAAAGTTTCGAAGGTTTTTTAAGTTCTCAAAATCTATTTGCATTACCGCAAAATCTTCAATGTTAATGTAGAGCCTTCCCCTAAAATCGGCCTTTCCTTTGGGGGAAAAGTCAATGACGTAAACACCGGATTCCCCAATATCGGAATAACCCACGAGTTCAAATTTGTACTTCCGGGTCTTTGGAATAAGGTCGAGTTTGCTATCCTCCTGATAAAACACTTCGCCTAAAATCTCATCAAAAATAAATTTTTGACCATCTACCAAACCGGAAATGGTATCACGTTGAATTTCATTTTCAATGGTCACTTCGGCCTCTTGGTCGATTTCCTGTAGTACGGAATCTACCTGTATTTTTTGACTAAATAGCCCCGATTTAATTTTTAAGTAGGAATCCGGTTTCACATTGGCCTTAAAAATTTTCTCCATACGTTGCCCTAAATCCTCAATGGAGTTGACATCGTTTTTATTGTACAACTCTGCAGCCTTTAGAACACTGACCTTGTAAGCCTCGTTGTTCTTTAGGAAATCACCCAGGGTTTCTGTGTAGTGATAGGAACTTTTTGGAATCGCTCGGGCAATGCTATCCATCAGTTCCTTGTCCAATTCCGCTATGGACGATTTTTCAAAGCCCAAATCCACTTTTTGGACAGTGCCAAAAACGGATTGCCTCAAAAAATACCGTTGTTTTACGGGTTCATTATTTACGTTCTGGGACAGTCGTTCCTTCATTTGTTCAATAATATCGTCCACCGAGAGTTCTTTATCAAAGACATACACACTGCCCAATTGTATGGCCTTTGGTTTTATGAAAATGATACTGTCCTGTAATTGCTCAAGGGTGAACCCCATTTTTTCGTACCCCATGGAAGAAATGTAAATGGAATCCAAGAGTTCGTTCTGTGCTTCCAGGGTAAAAGAAAACCGCCCTTCTTCATTCGTGACAACACCTCTATTTTTAGCATACTGGATGGTAGCATAGGGAATTCCCTGCTTTGTTTTGGCATCAAGTAATTTGGAGCTAAATGTTTGGGCGTTGATCTGTGACGACAGAAAAAATAAAAAGCATACCAATGAAACTATTTTCATATCCTCAATTTGATGCGTTGTTGTTCAAGAGACTTCTTTTTGATGGCAATGGTTGTCCATGGATAGACGAAATAGCCCGGTTTTTGTTTCAGGATTTCCGTAATTCAGGCACTTGCGATATTCTTTATCATTCCTCCAAAAATGAAGTAGTGAAATGGTAGGACACTGTACCAATAGAGTCTTCCTTTAAGTCCTTTAGGCCGAAAGGTCGCGATTTGGTGCAGAACGTCCTTGTCATCTATTTTAAATTCGAGCCAAGCCTCACCGGGAAGCTTCATTTCGGCAAAAAGTAAGAGTCGTTTTCCCTTTTTGTCCGCAAGCAGGACCCTCCAAAAATCCAGGGCATCCCCAGGAAATAGTTTATCGGGATGGGTTCTTCCCCGTCGCAGTCCGGGACCTCCATTCAACTTGTCAAAAAAACCACGGATTTTCCATAACCAACTACCATAGTACCAGCCGGTGTCCCCACCTATACGCCATATATTATCCAAGGTCCTTTTACTGTCTTTCACCGCCAATTTCTGAACATCCTTTAAAACGCCATATTTAGGTACCTGAATGTATTTCTCCAGATCTTCTTGTACCTGCCCACTGGCAATACTGTCCTTCCAACTGCTAATGACGAGATTTTGTTCTATCCTTTTAGAGGCCATTTGTATGGCTTCTTGATAACTATGGGTCTGCAATCCCAATAGTTCCTGCAGCCTACTGTCCCTGGCCACAACCTCCATTTTCATGCTGTCCACTAAGTTCATCGCCAATTTGTAGGAAGTTGAGGTTACAAAATAGAGCCAATAGGAAGACAGCTTTGGGGTCATAATGGGAACGGTAAAAATCCAATTTTTAAAACCGCGTACCTTGGCATATTGATGTAGCATTTCCTTGTACGTGAGTACATCTGGGCCACCAATGTCAAAAGATTGGTTGAAGGTGCTTTCATTGCCCAACACCCCTGTCAAGAAATTAATGACATCACGAATGGCAATAGGTTGACTTTTGGTAAGCACCCATTTGGGTGTGATCATAATGGGGAGCTTTTCACACAGATCCCGGATAATCTCAAAAGATGAGCTGCCGGAACCAACAATGATCCCCGCCCTCAATACGGTAAGGTTAAAATTCCCCTGATACAAAATGTCCTCCACGTTTTTACGTGAGGAGAGGTGTTTGGAAAGTTTTTCCTCGTTAACAATGCCACTAAGGTAAATTACCTGCTTGCAGTGGGTTTCGGAAATATGGGCGTTGAAATTTCGAGCGGCGATGGCCTCTTTTTCATCAAAATCGGAAATGGAAGAGGTCATGGAATGGATAAGATAATAGGCGACATCGATATCTATTGGGATTTTTCCCGGTCTGAAATCCTCCAAAAAATCAACTTCAACAATATCCACCAACGTTTTGGCCCTATTGTCAATGGATAGTCGGTTTTTGTCACGAACGGCACAGACAACTTTATGTCCCAACTCCAATAATCGCGACAATAGCCGCATTCCGATATAGCCATTGGCACCGGTAAGAAGGATTTTCATAAATCTTCAATATTGGTCGGGGCGTTGTCTGCCTTATAGTCTAACAACTTTCTAAAAAACTTCTGGACGGCTTTGGTGTCCGCCTCCACTTTTATAAAATAATTGTCCCTATAAATGGAATATACGGCCAGGTTCCCTTTGTAAATGGTAAGCTTGTAATAGGGAATGATCAGCGCATAGGACTCCAGAAGGGACCGAAACCCTACAATAATCCCTTTGGGGCGTATTTCGACATTGCAATAGTCCGCATTGTTGTCCAAAATGAGCAGGTTTCTAATTTCCATACTGGCCTCCACAATCTTTAGTTTGGGGGAGCCAATGCCCCCCATTTTCCACCGCTCTTTTAAGGGAAAGGGTTTGCCGACTTCAGCGTCAATTTTTTGGGTAATCTTTTTGTCCGAGTAAGAAACATTCAAAAGCATTCCCTAAAATTAGCGATTAGGTTGCGGTTCCCTCTTAAAACTTCGCTAAAACAAGGTAAAAAATGTAGTTTTGCTGGCTGAAATGTGAATTGGAATGGAGTTACAACAGGTCTTGGAACAAAAGGTAAAAGAAGCGGCAAATTCGATTTTTAAAACGGATTTGCCATCCGTGGAATTTCAACCTACCCGAAAGGACTTTGAAGGGGACCTGACCGTTGTTGTTTTCCCCATGCTCAGGACTATAAAAGGCAATCCCGCTGAAATAGGGACAAAGATCGGTCAGTACCTTCAAGAAAACGTTGAAGAGATTGCAAAGTTCAACGTGGTTAAGGGCTTTTTGAACCTGGTGGTTTCAGACTACTACTATCTTTCTTTCTTTAATTCGATATTGGGCAAGGACCGTTTTGGGTATCAGGAAGCGAATTCCAAAGATGCTGTTATGGTGGAGTATTCCTCACCAAATACCAATAAACCGTTGCATTTAGGACATATACGGAACAATCTTTTGGGGTATTCCGTAGCGGAAATATTAAAGGCTGCCGGGCATAAAGTGTACAAAACCCAAATCATTAACGATCGGGGGATCCATATCTGCAAGAGTATGCTGGCATGGGAAAAATTTGGTAAGGGGGAAACTCCGGAATCAAGCGGTTTAAAAGGAGACCATTTAGTAGGGAAGTATTATGTGGAGTTTGACAAAACCTATAAGAATGAAGTGGCACGATTGATTTCCGAGGGGAAGGAAAAAGCCATAGCGGAAAAGGAAGCGCCTATTTTGTTGGAAGCCCAGGAAATGCTTCGAAAATGGGAAGCTGGTGATGAGGATGTGGTTTCCCTTTGGAAAAAGATGAATGGTTGGGTCTATGAAGGTTTTGATACCACCTATAAAAATCTAGGGGTTGATTTTGACCATTTGTATTACGAGAGCAACACGTATTTGCTAGGGAGGAATGTGGTTAAGGACGGACTGGAAAAAGGGGTGTTCTTTAAAAAGGAGGACGGTAGTGTGTGGATAGATTTGACCGAAGAGGGATTGGATGAAAAAATCGTACTTCGTTCGGATGGGACTGCGGTGTATATGACCCAAGATATTGGTACGGCAATCCAACGTGTCACGGATTTTCCCGATATCAATGGAATGGTCTATACCGTGGGAAACGAACAGGACTATCACTTCAAAGTACTCTTTTTGATTTTGAAGAAGCTCGGCTATTCCTGGGCAGAAAAACTGTACCACCTTAGCTACGGTATGGTGGACCTACCTTCGGGAAAGATGAAGAGCAGGGAAGGGACCGTTGTGGATGCGGACGACCTTATCAAGAATATGGAGGAAACCGCAGCTGCCATTTCCAGGGACCTGGGCAAGTTGGAAGGCTATTCGGAGGAAGAAAAGAAGGTACTGTACCGAACCATAGGACTCGGGGCATTGAAGTATTACATCCTTAAAGTGGATCCCAAAAAACGGATTTTGTTCAATCCGGAAGAGTCCGTGGACTTTCAAGGCAATACGGGGCCATTTATCCAATATACCTATGCCAGAATCCAATCGATTCTTAGGAAAGCGGGGGATAGCACTACGAGTGCGGTCGAGAACTCTTTTGAACTTCACCCAAAAGAAAAGGAGCTTCTGAAACAAATTCAACTATTTCCCGAAAAGGTGCTGGAAGCGGCAAATGATCACAGCCCTGCATTGATTGCCAATTACACCTACGATTTGGTCAAGGAATTCAATTCGTTCTACCAACAGGTTTCCATTTTAGGCGAGTCGAAGACCATAAAACGCGACTTTAGGGTTCAGCTTTCCAAAAAAGTCGGTGAAGTTATCCAAGATGCTTTCCATCTATTGGGAATACAAGTACCTGAGCGGATGTAATGTGGGTTGTTAGGGGAGTGGACATATTCGCCTTTGCTTGCCTTTTTTTTCTTCTGAGCTATCTAATATATATTGTGTATTATGCCATTGGCCTGTATGACCTCAATCCCTTTCTGCGGCCGAATCCCTTAAACGAAAATGAAAAAAAACTCCTTCGCGAACGCATTGCCCGTGTCAGGCAACTCAATGGGGATGATGCCCATAGGTTTTATAAAAGGGTCGCATGGTTTAGGACCAAAAAGGCCTTTTTGTACAAAGGGGTGGTGAATGATAAACATACCATGGAGCTTTTGATCAGTGGGGCAGGAATTCTATTGACCTTGGGGATGAAAAAGTACAAATACATTCGTTCGGTACATAAAATAGTCATATACCCCACGGATTATTACTCCATACTCAACAAGAAGCACCACGTTGGAGAGTATAATAGGGGGTTAAAGACATTGGTATTTGCCGCGGATAGTGTGGAATATGGTTTTAGGGAGGAAGGGGACAATATCAATTTGGCCATTCATGAGTTTGCCCATGCGCTATATTTTGAGACAAGTGGTAGAAGTTCCTGGGAGTCCCTAAGGTTTCAATGGGGCTTTAAAAAATTAAGGGCGATGAAGTCTTTGGTCAATGATACCAATTACCTGAGATCCTATGCCCAGGTGAATGATTTTGAGTTTTTTTCGGTTTTGGTGGAACACTTTTTTGAAACCCCGGAGGATTTAAAACGGCAACTGCCCGAAGCTTTTGAACTAATTGCACGCATGCTAAATCAAAAAGGAATGGCATAAAACAAGGAAAAGTCCCTGTTTGTACAAGGACTTTCCCTAAATGTAACCAACTAAAAATAACTACGAATCCGCTGTAGATGACTGCGATGCTACTGCAGCTCCGTAGACTACAAGGCCAAAGCCTATTTTGTTAATGGCATCACCAATATTATAGATGACATCCATATTTAAACCTTCAAAGAGACCATCATACCAACCTGTTGTCCCGGCCATATAGCCAATGGGATAGATGGCCCATCCTACCAAGACGAACCAACACAAGGTTTTGTGGGCCTGTAGGACGGAACCTCCGGCAGATTCTGCCAGTTTTTTGGCATTTCCAAACCATATTTCATATACAATGTAGAAATAGGCCAGACCAGATACCAAGCCCCATAGTGCCGGACCGGAGCCTGTGGTATAAACGGCCTCCCCAAAGTAACCTGTGACCAACATGATCACGGATGCCAGGATAAGTTTCCACATTAGGGACTTTTTGGCACCGGCCACTTTTAGGATAAGGTAAAACTCCACACACATTAAGGGAACGGTGAGCGTCCAATCCACATAGCGGAAAAAGGTGGGTGATTCTCCAACACCGGACCAATAATCCCGCATGTACCAATAATGTACTGCAGCAATGAATGTAATCAATCCAGATACCAGGATTGAAGTTTTCCACTTTCGATCAAAGCTGTTCATGGAAAGAAAGAAAAAAGCGGAAGCGGCCATCATGGCCATACATCCCACAAAAAAGGTAAAGCCAACGTAGTCATCATTGGCAATCTTGGTGACATCGGCCAACAAGGGTAAACTAAATAACAAAGATTTCATATATACAAGAGTTAATTAGAAAATGTTTAATCAAATATAAAAAAAGTTAAACAATAAAATGATAATTTTTGTTTAAAATTTTTATCATATCTTTAAACAAACTTATTTAGATTATTAAATTGAAAAATATCACCCTGGTATCGACGTTTTTCTGCCTTTGGCTCTCCTCACAATTGAGCCCGGTCCTACAGGATTATTTGGCCTATACCCTTATCCTGACATTTGGGGTTCTTCATGGTGCCAATGATATTACCCTTATCCATTCATTATCAAAAGGTAAAAAGCCAATTAGGGTGTTGTTGTTGGTCTACTTGGGGGCCATGGCCCTGGTCGCTTTTTTCTTTTTGCTTTCAAAAGGACTGGCACTACTTTTCTTTATCCTTATCAGTGCCTACCACTTTGGGGAACAACATTTCAATAAGCAGTTCACTGGTCGTACCCGATGGAAGGCACCCTTGTTCATGAGTTATGGATTTTTAATATTGTTTATGATATTCAATATTAAGTTAGACAAAGTAATTGTTGTGATAGCGGATCTTACCGGCTTGGTTTTGACACCCTCCGTATTCCGAATAGTGCTTGTTGTGGCGTTGCTGGTCTTTTTGATGCTATCAATTGTACTGTTCAAGAAAAGGATTTTGAACATAAACCCCCTAAGGGAGTTGCTTTACCTGACTGTATTGACCGTGGTGTTCACCACCTCCTCCCTTATCTGGGGTTTTGCGATTTATTTTATCCTATGGCATAGTTTGCCTTCAATGAAAGACCAACTGGGCTACCTTTATGGTGAGGCCACCAAAAAGAGCTTTGTACAATTTTTGAGAACCTCTTTTTTGTATTGGTTCCTTTCCATTGCCGGGTTGGCTTTATTGTATTGGCTATTGAAGGATAGTGTGCATTATTTTGTAACCGTGCTCCTGTACGTTCTTGCCGCAATTACCTTTCCCCATGTTATCGTAATGTCAAAGGTGGAATCCTCAGAAACTGACCCGAAAACTAATATTGGGCGTTAGGCCCAGGGAACTGTTGTCCACACGTTCAATTTCATTTTCGTCCGAAACCCGGAAATATCGGTTCAATACATTGGCGCGATCGGTAATATTGAGTAGGGAGATACCGGTCTTGGCCTTGACCCGGTCACTTAAGTCGAACTGATAGGTGGCCGAAGCATCTGCCCTGAAATATTCCGGTAACCGACTGCTATTGGGGATTTCAAAATTGATTTGGGCTGGAAAGACGGTCGTGTCCAATGGATTATCCTCCGTTGGTTGTGTAAAAGGCCTTCCGGTCCTATAGTTAATGCCAATACCGAGCTTTAGGTTTCCCAGATCATAGGTGCCCCCCAGGGTCAGGGTATGCCTCACATCCAGGTTATTGGGAAATACCGGGGGCACTATGCTATCAAAAGTGTAGTCATTTTTGTTGTAGGTATAGCTTAACCACGCACTGTAGTTATCCCCTTTTTGGTTAATAAGGAATTCCATTCCCCTAATCTCATAGCTTCCCAATTCCCCATCAAATTGGTTTTCGTTCTGGAACCCTTGTGTCCTTGTACTTATACCATCCACTGTTTTATAAAAAGCTTCGGCACTTATATACAACCGTCTTTTGGCATAGTTCAGGCCAACGGAACCCTGCTTGCTCGTTGTCAATGGCAAATCGTTTTCATTGGCAAGGGTCCACCTTCTTCGTTCAATTCCCAAAAAGTTCTGTTGCAAATCGATCACCTGGTTGGTACTTTGACTTTTAAATTCACCAAGGATCTGGGCCCTTAAGAAATTGGCCATTTTAAAGTTGAGGTTGAGTCGGGGTTCCAATAACAGTCGATCAAAGGCGCCTCCCGCCTCTTCCAAATTTTGGATATAATTGGCCCTTAGTCCGATATTGGTAATAAAGCCATTGTTCCTGGTGTTGAACTGGAGCTCGGTAAAGGGAGCTTGTATCCTGACCACATCTTTTATATTGAGGTTAAACTCCGGTGTGGTGACATCCGCCTGGTTCGTAATCCCGGTCTCTATATATTGGTGCCCATTGATCCACTGCAGATTGTCCGAAAGACGAAAGAAAGTGGTGAGTTTGGCTTGCCGCTCCTCCACCGTATTTTTTTGGAACAGGCGTTGCTGTTGATCGGGAAAGAGACTTTGCGCATCCAAATCGTATTTGGAAAAATAGACATTGACATGGGTTGAAAATCGTTCCGACCAATCCCCAAACCATTGCAATCCTGCGGAAAGATTGGTCTGGTCCAAAAAGCTCCTTGAGGTTTCCGAAGTTTCGGTATTGGTGGTGGAAAAGTCCAGATCATTATCAATCCCAATAAAACTCAATCGAAATTTGTGGTCTTCATTGAAATCGTACAATAGTTTGCCCGAAACATCATAAAAAAGAAACTTCTCATCAAACCTTAGATTTTCATTGACTTCCTGGTTTTGTTGGTTTTGCACTTCGGTATCCTGGAATGCCCTGTCGGTAAAGCTCACATAAGCCGGAGTGTCCAAAAAGTCCGTGGTGGACCTCCTTCCGGAAAACTGAAAGGCAAGTTTATCGGTTATGGGGATTTGCCCAAAGGCATCTCCACTGATCAGATTAAAACCCGCCCCACCGGAAAACCGATCGCCAATATCATTTTTGGTTTCCATACTGATAATGCCACTTACCCCATCCCCATACTCGGAAGGGGTTCCGTTTTTGTAGACCGAAACCTTTTCGGTAAGGTAGGGGTTAAAGGCAGAAATCAACCCGAAAAAATGTCCTGATTGGTACATTTTAATACCGTTCCAAAGGATGAGGTTTTGGTCGTTGGTGCCCCCGCGGATATTAATGTCGGACACGGTTTCATCGATACTTTTTACCCCGGGGAGCGTCTGGATGCCAAAAAGGACATCAGGTTCCACCAATCCGGGCAATAATCCCAGTTTTTGGGTCTGGACGGTAATGCCGCCATCGGTCTCTTTGACAATACCCTTGGTCAAAAATTCGTAAACCACCACTTCCGTGAGTACTTCCCGACGTTCGGCCAATAGTATTTTTGGACATTCCCCTTGGTTCGCCAGCTCGGCAATGGGCACTATCCTTGTGGTATAGCCCAGATATCTGATTTGTAGCGAAGCAGAACGGTCCACCTCCTCCATCCTAAAAAAACCTTCTATATCCGTTACGATGGCCCTATCCATTCCAAGAACCTCCACGGTGGCCCCGGGAACGGTATTTTTTGCGTAATTGTCCAGGACCCTGCCGCAGATTTCCACCAATCTGGGTTTGCTCAGGGCATAGTACCGGTCACTTAGCTGTTTGATTTCGATTCCGGTCTGCGCAGCAATGGCATTAAGGATTTCCTGGAGTTTCTTGGAAGAGGGAACCTTTATCTCAATTCCCTGGATATCGGCATCCACATAGGAAAACTTGACGTCAAAACTATTTTCGAGCCGGGCAATGAAGGTCTTTAGCCCAAAAACCTCAACTTGGGCAAAGGTGAAAACGGGCGATAGTGACAATAGCACCATCGCAAATACAATAAAAAGCTTATGGAGTGTCCTTTGCATAGAAAAGTACCTTATCCTGCTCCAATTTAAAACGAATTTGGGAAGGAGTACTAATACTTTTTAACGCTAAATCAATATTTGTGTTGTCAAACGTACCCGTAAAAAGTTGTTCGATATTTATATCTTGGGTGGCCACTTCAATATTAAACTGACGTTCAAATTCCGCCAGGACGTATTTAAGGGGTATACTGGTGAACGAACTTTCGTTTTGGGTCCAGGAAGGGGCCAATGAAGTGACGGCATCCGTGGCCCTGATTTCCCCATTGATGACCACAAAGGAATTGCCTGCCGGTAGTTTGTGCTCGTTGGCATTATGGGTAACACTGACCAAACCTTCGTAACAGGTTACTTCAAAGAAACCGTCCCTACTTTCCACATTGAACTGGGTCCCTAGGACCGTTACCGTACCTGCTTCGGTGGAAACCGTAAAACGTTGTCCTTTGGCTACCTTAAAAAAGGCTTCCCCATCCAGTTCCACATTGCGGTTGTCGTCCCATTTTCTTTCCTTAAAGGACAAACGGGAATCCGCATTCAGGATAACTTCAGAGGCATCCGGAAGTACAACCTCGGTGCGTTCTGCCAGTTGGGTAGTGAATACTTCGTCCTGTGAATTCAGGTAGACATAAGCTCCTGTAAGCAATACGGCAATTACGGCCGCAACACGGAGAAACTGCTTAAAGGGATGCAATGGAACAACCTTGGGACTTTGGGCAAACCGTCCATCCTTAAAAGTGTTCCATGCCTTGTCCATATTGAAATCCGGGGCTTCCAGTTTTTCGGAAGCCTCAGCAATTCTCTGATAGGAAGCATATTCGGCCGACTTTTTAAACTCGGCCAACTCCTTCTCCGAGAGCTCGTTGTTCAACCATTTTGCCAAGTAATTCTCTTGCATGATTTCTATGCTTTACAGTTTAATAACAACCCACTTTATAAAAACCCTACTTTACCATCATTAAAAATTTCAAGTATCCGGTTTAACCTTTTTGGGAACCCCTAAATTCCATCAATTTGCTCCCGCAATGTTTTTAGGGCCAAATGCATTCGTTTTTCAATGGCTTTTACGCTCACTCCCTCCATTTCTGCAATCTCACTGTATTTTTTTCCATCAATGCGGTTCAGCAAAAAAGTAGTACGTTGGTTTTCGGGCAGGGCATTTAAGGCATTATCCAATTTTTTTTGGAACTGTTTTTCCTCCAACACGTATTCCGGGGATTCCTTGTTTATGGAATTGGAGTGCAGATCGGCGTATTTTAATCGTACTTTTTCCGCCTTAATGACATTCAGATACAAATTGTTCGCCACGGTATATAAATAGGACTTCGCCTTTTCCGGACTTACCTTGGCACAATTTTCCCAAAGTTTAACAAAAGCCTCCTGAACGGCATCTGATGCCTTTTCCTCATTTCCAAACTTATAATAGATGTAATTAAAAACCGTTTTGGAATTATCCTTAAATACGGAACTGAAGACATGTTCTTCGCAAACGTTGGCCATGCATGGGTTTTTACAAGCTTTCCCAAAGATATTTTAAAAAATGTGAAAATTGGGGTAGGGTATTTTAACTAATGATTGTTTTATGGTCGTACTAACAGAAAATAATCCAAAAACGTTATGAAAAAGTATGTTAACAAGTTGATTCATGTAGGATTTGTTGCGATGGTCCTACTTTTCAATGCCTGCCAAGATGAATTCGAGGAAGTGGGCAGTAACAACCAGGAAACACTGGAAGCCGGTTCCTCTACGGCCCAATTGATAATGAATACCGCCTCCAATGACGGTTCCTTTGATAATATTATTGATGAGGCCAGTTGTATTGCCATACAGTTTCCTTACACCGTTGAGGTTGCCGGTATTCAGGTGACCATAGACAGTATTGAGGATTTAAAGGTGGTTGAAGAGATTTTTGATGAATTTGATGATGATGATGACATTCTAGAAATTATATTTCCGATCACCATTACCCTTGCTGACTTTACCGAAGTTGTCCTTGAAAACAAGGAAGCCCTGCGCGAACTCGCCGCCGAATGTACGGAAGGTGGTGATGATGATGATATTGAGTGTATAGATTTTGTGTACCCCATTACCCTGTTCACTTTTGATATCGATGGGCAAGAACCCAATAGTACCGTTATCAACAGCGATAGGGAGTTGCGATTGTTCTTGAAGGAAAGGGACGATGATGAATTGATCAGCATCGAATTTCCAATCACGTTGAAGAAATATGACGGAACTGAGGTTCAAGTAAACAGTAATGCGGAATTGGCCCGTATTTTGGATGCCGCCAGCGATGAATGTGATGAAGATGATGATGAT
Source organism: Croceivirga sp. (assembly GCA_028281025.1). Classification (GTDB taxonomy): domain Bacteria; phylum Bacteroidota; class Bacteroidia; order Flavobacteriales; family Flavobacteriaceae; genus Croceivirga. Next base: position 135,349 of record JANQKR010000031.1, read on the forward strand.
GATTTCAATGATGATGATTTTGACGAAGATGGATTCGAAGAGTTCATAACGGACTGTGACTGGAAGATATACGAATTCGATAGGGACAATATGGACCAAACTGAGCAGTATGTCAACTATGAGTTTGATTTTGACGATGATGGAGAGGTAGAGGTTACCGATAGAATGGGCAATACCGTACAAGGTACTTGGAGCTTCATGTTCAGCGATCGTGGTGCCCTTTTAACCCTCCAGTTCGATACTTTGGTTGATTTTAACCTCCAATGGCTGGTTTATGAATTGGACGAACACAAAATCAAATTCCTGTCGGATAATGGAAATAGGATCATTCTGAAGAAATCATGTGACGACGATGACAATGACGATGGTGATGACGGTGATGATGGTGCAATCATCAGTGTGGAGACCTTGACCAATACCTTAAAGGAATGTGAATGGATTATTGGAGAGCTTGAGGTACAGGATGAGGATGTGGATAGGCTTCTGGGATATGAGTTCATCTTTGGAGACAATGGAATGGTGACATTGGGAGATGGGATTACCACTTTTGAAGGAACCTGGGAAGTAGGTACCAATGATAATGGCAAACGTACCCTCTTTATAGAAATCATGACTGAAACAGCAGTGAATTTGGAATGGCCACTTGAGGAGATTTATGGGGAAAGCGTTGTTGAGACCACAAGAATTAAATTGGAAGATGATGTCTTGGGCTATGAGATGGTTCTTCAAAAAATATGTGAGGACAATGCCGATGACGGTGATGTTGCCGAAATAAGGAACATTATGTTGGGTGGCCTTTGGAACGTGGCCTTGTACGACGATGAGGGAACCGATGAAACCGCAGATTATGCCGGTATGGACTTTGGGTTCTCCATGTTCAACCAAGTTGAGGTAAGCATTAATGATGACCCCGGCACTGCAGGTGTATGGAGGATTGCAAGGGATACCAACGGTAACTTGGTCTTTTACCTTAACCTGGGGGATGATGATCCCCTTGGCGATCTCACCGAACCATGGTACGTAATGGAAATTACCGCAGATCGTATGGAACTCGTATACGAAGATGAGGAGGTAAACTTTAAGACCTTGGTGTTCGAGAAGAAGTAAACACCTTTTTTGCCCACAACCCCAATGAAAGGACGATCTTGATCGAGGTCGTCCTTTTTTAAAGCATATTCCCAAAGATTACCGAAACAACATCTCCATGTCGGCAAAAAATCAATTGCAAAAACTAAAAAATATTGAAAATGAAAATTAAGTATTGGAAAAATGTTTTTCTATTGGGCACCCTGGCCCTAATCGTTTCCTGTGAAAATGATGATGACGATGGTGACATCATGGGCAATGGTCAATTTGATAGCGCGGATGTGGCCGCACTCCAGAATTCCGTAGAAAGTGGTACCTGGCGCATCACACGTTTTGTGGATGATGGAGAGGATGAAACCAGCAATTATGAGGGTTTTGTATTCACCTTTGGTGCGGACGGCAGTATTGTGGCGGACAATGGCACCACTTCCTTCAACGGAACATGGCGGGTTGAATTGGATGATGACGATGACCTGGATGATCTCGATGACTTGGAATTGTACATTACTTTTTCCACATCGGATGAAGCTATTGATGAGTTGTCCGAAGACTGGTACGTTTTGGAATTTAGTGATAACCGTATCCGTTTGGCGGATGATGACGATGATGATACGGATAATGATGACGATTTCTTGACTTTTGAGCGTAGCTAACTCAGTTCATAGTTCCTCAATATGCAAAAGCGACCCATTACGGGTCGCTTTTTGGTTTTGTATAAAGCTGTGATAACACAGGTATTTCTTAAATTTGTCCTCCTTCAAAAATGATGTAAGCCGATGTTTGATAATTTAAGCGAAAAACTAGATAAAGCCTTACACAATCTTAAGGGGCATGGCAAGATAACGGAAATCAATATTGCCGAGACCCTTAAAGAGGTTCGTAGGGCCCTTTTGGATGCCGATGTCAATTTTAAGATAGCCAAGGAATTTACCAATACCGTAAAGGAAAAAGCCCTTGGTCAAAATGTACTGACCACTTTACAACCTGGTCAGTTAATGGTCAAAATCGTTAAGGACGAATTAACGGAATTGATGGGCGGTGATACGGAAGACATTGACCTTAGTGGTAATCCTACGGTCATTTTAATGTCTGGTCTCCAGGGATCGGGTAAGACCACCTTTTCCGGAAAACTGGCAAATTTCCTTAAAAAGAAAAAAGGGAAGAAACCACTTTTGGTGGCCGGGGATGTCTATCGTCCTGCAGCAATAGATCAATTGCACATTGTTGGGGAACAGATAGGGGCCGATGTGTATTCCGACAGGGAGAATAAAAACCCTGTGGCCATTGCCCAGGATGGTATCAAAAAGGCAAAGGAACTTGGCTGTAATGTGGTTATAGTGGATACGGCCGGTAGATTGGCGGTGGACCAACAAATGATGGATGAAATATCCAACATCCATAAAGCGGTACGTCCGCAGGAAACCTTGTTTGTCGTGGATGCCATGACAGGTCAAGATGCCGTGAACACGGCCAAGGCATTCAACGATATCCTGAATTTTGATGGGGTTATTTTGACCAAGCTGGATGGTGACACACGGGGTGGTGCCGCCATTTCCATAAAATCCGTGGTCAACAAACCCATTAAGTTTATTGGTACCGGTGAAAAAATGGAAGCTATAGATGTATTCCATCCCTCACGTATGGCCGACCGGATTTTGGGTATGGGGGATGTGGTTTCCCTGGTAGAACGTGCGCAGGAACAGTTTGATGAGGAACAGGCCCGAAAAATCCAAAAGAAAATTGCCAAGAACAAGTTTGGGTTTGATGATTTCTTAAGCCAGATCCAGCAAATCAAAAAGATGGGGAACATGAAGGATTTGATGGGCATGATCCCCGGTATGGGCAAGGCTTTAAAAGGTATTGATATTGATGATGATGCCTTTAAACATATCGAGGCCATGATTCATTCCATGACCCCGGATGAGCGCTCAAACCCATCGAAACTCAATTCAAGCCGAAAAAAGCGTATTGCGGCGGGTAGTGGCCGTTCCATTCAGGACGTGAACCAATTGTTGAAGCAGTTCGACCAAATGAGCAAAATGATGAAAATGATGCAAGGGGGCCGGGGAAAACAAATGATGCAGATGATGCAAAATATGCGATAGTATGTTTTGTTGTTCAATGTTTAAGGTTAAAGGGTTGCCAAACTTTTAAATTGATTGGGATGGCAAAGGTTGAAATGTTTGAAGACCTTGAAATTTGGCAATTGGCAAGAGAAGTATGTAATGATGTTCATCACTTGATTGAAACTACCTCTTTAAGAAAAGATTATGCACTAAGAGACCAAATGAACAGATGCTCAGGGTCTGTGATGGATAATATAGCCGAAGGCTTTGAAAGAAATGGCAACAAGGAGTTCATTCAATTTTTGAGTATAGCAAAAGCATCTTGTGGTGAGCTTCGTTCACAGCTTTATCGAACCTTGGATAAAAAATATATTGATGAGACTACCTTTGAAAACTTGAAAAACAAAGTACTTATCGAAAGTAGAAAGATAGGTTCGTTTATAAATTATTTGTCCAAATCTGAATACAAGGGACAAAAATTCAAGCATAGGTAACCTTAGACTTTTAACATTGAACTGATGAACATTTTAGACGGACGTAAGATTTCAAACCAAATCAAAGAGGAGATTGCCGTTGAGGTGGCCCAAATGAAAGAACGTGGGGAAAAGGTGCCGCATTTGGCTGCAGTGTTGGTAGGGAATGATGGCGCTAGCTTGACCTATGTGGGCAGCAAGGTGCGTTCCTGTAAAAAAATAGGCTTTGAATCCACCCTCATCCACCTTCCCGAAGAAACTACGGAGGTAGATTTGTTAAGACAAGTGGAAGATTTGAACGCCAATCCGGATATTGATGGATATATTGTTCAGTTGCCCCTCCCAAAACATATTGACGAAGAAAAAGTCTTGATGGCCGTTCATCCGGATAAGGATGTGGATGGATTCCATCCCACGAATTTTGGAAAAATGGCACTGGGTATGGAAACCTTTATCCCAGCTACTCCCTTTGGGATCATGGAACTGTTACGAAGGTATGACATAGAGACCGAAGGTAAACATACGGTTGTCATAGGCCGGAGTAATATTGTGGGTCGTCCGATCAGTGTTCTAATGAGTCAAAAGGGAAAAGCGGCAAATGCCACGGTAACGGTCACACATAGTAGGACAAAGGATTTAACGGAATTTACCCAAAAGGCGGATATCATTGTTTCCGCTCTGGGTTCCCCCGACTTTCTCAAAGCCGATATGGTCAAGGAAGGCGTGGTGATCATAGATGTAGGGATTACACGTGTTCCAGATGAAACCAGGGAAAAGGGATACTACCTTACTGGTGACGTTGACTTTGACCAAGTGGCACCTAAGGCCTCCTATATTACCCCGGTACCGGGAGGGGTGGGGCCCATGACCATTGCCATGCTCTTGAAAAACACGCTATTGGCAAGGGAACGCCACTCGTAAATCAGTCCTTTTGTTGCTCGGCTTCCTTTTCGGTCCGCACTAATAATTGCTCTTCCTCCTCTGTTGGGGTCAATACGTCCAAATCTTCCCCTTCATCATTGGTACAGCCCGTAACGGCCATAGTAGCGAATACTACCGTTAGCAAAAGTAAAATGGTCTTCATGGCACATAAAATTTGGGATTGCCTATAAAGCTAACGTTTAGACCATAGCATTCTTGTTTTCAATGGCTTGAATTCGATAAAATACCCGTTTTAGGAAATACTGCATATTTTAATTGATTAACTTCAATGGCAAATAATCAATTATGAAATACCCACTTATTGTACTTGCCCTGGTATGGCTTTGCGTTACTTCGTGTGAAAATCCGACCGGAAGAAGGGCCATTGCAGTCTCTTTTTCCGAAAACGCAAATGGGCAAAGTCTGGATGGGCGTTTATTGTTACTACTTTCCACCAATGATGAAAAGGAGCCAAGATTCCAAATCAATGCCGGTTTACATACACAGTTGGTCTTTGGAATGGATGTGGAAGGCATGCAGCCAGGCCAACAACTGGTTTTTGATGAAACCACTTTTGGATTTCCCTATCCCAGTTTGGCCGATGCCCCGTCAGGGGAGTATTACGTACAGGCCCTGTTACACACCTATGAGACCTTTAATTTGAGTACGGGACATACCGTAAAATTACCCATGGACAATGGTGAGGGCCAACAATGGAACCGTTCGCCAGGAAATCTCTATAGTACACCCTTTAAAATTACCATTGGAGATAATGGAGTTAAGGATGTGGACGTGGTTATGGACCAGGTTATTCCACCGATTGAGGAACCACAGGATACGGAGTGGGTAAAACACATTAAGATTAAATCTGAAAAGCTTTCCGAGTTCTGGGGAAGGGATATGTATTTAGGGGCGCATGTATTGTTGCCAAAAGGGTTCGAGGAACATCCTAAAGCTAAATATCCATTGATGATCTTTCATGGACATTTTCCGGATGACTTTGGAGGGTTTCGGACCACACCACCGGATTCCGATTTAAAACCCGACTATTCGGCCCGATTTGGAGTTGAGGGCTATAACATCATACAGCAACAAGAGGCGTATGATTTCTATAAACGCTGGAACGAACCTGATTTCCCACGTTTTTTAATTGTTGAAATTCAGCATCCAACACCCTATTATGATGATTCCTATGCCGTGAATTCCGCTAGCCAGGGGCCCTATGGTGATGCCATAACCCATGAGTTGGTTCCCTATATTGAAGAACAGTTTAGGGGCATTGGTGAAGGTTGGTCCCGGTTTTTATATGGAGGTTCCACCGGGGGCTGGGAAGCCCTGGCGGTGCAGGTGAAATATCCAGACGAATACAATGGTTGTTTTGCCGCCTGTCCGGATCCCATCGATTTTAGGGCGTATTGCTTGACCAATATTTATGAAGATAAGAATGCCTATTACTATGAAAGTGAACATAAGGAACGGGAGGTTCCCGCGCACAGGGACTATTTGGGGCATGTACAGACCACCACTCGGGAATACAACCATTTGGAATTGGTATTGGGTACAAAGTCCCGTTCTGGGCAACAGTGGGATATTTGGGAGGCGACCTATTCCCCTCAAGGGGATGATGGTTATCCAGAACGTTTATGGGATAAAATGACGGGTGATATTAATCCGGAAGTGGCCAATTATTGGAGGGAAAACTATGACTTGCGCCATATTCTGGAACGGGATTGGGATAAATTGGGGGAACGACTTCAGGGTAAGATCCATATTTATTGTGGGGATATGGACAATTACTATCTCAATAATGCAGTGTATCTCATGGAAGATTTCTTGGAAAGTACCACAGATCCTTATTATGGGGGCGAAGTGGATTACGGAGATCGGGCGGAACACTGTTGGAATGGCGACCAAGAAAATCCCAATCATATCAGTCGCTTGCGATATAATAGTATGTATGTACCCAAAATAATGGAACGGATTGCTGAATCCGCACCCAAAAATGCGGATTTGACCAGTTGGAGATACCAATAACGTCATGGGAAGAACGAACAAATTAGCGTGGTTTGTGTTTGCCTTTTTGGCCATTGGTGTGGGCCTTTATCCAATGGCTTATTTTTTTGTCGCCGGTAAGTTTGGTCTGCTATATTCCAAATCTGATGCCCTTTTGGCAGATACGCTATGGAACATCGGTTTTTATGGCCACATTACTTTTGGCGGTTTGGCCTTATTGACGGGTTGGTCCCAGTTTAGTAAGAAGTTGCGGAACAAACGTTTGCAACTGCACCGCAATCTGGGAAAAATTTATGTAGGTTCCGTGGTGGTAAGTGGAATCTGCGGTGTGGGCATAGGATTTTTTGCTACGGGAGGATGGGTAAGCGCATCCGGTTTTGTTCTTTTGGGTCTGATTTGGTTATACACTACACTATCGGCCTATGCCGCCATTCGCAGAAAGGATATGGCATTACATCAAGGAATGATGATTTACAGTTATGCCGCTTGCTTCGCTGCAGTGACGTTGCGAATATGGCTGCCATTATTGCAATTTACCTTTGGGGAGTTTTTGATTGCCTATAAAATTGTGGCCTGGCTCTGTTGGGTGCCGAATATGGTATTTGCTTTTTTTTGGGTAAAAAAAAGAGGTCTGGTATTGGGGTGATGCTCTGTAGTGGAAGTATCTTTAAGCCGGAAAACAATTTGACAATACATACATATGAAGTTTAGAAGGTTTGGTAGAACGGACTGGCAGGTAAGTGAAATAGGTTATGGTATGTGGGGCATGGGGGGTTGGAAGGAATCCGATGACCGACAATCCGCAAAATCGTTGGACTTGGCCGTAGAAAATGGCGTAAATTTTTTTGATACGGCGTGGGGTTACGGAGAAGGACATAGCGAAAAACTTCTGGGGGCATTGGTACGAAGGCATCCAAATACAAAATTGTACACGGCAAGTAAGATACCTCCCAAAAATTTTAAGTGGCCGGCCAAACCGGAATATCGGTTTGAGGATTCCTACCCACGGGAACATATCGTGGAATACACAGAGAAGACCTTGCAAAATTTGGGATTGGAACAAATAGATCTGATGCAGTTGCATACTTGGGACGATACCTGGGCCGAAAGGGAAGAATGGCAACGTGCCATTGAGGATTTAAAAACATCGGGCAAGGTAGTCGCTATGGGAATAAGTATGAATCGATGGGAGCCCGAAAATGGCATTACCGCCTTACGCACCAAAAAGCTGGATGCGGTACAGGTGATCTACAACATTTTTGACCAAGCCCCTGAGGACAAGCTTTTTCCCATTTGTGAGGAATTGGATATTGCCGTAATTGCGCGTGTGCCTTTTGACGAGGGAACATTGACCGGAAACCTTACCAAGGAAACCACTTTTCCCGAAGGGGATTGGAGGGGGACCTATTTTGTCCCTGAAAACCTGAGTGCAAGTGTGGAAAAAGCGGATGCGTTGCGACCTATTGTGCCTGAAGGAATGACCATGGCCGAAATGGCCCTTCGCTTTATCCTCATGAATAAAACAGTAGGTACCGTTATTCCCGGCATGCGAAAAGAACGCAATGTATTGGCAAATACGGCTACTAGTGATGGTACGGGCCTTCCCTTGGAATTGTTCAATACATTACGAAATCACCGTTGGGACAGAAAGCCAACAGCTTGGTCCCAATAAATCCCGGGGGTAAGTTCGATAAAAGAAAGCTGTACTATTTGGCGAATAATTGGTCCATGTCCTTAAAAGCCTTGAATTCCAAGGCGTTTCCTGCGGGGTCCAGGAAAAACATCGTGGCCTGTTCCCCAACTTCGCCCGCAAAGCGGATATAGGGCTCTATGACAAACGTTACGCCTTTGGACTTTAAATCTTCCGAAAAAGTTTGGAACGTATCCCAGGATAAAACAACACCATAATGGGGAACGGGGACATTTTTTCCATCCACGGGATTGGTATGTAAATCTTCTTCTACTTTTGGTTTGTAATGAATGACCACTTGATGGCCAAATAGGTCGAAATCTACCCAATGTTCACTGCTCCTGCCTTCCTCACAACCCAGCACTTCGCGATAAAAAGTTCGGCATTCCGCTAGATTGTGAACTGGAATTGCGACGTGGAAAGGGGTGATCGTTCTTTTCATTGTTAGGGTGCTGAAAATCTGTTTGCTAAAAATAAGGGATTGTTCCCTGTCCCCCAATTTTACGATTCCAAAAAAGCAATAATTTGGTCATTCACCTTAGGCTGATGCATGGAATGTCCCAAACCTTCGGTCAAGACCAACTCACTTCCTTTCCAGTGTTCGTGGACTCGAACAGATTCCGTATAAGGGACCTGCTGATCCAATTTGTCATGGAAGAGTAAGCCTTTTTTGGTGTTATTGGCCACAAAACGGGCACTGGAGAATTCCTTGAAATGGTAGCCGAACCAGATTTTGAGTCGTTTGTCCATCGCCTTCCAAACCCTTTTGTTGAATTTAAGAATGCTTTTGTAATGGTGCATAAATTGCTCAAATTCACAAGGCGAACCAATGGTGACGATTTTTTCGACCGAGGATTCCGGATGAAGGAAATGATTGTAGAGGATGGTCATACCACCAATGGAATGGGCCACCACCATCTGGGGTTGAAATTTTTCCAAAAAATGCTTGAGGGTATGGGCATACAAGGGAACATGTAGCATTTCCCCAGTGGAATATCCGTGGGCCGGGGCATCGAATGCGAGGATATCAAAATGATGCTCCTTTAGTTTTTTGATAAGATTCCGCCAACGGTGCGTATTGCTCTCCCAACCGTGTAACAAAAGCACTGTTCCTTTACTTCCAGGCCACTTATAGGACTGTATCTGTTGTTCCATGACATTTTCAACGCTAAATTTTGCACTGTCCAAGAAGTCTTTTTGTTCTGGTCGAACGCGACCTTTCCGTATCGTACAAAAAATATCAAATGCGATTTTAGCGGCTTTTTGCTTGTTAAATAAAGCCACAAAATTCAACCACTGACCGTAAAAGAGGGGAATGACTTTGGTTAGAAATTTTTTCATAAAAGTTACTTTTTGTAACTTACTCTTTAATTGAAACTAAAATACACAATCCTTTGGTAAGAAAAAAGGGGTGATCGTTCCAAAACCAAGTAGCAAAATGGAAACTGTAATTGAGAATCAACGGGATAGGACATCCAGAAAATTGGAAAAAATGTTTGGACATATAGATTATAAAAATCCACCTGAGCTATGTCCGGTACGTGATGTGATGTCAGTGGCATCCGATCAGTGGAGCACATTGATTTTGCTTTGGTTGGGTTATTTTCCGGTTTTGCGTTTCAACAAGTTAAAAAAATACGTGTATGGTATTTCCAACAAGGTGCTGAGCCAACGGCTAAAGGTTTTGGAGGCCGATGGCTATATTGAACGCAATGCCTATCCCGAAGTCCCCATTCGTGTGGAATACAATCTTTCGGATTTTGGACAATCCTATGTGGAACGATTGTTGGAACTTACGGAGTGGATGCAAAAAAATAGTCCAAAGGTGTTGGCCAATAGGGAGAAGTACGGACTTACTCCCAACCAATCATAAGATATTTTATTTTGGCCTCATGCGGAATTTGTACAGCTTCAATGCTACCAGAGGTATAACGCAAATTTCCCGGTAGTTCGGATTTGTCTATGGTGAAGTACAAATTGCTTCCCTTTGGAAAAATGACCACACTGTTCAATGTGGTCACTACTTTCTTGATGTCATATTGGTTTTGAATGTCCCCGAAAGTACTTTTAAGTCCTATTCCACCTTCGGTTTCAAATCTTGGATCTTTAATGGATACATTTTCTATGGAGGGAATACTATCGGAGGTAGGGGTAAGGGTCAGCAGCTGTTTTCCACCTTTTTCAAAAACCTGTATTTTTTTGATGCGGCGACCTATTTGTGATTGCAGCATATCCTTAACTATGGAATCATCTTCATAAATGAGTTCCAAATCCCGTACCAGGCTTATTTTGTCCAGCTTTCCCACTTTTTCATCAGTTATCAGGAAAGTGGTGTCCTTTTCCCCACAACCCATAAGAAATCCCAAAAAACAAATTCCAGAAACTAAAAAGATATTTTTCATTCAACTAACAACTAACAACTAACAACTAACAACTAACAACTAACGAATTACTTTTTTTAAAACGCCCAATACGCCCCGGATAAAGGTAGCACTGGTAAGCACTTTGACCACGGGATTCATGCGTGTACTTCGGCTTCGTGAAGAAGTCCGCCGGGCGGTGGTTTTTTTGGCTTCTTCCCTTTCTGCTTCTTTCTCTGCCTTTTCAATTTTCCCGTTGAGGATTTCATAGGCACTTTCCCTATCAATTTCCTCATTGTATTTTTTGACCAAAGGCGATTTCCCTATGACCTCTTTTAGCTCTTTTTCCGTTAAAACATCCATTCGGCTCATGGGTGCGCGAAGCATGGTCGCAGAAAGTGGGGTAGGCCTACCTTTTTCATCCAGAGCGGAGATTAGGGCCTCACCGATTCCCAATGAGGTCAAAATCCCTTCCGTATCGTAAAACTCGGAATCGGGATAGTTTTGGGCGGTCAGTTTTATGGCCTTTCGGTCCTTGGCAGTGAATGCCCTGAGCGCATGCTGCACCTTTAGCCCCAATTGTGCCAGTACATCATCTGGGATGTCGGTTGGGTTTTGTGTTACAAAATATAGCCCTATACCTTTGGAGCGTATCAATTTTACAATACTTTCAATTTGGTCCAAAAGGGCCTTTGACGCATTTTCAAAAATAAGGTGTGCTTCATCGATAAACAGTATCAATTCGGGTCGATCACTATCACCTTGCTCGGGAAATGTGCTATAAATTTCGGCCAGCAGACTCAACATAAAGGTCGAAAATAATTTTGGCTTGTCCTGAATATCCGTAAGGCGAATGATATTGATATACCCTCGACCGTTTTCATCGATCCTAGTGAGGTCATCCACTTCAAAGGACTTTTCCCCAAAGAACAGGTCGGCCCCTTGTTGCTCCAGTTCAATAACCTTTCTAAGGATGGTACCTGTTGAACTCGTGGAAATCCGACCGTAATCCTTTTGAAATTCCTTTTTTCCTTCCCCAGTGGCATATTGCAGCACTTTTTTAAAGTCGTTCAAATCCAACAAAGGCAATTTGTGGTCATCACAATATTTAAAAACCACGGCGACAATACCTTCTTGGGTAACGGTCAAATCCAGAATCCGTGACAAGAGTACGGGACCAAATTCCGATACTGTGGCCCGTAATCGAACGCCGTCCTGTTCTGAAAGGGATAGAATTTCCACGGGGAAACCTTTGGGTTCAAAAGGAAGTCCAATGGCTTCATGACGTTCATCAATCTTTGGATGGCCCGGACTCGGTTGGGCAATACCACTCAAATCCCCCTTCAAATCCATTAGCAGTACGGGAACCCCTTTTTCGGAGAGGTTTTCGGCAATGACCTGCAAGGTTTTGGTCTTTCCGGTACCCGTTGCCCCGGCAATAAGACCATGACGGTTTAAGGTTTTTAAAGGGATTTTGATGAAAGCTTCTTTTACCGTTTCCTCATTTACCATACCAGCGCCCATGGTGATGTAATCGCCTTTCATGGCATACCCTTTTTCGATATGGGCAAAGAATTGTTCTTTTTGGTCCATCCTTTCAAGTTTGCGATAAAAATAGGGTAATTTGGACGAAGACAAAAGATGTTGGATATTAGGGAGAACAAAGACTTTGATATGAAGAAAAAATATGGACTGATCATTTGGATCACTGCAGTGTTTTTTGGTTTTGAACCACTTGTGGGACAGGAAAAAACGGAAATTATATTTCATAAACCTGAAAATCCGGCTAGGGCCACTGCACCTTTCAGTGAAGCGGTACAAGCTGGGAACCTTTTCTTTTTGGCCGGACAGATTGGAATGGATAGAACTGTGGGCAAACTTGCAGAAGGGGGTATACAGGGAGAAACGGAACAGACCATAAAAAACATTCAAGGGGTTTTGGAGTTTCATGGCCTAAGCCTGGATAATGTGGTCAAGTGTACCGTTATTCTAAGTGATATCAAGGATTTTAAGGCCTTTAATGAGGTCTATATAAAATACTTTACCAAGAAGCCCGCACGTACCACCTATGCGGCCGCCGGATTGGCCGTTGGGGCAAAGATTGAGATTGATGTGATTGCGGTTAAGTAAAACCAACTTGTCCACACCCAATTATCGAGCCATGCGACCTATCTTTGCAATATGGCAAAAGAAGCGATGATGCAACTGGTGGATGAAGGGATAATGCTCCCCTTAATGGAAGAGTTTTATACCATACAGGGAGAGGGATACCATAAAGGAACCGCGGCCTATTTCATTAGGGTAGGCGGTTGTGATGTAGGTTGCCATTGGTGTGATGTGAAAGAAAGTTGGGATGCCGATAAACATCCTCCAACCAAGATCGATCGGATAATTGAAAATGGGGCCAAACACTCCGATACCATTGTTGTCACTGGAGGGGAACCCCTTACCTGGGACATGGCCCCATTGACCCAAGGGCTCAAATCAAAAAACCTAAAAACCCATATTGAAACTTCGGGGGCTTATCCTTTGACCGGGCAATGGGACTGGATTTGCCTGTCACCCAAAAAACTGAAACCTCCTGTAGGGGACATTCATTCCAAGGCCCACGAGCTTAAGGTCATTGTCTATAACAAAAGTGATTTTGCCTTTGCCGAAACACACGCGAAACACGTGGGGCAAGATTGTGTATTGTACTTACAACCGGAGTGGAGCGTGCGGGAGAAGGTAACCCCCTTGATTGTGGATTATGTGATGCAAAATCCCAAATGGAAGGTATCCCTACAGACCCATAAGTATTTGAACATTCCCTAGGTTTTCCAGGCTACCGGAACTGTACGGTACCCCGAAGCTATTTTAGTATGGGTTATTGTGAGGTCCAACCCCCATCAATAACAAGGGTAGTCCCTGTGACCATGCCGGAATGGGTGTTTGACAGGTAGAGAATTGCTGCTCCAATATCTTCAATCGAGGCTACTTTTCCCACAGGGATTCTATTCAATACACCTGCCAGGTAATCAGGATCATCCAAACGTTCCGCCGTCCCAGGGGTATAGGTGAAGGTAGGCGCTATTCCATTTACCGTGATACCTTTATCCGCCCATTCCAAGGCCAAAGTTTTGGTCAATAAATTGACACCACCTTTTGAAGCACAGTATACCGCATGGTCCTTAATACCCACAAGGCTCGCCTGTGAACTCATATTGATAATACGGCCATAAGAACTTTTGATCATGTATTTTGCTGCTTGTTGGCAGCTGAAGAATACCCCTTTTAGATTAACGTCCATCATTTTATCCCAGTCTTCTTCTTTTACATCCAAGGCTGCATGGTTATATCCGAGACCTGCATTATTGATTAAAACATCCAATCGTCCAAAGCGCTTATGGATCTCGGCAAAGGTCCTTTTGATATTGGGAACCGAATTGAGGTCCAGCAGAAAAACCGAAGCCTTGCCATTTTCTTTATGGATTTCCTTTTCCAGGGCAATCAACTCCTTTTCGCTCCTGGAACATAACACCACCTGGGCACCGGCTTGAGCCAGTACTTTTGATACACCCCGACCAATACCCTTGCTGGCCCCTGTTATCACCACGACTTGGTTCGTTAACTTAAAATCTGGGTTTTCCATGGTTTGCTATACTACTCGGAAATTACTATAGTTTTTTTAAAAAAGGGATGCCTCATTGAAAGGCAGGACCATATTAGAGCAGAAGGAGTAGCGCAACGGCTACTCCTTCTGTACAACAACTATTTTTCCTACTCCAAAAAATGGATATTACCAGGAGTATATGGTGCTCCAACGTCCTTAAGCCGCTTCCTAAAGGCATCAAATTTGGTATTCACCAAATTCCTGGCTTGTTCATACACTGGTGCAAATTCCTCTTTGGCAATGGCAAACGTGCTTTTATGGGTATGGGTGGGCGTTCCTGTCGAGTTCGATTGTTCATACACCAAATAGCCTACCCTACTCCCCACGGAAGGGGGAGTCCCCATATCCAAACGATTGGCAATTCGATCCCCGTTGATTTTTTTTCGGATTTCGGATAACTCCCGATCCAAAGCTTTCCATCCTTTCATGAGGTCAATATGTGAGGTAGGTGTGCGCTTGATCGCCTCTTTCATATAGCGTAACTCCTTTGACAGCTCGGAAAGTGAGTTTCGAACACTTCTTACCTTCCCCGATAAATCGTTTACTTCTTGTTGGAATTCCGCCAACGCTTGCCGGTCGGTAGCCGGAAGTACCGTATTGTTTAAAGGGACCACCTCAAACGAAACAGGTTGCGAAAGGGGTGTCTCCACCTCGTCCACAATTTTTGAAAGTGCAATGGTATAGGTGCCCGGAGGAACTAAAGCCCCTTTGTTTTCACCCCCGAAAGGATTATAAAATGGGGGTTTGTCAAAATTGATGGGTTCTTGTGATGCAAAGCGCAAATCCCAATGCATTCTTTTTAAACCAGCTTTTGGGGAAGCGAACAGTTTACGCACAATATCCCCTTTGCCATCGCTTACGGTAAGTACCAATTGGGGGTCTATTTCCTGGGCTTCGTTTTTCAAGGCTTCATAGGTGGGATAGGGGTCATCCTTTCCTTCTTTGACCAAGTCCTTGGAAGCCGCCTTACGTTGATTGGCTTTGGTTTTAATATCCTCTTTTAGATACCATGTAAAAATGGCTTCGGCACCCAGGTTATCACCAATGAAAAAGTTATCGCCCATAAATGCTTTGTCAGGTAGGCCCAAAGGGTAGGACATCTCAAATTGAAGTGCATCACGGACACCGAAGAGGGTGGCTTCGTCATTTAGCTTTTTTTGGATGCCCCGTAGGCCAGAATAATCATCCAATACATAAAAACCCCTTCCAAAGGTGCCCAGCACCAAATCATTGTGCTCTTCCTGAATGGCAACATCGCGCACCGCAATTGTGGGTAAACCACCCTTTAATTGCTTCCACTCGCCACCTTGATCATCGGAAAAGAAAACACCAAATTCAGTGCCGACGAACAACAAATTTTCATCGATATGGTCTTCTTCAATGGCATATGTGGATCCTCTCTCGGGAAGGTTATTGCTTATCGAAGTCCAAGTGGCCCCCTTGTCCCTACTGACATAAACATAGGGTTTGAAATCACCATTTTTATGATTGTTGAAACAAGCGTAGACCACATTTTCATCATGCTTGGAAGCAAATACCGCATTGACATAGGTCCTGGCGGGAACTCCAGGAAATGTCCCAACTTTTCGCCAGTTTGTTCCTCCGTCCGTTGTAATCTGAATCAAACCATCGTCGGTACCTACATACAGCAAGTTTTCATTTTTTGGCGATTCCGAAAAGGCCACAATGGTTCCATATGGCGAGGTGGATTGGTTTTTCATCACAGCATCAACCCCCCATATTTTACCCATTACCGGCAGTTGGTTACGATTGAGATTGCGGGTAAGGTCATCGCTGATGACTTCCCAACGGTTCCCCATATCATCGCTTTTGAACAACTTGTTCGCAGCAAAATATACCCTACCGGATTTATGGTGGCTTACGGCCAAGGGGGCATCCCAGTTCCATCGGTAGCTGTTTTCCCCTTTCCTTTCCTTGGGCTGAATCCCCTTTTCCTCCCCGCTTAGTTTATCATAGCGTACCAAATTGCCATATTGGGATTGGGCATAGACAATGTTTGGATTCTCGGGGTCAACCTGTGATTCGAAGCCATCGCCTCCATGGGTGATGAACCAGTCGAAATTATTTGGGCCATTACCACTCACCGTCCTAGAGGGGCCGCCTAGGCTAAAATTGTCCTGGGTGCCCCCATAGATATTGTAGAAGGGTTTTGCATTATCAACGGCCACTTTATAAAATTGGGTAACGGGCAAATTCGGTTTAAATGACCAATGTTTTCCACTGTCCCAGGATTCGTATATGCCGCCATCATTTCCCGATAGCAGGTGCTTGTTGTTGTTGGGGTTGATCCAAATGACGTGGTTGTCGATATGCTTGAAATCCTCCCCTACATAATCAAAGGTCTTTCCTCCATCACTGGTAACGCGCATCCAATTGTTCATGGCATAAACCCGATTTGGGTCGACCGGGTCCGCGATAATTTCCTGATAGTAATTTCCGCTGGTCGTATAGTCACCTCTTTTATCCCAGGATGCTCCGCGATTTGTGGAAATGTAGAACCCGCCTTTTCCCTGGGCCGCTTCCACAATCGCATACAAATACTCGGGATTGGCAGGGGAAATTGCCAGGCCAATTCTGCCCAGCATGGTGGAAGGCAAACCCTTGTTGATTTTATTCCAGGTTTTTCCGCCGTCCTCGGACTTATGAATTCCAGAACCGGGCCCACCGCCCACATAGGTGAAAACATGACGCCTTCTCTGGAAAGCACTTGCATACAAAACATCGGGATTTCGTGGGTCCATCACCACATCGTTTACCCCGGTATGTTCATCGACCGTTAAAACGGCATTCCATGTGGCACCTCCATCCTCTGTCTTGTACAGCCCGCGCTCGCCCCCGGAACTCCACAATGGGCCAATGGCGGCCACGTAGACCACATCGGAGTTATCGGGATGCACAATGATCTTGCCGATATGTTCAGAGGTCTTCAATCCCATATGCTCCCAGCTTTTTCCTCCGTCTTTGGATCGGTATACACCGTCTCCGTACGATACGCTACGCTGATTGTTATTTTCGCCCGTACCTACCCAAACGATATTTGAATTGTTTGGATCGAGGGTAATGCAACCAATGGAATAGCTTCCTTCTCCGTCGAAAATGGGTCGAAAGGTATTTCCGGCATTGTCGGTTTTCCAAACCCCTCCCGAGGAGGTGGCAACGTAATATTCGTTGAAGTTGTCTGGATTTACGGCCAAATCCGAAATTCTACCTGAAGTTAGTGCAGGGCCTAGACTCCTAAATTTTAGGCCGGACAGATCCGCTTTCCCTAAAATGGATTTGTTTTCGGATTGCGCTTTGGATTTTTTCTTCCGTTGTGGAAGGACCTGTATTGAAAGTAAAACAAACAGGAATAGAATAATTTTTTTCATGCGGTTGTGTATTATGGATAATCAAATTATCGAAAGGTAGGGATTATTCGGAACTGTTTATGGGAAATTTTGGGTAAAGCATCCTCTAATCTTTTTGAGGCCAATAGGTATTGGAAAAGCCAAAAATCCCGACTATCCTGGGATTGCGGAATGAAGGCATTTGCTCCCGGGGATATCAAGGGTAGCGCAGCGCTGCTTTTGGGCAGGGGTTATGTGATCATACGGTGTGCAAGAATGGTCTAGCGACCTCCGTTATTCTGTAAATCCAAAATACATTCGGCATCCAAGTTGGGAACGGTGCTCAGACCACGGGCAGCTCTATCTTCCAATAATCGGATCATTGCAATTCCCGAAAGGGAGCACGCGGAGACGATTTCTTCTTTGGTGGAAGCCATAAAAGCTCTCAGGGCCGCTGGGGCTTGAAAAGTCAATTGGGCTTGCATCAGACAACCATCCACATTGCAATGGTTATTGCCCTGTTCATTGCCGTTTTCATCCAAAACGGGATTTCCGTCGGCATCGCGAAGAATGTCCTCATGGTCATTAACTGGAACGGTGCCTAAATCCACCAGTCCAAAAAGGTGGCCAAATTCATGGTTTAAGGTGGCGGTTTCAACATCCGTAAGGGGAATGCCGCTCCTTGAGGAGAGGGTTCTTATCGTTTGTTCAAAAATCACCATTGAAGTATTTCTGTAAACCGCACCAAGTGTGACAAGGCCCCGATCAAGGTCGTCCCCATCAGAAGGACTATCGGCGAAATAAATGTAAATTGCCATTGTGTTGGTCCCATTGTTGTAGGCCGTTCTGTTTTCAGACTCCAAATCTGCAATTTCCTGTAAGGTAAGTGTTTCTTCCTCAGGAGAGTCAAGCTCTAAAAAGTCGATTTCAATATCTTGTTTAAACGTACGCTCGCTCAGATAGTCGGAAAAATTCGCTATGGTCTGTTGCGTGGGTCTAAATCCGTCTACATATGCTATTTGAACAAGAAGCCTGTCAAAATTGGAATTGGTCAGGATATCATTTGCAGAACTCCCGGAAGACAATAAGTTCCCGGATAGGTCGATGTCATCAAGGATTAGCCCCGTGGCGGTAGCAGGATCAATATCAATTTGGTTTGTAGAGATTCCCGAGAGTGCTACAATAAAGTCTTCGGTGTCCTCCCTAAAGGTATCTTCATTGATATTGATTACTATATTCTGCCTCTCCCCATTGTTTCCATTAAAAGTAAGGGTTCCGGTGTTACTGGTATAGTCGCCGGGTTGGGTCGCCGTTCCGTCCCTGGTCTCAAAGTTTACGGTGAACCCTCCTTCAACATTCCCACTGAGCCTTACAGGGAAGGTAACCGTACCGGCGTTTTCATTAATGGTGATTTCAGTACTCTCGAAAGAAAGGGTATTTGCCGCGGGACCATTGTCATTATCATTGGAAGAACAACTTGCCAAGAAGAGCGAGGCAAGTAAGGCAAGGGCAAAAATCTTTTTCATAGTTTATTTTTAGTACAAACGGTTCTGCTTTGTATCTAGTATTCATTTAAAGGGTAAGTCTGGCCAAATAGTCGAAATGTTTTCCTTCAACTATCAACTCACAATTAAAGTTTTCCTTTTTAGCATACGTTAGCAGGGTGTTGAAATCCACGTAGAGCCAATCAAAAATTGGACCCTTTTTATTTTTATACTGCATTTGGAACTGAACCTCTCCGTAATAATCCGTGTTTCCGGGAACCCAATACCCGCCATCTTGGTCTTGATCAAACATATAGATAATATCGCTTGAATCCAGTAATATTTGGCCGTTTACCGATATCAGTTGTTTTAAATGGGCAAGGAATTTGAGCAATTGACTTAATTTACCTGCAATTCCAATACCGTTCATCAGTAATAAAAGGGTATCGAACCTTTTTCCAGTATAGTTGCGTATATCCGTACAAACCGTGTGTTTCACCCCCCTTTTTTGGCAGATATCGATGGCGCCTTTGGATTGGTCCAGGCCAATGGCATCAAGACCTTTTTCCTGCAAATAAAGCAAATGGTTTCCAGCACCACAACCAATATCCAATACGCGTCCCCTTGAAAGCCGCAGTGCCTCTTGCTCAATTAGGGGCATTTGTCCAAAATCCCGAAACAAATAGGGCAGGGGAAGGACATCATTTTCATCCAGGGAAGAGGTTGTGGAAATATCTTCGGTGTAATTTCCAGCGTAATAGTCTTGTAGGGCCATTCCAAAAACATCCATTTTCCAAAGGTGTAACTTTTTATTGATGCAAAAGGTTTGGGCTTCATTTTTTATGTTTGCAGGGATGCAAGAAGTAATTAAGGATTTACCGAAAGCTGCGGCCATAAAACGGACGGAGAACAAAAAGTTTTTCCAAAAGTTAAAAAAGAGACCGCCCAAGGATTTGGATTATGTGATGCAGGAGTTGCATGAAGCCGAGTTTTCCAGAACGGATTGCCTACAATGTGCCAATTGTTGTAAGACCACGGGACCATTGTTCACCAATACGGACATCAATCGTATTTCCAAACATTTTAGAATGAAACCCTCGGCATTTGTTGAGGCCTATCTCAAGATGGATGAAGATAATGATTATGTGTTGCAACAGCTGCCCTGTGCGTTTTTGGATAGCGATAACCATTGTTCCATTTACGATGTACGGCCCAAAGCTTGCCGGGAATTTCCCCATACGGATCGGAAGAAGTTCCATCAAATCAGTCATCTTACATTAAAGAATGTGGCGATTTGCCCTGCAGCCTTCAATATTGTGGAAGCCATGAAGGCCAGGATCAAGACTTGATGTTTTTGTATTTTTAGGGTATGGAAGAATTGATACGTTATTTTGAGACCATTCCGCCCTTGCACCGTAGTTTGATCTTGGTGGGCGGAATTACGTTCTTTTGGATTTTGGAAGGAATAGTTCCGCTGTTTTCAGTGAAATATAAAAAATGGCGGCATGCCATACCCAACTTCTTCTTTACCCTTACCACCATTATTGTGAATTTACCACTGGCCTTTATATTGCTCAAAACGTCGGATTGGACCGTGGCCAATGATTTTGGTATTATCAACTGGTTGCCGGAAATGCCACTCTGGCTCTATGTCCTCGCGGGGGTGCTATTGCTGGATTTAATAGGTGCGTATACGGCCCACTTGGTGGAGCATAAGGTAAAACCATTATGGATGATTCATTTGGTACACCATTCCGATCATCACGTGGATACGACAACGGCCAATCGACATCATCCTTTGGAGAGTGTTATTCGATATCTATTCACATTGATCGGCGTTTTTGTTGTGGGGGCACCCATAGGAATCATTATGTTGTATCAAAGCCTTTCCGTGGTACTGTCGCAGTTCAATCACGCCAATATCAAACTGCCCAAAAAAGTGGATAAGGCCCTGAGTTGGATTATTATATCGCCCGATATGCATAAGGTACACCATCACTACGTTTTGCCTTATACGGATTCCAATTACGGCAATATTTTTTCCATTTGGGACAGATTGTTTGGGACATACATGTATTTGGAGCCCGAAAAGATCATCTATGGGGTGGATACCTTTCCCGATGAAAAGGAGAATAGCAGTATCGATGGACTCTTAAAACAGCCTTTTAATAAATATAGGAGGCCAACCACAGTGGTGCAGGAACAGCATCAATAGTTTACCCTTTGATTACACTGCATTTTGTAGCGTAGGACACAAAATTTAGAAAACAGGTGTTAAGGGTACAACAAATATTTTTTCCTCACGGAATGAAAGCGGTTTAGGTCCTTTTGCCATGTGGCCTTGATTTCAGCTTCGGAGCGTCCGGCTTCAATTTGTTGTTGGAGTGTTGAGGTGCCGGCGTGTTTCGTAAATCCCGAAGTGTTGAAAAACCTGGACTTGTCCGTACAGTTTTGATACGCATCAATGAGCCATTGCAAGGAGACTTCCTGCATTCTGGAATGTGTTGATAGGTCCTTTCCGAAACAGGTCTTGCCTTCTTCCTTAGGATATTTGGAACCAAAATTCGGTTTGGGAACATAACTAAAATCATAAGCAGTACTATCCAAAAAAGAAGCGCCATAGCGTTGAAATTGGAATTCCGTTCCTCGTCCAGAATTGATGTTGGTCCCCTCAAAAAGACCTAAACTTGGATAAAGGGTGATGGCCGTGTCATTGGGTAAATTAGGGGAAGGACGAATGGACAGGGAATACTCGGATTCATGATGGTAGTTTTCCAAAGGAACCACGGTGAGATCGGCTTTCAAATCATTCTCCAGCCAACCTTCCCCATTGATCATTTGCGCATATTCACCAATGGTCATTCCATAGACCAAGGGTATCTCGTTCATCCCCAAAAAAGAGGTGTGTTCCGGGGCCATAGTGGGACCATCAACATAATGCCCATTCGGATTGGGGCGGTCCAACAGTACCAATGGAACATTGGCCTCGGCACAGGCCTCCATCACCAGCTGTAAGGTGGCGATATAAGTGTAAAATCGGACGCCAACATCCTGTATGTCAAAAAGTACAATGTCCAGGCCCTGTAGCTGTTCCTGGGAAGGTTTCCTGTTTTTTCCATACAGTGAAATAATGGGTAACCCAGTTTTGGTATCCACCCCGTCACTAACTTTTTCCCCGGCGTCTGCCTTACCCCTAAAACCGTGTTCCGGGGCAAAGACTTTTTTAATTGCTATGTTGTGGGAAAGCAGGGAGTCCACCAAATGGGTGTATCCATCAGAATGAAAAACCACGGATGTTTGGTTGGCCACAACCCCTACTTTTTGGTCCTGTAGCAGAGGCAAATAGTCCATAGTCCTATTAGCTGCAACAACAATTCCCCTTCGTTCCTCCGCAGGTTTTGGATTTTGTTTTTGCCCGCAGGACACAAAACAAAAACATAGGCTTAAAACAGTAACTTTGAAAATAGAAAAAATCGACATCCGTTGAATTTAGCGTTTTTTATTGCCAAGCGACTCATCACCGGTAAGGAAACTAAAAATAGTATTTCCGCACCAATCCTAAAAATAGCCATAGCAGCTATTGCCATTGGATTGATCATGATGTTGATCGCCATTGCCACAAGCCTGGGGCTCAAGCTTAAGATTCGGGAAAAGATTGCGGCCTTCAATGGGCACATCCAAATCTATAACTATGACAACAATCGTTCCGATGTCTCGGTAACCCCCGTATCGTTGAATCAGGATTTCTATCCAGAGTTTACCAATGTTGATGGCGTTGCACATGTGCAAGGAGTGGCCGTAAGGGCGGGAATTATCAGGACCGATGAAACCTTTGAAGGTATTTTGGCCAAAGGGGTCGGGGCGGATTTCAAATGGGACAATTTCGAAGAATTTTTGGTAGTTGGGGAACTGCCGGATTATTCCGGGGGATTGAATGAGGAAACCTTGATTTCCCAAACGTTGGCAAATAAGCTCAACCTAAATGTTGGGGATACCTATCTTTCCATCTTTTTAAAGGATGGTGACCTCTCGAAACCCCCTAATAATAGAAGGTTCAAGGTCAAGGGAATCTATCAAAGTGGATTTGAGGAATTGGATGCCAGTTATGTCTTGATTGACCTAAGGCATATCCAACGAATGAATAAATGGGAAGCGGACCAAGTGGGCCACTTTGAAGTTTTTTTACAGGATTTTAATCAATTACAGCAGAAAACTGCAGAAATCTATGGAAAAACGGTTTCCAGTTTGGATACCCAAAACCTTGGAAACAAATATTTTAAGATTTTTGAGTGGTTGGAGTTGTTTGATTTGAATACGGCGCTCATCATCGGAATTATGATCGTTGTGGGAGGAATCAATATGATTACCGCTCTTTTGGTCCTTATACTGGAGCGCACACAGATGATAGGGATACTAAAGGCGCTGGGGTCCCAAAATTGGACCATACGCAAAGTGTTTTTGATCAATGCCACTTACCTCATAGGCCTAGGTCTATTTTGGGGGAATATCATAGGACTTGGACTTATTTTTATGCAACAAAGGTTTCAGTTCTTAAAATTCCCCAATCCCGAGGAATACTATGTTACCAATATCCCGGTGGACCTATCACTTTTTAATATCCTATTGCTCAATATAGGTGTCATGGTACTCTGCCTTTTAATGCTTTTGGTACCCTCTTATGCGATTTCCAAAATTTCCCCTGTGAAGGCCATTAAGTTCGAGTAGGGTTGTTAGTAGTTAGTAGTTAGTAGTTAGTGGTTAGTGGTTAGTTGTTAGTGGTTAGTGGTTAGGTGTTGGGTGTTGGATTCTGGATGCTGGGTGTTGGAAATTGGATGTGAGATGCCGCGTAGCAGGGATTCATAGTATAATTTTTCATTTTTTCCTGATTGCTCAACAATATGCCTAATACTTTAAATTCAGGTATTTTTTCATTTGATGAACATAGTTCTCAAAAGCATTTCTTCCTTTTTCAGAAAGTCTACAATATGTTTTAGGGTAATTATTTTCAAAGGTCTTATCAATATCGATGTAACCTGACTCTTTTAGTTTTTTTAATTGATGACTTAGATTTCCCTGGGTTGTGCGCGTCTGTTCGCGCAAAAAGGTAAAATCAGCTTTTTTGACCTTGATTAGAATGGACACCACGGCAAGACGTACTTGTTGGTTAAGTACTGGATCCAAATCGTCGTACATGGCTATTTGGCGTTTTTTAATAAATAAGCTGGAATTAAATAACCAATGATTACGGCGAAACCTGTTAGCAAAAGTGTAGTGGCCTCATTAACATACAGTGACGCTATTGTAAATAGGAAAAAGATGATTCCACCAATTTTAAGAGGTTTAAATTTCATGGTAAGTCCTGAAATCAATGTTCCAACTCCCGCTAAAAGAAGTACAAAACCCGTTGGATTTGTTTTTAATTGTATCGCGATGAATACAATAGGTATAAATGCAATACCGATGACAACCCATAGGTATTTTAGAAAAACTTCAAAGTAGGTTTCATAATGTTTGTTTCGTTCCCTTCGCATGGCGTGGATAATACTTATTGCCCAACCCAAGGGAATCAACACCAACCAAGGAAGGTAATGGTACTTAAGGTCGGTAAGTGTAACGAGTAGATAGTTGCAGAATGCCGCAATTGAGATTATCCAACCCCATAGTGTAAAGTAAAATCCCTGCTCTTTAATGTTCTCTTTAGTTTGCTCCATTGCCTTTGAAATAATGGCCAAACTTTCTGCTGGATGAAGTTTTTCAGTATTTTCCATATAAAAAGATTGCAAATTACTTTGTAAAAGTAATGTAGTTTGTATTACAAACTAAATATTTTTATTGAATTCTGAAGGTCCAAAGATTTTAAAGATGCCCATTTTAAATTCGTACTTCCCACTTCCCACTTCCCACTTCCCACTTCCCACTTCGCATTTCGCAATTCCCACTTCCCACTTCCCACTTCGCATTTCGCAATTCCCACTTCCCACTTCGCATTTCGCAATTCGCAATTCGTACTTCGTACTTCGTACTTCGTACCTCAAATTTCGTACCTCCCACTTCCTACTTTTAAATTCGTACTTCTGACTTCTTAAGCCTACCTTTGCACCCGTTATGGAATATGCTGAGAATATATTGGAAACCATTGGTAATACGCCATTGGTAAAGCTTAATAAAATAACGGCTGAACTTCCCTGTTTGGTTTTGGCCAAGTATGAGACTTTTAACCCAGGGAATTCGGTCAAAGACCGTATGGCATTGCAAATGGTGGAAGATGCCGAGGCCGATGGACGCCTTAAACCGGGTGGAACCATTATAGAAGGAACTTCGGGCAATACGGGAATGGGTTTGGCCCTGGCGGCCATCGTAAAAGGTTATCGTATGATCTGTGTCATCAGCGATAAGCAATCCAAGGAAAAAATGGACATACTTAGGGCTGTGGGAAGTGAAGTCCATGTCTGTCCAACGGACGTTGCCCCGGACGACCCAAGAAGTTACTATTCCACGGCCAGAAGATTGGCAGAGGAGATTCCCAACGCATGGTATGTCAATCAGTATGACAATCCCTCAAACACCAAAGCACATTATCAAAGTACGGGCCCGGAAATTTGGCAACAGACCCAAGGAAAGGTGACGCATTTTGTGGTAGGTGTTGGAACGGGGGGAACCATTTCCGGAGTGGGCAAATATCTAAAGGAACAAAACCCTGAAGTAAAGGTTTGGGGAGTGGATACCTATGGTTCGGTTTTTAAAAAATACCATGAAACCGGTATTTTTGATGAGAATGAAATCTATCCGTATATAACCGAGGGAATAGGGGAAGATATCCTACCTAAAAATGTAGCCTTTGATATTATTGATGGTTTTACCAAGGTAACGGACAAAGACGCTGCGGTATTCACACAACGCCTTTCCAAGGAGGAGGGTATGTTTTTGGGGAATTCTGCCGGAGCGGCCATAAAAGGCGTGCTACAGCTTAAGGAACATTTTACCAAAGATGATGTGGTGGTCGTTTTGTTCCATGATCATGGAAGTCGTTATGTAGGGAAAATATATAATGACGATTGGATGCGCGCCCAGGGGTTCTTATAGATCTGTGAAGGGCAAGGGGCTAATAGTCAAAATAATCATCAACACTGATTTTTTTCTTTGGTTCCTTTGTGGTTATGGGCTTGTCAAATCGTTTAAACCTAAATTTTTGTCCCCCTATGGCCACCTCTCCCATAATCCCCTTCTTGGGCTTTGCAAAAACCTGTATTCCCTCCGCCATTTCCAATTTTGTGGAAGTGCCTTTGCTGTCGGCCAAGGCTGCGGCCTGCGCCCTGAACTCGATTTTATTGGCCTTAAGGCGACTGAACGCCTCGTCATTATCATAAAAAATCACTAATTGGAAAGCCTGTCCGCCTAATTGGAGGCCCACACTGACTTCCCGTAGTTTCGCTTCCCCAATGAGTTCTTCGTTTTGCCATACCAAACCACTGCCAGCAGAAACCCCTAGGATAAAAGCGCCTTTTCCCAAATTGGGAAAAATGGCATATCCATAGGTATTTGCAAACAGGTCTTCCATGTCGGGATTGGATTCAATGAACGATAGTTTTGCCGTTTCGGCATCAGCAATTAAAAGCTGTAGTTTCTTATTCTCTTGGGCGAAAATTGTGGCAATAGGGGGCAATACCAATAGCAACAGCACTATGGTCCCCTTTAATCCAAGCGGTAAAAAGATATTCTGAATGCTTTTTGCCATATCCCTCTTTTTAAGAATGTACAACTGCCGAACCAAGTGCAATTTTTTGATATATTTATCAAAAATCATTCCAGAATAACAGCTGGGTGTTCCAGTAATCTTGAGACAACATTTACCCATATCTGCGAAGTCCCAGGGGGGACTTTGAACTATGGTCTTTTGGATGATTTGAAGAGGAAAAACCCACTTTGCAATCAATGATCGATTAAAAATGACACAATTACGGCTTGGGAATCAAATTGTACAAATAACGGACGGCGAACTGACCGGTTATAAGGTAGGGGGGCATGAATTCATCCATCAGAAGGGAAGTCCGGGATGGGGAAGCGCGGACACGGAAATGTTTCCTATCATTGGCCCAGTAAATGAGGCAGGGTTTCAAGTGCAGGTTTCCAAAGGCACTGCCATCCAGGATCAGCATGGCCATTTGAGGCAATTTCCCTATGACTTGCTCGCGGTTTCGGAGACCGCGGCAATCTTTAAAAAGGAATATAGGGCGGGAACTCCCATAAAAAACTCAAAGTATCCCGGGAAATCTACCCAGGAATGGTTGGTTTGGCCTTATTCGTTTGGGTTTGAAAAGCGATTTCAACTTCATGGGGATGCTTTGGAAATTACCTTCACTATTTCGGGAGAACGGGACATGCCCTTTATGTTAGGCTATCATCCGGCGTTTAAGTTACATGCCAAGGACCCAACAATTGTAACCAAGGAAAAGACCATTACCTTGGATGAGGTTTTGGCCGTTGGAAGTAGGGCACTACTGGTAGCGGACCATGATGAACTTACCTTGGAGGATAAGAAAAGAGTCACCATAAAAACCGAAGGATTTGGTCATTTTATGTGTTGGACGGAAGTCAGGAATATGGTTTGTATTGAGCCCATCACTTTTTATCCCTATGCTGTGGAACAACGAGATTTACATGAAGGTTTTCAATATCTTAAGGGAGATCAGGTCCTAAAGGTGTGGATCAAACCCAATGGTTAACTGAATTTTTGTTGTAGCTCCTCCACAACAACCGCTGTTCTCCTGTTGCGTTCCATATGATTTAAAATAGTGGGTGGTGCCTCCCGGACCTCACAATCTTTTATGGCGCAACGTTCACAGGTGACCCCAACCTCGAACGACTTTATGGAAGTATCCTCCAGGAAATGTACCTTTTTGCGTAGCTCATTGTTAATTTGCAATCCTATGCTCACGCTTCGGTATTCGTTCTTTTTAAAGGGATCTTTTGTGGCCGAAGCAAAGATTAGATACGAAAGTCCATCGTCAGGATAATGGGAAATCTGTACATCCATATGGTGTTCCCCATCATTTTTGGCAATTTCCTTTAAAACCCGGATGGAGACCCACCTTCTACAGTATTTCTCGTCGGTCTCATTTCCATGTGGGGAATGCTTATGGGTCAGGTGCAATTCCTTGTTAATGTCAAAACGATCGCTCCCCTTCTTATGGCCAAAGCGGAGAAAAAACAAGTTTTCCAAGTGATAATCATTGGGTAAAATATTGGTCAACCTTTGATAGAGGGATTCTGGGGAGGCATTGTAATGGTTCTTTATCCCTGTTAAAAACGTCTTATCGAATTTTGGTTTTCCCAAAAAGGTGTCGATATGTTTTCTAAAAAGTGTTCGTGGAATAATCAATGCCCCGGCGAAATAGGAGGCATAAAAATTATTCAGTACCTGATCAAAACTTTCAAAGGAAATCCACGTAAATGTGTACAGGCGTTCCGTTATCTTCAGGAAATTATATCCCAACTCTTTGGCATAAATAAAGGTGCGTTGTGCTTCGTCCACATGGTCGGCGACCAAAAGGGTTTTGGTCTTTGGAACAAAAACGGAACGGAGATTGTCCAATTCTTGATGCTCCCTTAGGTTCTCATTGTTTATGGTGTACCCATATTCTTCAATCAAGATCTCTTCCAGTTCTTTTGAGGCCACGGATGCCCTTAAATCTATCTGGTAGGCTTTTGCAAAATCCATGGCCGCCTTTTCCAATTCCGGGAAAAAGTTGTTGTTGGCCTCCTGGTACGATCTTAAGGAAGCCAAATAGAAACTCTCTTTCCCAAAATTATATTGTTTGGCAATCTCAATGATCGTACTGATAAAAGCATTGACCTTGGTCGGGGCATTGGCCACAATATCGATCAAATCACCCTCTTTCACCCCAAAGAGTTCCAACGGCAGTTCCTTTAGAATATTGGACCGCAGCAATGCGCCAACGGGAGCCAGGTTTTTATCCAGTTTTAAAGAGACAAGACTGTCATAGGGAACTTCCAGCTTTTCGGCCAACAGGGCAATCTTATCGGTCTTGGGGTATTTTTTGCCTTTTTCTATTTCGTTCAGATAGGATTTGGAAAGCCCGGAAAGCTTGGAAAGCCCAAATAGGGATAGCTTTCTTTTGAGTCTTAGCTGCTTGAGTTTGAGCCCAAATATTAATTTAATGTATTGTTCTTCCATTATTCACGATCAAAGATAGGCTATTTTGCGAATTCCATAAAAATTGCGAATTATTTCAATTTAGCGAACGTTCGCTTGTTTTTTACAAAAAATTGAAATATCCTTGTATGGACAAAAAACATACTATCATGGAAGAGACATTGATTGCCAGCACCCAGTTACAGTTTTCTGAAGAGGTAACAAACTACTATCCCGAAATACTGACGGATGGTGCCTTGGAATTTTTAGTAGGTCTACATCAACGGTTCAACAAAGGAAGATTGCAGTTATTGCAGGAACGAATAAAAAGACAGTCGCTATTGGATGGGGGGGCCTTTCCCACATTCCCCAAGGAAACGGAACAAACCCGCAAGGCAGATTGGAGTATTCCTTACATCCCCGAGGATTTACAGGACAGAAGGGTGGAAATAACCGGTCCCGTAGATAGAAAAATGGTCATCAATGCCTTGAATTCAGGTGCCAAAACCTTTATGGCGGATTTTGAGGATAGCAATGCTCCCTCCTGGGAAAACTGTATGGAAGGGCAGTACAATTTAATTGATGCCAATAAGGGTACCATTAGTTATTATGATATCAAAAAGGAAAAATCGTACAAACTAAATGACCAAGTTGCCGTTCTTTTGGTACGGCCCCGTGGGTTACATCTCAATGAACGTCACCTATTGATCAATGGGGAAGAGGCCTCGGGCAGTTTGGTGGATTTTGGCCTTTATGTTTGCCATAATGCCAGGACACGTATTCAGAATGGTACGGCTCCCTACTTTTATTTGCCCAAACTGGAACATTACCTGGAGGCAAGATGGTGGGATGAGGTTTTCACTTTTGCCGAAGAGTATTTGGGTATTCCCGTAGGGACCTTCAAGGCCACGGTACTCATTGAAACCATTACTGCCAGTTATCAATTGGATGAAATCATTTATGAGCTTAAGAATCATATTGTGGGCCTTAACTGTGGTCGATGGGACTATATATTCTCCTATATCAAAAAATTTAAGAACCACCCGGAGTTCATTTTACCAGATAGGGACCAAGTGGGGATGACCGTTCCCTTTATGGACGCCTATTCCAGATTGGTGATTCAGCGTTGCCACAAAAGGGGAATCCATGCCATGGGGGGAATGGCGGCCCAGATACCCATTAAGGACAATCCTGTGGCCAATACCGCCGCCCTGGAAAAAGTACGCCTTGATAAGGAAAGGGAAGTTAAAAATGGCCATGACGGTACCTGGGTGGCACATCCGGCCTTGG
This sequence comes from Croceivirga sp., assembly GCA_028281025.1. GTDB lineage: Bacteria > Bacteroidota > Bacteroidia > Flavobacteriales > Flavobacteriaceae > Croceivirga. The sequence goes on from JANQKR010000031.1 coordinate 165,884, forward strand.
TTCCAATAGCAATGGCCGAATTTGATAAGCATATGCCCGCCGCCAATCAATTGGATAAGATGAGGGAGAATGATACCATTACCGAAGCGGATTTAATTGCCATTCCAAAAGGTACCATTACCGAAGTCGGTATTCGAAAAAACATCAATGTTGGCATCTTATACCTGGAAGCCTGGTTACGGGGCAATGGATGTGTGGCCCTTTACAACTTAATGGAGGATGCCGCTACGGCCGAAATTTCAAGAACGCAAATCTGGCAATGGCGCAAGTATCAGGCACAATTGGAGGACGGTAGGAAGTTCACCAACGAACTCTATGATCGAATTTTTACTGAGGAGGTGGAAAAGATCAAACACTTAATAGGAGAAGCCAACTTGGCCAATACCAAGTTTAATATGGCATTTGAACTCTTTGATGGATTGGTAAAATCCAGGGAGTTTCAAGAATTCCTTACCCTAGAGGCCTACGATAAGCTTTAACTAAGGATCAATAATTAACTATAACAATAAAAAATCCCAGAAATGGGCGAACATTAGCTGGGATTCATTTCAAATTCGAAAATTTAAAATTATGGAAAAAAGAGAGAAAATTCAAGCATTGGTAACCGATTGGACCGTAAATCCAAGGTGGAAAGGTGTAGAAAGACCTTATACTGCAGAGGAGGTAATCAACCTTCGCGGTTCCTATGACATTGAGTACTCCATTGCGCGGATGGGAGCCGAAAAATTATGGGAAAAGCTTACGACCCAGGATTTTGTGGCGGGACTGGGGGCACTAACTGGAAACCAGGCCATTCAAGAGGTGGAAGCAGGTCTTGAAGCCATTTACCTAAGCGGATGGCAGGTAGCTGCCGACGCCAACCTGGCCGGTGAGATGTACCCGGACCAATCCCTTTATCCTGCCAATAGTGTCCCCATGGTAGTAAAGCGCATTAACAATGCTTTACTGCGTGCGGACCAAATACAAACGGTCAATAAGACCAAAGGAAAAAAGGACTATTTGGTGCCTATAGTTGCCGATGCGGAAGCTGGATTTGGAGGAAACCTAAATGCCTTTGAATTGATGAAGTCCATGATTGAAAATGGCGCTTCCGGAGTACATTTTGAAGACCAGCTGAGTTCTGCAAAAAAGTGTGGCCATTTAGGGGGAAAGGTATTGGTGCCTACCCAGGAAGCCATAAATAAATTGATAGCAGCACGTTTGGCTGCGGACGTTATGGGCGTTCCTTCGGTAATCATTGCAAGGACAGATGCGGATGCCGCTAACTTATTGACGAGTGATGTTGATGAACGCGATCATAAATTCATAACAGGAAAGCGGTCCCCGGAAGGCTTTTTCTATGTAAAGAATGGCTTGGAACAAGGTATTGACCGCGGATTGAGTTACGCTCCTTTTGCCGATCTAATTTGGTTGGAAACCTCTACCCCGGATTTGGAGCAGGCCAGAAAATTTGCAGATGCAATCCATGCCCAATATCCAAATAAAATGTTGGCGTACAACTGTTCCCCTTCGTTTAATTGGGCGGCCAAACTAAGTGTGGCGGAAATGGAAACCTTTAGGGAGGAACTGGCTGCTATGGGCTATAAATTCCAATTTATTACCCTGGCAGGGTTCCATGCCTTGAATACCAGTATGTTCGAGCTTTCCAAATCGTACAAGGAACGCGGAATGGCAGGATATTCCGAATTGCAACAACGGGAGTTCGCCTTGCAAAAAGAAGGATTTAAAGCGGTGAAACATCAAGGCTTTGTTGGAACCGGTTATTTTGATGCGGTTCAAAATATTGTTACCTCCGGAACGGCAAGTACAGTAGCTATGAAAGGAAGCACAGAGACTGCTCAGTTCTGATCTATCCTGATTTTAGTTGGTTGAAAATGCCCCTTTTTTGGGGCATTTTTTTTGTGGGTCCCGGAAGATCTAAAAAATGTTAAGAAAATCACAATATTGTTAACATTTTCTACGTTTTAATACCTACCTTTATAAGGTAACATTACGGGTTCTTTTAAATGTTTAAGCGTTTTGTAAAGAGGGTGGGGACAATGAATTGTATTATGCTATTGGTTGTGCTTTCAATTATCATTGTCTCTGAAGTACTTTTCCTGAGTGGAAAAAAGATGGATGCTATTTTTATTGCATTCTGGGCACCAACCATTTTAGGTTTTATGAACTACCTGAAGTATAAGAAATAATGGATTTTATCCTCATATACTCAATTATAGTTGCACTGATCTTTATAGTGTGGTTGGTCTTTGTGGCCAGAATGTACGATAAAATGAAAAAATAGCGATTACGATACTCCCTTTAACCAGCTCTTAAAATCCCTGACCCTATTTCTGCTGACCACCATATCCATCTTAAACCTGCTGTTCAATCGAATTTTTAGGCGATTGTTGAAGTAATCCTCAACGGAATGGATTTCATCAATGGAAACGGTAATCTTTCTATTGATCCTAAAAAATTGCTCCGGGTCCAATAACTCCTCAAGACGTTCCAAGGTATAATCAATAATATGGTTATTCCCCGATTTGTCCACTAAATGGGTCTGTCCCTCATCGGAATAGAAACAGGTAATCTGATTTAAGGTTACAAGTCTCAATTTATTCCGCACCCGTACCAAAAACCTTTTCTTGTATTTGGGTGTTGAAATGGAGGACACCATCTGGTCCATCCTGGCCAAATATTCGTCCTCGTCCACTTTTTTAAAGGACCAATACTTGTTTAGGGCGTCATTGATATCTTGGAGCTTTGCCGGTTTCAGGATGTAATCGATACTGTTGTACCTAAAGGCTTCAATCGCATAGGAATCAAACGTGGTCAAGAATATTATGGGCTTTTCTATGGTCAGGGAGTTCAACAATTCGAAACAGGTGCCGTCACCCAAATGGATATCCATAAAAATGATATCGTAAATCGGTTGTTCACTAAAGAAGATCAGGCAATCCGCAATACTATCGAGTTCGGCGACAATTTCATGCTCAATTCCGGAATCGTTGATAAGCTTCTTAAGATATGCCGAAGATATTGGTTCATCCTCTACAATGACTATTTTCAATAATTTCCCCATTTTTATAACTGAATTCACAAACCTAGTTTTAAATTATTACTTAGTTGATAAATGAGACACCAATTTTGTCGTAGTGTCACATTTTGATGAGGGGGATTTTAAGGATGAAATCATTTTCTCCTTTTACTATTTCTATTTTTTTATTGGTTAATAACTTATAGCGGTTGGCTATATTTTTTAGCCCAAAACCGTTGTTGAACATGTCATTGGACTTTCTTTGCAGGTTGTTCCTTACAATGAGACAATCGTTTTGTGAAATGACATCTATGGTCAAAGGTTTTTTTCTGGAAATAATATTGTGTTTAACCGCATTTTCAATACCTACTTGAAGGGCCAATGAAACAATTTTCTTTTCCCGTTCGTTGTCTTCAATCTGAAAGTTGAAGTTTAGGTTGTTTCCAAAACGTTGACTGAGCAGTTCAGAATACGCATTGATATACTCCATTTCTTCCTTGACGGAGACCAGGTCCTTGTCCGAGGCTTCCAAAATACATTTGTAGATATAAGAAAGTTTGTGCACAAATTCTTTTCCTTTTTCTTTATCCTCATCAATAAGATAAACCAACGTATTTAAGCTATTGAAAAGAAAATGAGGGCTTATTTGATTTCTTAGACTTATCAACTGCGAGGATATCCGCTCTTTTTCCATTCTTTCTTCCTTGATTTTAACCTCGTTGAGTTCAGCGTACATGTGGAGCGATTCGTATATACAGATGTCCACCAGAAGAATGATGCCCCCCACAACGATTTCCATTCCAATAAATGGATCTGCATATCCGGGCAATTTTACATCTGCCAAGGGCCTTAAATACAAAATGGAAAACAGCATTAATGCCCAAAAAGGAAGGTATAATAAGGGTAATAAGGTCCATCTTCTATGCCTATTGGTATATCCGGGATATTTTTTTACGATTGCTATATAAAAATTTCTGGTCATGATCCATAAAATGGATATTCCTATGAGTTGTATGGTCCATCTTAGGACAAAAGGAACGAAAGAAACTTCAAACAGGGCCCCACCAAAATAAATGCCCATGGAAATCGAAGTATTGAGGATTATGCCTACTATGGACAATAAGGTATCGTCAAAACCTAAAATTTTTTTTGCATTGGAAAGCACGGATATTGGTTAGTTAATGTTGGCTGTCCTAAGGTACTAAATAATCTAAAACAAGGTTTTTAAATCATCCATTTTCAGTACGGCATTTTCCAGAATCCGTTGGGTCTCAAATGTATTCTTTTGAGGTATAAGAAAGGCCTTGAGGTCCTCAATCGAAGAAATGGAATGTGCCATATCGATAAAACCATATCCCACGTACACATTGTTTTCCATCAGGATAAATGCGTTTTCTTGGGCATTTCTTCCCGGTTGTCTAAGTACCAATTGTGCCATGGGCCTTGAAATGGAAGCCATGGCATTCCTGACCTTGGAATTGTATTCCGAAATGTTCTCCTTGTTTTGACAGTCGCCTTTACAGTTGTTTTGTAGACATAAACCACTGCTTGGGGTGGCGGGTACCAACTGGCAGTATTTGGGGCAGAGTCCGTGATCATCACATAGTCTTTTCAAAAAGACCCGACAATCGGTTGGATTGCCAAAGGCCACCAAGGGTTTCGTTAGTTGCTTTGTAGGCGTAAACCCTAAATGTAAGATGCCATTTCGGTCTTCATAACTAAAAATACCGTACCGTTTTACCATACGTTTTTGTGCACGGTTGTATTTGGGAAAATGCTCCTTTATGGCAGCAGATTCCATAAGCAATGCAATAAGTTCGCTTCCGGATAGCTCAAAATCAATATTCGCAATTTCCCTACATAGGCGTACCTCATGTTCGGATTTATCATAAAAATGACCGAGGACCCTTTTTTTAAGGTTTTTGGCCTTGCCTATATATATGATGCTGCCAACCTGGTCCAGGAAGAAATAAATTCCAGGTTTATTGGGAATTTTGTCCACTATTTTTTTGTCCAAATGAGGTGGAAGGGTAGCTTCTTGGTTCTTTGAATTCAGAAAATCGGTCAGGATTTTCTGGGCATTTGGCCTTTGTAAAAGTTGTTTGAAAAGAAGAACGGTTGCCTCGGCATCCCCTTTCGCCCTGTGTCTATTTCTTATGGGAATACCCATGGCGGAACACAGTTTTCCCAGACTATAGGACTGTAAACCGGGAACCAGTTTTCTGGAAAGGCGAACCGTGCAAAGCTTTTTGCGGATAAAGTCCACACCCAATTGTCGGAATTCCTCCTTTATGACCCCATAATCAAAATTAACGGCATGTGCCACAAATACACAATCTTTGGTTATTTCCAGGACCTCATGGGCAATTTGATGAAATGTAGGTGACCGTCTCACCATTTGGTCGTCGATTCCTGTAAGTCCCGTAATAAAGAAGGGAATGGGGCATTCAGGATTCACCAAACTCGTAAATTCATCAATAATGTCCTCCCCATCGAATTTAAAAATGGAAATCTCAGTGATCTTATTCCCCTTTAGACCATTTCCAGTGGTTTCTATGTCAACAATTGCGTAATGCATGCGGTAGGGCAAGTTACATAAAGCCCATGAAGTCACCCTAAAAAACAAGGAAGTAAACCGGAAACCGTATCATTTGATGTTACAACTTTACTCGAAGCATAGCCTTTTATCTTCACAGAAAGTTTGTTTGATCTGTTCCTCGGTCAATCCCAATAGTTCAAACTCAAGACGAACCCCACTAAGTGCTTTCATCTTTTCCTCAAAACTTTTTTCTCCCAGGAGATAAAAGGAATAGTATTCCAAATCCTCTGGGTTTGGGTTGGGTTCGGACGCAACGGACCAATAATAGGTGGTGTCGGGTTTTAGGGAAATGCTCTGTGGGCCAATCACAATGGTATTTCCATTGGTGGCTATTTTAAAAGGACTTTTTGTATCGCCCTCTTGCAGAAAAAAGTAGTTCAGGTCCGTAGGATTTGGTTTTGTCCATACAAAGGGAATTTCACGCATGAAAAGGCTTACGTCATTTCGCGGACTTTGTTGGGATGCGGAATTGATCGACTTCAACACTATATTAGTGCCCTGTTTTTCATTCTCATCCCACAGTTTTTTCCATATATCCTTCAAATACGAGAAAGAAAAGGGCCCCTGTTTTTCCTTTTTGGTGTAACGCTTTATACGCGTATAAGGAACAATGACCTTTTTTTTCAATTCGTACATTACACCATTGGTATCGGTAAGAAGTACTTCATCCCCCTCGTCCAATGTCAGAAAATGACCAGCTTTGATAAACATACCCTTGCTTAGGACAATGGAGTCGTTCAACATCGCCCCACCTTGTACCTGAAATACGCAATAACCGGTTTCCATCTGTTGTGCCCATGAGGATTGAATGCCTGCAAAGCTTCCAATGACCAACAATACCGCTAAAAAAGACTTTTCCATACTTACTTTTCTTTTATATTGTCGAGGGTCCAATGGTACACAAGTTACTTATGTTTTCGTTAGTGAAAAAAGGAAAACCTTATGGATCGATGCGCTTTTTGTCCCGGTGACGTAAAATACAAGGTAAAAGGTGCATAGGTATTGGGCCTGTTCGCCTTGCCGGGGATGGAAAGAATAATGGGAAGTCCCTGGTCCAAAAAGTTTCACTTTCCCTTAAAAACGAGAAAAAGCAGTGCTCGGATTTTTGGACGAAGTTGCTTCCGAAGTCTTGAAAACGCCTTTGTGATTTGTCCCTCTACGGTTTTGACGGAGATGTTGAGGTATTGGGATATTTCCTGGTTGGTCAATCCCTCTTTTTTACTCATCACGAATATGCGCCTGCACTTCTCAGGAAGTTTGTTGATTTCTGAATTAACGAGTTCAATGAGTATATCGTTCTTGTCGGAATTCTCATGGGCCATTATCGAATTCAAGGTTTTAAAGTAGCGCTCTTCAAGTGAGGACATGGACTTTTGTTTTCGATAGGTATCCACAAACTCATTGTAGGTAAGCTTATGAAGGTATGCCTTTAGGGATTGTTCGGGTTTAAGTCCCGCTCGGTGCTCCCATACCTTCAAAAACACATTTTGGACAATATCCTGGGATTTTGCCTCATCCCGTATTAAACTAAAAGCAAACACACAAAGTAGATGATGGTATTCCTGGATAAGGAAAGAAAATGCCCTTTCGTCCCCCATCCTTAGAAATTCAATCAGAACACTATGTTCCCTGAATTCCAACATACGGTCTATTTTGATGATTCATAGAGCGGAACACGATTTGTCACGAGGGAACGCATAAAAACCATGCTGCCCTCTTAAAGGGGTTGAATTTTGGTTAAATGGAAGAATCCTTAAATGTCCAGATTGTTCACTACTAAATGTACAATTTTTAAAAAAAACATAAAAAAAGAAAGGGTGTTGACGATTTGCTTCGTATTAAGTTAAAAAGGTGTTAAATGTCTACCCAAAAAGCGTATTACCTTATTGTTAAATTTCTTTCTGATAAGTTGAACGAAGAGGAAAGAAAACAACTTGAAACCCTACTTGAAGATCCTGAAAATGAAAACTTATTTTCAGAACTGGTACACGCCAACTTTACCTCCGAGTACAGCCTAAAGGAATTTTCCTCTGCCGGACTTCAAAAAGTCCTTCGGGAAAAAATCCGTAGTGAAAAGCGTCCTGGTCCTTTACGGATAAAAAGAATGCAACCTATCCTGAAATATGCTGCCGTATTGGTCCTTGTTTTGGGAATCGGCTACTTTTTTAGTGAATACCTTTTTGTCACGGATCAAGGGAACGGTAAAATTGTCCCGAAAGATGATGCCATTGTGCTTGAGCTGGAAGATGGGAAAACCGAGATTTTGAACCCATTGGTTTCCAAAGTAGTTCAAAACGATGACGGCATGGTTGTAGGCCAACAGGAGAAAAATGTAATTAGGTACACGAGCAATTCGGACGTTGAAACCTTAGTGTACAATACCCTACGGGTACCCTATGGTAAACGATTTGACTTGGTCCTTTCGGACGGGACAAAGGTTTATCTCAACGCCGGGACCTCATTAAAGTATCCAGTGAAGTTTTTGCCTAAAATGAAACGGGAGGTGTTTCTGAGTGGGGAAGCATTCTTTGATGTGGAAAAAGACAAGGAACATCCCTTTATTGTTAATGCGCATGAAATGGATGTTGAGGTACTGGGGACCAAATTTGTGGTTTCCTTGTACGAAGAGGATGAAATGACCTCAGTTGTGCTGATCGAGGGCGCTGTTGATCTCTCTAAAGAAGATGCTCCCGAAAAAGTTAAGCTAACTCCAGGTACACGGGGTGTGTTGGACCATCACTCGGGACGTATAAGCAAAGGTGCCGTGAACACTGATTTTTACACCGCTTGGATGGACAGTGTACTGGTCTTTAGAAACCAGACCTTCGATAATATAGCCAAAAAGTTGGAACGTGTTTTTAATGTTACCATCATCACCAGGAACAGGGAGTTTGGTCAAGAAGTCTTTAATGCGAGTTTTGACAATGAAACGATAGAGGATATTTTGAGCTATTTCCAAGAAACCCACGACATGGATTATTCCATTGAGAACAATGTAATCTATATAAACTAACTAAACGAACCCATTATGAATGAAAAATAACCCAGCAGGAAGTTAAAAATGCCAGCACACGAAAAATAATCTCAAAAACCGGAAAATGTTGCACCATTCTCCGGCTGTATTAAGCGATTATTTCGAAAGGAAATAACCAAACATTAACACTTTAAAAATATGAAAAAACTTCGATTTGAATGGAGGCGTCACGCTCCATCTTTCAAATTAAGCTTGAAGATGAAACTAACTACGTTCTTACTTGTGGCCATGGTGTTTTGTATGCATGCCAATGATAGTTATTCGCAGCGAACCAGAATCAGTTTGGATTTAAGGAATAGCACGGTCGCAGAGGTTTTGGATGAAATTGAAAAAACCACAAAATTCAAGTTCATTTACAATGTAAAACACGTTGATTTAGCCCGTGAAGTATCGGTTAAAGTAGAAGAACTTCGAATTCAGAATGTTTTGATTTCATTGTTCAACAATACCGAGACCGCTTTTAAAATAAGGGGCAAACAAGTGATACTCAACAAAAAGGCCCCCAGGATTCCAGTCAATGGGGAATCTTCGGTAGCGGACTCATTACAATTACAGAACAAAATTAGGGTAACGGGTCTGGTGACCGATAATTTCGAGGTCCCATTGCCGGGAGTATCCATTGTGGAAAAGGGAACGGTCAATGGTGTGGCATCCGATTTTGACGGCAATTTTACCCTGGAGGTTGAACGGGGTGCCATTCTGGTTTTTACCTCCATTGGTTTCACGCCCTTGGAGCTACCGGCAACAGAACAGTTCATGAATGTGACCATGAAGGAAACCACGAATGAATTGGAAGAGGTGATCATAGTGGCGCAAGGGATTACCCGATCTAGAAAGGCCTTGGGCTATTCCGTTTCCAAAGTGGATACCAAAGAAACCGAAGGACGTCCTGAAGCAAATATTGCCAATACCTTACAAGGTAAAATATCCGGGGTACGGATTACGGCCGATAATGGGAGCAGTGGTGCGGATACCGATATCATCGTAAGGGGTAGTCTATCATTGAGCCAGGGGAACGAGGCATTGATCGTATTGAACAATGTTCCTTTTGACGGTACTATTTTGGATATCGATCCCAATGACATCAAGAATATCACCGTGCTAAAAGGCCTCAATGCCGCCGTTTTGTACGGTAGCCTAGGTAGGAATGGTGTGTTGTTGATAGAGACCAAAAGTGGAAATGCCGGTTTGGGCGAAAAGAGCTTTAAGGTCAATGTTTCCCAAACAACCTATACCAACAACGTTGCAAACATACCGGATTTTCAAAACGAGTATGGTGTAGGAAACAATTTCATTACAGATGCCGCTACCATAGCAAACAATGGTAGCTATGGTGCACGTTTCAGTGATGTGGATGTTGTTCCCCACCCTTATGCATTTGACCCTCGGTTTCCTGAATTTTCGGGCGTAGAGGTGCCTTTTGTTGCCGTACCGGACAATGTCAATGATTTTTTTAGGACGGGAATAGGGCAGAATCTATCCGTAAATGTAAGTGCCACGGGAGAGAATGCTTCCTTTAACTCGTCCGTGAACTATACAGGTGAAGGAGGAATCATTGGAAACAACAACTTTCAACGGTTCAATATTAATGTTGGTGGTACGGCACGATTGAATGATAAGATTTTGCTGTCCACGGCTTTGGGATATAATACAAGGGTAAGAACATCACAGTCCGGCACGGATGTATTTGAGTTTTTGTACCGAATACCGAGGAATTTGGATATCCATAATTTGCCTTTCGAAGATCCTTTGACAGGTGAAAACGTTTTCTACAGACAGGCCGAAAACCCATTATGGACCTTAAATAATACGGGTAGGGAGCGCACGGTTAGCCGGGTCACGGCAAGTGTCAACCTAAGTTATCAATTGGGCGATCATCACACCTTGAAGTACCGGGGTGGACTTCAGACCGAGACGGAAAGCATCTTTGATTATAGGAACCGGGGCGGACTCGCACCAGCTGAAAGGAATAACATTGATGAAGCTACCCGAAATACGGGGACTTTGGAATTGGGGGCCGGAACCGAGTTTGTGGTGGACAACACCTTGATTTTAAGCTCCGAATATGACCTCACGGAAAAGCTGGGGCTTAACTCACAACTAGGGGTGAATTCAAGGTTTGAACGGGATCAGAGCCAAGAATCCATATTTACCAATCAGATTGTATTTGACTTTTTTAGGCCCGATAATTTCAGGAACAATAGTGATGCCGATTATCAGTTTGGTCGGGACAACCTGGTTGGCCTATTCGCCCAACTCGATTTTGATTACAATGATTATCTGTATTTAGGGCTATCCGGTAGGTATGATATTGCGTCCACCTTGGAAAAGGACAATCAAACCTTGTTCTACCCGGGTGTTTCGTTGTCCTTTATACCAAGTTCGGCTTTTGATTTTGGGGGAAACGTTGTCAACTACTTAAAACTTAGGGGAGCCTATGCTACATCGGCCGGCTTTCCCGGAAGGTTTAGGACAAGGAATTTCCTTATTTCGGACCCAAGGGCCTTTGAAGATCCCCAGGACGGTCTTATCGTTACCAATTCGTTTCCCTCCAGATTGGCGAACCCGGATTTGGAGCCGGAATTGCACCGGGAAATAGAACTTGGTTTGGAAGGTAAATTCTTCAACAATGTGGTGACCCTTAGTACATCGGTATTTAAAAGGATTTCCGAGAATCAAATCTTTGATGCTGAATTGGCCCCCGAAACCGGATTTCGCGAGACAACCATTAATGCAGGTAGGGTAGATACCGAGGGACTGGAAATAGACTTGTCCATAGACCTCTTTAGAAACTCGGATTTTAACTGGAGCATTAGAAATGCCTTTACGGCCTTTGAGACCACGGTGGTGGAATTGCCCAATAATGCGGAGCGCATACTTCTGAATACGGCCGGAGATCGGGCTGCCATAGTAGGGGAATCCCTGGGAGTACGTTTGGGTTCTTATGTGGTAAGGGATAGCCAGGGCAATCCCCTAATAAACCCGAGCAATGGGGTACTTTTGGTAAGTGATGAGGTGGGGCTCCAGGATGAAATCATTGGTGATGTCATCCCGGACTGGACGGCAACCACAATCCATACCTTCAGTTATAAAAATTTCACGTTATCCGGACAGTTCGAATATACCAAGGGAGGAACTGCCATATCCCCGGTGGTCGAGGAACTTTTTGAAAGGGGTACAGGACTATCCACCGTAAATAGGGAAGGAACTTTTGTTATACCCGGGGTATACGGTGACCCCGCAACAGGGGAGCCCATATTGGATATCAACGGAAATACCATACCAAACACCATCCAACAGAACAGTAACCGGGTTGCTTTCAGCAATTTTTACGAATCGGAAGAAGGTTTCACGTTTGATGCTTCGGTATTTCGAATTCGTGAGGTAGCGTTGTCCTATACTTTGGATAGATCGGTTTTCAAGAAACTACCTGTGGAGAGCATCTTGTTCACCCTGACCGGTAGAAATGTTTTCTTCTATGCACCCAATTTTCCAAAGTCGGCAAACATTGATCCAGCCGAGGCTGGAAATAACTTTCCCACTACCAGACGCTATGCTTTTGGAATAGCGGTTAATTTTTAAATGACACAACGATGAAAAAAATACAAATCATAGGTTTGCTACTGTCAGTAGTATTTGTTTCATGCGAAATCACGGACTTTGGCGAAGAATTTCAAATTGACCCGGATAATCTCTCCCCTTCCTCAGCAGATCCCAATTTTTTGTTGAACAAGGTTCAGCTTGAATTTGCGGATATCCTACAGGATATTGAACGTACAACGGATGAGGTGATGCGCTACAAAGTGCTGAATGATACCTACTCCGAGGTTTCTGACCAGGGTGTTTTAAATACCGAGTGGATCAATTATTACGAATTTCTTGAAGATGCCAGCACATTGGACGATTTGGTCGCCAACGACGACAATTTGCTTTTTCACAGGGGCATTTCAAACATCATCATTGCTTACGGAACGGTTACCATGGTAGATCATTTGGGTGATATCCCCTTTTCCGAGGCCAATTCGGCGGCCGAAGGTATTATTAACCCCGTTGTGGATGACGATGAAGTGATTTATAACTCCGTATTGGAACTGCTGGACCGTGCCAAGGAGGACTTAAGTGCGGGTACCCCGGCTCCCGTAAACGATCTCTACTATAGGGGGGATAGGGAAAAATGGATTCGACTGGCCAATTCCCTACAATTGAAAATGTTGGTAAATATGGGGAACCAGGCCGCTATAAATGCCCTGATTGCCCAAAATAATTTCATTGAAACGGAATCTGATGATTTTCAATTTAGCTATAGCACCCAAACGGATCCGCTGAGTCAACATCCCAATTTTGTTGATGGCTATATTGTTGGTGGACAGGCCACCTATATGGGAAATTCATTTATGAATTTGCTGTTAAATGGTAAATCCGAACCCGATCCAAGAATCCGCTACTATATTTTTAGACAGTCCAGTCTTGACCCTATAGCCTCGGCCATCCCTTGCGTTAATGACCCAATGTTCGATTTTTGCTATTTGGGGAACTCTTACCTGGGAAGGGACCATGGGGATTTAAGGCCAAATTCCTCGGACCAGCAGTTTAGGGCAATCTATGGCCTGTATCCCGTTGGAGGGGCCTTTGATGAGGACAATCCTGTCACGGATCCCGATAACATTGTTTTTGGTGTGGATGCCCCCAACCAATTGGGCGCGGGAATACTGCCCATATTGCTATCGTCCTTTGTGGATTTTTTACGGGCAGAAGCTGCCATCTCTTTGGGCACTTCGGATGATCCCAGGGCATTTTTGGAGTCTGGGATCAGAAAATCCATGGACAAGGTGTTGAACTTTGCCGATGGGGTTGCTACATCTTCTGATTTTGCGGCGACGTCGGACGATGTCGATGCCTACGTGGGAGAAGTTTTGGCAGCCTATGACGCTGCGGATGACCAAGGGAAACTGGACATTGTCCTGGAGGAATATTACATTGCTTCCTATGGGAATTCCACCGAAGCCTACAATGGGTACAGGAGAACCGGTTTTCCTTCAAGCCTTCAGGTCCCCATAGAAGTTACGGGAGCCCCTTTTCCAAGGACGTTTGCCTATCCAACGGACGCAATCAATAACAACACCAATTTAAGTGCAAGACCAATCACCGTACAGGTGTTTTGGGATACCAATCCAGCAGGCTTCATAGAATAAAAAACCATTATGAAAAAAGCATATATACTTACATTAGTTTTACTCGGGCTGTCCTGTGATGGAACGGATGATATCTTCGAGGAAGATTTTGCCCGTGGTGGATTTGCCCAATTTGCCCAAGACCTTGAAACGACACGGTTCAATTTATTGACCTTTAATGAGGCGACTTTTTCAGCCGAAGTCATAGATCCCAACAACAATATTATTTCATATGCACTATCCTTGATTTATGGGGATATTGTTGTTGATGATTTTATTGTACTGAACGCACTTCCCGGAACGGTACAGTTTACCGGGCAAGAAGTTTTAACGGCCTTGGGTCTAACCTTGGATGACCTTGATACGGCCATTTCATTACGGTTTCTGGCAACCATCACCACCCCGGACGGTGTTTTTTCCGGTAATCGACCTGCCTTTGATGGCGATACCAACGCTATAGTGGGGGGAGATACCGCCAATGAAATCTTTGCCTCTGCCATGCGACAGGCAGTGGATTTCAATTTCTCCTTTTTCCTGCCACCCCCAAAGAAACTAAGGGGAACCTCCTTTGAAGAACCTTTTGGCAATGATGAGCCATATACCAAACCTGGCGGTGTAACGGAGAGTGAGGAATTGACAAACAACCCTGGAGAACGGGCAGTTCAATATACGGCACAAGGAACGGGTGTTGATGATGAAATTGGGTTTAGGACAGAGGTATTCTTTGTGGACGGTGATAGTGGCTTTACCAGCGAAAGAATAGGGGTAAGCACCGACGTGGATGCGGTGGGAGGAGCATTTGTGGATGGTGTTCAGGGATACCAGATAGAAGATGTGGATGGCTTGCTCAGGCTAACTTTTGATCGGGTTCCCGTGGACAACAGCGCTAATCCAACTTCGGGCGTGCAGATACAGTACTACCCCATAGAAGCGGACCATGAGAGTGGGGACAACCTAACCATCATTGCAGAAATTGAACGAGCGGATGGAAGTTCCGAAACCCTGGAGTTATTGAACATAAGCGGAACGGACATCGATAACGGGCTGGAGGAAAGGTGGAATCTTGCAGATTCCGGTTTTTTAAATGATGTAGTTGCCTATACGCTAATTGTGGAAACCAATATCGACAGTGGTGCCGAGGATGTCTATTTGGATCAAATGTTGGTATATATTCCAGAATAACCCGCCAAAACAAGAATAGAAAATGAGAAAATCACATAAGTATATCGTAACCCTTTCCATCCTGTTTGCCATGGTATTTGGCATGTCCACTATATCTTGTGAGGATGAGAAAGACTTTAGAATTATTCCTGAGGAACGGACGGAATTTACCATTACGGCCATAGAACCCGATTTATCCGATATAGGGACCACCGTAACCATATCGGGGACCAATTTTAGCCCGGTTCGAGGGAACAACAGGGTGAGCTTTAACGGAACTGCGGCTATTGTGGATGAAGCCAATCCAGATGGTACCAGCCTGATCGTTACGGTTCCCGAAGGGGCAATGACAGGTCCTATTACCATTTCCATTGGACAAGTAACCGTTGAAGGACCCAATTTTAACGTAGTGGGTGCTCCAGTGATTACGGACTTAAACACTACTGGCGGTAGTCCTGGTGATACGATTGTCATAACCGGCGGGAATTTTAGTGAAGTTCCCACAGAGAATACGGTACAATTTGGCGGTGTTGACGCGGAAGTCACCGCAGCTTCCCTCACAGAGCTAACGGTTATCATACCGGAAGGGGCACTGTCAGGGGAATTGACTGTGATCGTTTTTGGCCAAGGGACAAGCAACGGTTTTACCATTGCCCCGGAAGTGACCGGTTTTAGTCCCGAAATGGGAATAGTGGACACGGAAATTACCATTACGGGAACAAACTTCAATCCCGATCCCGAGAATAATCAAGTAACCCTAAACGGTGCTATTGCCACTATTGTAAGCGTATCACCTACGGAGCTGATCGTTCAGGTGCCTGCTGAAGCTACTTCGGGTGCCATTGCCATTGAAATAGATGGGTTGATTGGGATAAGTACCACCAATTTTACAACGGTTCCAAGTATCTTGTCATTGGAACCCAATACCGGTTCGGAAGGGGATCTGGTAACCATTGATGGTGCCAATTTTGGCACCGTGGCGTCCAACTTGGAAGTACGCTTCAATACTTCGGCTGTGGAGATTGTCGAAAACAACTTCAACTCCATTTCGGTAGTTGTTCCAAGTGGGTTGGAAATCGGAACCGCCAATGTTACCGTATCATTGGCTGGGCAAACTTCCGAAGCTATTGAATTTACCGTTGTAGAACCGATACCATTGACCACTTTTGGGTTTACCAGCTTTGAGGAAGTGCCCACTTTTGGACTGCGTGATGATGGTGGTGCCTTTAGATATCCAAGACCCGGTGTTCCCACCGATCCTTTGATAAATCGCCAGGAAATTGAGCCCGATACCTTATCCCCGTTTGTAAGTTTTTCCCAAAATATAGCGGAACTTGGGTTTACAGCGTCCTTTACGAATGAAACAGGTGATGCCACTGTTGTGGAAGGAGAACGTCTCGGCGTTTACAACAATACTTCCATCAACGCCGAACCGGAGAATTTTGGACTCCCATTTGAAGATGGGGTACAGGGTTATGTTACCTCCGATTTGGACGGTACGATCACATTACGATTTGATACCATGACCAATTTAAACGCCAATGTCACCCGGGCCGTTTTGGAAGCACGTGTGTTTTTTAGGGAAACCTCCTGGGAAGAAGGCGATGGAATTGAAATATTTTACGAAACCGCAGACGGACTGGGAGAACCCATAATATCGATACTTGCGGAAGAAGTGGAAGCCATTGCAGGCCAATCTACCTTGGTTTCGGTCCCGTTCCCTGAGGATAGGTTACAAGAAGGAAGATTGGTGATAACCTTTACCAATGGAGCAGGAAATGAAACCGCTTCCCTTGACTATGTGGCCATTAAAGGGATTCCCTAAAAGGCCAAGACCAAAGGTGATTTTATAGTAAGTTTTAGTAAAAAAGATTTGTAGTGATTAGTTGAGTTAGTTTGGTTCAAGGCCCGGTTTTAGTAATGGACCAGGCCTTTTTTCCAAGAGGGCCGAACAATCATTCAAATCATTGTATAGCATTAATACCAATTTGTGAGTTATGGATAAGAGAACTGTAGGAGTGATGGCCATAATGGCCATACTATTGATAATATGGGGCTGTGATGACGATGATACCCCCGGAATTGTAACGACCCCATCGGATAGGGAACTACGTGTGTACTTTGCAAGTCAGGACTTGACCGTAGACAGATCCCAAAGGGGGCCTGTAATTGCCGATTTACGTTACGAGGGCCCGCAGATTGTAGAAAATATAACGGTGGCCTATCATGTTGAATTCCCTGGTGCGAATAACGCTGTAGAGGGGGAGGATTTTAATTTGCCCAAGACCAATATGTTTACCATTAATCAAGGTAGGGCATCAACGGAAGTGACCTTATTGCAACAGGTTTTACCCAATGACCGGGCAACAACGGATCGATCGCTCGTGTTCCGGTTGCAGGATAGCGAGAATGTTGCAATCGGCGATGCCGCGGGGAATGGAAATTCCATTGCCGTTACCATTTCCGCAACAGCCAACACAATTGCCAATGACCCCAATGATCCCGATGACTTCATAGGAGACAAAAAATTTACCTTTACCGGGGAATTGGGCATTCCATTGAAAATACCCTATTTCTCCAATGTGGATGAGGTGAGGGATGTTGGTAATACAGCTGTTACAAGAGCGGTAGTAGTGCTTCAAGGGGCCAACCGAAACGCCGGAAGCTATTACAGTAGTATGCTTGGGGCAGCACAAATGGAATCATCACAATTGGACAGTATTCTCATTGTTTCCCCGCAATTCGTCACGGAAGAGGACATTGATCGGTTTCAACTGGACGACGAACATATCTATTGGACCAGTAGTTGGAGGCTCGGCGCGAATTCAAGGGATGAGGACTCCAATCCCCGGCCAGAGCGTATGTCGTCCTTTACGGTTATGGATTCCCTGATGCTAAAAATTTCGGAATATCCAAACATTAAAAAAATCGTATTTACCGGACATTCCGCCGGGGGGCAATACGTGAATCGGTATTCGGCAGCTTCACCAATTACGGATGAACTGGAAACCAGGGGTGTTGCATTGAGTTTTGTGGTCAACAACCCCAGTTCCTATGTCTATATGGACAATAAAAGAAAAGTCCCTGGGACACAAAAAACATTTGCGGTGCCTACTTCCGTGGATATATGTCCAACGTACAATGAATATAGGTACGGCCTAGAAGGGTTGTTTACGTATTTGGAAGAAACGGGCGGAGGTGAGGACGCCATACGGGATAGGCTTTTGACCAGAAAAGTGACGTATTTGGTTGGGCAAGAGGACAACGATCCCAATGCCAACTTATTGGATATGGATTGTGAAGCACTGTTACAGGGGGCCGATAGGTTTGAAAGGGGCAAAAACTACTTCAACCATCTCTTGGATTTTTATGGACCATCCATAGAAGAAAATCAAGAATTTGGTGTGGTGCCAGGTGTTGGTCATAGCAGTAGGGGAATGTTTCAGTCGGAGAAGGGACGCTCCGCTGCTTTTAGAAATTGATCGTTTTAAAAACATTGGGTCGTGGAAGTTAAGGGAAGTAGGGCCCATTCATGGAAGGAAAGTTGTACAAACAAAGGGGTACCAAGAATATTAAGCTTACCTTACCGGTTCTATTGGCCGAAGCCGGTTTACTATAAATAAATGACTTTATGAGAACACGGAAAGAGATCGATTTGATCGGGAGCTTGGAGGTGCCCAAAGAATCATATTATGGGATTCATACCATAAGGGCACTAAATAATTTTCAAATATCAAAAGGAGTAATAGGCGACTATCCCATTTTTGTAAAAGCCATGGTACTCACCAAAAAGGCCTGTGCATCGGCGAATAGGGATTTGGGCATCCTTTCCAAGTCCAAAGCAGGGATGATCGTTAAGGCTTGCGATACTATCCTTGAGGATGTGGAAAATTATAGCAAGTTTTTTCCTGTTGATGTTTTTCAAGGAGGTGCCGGGACCTCCGTGAATATGAACACAAATGAGGTCGTTGCCAATGTAGCGCTCGAACTACATGGCCATCCGAAGGGCAGTTATGACATCCTTCATCCCAATGACGATGTGAACATGTCGCAATCCACCAATGATGCCTATCCCACGGGATTTCGTTTGGCACTTCATTATTATTTGGAAATCCTTTTGGAAAGGATTGAAAAATTGATACTGGCGTTGGAGGATAAGGCCAAAGAATTTGCCAAGGTCCTAAAAATGGGACGTACTCAACTACAAGATGCCGTACCCATGTCCTTAGGTGATGAATTTCATGCTTGGGGCGTAAACCTATGGGAAGAGATAAAAAGCTTGAAAGCGACCAAAGCGCTGATTTTAGAAGTGAATTTGGGAGCCACGGCCATTGGAACCGGAGTTAATGTACCCAAAGGATTTGGTGGGCTTGCCATTAACTATCTGACCCAGTTTACCGGAATAGGTTTTGTGCCATCGGAAAATCTTATTGAGGCCACATCGGACTGTGGTGCATATGTCATGATCTCCGGTGCGTTAAAAAGGACGGCGGTCAAGCTCTCCAAAATTTGCAATGATTTAAGATTGTTGTCCTCGGGGCCAAGATGTGGTTTAAATGAGATAAACCTACCAGGCATTCAGGCAGGTTCTTCCATTATGCCCGCTAAGGTAAACCCTGTGGTACCTGAAGTGGTAAACCAGGTTTGTTTTAAAATTATAGGCAACGATGTAACGATTTCGTTTGCCGCTGAAGGGGGGCAACTACAGCTTAATGTTATGGAACCGGTCATAGCACAATCCCTATTTGAATCCATTGAGCTGTTATCCAATTCCTGTGTGGGTTTAACGGAAAAGTGTATCGTGGGAATCACGGCCAATGCGGAACATACCAAGACAATGGTTATGAATTCCGTAGGCTTAATCACATTTTTGAATCCCCATATTGGACATCATATGGGGGATATAATTGGAAAGGAAGCGGTTAAAACAGGTAAATCCATACGTGAATTGGTATTGGAGAAAAAATTATTGACCGAAGAGGAATTGGATCGTATCCTGGCAATTGAAAATCTAATGCACCCAGAGTTGTAGTGTTTTTTTATGGCGTAACAGGTATACATTGTTATCGGGCGAACACTACATATTTGATCTGGTGGAATGGAAAACCTTTAAGGAAAGGCTAAATGAGGCTTTTTACACGTCGTTCTATAAAATCCGATAACGACTCCTTTTGGGTTAAGTCCATACCCCATAAGGCCTTATTGGATAGAATTTTATGGACGGCTAACTCCGCATTGTCCATTTTCCATACCGCTTTAAAGAAGGAAAGGGTGGTGCTATCATCCTTGATCGCAATGTTTTGGGGATTTCTGTGGAACACCAGTAGGTAGGCAAATGCGGTTGCGAGGCCCTTCGGAACTTCTTGATGTAGTTCCATATAGTTCAATATACTGGGCAAGACACGGACCCGAAATTTTGAAACTGAATTTAAGGCAATGTCCAACAGTTTATGGCGAATAAAGGGATTTCGAAATCGGTCAAGCACGGTATTGGCATAAATTTCCAGTTCGGTTTGGGGCATATCCAATGTGGGAATGATTTCATTAAATATGATTTCTTTTAGAAAAGTGCCCATCTTTTCATCTTCCATAACCTCCCTAACTTCTGTAAAGCCGTTCAAGTACGCCACAGGAACCATGATGGTATGTGCACCGTTTAAAATTCGAACTTTTCGGGTGCGGTAGGGAGTTAGATTGTCCGTGAAGACCACATTTAAACCGGCCTTATCAAATGGCAGTCTTTCCTGAATCGTATCAGGGCCTTCAATGACCCATAAATGAAAAGGCTCGGCCTTGACCACAAGGGTATCGGTATAACCTATGTTATTTTGGATATCGTGGATAAACTCTTTTGGAAATCCCGGAACAATACGATCCACCAGGGTATTACAAAAAACCACGGTCTTGGATATCCATTTTTTAAAGGCTTCCGAGAGTGTCCAATATTCACTGTATTGGAGGATGCAGTCCAGCAACCTTTCTCCATTCCTGTCAATCAACTCACAGGGAAGAACGGTCAATTGTGTTGGGGGATTCCCTTTAAAATAATGGAATCGATGATTCAAAAACAATGTAAGTTTCCCTGGAAAGGAATTTGGTAGGGCCGAAGGGGTAGTATCATTTTCATCAAAAAAAATGCCGGCTTCCGTAGTATTGGAAACAATGAATTCCAGATGGGGATTCTCGGCCAGGCGCAGGAAGCCTTCAAGGTCTTGATAAGGATCTAAAACCCCTCTTACGGAAGTGATCAATCTAGTACTTTGAACGTTTTTTTCCTGGTCCATCCCTTCCAAAAGCACATGGTACAATCCCTCCTGACCATTGATTGCTTCGCCCATCCCTTTTGGAATGGGTTGGACCATTTGGACATCGCCATTAAAATCCGTTTTCTCATTCAAAATATCAATCATCCAATCCACAAAACCCCGGAGAAAGTTTCCCTCCCCAAATTGCAGGATCCTAACAGGTCGTTCTGGCACGGTGTCCACCGTAGTTCTATTGAGCAGTAGGTTCATGGTAACATTTGGTCTTTAAAATCCAAAATAGGCTTTAGCATTATGATAACAGATATCACTGACAATTTTCCCCAACCATTTGGCATCTGCGGGTAATTCCCCATTTGCTACATCAATGCCAATGAGATTGCATAATATCCTCCGGAAGTACTCGTGGCGGGGGAACGACAAAAAACTTCGGGAATCCGTGAGCATTCCAATAAAACAACTGAGCAAACCAAGATTGGAAAGGCTGTTCAATTGCTTCTCCATACCATCTTTTTGATCTAAAAACCACCAGGCCGATCCAAATTGCATCTTACCTTTGGTGCTCCCATCATTGAAATTGCCTATCATGGCGGCGAACACTTCATTGTCGGCCGGGTTCAAGTTATAGACAATGGTTTTGGTCAATTGATCGGTACTATCCAGGTGATTTAGAAAGCGCGCCAAGGGCATTGCTTGTTCAAAATCGCCAATACTGTCAAAACCGGTATCGGGTCCCAATCTTTTGAGCATTCGTGTATTGGTGTTTCGCAGGGCACCCAAATGGAACTGTTGTACCCAACCCAATCGATGATAGCTTTTGGATAGGTGTATCAGGGTTTCGAACTTAAAGTAAGCCATCTCTTGGGGCGACAGCGGTTTGCCATTTAACACCTGTTGGAACAATTTGTTCACGTCCCATTCTCCCAGTTCAAATGCATACAACCGCTCCAGACCATGATCGGCACTTTTGCAACCGAGTTCGTCAAAGAGTTCCATACGTTGGTCAAGGGCAGAGATCAAATCGTTGTAGGTCCTTATTTCATTGCCCACGGAAGCCCCCAAGCGTTCTAAATAATGGCGATAGTTTTCTGGATCGTTAACTGCGTAAGCCTTATCGGGCCTAAACGAAGGGATCAATCCAAAGGATTCCTTATCCGCTCTGTACTGTTGGTGGTAGTGCAGGTCATCCGTGGGGTCATCGGTAGTGGCCACTATTTCGACATTCATTTTCCGGAGTAGGCCCCTGGTTCTGAATTCCTTTTTTTGCAATAGTTCCTTTGAAATTCCGTAGATGTCGTCTGCACTGTTCTTATCCAAGAGTACGGGAAGCTCAAAATAACGTTCGAGCTCCAAATGGGTCCAGTGGTACAACGGATTGCGAATGGTATAGGGTACGATTCCTGCCCACTTGGAAAACTTTTCCTTATCCGGAGCACTTCCGGTAATGTACAATTCATCAATGCCCATGGTCCGCATGGCACGCCATTTATAATGGTCGCCCTTTAACCATACCTCCGTTAAATTATTGTACTGATGATCAATGGCGATCTCCTTTGGCGAAAGATGGTTATGGTAGTCAATTATGGGCAATGGTTTTGCATAATCATGATAAAGGGTCTTGGCAAAATCCCCCTGTAACAAAAAGTCTTCACTAATAAAGGATTTTTGTGTTTTGTGCAATCGTTTGTACATTGTGTTTAGTGTAGTTAATGCCATAATTATCTTAGATCATCAAGGTACGTTCCTTAAGGATGATGCCCGGACAATGAGTTCAGGCTGAATAACCGTTTTTTTGGGAATAATCTTCTTTTTCTCCGAATTTAATGCGCTAAAGAACAGGTTTGCCGCCGTTTGCCCCATTTCTATGGGAAATTGGTTGACCGAAGTCAGTGGAGGGTCTGTAAAAGAGGTAAATGGCTCGTTCAAAAAGCCCACAAGGGCTACATCATCGGGTATGTTCAAACCATTTTCCTTTAAGACCTGCATCGCCCCCATAGCCGCATAATCACTGGCTGAAAAGATGGCATCAAAATCCACCTTACCCTGTATCAGTTGTTTGGCATGTGTCCTCCCATCTTCCAGTTGAAGATTCCCACTGAAAACCAAGTTGTGGTTTGGTTCAATGCCATGATCTTGAAGCGCATTGACGTAGCCTCGATGGCGTTCCTTGTAAATATCGATTTTCCGTTCTGAGGTAAAATGGACAATACGTTTACACCCTTGTTCAATTAAATGGGCCGTGGCCATATAAGCCCCTTGATAGTCATCAATGACCACCTGACCGGTCTGCAATTGTGGGGTGGTTCGGTCAAAGAGTACCAACGGTAATCCCCTGTCCAAAACCTGTTTATAGTGATTGAAATGCTCCGTATTCTTACCGATGGAAGCAATGATACCGTCCACCCTGGCATTCAAAAAAGCTTTGACGGCATTTTCCTCGTTCTCAAAAATCTCATTGGATTGACTAACAATAACCCTATAATCCAGGGAATTGGCGACTTCCTCCACTCCCCTGATAATGGAAGAGAAAAAAGCCCTGTTAATGGTTGGGACCAACATACCGATGAGTTGTGTACGCCCACTTCGTAAGGCAGAGGCGATATGATTGGGCTCATAGTCCAATTCCCGGGCAGCTTTAAGCACGGCCTTCCTAGTGTTGTCACTTATTCTGGGATTGCCATTCAATGCCCTGGAAACGGTGGAAGCCGTAACATTGAGTCGCTCTGCAATATCGTGTATGGTCGTCTTTTTAGAATGCTCCATCCCTGTACAACGGAATTTTGGTAAAAATAATCATCTGAAATCACATATAGATATGTAATCGATTGCGCAATTTATGATAATTATATGAAAGTGTAAAATTCTCCCATTCCAATTTAAGATCTTCTATTTAAGGTTATGTTTATTGGGATAAATACATTTTTAACCTATAAAATTTGGGATTTTGATATTTCTTTATTATTTATGCAATCGATTGCACAAATGAAATGCGCGCACTAACTTTTGTGGCAATCATTTACCTAATTAACTAACTAACTCATTAAAAAGGTTGCATTATGTATCAAATGCTCTATAGGTTAAAATGGCACCTTTGTTTTTTTCTGACATTCGGTTTGGGATTATCTGGGAATGCCAATTGTGTACTATATGGCGGGGCAAACCTGCCATTTCAAAGTTTTGGAACGATAACGGGGAAGGTAGTGGACGATCAGGGTGAGGTATTGCCTGGGGCCACCGTGGTTATTCGTAATTTAAATGCTGGGACAAGTACCTCTTTGGATGGGCTTTTTCAGTTGGATAAAATACCTTTTGGCACCCACCAAATGGAGTTTTCGTACATCGGATATCAAAAACAAATCTTGGAGGTCAATGTGGATAAGGATTTGATGGCGATTGATGATGTTGTCCTGAATCCCGAACTTAATCAATTGGGAGAGGTCATCATCACGGGAAGTTTTGATGGACAGCAAAGGGCATTGAACCAACAGCGAAATGCGGACAACATCAAAACCATTGTCTCATCGGATTTAATAGGCCGTTTCCCCGATATCAATGTGGGTGAAGCCATGCAACGGGTTCCCGGGGTGAATATTGACAGGAACAATGGTGAGGGAAGCATTGTAAAGATTAGGGGGACTCCCCAGAACTTTACCACAATTGCCGTAAATGGGGAGCAGATTCCTACAACGGATGAAGCAGGCGGTAGGACCGAAAGTCTCGATTTAATACCTGCAGATCAATTGGCCTCCATGGAAGTGAGCAAAGCCATTACCCCGGATATGGACGGTGATGCCGTGGGAGGCGCCATTAATTTGATTACGCCAACGGCCACATCTTCCACGGGCAGGGTAAAAGGTACCATTTCTGGCGGCTACAATAATTTGTTCGATAAGGGAAGCCAGGTGTATCGACTTAAATTGGATAAACGATTTGCAGATGACAAATTTGGTGTGTTATTGGGGGGAAGCTATTACAACACCTTCAATGGTGAGGAGCGTTTTGAAGCTACCTACCGCGAGCGCAGAATTGGCAGCTCCGACGATCCTAATTCCTTTAGGGCCTTTGTCCTTGATGATTACAGGCTTAGGCCATTGTTGAACGAAAGGACGAGGGTTGGCGTCAATGCCACTTTTGATTATCGTTTTTCCGAGAATTCTTCCCTTATCTTCAAAGCCACCTTTAACAGACTGGAAGACGAATCCTTAAGAAGAAGAACACGTTTTAGGCCAAGAAACAATTACCAAGATCCCTTGAACCCCAATGTAGCGGGCCCCGATAGGGATGTTCGTGTGCGCAGGGATATCAACGATAGGGTCATTACCAGGGAAAACATTGCCATATCCTTGGAAGGTAACCATCCCCTGGGGGATTTTGCCAAGCTGGACTATGCCATTAACTACTCCAGAAATGAAAGGCGACTGCGTAGCGATCGCTTTGTCTTTAGGGAACGGGACTTGACCCTGGTTCAGGAAAGGGATGGTGATTTTACCATTTTTTCCTCGCCCGATTTTGACTTTGAGGACTACAGCGCCTATGATTTCAATTCGTTTCAACAAGACAAGCCCATCTTAAATCGAGGGGATAATACGGTAGCTCGATTGAACCTTACGATTCCCTTTCGATTGGGGAATAATTCCGGAGAGTTCAAAACAGGTGGAAAGTACCGGGATCTGGACAATATACGGAGAAGAAATACCGTAGAGTACAATGCTTTTGACGGTCCTTACAACTTAAGTCAGGTTTTGGATGGTCATGATGGTACCATCTTCGATGGTCGCTACCAAATGGGGCAATTTCCCAGTCCAAATGCGGCGCGGGAGCATTTTAGGTTGTTCCAAAATGCCTATCAGTTTGATGAGAACGCCTCAAGGATAAACACGGATAGTTTTTTCTTTAATGCTGGGGAGGATGTATATGCAGCCTATGTACAGGGAAAAATCCAATTGGACAAATTAAGGATTTTGGCAGGGGTCCGCTATGAAAAAACAGATGTGCTCTATGACGCCCTCGAATTACAGATTGAACCGCCTGCCCAGGACGGGGCACCAGCCATTCCAATTTCAACGGAACCGGTATCGGGATCCAATTCGTATGACTTTTTCCTGCCCATGGTACACTTGAGATATGAACTTGGGGATCGCACCAATTTGCGTTTTGCCTATACCCAATCCTATGCCAGGCCTACCCTGGCCGATTTGGTGCCCGCAGAAAACATCAATTTTGCCGACCAACAGTTGACAAGGGGCAATCCCGATTTATTGCCTGCGGAGTCCAATAACTTCGATTTGCTTTTTGAGCATTACCTCAAAGGGGCAGGGGTTATTTCCGGTGGGGTCTTTTATAAAGACATTTCTACGTTCATATTTAGACAGTTTTCCAATGTGGATTTCAACAATGAACTGTTTCTGTTAAATGAACCGGTCAATGGGGATGAGGCCAGATTGATCGGGGTTGAGCTCAACTTTGTGAAGAAACTTGATTTTCTTCCGGGCTTTCTCTCAGGCTTGGGAATATTTGCAAACTATACCTATGTGAATTCGGATAGTAGTTTTTCCTTCTTAAATGATGAGGGAAACCAGGAAGTGCGCGATGGCGTCAATTTTCCAGGTCAGGCAGACCATACTTGGAATGCCGCCCTTTCTTATGATAAAGGCGGTTTTAGCTCACGGGTATCCCTGAATTATAACGGAAGTTCCCTGTTTAGCCCTGCCAATACCCCAGACCTTGATTTCTTTTTGGAAGAACGCTATCAATTGGATATCAATGCCTCCCAGGAGATTACGGATAATCTAACACTGTTCGTTGAATTCATTAACCTTACCAACGATCCAGTGGTCACCTATCAATCCATTAGGAGCCAAGTGGTCAATTATGAAATCTATGATTGGTCCGCCCGGTTTGGAGTTAACTTTAAATTCTAGGAAAATGTTGTTAAAGAAATATTTAGGAATAGTGCTTTGCTCATTGTTTTTGCTTATCTCATGTAGCGAGGAAGAAGATAACGGGGTATTGACCTTTGAAGCACCAAGTGTGGATTTATCCCTGGAAAGTGGTGAATTTAGGATAGGACAGACGGTTCGGGTAGGGGCCACTTTTTCGGCATCCGCCCTTTTTAGGGAGTTTGTTGTGGAAAGGGGAGGTGCCATCATCGATCGTCTTACTTTTCCTGAAAGGACATCCGGACAAAGCAGTTATAATTTGGAATTTTTTATTACCGAGGATTTATTGGGCACAACGCAGACCTTTACGTTTACCGTAACGGATACTTTTGGTGAGACTGATTCGGCCGCATTTACCGCTACCATATCCGAAGTCGCACCAGCTTTTACCATAGAGGATGTGGAGCTTAATGGGACTGCGTTCAAACAGGTGACCGGAAGGATCAATTTTGATGAGACATTTGACAACGATAACCTATGGCTGCTCAATGGGGAGGTAGAAGTGGATGATATCACTACCCTGACCATAGAAGCCGGTACCACAGTGTATGCTTTGGATGAAAATACAGAACTGAATGTATTGATAGGGGGCACCTTGCTTGCCCAGGGTACGGAGGAGGAACCCATTGTCTTCACCTCTGTCAATGCGGCACCAGATCAGCCTGGGGATCCGGATAAAGGGGATTGGATCGGAGTAGTACTTCGTGGTGATGATTCCTTGGAGGGCAACTCTGGAATACTGGAATACGTTCGTATTGAAAATGGGGGCAATGGCGATGAAGCCCTTCAGCTAAGACAAGTTGGCGGGGCAACCGTAATTGATTATGTGCAGGTTCACAATACGGATGATACCGGTATTCGAATGCGTGGAGGCTATGTAAACTTAAAACACATTCTAGTGACCCATCCGGATGATCGCGGAATCCGTTACAGTGATGGATGGGAAGGCAATGGACAGTTTTGGGCCATTGTTACTGATGTGGATGATAGTGAAGGTCTTCTCGGAAGGGATACCGATGAATCGCCCAGGTTATCCGACGCCGTAATGTCGAACGTTACGGTTGTTGGTCCATTCGTCGTTGGCGATGGTGCCGGTGACACAGACGGGGTTCAGGTACGTGATGGAGCCAAAGGGGAATTCCATAACTTCATTGTAACTGGTTTTGATGATTCGTTCCGAAACAGGAGTGATGATGGGGATATGATTATTAGGAATTCCGCGGTTTTTGGAAATGGCACGGACGGGGACGAAGATGGTCTTCATAGTAGTGTACGTGACGATTTTAGGGACCCTGCCAACAATAACTCGGAAGATGAAATTGTCCTGACCGATATTTTTGTGGGCATTTCTACTGCAAATTCATCCGATGCATCTACTTTAGGGGATTTCTTTGATGCGGTAAATTTTGTGGGCGCAGTTTCTCCCGATGATGATTGGACGTTGGGCTGGACCCTTAATTTTGATGGTACACCCAGGGAATAAATAAAGTTTAAGTTGAGTTGATTGATTCTAATTTCAGGAAATTGTAATGGATGAATAGATTGGAATTCATTAAAGCGATTTCATCGGCAACCTTGGTAACAGGGTTGCCTTTTCCCATTAGTGCGGTCACTAGTAAAGGGATTTCTGCTCTGGACGATTATCGTGGGATGGCGCGGGATGATGATTTCGTCATCAAGGATATTGACACGTTTATGCTTAAAAAAGCACTCTTTGTGTCCGTAGAACTCAATAACGGTAGCAAAGGCTGGGCAGAGGCCATGCCCAATGACAAACGCAGCTCCCGTACCTTGATTGAAAAAACACTGAAAAACTACTTTGAGGAGACCAATATCTTTGATGTAGGGAAAACATGGGATCACTGTATCAAGTCGGAATACGATTTAGGGCCAGGCGGACTCCTCACATACTCCATTTCCGGAATTGACTGCGCCATCTACGATGTTATGGGGAAAGTGGTACAAAAACCGGTGTATGAACTATTGGGGGGTAAAATCAGGGATTCAGTGGAAATCTATGCCAGTTTTACCCGTGATGTGTATCCCACGCCCGAGCAAGCAGCGGAAAAAGCGGAGCAATTGGTTGGGGAGGGATATAAGACCCTAAAGTTCCGAATGCGATGGGGACTGGAAAACCAAGATCCACCCAACGACAATACAGTGGCCTTTGCGGGGGCATTGCGGGAAGCAATTGGTCCAAACATCAAGTTGGCCATGGATGCCAATATGGGGCATACCAGGGAAAGGGCCATAGCATTGGGCAAGGAATTGGAAGCTTTTGACCTTGCCTGGTGGGAAGAACCTACCGCACCTTATGACTATGAAGCCATAAAAGCCATTGTGGAACAGGTAGACATTCCCATTGTCTTTGGGGAACATGCCTATACCGTGGAACAGATCCAGCATTTGTTGACCTATGGTGGGTCATGGGCGGTAAACCCCGACCTTCTAAAATGTGGTGGTTTTACAGGAGGAAAACGGATTGGGGACTACATTGCCAAAAAAGGCGTAAAACTGGTCGCCCATAACTCCAGGCCCTCTTTAAGTACGGTTTGTATGCTCCATTGGGTGTGTGCCACAGAAATGGCAACCCTGCCCCAGGAATTTGCATTGCGGGAAAAGGCCCCCGGGGCTTTCGATTGCCTTGAGGGATTTCCCGAATTTAAAGATGGTCGCCTCCACATCAACGATAGGCCTGGTCTCGGCGTCGAGGTAGATGAAGAACAGGTTAGGGCATACGATAAAAAGTATACCAAATGACGAAGTATTTTCAACGGTTGTTCTTGATTTTCCTGTTGATTTCGAACACCTCCTGCCAAAAGGCCAACGACCAGGTGTTCAATATACTTGACTTTGGGGCCGTTCCAGATGGTAAGACCCTCAACACGAAAGCCATTCAATTGGCGGTAGACAAAGCCTTGAAAGAGGGGGGCACGGTAAAAATTCCCGAGGGAACGTTTGTAACCGGGGCCATTGTCCTGGGACCCAACATCACCGTACAATTGGATGAAGGGGCCGTCCTGCTGGCCAGTGGTGACATGAAGGACTACCCAAACAATCATTTTATCTCTGCACCCTATGCGGACAACCTAAAACTAATCGGGCATGGTACCATCAATGGAAATGGTACGGCCTTCTTTACTGAGGAGTGGAAGTTTTCGGAACGTCCGCAGCCATGGATAGTTATCAGTGATGCAAAAAATGTACTTGTTCGTGGCATCCACCTGGAAAATAGTCCCTCCCATGTCCTCAATTTGAATTTTTGCCAAAATGTGCTGGTAGACAGTGTTTCCATTAAAAATGACCCCAGAAGTCCAAATACGGATGGTATCGACATTAGAAATTCCAAGGACGTTACGGTGACCAACTGTGATATCCGTACGGGTGACGATGCCATTTGCCTTAAGGTCACCTCAAAAAAAGAGCTGTGGTACGATCCAAAAGGCAATGCCAGACCAAGAACTGTGGAAAACGTGCTGGTACGTGATTGCTATATTGAAAGTGACGATTCTGCCTTAAAATTAGGAACGGGGAGCGGCCATTTGACCCAAAACGTCACTTTTGAGAACATTACCATCCGAAAGACGCGATACGGTATGGCCTTATTTATGATGGATGGTGGCCTATACAAAAACATACGCTTTAAGGATATCGATGTTGAGACGGGCGCTCGTCACAGTCAGGAGTACGGTATTTTTATGGACATTCACCAACGGTTGGAAAACTCTCCTGTAGGGCAGATAGAAGATATCCGCTTTGAAAATTGCCAGTTCAATACCAAAGGCATTTTCTATTTGTCCGGACATCCCCAACAGCGCATCTCCAATATTGTTTTGAAAGATATTGGAATAACCCTTAGCGGAACGTTGGACACCTCCAAATGGAAAAAACCGAAAGGGAACAGAAAAGTAAAGGACTGGCCTTCAACTGCTGACTTTGTCCGTGAAAAAGGACGGTTTATTGTGGCCCATGCGGAGGATTTGACATTGGAAAACATTAGGGTACAAAATCCAAAAAACGATGATACCCCTTTCTTTTGGTCGCAGGACACCACCTTGGATACCTTAAACATCAAAATCCTTCCACAATGAAGCGATTTCCCTTTTTTCTGCTCTTGTTTTTAGCCCTTCAGGCCTGTGGTCAAAAACAACAACTAGGACTTTCAAACGGCTACAGGGCAAAGATTGAGGCTTCTTTACATCTGGGGATACAACATGCGAGTGAAGCTTGTTTGGACGAGGAGGGAAAAGCTAGGGGTGATTATGAAATGATCTCGGGAAAGTGGTCCGAATATGAACCTGCCTGGCATACGGGTCAATTGATCCAAGGGCTATTGGCGGCCTATGAAGTTACCCAAAATAAAAAGGCTCTTGAACAGGCAAAAAAAGCAGGGGATTGGTGGATAAGCCTGCAATTTCCCAAAGGACATATTTTGGAAGGGTATTTGAAAGCAATTCATGGTGCGAGCGTGGGAAATTTAATCAATACGACCACCATTACGGATGGCACCCCTGGCCTCTTTGACCTAACCGATACTACTGGGGACACCAAATACGCAGAAGTCGCAACCGCTGCGGGGAAATGGATTTTGGATAATCTTTACCTTCCGGAACATAGGCTCAGTTACAACATTGTTGATCCCCTAACGGGCGAAATTTGGAAAGATCGAAGCCCCCATGCACAACATCAGGGCCATGAAATCACTATCCAACAAGTGGCACGGCCCAATGCCGAGGGCTATCTTTGGAAGGATATGTACCTTTTTAAAGGTGAGCAACGTTACAAAGAAGCATTTTTGGAACTTTGCGATGGCCTTATTGAACGTCAAAGTGACAATGGCTTTTGGATGGATTTTGAACCAAACGATCCAAATACCGGAAAAATCCATGCCCGATTCAATACGTGGAATGCCGAAGCTTTGGTGGAGGCCTACATCCTTACTAAGGACAAAAAGTACTTAAGGGCAGCGATGAAAACAGCTGAGGGACTGGCTTCAATTCAACAGGACAATGGGGTCATTTTTTATGTAAGTTATACGGATGGTACCGTTGATGACCGTTCGCCATGTGGTTCGGGAACCGCTTTTGCAGGAATCCTCTGGTTGCGATTGATGGAACTGGGGAAACCAGACTTCTTGGAAAACATAAAAAAGGCTATGGACTTTACCCTTAAAAATCAATTTTCCAAAGACCATGCCGATAAAAACTTGGCCGGAGGTTATTTTGAGATTCGACAAAAAGCCAAAGGAAATGGACAGATGAAATTGATTTACAGGGATATTGCCACGGCATTTGGATTGCGATTTTTAAGTAAAGTATATCAATATGAATTTCTGTAGGTCAATGATCGGGCCGTCTCAAACCCTATTGGGATATTTTGGTTTTGGGAGCATTTTCCCAATGGTTTTACTGGCGTTTTGCTGCCTTGGCTGCAACACCTCCACAAAAGACTTTACCAAGACCGTTGCCCAACAGCACATGGCATGGGCATGGCAAGAAACCTATCCCAGGATTCTGGAACGGATACATCCACCAACCTTCCGTGATACCATTGTGGTGCTAAAGGACACTGTGGACTTTCGAAATCGCATCAACCAAATCATGATAACCCTTTCCAAAGCTGGGGGCGGAACCCTAAGAATAGCCCCCGGTTTCTACCCAGTGAAGGGGAGCATTTTTTTACAATCCAATGTTCATTTGCATATTGGGGAGGGGGCAACGCTTCTTTTTTCCCCAAACCCTGAGGACTATTTGCCCGTGGTCAAATCCCGTTGGGAAGGTACTTTTTTAATGAACTATTCCCCTTTGATCTACGCCGCGGATAAGGAAAACATAGCGATAACCGGTAAAGGCATTATTGATGGACAGGCTTCAAAAAGTTGGACCGCATGGTTGGAACTACAGAAAAAAGACCAAAAAAAACTGAGGCAGATGGGCAATGATCAAGTTCTCTTGGAACAAAGGGTGTTTGGCAAAGGTCACTTTTTAAGGCCATCGGCTCTTGAATTCATCAACTGTAGCAATATCCTGTTAGAAGATTTTACAATTCAGGGAAGTCCTTTTTGGACGATCCACCCCGTATTGTCATCGAATATAACCGTCCGTGGACTGACCATTTTGGCGGGAACTTCCAATGATGATGGTATTGATCCCGAAAGCTGTACCGATGTGCTTATTGAGGATTGCATTTTTAAAACGTATGACGACTGTGTGGCCATAAAGGCAGGGCGAGATCAGGATGGATGGGGTTACCCTCCATCGGAGAACATCATTGTGCGCAATAACACTTTCGATACCAAAGTGGGCAGTGGTTTTTGTATCGGCTCCGAAATGTCCGCAGGGGTTCGCAATGTTTTTGTGGAAAACTGCAGTCTTTCGGTAAGTGAAAAACATGCCTTCCAGTTTAAGAGCAATCCCGATCGTGGAGGGTTTATTGAGAATGTGTTCATCCGTAACATTCAGGCGGGCCAAGTGAAATACGGCTTTGAATTTACCACTGACTACCATGGTTGGCGCGGAAATGAATACTTTACCCAATACCGTGATTTCTACTTCCAGAACATTCATATTGGCCGGGCAACAAAAAAGTCCATTACCATTAAGGGCAGACCGGAGGCACCCATTGAACGGATTTATTTTGAGGACGTCACTGTCAAGGAGGCCAAACAACCGGAAGTACTGAAACATACCAAACACCTAGTGTTTCACAACACCAAGATCAACGATAGCCTACTGATTGATAAAAAATAAGTGATGCAAGTACAAAAGCTAGCAAAGCACCTTGGACAACGGGCAAAAAGAAAGAGGGTTGGATTGTTGGGCCTTAATGGCCATTTTACAACTTGCGGCCCGCGAACCGCTATTGCAAAATGCCAATAACCGACCATTGACCGCTTTAAACGGCAACTGGAAATACGTCATTAATTCATTATGGGTGGAACGGAAAGGGGCTAATTTCGAACGGCGGATTCAAAAAGAAAGCCTTTTACGTGCTCCAAGCGTACTATCGTGAAATGGAAAAGAGTGTGGCTATTCGGTGGAGTGGGAATACCCCCTGGCTTAAACGCTACGAACTCAAGGCGAGTACTATACCAAGGGCAATTTGATCTCGACCAAAGTCCCATCGTTCGTGGCCATAAGTTCAATGGAAGCCTTACCCTGGTAGACCTGCGTTAACCTGTCCTGCGTATTTTGAAGACCAATGCCTTTTCCGTGCGTTGGTTTATGGCTTGCATAAGGGGGCCCTTCATTATAGATCCATAGTTTCCAATACGAAGCATCGGTTTGTTCCATGCCCAGTTCTATTCGATTTGCCTTCTTGGATTTTGATATACCGTGTTTTATGCCATTTTCAACAATGGGCTGCAAAATAAAATTAGGGATACGATGGTGCAGCAATTCTTTCTTTTCATCGATCAAGATCTGGAGCTCTGGATTTCTAAACTTTTCGATTTCCAAATAGGTCCTTACGTATTCCAATTCCTTTTTTAAGGAGATCATGTCATGTTTTGATTCCTGGAGGGAACACCTCAAAAAGTCCCCTAGGCGCACCAACATTCCCGAAGCCCGATTGCTTTTTCCCTGTTCTATGGTACTGATTACGTTGTTGATGGTATTGAACAGAAAATGAGGGGAAAGCTGGGCTTTAATAGTATTTAATTCACTTAAAATCAGTTGTTTTTCCAGTAAGGCCGATTCCATTGCCCGTTTTTCGGATTCCCTATGGTATTGAAGGGCATGGGAACCACCAATAATGGCCATGTAGATAAAGAAATGCCAATGAAAAAGGTTTAAAAAGAATACCTTGAAATAGGTTTGGAATCCCTGCCAATTGACCGATCCCACGCCTAGGAAATTCCAGATGAGCGAATAAATTGCCAGATAGGCCAAAACGATGAGAACAGCGAAAACGATATGTATAAAAACACCTTGAAAATAGGTTTGTCTATCGATTCTAAAGCGCTTTCCCAACCAAAAGATACCAGGACTAAAAAGGCCCCAAATACTCCATACCAACAATTGTATCCAAAAAAGTTTGAACCAGCTTTCCGTACCATTGGCATCAAGGACCTTTAGATAAAGTTGCGTGCTGGTAAATAGGGCGGCCACTACCCAAATCAAATGAATGGCCCATCTTTTTGGTCGCATTTTGGTCGAGTCCATGCAAAAAGGTACAAAATTGAATTTTATCCTACTAGGGCTTCAAGGTTATGGGAATGTGCCTTCGTACCCTGGAATGATGTTTAAAATCATCGGCCACGGAATAGGCCAGGATAAGCCAAAAACGCTTGCCCATTTCATGTTTGAAATCAAAAGGGTCCCCCGAACTAAGCGGAATGGAGAACTTGACCTTAGTAGTGCTGCTCTTTTCTTCAGCATCCAATAGTTCAATGGTGTGTTTGCCCCCCAAAGCTTCATCGGGTAAGGGATTGCCGGCACTTTTTACGAAAAGATCCACACATGAGGCTTGTCCCTTAACGATATTGAAGAGCAAGAGGTCGCTCCCTACAATGGAATTTTCGGTGTTGAACCCAACACCGACCCATCCTAAGGTTTCAGCTTTTAACTCACAGACCAAGTGCTTATCCGCAATGGTGTACGTTAATGATATGCCATCCGTTTGATGGGTCTGCTGGCCAAAAAGACCAACAGACACCAAAAGGCCCACTAAGAAGATTGTGCTTGAATACTTCACCTTACACTCCTTTGATTTCAGTGGTTACCCCAACAATTTCCCATTTACCGCTGTTCGATCTTGCCATGGAAAGCTGATAGAGGAAATCGTACTCCGAACTAACGGCCTGCAGTACCACCACTGCTAAGTTATCTCCCAAAAACTCCGCATGTTGGTAGTTGATTTTTCTTGGCTTTCCACCCAACTTTTTATCGGCGACCATCTTAATATACTGTTCGGCCGTAAAAGTGTTGAACTTGCCACCGATCAAAACGTATTGAAGTGAACTGGGTTCCAATACATCTTCCAGCAGGGCGGCATCCTGCTTATCGGCGCCTTTTACAAACTGGGCGGCAATTGTTTTAATGGCTTTCTTGGCATCTTGGGCATTTGCCGTCTGGTATACCAAGGCCATTGCAAATAAAATTAGGGATACTTTTTTCACTAACATGGTTTTTAATTTTAAAATTCAGGACAAACTTATCTGCAGATTGAATGGTAAAAAAGGCCCGAGTTGCTAAGTGGGGGTTCCAAGTTGCGAAAACGGGAATTTAAGGATTGGGGAAAGGGATTACAAAATTATATGTACGCCATACAAACCCTTTTGTTGATTGACGATTACAAAATCAAATGCCCATTCTT
Organism: Croceivirga sp.; assembly: GCA_028281025.1. Classification (GTDB taxonomy): domain Bacteria; phylum Bacteroidota; class Bacteroidia; order Flavobacteriales; family Flavobacteriaceae; genus Croceivirga. The sequence continues at coordinate 202,385 of JANQKR010000031.1, forward strand.
TTTTTGAACTCCTGTTTCCGACTATTGGAAATTTTTAGGCGTTTTCCATTCTTTAGAACGGTCATACTGGTATGCTTATCAATATATTCCAAAGCTTCTACCTGATCCAATGAAACAATATATGATCGATGGATTCGAAAGAATTCATGGGGGTTCAGGTTTTGTTCCAACTGATCCATGGACTCCCGGACCACAATGGTTTTGCCTGCGGTATGTACCTCCACATATTGGTCGGAGGATTCAATCCATAGGATATTCTTTACCTCTATAAATGAGGTTTTGCCCACAGATTTTACCGCAATGCGTTTTACATAGGTGTCGTTGTTGGGAAATGCCGGTTTCCGTTCGGAAAAGGAAAGTAGGAGGTTTTTATAGTTTTCTGCTTTTTTTGCCAATCTTTCCTTTTCAATAATGTCCGTCGCCCGATGGACGGCTTGTTCAATGCGCTCTTTTGAATAGGGCTTTAAAATATAATCGACGGCATTTTTCTCAAATGCCTCAACGGCATAGGCATCATAAGCCGTAACAAACACAAAGTAGGGGTAAGGTGGAGAACAGTTTTGAAGTACCTCCAAACCATTCATTTCGGGCATTTCAATGTCGATAAATACAATATCGGGTCTGTTTTTTTGAATACCATCCAAGGCTTCCACTCCGTTTTGATAGGAACCGACAATGTCCAACGGCCCGACCTTGCCCAAAAAGAGGTGCAGCCTTTTTAAGGCCTCGACCTCATCATCAACCAAAATAACCTTGTACCTGTTTGTGGTGTCCATGCTTTAATTTAGGGATTTGTGTCCTTGAAAACTTGAAGCACTTAAAGATACAATTCGCGCCAAAAAGATCAAAGGCCGGGCAAAAGGGACAACGGCCATTTCATTGAACCGCTATCGCATGCTCCAATCTCCGGAGTTCGGCCCAACCCTTTAGCCGACCGATTCCCGTATCTCCCGGATTGGTTTTTATGCAGATCGTCGAACATTTGATTTCTTCATGGATGGGTACACGCTCCACTACGCCCCAAGCCAATCCCGCTTCTTCAACTTGGTGTTTGCGCTTTTGTATTTCTTCCCTTGTCCAATATCCGAATGGCTTACGGAATCTTTTGGTCCGTACCGGCCGATGGCTTGTTGTAGCCTTTTTACTGCAATGAATTTTTAAACCCCTGTTCCGCCCATAATCACAATTTTTTACGGTTGATGTCGAATAGGTTGTTCATTTACTACATCATAAGGATATGCCCCGTTTCCAAGGTATAAAATCGTCCTGATTTAGTAATTGGGCCTTAGTTTTCATTTTTCCACTGGCCACTGCTATGATATGTTCCATCAAGGCTTCCCCCATTTGCCCAATGGATTTGTTTCCAGTAATGATTCCCCCGGCATCCACATCAACGATGTCGGGCATACGTTTGGCCAAATCGGTATTTGAAGAGATTTTGATGACCGGTGCAATGGGGTTTCCCGTTGGAGTACCCAATCCTGTGGTGAACAAGATGATATTGGCCCCGGAACCTGCCAGGGCCGTGGTACTTTCCACATCATTGCCAGGAGTACACAAAAGGTTAAGCCCTGGATTTTTAACGTATTCTGCATAGTCCAGAACGTCGGTGATGGGAGAGGTGCCCCCTTTTTTTGCCGCCCCGGCACTTTTCATGGCATCGGTAATGAGACCGTCCTTGATGTTTCCTGGACTGGGATTCATATCAAATCCTGAACCTACGGCTTCAGCCAGGGTTGAATAGGTCCTCATAAGATGGGTGAACTTTTTGGCAATGTCATCTTGAGTACAACGATCGATCAACTGTTGTTCCACCCCACAGAGTTCGGGAAATTCGGCTAAAATGGTTTTTCCGCCAAGGGCCACCAAAACATCCGAGACATGGCCTACTGCAGGATTTGCTGAAATCCCCGAAAAACCATCCGATCCCCCACATTCCAAACCTACGGTGAGCTTATCCAATGTTGCGGGCTGCCTTTTTAGGTTGTTGGCAACAACCAACCCTTGAAAGGTTTGCGCTATGGCCTTGGTCAATAAATCCTCTTCTTTCCCTTCTTGCTGTTGTTCAAAAATATAGAGTGGTTTGTTAAAATGGGGATGGAACCGCCGTAACCTTTCCTCTAAAATGGAAATCTGGGCATTCTGGCACCCCAAGCTTAAAATGGTTCCTCCTGCCACATTGGGGTTATTAAGGTAACCTGCGATGAGTGCACACAGCATTTCGGCATCCTGTCGTGTTCCGCCACATCCTCCCTGGTGGGTAAGGAACTTGATGCCATCCAAATTGTCAAAAATAGGTGATACTGTAAGCTCTTCTTCCAATAGGTAGGGCTTTTCCATGGAATGGGCTTGCTCTCGGAAATTGGAAACCAACTGACGCACATAGTGTTTGTATTTATTGGGACGTACAAACCCCAATTCTTCCAGGAAGGCATCCTTCATGACCGAAACATTTCGGTTCTCACAAAAGACCAGGGGAATCACCACCCAATAATTGCCCGTGCCCACTTGTCCATCGGAACGATGATAGCCATCAAATGTTCGACTTTTGAACTTAGAGACATCGGGTTTGCTCCAGGACAGGTTTGGGATTCGTTTTCCAAAATCCTCGGTTTGGTGGGCCACATTGTCCACTGTGAGTGCTTCTCCGGGAGAAATGGGTTCACATGCCTTTCCCACCATACCACCATACATAAAGATGGTATCGCCCACGTTAAGATGTTGTGCCGAAAACTTATGCTTGGCCCTAATGGGTTCCTTTAACGAAAAAACAGTGCCGTTGGAACGGATTTCGGATTGCGCCTTCAAGTCACGTAAGGCCACCAAAACATTGTCTTTGGGATGAATTTTAAGGAAATTATGTTGCATTTAAAATTAATTCACTAATATTGTGCAATCGATTGCACAAAGTAAATAAAAATTTTGTACTTTTTGTGTAATCACAAGAAAATATCCGGTTTCTTGAATTCCTGTAACCAATGAACAACCTATAACATTCCATACAATAATGAAAAAAGTCGTCACCTTTGGTGAAATCATGTTACGTTTGGCCCCTCCCGGTTTTTTGCGATTCTCCCAAACCCATTCCTTTGAGGCCATCTATGGAGGGGGCGAATCCAATGTTGCCGTTTCTTTGGCCAATTATGGTATTCCCGTTGATTTTGTAACCCGTCTGCCCAATAACGACCTTGGAAAATGTGCCTTAATGGAACTCAGAAAACGTGGGGTCAATGTGGACCATATCGTTTGGGGCGGGGACCGTTTGGGCATTTATTTTTTGGAGACCGGTGCTGTGGCCCGTGGCAGCAAAGTGGTGTATGATCGTGCACATTCTGCCATGTCACAGATTGAAAAGGGCATGGTGGATTGGGAATCCATTTTCAAGGATGCAGCATGGTTCCATTGGACCGGCATTACCCCGGCCATTTCCCAGGGTGCTGCCGATGCCTGTTTAGAAGCGTGTGAAGTGGCCAGCAGTATGGGAATTACCATTTCTACAGATTTAAACTATCGAAAAAAACTATGGAACTATGGGGTGGAACCCGAGAAAATCATGACGCCCCTCGTGGAATATTGTGATATTATCCTTGGTAATGAGGAAGATGCCGAAAAACATTTTGGTATCCATCCAACCGGAGTGGATGTGACCCAGGGACATTCCGTGAGTACCAAAGCCTTTGAATCGGTCTGCCAACAAATGATGGACAAATTCAAGAAGGCCAAAAAGGTGATCACTACCTTACGGGGGTCAATCAGTGCTTCACACAATACTTGGGCGGGAGTGCTCTATGATGGTAAAACGCTTTTTGAGTCGGATACCTATCAGATTACCCATATCGTAGATCGTGTTGGCGGCGGGGATTCCTTTATGGGCGGATTGATTTATGGGCTACTTACCTATAGTGGGGATGACCAAAAAGCCTTGGATTTTGCTGTGGCCGCGTCTTGTCTTAAACACACTATAAAGGGAGATGCCAATCAGGTAACCGTTGATGAGGTTGAAAAATTAATGGGCGGTGACGCCTCTGGAAGGGTATCACGATGAAAGGGACCACAGATGGGAAAATGACCGTAGAAGTCCTATTGGACCAGATGCAAAGAACGGGGTTGGTACCCGTTTTTAATCACAGTGATAGCGAAGTGGCCAAAAATGTATTGGATGCCAGTTATAGGGGAGGGGTTCGTGTATTTGAATTTACCAATCGTGGTGAAAATGCCCTGGAGGTGTTTGGCCTACTGGCTGAGCATGCCAAACGATATGATGACCTCAGTTTAGGTATCGGAACCATTTTTAATGCAAAGGACGCTGAAAAGTTTCTGGAGAAAGGGGCAAAGTTTGTGGTATCGCCTGCCCTGATTCCTGAAATTGCCCATTTTGCCGACCAGAACGGTGTATTCTGGGTTCCCGGTTGCGGTACGGTTACGGAAATCCATCAGGCCCTACAATTGGGCGCGGCTCTCATCAAGATTTTTCCGGGAAATGTGTTGGGCCCCGGTTTTGTGAAATCGGTCAAAGCGGTCTTTCCCCATATCCCCATAATGCCCACGGGAGGGGTAAAACCCACCCAGGAAAATCTGGAAGCCTGGTTCAATGCCGGAGTGCATTGTGTGGGTATGGGCAGTCAGTTGTTCAATAAGGAATCCTTAGTTGGGAAAGACTTTGGGGCCATAGCCAGCTCCGTTTCCGAAGCTTTGGATCGAATCAAAAAAATTAGGGAATAGCTTGAAGACCAAGTGGATATTAGGGTTTTTTTGTGCGGTGACGATTCTTGCCTGTAAATCTCCCGAGAGCACAAAAATCTTGCGTTTGGCCCATGGATTGGATGCCAATCATCCAGTACATCAAGCCATGGTAAACTTGGGCGAACACCTGGACACGCTTTCTAAAGGAAGGCTTACGGTAAAAATCTACCCCAGTGGACAATTGGGAGCGGAAAGGGAATGTTTGGAACTGTTGCAAATTGGAAGTTTGGACATTACCAAAGTTTCCGGGGCCGTATTGGAGAATTTTGTTTTTGAGTACAAAGTTTTGAGTGTTCCCTACCTTTTTAGGGATAAAGCCCATTCCCATAAGGTTTACGATAGTCCAGTTGGGCGTCAATTTTTGATGAAGGGGAGCGACTATCGGCTACGTGGACTCTGCTTTTATGATGCCGGAAGCCGCAGTTTTTATACCAAGGACAGACCCATTGAGACTCCTGAAGACTTGGAAGGGATGAAAATTAGGGTGCAGAAAAGTAATATGGCGGTGAGCATGGTGCAGCAGTTGGGAGGCGCACCCACACCCATTTCCTGGGGAGAACTGTATACGGCATTGCAACAAGGCGTTGTTGATGGAGCGGAAAACAACCTTCCCAGTTTCCATACCTCAAAACACTATGAGGTCTGTAAATTCTATAGTTTTGACGAACACACTGCGGTACCCGATGTGCTATTGATCGGCACTGAAACATGGAATCGGTTGAACGACCAAGAGAAGGAATGGTTACAAAAGGCTGCCGATGCCTCTGCGGTATACCAACGGGAAGTATGGGCCAGGGCGGAGGAAGAGGCCTTAAGGGTCATAAAAGCGGCCAATGTGCAGGTGAACTATCCCGATAAATCACTTTTTGCGCAAAAGACAAAGGCCTTTGACGAACTCTTTGAACCAAATTCCGAAGCATTTCAATTAATGCAATCGATAAAAGCGATACACTAATGCGAAATTGGATAAATACCCTTTTGGAAAAACTGTTGTTGGTCATTATGACCGTTATGTTGATTTCCGTCATTTGGCAGGTGGTCTCCAGATACCTTCTGGGCAGCCCCAGTACATTGACCGATGAAATTGCCAGCTTTTCCCTGATTTGGTTGGGATTGTACGGTGCTGCCTATGCCACCGGAAAGGAGCTTCATTTGGCCATAGATCTTGTTCCTGCATCCACTATTGAAAAGGCGCCCATTTTTTTTTCGGGACTGGTGGCTTTCGCCATTGTATTGTTTGCCGTATGTGTGATGGTCGTTGGTGGGATAAATCTGTGCTATCTTACGTTTCTTCTAGCCCAAAAATCGGCCGCCCTTGAAATTCCCTTGGGATGGATCTACAGTGCGGTTCCCATTTCGGGTATGTTGATCACGTATTTTAGTTTGGATATCTTTTTTGAAAGACGTAACCAGTTAAAACAAGCCAATGGATTACACTGAAGCGCTACTATTGGTAATAAGTTTTGTAATTCTGTTGGCCATTCGGGTACCCATCGCGTATAGCATAGGGTTGTCCGCACTTTTTACCCTGGTGGTCTCAATGCCCACATTGCCTGCTGTGACCACATTGGCACAGCGTATGGCCACCTCATTGGATAGTTTTGCACTTTTGGCCATTCCCTTTTTCATTTTGGCGGGTCAGATCATGAACCGAGGTGGTATTGCCAGACGTCTTATTGATTTTGCCAAGGCCATTGTAGGTCCATTACCAGGGGGGTTGGCCTTTGTGAACATCATTGCCTGTATGTTGTTTGGGGCCATTTCGGGCTCGGCGGTTGCAGCGGCCTCGGCCATTGGAGGTTTTATGAATCCCATGATGGAAAAGGAAGGTTATGACAAATCGTTTAGTGCCGCCGTAAATATTACCAGTGCCACAACGGGACTTATCATTCCCCCCAGTAACATTTTGATCATTTATTCCCTGGCCAGTGGCGGAGTGAGCATAGCCGCATTGTTCCTGGCGGGATATGTTCCCGGAATTTTGATCGGTATTGCCTTGATGCTGGTTGCTGGGGTGTACGCTTTTATCAAAAAATATCCCACGGAAAAAGCTGTGGGCATCACTATTTTTCTGAAACGGTTTTTGGATGCCCTGCCCAGTCTGTTACTGCTCGTGGTGGTCATTGGGGGTATTGTTGCCGGAATTTTTACGGCGACCGAAGCTTCGGCCGTAGCCGTTGTTTACACCTTTGTACTGGCCTTTGCCTACAAGGAAATCACGGTAAGGGACGTGCCCTCCATTTTGTTGGAGACTACCAAGACCACGGCCATTGTCATGTTGTTGATTGCCACTTCCGTGGCCATGAGTTGGGTCATGAGCTACGAAAGTATTCCACAGGAAATAAGTGCGGGACTCCTTGGTATCAGTGATAACCCTATTGTCATTTTGATCATTATCAACCTGATCTTACTGTTCGTAGGTATTTTCATGGACATGACCCCCGCCGTACTCATATTTACCCCTATCTTTTTACCTATTGTGACCCAAATGGGCATTGACCCCATCCACTTTGGAATCATCATGATCCTAAACCTTTGTATTGGCCTTTGTACGCCACCGGTAGGGTCGGTGCTTTTTGTGGGCTGTGGCGTGGCCAATCTTAAAATCCAACAGGTAATTAGGCCATTATTGCCCCTATTTCTTATTATGTTGGTGGTATTGGTATTGATTACCTATATCCCCAGTTTAAGTCTTTGGATTCCCGAATTATTCGGGTTTTGAGCTTTTATGGCAGGGGAGTGGGCATTGAACTCAGGACGAACCCATTTTTTATAAGACAGGTTTCTGAAGTAATACCCTATTTTTTCTAAGGTTTTTTCGCAATGGAATATGCTGGTTTTTTAGTAGTTTCCTATGCTGCCCCTACGAATGGATTTCAATCAATAATTGGATTGTGAAAACCAAGGCTTTTCCTGCTTTTGTTCCTTTACAGTGGGCTCATCCCTACGATTGAAAAAAAGAAAAACCCTCCATCAGTTGTCAAGAGCTCGCTGAGTAAAAAAGAAAAACCACTTTTTGTAAAATAAACCGATAGCCATGCCAATTTTTAATTCCCTAATGAACTCAGTAAAAGCCAAGTTGGATACCATTGGATACTACACCTATGATTTTTACATTTTTGTTTTTCTATCAATTTTGATGTTACTGATATCCGGGGTTTTCAATATTCCGGGCATTGCCGAACATCCTCAGTTTGAGCCTTATTTGAATAGTGCATTGATTGCCGATATCCTAAAAAAAGATGAGGGGCTTTCCTATGCATACCACTTGTTTTTCATCGTTGATTTCTTTTGGGCATTTTATCTGTTGCTGGTTTTGGCAAAATATATGTACAGGAGATATCGGGAGAACGGTTTAAGCTATCCAAAGGAACTGATCATCATATTCTTAACGTTTGCCTTGCTTGCATTCGCCTTTGACTGTGCGGAAAACATCATATATCTGATGGAAAAGTCCTTTATCACATGGATCGTTACTGCAAAGAAGTTATTTTATGGTTTGGTATTTGTAATTGCCTTACTCAGTTTTATTGACCAATGCGTGAATAGGAAAAAGTACCTTTCCCTACTAAAAAAGTTTTTGAAATCTGCCTTTTATAGCTTGTTGGTGCTATTGGTCATTGGTGTGTTGTTACCAACGGCCACACAAGTAAACTCCATTGTTGTGGATTTATATCTGGTTCCCTTTAATCTCTTGCTGCTATTGACCTTTGCCCCGTTCTTTGCGATAGTTGTAGCGCATTATCCCAGTTATTTTAATCAAGAAAAGGGGTTTAGGACTTGGTATATGGCCAAATATCGCATTGCTAACCTTATCGGAATTGTCTATTACCGAAACCATACCGATCGGACAAATTCGGATTCCACATCCGTTATTTCAAAAATCAATTTTTTGCTCCGCATTCTCGGTATATGTTTTTATATATCCCTGTTCTACATGGTTTCTTATACATCGCAGGTCAATTTTGATTGGAATCTGAAAATGGGTCCACTTTCACTATGCCTTTTGATTGTCTCCATTTTTTTGCTGCACTTCCTAAAGGAGGTGAAACAGTATTGGTACCAAATGAATTACGAATTCCTAAAAGAAAAAGTCGTAGATCTATACGATGGGGATTATAGCCCCAATCTTGCCGTATCCAGCTTGTCCAAACGTTCCTGGTTTAAAAAATTGTTCCGGGGATGTGAAGCAAAGAATACGGTTAAGGAAGATGATCGTGATTCCACTTCAGATTCCAAACCTGACCCCAGTTCCAAACCAAGTGATTTTTGTAGTGAACGGTACAACTGTCTCAAGACGATCAATATACCGGTCAAAGTGTATCTTGTATTGTTTCTGTTTACCATAGCCTCCCACTTCTTGTTGGGTTATATTTTACTGTTTTGTGAAAACTTACAATACTGGGAATGGACTGTTCGCTTGAGTCTTTTGTGTATAGTGGGGCAACTCTTCACCTACATTTTTTATCGATCGTTTCGGTCGGTACTTCGAATAGTGTTGTTCAATGAATACTCCTCCTCTATTATCAATTCCTTTCTCAAGGGACCAGAGCAAAAATTGAATGATGGAACCAAAGATGCAGAAGGGGAATTAATGGTTCAGGAACTGGACTGTGAGGAAAAGGATAAAAACAATTACTATTGTAAAAGGCTGGCCGTAATCAAATGTTTTAAAACATATAATTTGGCCGCCAACTCCCGCCTTCTCAGATTTTTTGCCGGTTTAAGATTTGGTGCCTTTAGCAATAATATCACCTTCTTACAGATCAATGCCTTTTATGGGATTATAAACTTCATATTCCTCCTAATCATAAATTTTGATAGTTCGTTGGCACTTTCCTTCAGTACCATCATTATCATCCTGGCCGTTTTGTTTTTTGTTTATGGGGTTCTGGTTGTTTTCAACAAGAACTGGATATACCATAATTATCGAAAAAATGTAGCTGCCACTACAATCGAAAGTTCTGTGACATCCAAAAGCGACCAGAAAAGATTCAGGACATTTCAATACTTAAGTACCTCAGTATTTATCCTGTTATTGGCACTCTACGGAATTACCAAAAGTGCTGGGAACGATCTCTTTACCCTTCAACCGGTAAAACGGGACCTGGACAATGAACTGGTGTTTGCGGATTTTATGGAGAACTTGGATTCACTTGAAACCCGTTACTATATTGGATGCTATGGAGGGGGGATGAAGTCAAATGCCTGGACCATGACCGTTTTAAACGAACTGTCCAGTAATGATGAACGGTTTTTTGAAAAGACCGTTGGTATTTCAGGAGTTTCAGGGGGAACCATGGGGATGGTCAATTTCTTCTCCATTTGGGACAAGTACCCCAATGCAGACCAAAAAACGGCAAGACAACGCCTTATCGACTCCGTGGCTACGGAGAACATTCTATCCATGGATATGACCCATGCCCTGGGAAGGGATTTGCTTACCTATCTTTTTTGTCCGGCAGATGCAAGCGGTACCGATAGATCGAACAAGGTAATGGAGCATTATGCCCGCTTGACGAAGGATGGTTATAAGTGCGATTCCAACAGGACAAATTTCAGATCGTATTGGAAATATTTCTATGATTCCTCCAACTCCAATTTTCCCATATTCATTGCCAATACCACCAATATCAAGGGAAATCAGGGAATGGCGGCCAGTATTGGATTCGATACAACGAACACAATGTTTAGAAGGGAATTTTATAAAGGTGCGGATGACATTCTGGAAATTACCAGAAATGATTTATGTGGGAATACGGATAAATATACCCTGGATTATTATAAAGCCTCCTCGACTTCGAATAGATTTCCCTTATTGAGTCCTGCCGCAAAAATTGAAACCAAAGGGCACTATAACGATGGTGGGATTTTTGAAAATTCGGGCTTGTATTCCGTCTATAAACTATTTCAGACCGTCAATAGATGTGAGGGAATAGCCGATTTGGCCCATCTTAAGCAGAAGAATGTTTTTTTGTGCATCATCAATGACAAGAATTTATATATCAAGCATATCCTTGGGAAGGATTCTTTAATGACCCAGGAAATAAACTATAATTCTGAATTGGGGGCCATCATCAACTCGGTAGCGTCAACCGAAATGACCCCGCGGGCCATAAAAACCCAACTGGAGATTTTGAGTGAACGTTATCCGCACCGCATCAAGTACTTACCTATTTACCTTCCCCATAGGTTTACTGTCGCAGATGTAAAAGCGCTTTGTGGAAAGAAAATATCCTTGAAGGATGGAAGTGATGCAGATGAATACTTGTTGGATGTAGTAAACAGGAACAACAAGGAAATTGAGGAGGTTTATGTGGCCAATAATGGTGAACCCCCCATTATTGAACCTCCTATGAGTCGGGTAATGGCAAAACCGGCCTATGAATTTATGAAGGCGATGATAGCCCATGACGTGCCCAAAAAAGTATTGGAAAACGTTAAGGAACAACACTAGGGCCATATTGGATGCCGATTGCTGCCGAACGGTTCCAGAAATGATGTAAAAGCTTCATACTATGCTATTGGTTGATCAAACCTACCTCCCAAACAATGCCAAAGAAATGACCTCCATGCCAATTGCCAAAGGTTCGGTCCGGGCACTAAAATCGGGGTTTTGGTCATCTGGATTTTTTCTTTAAAGCGCTTCTGGGGGTAAATAAAACAAAAAGCTGTAAATATCGGATTTACGGATTCAACGTATTGATTTAGGCGCTAGGCGGTGGATTCATGGGAACTGTAACCTATCGCCATAAGCTCGGGGCGCAATTAACTCAGATCCCCCACTTATTCCCGTATAGTAACACTTATTACATCAAAGTAGGTTGTGTGTTACATCATTCTTAAAGTGTTGGATCTAAGGGGATACCTTTATTCTCAAAAATTGTCAATTGCTTGAAGGGAAAAACCCTACAAGAACTTTCCCGCTGGACAAATCGTATGGCACTTCCGGTCCAAAAGCAACCATAGGCTAGACCGGTTGGATGATTTGAAAAGATCGGGATATAAGGAACCGACCGTTTTGGAAAAGTATAAGGGAACAATATCCGGAATGTTGAGCGGAGTAGGAAGTTTGGAATTTCCGGGACTCCCTGATGTCTCTTTCCAGTTACCTCTTACCTCCGATTTCAGTACCATGACATTTGGGGTGGGATTCGGGACATTTTCTTTTGACGCTGCACTATCGGTCGTCCAAGGGCTATCACTTCACACAAATACCTTGATATATCATGAGAACAAAACATTTTATGGGTCTAAAAGGACCCTTACTTACACTTTTCATTAGCTTAGGAATTGGCACGGGCCTGTTTGCCCAAAACCAAAATGGTCCTGAGGTGTTCATCACCACTTGGGACACATCCATAATAACCAACCGTACCTCCCCCGCCAACTCCATCCGTATTCCCGCTACAGGGACCTATGATGTGGATGTGGGCAATGATGGCACCTGGGATGTGGAAGATGCAAGTGGGACCACTGAGGTAAATGTCACGCTCTATGCCAACCCTGTTACCCAAAGTAACTATACCGCTGGTGAGATACAGCTGGCCATTCGCAATTCCGCATTAGGGAACGGCAACTTGACCAGTATAGCGTTCAACGGTGGAGGTGACCGAAATAAGCTGCTCTCCGTGGATCAGTGGGGCAGCAGTATCTCCTGGAGCACCATGCAGAATGCATTTACCGGCTGTGAAAATATGCAGGTTGAGGCAACCGATGCTCCTGACCTAAGTAATAGTAGCGAGCAGAATCCGGCTATGAATATGAACGGTATGTTTAAAGATTGCACGGGACTTACTGGGGCGACAAGTACTGGGGCGTCTAGCTTCTCCAACTGGAACACGGCCAAGGTAACTGATATGGGTAATGTGTTTCGAGAGGCATCTGCCTTCAATCAGGACATTGGCAGTTGGAACGTAAGCAATGTTGGCACTATGGAAAAAATGTTCTACTATGCCAATTACTTCAACCAGGACATCAGCGGTTGGAATACGGCCATTGTGACCAATATGGAATCTATGTTCCATGAGGTCCATAACTTCGACCAGGACATCGGTTCCTGGGATACAAGCAACGTAGTCTCTATGAAATCCATGTTTAAAAACGCATGGGCCTTTAACGGGAACATCGGTTCCTGGAACACTAGCAAGGTAGCCAATATGGCCTATATGTTCGAGAACGAAAGCGCCACGGCAAGTGCCTTTGACCAGGACCTGGGCGAATGGGATTTGGGGGCATTGACCAGTGATAATGGCTTCAAGATGCTCTACGGCAGTGGGCTCTCCGTGGACAATTGGGACAACACGATCATTGGTTGGTATAACAAGGGTTACCATGATGCTTCCCAATACCCCAATTTCCCCACTATTGGTGCCTATGGCCTGGTCTACTGTAGGGCCGCTACCCAACGTGCCGAATTCAATATTACCGGCGATAGCCGGGCTACCATCCAACCCATTGCACGGTGCAGGGAAGCAACAATCCGACTGGATGGTACTGGCACCGCCACCTTAGATCCCGAACTTGTGGACAACGGTAGCGATGGCTGCGGGATATCGCTGAGCCTGTCCCAAACCAGCTTTACGACCATCGACACGCACGATGTGACCCTAACGGCGACCGACCCCGGTGGAACAACGCATGACTGCCTAACCAAGGTGACCGTGTTGGGGAGGGATGTCACAACCGCATTTGTCACTACCTGGGACACGACCAAAACTGGCGCCGGGACGTCCGACAGCAATTCCATCATCATCCCCGCCTCGGGAACCTATGATGTGGACCTGGGCAATGATGGTATCGATGACCTGTTCGACCAGCAAGGGGCCATCACTATAGATGTCACCAAACACAATTATACTGCCGGGGAAATACAGGTGGCCCTGCGCAATGCCGCCTCCGGGAACGGGACCTTGAACGGGATAAGTTTTGATGTATTTTTTGGGAGGCATGTCGATCATCGAAAGCTGCTTTCCGTGGATCAATGGGGCAGTGCCATCTCCTGGAGCACCATAGGACCTGTGTTTTACAGTTGTATGAATCTAGAGGTCAACGCCACGGACGCTCCCGACCTGAGCAAGGTGACCAGTTTGGCGGGCATGTTCAACGGGTGTAGCTTACTTAGGGGGAATACAAGCTTCTCCAACTGGAACACCAGCAATGTAACCGATATGAAGATCATGTTCTCGGGCGCAAGTGCCTTTAACCAGGACATTGGTTCCTGGAACACTTCCGCTGTGACCGATATGAACACCATGTTCCGGGGTGCAAGCACCTTTGACCAGGACATTGGTTCCTGGAACACCAGCCAGGTGACCAATATGCAACGGATGTTTGACGGTGCCCATTCTTTTGACCAGGACATCGGTTCCTGGAACACTTCCGCCGTGACCAATATGGCCTGGATGTTTGCTACTGCTGCCAATGCAAATGGTTCAAGTACATTTAACCAGGACATCGGTTCTTGGAATGTGGCCAAGGTGAGCACCATGGAACAGATGTTCCTGAACGCAACCGCCTTTGACCAGGACCTGGGGGATTGGGACCTTGGGAAGTTGACCAACGGTGCCGATATGCTCGACGGCAGTGGGCTCTCCATGGCCAACTGGGACGCCACGATCATCGGTTGGCACACGGAGGGCTTCCACAATACTCCCGCTTTCACCATCGGTGCCGATGGCCTGGTCTACTGTAATGCCGTGAACGAACGTGCTGCGTTTGGCTCCAACATAATCGATGACGCCCTGGAAACCATCAAACCGACGGTACAGTGCAGGGCAGCAACAATTTACCTGGGTACCAATGGGACGGCCATCTTGGAGGCCTCGCTTGTGGACAACGGTTCCAGCGATGCCTGTGGGGACGTCTCATTCGGTCTGTCCCAGACCACTTTTACGGCCAATGAACTTGGGGATAACACGGTGACCCTTACGGTAACCGACACCAATGGGAACGAAGACACCTGTACGGCCACGGTGACCGTGGTGGACGATACGAATCCCACGGCGAGCTGTAAAAATATTACGGTACAACTGAGTGCAGCGGGCAGCGTTACGATTGCGGCAGGGGATGTGGATGGCGGCTCATCCGACAATAGCGGGACGGTATCGCTTTCCCTGGATACGGATACTTTTACGGCTGGTGGGACCTATACGGTGACCCTTACGGTAACGGATGGGAGCGGCAAAACGGCCGACTGCGATGCCACGGTTACCGTGGTGGCGTACCCCACAACGGTGTTCGTAACCACCTGGGACACATCCAACGCCACCTCCTTCACCATTCCGGCCACCGGAACCTACGATGTGGATCTGGGTGCCGATGGCAGCTATGAACTGACGGACCAGACCGATGGAACCACCGTGGTTCTCACTGGCCATACTGCCGACAACATCCAGGTGGCCCTTCGCAATGCCGTCTCCGGCAATGGCAAGCTGACCCGGATAAACTTTAACAATGGAGGCGACAAGGATAAGCTACTTTCCGTGGACCAATGGGGCAGCAGTATCTCCTGGAGTACAATGGAAGATGCGTTTAATGGCTGTAGAAATATGGACGTTTTGGCGACGGACGCACCTGACTTGAGCACTGTAACGAGTATGCATAACATGTTCCACAGCTGTATAGCACTTAAAGGAACAACAGATTTCTCCAATTGGAATACCAGCAATGTAACCAATATGTCGTCTATGTTCTACAGCGCCGAATCCTTTGACCAGGATATTGGCGGCTGGAACGTAAGTAATGTTACGGACATGGCGGGCATGTTTGAATCCACTGAAGACTTCAACCAGGACATTGGCAATTGGAACATAAGCAAAGTGAGCAATATGTCAAAAATGTTCTCCGGGGCCTATTTATTCAACCAGGACATTGGAGGTTGGGACGTAAGCAGTGTAACAAACATGGAAAGCATGTTCGAATATGCCGAAGACTTCAATCAGGACATCGGAGTTTGGAATGTGGGCAATGTCACCAACATGGAGGAGATGTTTTTGACTGCAGGAGCTTTTGACCAGGACATAAGTGGTTGGAACGTAGCCAAGGTCACTATTATGGGACGTATGTTTCGAGACGCTACAAACTTCAACCAGGACATCGGTGCCTGGGACACCAACCAGGTGACCGATATGCGCGAGATGTTCCGGAACGCAACCGCCTTTGACCAGGACATTGGTGGCTGGAACACCAGTAAGGTGACCGATATGAGTTGGATGTTTGCCACTTCTGCGAATAGCACAAGTGTATTTAACCAAGACATCGGTTCCTGGAACACCAGTAGTGTAGCCAATATGGCCTACATGTTCCAAAATGCAAGTGCGTTTGATCGGAACTTGGGGGAATGGGACATGGCGGCGTTGACCAACGGTACCGATATGCTAAGCGGCAGTGGGCTCTCGGTTGCGAACTGGGACGCCACGCTGATCGGATGGGAGGGCCAGGGGCTTTCCAACACGCCCACGGTCACCGTTGGCGCCTACGGCCTGGTCTATTGTAGGGCCCATTACGAGCGTGCGGCGCTGATAGGCAAAAGCCTCAACATTACCGGGGACAGCAAGGCAGGTACCCAGACGACGGCCGTGTGCCAACAACAGGCGGTGGAGCTCGAACTGGGTGCCACTGGCACGGCCACCCTGACCACCGAGGATGTGGACGCCGGCAGTGACGGTTGCGGAATCACCCTGGGGTTGTCCAAGACCAGCTTTGATGCCGATGACCTTGGGGACAACACGGTGACCTTGACGGTGACCGACCCCGACAGCACCACGAAGACCTGTACCGCCACGGTGACGGTGGAGGACAAGACCGCCCCCACCCCAGGTTGCAAGGACACCAGCGTACAACTGGGCACTTCGGGCAGCGCAACGATCGCCACCTCGGACATCGACAACGGTTCCTCCGACAACAGTGGCACTGCGGTATCACTATCCCTGGACAGGACCAGCTTTGGCTGTTCCGATCTGGGGAACAATACGGTGACCTTGACCGTAACGGACGCCAGCAACAACTCGGGCAGCTGTACCGCTGTGGTAACGGTAGAGGACGATACTGCCCCAACAGCCGTGTGCCAACAGCAGGGGGTCATATTCCAAATGGGTACCAATGGCCTGGCCATTCCGGATGTCGCCCTTCTGGATGGCGGTTCGAGCACTCCCTGCGGTAGCGTTTCGCTAAATGTAGTCCCGAACAGTCTCACCACTGTTGGCACACACACGGTGACCTTGAGGGCAATCAATGGCAACAACAAAATGCACAGTTGCACCACCGTGGTGACTGTGGAGGACAAGATCCTCCCCACCCCTATCTGCAAGGGCATTACCGTGCAGTTGGACGCCTCTGACGGTGCGACAATATCCGCATTGGACGTGGACAACGGCTCCTCCGACAACAGCGGCACTTCCGTTACCCTTTCCCTGGACAGGACCGGTTTTGGTTGTTCCGATGTGGGGGACAACACGGTGACCCTTACCGTAACGGACGCCAGCGGCAACTCGGATAGTTGTACCGCTACCGTGACCGTGGAGGACAACACTGCCCCAACGGCCGTATGCCAACAACAGGGGGTCACATTCCAACTGGGTGCCAATGGCCTGGCCATTGTGGATGCCGCCCTTCTGGACAACGGTTCCAGCGATACCTGTGGAAGCGTTGCCCTAAGGGTGTCACCCAGCAGCTTTACAGCCGATGACCTTGGGGACAACACCGTGACCCTAATAGTGGACGATGGCAGCAACATTGCGACCTGCCAGACCACAGTCACCGTGGTGGACGTCATGGCCCCCGCGCCTAATTGCCGGGACATCAGTGTGGAACTGGGCGCTTCGGACAGCTCAACGATCACCACATCGGACATCGACAACGGCTCCTTTGACAACAGCGGTACCGCCGTTACCCTTTCCCTGGACAAGACAACTTTTGACTGTTCCAATGTAGGGGACAACACAGTGACCCTTACGGTAACGGACGCCAGCGGCAACTCGGACAGTTGTACCGCTACCGTGGCCGTGAAGGACAGGACCGCCCCCACGGCACTGTGCAAGACATCGGTAGTGCTAGAATTGGGCACCGATGGCATGGCCACCCTGGATGCTTCCCTGGTGGATGACGGTTCCAACGATGCCTGCGGGAGCGTCTCGCTAAATGTGTACCCAAGTAGTTTTACGGGCTCATTCCTTGGTACGAACACGGTAATCTTGAGGGTAATCGATGGCAGCAACAACACGCACAGTTGTACCGCTTTGGTGACCGTGGTGGACAAAGAGGCCCCCAATGCCATCTGTAGCGACGTTACCGTGCAACTGGATGCAGCGAACAGTGCGACGGTTTCTGTATTGGACATCGACAATGGCTCATACGACAACAGTGGTACCGCCATGTCCTTTTCCTTGGACAGGACCAATTTTGACTGTTCCGATGTGGGGAATAACACGGTGACCCTTACCGTAAGGGATGCCGGCGGTAACCCGGCCGAGTGTACCGCTTTGGTGGCCGTGGAGGATAGGACCCCTCCCACGGCGAGCGATCCGGCACCGATAAGCGTACAGTGTCTTCCCGAAGCGGATATCACGGTAGTGACCGATGAAGCCGACAATTGTACGACCATCCCAACGGTCACCTTTGTAGGCGATGTAAGCGATGGGAAGCAGAACCCTGGAACGGTCACGAGGACCTATAGGGTCACCGATGCCTCAGGAAACAGTACCGATGTGTACCAGACGATAACGGTAAACGATACCCAAGCGCCCACGGCCAGTAATCCATCACCAATAAATGTACAGTGCAGTGCCCCTGCACCGGACACCACAGTGGTGACCAATGCTACGGACAACTGTACGGTCAACCCAACAGTGGCCTTTGTAGGCGATGTAAGCGATGGTAAACAAAACCCGGAAACGATTACCAGGACCTATAGCGTGACGGATGCCATGGGGAACAGTATCAATGTGTACCAGACCATCACAGTGCAAGATACACAGGCTCCTACGGCAAGTGACCCAGCACCAATCAATGTGCAGTGTAGCGCCCCGGCACCGGACACAGCTGTGGTGACCAATGCAACGGACAACTGCGGCACTCCAACCATTACCTTTGTAAGTGATACAAGTGATGGCAACAGCAATCCGGAAACCATTACCCGGACCTACAGAGTGAGCGATGCCGCGGGGAACAGTACCACAGTGACCCAAACCATCACAATACGGGATACGACCCCCCCTACGGCGAGCAACCCCGTAGCGGTTAGCGTGCAGTGTTCCTCCAATGTCCCTGCCGTGGACATCACAGTGGTGACCAACGAAGCGGACAACTGCGGCACTCCAACGGTGACCTTTGTAAGCGATGTTAGCGATGGGAAGCAAAATCCGGAAACCATTACCCGGACCTACAGGGTGAGCGATACCGCAGGGAACAGTACCATCGTAACCCAAACCATAACGGTAAGGGATACGACTCCCCCTACCGCCAACAACCCAGTAGCGGTGAACGTACAATGTGCGTCCAATATCCCTGCCGTGGACACCACAGTGGTGACCGAAGTTTCGGACAACTGCACGGTCACGCCAACCATCACCTTCCTAAGTGATACAAGCGATGGGCAAAGCAATCCCGAGGTGATTACCCGGACCTACAGGGTGAGCGACCTGGCGGGGAACAGTACAACCGTCACACAGACCATCACGGTCAACGATACCCAGGCACCCACGGCGAATAATCCGGCACCGATCAAGGTACAATGCAGTGCCCCGGCACCGGATATCACGGTGGTGACGGGTGAAGCGGACAACTGTGGGACACCGACGGTGGCCTTTGTCAATGATACGAGCGATGGGAAACAAAACCCAGAAATAATCACCCGGACCTATCAGGTGAGCGATTTGGCGGGGAACAGTACCACCGTCACACAGACCATCACGGTTAACGATACCCAGGCACCCACGGCAAACGATCCGGCACCAATCAACGCACAGTGCAGTGCGCCTGCGCCGGATATTACGGTAGTGACCGATGAGTCCGACAACTGTGGGACACCGACGGTTACCTTTGTCAATGATACAAGCGATGGGAAACAAAATCCGGAAACAATCACCCGGACCTATCGGGTGAGCGATTTGGCGGGGAACAGTACCACCCTCACCCAGACCATCACGGTAAGGGATACCACTGCTCCTACAGCCTTGTGCAGGGCGGCGACAATCCAACTGGGTACCAACGGTATGGCCACCTTGGACGCCTCCCTTGTTGATAATGGCTCCAACGATGCCTGTGGGAGCATTAGCCTGGGCGTGTCCCAAAGCAGCTTTACGGCCACCCATCTTGGTGACAACACGGTGACCCTAACGGTAACGGACGGCAGTAGCAACATTGAGACCTGTCAGACCACGGTGACCGTGGAGGACAGTACGGCACCAACCGCCAGTTGCCAGGACATTACCGTGGAACTGGACACAACGGGCAGTGCAACGATTGCGGCAGAGTACGTGGACAACGGCTCGTTTGGCAACAGCGGCACGGTGTCGCTTTCCCTGGACAGGACAGGCTTCGGTTGTTCCGATGTGGGGCAGAACACCGTGACCCTCACAGTGACCGAAAATAGTGGGAACACGGCCAGCTGTACCGCCACGGTAACGGTACGGGATACAACCGCACCGTTGGCCATTGTGACCAACAGTGGACCAATCTGCCAGGGCTCCACCCTACAGTTGAATGAAATAAGTGGCCTGGGCACCTCATGGTCCTGGACCAGCGATGGAAATGCCATATTCAGCAATCCTGACGTACAAAATCCTGAAGTGACCAATGTTTCGGACGGGGAAGAGTTCACCCTAACGATGGCACTGGCCAATGGATGTACCGTTACGGGCACTACCACTGTGTTTATTCTGGAGCTCCCCGTCCTGGAGACGGAGGACGAACAGGTATTCTGTACTCTCGAGAACCCTACGGTATCGGATTTGGTGGCCTCCGGCAACGGTACCCTGAGCTGGTATTCGGAAGCGAACAGTACTACGGAACTGGGAACCGATGTTTCCCTTGAGGACGGTACCGTCTATTACGGATTGTTGGAGGATGGCAATGGATGTACCTCTGATAGGGTTGCCGTGACGGTAAGGATTTCCATGGAGGGTTGTGACGAATTTCCGGACGCAAACAGACTCGGCTTCTCCCCGAACGGCGATGGGGTCAACGACACCTTTTCCATTTCGTGGCTGAAGAACGATTACCCCAATTATAGCATGTCGGTCTATGACCGTAACGGCACTATGGTGTACCAGGGGAACATCAGCACCCCGGAATGGGACGGCAGCGCGGACCGGGGAATTATCCTGGGGGATGGCAAACTGCCCAATGGGGTGTACTAC
>JANQKR010000037.1 GCA_028281025.1 Croceivirga sp.
CTTTCCCGATAGTCCAAATCAACCTCGCTTTCCATCCACTTTGCTCCATCCAAGGGAGAAATTTGTAAGTAATACGGTATATAAATTTGGTGTTACCAATGATTGATCCTTGGGTGATTGTCAAAAAGTAATTGTTGAAAGGGCGAGGGTTTTAATAACTAATGAAAACAAGTTCCCAAGAGCTTGTTATCTTTAGAGTTAGTATTAAATTTAGCATGTTAAGGACCAATTTTGCATTGGTCCTTTTTTTCCTATTTTCCTTTTCTTGAATACTTATACCATTTACGAATTAGGGATCGGCCAAAGTTTTTCGGCCTTTTTATAGAATCCGAATGCACATATCGACTTTACGATTGATCTGTCCAATGCCCTGACCTGTTCTGCAAGGAAACGTTCAAGTTCCTCTAGGTCCGGGAAATTCAGGTTTGTCGCGGCCCTTTTTATCCTCCACCATATTTTTTCGGCCGGGTTCAGTTCCGGGGAGTACGGTGGCTGGAAAAGTAGGACCACGTTGTCCGGCAATGAAAGCCGTTTTGCTTTGTGAAAGGCCGCATTGTCCACTTGTAGGATGTTGGGATGGCCGGCACGCTCCTTTGCGAAGTATTGGAGGAAAGTCTGGAAGCGTTCGGTGGAACAGTTTGGCATCAGAAGCTCGAAACGGTCACCGTCCACGGGGGAATAGGCCCCGAAGAGGTAGGTGTAGCGGAAGGCCTGTTGGAAGGGGCATACCGGCCTTGTCCCCTTAGCCTTGAGCCCCCTGCCCACATAGGTAAAGAGCCCGAAGCGGCTCTCGTCCTGGCAGTAGAGGTTCACTTTTTTGTAACGGCCCGCCTTGGAGGCTATGGGTTTTCGGCAGTTCTCCGCGAAGTTTTTTTAAATGCGGCCACTTTTTCCAGATCCTTCTTGATATGCGACTTCCTGGCCACCTTGACCGATGCCCCGAAATGGCGCTTGACATAACTGTTCAGGGTCGAATAGGGTATATCCGTTCCGTTCTGGCCGTTGAACCATTCCAAAAGTTCGCCGAACCCCTGTATGCCATTGACGGGATTTTTCAGTTTGGCACCGAGCATTTCATGGTAGGGGGCGATATAACTCGAACGGTTGCCCTTGAAGCCATGTTCGAGAAGGGCCGCGATGCCCCCCTCGATATAGGTGTTGCGCCATGTGTCAACACTGTTCTTGCCCACTCCCAGGATCTCGGCGACACGGTACCGCGATATGCCCGTGTCCTCGTGCTCCTTGAAGACCCGTAATGTCATCAAGCGTTTTGTGCATGCCGCACCGCTCTGGGAAATCAACCGGGTAATCTCCGCAATACCCTCCTTGATCTCAAAAATTTTCGGTCTTGCCATAATCGTAGTTTTAGGAAAGATCCGAAATCATCCTTTTTCGATCCAAATGAAATATACCTTTTTTTAGCCTGAACCTAATATTGTAATCGGTGTCAGAAATCCTTGGATCACCAATAATGGCCAAAACCTTTTCGTTACCGAGAGAGGTTTTTTTGTGGAGAAATTTTAGGACGAAAAATTTACCTAAAGCGACCTTTTATCAAGCTATCTGCTTGATGTAATTGAGCTTAGGATTCTACGGCTTGAGGTAAATGCACTCCGAACATTTACCCAAAAGACTCCTTTCCATCAACCCAAGCCGTTTTAAACTTCTACCTCCACCAAAATATTCCTTATTTTACAGCCCAGTTATCAGACAGAATTCAACACCTAATGACCACATCTTCCAGACAGGGAAAACTGATCCACAGTGCATTGCCCATACTTTTTTTGTTGTCCCTTATCTTATATGGCCTGGTATTTCGTCCGTATCTGCTGGATCAACCCACCATTCCCTTAGAAATTATTTTTTTGGCGGCCTCCTTTTTTGCAAGTGTGCATTTAATTTTCTTGGACTTTTCTTGGGATACCATTTTGGGCAATGCCGTGAAAAAACTGGCCAAAGGGTTGCCCACCATCTTAATCCTCTTCGCCATAGGTATCGTCATAGGCAGTTGGATCGTATCGGGCATTATACCTATGTTTGTGTATTACGGCATCAAATTGGTCAATCCCACTTACATTTATGTATTGGCCTTTATCATCCCTATTTTCTTTAGTATGTTCACAGGAACCTCCTATGGCTCCGTAGGCACCATTGGCGTAGTGGTTTTGGGTGTGGCCCAAGCTATTGACGCTAACTTGGCCATTGTAGCGGGAGCGGTTATCGGAGGGGCGTTTTTTGGCGATAAAATGTCCCCCTTATCGGACACTACCAATATTGCGGCCCTAGCGGCCGATATACCGTTGTATGCGCACATCAATTCCATGCTATATACCACAATGCCCTCTGCCCTTATTGCGGCCAGTATATATACCGCCCTAGGTTTTATCTATCCCGTAGCCACGGAAACGGGTAGCTTTACCGAATTGGAGAGAACCTTGTCGGAGGTACGCGGGATGTTCAATTTTAATGTGGCCCTTATTTTTCCGGTGGCCTTGGTGTTGGTCGGTTCCTTAAAAAAATGGCCTACCATTCCTGTTTTGTTGAGTTCTTCTTTGCTTGCGTGTATATTCGGGTTGATATTCCAGTCGTACACTTTGGACAATTTTATTCAATCGGTCTATAAAGGCTTCCACGTGGATATGGCGGTATGGCAGCCAAGCGTTTCCCCAAACATGGGCGAACTCTTTAACCGAGGAGGACTGTATGCCTTGAACGATGCCATTATTATTGCCCTTTTTGTCTTTTTGTTCATCGGAATTTTGGACACCAACCAAGCGATTCCTAGAATAGTGGATAAGGTGTTCCCCTATGCCAAGACCAAGACCATGGTGATCCTGTCTTCCCTTGTCGCGACAGGCGTAACCAATAGTATGACCGGTAACCAATATGCCACCAGCTTTATTGTAGGCGAGGCCTTCAAACTCAAATATGACAAACTGGGTATTTCCCGTAAGGTGCTGAGCCGATCCTTGGAAGATTACGGTACCATGATCGAAAGTTTGGTGCCCTGGCACCCCACCGCTGTATTTATGGTTTCGGTGATGGGGGTGGCCGTGGGCGATTACTGGCACTGGCAGTTATTGACCCTCATCAATTTGATTATGGCTCCACTCTTGGTCATTTTGGGAGTGGGCTGTTTTTATAAAAAGAAAAAATAAACGACCTTGGTGGGCCTGTGCGGTACTGTTATCACACTTGCCCAAGCACGTTAAATTTAGATTGTCCAATACAGTGAAAAACAAAAGAAAGATAGCCACCGATTTGGCCCATTTTGGGGAACAAAGGGAAGCACATAAGGGTGCGGTGGTATCCCCCATTTTTCAAACCTCATTGTTTACGTTCAAAGACTGGGATGCCATAAGCGAGGCTTTTGACCATAGAACGGAAAGCTATATTTACTCCCGGGGCAATAACCCAACGGTAACCCTTGCCCAGCAAAAAATAGCAAAATTGGCCGGGGGCGAGCGGGCCCTGTTGTTCGGCTCGGGCATGGCAGCCATTTCTGCAGCGGTACTGCATTGCGTAACCAACGGGGGACACGTGGTGGCGGTCAATAATATCTATGGGCCCTCAAATAATCTGTTTTACACTTATCTGAGGGAAAAGATGAACCTATCGGTCACCTTTGTGGATGGCACGGACATCTCACATTTTGAAGCAGCCATCCAGCAAAACACCGAGCTTATCTATTTGGAAAGTCCTGCCTCGGGTATTTTTTCCTTACAGGACATAAAAGCGGTGACCCAATTGGCCAAAAGCCGGGGCATTAAAACGATTATCGACAATACTTGGGCCACCCCATATTATCAAAAACCCTTGACCATGGGGGTCGATTTGGAGGTGCATTCCTGTTCTAAGTATTTGGGCGGCCATAGCGATGTGGTAGCTGGCGTGGTCATTGGCAGTGAAGAACGTATTAAAACCATCCAGGTCAGGGAATACGAATGGTTGGGCGGTAGAATTGCCCCTATGGATGCCTGGTTGATTACCCGCAGTTTACAGACCTTACCTTCTCGCTTGCGGACCATCTCTGCCAATGCGATGCGGGTGGCCGAGTATTTGGAGCAACATCCAAAAATCAAAAAAGTGCATTATCCCGGGCTTAAAAGTTTTGGGCAATACGAATTGGGTCAAAAACAAATGACAGGCTATACGGGCCTGATGTCTCTTCAGTTGGATACCGAAGACCTTAACAAGATCAAATCCTTCTTCAATGGCTTGGAAATATTTAAAATTGGGGTCAGTTGGGGCGGTCATGAAAGTCTGGTTTATGCCTTGGCCATTAGTTATGTAAAGGAAATGAACGAAGAACAATTCGCAAAGACAGGCTTGAGTTACGGAGATATGCGCATATCCGTAGGTTTGGAAGATGTAGATGACCTTATTGCAGATTTGGGACAGGCCTTGGAGGTCATATAAATTTTAATAGGACAAAAATATGCCAGCTCTTGTTGAGGCCTCTAACATTTTTTGAATATATTCAGGAAAAAGTATCATAGAATGAGCACAGATAAACATCGGAAGTGGTTTCGTAAACCATAAAGGAATTAGTATGGATTATGTGGCTTTATGATTATTGGTAAAAAGGTTGATGCGAAAAAATGGAAAATTGATTTTGACCGGATTCAATAAAGAATGGATGATTTTCTGGATATGGAAGAAAAACAAGGTGATGGAACATCTTTTCTATGAAATTTAAAACAATGATCTAAAAGTCCTTTTAGGGACATTCAGGAGCAATGTAACCTGTTGTATTTCAGTCAAATAATTTGTGTCTTAAAGAAACAAAAACCCCGAAAAAGGGCATAAAGGCCCAAAAACGGGATTTTCTTTTATCTACTAGTCATGAAGATACGACGATTATCCGAATTCCAGGGCCGTTTTGTTTACCCAAATTTTGACACTGATATGGAAGCACTGATGGATTCCTTTCTGGCAACTCGATTGGGGGCCGTTTACCGGGCCATTCCGTGGGAAGAACTGGTTTCGGCCTTTGGGATCAGGGAGCCCAATAAGGGGCCCCGCTCCATATTCTCCCCCTGGGGAAAGTTGGCCCTTATGTTCCTAAAGCATTATGCGGGCTGTTCGGACCGCAAATTGGTCGAGCACCTGAACTCCAACCTGCACTACCAAATTTTCTGTGATGTTGTCCTTCCGGTGGGCAGTCCATCACCAATTACAAGATCGTCAGCGAGATCCGATGTGAACTGGCCGCCAAGCTTAAGATGGACAAAGTGCAACCGGTACTTGCCGAGAAATGGAGGCCCTATATGTCGGAGCTTGGCAGTATCTGCATGGATGCCACCTGCTACGAAAGTGACATCCGCTACCCGACGGACATCAAACTTCTATGGGAGGCCGTGGAATGGAACCATAACCTACTCAGGGAGCAGTGCAGGTTATTGGGAATGTCCCTGCCCAGGACCAAGTTCAACAAATGGACGGAACGCTACGGAGGCTACAGCAGATCAAGGAGGTCATCAAGGAAAACAAAGCGGGGCCTGACCAGGGGCCTTCTCAGGTTATTGGGAAAACTGCACCCCATATTGCTCGATATGGAGAAGGAATATTCGATAAGCTATAATGGACAAACCCTACATCAGGCCCATTGTCAGGGGCAAGGAGGTCAAGGCCGTGGAGTTTGGGGCAAAGGTCAACAAACTACAGATTTACGGCATCAGTTTCATCGAACACCTTAGCTTCGACAACTTCAACGAGGGCACAAGGCTCAAACAAACAATCTATCTGGCACAATCGCTCTTCAAGGCCAAGACGGGAATACTGGGTGCGGATGCCATATATGCCACCAATGCCAACCGGAACTTCGTCACCGCCAACGATATCAAGACCGACTTCAAGAGAAAGGGCAAGAAGACCAAGCACCATGACCATTACAGGTTGATGGCACGGATTATAACAAAGGGCGTACCTGTCCCAATGCTTTTTTTGGATATTTATTAGGTATAATATTGGTCTCGGAACTGAATTCTACCTCATTGTTCATCTTTCAGCTCATGAAACATATGTCCTATTACCTAAAATAGTTCCGCAACAAAAGTATTATTATGGGCATAGATTCGCCGATGTTTTATAATCTCTCATCAAACGGAGATTTCATGGGCAATATTTTTAGATAATAGCCTCAAATCCAAACTAGATTTGAGGCTATCATATTGCTAATGAACAGATTTAATAAGTGTTATTTTCCAAAAATTAATTTTTGAAATCACCGACAATATGTTGGGCGTTCCCCGGTGTCATCCTTCCCCGTGCCATTATGACCCAATCCACAGTGCCCTTAAAGATGGAGTCTCTGCTTGAAAAGCCCAAATTGGTATCGTTTTCATTCGCATATTCATCCATATTAAAATCGTCAAGATCAATGGCCACTTCATCCCCATCGTTCAATTGCAGATAGAACGTGTTACTTTGGGGCAGAAAACCTTCATGCCTAAAGTACAGTACGTTCCACACTTTTTCTGGAACCTCAATATCGGTAGGTTTCAAAATATTGCTGTTTTGTGTCGCCATTTGTATTTTTCCGTTTAAAATTTCCAAATCCAGAAATCTTGGATTGGTCCCAAATGAAAGCAGTTGTGTGCTAAAAAAAGTATTGGGGTCTTTTTCAACTTTAAATTTTAGGGCTCCAGAAAAATACCTGCGTTGGTGCAGCCCTTCTTGCGAACTCCCAGAAGGGTCGAAAAGCAATACCCTGCTATTGATGGCCTGGAGTTCGCTGACGTTTTCGTCGAACACCAATGTGCTCTCCCCGTAATTTATGCCATCTATTGTCCAATCACCGCTTTCATTGGGCTCACTATTGTCCCCATTGGCATTGAAGTCCCAAAAGCCAATGGTCCCCCCAAATTCGGCATTGTTGGGAGCCACCGAAACAGGTTGCGTGGGATCGGTCAAATCGGGATCCACCACCATATCATCATCTTTTTTGTCACAAGAGACCATACTTATGAAAGCCAATATAGATAGGCTTATCATCTCATACTTTTTCACTTTCTTCATTTTAATTTTAATTTTTCAATCGCCATAAAACGACAGTTATGTCAATTTAGTATACTTAAAATCGATTTTTTTGATTTTTAGATGTATCGACGATGATAGCACTACTTTTATTAGGCTTTGTTTACAATGCTTTTCGATAAAAAGGCCGCATGGATTCCAATGTTTTATCACTCACTGTTCCACTGCCTATATCCAAATTATAGTAATAGGTCCCTGAAACATTTTCCGCGGACTTCTTATCACCTGACCCAAAAACAATCACATTATTGTTGGGAAAATCAAAAACAGAAGCATCACTGGTAATTCTTCCACTTTGGATAGTATTTGGTCTCGGAATGTCCAGAACCGGTGTCAACGTAACGGTATTGCCGTTAACCTCTAATTTTTGCAATTCTTTTTTGGCATCGGGTAGATGCTCGTTTTGGTTGGTTATGATATACACGTCGCCATTTTTTACAAACAGGGAAGAATGCCTATTCATATCTTCCAGGGAAACTCCCTCTATTTTTTTATCGGAATTAATGTCATAGCAAACCAAATTGAGCTTATAATCAAAACGTCCGAGACTTAGTTGATTGGCTTCTCCAAAGTTGCCGGGATCCCTTGTCCTGGATAGGCTCCATAGCCTATCATGGGTGTCCAATGTAAAACTACTCGAATAGTCTTCAAAATCCTCAACTTCAATTCCCGCCAAAGTATTGAGGTCCGATACCTTATAAAGCCCTTTAATGATATCGGTATAGTACAACTCATCACTGCTCGTCACAAAAAACCGGAGTATCTGTTGTTGGTCCAGCCTTTGGACTGTTTGTGTTTCCACATCAACAATGTATGTTCTGTTATCGGGCTGGTTGTATTCGGCAAGTAAGGTGATATTGCTGTAATATACCTTGTTACCAATTTTCGCATACCTGCCTGAAACCGAGTTGCATTTTTCCAACCTTGTTTCTTTGATCACTTTAAATTTTAAATCTGTGAATTGCAACTGGCCCCCAGTGTTGTCCGTTCTATTGGAAAAAATCAGATAGCCTTTTTCGTGGGGGATGATATCGGTGATTGCATAGCCTTTTATTTTTTGCCCATTATTGGCTTTCTGAAACACTTGGGCAGACACATTACCTGAGGTATGCTTGAAGTTCAGTTGATACCCATCATCGTCCACTGATATTGATTTCAGTAAAAAGATGCCTTCTGGATAAGGGTTCTCTGCCGAGGGCATTACCTTTTCCAAAACGACTTTAATTGTATAGGTCTTCTGTGTCAGGCCATTCTCTGAAGTGACCTTAAATTCAACGGGATTGCTATAATCCATAGGCGTTTCAGGGTTGGGATTTATGGCAGCCCTTTCAGAAATGGCAACATTTGCCGTTAAATTTTTAAGGTCGGTGCCACTGGGCAGGACAACCTCAATAGTGGCATCGTCAATGACCCCTTTTATATTGTTGATTTCAAAATTTGTGATTTCAGCATTGCTGTTCAATACGTCATCGTCATTTTTGTTGCAGGCAACCAATGCTACCATTGCGAATACCATTAAAGCGATTTTTTTTAAATAGATCCGTTTGTCCATAATTTACTTTTTTAACTTTTCAATTCAGTGATTTAAGGCATACGAGGCTCCTTTGGCCAAGTCTTCAATTGTTGCTTTTAACTTTTTTAAGCACTTGATAATTTGTGGTTTCATTTCAATATTTTTGCAGATTGAACGGTTCAATGGACAAATACCCTCCCTTTATTTAAAAAAAATTTAAATCCGGATGGCTTTTATTACTTTATTCCCACATTTTCAATGAGATACAGAAATACAGCCCTAATTTTTCGGATGGGTTCGAAGGATTGGCTTCACGGCTTTGGCTGCCTGAACGCCCGTGTTTTTCTTATTGGATGCATTTTTTGGTAGGGTATTTTGCCGTATAGCCGTTGTAATTGAAAAGAGAAAGAAAAGTTTAAACAATCATCTATAAAATGGATAGTGAAAAATCGGTCTGTGAGGCTTTGAACTTCAAAGAATTGTACGACACCCACTCCGATGGTCTGTTCGGATTCTTGCTGTATAAATGTGGCGACAGGGATCTGGCAAAAGACCTGGTACAGGAATCCTTCATCAGGTTATGGTCCAACTGTTCCAAAGTCATTTATGAAAAGGCGAAATCATATGTGTTCACGGTGGCGAACCATCTGTTCCTGGATGATTACGCACATAAAAAAGTGGTGTTACAACATCAAAAATTGACCGTAAAGACCACAACTGATGAAACACCCGAATATGTTTTGGAAGAACAAGAGTTTTTAAAAAAATTGAAGGGCGCCATTGCCGATTTACCAGTAAAACAACGGGAAGTCTTTTTAATGAACCGAATTGACCACATGCGGTATAAGGATATCGCCGAAGCATTGGATATTTCTGTAAAAACCGTGGAAAAACGGATGACCTTGGCATTAAAAACACTACGAACCCAAATAAAAGGAATTTAAAATGGAGCATTTGGAACAATCAGAAACCTTTTTGGCAAAATGGTTGGCAAACGATATACCGGAAGAAGCGTTGAAGGCTTTCGAGCAAACGGAAGATTATGAACTGTTCTCCAAGATAGCCATGGAATCAAAAGGCTTTACAAGGGAGCATTTGGATAAGGAAGCCGTTTATACATCCATTCTAGATGCATTGAACGACCACAAAAAAGAAGCAACGAAGGTAAGACCGTTGTTCCCAAAATGGTTGGCCGCCGCTGCCGCGTCCGTAGTGCTGTTCATCACCGCTTTTTATCTTTTTAATGGAAATACCACCGAATCTTCCGGTTTTGGCGAGCAACTGGCCGTTGTGTTACCAGATAATTCAGAAGTGACCCTAAATGCTAAATCCCAATTGACCTATAACAAAAAGGATTGGGACAACAACAGAAGATTGACCCTTGAGGGCGAGGCTTATTTTAAAGTGGCCAAAGGCAGTACCTTCACCGTGGCGACCAGTGAGGGCAATGTTTCCGTTTTGGGCACGCAGTTCAATGTGCTACAGGATAAGGATTTTCTGGAAGTTACCTGCTTTGAAGGCCAGATCAAAGTAGAAAGCCATGGCAACGTAGTTTTTTTGACTGCGGGCAAAATCTTCAAAAGCCATAAGGGCAAGGTCATCCCCGAAAATGAAGGTACGGATAGTAGCCGACCCGATTGGACATCAGGAGAAAGCGTTTTTAAAAGTATTCCATTACAGGTGGTGCTGAACAGTTTGAAAAAACAATATGATGTGAAAATAAAAAGCAACATACATGATGCCAATAAATTGTTTACCGGTAGTTTTGCGCACTCAAATTTAGAGCAAGCACTGGAAGCGGTCTTGTTGCCCATGAATATCACCTATTCTTTTTCCGAAAACGGGGACAACACGATACTACTGGAGCAAAAAGAGTAACATGGCCAAATATTGTTTTCTGATTTTCTGTTGTTTCCATTTTTATACCATAGCACAGGACAACTTGGATAAAACAAAGCCCCTTAAAGAGGTTTTGCTTTATTTGGAGCAACAACATCGTATTAAATTTTCGTATTCCGATGAGGTCGTTCAAGGGAAAATCGTCACCTTCAACGCGAAAAACCAAAATATTGCAGACCTTATACAACAGCTGCAAGTACAATCGGGATTACGGTTTAAGGCGATTTCCAAAAATCGGTATGCCATTATCCTTCCCACGGAAAAGACCACCATTTGCGGACATTTGCTTTCAGAAAAAGACCATGGGCTGCTCATAGGAGCTTCCATCATCATAAAACACAAAAACAAAGGAGTATCGTCAAATAGCAATGGTTTTTTTAGGTTAGCGGATGTATTGCCCAGGGATACGCTCCGGATTTCTTCCATAGGGTACCGGCCCATTGAAAAACCGGTATCCCATTTTTTGTTCAAAAACTGTCCAAAAGTATTCTTGGAAGAAGATGTGACCGTTTTGGAAGAAGTCATCGTCAGAAATTATTTGACAAATTCCATCACCAAAACCATAGATGGCGCTATTGTGTTCAAACCCAAAAGCCAAACCGCCTTACCGGGCTTTACCGATGCCGACGTACTGTTGACCGCCCAACAACTGCCGGGCATCTTGAATGTCGACGAAACAGCTTCGGGACTGCACATTCGGGGAGGATCACCGGACCAGAACCTGATTCTGTTCAACCAAATCAAACTTTTCAATACCGCCCATTTTTTTGGTGCAATTTCAGCATTGAATCCACAGATAATCGATAAGGTCACTGTCTACAAAACAGCATCGAACGTCACATATGGAAACCATGTCGCCGGAGTCATTGACATCGAATCCAATACCAAAATATCCCAAAACGCATCAGGGTCTGTTGGGGGCAACCTCACACATTTTGATGCCAATGTCAATGTGCCCATAGCATCAAACCTAAGTGTTTCAATTGCGGGAAGGCATTCTGTCAATGACCTGTTCAACAGTCCTACCTATAACAACCTATCACAACAGGCATTTCAGTATAGCATCATCTCGCAGAACAATGCATTGGCACAAAAGCTGAACGGAACTGCCAATACCGATTTTACGTATTTTGATTTCAACACAAGCCTCAACTACCAACCCACAAAGCGGGACAGGATTTTGTTCAGTCAGATCAATATTGAAAATGATCTGAGCCATGGGTTTTCATCCGATGAAATTGCAGAAAAAAGAACGGACAAATTGCAGATCGGCAATGAGGGCTATAGCTTGCAATGGCATAAAAAATGGGATGCCAATACCACCCAGACCACCCATGCCAGTTTTTCCAAATATCGATTGGACGTCAGGGACGACAACTTGAATTTGGATGATGGCACAAGTTATTCGTTCATCGATAAAAAGAACGAGGTGACCCATTGGGATGCCAGCTTGAACATCGACCATCGGTTCGATCAAAAATCGTCCATCTCCCTAGGGTACCAGTACGTTTACAATGAGGCTTCCTTTTCATTGGAACGGGGCGGACAACTTGCCAGGTTTGAATCGGAAATAGAGAACAGCACCAACAACACACATACGTTGTATGCTGGATACCGGCTAAAAAACAAGAAGGACTATGCCCTTAATTTAGGGGCACGAACCAATTATTTTTCACTGCTGGACAAATTTGCCCTCGAACCCCGTGTTTTTGCGCAAGTAAAAGTCTTACCACGATTTTGGATGAATACTTCCCTAGAGATGAAACAACAAAATATCAGTAAGATCACCGAAAATTACACAAAAGACTTTGGGCTTGAAAATACCGCATGGGTGTTATCGAACAACCAGCGCATACCCCTGTTGAAAAGCAATCAAATCACTATTGGCGCGCTCTACGAATATGACAATTGGATCATAGATGTCGATTTTTATAAAAGAAAAATAGACGGTCTTACCTCCATCACCAGTGGTTTTGAAGTGGACAGGGGATTTTACTTCGGTGAGGGCACTTCTACGGGTTTGGACGTGCTTATCAAAAAAAACTGGTGGTTTTTCAATACCTGGGTAAGCTATCAAACTGGAAAAACCACCTTTTTGTTCCGTGAGTTCAATGACAATAAAGCATTTAACGGAAACTTTGACGTTTCCCATGCCTTTTATTGGGCCAATGCCATCACCTATAAACAGTTCAATTTTTCTTTGGGATGGACGTATCGGGTCGGTATTCCTTTTACCTCAGCCTTTATAGTGGATTTTCCGTATTTGGGCAGGAATGACGCAAACGGGAACAGACTTCCCGATTATCATAGGCTTGATTTCACCAGTTCGTATAATTTCCACATCGATACAAAAAAAAATATAAGGGGACAATTGGGACTTGCCATCTTAAATGTATATGATAAAGAAAACATCTTGAGAAGACATTTTGATGTCACCAATTATGAAGATCCGGAAACCGGGGTGCTCGTACAAGAAGACACAAAATCATTGGGATTCACGCCCAATTTAAGTTTTAGGGTGAAATTTTGATTTAATGTTTGCGGTATTTGGTCTTTATGAAAGGTACAGGTGTATGTTAGCTAATGGGTTTCATACTTGAAATTTTATTGGTGGATAACACTGCACCCTATTTGTGAAGTTCCTTGAGCCAATAAAGAGTCACTTTTACATCCTTAGTTTTGGCTAGCTTGTTATACTGAGCTCAAATATTTGGTAGATCCCAGAAATACTACCGTTTAATCGTACTATATTGATTTTATCGAGGATAAATTAATGGAGCTATTAAAAGGATGGAAAACGAAAATGGATCTGAACTATACAAATGGATAATTCGTATTAAATCAAAAACGGTCCACAGAGGGCAATCTCACCCCATAGCGGTGCATTTTTCAAATAACTGTCCCTATCGGTCATTGGTATTTTCTTGCAGCCCGGGCTTTTGTTTTAACTAGTAAATGAGACCCTCCTGCTCATAAATTTAGGGTACTTCTATGGTCCCTTATGTACAATAGCCAATCAAACTTTGTTACAATGTTCGGGAACTTCCGTAAGAATAACTGATGCGTCATCTCCCCTGTTTACATGGTTCTGGGCATCGTATTTAAACCGGGTCAGAGCAAAGGAAACGGTCCAAATTGCCTTTTGTGCACCTCCTTAAAGTATTACCATAAAAAAGTATCCAGATTATCTTTAGTGTACATGTTCTTTATAGGCACTCAATTCATAATCAAAAGGTAGTTCGCTGGCTTTATGGTGATCGGCCAACGCATAATGCTCGTACAGCGTATACATGCTATTTTTATTGATTACATCGGCAAAAATACCGTAATCGCCCCCGTTTTTTGTCTCAGGGTTATTGGGAATACGTGTGATGGTGTGTACATGGTTCCAGTTCGGCAAGCTTCTTTCGGCAGGATTTTCCATGTTGAACTCCACCCATAGGTATGGGTTGTATATGCGATAATAATATTGGGTTTCGGCAGTGGGCCGTTCGGTATCGGCGACCCATACAAAATAGGTCTGTTCAAAATTGGCCTCAATATCTTTCCACCATCGTTCAGCAAAAGTAATCGATAGGTTATCGATATGGGCGCGCATCAATGCCCGTAAGTTGGCTGTGGTTTTTTCAGATAAACTATTTGTTGACAAACCCTTCTTAAACTTTGAGTAATCAAAATCACCCCTATGCGGGTCATCACCGTTCTGCCTTCTTGCTGGCCCTACCTGCATTTTTCCCTTTCCATTGGAAACGGCATGCTTGTGTTCTTCTTTGGTAAGATCATAATACAATTTTAGGGCAAGTTCCCTTTCGGCCTTGAACACGTCAAAGGATACCCCCTTATAGGTCTCCCTAACGGGTTCACCGCCAATAAATGCCGGAACCATGCTAACATTGTCCCCATGGACCAAAAAATTAATGGCACAATGATGGCCATCCAACTGAAATCCCCATGAACCACCATTTCTCGGGTTTCCGAACAAATCGATGGAATAAAAGTCCGGATTCCAAAAGTCAGGCTCAATCTCGCTCAGGAAACCCTCGGCCAGAACCGTTATCTCGTGTACTTTTTGATACCCTTTTTTGCTTAAAAAGAGCTTTAGCACATTCTTAAAATGAACCAACTGTTCTTCCGATAGGTCCTTGTAGTAAATACCGTCCCTGCTCATGGCATTTTCTTCTCTAAAAGATGGGGCAGGGGTATTGTGCCACTGGTAAAAACGGGGGCTGTCCAAATCATTGCTGCACTTTGCCAACAGTTCCCCCGATAAGGAATTACGAAAGGTGAGCATGGCTTCGTGCATTGCCCGCATCTCTGGATTGTTTGAATGGGCAAAGTCTTTTGGTTGATGATCAACAGAAATGACCTCTACCATTTTTTCAGGTCCTTTATCCTTGGTCTTGCATCCCATCGCGAATAGCAATAGAACTGCAGAGACTGCAAAACGTGTTAGTTCTTGTCTCATTATGTTAATTTTAAGTTTTTATCTTAAGTGTATTTCCTTATTGTTTTCTGTAGTCCCGCAAAATTGACGGTCCGGAAACTGATCATCCAGACCTGGGCCAATTTACTTCAGGGCACAGTACTGTGATTGTTAGAAGTTCCTTGGTTTGGAAGTTTCTGGAAACAACTTCTCAGATAGGGCAAATTTTCGGGCACCCAAAAAGAAAATACTTACCTCTATCAATAAGTGCCATAGACTAAGCTCGGTATTGATAGATCCGTAATCAGGATCTACCATGAATCCAGACCAACCTTGCGTCAAAAAAATCGCCATTACCATGGTAAAAGCGGTAAGCATGGAGGCGGTTCTTGTAAAAACGCCCAATAATAGACAAATAGGTACGAGCACTTCCTCTACAGGCACACCCATCTATAGAATTTCGGGTAGCCCCCATCATTTAACATCCTACTGATATGGTCATGCCCGTTGATCAATTTGTGCATTACATGAAATAAATATCATGAGCCCGCCTACGGTAATTCTTAAAACGAGTTTTCCTAAATTCTGATTTAAATTTGTTATAATGAATTCCTTTTTAAATGACTGGTAAATTCTCCAGCTTGTTACACTTGCTTTGCCATTTCTAGATTAATTGTCACTTCGACTTCCTCTCCGACAGAGCCCCCTGCCTTTCCAACTTTGAAATCCGTTCTCTTAATGGCAGTGGTCAGTTTTAGCCCTGCTTTTTCACCACGATCATTCTTTAAGATCCCGTTCAATTTTCCGTTAAAGCTTACTTCTTTTGAAATCCCTCTTATGGTCAGATCTCCTTTGATTACGAATGTCTTTTCTCCAGTCTTGGTAAATGACTTGCTTTTAAAAGTAATGGTCGGGAACTTTTCTACTGCGAAAAAGTCATTTGCCCTAAGATGATCGTCCCGTCTTGAATTTTTCGTATTTATACTTGCCGCATCAATTGTCACCTCAAATTTGGGGTCACTAAAGTCACTCCCCGTAATGGCGCTGATATCAAATTGATCAAAAGATCCTGTTGTTTCTGATATCACCAAATGTGAAACTGCAAAGTCTATGGATGAATGTCCCAAATCTAACTTCCAGGTCGATTGTGCACTGGCGTGGTAAATTGAAAGAATAAATAATGATAAGAATACTTTTTTCATGTTTACTGAGTTTATTGTGTTTACTTATGTTGTTAAAATCTTTTTTGCCCTGAAAATTCCATGGCATCCCCTTTTCCAAAGCCATAGCTTAAACCAAAGGTGACAAACCGCCCCCTTTGGCTACGGTTGTAGTTTGAAAAAGTGGGCTGAACAGTCCTGAATTCAAATACCCTTGTTTCAAAAACGTCCCTGACGCTTAAATTGGCTATCAACCTGCTCTTGAACAGTTTTTTCCGCAAGCCCAAATCGGCAAAAACATTGTCTTCCCTTCGCCCTTGCAAGGTCTCGAAACTTGACCTATAGTTTCCTGTCACCTCTAGGTCAAAACTTGCGGGCAATTTGAACTTGGCCGTCGCCCTGGAATTCCATTGGGTACCATCATAGTCCAAGGGCGTATTGTTAAAACTACATTGATAATCCCCGAAGTTCCCTCGGCATCATATTTCGCAGAGGGATTGGTGATTACTTCCACCCAATTTATCATATCTGCTGTTATGGTCCCCAAGGCATTGCCCCCTTGATCGGTCAATACCGAAGGTTTCCCATTTATTAAAATCTGTACACCTTGGTTGCCGCGTAGGCCAATCTGTCCCTCAATGTTAACGTTGACCGAAGGCACTTTGTTCAATACTTCAACGGCGCTTGCCCCAGTGCTGCTCAAGTCAGAACCAACATTGAAAACACGCTTGTCCAGCTTAAAAACAGTAGTGGATTTATCGGCTTGGACCACTACTTCATCCAACTTCGCCGCATCTTCTTTGATTTCTACATTCCCCAGCTCAATTAGGCCACTTTCTTTTTTAAATTCTTTGATTTGTTTGGTCTTGAACCCAATAAAACTTATTTGGATATAAAAATCGCTTGCTGTGGTGACCAAACTGAATTTCCCCCGCTCCGAAGTGGTCGTGCCGGTAATTGGCTGCCCATTTGTGGCATCTACCAAGACAACGGTTGCAAACTCTACGGGAAGGATGTTCACTGATTCCACAACGGATCTGGAAATGTTCAATTCACGGTTTTGCGCATGGCTGGCGATGGTCGTAAAGAACAGAAGGAATAAAGCGTATTTTTTCATATGTTTTTTAATAGATTTCTTTTTTTTCATGGGAATAGTATTAAAAAAATCAAGGGGAACAACATTCCTACTACTGCCAGTTTCCAACCACGTTTTGAAAAGCTATTTTTCCCTACCGGAATCAAAATGCCGGTAACGGCGATCAACAACATGGCCGCACCAAAAATGTCCGAATACCAGATCCAGAAATTATTGGTGGATTTGTGCAAATACATACTGTGCCCAATAAAGGGGACCTTGCGCTTAAACTCCACGGTGCCTTTTCCCGTTGAGGCATCCACATCCAAAATTGCATTGTCCTTAAAGTAGACACGTAACTTCCCATCCCTAAGCCTATGTCCATCGTAATCCCCCAAATCATGCGTGGCCTCGGCAATGTAGGTATCCGTAAGTTGACCCTGCTCTTTGGGGACGATCAGATCAAAGGGTCGGTCCTCATAGGTATAGTCCATTGGGTACCAATCCCCTCGATGGTTCAACACAATTCCGGAAAAGGAAAAGGTAATGATCAAACCCACATAGAAATATGCAAAATCCCGATGTAAACTACGATTGGTGATTTTCATTTTTAATATTTTTAACTTTGGAACGGAGGTAAAATTCGCAGGTAGAGGGGAACAGAGAAAAAAAAATCAGTGAACGACAGTAACTGAGCCCTGAACGACACCTAATACTTTCACACGTCAATAATTGCTGTTTGGGGGATAATTTTTGTTGTTCACAAAAAAAATACCTTACAGGCCTGGTCAGGGACTATTTTCGAATAAATGAAAAACTTTTTTGGACGGTTGGACAAACGAGAGTGGCTATTTGGGCCCCTGTTCCTTGTTGTGCTGTTTTTGCTATATTCATTCGATAGGGACAGTCCAAGGATTGAGGCCCATAAAATTGTCTTTTTCCTGCACTATATGGCCTGTGCCGGTTTAATCGGTTATGTATTGATTCCTCTTTATTTTTATCCCAAAAAATATGTTCGGTTCGCCATTTTCTTGATTTTGGTATTTCTTTGGGCCTATCTCATTGAAGAATTGGTATTGGAGCCCATCTTTTTTGACAATGGCAGGGGTCGAAACGTTTCCAATATTTTCATTACACTTTTGGATATTGCGCCTTTGATAGTTACCATGGTCAGTTTCAAACTGGCTTGGGATGCTAAAAAAAAACAAAGCCAGTTAGAGCGTTTACAGCTTTCCGCTCAGGAAAGTGAACTACAGTTCTTAAAGTCACAAATCAATCCACATTTTTTGTTCAATAACCTGAATAACCTGTACTCATATGCCATTGAGAATTCGTCAAAAACGCCGTCGATAATATTGGAGTTATCGTCGGTTTTACGGTATATGTTATATGATTGCACAGGGGATTTTGTACCCCTTAAAAAAGAAATAGAGCACTTAAGGGATTTTACATCCTTGAACGAACTGCAAATTGAGTATCGGGGAAAAATAGCCTTCAACAGTACCTCAGTTTCGGACCGATATAAAATTGCGCCCTTGATCTTAATGGTCTTTATTGAAAATGCATTTAAGCACAGCACGGGCAGCCAAAGCAATAATATCCTCCTTAATATCCATATCGATGTTTCTGAACAGGGCGAACTTCATTTTATTTGTACTAATAGCTTTTTGAACAATTCCAACAACCAAAGCCTGTCAAAGGGTATTGGACTGGAAAATGTGAAAAAACGATTGCAGATCCTTTATCCCAACAAACACCGGCTTACCATAAATGACAATGGCAACATCTATAAAGTAAATCTTACCCTACAACTAGAAAGTATCGACCTATTATGATGAGAACCTGCATTATTATTGAAGACCAGCCCCCTGCACAGCGTATTTTGCAAAAGTACATTGCGGATGTTGGTTCACTCGCGCTAAAAGCCACGTTTTCAGACGCTCTTAAAGCAATTGCCTATCTTCAGGAGTATAAGGTAGATTTAATTTTCTTGGATATCCATTTGCCAAAAATTTCGGGAATGGATTTTTTAAAGGCCCTTAAGACTCCACCCCAGGTAATCTTGACCACTGCATTTTCGGAGTATGCGCTGGAAAGTTATGAGTACCATGTCGTTGATTATTTGCTCAAACCGTTTTCATTTCAGCGTTTTGTCCAGGCCATTTCCAGAAGTAGTTCCGTTCCCAACGGCGGTTCAATTATCCAAAGCGACGGAGAACCTGTATCCAGAGATACCTTTTTTATAAAATCGGGCCATGATTTGGTCAAAATAAGGAGCGACGAAATACTAATTATACAATCAGACTCCGATTATACAGAGATAGTGACCGTTGCCAAAGCCCATTTGAGTACGGAAAGCCTAAAGAACTGGAGGCAAAAATTGGGGACCACTTTTTGCCAGATACATAAATCTTATATCATCAACACGGACCAGATACAAAAGATATCCGGCAACCAGGTATATTTAAAGCACGGAATAACTGTTCCCATTGGCAGGGCTTACAAAGAAAATTTTGTCTCCATGTATCTCAAGTAAAGGACTGCAGGACCAATTCAACGCTAATATTTGGATATATAACAGGCATATTATAGTTCACTGGATAACCAAAGTTATACTGCTCTTGTTTTTTGGTAATTTTGCCTTTTTGGATAACAGATATGCAAAAGGTATACCCATTGGAGCTAAATGACGACCTAAACCGCCATGAGGTGGTATTGCGGGTATGCTCTAATATGGTGGAGCATTTCATGGCCAATCCCAAGGATCAAATTGAAATACTGGTGACCAGACTCAATTTTATCTACCCTGACTATGCCCTCATGCTTTTATGTGCCTTCAAATATTTAGAGGCCCAGGGCATTATCATCATGGGGAGGGTCAAGTATAACAAAAGGAGTACGGGATTGGAATATTTGTGCCGAATCAATTTTTTCGAGGGTCTATCGGTCAAGATACCGATGAGCCTGAAACAAATTAGCCCGCATACACTGGTCAAAATTCAAAAGTACGACGAAGACAACCAGATACAGGTTTTGGAATCAATACTGGAAATGCTTCGCAACCATGGGAACATGGACGACAACGTCTATGTAAGCCTGGACTACTGTCTCAATGAAATTCTGGATAACGTATTGCTGCACTCACAAGTGGGACACGGTTGGGTAGTGGCCCAATACTTTCCCAATCTGAACTCCATAAGGCTCATCGTATGTGATCATGGTATAGGAATCAAATCCGCCCTTGAAGCGACTTACAATTTTACGGAGCAGGAGGCGTTATTGAAATGTGTGGATGATGGCATCACCAGTGGGGAAGGGATGGGACACGGACTTTTCGCCACTTCAAGGTTCATTGAGCTTAACCAGGGTTGGTTGAGCATCCTTAGCGGACGGCACAAATTGGATGTGACAACTGGAATAAAGAATGTCACCGAAATATGCAATTGGCAAGGAACTTGCGTATATCTTAGGATAAACACCAATATTGATGTGGACTACAAGGCCTTTACCGGAAAGCACTATGATTATAAGGAACATAGGTTCGAACAGCTTTTTGGTTGATGATTTTTCACTATATTGCTTTTGAAGCCGACGTATTGGTAATAGTTTGTACTTTTGTA
Source organism: Croceivirga sp. (assembly GCA_028281025.1). Lineage (GTDB taxonomy): Bacteria > Bacteroidota > Bacteroidia > Flavobacteriales > Flavobacteriaceae > Croceivirga. Next base: position 20,729 of record JANQKR010000037.1, read on the forward strand.
AGATGGAAGCCATGGTCAATGATACTAAGGTCATAAAATTCGGGGAAATAGGGACCAGTTTGGGTACCAGGAACCTCGGTGCCAAGATTCGACAGGATATCTTAAGCGGTCTAGAAAAGTCGGACAAGGTCATCTTCGATTTCAATGGGGTCGAAGTAGTGACCAATTCCTTTGCGGATGAATGTTTTGGGAAACTAAGGCAACAGATAAGCACGGACGTCTTTATGGCAAAATTGAGCTTTATCAATGTCAACGACTTTATCCAAAGGGTCCTTATATCCGCATTTTAGTCTTTACCTGTCTTAAAGACCAAAAAATATTCGTCCGCTTGGTTAAAAAATCTCCCTAAGTACATGTACGGTTCTTCTAAAGTGATATCGACATCTATTCAGAACTGCGGGGTTCCTGGATCATGAGCATCAGGGAGGTGCCTCCCTTGTAGATAAAATCCAATCCTTGCTGTTGAAAGGACTCCACAAGTATCAGGGTACGTACCACCTTTTCCATAATAAGGAGACCGCCACCGTACTCGGCCTGTTTTGAGCGTATTCATTCAATGCCAAGGCTATCGGGTAAGATTATGGGTTCAGAATTTGTTCCAAGCTTTCCTTTACAAAGGTTTTTTTCGTCGTCTGTTCGCATAGCGCAGCAATCGATCCCAGTTTATCGTAACCTTCTCGAAGGCATTTTCAATGATGTATTCTAGGTCGCGCCCGAAAATGGATAATACGCTTCTATACTGACAAGGATATCCATAAGTATTTTTTCCAATGTGGCGGTCTGCATGTCTTCCACCGTTTGAAGCGGGGCATCGGTGACCAAATTCTTTACGATGATAAGCTCCTTGGAATCCTTGGCATATCTGTTTAAAAATCTCTTGATTGGGATTGAGAAAGACATTCTCCCTATTCTCGTTCAAATTTTTTGATCGCCCACGTTTGCGCGAGCTTAAAAAACAACATCCCAAGGGATGGGAAGGCCATGTGAAAATCGACGAGAGCACGTATTTTTTGCTGCACCTCAATCTGTGCCAAAAGACGAGGGTATTTCACGAGAAAATTCAGAGCAAAAAAAAGGGAAGGCCTCGGTTTGTTAATCTGGTTCGGGAGCCTTTAATTCCAAAGCAAAGGTTCAATTTCCATCGATAAGGAGCTGCTCCAAAACGGCAACGCCTAAAAACATATAGAATTAGCTAAATAAATCGTATCTTAAAGTCGATATGGATACTACCCCGATAAAGAAATATTTGAAGAGCATAATCAAACCCTATGCCTATGTTCTTATCACCTTGATTATGATATTGGTTGCGGAAGCGATTGGGTTATGGGACATTTTTAAATGGCCGGCCACGGAAATAAAAAGAATTATATTATCATTGGTGACGGTTCTTATCGTGATTTTGATCGGGGTGCCCTTCTTTTTGTTCAGAAAGGATAGGTTAAAAGCTGGTGGACCCTTTTAGATGATTTCATGGACAACATCGTTTCCAAAATAGCGGATATATTGTTTTTACGCCCCAGGCTTTTGAATAGTTTGGTACGGATATGTTCCTTTACAAGGGCTGTGCTCTTGGTGATATTCGCCATAAGCGGTACCGTATTGATTTTTGATTTTCTGGGATGGTTGGACTCGGGAAACCATCATGGCCAAATTAAACTGATATGTGTCGGTTCCTTTTCTGCATTTGCCCTATTTGTGATTCCCAAGATGTATCGCATGCTTTCCCGCCCCTATCAAGGGGTCGTACCCAGATAAAATCTTAGCATAGCAATTGTCCCATTATCAATAGGACTTTTTAATGGGGAAAAAAGACTTCTTTTCCCTAATTTTACCTTATGTCGGAAACCGTCTATACCATTTTGGACCTCTCACGGCCCGTTGGCAGGCGTCCCTTCAGGGAGGTGTTGCACGACAAGGCCGTTCCTTCCCCTTCCAACACTTCCGTTCAACTCTCCGAAGCGCAGCTCGGATCCCTAGTAAGAGTACTGTACACCTATGGCATGCATTTCGATGAGATCCGTGAGGACCAAAGGCCATTTTTCATGGAATCCATAAAGGACAATACGAATGGAATGTTCGATATCCCCTTAACCTTTTGCGGACATTTATTGAACAATCTGGATGGGATTGCGAAGGAAGAGTTCGGGGAACTCCTAAAGATGGAACACAACCTTAACGAGCTTTTTTCCAACGAAGCCTTGATGGACTTTGTGGAAATGCAACTGATTGATCCCACCGTTACCTACAGGAAATGGGAATACGGGCGTTATGCCATGGAGCATATGTCCAAAGAATTTTTGTGGAACATGGATTGGCAGGTTGAACGCAGCCAAGTTGAAAAGAAGAATATCCCAATGGAAGCTTATGTGGATAGCCTGGACCGTAGTTTGGATATATTCGGCACAGGACTGGACGACCATGAAAAAACCCTTTTGTTGTTGTTGTCCAAGAACAAGTTATGGGAACAGCATTCCACTTTGGTCGATCACATGCTCTTCGGCGATATTGTACAATCCAATCTTGTTGGGCTCAACCTTAGAAAAGAGAAATTGGCAGAAGCACTTGACAAATCCATAGAATACCAACACTCAAAGGGCAAGGACAGGGGAGGGCCGAGCTTATGAGCAATATAATTGACATATTGCGATACATCAAAAAGCGGGACAAAGGTGGTGATACCTTGATCAAGGGAAACACCTATACCTCCGAACAGATAAAATTTGCCCATCAACTGTTAAGTGATGCCGCCAAGGAATTTGATGAGGCCAGAAAAAAACCCAGGCTGTCCAGAAGGCGTGCCTTTATCGTCATCCTTGAGGAACTGTATTACGATGTTCCCGAATACCCGAAAAACGTAAAATTGGAGGATTTGCAGAGGCGGGCGAACACAAGGTTTGAAATCGTATACAGAGGTTCAAAAAGCCCACAGACAATCCAGGACATCCATCCCAAAAACCCTTGCGCCTTTTTCGAAAATGATGGCCATAGAAAGGCAAGGTACAGAAATGCCCTTTCACATCTAGTGGAGTATGGGGAACTATATTTCCAAATTGAGGATGCGGCAATTTCTCTCGGCCATACCTACGAAGAGATACTTCTTTGTTGACCGAATTTGGCATACATAAATCCATGTATGCCAATCCCATTTTTATCTTCCGCTATGCCGTAGGTTAGCCCTCAGTTAATCGAAGGTCACGGAGCAAGCCATGTTTTTGTAAACAAAAACTGCTCACTTCGTTCGCAAAGTATATCGGTGACCTTCCCCAAACCCATAAAAATGGCACGACCAAAAAAGGATGTAAAAGCGTTGAAGGCTATAATCGTAAGCTTTAGGCTCAATGCGGACAAGTATCTTGAACTGACAAAAAATGCCGATTCATTGGGACTTACCGTTCCCCAGTTTATCAGGAAAAAGATATCAGACTCCGTGCTCACAAAGATGCGGTATTCCCCCATCGACCGAAAGGTATACGTGGAGCTTTCCCGTATTGGGAACAATATCAACCAATTGACCAGACAGAGATATTTGGGCATGCGGAACCCTATTCATTTGGATGAGCAATTAAAGGAAATGAAACTCCTTATCGATGACCTGAAATCAAAAATCGTTTACGATGATAGCAAAGCAGATTAAGGGCAAGGATTTCTATGGGCTTTTGGCCTATAATGAAAAGAAGGTTGAAAATGACCAGGGATATGTAGTGGACTGTGGTATCAGCCATGATACCGTGGTCAACATGACCAAGGAGTTCAACATGGTCAGGCAGCTCCGTCCAAATCTGGAAAAGGTCGTCTATCATGTGTCGCTCAACCTACCCCTGATGGATAATCTGGGGGATAGCGAATTTGCCAACCTGGGCTTTGATTATCTGCAAGGGATGGGCTTTGACAGCAACCAGTACATCATGTACCGCCATACGGACACCAATCATGAGCATATCCATATCATCGCCAATAGGGTAAAGTATTCGGGTGTGGTGGTCTCCGATAGTAGGGACTATCGGCGCAGTGAAAGGCTAGTACGTAAACTGGAAATCAAGTACGGCCTCTCCCAGGTTGAAAGTCCAGGTCTTAAACAGAAAGCGGGCATCACCCAACAGGAGATTGAAAAAGCGATACGTACGGGAAAAGCACCCATAAAACTAGTTCTACAACAAAGGATAGGTGGGGCAATGATCCGTTCAAATGATATACCGGCTTTTATAGGGGAGCTCAAGAAAAAAAGGGTAACTCCCATGTTCAATGCAAGCGTGACCACAGGAAGGGTCACCGGAATCTCATTTGATTACGAAGGGGTGGTGTACAAGGGAAGCACATTGGGAAGACAATATTCATGGAACAACATCATCAAACATCTGGATTATGACCAAGAAAGAGACCGTTCAATTATTCTCGAACATAGCGGGCCAAGTAAAGGAAATGCACGAACTATTGGAGAGATTGGATCTGGACCGAAAAGAGCTGTTGGAGCTCCAGCGCGAAATGTTGAAGGGCTTAAAAATGCTCATGAGAAACCAAACTACCATTTGGGAAAGGATAAAGGAATTGGACATGTAAAGCCCTTGGTTGAGGATAATCCATGGAACGCCTTCAAGTTGGAACTTGAGGAATTGGACAGGTACAAACGAAAAAGAAAACTAAGAAGGCGAAGATTTTAAAATCTTCGCATTGGACCATTTCAAAAATGAACGATAAACTGAATATAGAACCATTAAATCTCACGGGCAAAGCTTTTTGCGAAAGGCTTGGTCTGTCCTATAATGGGCAAATTATGCAGGCTATGAGAGAGCTCAAGTTGGTCAATTTTTTTAAGGTAGGTAAAAAGTATTTATATGCTTACGAGGATATCGAAATTGTCAATCAAAAATTGAGAACTGGAGAAATTTCCATAAAAACTAACAAAGGCTATTATATTACCCTAAACAATTAGACGTTTTATCCAATTTTGGTAATATACATTTTTCTGAAGGTTCTAGTAATGTTGAAGGTTTCTTTTTAAAAGAATGCGCCGAGCTATCAACTGAAAAGCCTATTCATTTCCTCGGCCTCTTCTTTATGATAAAAATCCTTTAAGTAGTGTTGTGTGGTGGACAATTTGGTATGCCCCAAAAGTTTGGAGATCATCAACAAACCGGTTTCATTCTTAACCGCAAAATCGGCAAAAGAATGTTTTGCCATATGCATATTTACCCATTTTCGTATGTCTGCTTTTTCGCAAGCATTACGCAATGAACGGTTTATAGCATTATTGGCAATATATAATTTGTGTTCTATTTCTTCTACATTTTTATTGTCCATTCCATAAAGGGGAGGAAAGATAAAAGTATTGTTTCTGCCTTTATAATCTTCTAGAATAGCCATAGCCTTGGGAGTCAAAGGCAAAGTTCTTTTTGCGCCGGCTCTAGTTCTGGATTTGCCCATAGTGTAGATGATTTCATTTCCAGCAATATTTTCCCATTTAAGTCTGCATATATCAGAAAATCTCATGCCAGCGGTATAGAAGGAAAAGAGAAACATGTCCCTTGCTTTAATCATTCCTTTGAATCTTATAGGGATTTTCAATTCTGATAGTTTGGTGATTTCTTCAAATGTCAACGAGTCTTTTTGAACATTCTCAGTTACTATTGTGTATCCTCTTATTGGATTTTCCTTTATAACACCCATTTTCACTGCTTTATTTAGAACTGCATACATGGACTTGAAATTCGATGCAACCGTATTGGTTTTATTCCCTTTTTCAAGCATCCATCTTTCATAATCCTTAGCAAATTGTACGGAAAGATCGGAGAATGAAACATAGCTCGAGAATTTTTTTAGTTTTTCTATATACTTCTGTTGTGTATTTGCAGTGCGGATCTTCCCTTTTAACTTGGCTTCATCTACAATCTGTTGATAGAAGTCCAGAAAAGAACTGGTACCATACTTTTTATTGTTCTTATAAAGAAAGAGTAAGCGTTTGGCCGAGATCCCTTTATTATTGTAGTAGATTTGTTGGACGGTAATCAATAAGGATTGAAGATTGGCATTGAGTTTTTCCTCCAATGGATGCCTTTTTACTTTTTTCTTTCTGTCATCCCATTGAATTTTTTTGATCGATACACCAGAATCCAAATATTGTACATCCCTTGGGGTGGTCATCATTTTAAGTCTGACCAATTGAGTTCCGTTTTTCTTTACGTAGGGAGACAAAAAATAATTGAAGTTCATTAGTTCTATATTAGTTCTAAAGCATATCAAATATAAAGAATTATAAACGATTACAAAAACAAAATAATATACTGAAATAGAGTCTTTTACATGTATTTAAAGAGGTAGGGGTATTTATTCTTTCATCGTATGGTATACGTTCTGCACATCGTCGTCTTCCTCAATTTTCTCCAGTAACTTCTCTACATCAGCCACCTGTTCTGCATTGAGTTCCTTGGTCACTTGGGGAATGCGTTCAAAACCAGAGGACAGGATTTCTATTTCGCGGGTTTCCAATTCCTTTTGGATATCGCCAAAACTTTCAAAAGGGGCATAGATCAATAGACCGTCATCATCTACAAATACCTCTTCGGCCCCAAAATCTATCATTTCCAATTCCAGTTCCTCCGGGTCAATTCCTTCACCATTAATTCTAAAATTACAGCTATGGTCAAACATAAATTCAACCGAACCGGAGGTGCCCAAACTTCCATTGCACTTATTAAAATAGCTTCGGATATTGGCCACGGTCCTGGTATTGTTGTCCGTTGCGGTTTCTATGAGGATGGCGATACCATGGGGGGCATACCCTTCAAAAAGGACTTCCTTATAATCGCCCTGGGATTTATCGGAGGCGCGTTTAATGGCCCGTTCAATATTATCCTTGGGCATATTTACGGCCTTGGCATTCTGAATTACTGCCCTTAGCCGGGAATTGGCATCTGGATCGGGACCCCCTTCCTTCACTGCCATTACAATATCTTTCCCAATTCTGGTAAATGCCTTGGACATAGCGGCCCAACGCTTCATTTTTCGTGCTTTTCTAAACTCAAAAGCTCTACCCATATCCTAATTCGATTTTAAATGAGTTCCTGGTCAAATTTAACAAAACCCGACTTTGCCGCACAACTTGTTAGTACTCCTTTAGAATTTGTTCAATGGTCGTGGCCAATTCAATATCGTTTGTGGTAATGCCATCCGCATCATGGGTATTTAAGCGAATGGTAAGGGAATTGTAAACGTTTTCCCAGTTGGGATGGTGATTCTGGGCTTCACACTCAAAAGCCACGCGGACCATAAAACCAAAAGCTTCCTTGAAATCTTTAAACTTAAAGGATTTGACAATAAAACCGTTGTCCAGTTCCCATCCCTTTAAGGCTGCAAGTGCAGAAATGATTTGTTGTTCATTAAGTTTTTCCATGAACTAAATTTAAGGAATTCATTCCACGGATAGGTGATGGTCTATCACTTCCTGATATGAAAACCTTAGGTTTTTGGGAAGGGTGTTGGATTTGGGAAGTGCTGCAAGATATCTGTCATCATTGGTAGTGAACACCTTTTTAAGAATAGGATGATAATTTCCAATCCTTTTGATCACCTCCTTTATAAAATCTTCATGATGTACCAAATCCGTACTGCCCAAATGGTAAATCCCCTTTTTGTTTCTGTTGATCAGATAATGGATTTGTTGGGTAAGGCGGTCATCTGTGGTCACATTGATGATGAGGTTTGGAAATACCTCTATGGGTTCATTGGCATCCAAAAGGGTTTTGATTTCCTTGAGACGTGGGGAGGCATTTCCAAATACCATGGGCACGCGAAGGATTCCTATTTTTTCTTCGGGCATCCGAAGCATCATATTCTCAATCCTGATTTTTAGTTTCCCATAGATACTTTCCGATAGGGTTTTGTCGAACTCATAAGAAGGATATTTACTGTAGGCGTCAAAGACATTGGCCGAAGAGAGAAAATAAAGGCGACATTTATTTTTTGCCAGGTATTCCATTAAATGGATGTGCGCTTGAATTTGACCTGAAAAATTCCCTCTCAAAGAAGAAATGATAACATCTGGTCGAATCCTTTCCACTACCCGATAAATGTCATCTTCATTTAAATCGTACTTGAAGAACTGACTGTTGGCTGCAAAAGCCGTATTGGAACAATAAGTGCCGTAGGTGTCAAAATAATTGCACAGTTCCTTATAAATGGCATTTCCTATGAATCCACTTGCCCCTAGGATAAGAATCTTGTTTTTCTTCAAAATATGGATAATCCTGTTTTAGTCGTGAATTTTTCCAAGGCTTCCATTCCAAGTTTTGAATTTCCCTTTGTATTCAATCCCGGTGACCAGGTGGCCACACAGAATTTCTCGGGCAAAAGTGCTACAATTCCTCCCCCAACCCCACTTTTTCCGGGTAGGCCTACTTCAAATGCAAACTCACCAGCTTCATCATAAAAACCACAGGTGAGCATTAACGCATTAATACGTTTTACCTGGGCCAAACTCAAATAAGGATTGTTTTGCAGGCATTTTCCGCGGTTAGCGAATATATAAAACACTTTTACCAATTGCTGGCAGGACATGTTCAAGGCGCACTGGTAAAAGTAGAAATCCAAAACTTCTTCCACATCATTTTCCAGGTTTCCATACGATTTAATGAGATAGGCGGCGGCATAATTCTTAAAACCGGTCCGTTTTTCGGACTTTGCCACCTGTTCATCATAGGCTATGCTTGGGTCATTTGCAATTTTTCTTACATACTGAAGGAACTCCTTTTTGGGATGTTGCAATTGTGATACCAAAATATCCGATACCACTATGGCACCTGCATTGATCAACGGGTTTCTGGGAATCCCATTTTCCTGTTCCAAAAGGGAAAGATGATTGAACGGGTCACCGGAAGGCTCTACGTCAACACGTTTCCATAGGTCATCTCCCAACAGTTGAAACGCCAAGGAGAGCGCAAGTACTTTGGAAATGCTCTGTATGGAAAATTGCTCATGGGTGTCCCCGGATTCAAAGAGGTGTCCCTGTTCATCCAATAGGGCAATCCCAAATTTTTGGTCACTGATTTTTGACAATTCCGGAATATAGTTTGCCACTTCACCGCGCTCTTTACTTTTGGAAGCTTCCGATGAAATGGTATCCAGGATTTTTTGGTATGGCATTTAGGTGGCTTTGTAAAAAGGAGGTTTTACAACAGTGGCAGGAATCCTGTTTTTCCGTATTTGAATATGGATTTTACTACCCACATTGGCAAGGACCATGGGTACATATCCCAATCCAATTCCCTTGCCCAGGGAAGGGGACATGGTGCCCGAAGTGACCTGCCCTATCTTTTTGCCTTGACTGTCCACAATATCATAACCGTTTCTTGGAATCCCTTTTTCATCGAGCTCAAAACCCACTAATTTACGTTCCGGAGTTCTTTTTTTCTCATCTTCCAGTGCTTTGGAATTGACAAACTCCTTGGTGAATTTGGTAATCCAGCCCAATCCCGCTTCAAAAGGAGAGGTAGTATCGTCAATATCGTTTCCATAAAGGCAATAGCCCATTTCCAAACGTAGGGTATCCCTTGCTGCCAAACCAATGGGTTTGATGCCGAATCGTTCCCCTGCCTCAAAAACCTTATCCCAAATCTGTTGTACTTCGGCATTCTTGCAATAGATTTCAAAGCCACCAGAACCGGTATACCCTGTAGCGGAAATGATCACATGTTCCACTCCCGCAAAATCCCCCACCACAAAGTTGTAGAATTTAATGGCGGATAAATCATGTGAGGACAGGGCTTGCATGGCTTCCACTGCTTTGGGTCCTTGGATGGCCAAAAGGGAGTAATTATCGGAAATGTTTCTCATTTCAGCTCCAATATCCGTATTATACTTAGCGATATGTGCCCAATCCTTTTCGATATTGGATGCATTTACGACCAGGAGATAGGTCTCTTCTTTTACGCGATATACAATTAGGTCATCCACTATACCACCGGTTTCGTTGGGCATACAGCTATATTGTGCCTTTCCCACTATCAATTTTGAAGCATCATTGGAGGTCACTTTTTGAACCAGTTCCAATGCTTGGGGACCTTCAATTAAAAACTCCCCCATATGGGATACATCAAAAACCCCAACCCCATTACGTACGGTTTCATGTTCACTATTGACACCTTCATAGGAAACGGGCATGTTATATCCCGCAAAAGGCACCATTTTGGCCCCAAGGGCAATATGGGTCTCAGTGAGTGCAGTAGTCTTCATTCGTTTTGTTTAATTCCAGATAAAAATATCGAATAATTATATGGTACTGCACATTTCACCACTTGGTTTTTAACAAAGTAGTGTTGCTATTTTTATTTAGCGCCTGTTCAGGAAATTGTCAATTGTTTTTTTATGTCCCTTTTCCACGTTCCGCACAAAAATGGCCTGTAACAATTCCAATCACAAATTCCTGAACAGACGCTACGGAATTACTTGTTTTTTGTCAGGTGATTTTTTAAATCCTCATAATTGTGGATGGGAATGGCTATTTTTTCCCTACCCATCACTTTTTGGATTTGGTGCGGAATGGCCGGTGATACGCCCAGGGTGTCCTTAACAACAGGTAAGAATTTAATAGGGTGTGCGGTCTCCAAAAAGATACCATGCCAATCGGGATGGTCTTTTAAGTACCTTTTTAAGCCTAAATAGCCAACAGCACCATGAGGGTCCATAAGATATCCCTTGTTTTCATAAATGGATTTCATTATTGACTTGGTTTCACGGTCCGAAAAGGAGTAGGAGGAGAGGGATGCTGAAAGCGCATCGAAATCATTGTTGAACAACTTTTGAATTCTGACAAAATTACTGGGGTCCCCTACATCCATTGCATTCGAGATGGTGGAAATGGATGGTTTTGGTTCATAGGTTCCATTTTTCATGAAATTGGGTATTACATCATTGCTATTGGTGGCCGCAACAAAGTGCTTTGCGGGCATCCCCAGTTTTTGGGCCACCAGTCCCGCACAAATGTTCCCAAAATTTCCGGAAGGCACCGAAAACACCAATTCTTCACCAAGGCCATTCACTTGTTGGTAAGCAAACAAATAATAAAAGAGCTGGGGCAACCACCTGGCCACATTGATGCTGTTTGCCGAGGTAAGCTTTTGTATTCTGGTAATTTCCTTGTCCAAAAAGGCCCTTTTGACCATTCGCTGGCAATCATCAAAAGTTCCGGAAACTTCCAGGGCCGTAATGTTCTGTCCCAAGGTGGTCAACTGTTTTTCCTGGATTTCACTGACCTTTCCGCTTGGATAAAGAATAACTACCTGAACCCCTTCAACCCCTAAAAAACCATTGGCCACAGCACCGCCCGTATCCCCGGAGGTGGCTACCAAAACCGTTACGCTTTCTTCACTGTCCTCAAAAAAGTACCCTAAACAATTGGCCATAAATCGAGCTCCCACATCCTTAAAGGCCATGGTTGGCCCATGAAAAAGTTCCAATACGGAAACCTTATCCTCAATTTTTAGAAGGGGAAAGTCAAAATCCAGTGTATTGGAAATGATTTTCTCCAATTCATTGTCCGGAATATCCTTTTGGACAAACTGCCGAATAGCCCTGAATGCAACTTGATGATGGGACAAAGAAGCAATGCCCTCAAAAAAGGAAGGGGGCAGTGGATTGATTTCCTGGGGAAAATAAAGCCCCTTATCAGGTGCTATTCCTGCGATTACGGCATCCTTAAATGAAGCTTTGTGCGTTGGATCGTTTAAACTGAAAAATTCCATACTATTTACATTGTCCTTACCCCGGATAAACTAATTGGCGATACGTGGATGTCGAATTCCACTCCTGTGGGCGTATAGATTTCCTTCATGGTCCGCGCTACCCTTTTTGCAGCTTCCTCACCTTGGGAAAGTGCAAAAATGGAAGGACCGGAGCCCGAAATTCCCGAACCTAAGGCCCCAACTTTTTTCACTTCGGTCTTTATGGCATCAAATTTTGGGATCAAAATGGAGCGAATGGGTTCAATAACATGGTCTTCCAGGCAGCGTCCTATTAATTGATAGTCCTCGGTAAAAAGTCCGGCCACCAATCCTCCAAGATTTCCCCATTGTCGAATACCCTGGGCCAACGAAATATTGGTTTTCAGAATCTTTCGTGAATCTGAGGTCTTGACCTCTATTTGGGGATGGATGACCGTGGCATAAAGGTTTTTTGGGGTATGTACTGGGATGATATCCAAAGGTTCATAACTCCGCACAAGGGTAAATCCACCAAAAATGGCCGGTGCTACATTATCGGCATGGGCCACGCCGCTGGCCAATTTCTCACCTTGCATGGCAAATTCCACCAAATCCCTATTGGAAAAAGGGCTCCCCAACAAGTGGTTTATGGCCCATACCGCCCCGGCAGCACTGGCAGCGCTACTACCAATGCCGCTGCCCGGCTTTATTTTTTTATGGATTTCCATTTCAAAACCACCTTCATGTTCCAGCTGTTGCAAAAGCGTTGTAGCAGCGACACCGGCAACATTTTTCTCGGTTTCCAATGGTAGTTCCTGCCCAGTAATTTTAGTGATTTTTACGCCTTTTACCATTGATTCACGGACCACCATTTCGTCACCCACGGCTTCCAAGGCCAATCCCAGCACATCAAATCCGCAGGAAACATTGGCCACGGTGGCCGGGCAAAATACACGAATCTCCCCCATAACTTAAAAATTCCCAATTCTTATGATGTCCGCAAAGATACCGGATGCCGTAACATCGGCTCCCGCCCCCGCACCTTTGACTATTAGGGGCTGCTCCGGATAACGTTCCGTGAAAAACAGAACGATATTGTCACTTCCTTCCAGATTATGGAAATCATGCCCTCTTGGGATTTCTTGAAGCCCCACTTTGGCCTTGCCATCCTCAAATTGGGCCACATACTTTAGTTTGCAATCTTTTTGGGCAGCCGTTTTGTAGATGTCCTGAAAATCGGACTCGTATTTTTTGAGGGATTCATAAAATAGGGCGTTGCTTGTTGCGTCCAAACTTTCTTTGGGAAGGAAGGATTCGTTGGTTATTTCTTCAATATCCAATTGGTAGCCACTTTCACGGGCCAAAATCAGGATTTTCCGCATTACATCAACACCGCTTAGATCAATGGTGGGGTCAGGTTCGGTATAGCCCTTTTCCTGGGCTTCTTTGACCACATCATGGAAGGTTTTGGTGTCATCAAAAGTATTGAACACAAAATTGAGACTACCGGAAAGTACGGCCTGTATTTTGTTGACCCTGTCCCCAGAAGCTATTAAGTGCTTTAAGGTGTCAATTATAGGTAAACCTGCACCCACATTGGTTTCAAAAAGAAACGGGGCATTGTATTTTTTAGAGAGCTTTTTTAAGCTTTGGTAGTTATCAAAAGCGGACGAGCATGCAATTTTATTACAGGTTACCACGGCAATGCTGTTTTCAAGGTAATGGCCGTATGTATCGGAAACCTTTTCACTAGCGGTATTATCAACAAAAATACTATTGCGATAGTTTAGCTTTTGAACCCTATCCATAAAAGCTTCACCATTGGCCTCCAAACCATTTTCCAGGTCCCCCTTCCAGGTATCCAGGGAAACTCCATCTTCATGGAACACCATTTTTCTGGAATTGGAAATACCAATGACCCTGATGTTCAATTTTAATTCCTCTTTTAGGTATTCTTTTTGTTGACGGATTTGTGCCAGCAAGCGGGAACCCACATTACCGACGCCCATAACAAAAAGGTTCAATTGCTTGATATTTTCCTCAAAAAACGCCTCGTGTAAGGCATTAAGTGCTTTTTTGACATCATCACTCGTAATCACTGCGGAGATATTCCTTTCTGATGCGCCCTGGGCAATGGCCCTAATGTTCACATTGTTCCTGCCCAAAGTGCTGAACATTTTTCCACTTAACCCCTGATGACTTTTCATGTTGTCACCAACCAATGCAATAATCGCCAAATCCTTTTCAACGATAACAGGATTTATCTTCCCAGAGGCGATCTCATACTCAAAAGCTTGGTTCACGGATGTTTCCGCTTTGACCACATCGGCATTGGAGATGCCCACGCAAATGGAATGTTCCGATGAAGCTTGTGTGATGAGTGCCACACTTATGTCCTGTTGGGAAAGGGTTTCAAAAAAGCGCTTGGAAATACCGGGAATCCCTACCATTCCTGGCCCTTCCAAGGACAACAAGGTTATTTCACCAACATGGCTTATTCCCCGGACCGATTTGCCTTGCCCATTGTTATTTTGCGCTATCAATGTCCCTTTTTCATCCGGCGCAAAAGTATTCTTGATCCATATGGGGATTCCTTGACTCAATATGGGTTGTAAGGTAGGAGGGTATAAGACCTTGGCGCCAAAATGGGAAAGTTCCATGGCTTCTTCATAGGAAATCTGGGATATGCATTTGGCTTGTTTTACCAATTTTGGATTTGCGGTATACATTCCACTAACATCCGTCCAAATTTGTAATTCTTCCGCTGCAGTACTGGCAGCGATGATGGCTGCGGTATAATCGGAACCACCGCGACCCAATGTAGTGCTGGAACCGTCCCTTGAAGAGGATACAAAACCGGGAACCAGTGTAATGGCATCCTTTGTATTCTTAAAGTAATTGTGGCAATTGGTATTGGTTAACTTAAAATCCACATGGGCTTTCCCAAAGCTCTCGTCCGTAATAATTAACTCCCGCCCGTTTTTTAAGCCGGAGTCCAATCCCTGGGAGACAAAGTAATGGTATATGACAAAAGAAGATAGCAACTCGCCATAGCTCACTACTTTGTCCGCAAGTCTGGAGGTGCGCTCCCCGATGAGGTAGGCGCCTTGGACCAAGGTTTCCAACTCATTTAAATTACTTTTAACATGGCTTAAGATCGCACTTTGCTCCTTAATTGGGAAAAGTTCCTTTATAGTGGTAAGGTGCCTATGTTCAATCTCCAGTAGGACGCCCTCGAAACCAAGGTCCCTGTTCGATGCCAGTTCCAAACTTTTGAGCAACAAATCCGTCACTCCACCAAGGGCGGAGACGACCACTACGGTTTTGTCGCTTTTTATCTGGGAAACAATTTTTGCTACTTGCTTGATATTGTTTGAATTGGCTACTGATGTGCCGCCAAATTTTAAGACTTTCATTTATAAAAAAGTTATTGGGAAAATTATGGAAAAAAGGTTGAATCGGACGCTATGTATAGAAAAATTACCCCAAAGGGGTAGTGGTGGTCGCAAAACCAAAAGAAAGTACAGAAGTTATGTCCGATTGACTAAATTGCATGAAATAAATTACCTGATAAAAGTAGTGTTTTGAACAAACGCACCAAATTGTTCGGGAAATTTTATCAAATTTTCAATTTTATACGACCAGACTTGTCAAATGAAGATTTTATCCGCAGCACAGATCTATAAAGCTGACAAATTCACGATCGCGAAACAACAAATAACCAGTGATGCACTTATGGAACGGGCGGCATTGGGCATTTTTAATTGGATGCATGAGCGTTTACAGGGAAATCCCATTAAAATTCATTTGTTCTGTGGGATAGGAAATAACGGTGGGGATGGACTGGCCATAGCCCGGCATTTGAAAGAGCATGAATATGACATCCAAGTCTATGTGGTCAACTATAGCGAAAAGCGATCCAAGGATTTTTTACTCAACTTAAATCGGCTGAAAGAGCGGAAGCTTTGGCCGGATTTTCTGGACAAAGAGCACCATTCTTTCACTATTGGTCCAGATGATATTGTAGTGGATGCGATTTTTGGAATAGGCCTTAACCGATCCCCATCCCCATGGGTGGGTAATTTGATTCAACAAATCAACCGGTCATCTGCCTTTGTAGTGTCTGTCGATATTCCTTCCGGGATGTTTATGGATAGTGTTCCCGAGTTTCCGGATAATGTGGTACATGCCAATTACGTCTTAAGTTTCCAATCACCCAAGTTGCCCTTCTTTTTGCCCCAAACCGCCGCATATATGAATGAATGGGAAATTTTGGATATTGGTCTGGACCAGGAATATTTCGCCAATGTTGAGGTGGATTATCACTTTGTAGGAAAGTTTGAAGTGCTTCCTTTCTATAAGCCTCGGCTTAAGTTTACCCATAAGGGCACCTATGGCCATGCCGTGATGATTGGAGGTAGCTACGGAAAAATAGGCGCTGTTAACTTGGCAACAAGGGCATGTCTCAACGTCGGTGCCGGACTAGTGACCGTTTATGTGCCAAAATGTGGATATGTCCCCATACAAACCGGTATTCCGGAAGCCATGGTTTTAACGGATGCTATGGAAAATACCATCTCAAAAATTGAAATACCCTTTGAGCCCAAGGCTATAGGCGTTGGGATGGGGATGGGGACCAAAAAGGATGCAATCACGGCTTTTGAGGGATTTTTGGAGAAAAATACATCAAAGCTGGTCATTGATGCCGATGGATTGAACATGCTTTCCAAAAGGCCGGAACTATTGGAAAAGCTGCCCTTGGGAACTGTACTCACCCCTCATCCCAAGGAATTGGAACGATTGGTGGGGCCATGGGCAAATGATTTTGAAAAATTGGAAAAAGCAAAAGCACTTTCCAAAAAAATTAGTGGGGTATTGGTTATTAAGGGAGCGCATACCATAATCGTTGCGAATGGAACAGGTTATATCAATTCTACCGGTAATCCCGGGATGGCCACGGCGGGTAGTGGTGATGTATTGACCGGTATGATCACGGGTCTTCTTGCGCAAGATTATGAACCTCTACAGGCGGCTATCTTTGGGGTCTATTTACATGGGCTTTCCGGTGATATAACTACTTCAAGAGAGGGTTATGAGGCCGTTACCGCCGGGAAAATAGTCGGTAATATTGGAACGGCTTTTGTGGAACTGTTCAGAAAGGATGGAAATAGAAACGCGCAGAAAACCGATTAGACCTTTAGCTTCTTCCGCTTCAATCTTTTCTTGATCCAAGTTACCGCGTTATCATATTCAATAAAAAACTCCATGTTCTTTTTGTAGAACATTTTTTCAATCTTGAAATTATGCATGTCAATTTCCTTTTTGGAAACTATGGCAAAAGCGATAAGGTTTTCCAAACCTCTTAGATAGGTGTAGATAATGGGGTCAATGGCATAGGAGTTTTTCCGTAGACTGATGTATCCAAACTTTTTATCCCTAAAATGTATTTCCGATATTCCAATAATTTGGTATGCCCTTTCCAAAGTAACCGTGGCGCCTTCATCAAAATTGGCCACAATATAATTGTCATATACCTGTACCGTACCTATGTCCAAAGAGTACTCTTTAATGACCATAGGATTTTTTGTAAATCCAAACTTCATTCCCATCAATTATAGTGTCGACACGAATTTATGAGGGTGAAGTCCCGAACTGAAAAATTTTAGATTAAAAGCATATTTATCGTTTAAATTGTTAACAAATTGCCCATAGATTACATTTTCTTAAAAAGTTTGGGTGTTGAAAACAAAAAAAGAGCCCTTAAGAGGGCCCTTTTATAAGATGAACGGATTGGGTTTATTTGGCCTCGGACGATTCTTCGGCTTTTTGGATCTTTATGGTCAATTCCTCTTTTTTATCGTCAAAGTCCATATAGATACTGTCCCCCTCGTTTAAATTGGAGTTTACAATTTCTTCTGCCAAAGCGTCTTCGATATACTTTTGAATGGCCCTTTTTAAAGGTCTTGCGCCATACTGCTTATCAAATCCCTTATCCGCAATATAGTCCTTTGCCTTATCGGAAAGGTGGAGGTCATAACCAATATCCTTAATCCTCTTAAAGAGCCTATCCAACTCAATACCAATGATTTTGTGGATATCTTCCCGCTCAAGGGGATTAAATACGATTACATCGTCGATTCTGTTCAGAAACTCCGGGGCAAACGCTTTTTTCAGTGCATTTTCAATTACACTTTTGTGATGGCTATCTGCCTGTGCTTTCTTGGCAGCGGTTCCAAAACCGACGCCTTGTCCAAAATCTTTCAACTGTCTGGCCCCTATATTGGAGGTCATGATAATGATGGTATTCCTAAAGTCTATTTTTCTGCCCAGACTATCGGTGATAAACCCATCGTCCAATACCTGTAATAGCATATTGAACACATCTGGGTGGGCTTTTTCCACTTCATCCAAAAGGACAACGGAATACGGTTTTCTCCTGACTTTTTCGGTCAGTTGTCCGCCTTCTTCATACCCTACATATCCGGGAGGTGCACCAACCAATCTGGAAATGGCAAATTTCTCCATATACTCACTCATATCAATACGTATAAGTGCGTCCTCGGAATCAAACAATTCCCTGGCCAAAACCTTGGCCAATTGGGTTTTGCCCACCCCGGTCTGACCCAAGAAAATGAATGAGCCAATGGGTTTGTTGGGGTCCTTTAGGCCGGCCCTGTTCCGTTGGATGGCTTTTGCCACCTTGGTTACGGCTTCATCCTGGCCAATTACATAGTCTTTGATCAGGGCAGGGAGTTCGGCCAGTTTGTTGCTTTCGGTCTGGGCAATCCTGTTCACCGGAATGCCGCTCATCATACTTACCACATCGGCAACATTATCTTCAGATACCGTTTCCCGGTTTAGTTTGCTTTCTTCTTCCCATTGTTTTTGGGCTGAAGCCAGGTCTTTCTCCAAACGTTTTTCATCGTCACGAAGTTTGGCGGCCTCCTCATATTTCTGCTTTTTGACCACGCTGTTCTTAAGCTCCCTTACATCTTCCAATTGCTGTTCCAATTCCAATATCTGCTTGGGAACATCCATGTTAACAATATGGACTCGGGAGCCTGCTTCATCCAGGGCATCTATCGCCTTGTCCGGAAGGAAGCGGTCCGTCATGTACCTATTGGTCAGTTTTACACAGGCCTTAATGGCATCATCCGTATAAAAAACATTATGGTGATCTTCATATTTGCTCTTGATGTTCATCAAGATTTCAATGGTTTCCTCAACGGAAGTGGGTTCCACCATCACCTTTTGGAAACGACGTTCCAATGCACCATCCTTTTCAATGTACTGCCTGTACTCATCCAGGGTAGTGGCGCCGATACATTGTATTTCACCTCTGGCCAAGGCAGGTTTGAACATATTGGAGGCGTCCAAACTTCCAGTGGCGCCACCGGCACCTACTATGGTATGGATTTCATCAATAAAAAGAATAATATCATCGTTCTTTTCCAACTCGTTCATTACGGCCTTCATTCTTTCCTCAAACTGCCCACGATATTTGGTTCCGGCAACCAGGGAGGCCAAATCCAAGGTAACAACGCGTTTGTTATAAAGGATCCTGGAAACCTTTTTGTTGATGATGCGTAAGGCCAAACCTTCGGCAATGGCACTTTTTCCAACGCCCGGTTCACCGATCAGTAGTGGATTGTTTTTCTTCCGCCTGCTCAAAATTTGGGAGACGCGTTCTATTTCCTTTTCACGACCAACAACGGGATCCAATTTATCATCTTCCGCAAGTTTGGTAAGGTCCCTTCCAAAATTGTCCAAGACCGGGGTTTTGGATTTTTTACTTCCTTTTTGCTGACTTGAGGAACCAAAACTGCTTTCCTTGCTATCTCCGGAATCCCCGCCATCATCCGGGTCACTGGAAAAAGATTCCGAGCGTGGCGTGTCCAAATAGTCATCATCACTGGTGATCATGGACTTGAATTGCTCCTTTACATTGTCGTAGTCCACCTTTAATTTGTGTAGCAATTTTGTGGTCGGGTCATTTTCGTTTCGTAGGATGCACAATAATAAATGTGCGGTATTGATCGAGGAGCTTTGAAAAAGTTTGGCCTCTAAAAAGGTAGTTTTTAGGGCACGTTCTGCCTGCCTCGTTAAATGAAGGTTCTTTTTGTCTTTTTGTATAGAACCGGTATTGGGATTGGCTGGACTCAAGATTTCCACTTTTCGTCTCAAATGGTCCAAATCCACATCAAGGGCGTCCAAAATGTTTATTGCCTTTCCGTTTCCGTCCCGCAGCAGACCGAGCATTAAGTGTTCCGTTCCAATAAAATCATGGCCCAAACGCAGTGCTTCTTCTTTACTGTAGGCAATTACATCCTTTACCCTAGGAGAAAAATTATCATCCATAGCTTTTCTTTATCCGAACTAAAATTAATAAAAGTATTATAACGGCGGTCAAATACCATACCCATATTCGATAAAGTCGGAATAATTAACGAAAAATGGCAGCTTTAACATAAACTTTAACGCTGGAAATGTTCTGATATTGAGTGGCATTCCGTGTTGATAATTTTTTTAATAAAGTCCTTTGTAATCATCTTCAAAGGTGCATTTTTTGGTATATTGCCACGATATTTTAACCACAAAAATCAATACGATTTTAATATGGCTGAAGGGGAAAAATTGATACCTATCAACATTGAGGATGAGATGAAATCGGCCTACATTGATTATTCAATGTCGGTCATTGTGTCACGTGCGCTGCCAGATGTGCGGGACGGCCTGAAACCCGTCCATAGGAGGGTGCTTTTTGGCATGCATGAACTGGGTGTACGCTCAACAAGTTCACATAAAAAGTCGGCCCGTATCGTTGGGGAGGTTTTGGGAAAGTACCATCCCCATGGGGATACGTCCGTTTACGATACCATGGTCCGTATGGCGCAAGAGTGGAGTTTGCGCTATATGCTTGTTGATGGACAGGGAAACTTTGGTTCTGTTGACGGTGATAGTCCTGCGGCTATGCGGTACACAGAGGCAAGAATGCGCAAGATTTCCGAAGAAATGCTTGCAGACATTGATAAGGATACGGTGGATCACCAACTTAATTTTGATGATTCACTTCAAGAGCCTACCGTACTTCCTACACGTATTCCAAACCTATTGGTCAATGGAGCCTCGGGAATCGCCGTGGGTATGGCAACCAACATGCCACCCCATAACTTGTCCGAGGTAGTGGACGGCACGGTGGCCTATATTGACAATAATGCCATTGAGATCGATGAACTGATTACCTACGTTAAGGCCCCCGATTTTCCAACAGGAGGAATTATTTACGGATATGATGGGGTAAAAGAGGCCTTTCACACCGGGCGCGGAAGGGTAGTGATGCGTGCCAAGGCCCATTTTGAGGAGGTCCAGGGAAGGGAATGTATCATTGTTACGGAAATTCCTTATCAAATCAATAAGGCCGATATGATAAAGAAAACGGCGGATTTGGTCAATGATAAGAAGATTGATGGAATTGCCTCCATTAGGGATGAGTCCGATCGTAAGGGGATGCGTATTGTATATATCTTGAAGCGGGATGCGATACCCAATATCGTACTCAATATGCTTTACAAGTATACTGCGCTGCAATCCTCTTTTTCCGTTAACAATATTGCCTTGGTCCACGGAAGACCGCAATTACTGAACCTCAAGGAAATCATCCACCATTTTGTGGAGCACAGGCACGAAGTTGTTGTCCGAAGGACCAAGTTCGAGCTAAAGAAAGCGGAAGACCGTGCCCATATCCTGGAAGGTTTGATCATTGCTTCTGACAATATTGATGAAGTAATCGCCATTATTCGAGCCTCGGCAAATGTTGAAGATGCCCGAAATAGCTTGATGGAGCGCTTTAAGCTTACCGAAGTTCAGGCAAGGGCGATCGTAGAAATGCGCTTACGGCAGTTGACCGGTCTGGAGCAGGATAAATTACGGGAAGAGTATGATGAACTACTGAAGACCATAGAGGACCTAAAAGATATCCTTGATAAAAAGGAACGTAGGATGCAGATCATCAAGGACGAGTTGTTGGAGGTCAAGGAAAAGTATGGGGACGAACGAAGATCGGAGATCAATTTTGCCGGTGGTGATCTGAGTATTGAGGATATGATTCCGGATGAACAGGTGGTCATTACCATTTCCCATGCAGGATATATCAAAAGAACGCCCTTAACGGAGTACAAGACCCAAAATAGGGGTGGCGTAGGACAAAAAGCGTCAACCACCAGAAACGAGGACTTTTTGGAACACCTTTTTGTAGGGACCAATCACCAATATATGTTGTTCTTCACCCAGAAAGGAAAATGTTTTTGGATGCGGGTCTTTGAAATTCCGGAAGGTAGTAAGACCTCCAAGGGCCGGGCTATCCAAAATCTCATCAATATTGAGACCGAGGACAAGGTCAAGGCCTTTATCTGTACGCAGGATTTAAAGGATGAGGATTATGTAAACAGCCATTATGTGATCATGGCGACCAAGCGGGGGACGGTAAAGAAAACATCCTTGGAGCAATATTCAAGACCGCGTCAAAATGGTATAAACGCGATTACCATCCGGGATAATGATGAACTGCTGGAAGCCAAATTGACCACGGGAACAAGCCAAATTTTCTTGGGATTGAAATCTGGAAAAGCCATTCGGTTTGAGGAAGGTAAAACCAGACCTATGGGAAGAAATGCCTCGGGTGTACGAGGAATTACCTTAGCAAGTGACAATGATGAGGTCATTGGCATGGTTTCCGTCCATAATTTTGAAGATGACATTCTGGTGGTCTCGGAAAATGGATATGGGAAAAGATCCAACATAGATGATTATCGCGTAACTAATAGGGGTGGAAAAGGGGTGAAAACCATTTCCATTACTGAAAAGACGGGCGGCCTTGTTGCCATTAAAAATGTTAGCGATACGGACGACTTAATGATCATCAATAAGTCGGGTATTGCGATTCGAATGGCCGTTGAAGATTTAAGGGTCATGGGTAGGGCCACCCAGGGCGTTAAGCTTATTAACCTAAAAGGGAATGACTCCATTGCTGCGGTGGCGAAAGTCATGAAGGATGAGGATGCTGTCGAAGCTATGGACATTCGTGATATAGTGGTCAATCAAGAAGATGGCACGGCTCTTGATAACGAAACTGACGAAACAGAAGGGAATAATAAATAAACACTAAAATTATAATTAAATTTTGAACATGAGAACTAAATTAATATTGCTGTTTGCGCTTTCGATTTCAGTAATTGGATTCGCACAAAAGGACGAAATAAAAGCCGCCTCCAAAGCAATGAAAAGCGGTGACGCTGCTGCGGCCAAATCTGCCCTTGAGGGGGTAGCGGGCTCAATTGATGGCGCAGATCCCAAATTACAGGCACAATATTACAGCCTTATGGGAGATGCAACTGCCCAACTTTCGGATTATGATGCGGCCATTGCTGCTTACCAAAAGGTAATCAGTGTGGAAGAAGCAAGCGGAAAAGCCAAATTTTCTGCAAATGCAAAACAAAAGCTAACGCAAATGACCGCGGAACTGGTAAACGCAGCCGTTGAGGATAACAATAACAAAAAGTTTTCTGAGGGTGCAACCAAGCTTTATCAAGCCTATACGTTAAGTCCCAACGATACCATTTATCTGTATTACGCTGCCAGTAGTGCGGTAAACGGTGGCCCCGATAATTACGATCAGGCCATCAAATATTACAGTGAGCTTAAGGATTTGAACTACGATGGAAGTGAAGTTAAATATTCTGCTGTGGATGTAGCTACAGGTGAAACGGTAAGCCTTGGTGCCCAGGAGTATGAGCTTTACAAGAAGACCAATTCCTACAAGGATTTTAAGGAAGAGAAAACCCCTTCCAAAAGGGCGGAAATTGTAAAAAATATAGCACTTATCTACCAAGAACAAGGCAAGAATGAAGAGGCCTTGGCCGCTTATGATGATGCGCTTGCGGGTAACCCCAACGATGTGAATTTGGTTTTGAACAAAGCCAACCTATACTATGCAATGGGAGATAAGGACAAGTTCAAGGAGCTTATGGGGCAAGCCTCTGACATGGCTCCAGACAACCCTGACCTCCTTTACAATATTGGTGTGATCAATATGGAACAGGGGAACATGGACGAAGCGAGAGCTGCTTACAAAAAGGCTTTGGAGGTAGATCCAAACTATACCAATGCCCTGTTGAACCTTTCCACTACCTATGTGAACGAAGGAAATGTATTGGTGGATGAAATGAATAGCTTGGGCACGTCCAGGGCAGATACCCAAAAGTATGACGAATTAAAAGCAAAACGCGACGAATTGTTTCAAGAAGGTGCCGATGTTTTGGAAAAGGCCCTAAAAAACACGCCCGATAACATTCAGATTTTGGAGCAGCTAAAAAATATCTACGCTGCTTTGGGGGATAATGAGAATTTTATGCGCGTAAAGAAATTGATTGGGGAATAAACAATCATACTCCCTTTGAAATTAAAACCCTGTTCGGCTTTTGGCCCACAGGGTTTTTTTTATGGCACTACTTTTTTGATTACCCTTAGACTATGGGTATACATTCGTTTTTGGGTATTGAAAATACCGGTGTGATCCAACCTGTCAATCCTAACGTGTCCAGCGGCATGAATAATGTAATTGTCCTTTAGGATGATCCCAACGTGGTCAATTATTCCCTCGGAATTATCAAAAAAGGCTAAATCCCCAGGTTCACTCTCTTCAATAAAACTCAATGCCTCCCCTTGGATGGATTGCTCTTCCGTTCTTCTTAAGAGCTTGCTCCCATTTATTTTATAGACCATTTGGGTGAACCCGGAACTGTCAATCCCAAACGGGGTTCTACCCCCGGAAAGGTAGGGGGTGTTAAGGTATAGCAATGCCGTATCCACCAAGTTTGACTTTTGCCCCAATGGCATTTCGGGCAGCGTTTCAATGTGGTGCCCCAAAATTGGGGCAACATCCATCCTGGAGCCAATAACTATGGGCAAAAGTTCATTATTGTGGGTTGACGCGTACAAAAGAAAATCCGTATTATGGATGGGTTTTGTACGGGCATTTATTTCCTGAAATTGTTCTTCGGAAATCTTGGTGATCTGATTGTTTTGGATCCATCCCTCAAAATCATCAAAAACCAATTGGATCCGGCTAAAATGTTTCCTTTCCTCCTTAATCTTAAAATGGTCCCCATACAAAACCTGTGAAATCATTTCAGAAGAAGGATCGGAGGTGGCTCGGATGGGAATTACACTCAGATGTCCTATCCCATATTGCATATGCCCTTGGATTTATTGACGTTCCAGGATTATGGCCGAAGCACCACCACCGCCATTACAGATGGCCGCAGCACCAATCTTTCCATTGTTCTGTTGTAGGACATTGAGCAATGTAACCATAATTCTTGCGCCCGAACATCCAAGTGGGTGTCCCAAGGACACTGCACCACCATTAACGTTAACATTGGAATCGTTGAGTCCCAAAAGCTTCATGTTGGCCAAACCTACAACGGCAAAAGCCTCATTGAATTCAAAGAAATCAACTTCATCCAATGTAATCCCAGCTTTGTCCAACGCTTTTGGCAAGGCCTTTGCTGGTGCAGTGGTGAACCATTTGGGTTCTTGGGCGGCATCGGCATAACTCTTGATTTTTGCCAATGGCTTTAAGTTTAGGGAAGCTGCCTTTTCCGCACTCATCAATACCAAAGCGGCAGCACCATCGTTTATTGTGGAGGCATTTGCGGCAGTCACGGTACCGTCTGGGGTAAAGGCGGGGCGCAGTACCGGGATTTTCTCCATTTTTACATTCTTGTACTCTTCGTCCTCGGAAACCAAAATGGGGTCGCCCTTTCGCTGTGGTACTTCCACCGGGACCACTTCAGCAGCAAACTTTCCATTCGCCCATGCCTGGTTGGACCTGGTATAGGACTGCACGGCAAAAGCATCTTGCTCTTCCCTTGTGAAACTGTGTTCCATGGCACACGCATCTGCGCATACGCCCATCGCATTTTGGTCATAGGCATCGACCAAACCATCTTTTTGCATTCCGTCAACGAGTTGTGCCGGGCCAAACTTGGTTGCGGTCCGCAGCTGCACATAATGGGGAATCTGGCTCATGTTTTCCATTCCTCCTGCCACCACAATTTCGGTATCGCCGAGGGCTATGGATTGGGCTGCCTGCATAACCGCCTTCATACCGGAGGCACATACTTTGTTCACTGTGGTACAGGGAACGGTATCCGGTATTCCCGCATAAATGGCCGCCTGTCTTGCCGGGGCTTGACCGGTACCTGCCTGGACCACATTTCCCATGAGTACCTCATCCACATCATTGGGGGAAAGGTGTATTCTGCCCAGGGCATTTTTAATGGCAACGGCACCTAATTTTGGTGCGGAAATACCAGCCAAAGCCCCCATAAAACTTCCAATTGGGGTACGTACGGCAGAAACAATAACAACCTCTTTCATCTTTAACTTTTTAGTGCCACGAAAATACTAATTTTTAAAGCCACTCGCTCCAATTAAGGGAATGACCCTAAATTTTCTATTTTTGATTAAGTCTACCTGAAGAATGGCAAAATCTCTGGATAATTTTTACAAGAATCAATCCCTTATTTACAAATATGTTCTTTATGTAATCTCCGTAGGGCTAATTGTGTTTTTTTTCCCGAGGGGAGGGAAGTTCAAGTACGAATTCCAAAAGGGAAGGTCCTGGCAATACGAAAATTTATATGCCCCTTTTGATTTTTCCATTAATAAAACGGAAGAAGAGCTCAATGCGGAGCGGAGGGACTTGACCGAAAACAAATCGATTTACTATGCCTATAACGACTCCATCTCCCAGACGGTAAGGAAAAGCTTCTCCCAAGCGTTTAAGGACGAATTTGCGGAAACCGCATACTCTACATCGGCAAGGGACTATTTTTCGGAAATAGGGGATGCTATTTTGGATAGTATTTATGCCGTGGGGGTTTTTGAAAGTGTTGATTCAGGAAGTCGGTTGTTGGTCGTAAAGAACAATGAGGCCATTCCCGTGCAGACCAATAAGGTGTTAAAAAAGCGGGATGCCGCGAATGAGGTGGTCAGGCTTTTGGCTGATGTTCCGGATGGGCCAAAGGAAAAATTGGAACGTATTTTGGTTCGGGTTATCGAAACCAATGTTTTCTTCAATGGGGAGTTGACCGAGAAAGCACTGCAGGATGAACTGTCCACCATTTCGTTCACTAGGGGAAATATTTCGGAAGGGAAATTGGTCATTGCCAAGGGCGAAGTTGTTGAAGCGGAAAGATTCAATATTCTTGATTCCCTGAAGTCGCAGTACGAATCCGAGCTCTGGAAAGGCAACAATTACTATTTCATCCTCTCTGGTTATACCATTTTGGTCGCATTGGTCCTGGTGATGCTTTTACTGTTCTTAAAGAAGTACAGACCCCGGATTTATGCCAACAACAACAAGGTCACTTTTATCTTCTTCAACATATTGATCTTGGTTTTTAGTACCACTTTGGTCGTCGAAAATTTTGAAACGTATGTTTATGCCGTACCCCTTTGTATCCTACCCTTGATCTTAAAGAACTTTTTTGATGCCAGATTGGGTTTGTTTGTACACGTTTTGACTGTCCTTATTTTGGGATTTGTGGTACCCAATAGCTTTGAATACATTTTTCTGCAGATCATTGCCGGCATTGTAACGATACTCACGGTTTCTGAACTTTACAAAAGGGCCAATCTTTTTATTTCCGTGGGACAGATTACCCTGATTTATATGATTGGCTATTTTGCCTTCAACATTATTCAGGAAGGGAACCTGGATAATCTAAAATGGGTCACTTTTGGATTGTTTCTACTTAATGGTATGATTACCCTTTTTGCCCAGCCCTTGATCTATCTTTATGAAAAGATCTTTGGTCTAGTGTCCGATGTTTCCTTATTGGAGCTGTCCGATACCAATTCCGGACTTTTAAAGGAATTGTCCGATAAAGCCCCTGGAACATTCCATCATTCGCTTCAAGTGGCCAATCTTGCGGAAGCCTCAGCCAATGAAATTGGTGCCAATGCCATGTTGGTGAGGGTTGGCGCACTGTACCATGATATCGGTAAAATGAATAGGCCAACCTTTTTCACGGAAAATCAGATAACCAATGTAAACCCACATAATGACCTGCCACCCAAAGAGAGCGCAAAGATTATCATTGATCATGTCATAGAGGGTATAGAACTTGCCAGAAAGCATAACATTCCGGATCGGGTGATTGATTTTCTGCGAACCCATCATGGAACAAGTTTGGTCTATTATTTCTTTAGGAAACAACAGGAATTGGAACCTGAGGTGGAAGAGAAAGGATTTCGCTATCCCGGTCCCATACCTTTTTCCAAGGAAACCGCCATTTTAATGATGGCGGATGCGGTGGAGGCCGCTTCAAAAAGTTTAAAATCCCCAACCTATACCATAATAGACGAATTCGTGGAAAAAATTGTCCAAGGGCAATTAAAGGCGGACCAATTCTTAAATGCGGACATCACCTTAAAGGAAATCGAAGCCGTTAAAAAGGTTCTCAAAAAGAAACTGACGAACATTTACCATCTTAGGGTGGAGTACCCCGAATAAATACTGTTAAATAATTGAAAACAAGGTTGTTGTTCGTATCCATGTTTAAGAATTTTAAGTAAATTGGAGAGTATTGCACTTAAAATCAATAGTGTAACTATGAGCAAAAGTACTGCCTTTACCATCGTATTGTTTTTTGGTTTTTTTCCTTTTTTACAATCGCAAAACCATGGTCCCCAAGCTCAATTGCCCTTTGCCCATTCCTTAATGGGACCCATTGAGCAGATGACACAAAAAGATTCCCTCGCCATCTGGCGTGAACAATTGCTCTTGCATACGGACTCGGAGCGATACCGACCCAAGGAAACGCTTTTTTTTAAAGCCTACGTCCTCACGGGGCCCAAACAGTTGAGGGTAAGCGCGAGCGATGTCCTTCGTGTGGAACTTTTGGACGTCCAAGGTAATTTGGTCCTTGACCAATACCATAAAATCCGACAGGGTACGGCAGATGGGATTATGGAACTTCCCAAGAATTTAACGGAAGGCACCTATTATCTCAGGGCTTATACCCGATGGATGTTGAACTATGGGGAAGAAAACCTTCCCATAAAAGAGGTTCTGGTGCTGGGAACAAAAAATAGTAGCGATTATACGAGTGGATCGATCGCCATTTTTCCGGAAGGCGGGCATTTTGTTAAGGGTCTTGAAAATAGGGCGGTACTTTCCGCGAGTCATGGCAATCCCATTCACGGAACCATTGTTAACGAAGAAGGGATACAGGTAGCCAATGTAATGGATTATGGTAGTGGTCTGGCCACATTCAGTTTCGTTCCCAAGGAAAGGGAAAACTATTTTTTTGAAAAGCCCAATGAAGACCGAATCCAATTGAAGCAAACCTTTGAGGTAGGTGCGGTACTCCATGCCAATAACATTGAAGACCAAAAAATACAGATTAGGATCGGGGTTACCGAAGCGTTACGGGAAGGTACATACTTTCTCAGGGGGACCAGGAAGGGCAAGGAATATCTAAAATCAGAAATCTCCTTTGACGGGGACAGGGATATTGTGGAGTTGTCCATTAAAAAGGAAGGTCTTCCCCATGGTTTGTTCAATCTAACCTTGGTGGATACCTATGGCCAAGTATGGGCAGAAAGACCGCTTTATATAGACGGGGGCCATTTTCAATTTAACCTCTCCAAAGAGTCCTTACTTAGGACTGCGGAGGGGCAAAAAGTCCGTTATGTTCTAAAGCTGACCGATGACAATGGCAATCCTGTTTCGTCGGATGTAACGGTACGCATTAAAGATATCGACAATATGGCCCATAATAAGGCACAAGCAAGTAATCCGCGAGGTGTTGGTTTTTTAAATGACCTAAAGGCGTTGGCCCAACGTTTTTCTGAAGTTCCATCGGGAGCTTACCAAAATGAATTGCCCGATCAAATTAAATATGCCATCCAAAATGGGCTGGAGTTTTATGGTCAAGCCTATGATTTAAATAATACCCTGGTAATCGACGATAAGGTTCAGGTTTACATTAAAAATGAAAAAGATGTTGAAGTAAGGGAAGTGGCCACCAACTCAGAAGGTTTGTTTTCACTTAGGAGGCTTCAATTTGAAGGTGATGTCACTATGACATTCAGAAAGGACGGTAAGAACATCAAGGAACAATTGGTAAAAGTTATTCCCTATCAGTACGAGTTGCCCAGGCTAAAAATGGACAAAAATGCAGTTACGAAGGCTTCTGGACAAGTCCAGGGAAGTGGACAGATGATACCCCAAAAGCGATTGTCCGATTTTGATTTCAAGGACAAACCTTCCGATATGATCCCCCTGGAAGAGGTTATTTTAGTAGGGCAAAGAATACTGGGCAAAACCTCCACATCGGTTTACGGAATTGAACCGGATAGGACGATCTATCAAAATCCGGAACGGCCCAAACCCTTACCACAGTTGTTTCTGGGTATTCCCGGAATCTACGTCTCCGGTATAGGGGATTTAAACCCATCTTTAAATATACTTTCAATGGCGGGATTAGGGCCGCCGCTATGGGTAATAGATGGCTTTCCCTTACCCAGAAGTTCTTATATCGCCCCCTCGACAATTGGCGGAACTCCCACGCTTCAACCCACCCCGTTACGGGAGGTGATGGATATCGTTCCTTATGTTACTGTAGAGCGTATTGAACTACTCTTCGGACCTAATGCGGCCGCCTATGGTACCCGAGGCGCGGGAGGTGTAATACTGATCTACACCAAAAATGGTGCATACTCGGACTTTTTGGATAAGGAAGCTGCACAATTGATCTTTAAAGGGTTTCAATCGCCAATTGATGTTGAGGATTATTTTACTTCACGAAATAAAAAACTTGTAAAAAGTAGAAGTGCTTCAACACTTTATTGGAATCCTGCTTTACTAACCAATGAAAACGGAGAAGCGTACGTGGAGTTCCTTGTTCCTGAAAATGTTGGGAGCGTGCTTTTGGAGGTTACCGCGATGACTGCAGAGGGCAAAAGAGGTTCCCTAAGGTCCTTATCAAGATTATAATCAAATAATTAAAAAAATAGTTGTTTCCTTTAAGTTGAAAAGGTATTTTTGCAACCGCTTTTTTTGCGAGTTCATTAAGAAATTGGAGAGGTGCCGGAGTGGTAACGGAGCAGATTGCTAATCTGTCGGCGGGTAACTGTCGCCTGGGTTCGAGTCCCAGTCTCTCCGCAGAGCGGGCCTAAACGGGCTGTAAGGCTGACAGGTCTTTCATTACATGTCTTCGATATCAAGGATTGCGGGCTATGCCCTTAGTCCAGCTCAGGACAGGCTCCGCCCGGAACCAAGCTACTGAACAGTAGTCGTTTTTTGGGTTCTGGGATTTGAAATATTGAATGGCAATAATCATTTTCGGGGTGTAGTACCGTGTCAAGCACGGTATAAACTCCGCCCGGAACCGGGCTACTGAACAGTAGTCGTTTTTTGGGTTCTGGGATTTAAAATATTGAATGGCAATAATCATTTTCGGGGTGTAGCGTAGCCCGGTTATCGCGCCTGCTTTGGGAGCAGGAGGTCGCAGGTTCGAATCCTGCCACCCCGACAATAGTAAACAAAGGGCTTTCGAGAGATTGGAAGTCCTTTTTGTTTTCCTTAAAATTGCTGGGTCCCCCCCAACTTTTTCCATTTTCTTTTTTCCTCTTTACTCATTTGAATTGTTTTGATTTTTTACGAATAACCTTAAGTTATTTTTTAACCAAAGAGCAGGAGGTCATCTGGAATTGTGAGACCGTATGAAATCAAAAGATTCACCACCTTAATTCAAAACTATTCTGCTGTATGGTCAAGACCTAATCTGAACAGACTATGGATTGGACCTTTTCCGAATTTCCACTCGGTGGGCAGTTCCCCAATCGGCAAGATTGCTGATGACGGGAACCAGTTAAGATTCCATTTTTGGATGAAGCTTGGAATATTTTAAATAAGTATAGTTCGTTTTCAGAGATGAATAATGGAAAACTATGACCAGTATATTTGAATCAAAAAGTAAACGTCTATTTAAAGGAGATAACAAGCTCTTTGCACATCAATAAGAATTTGACATTTTATTCTGCAAGACACACATTTGCTACGACAGTCATGCTTTCAAATGGAGTTCCAATAGAACAGTGTCAAAATTATTGGGACATACTAAAATAGCTGCTACTCAAGTATACGCTAGGGTGTTAGAGGAAAACTACAGTTTTTTTAGTCTGTTTTCACTTGGAATCACTCAAACAATAGAAGTACTTTCCCCAGTCAAATCCAAAAATGTAACCTATTGGTAAAATGAATAAATACTTCCACATTTGGAATATTGGAAACTCATTTTCCCTATTTAAATCAAGATGTTACCTATGGGATTGGCGAAAAATTACTTGAACCGTACTCACTTTGAAAAGGGCTTCTCGGGCCTTCAAATGCGTTTTCATCATTGTGAAATACCAGTATTCAACACCAAAGTACCATATGATACAGTTCTGATTATCTGTTGGAGAGAACAATTTCACTAAAAGCAAGCATGATTTTTGTGCTAATGCAAAAATATGTACCCTCTACATATCATACTTTCACCCAGTTGTTTATGTCTTTGACAACATTTATTAGTTCATTCGTATTAGTAGCTTAATTTCGAAATAGGAAACTACATTGCTGTGAAGATGGTATGCATTTGTATGCCAAAAACTGTTCCGTATTACATGCTTTTTGCTGTATGGGTTGAACAATAAAAACAATAATGGGAAAACATTTCTTATTTCTAGCATTTATAATACTGAATGTAGTGATTTCTTTTGCCCAAACTGCAACTGAAGATTTTGACCCAACTGGAAATGTCTTTGGAGGTGGGGTAAGTGGGACAAATTGGGTAAATAATAGCTGGGTTAGATCAGGGACCAATGGTAATACAGGGGACGTTCAAGCAATTAATCCATCAGATGGGGATGATGATATAGGAGGTAATTTACTCCAACTTGACGATAATTCTGCGGGAGCTTACAGGACAATCGATTTAAGCGCGGCTACTTCCGCAACCTTAACTTTTGATTATGATTATGATAATGCAATGGATGGCGGGGAAACATTGTTAATCCAAATTGACCCCGAAAACGACGGTACGTATACTACTTTACAAACGATAACGGCAACAACAAATTCTCCTGATCCCCAAGTCAATCTAAGTATTCCCATACCATCGGCTTCTTTAGGCGGAGCGGTTACGCGCATTCTATTTATTACGGGGTCAAATAATGGGGTCAATGCGAATGGTGAAGATTGGTGGATCGATAATATTTCTTTAAGTAGTACTACTGGACCTTTGGACACGGATGGTGATGGCATACCAGATACTTCCGATAATTGCCCACTAGTGTCCAATGCCAGCCAGTTGGATACAGATGGTGATGGCATCGGAAACCTTTGTGACGACGATGACGATAACGATGGTATTTTGGACGAAGAAGAATGTAATGAAACGATTTGTCTTGAACCCATTACAAATGCGGGTTTTGAGCTGCCTGTTGTTACGGCTGGATCGTATGACATTGTTGATGAAAGTACGGTACCAGGGTGGTTAACTACTGCTACGGATAACGGTATAGAACTTTGGTCTTCAGGGTTTTTAGGAGTTCCTTCATTTGAAGGAAATCAATTTGCCGAATTGAACGCAACACAAAACTCCGCTTTATACCAAGCCTTATGTCTTACACCTGGTTCCCAAATTTCCTGGTCCGTTCGCCATAGGGGTAGATCTGGCGTAGACGTGGCCCGGGTGCGTATTGGTGCCACTTTAGCCTCTGCTACCGTACAAGCTACAATGACTACTGGCAATACTTCATGGAGTCTGTATTCAGGGACGTATACTGTTCCGCTGGGACAGATCAGTACCTTTTTTATATTTGAAGCAGTATCTACGGCATCGGGCAGTATTAGTGTTGGAAATTTTATTGATGATATACAGATCAATGTTCTATCCACCCCTCCTTGTTTGGATTCTGATAATGACGGTGTCCCAAATGATTTGGACATTGATGCAGACAACGATGGTATTTATGATATAGTTGAAGCGGGAAATGGAGCTTTGGACACTAATAACGATGGTATAATTGATGCAGCCAACAGTGCTACGGTTGGCGCTAACGGGGTTTACGACCCAATAGAGTCAACACCTGATAGTGGAACTTTGGATCCGCAATATGAAACGGACGATACGGATGGAGATGGATCGCCAGATCATTATGATTACGATAGTGATGGTGATGGGTGTTTAGATGTCATTGAGGCCGGTTTTACGGAAAGTGGCACCAATCCCGGTGAATTGCAAGGCACAGGTTACAATCCCACAAATGGAACAGTGGCCGGGGGAACAGATGGTTATTCAACACCGGATGACGGGGATGCTAACGGCACATATGATTTTCAACAAACTTATGATGTCATCATAAATACACAGCCTTCCGATCAATCTTTTTGTACAGGTAGTTTTACCGTTGATGTATCCGGATCTGGCCTGTCTTATCAATGGCAGGTGAGCACTGGCGGTGCATTTACGGATTTAACTAATGGAGGGGTCTACTCAGGAGTAACGACCAATACATTAAATCTTACAGGAGCTACCCAAACTATGGATGGTTATCAGTATCGCGTGGTCATTAACAGTACTGCTTATACTTGTTCAAATTTGAATTCAAATGCAGCCACATTGACCTTATCAGATGTGATTTATGGTTCAGTGAGCAGTACCGGTCCAACTACGTGTGGTGGGTCTGATGGAAGTGTTCAATTGGATCAGTTGTCCCCAAGCACAATATATTCAGTTTCCTATTTAGATGATGGGGTGCCGGTGGGGCCAGTTAACATTACAACAAATGCTAGCGGAGAGTTAATGATCATAGGCCTGGACCAAGGCAATTATACCAACATAGTTATTGGCCTTTCAGGCTGTTCCGGTGTTGCAGCAAGTGCTACACTTTCTGATCCTGTATTGCCAATTGATACACAACCTATCGACCAGACCACTTTCGCGGGTTCTGTTGCCAATTTTACGGCGGTGGCCACGGGATTTGGACTTAGTTATCAATGGCAAGTGAGTACTGACGGGGGTGCTGTTTTTAACAACGTGCCTCTTGGCCCCGAATATTCGGGAATACTGACCTCTAACCTTACCGTAAATTCTACGGATATTGCTATGAGCGGGTATCGCTTCAGGGTGGTGGTCGCGAGTTCTGCAACTTCTTGTAGCACAACATCTACTTCGGCCTTGCTTTCTGTGAGGCTCCGAACGGTCATTTCCAACCGAAGGGTTACCTACAGGGTCGAGAAAAATTAAAATGTGTTATATACGGCTTATTCTCTTTTTGGTGAAGAATACAGCGTAAAACAGGTCAGATAACAAAAAGGGGCAATGGGTAATAGAAACGCGGTGACTAAACTATTAATTAAAATAAACGGTTGATACTATTGGTTGCCAATTTGGTGGTTTCTAGCGAGACGGTTTTTTAACTCCGATAGCATTACAATGAAATACTAATAGATTTTTGACTTTTTTGGTTGAATTTGTCTAATTCCCCAACTTTTTCCATTTTCTTTTTTCCTCTTTACGCATTTGAATTGTTTTGATTTTTTACGAATAACCTTAAGTTATTTTTTAACCAAAGGGCAGGAGGTCATCTGGAATTGTGCGACCGTGTGAAATCAAAAGATTCACCATCTTAATTCAAAACTATTCCGTTGTATGGTCAAGACCTAATTTGAACAGACTATGTATTGGACCTTTTCCGAATTTCCGCTCGGTGTGCAGTTCCCCAATCGGCAAGATTGCTGATGACGGGAACCAGTTTTTCACAGTACTCCGTCAACTCATACTTAACGGTAATGGGCCTGGTGTCCATAACGGTCCGTTTTATGAGCAAATTGGTTTCCATTTCCTTGAGTTCCCTGCTCAACATCTTCCCGGAAATCCCCTCTACATCCTCCAAAAGATCGGAATAACGTTTGCTGCCAAAATAAAGGGCCACCAATATGTGCATCTTCCATTTTCCACCCAGTACGTACATCGTATCGGATATGGCCCTAATCTTATGCTTACAGGCCTTTATCTTTTCTTTATTGCTTCCCATGCGCTGTCACTATGTTTCCTCTATGTCACTGTTACTTTTAGTAACTATGTGTCAAAAGTATATATTTTTGACAAAAATTCATCAACAACTACAAAACAAATAGGAACATGGATTTAATAAACACCCTGAACTGGAGATACGCTGTTAAAAAATACGATGGGCAGAAAGTGCCCCAGGAAAAGCTCGAGCGGATTTTGGAGGCCATTGGCCTAACCGCTACCTCGGCAGGTATACAACCCTATCGCCTTTTTGTGATCAACAATGACCAAGTGAGACAGCAACTCGCACGGGATTCCTTCAATACCCAGATTACTGAAGCTTCCCATCTCATCGCATTTACTGCCTTTGAGACGATTACCAAAGAACACATCTCAGATTTTATAACGTTCATGGCCAAGGAAAGGGAATTGCCAGAAACTGCCCTGGATTCCTATAAAAACTCCCTTGAACAACATATTTTGGCTAGAACTGACCATGAAAACTTTATTTGGTCCTCCCAACAGGCCTACATTGCGTTGGGCACGGGAATGATTGCTGCTGCCGATGCCAAAGTAGATGCCACTCCCATGGAAGGGTTTGATTCGGAAAAATTGGATACCCTGCTGAACCTTCGGGAGAAAGGGCTAAAAAGTGTGCTATTGCTGGCACTTGGGTACAGGGATGCCGAAAAGGATTTTTTGGCCCACCAAAAAAAGGTCAGGTTGCCCTTAAATGAACTGGTGACCCAAATCGATTGACTGCACTAAAGGAACTACAACACACATTGCATGTTTGATTTAAAGGATATACAAATGAAAAAAACGAATAAAACACTGTATTGGGTCTTTACTGGATTGCTTTCACTGCTCGTGGTAACCTCCGCCACACGCTACTTTATGGATATCGAACAATTCCAGAACTATTTTACGGCCTTTGGATACAATGGACGTATCGTGGTACCCCTTGCCATTGCCAAGTTGCTTGCGGTGGCGGTCATTTTAACGAATAAATGGCCTACGCTCAAAGAGTGGGCCTATGCCGGTCTGTTCTTTGATTTCGTATTGGCATTGGAAGCACATATCCATTTAAAGGACGATCAGTTCTTTGGTCCTATCATCGCATTGGTGCTTTTGGCACTATCCTATGCTTTTTATCGAAAGGTCTTTAGGGACAATGAGGGCAACATTTAAATTTGCAACTCCCCCCAATCAGGATGCACGTAGTGAATTTTGCCATCCCGACAAATAGGGTATCAGAGGAATCCCACTAAGGTTTTAATAATATGAAAATCAATACATTACGTTTTATTGCTTTTTTGCTACAATTTGAAACCATTTCAAAGGAACCGTTCATTATTCCCATTTATATTCTCCTCTATGAAACTAATATCTATGAGTTTGCCTAATTGCTTTAAATATAGTATCCGAAAGGGAAATTCCGTAGGGAACGATAGTCTCGGAATCTATGGATTTTATAGGAATTGCATGGACTCTATCCCTACCGCGTAGGTAAGAAGTAACAAAATAGTACTCATCAATATTCTCGATTCTCAATTCATCTCCCAGCACATTTCTTTCACCTAAATGAGGAATTTCGTCTATTTCTAAAGTTCTTCCAAAAGTCAATATTGTTTTTCCGTCAGTGAAGTAAACCTCATAAGACGAAGAATTAACAATACTTAAAAGTTTTTCTTTATCCTCTTCGAATATCGTTGGAACCAGTTTTACGTAGACTTTCGGTAAATCAACGATAGTGCCATTTATTTCTGCTTTGTATATGATTTTGAGATGATTGTCATCCAGCAGTTCATATTTTGCCTTCCAGTCCCTGATTATGGTTTGGTTTCTTTCCTCCTTGCCATGATGAACAAAATCAAATTCCGAATCAAATCGATACCTGATAATTTTTGTATCTGAGAATTCAATTATCTCATCTCTAAGATTACTAAGAAAGTTTTTATCGTAGTTAATGTGTTTCCATAAACCATTTAGTTCTTGCCCCATTGCATTTGATGAAATTAATACGGGAAGGATAGACTTATATTAAAAAAACGCGATGGACCTGTGTGCATATCCCGTTGTTTCTAGCAATAATAAAAGACGCCATTAAAGGCATATTACATAAAGAATGCAACGCTTGAATTTGAAATTATTGCAAATTCAAATTTTCTTGGCAAATGCTTTTTCATCTTTCCTAGAAAAACCGTAGACAAAAAAACCATCTTCATTGATTTCTGATATGGGAATTATCGTTGACCTAAAACCATCTAAATAGAAGCAAAGAAAGAGGATGTCTTTAAAAGTTTCCAATCGTAATTCTTCTCCAAGTACAAAATCCTTTTTTAAATATGGAATATCCTTGACATCATAAATGGAATTAAAATGAAGTACATTTCTAATTCCATTTAACGTCAATTCATAATCATCAAGCATTAATTTTTCCATATCGATAGTATTGATTGATTCAGTTGGCCTCAAACGAACATAAAAAAGTTCAACTTCCTGTAAATTGTTATCCTCTCTGTTTTCCACTTTCAGTTTTACAAGAAGATGATTATTTGAATACCATATAAATTTGGTATTAAACTCAGTTCCGGAACTCTCAAAAAAATCCTTGGGACTACCCTTAAATTCTTCTTCCAATTCATCAAATTCATAAGAAAAAATTTCATTTTCTTGAATTATAAGAATATTGGTTTTGGGAAAGACCAATTCATTGAAGTTTGAATCTAACCTTAACCATACACCATTGAAGTTATGGGCATTTACTGACAACGCACTTAAAATTATCGTTAAAAAAAAAATCGGTTGCATATCAAATACAATCTAGAGGATGACAATTAAGATACTGAAAAAAACACTAAACAATATGCCTTTGAAAACTGGATGCAAGGCACCCAAATTTAATGCAATAAGTTTTGGTTTTAACATAGCTATAAGCAATATTTAGCCACTGATGTATTAATGTTTCCTCGACATGGTGCTTGGGTGAATGTTGCTCTAGAAGCTGATCTTTTAATTGCATCTCCGAAATATTTGGCCAATAACCCTCTTAAATTTAGAGACCTGGGATCACTTCCCCTAATATCCCTTCCTAAGCGATTTACAGCCGATTTCCATGCGAGATTTACTTTTGTGGTGGCACTCTCTGCTGAAATGGATGTTCCATTTCTTGCCCTTTGCGGTATGGTAATACAACTAAGAGGTATATCTACATTAATAGCTTCCCACCTACCTCTAGGTCTACCAATTATTGTTAATCCCAACTCCTGAACATTGACAGTCCATGAGTTGCCTACTACCGTCCAATCATATGACCCACATAATCTATTTTTGTTTTTTGGGTCTATTGCACCTGCTTCATTCATAGCCGAATCAAGGACTCGATTTCTTATGGCAATTTGATTGGTACTTAGAGATGAACAGGTTGTTCTGATCACAACGCCTTTTGGTCCATAAACATAACCAAGTTTACATGCAGATTCTCCTCTTTGAACAATATTTGGAGCAAAAAGAGCAAACTCTGAGGCTAGACTGGGTTCCCTTTTTTTAGATTCATTTATTATAGTGGTCTGACTTAGATGATTGGGAAGGCTAAAGTTTGTAAAAATCCTTTGACCTTGATTATAAACCCGGAGATTATTGGCAATCAGGTATGATGCCATCAATAAGATACGACGCTGAGCACTTTGTCTATTTACATAGCTGATATGTTTTTCAACCAAGCTATTAAAATTACTTATCGAAACAGAATTATAGTTGGCGATACCTTTTAACTTCCTTTCAACTCCCCCAATTTCATAATGTTTTTTGGCAAAATCATTGACTGCCCTTTCATAAAAGCTATCATATTGGTGTTTTTGTCTTACATTTCTCAATAAATAACCACTACGTAATCTGCGATTATTTACAAAATCACATATTCCGCTTTGTATTGATGTACAAGCACTTTTCTGCCAAACATTTAAATTGAGTATTTCACTTTCAATAGGGCGACGTTCCTCTGTTAGTCTATTTTTTTTCCCAATCAATGGTGCTTTCACTTGCTCAAAAGCGGCAATCCTCGAATTTCTCACCCATTCATTAAAAAATCCCCTTTGAGCTGTGCTGTAATTGGAATAAGAACCCCCTAATTGTCTTTCAATTTCTTTTTCAAGAACAGTTTCTTGACTTGTTATCCATCTTTTTATTGCTTCTTCTCGGGCTTTTTTAAGTTCGTTGTTTAGGCTTTGGACTATCGAAAAAGCAGTAAATGAGAGAATAAAATTAAATTCATTGCTCTCGCAACAAATGGGATTCCCATAAATATCCACCAGTTGCATATCTGAAGACGAACTTCCAGAGGAGCGGTACTGCCCACTTGGTGAGCGATATTGTGTTCCTCCCGTGCCTGCGCCGTTCCCATCGTCCTCATCAATTGAGATGGGCTGTACATACGGCCGTAGTTGGGCATTAAGATTAAAATTGGCACATATGACCACTAAGCTTAAGAGAAATAATAGATGTCTTTTCATGGCTGTAGGTTATTGCTTGATGATTATTTTGTCTTCTTTTATACCGTTATAACTAATGGTAATGACATAGGAGCCCTGTCTTGTTGGAAGGTCAAAGATTTCCAAGGTGTGGAGACCCGTTTCTTTGTACCCTTGGAAGACAGTACTGTGGTAGGACGGTGTACTATAGTAGTTTGAGATTTCTACTTTGACATCCGCATCATGGCGAAGCTCAAAATTTACCAAACAGCTTTCTGAAAAGGGATTGGGATGTATTCTGATGAAATCGGAAGCCTGTTCATTAAAAGCAGTAATGGCTTCTTCACTGATATGGATTTTTTTTCTGAGTATCACCAAAATTGGATTGGCCCGCTCTTTCCATACAGGATGGAAGGCATTCGCCCTGCCTATTAATAGATTTTCCCCGTTGAATGTGCAAATCCGTAGTTCAAATCCGTTTATCTCGGTCATCAAATGGGTAAAATTGGGATAGTCAGTATATTGCTTTTTAATCGGAATCTTAAGATTGGTAAAACGGAGTCCTCCAGCACTGTAAGTGCCTGATGCACTGGAAAGACTGTCGGAAATCTTGATTCTGGTTTCCAGGCTTTCGTTGATACCTTCTTTCCTCGTCAGGAAAAGATTTAAAGGCAGGGTCCTCAACACCTTTTGCTTTGCCCAGTCCAGTTCTATGTATTCGCCTTCCCATAATCCGTCTAAGAAGTGGATGTCCGGGACATCGTGCAAACTTGAGAGCCCATGAAGCTCTTTTACGGATGATATGCCCAGTAGCTCGGAAAACTTCTCTGATTTCCATGTTGGTGATTGACCATTTTCATATTGCTCTAGGAGTACCTTGCTATTGTATATATCATTGGTTCTGAGCATTTCGATAGCCTTGATTTTATTGGGCTCACGGCCCAATCCTAAAAATTGCATCTTGGCCATCCAGTGTCGGGCCATTGGTATATCGCTCTTCTTAAACCAATGATAAGCTTTGGTATAGTGCTGTTGGACATCACCAAAACCTTTAAGGTAGTAGTAACCCACACAGTAGGCGGCTTCTTGATTTCCCAGTTCAAAGGCTTTCTTAAAGGATTTTAGGGATTTTTTAAAGCTTTGGTTGGTACCAATACCATCTTTCTGGAACATGCCAAGATAATATAGTGCTGTGTCATTTTGTGCTTCGGCAAGTTCCTTCAGCGCCACGAGGTATTCTCGAGATTTTTTACGTTCCCGATCAGGACTGTATAGATATGCCTCAATATCAGCGAACAGATAGTCCCTGTGATTCGTTTCCTTTTGTGCGGATGTCGGGAGAACACTTAAAATTGTCAAGAGGGGAATTGAAAGGGCAATGGTTTTTTTCATAAGATTCGGTATTAAAAAGCTATAGATTCGTGGGCTTGGGCCAAGCTAAATAATTCCGTAGACAAATCTGGTCTGAATATCCTTAGCACCACTAAGGAATTCGCCTTGGTTTTAAAGAAAAACCCTTTTTTCAATAAACCGCACAATCCTGGCCCAACTAATTTATGGCGTAATTCAACAAAAAGTTATGGAAGACCAAATTCTTCTTTAAATGCACGTAACAAGTCATTGATGCTTGGTGAATCCGCCCCAAGTTTTATAGATAGTTTCCTCTTTCTGTATTCCACTCCCGAGACCGACAAGCCCAACCTGGAAGCGACTTTGTGCAAGCTCAATCTTTCGGATAGCAATTGCACAAGTCTTATATCCAAATTGTCCAGGCCATATTCCATATATGGATTGTTTTTCATAAAATCATTGACAGTCTTGCTGTAGATCAGTTTGCCTTCAAGAATGGAAATGATATCTTCACCGATAATCTTTTGGTCAATCTCACTTTTTATCAAAAATCCCGAAGGTTTTAGGCGTTCAATTATGGTATGATAGAGATACTTATCGACGATCGAAGTTATCAGCATAATCTTGCAACCAGGAAAATACTTCCTTACCATAATTCCAAGCTCAAGTCCATTTGCGTCATCTGAATTTGTCGTCTTGAGCCGATAATCCAAAATGCATAGATTAGGTTTTTCAATAGTGCCGATCATCTTCTTTACGGTCTCAATAGCCTTTTGGTATTCGTTACAGATATAGGTCTTAAACGTATCAATTTTGTTTTTGTTAAAAAGTTCTTTCAAGATGAAAACATAGGCATCGCTCAATGTAGGTTCATCTTCAATAATAAGAATACGGTTCATTCAATTTGGGTTTTTTGAAATGTTATTGATTAAAATAATAAAGGTTTTCTATGTTAAATTTTTCAATCAACTTTTTCGCAAAGTTAAACCCGCAAAATTTTTACGTTTGAGTTTCTTGTCCAAAAAATCGGAACCCAGTGCTTTGCTAAAATCAAATACTAACGGCTTTATAGGAAAACGGACAGGAAAATACTGAAGAACCAAGCCCATCAGGCCTATATCCATGTCGTTAGCAATAGAAGGGACATGATCAATTCATACAGTTGGTCCCCTGGGACAAAGTACAGGGCATTTGAAAAAACACATTTGGGAGTACAACCCAAGGAAATTAGGTATGCGCCTATTGGGGTATTTCTTTCGCTTCATTTCCCATTTCACTGAAATACTTCTTCCAGCCACTTATCTAGGTAGGGTTTATCTGGTATTTTTGGGCGAGCTCTGCCAAACTATGGCGTTCCTTCAAGGCCTCCGAAACAACCTTGGTCTTGAACTTTGCAGTAAATTTTCTTCGTGTCATATTCAGTAAATTCAATGATTAAACTTATTGTCCTATTTTTTGGGGTATCTACAGGCACCTAACAGGTTATAATCTACAGCGGTTCCGCATCTAAAACCGTAGCTTGAAGCTATTATGGGGCATTACATAATGGATTCAGTATAAGTTGTTGGGGATAGGACTATCATTTAAGGATTGGTTACGACTTTAATTGATATAAAAAGGGTCCCCCCTGTACCCCTTGTTTTTTCTCCCCGGTATTGACCAGAACATCCATTTGGGAAATACGTTTCCTAAAATTTCTTTTGTCCAATTTAACATTCAAGATGTCCTCATATAAATTTTGAAGCTCCTGGAAAGTGAATTTTTTTGGTAATAATTCACCCACAATAAGTTTATCCCTAAGGTTGTTTCGAACAAACGAATAGGCTACTTCAACAAGTTTTTTATGATCGTAACCAAATTTTTCTGGAAGGTTATCCATGTCAAACCAATCTATACTTGTTATAGTATCTTTTAATGTCAGCGGGTGATTTTCGGGTTTTACCAATGCATAAAAACAAACGGTAATCACTCTTTTTATGGGGTGCCTATCCAAGGCAGTGTATGTCTTGACCTGTTCAAAATGAATGTTCTTAAACCCAGTAAGGACAAACAATACTTTGGCTGCACAATCTTCGATGGTTTCATTCCTTTCCATTACACCCCCTGGTACATGCCAATGGTTTTTGTAGTAGCCGAACGATCTTTTGATCAATAATATCTTGAGTTTACCATCAACATATCCAAAGACCGTTATATCTGCTGTAACAGAACATTCAAAAGAGTCTTTCCTGACTTGAATGTTCTGTAGATTATCTGGTTTAGTCATCTTCTATGAACTAGTTTTTGAGGGAGGGATGAAAAAAGGAGTACTCCTTCGGTATCTACGCTAAATATACACAGAACATTAAAAAAGAGTATCCAACTAGTTGTTGGGCAGTCCATCAATGCCGAAAAAGCAATGGGTATTTATGGCCTTGAATGTAATCGTTTACATGATCTGCGGTAGCCTGTGGAAGAGACGGAAAAAATGTAGTAAGCTTCAACTGTACCGGTTCATTGGCAGGCATGTTTAAGGGTAATCAAGATGATGGTTTGTCCGGAGCAAACTTTAAATTTCGGTAACCTACGTCCAAA
Source organism: Croceivirga sp. (assembly GCA_028281025.1). Taxonomy (GTDB): domain Bacteria; phylum Bacteroidota; class Bacteroidia; order Flavobacteriales; family Flavobacteriaceae; genus Croceivirga. The sequence continues at coordinate 64,949 of JANQKR010000037.1, forward strand.
CCCGTAAGCATTTAAATAGTTAATCATTACCAATGATTGTTGTACTAAAAATCTTTCTTTTTTGTTATTTTCATACGTAATCTAAAGATATTCTGACTTTTTAACATTGGGATGGTCATAAAATATATATATTTATAACTGTGTAAAAAGTACACACAAAATACAGAGTACTTTTTAGCACTAAAAACAATAACCCAGACCAATGAAAAATCCAAGGTACAAAGACTTAAAGGGCAAGGTAGTGGTTGTAACCGGAGGTGGAGGTATTTTATGTAGTACCATAGCCCTAAGCCTTGCCGAACAAGGGGCTAAACTGGCCGTATTGGATTTAAAAAAAGAACCGGCAGAGGTGGTTGCGGAGCAAATCAATAAAGCGGGTGGCGAAGCAATTGCAGTTCAGGCGGACGTCTTGAATCAAGAAAGTCTACAAACGGCCTGTGATGCGGTTACCGCGCATTTTGGGGCATGTGATATCCTCGTCAATGGGGCCGGTGGAAACCATCCATCAGGTACAACGAGCAATCCTCACCTGCATGAGGACGATTTAAAGGGTGCCCTTGAGGGAATCAAAACCTTTTTTGATTTGGATATTGGAGCCATCCAATTCGTGTTCAACCTAAATTTTATAGGTACGCTTTTACCAACACAGATTTTTTCACGGGGCATGGTGGGGCGAACCGGTTGCAGTGTTTTGAACATTTCATCAATGAACGCGTTTATTCCTTTGACCAAAATACCAGCCTATAGTGGGGCCAAAGCTGCTGTTTCGAATTTTACACAATGGCTGGCCGTGCATTTTTCAAAAGTAGGTATTCGGGTGAATGCTTTGGCACCGGGTTTTTTTCTGACCGATCAAAACCGAACACTCCTCACAAAAGAAAATGGGGAATTGACCCAACGGGGAAAGACCATAATCGATCAAACTCCCATGGGTTGTTTTGGTGAACCGGAAGATTTGGTAGGGACCACTTTATGGCTCTGCAGCGACCAATCAAAGTTTGTGACCGGTATCGTGGTCCCAATTGATGGAGGGTTTAGTGCATTTAGTGGTGTATAATGCTATTGAAGTTGAAGGATTTATAAAAAGAAGTAAAGTGGGTTTAGAACAAACATGGCGGTGGTACGGTCCCAATGACCCGGTTTCCCTTACCGATATCAAACAAGCCGGGGCGACCGGTGTGGTAACGGCCTTACACCATATCCCCAATGGTGGGGTTTGGCCCATAGAAGAGATTCAGAAAAGAAAGGAACAGCTTGAAAGGTCCGGGCTTACATGGTCGGTAGTGGAAAGTATCCCTGTGCACGAAGACATTAAGAAACGCGAAGGGGAGTATATCAACTATGTGGCAAATTATAGGCAAAGTATCAGAAACCTCGGTGAATGTGGTATCGATACGGTTTGCTACAATTTCATGCCCGTTTTGGATTGGACACGAACGGATCTATCCTTCAGGATGCAAGATGGGTCCCTGGCATTGCGTTTCAATGCTATTGAGTTTGCGGCATTTGAGCTTTTTATCCTAAAACGGCCCGGTGCGGAAGCGCTGTATAGCAAAGAAGAATGGGCCATGGCCAAATTCGCCTATGAAAGAATGAACGATGAAGACCGTAACAATCTTTCCAAAAATATCATTGCCGGTCTCCCTGGGTCCGAAGAAGGTTATTCCCTTGAGGAGTTTCAATCCGTACTCAATACTTACAATGGCATAACAGCCCAAGATTTACGTCAAAACCTATTTGAGTTTATAAAAGCCATCGTTCCAGTAGCAGAAGAGGCTGGTGTTCTAATGGCCATCCATCCAGATGATCCACCGTTCCCCATCCTGGGGTTGCCCAGGGTGGTCAGCACGGAAAATGATGCCATGGAAATGTTAAGGGCATACGATAGTCCCCATAATGGACTATGTTTCTGTACGGGGTCTTATGGGGTTCGTGCCGACAATGATTTGGTAGGGATGGCCAAACGGTTGGCCGATAGAATAAACTTTGTCCATCTTAGAAGTACGAAGAGGGACAACGACGGAAACTTTCATGAAGCGGACCATCTTGATGGTGATGTAGACATGTATGGAGTAATGAGGGAATTAATGCTGGAACAACGGAAAAGAAGAAAGGCAAAATCAAAAAACCAACGAATGCCCATGCGCCCCGACCATGGGCATCAAATGTTGGATGATTTACAGAAAAAAACCAATCCGGGCTACTCGGCCATCGGCCGTTTAAGGGGCCTCGCCGAATTACGGGGATTGATGTACGGAATTGAAAAATCATTGGCCTGATGGTAATCATAACAGGGAACTTTTTGCCAAAAACCCAACTAGCTGAGGAATTGTACCACAGCCACGCAAAAAATATGTCCATCATTGATTGTCCATCAGAACAAATAGCCAGGAAGTACCAGTTCAAAAATTTGACTGAAGCTTGGTTGGCAAGAGACCATTACAAGTGGAGGACGAGGTGTTCACCGCCCATGGGCTTAGTGCCATTTGTTGGGGTTAGGTTGGCACAAACCATAATTAAAAAAGTAGTAAGCTCCTTGCTCCCCTTGTTCTTGGCAATGGTGATGGCCTTTTTTCGATTGCCTATTTTCAACAATTAAGCCTATGACTACCCCACTTTTTGAGTTAGAAAACCAAAACCTTAATAGCAGTGAGAACTAATTAGTGATAAAATGAAAAAAATAAAGAACAATCTCAAAACAATGACACTTTTAATGGCTCTGGTCATTTTGGGTTGCGCTGAAAATAAAAAAGATGATGCCCCCTGGGTGGCTTTGTTCGATGGCGAGACCTTGAATGGATGGACACAAAAAGGCGGTGAAGCAAAATACGAGGTTCGTGAAAGAACCATTGTAGGAACTACCATTTATGATACCCCAAATTCATTTTTGACTTCGGATAAAATGTATGGGGATTTTATTTTGGAGTTGGAATTTAAAGTGGATTCCTCGATGAACTCCGGTATTCAAATCAGGAGCAATAGTCTTCCCCATTACAGAAATGGAAGGGTACACGGCTATCAGGTAGAAATAGACCCTTCTGACCGTGCTTGGAGCGGTGGCATTTATGATGAGGCAAGACGCGGTTGGTTACATACTTTGGAAAATAATCCTGAGGGGCAAAAGGCTTTCAAACAAAACGATTGGAATCATTATCGAATTGAAGCCATTGGGGATACCCTTAAAACCTGGGTCAATGGGGTACCAACTTCACATTTGGTGGATGAAAAAACGGCAAGTGGTTTTATTGCCCTACAAGTCCACAGTATAAACAAGGATAAAAAGGAAGGAACTGAGGTTCAATGGAGGGATATAAAAATTCTTACGGACAGCCTTTCACAGTACGCTAAAAAATCACCTTTATCCCCAATAGTCACCAAAAACCAACTCACCAAGAACGAATCCGAATCCGGTTGGAAATTGTTATGGGATGGAGAGACGACCAATGGTTGGCGAGGAGCACGATTGGACGATTTTCCCGAAGCGGGATGGGAAATCAAGGATGGAGAGCTTTCGGTACTATCTTCCGGCGGGGCCGAGTCAAGGGCCGGGGGCGATATCGTAACGACCGATCTGTATGGCGATTTTGAGCTAAAAGTAGATTTCAAACTCACCGAAGGGGCCAATAGTGGCATCAAATATTATGTGGATACGGATTTGAACAAAGGGCCGGGGTCTTCCATTGGGCTGGAATTCCAGATTTTGGACGATGAACGACATCCAGATGCGAAATTGGGCAATCATGAAGGGAGCCGAACAGTGGCTTCCCTGTATGATTTGATACAGGCAGATACGAAGAAACCTGTCAATCCTATTGGAGAGTGGAATACCGCTTATATCATCTCAAAGGACAATCATGTAGAACACTGGTTGAATGGCGCAAAAGTTTTGGAATATGAACGAAAGGGCGAAGCCTACCGAAAACTGGTCGCTGAAAGCAAATATGTAAAATGGCCTAATTTTGGTGAAGTCGATAGGGGGCACATCCTATTACAAGATCATGGCGATTATGTGAGCTTCAAGAACATCAAAATTAGACCGATAAACTAAGTAAGAATTATGGGAACACGAAGGGACTTCATCAAGAAAACTGCTATCGGGGGTACGGGGATATCCTTGGGCGGAGTGCTCATGCCCAGCATGATCAATGCTAATATATTGGGTGCAAATGAACAGGTCAACTGTGCCGTAATAGGGGTTAGAAGTAGGGCCAAGGCGCATATATTGGCCATTCATGCCAACCCCAATGCCAGGCTTATTTATAACTGCGATGTGGACGATTTAATTATTGAAGCCAATAATGCATGGTGTCAAGAGAAGATCGGATATGTGCCCAAAGTGGAAAAGGATTTTCGCAAAATATTGGAAGATAAGGATGTTGATGCCGTTTTTATCGCAACACCGGAACACTGGCATGCCCCCATGGCCATTATGGCCCTACAAGCGGGAAAACATGTATATGTAGAAAAACCATGTAGCCATAATCCCCATGAAAACGATTTGCTGGTGGCCGCCCAAAAGAAGTACAACAAAAAAGTGCAAATGGGCAACCAACAGCGATCGGCTGAAACCTCCAAATCGGCCATTAAAGAAATTCGGGAAGGAATTATTGGTGAAGTCTACAAAGGGGAGGCCTACTACTCCAACAATAGAGGCTCAATAGGCAAAGGTAATTCCATTGATGTCCCTAAAACCTTGGATTGGGACCTATGGCAGGGACCAGCTCCCAGGGAAAATTACCGGGATAATATACATCCCTATAACTGGCATTGGTTCCGCAATTGGGGTACGGGAGAAGTACATAACAACGGTACACACGAAATTGATGTCTGTCGCTGGGCATTAGGTGTGGATCTCCCAAAAACGGTAACCTCGTTTGGAGGAAAATATACCTATGACGACGATTGGGAGTTCGTGGACAATCAACAGTTGACATTTGCTTTTGACGATAACAAATTCATTACTTGGAACGGACACAGCCGTGGCATAATGAAACCGGATCGGCCGGGGCGCGGAGCCACTATTTACGGCAGCAAGGGATCTATGGAATTGAGCCGTAATTTTTACAAGCTGTACGATCTTCAGGGAAATCCCATTAAATTTGAATTTGAAAGATCTCAAAGCGCAACTTTGGACACTCAAGGAATAGGTGCCTTGGACCTTTCCCATGTGTCGAATTTCATTGATGCCATCAGAATGGATGTGGTAATGAACTCTCCCATTGCCGATGCCAGCATCTCCACGATGCTCTGCCATTTGGGGAATATGGCCCAAGATGCCGGGCAAACCCTGGAGATCGACACAAAAACGGGCAAAGTATTGAACAACGATGCCGCTATGGCAAATTGGAAACGTGAATACGAGAAAGGTTGGGAACCAAAATTGTAAACTATCTTGAAACGAAGGAGTTTTATCACAAAAAGCGCTTTAACGACCACGGCCCTTACCTGTTCAAGTTCCCTGTGGAGCTCATCATGTATTGGAGCCAATAACTCCATAAACATTGGAATAATAGGGACTGGGGATCGTGGCCAGGGGCTTTTTAAGGTCATTCAACAACTTGAAGGTCTCAATGTAGTTGCCTGCTGTGATAGTCTTCCATTTCGCCTTCAAGAAGGTTTGGCCATTGCGGAGACCCCAATTACGGGGCATGCCGATTATCGCCGGTTGTTGGACAATACCGATATCGATGCGGTTTTGATAGCGACGCCATTCAATACACATGCCGAAATTGCTATCGATGCCCTTGATGCTGCAAAGCACGTTTTCTGCGAAAAGACACTGGTAAAGGGGTATGATGCCATCCAAAAATTGATCGATAAGGAAAAGGGCTCAAAGGGAATATTTCAAACAGGTCATCAATACCATAGTTCAAGATTGTACTCGCATGTGGTAAACCTTATAAATAATGGGAAAATAGGGAAAATAGCGGCGTTTGAATGTCAATGGAACCGTAATGGCAATTGGAGACGACCAGTACCGGATGAAAAATGGGAGCGGCAAATTAACTGGCGTATGTATCGTGAATACTCAGGGGGACTCCTGGCGGAACTTTGCTCCCATCAGATAGATTTTGTCAATTGGGTATTGGGGGAAATGCCCGAACAGGTAATGGGCATTGGCGGTATTGATTACTGGAAAGATGGTCGGGAAACCTATGATAATATTCATCTTGTATATAGTTACCCAAATGGGGTCAAAGCCAAATTTACCTGTCTTACCAGTAACGCCATGGGGGATTATAGAATAAAGGTCATGGGCGACAAAGGATCGATTATTTTAAGTTATGCCAAAGCATGGTTTTATCCTGAAGGTGATTATGAAAAGAAAGTTGGGGAAGTAGATGGGGTTTCAGGAGCTACCACGAACTGGACGGAAGGAAAAGGAGTTCCAATAGCGATGGAACATACGGAACCAAGTAAACAGGCATTAATGGATTTTAGGGACAGTATTGTGAACAGTAAACCGCCAATTTCCGATGCAGTAACTGGCGCAAAAACTGCCCTCTGTGTCCAAATGGGATTGGATGCGATGTACGGGAATAAAATTGTTGCCAAAAACACAAATTTGGTAAAGCAAATATCCTGAGCGTTTAAAAGTCTACAACACTGCAAGTAAGTTTTGGGGTAAAATCCTCAAACGTATTCAATGTAATGTAAAAATGGGTTACGACATTACCATAAAGGAAATAGCAGAAATGGCAGGTGTGTCCTCATCTACCGTATCCAAAGCACTAAATGGGAGCCCTGAGATAAGTATTGGTACTCGTCTGCACATCAAGAGAATCGCTATTAAAAAAGGGTATAAAGCCAATAATACGGCCAGGGCATTAAAAAGTAAAAGGTCTGGTTCGATAGGGATTATTGTACCGGAGATATCCAGTTCATTTTTCTCAAGAATGGTGCAAGGCGCCGCATCCCGTGCCAAAGAAAGAGGTTTAAAAAGCTATATCTGTTTTTCAAATGAATCCTTTAAGATAGAAAAGAAACTTATAGCCAGTTTTATTGATCACTCTGTGGATGGACTTATTATTTCACTGTCAAAACAGACACAAAACTTGGGAAGTTATGACCACATAGCCGAGTTAAGAAAATATATCCCCATAGTAATGGTAGACCGTGTCTGTGACGTAATGGAATGTGACAAAGTGGAACTTGACAATATTGAAGCCAGTAAATCGGCACTTAGACATCTGGTATCCACTGGCTGCAGAAATATCGTTTTCCTTACCACGATCAAACCAACCAGTGTAAGTAAAAATAGGATGTATGGGTTCAAGGAAGAATGCAAAACCCTGAAGGCTGCCGGTGGTAATGGATTAAAGGCAAAAGTAGTTGAAATGAACGGGTCTGATGAGCTAGAAAAGAGATTGGGAAACCTTCTACAAAAGGATTTTATTGACGCATTTATCATTGCCGATGAACTCGCCACAATAAAAACACATGGCTATTTGCAACGAAACGGCTATAAAATTCCACAGGATATTTCAATTATTGGCTTTACCAACAGTGAAATTTCAAAAAACATCTATCCATCGCTAACCATGATAAGTCAGAATGCGGAACAATTGGGAAAAAGGGCATTGGATGTGCTTGCGTTGAGAATGACCAAAAGTTGGGTTGGCCCGGCTTGCAGACAAATTAAGATTCGTCACAAAATGATTATAAGGGAGTCAACCAAACAAGTTAAGGTGAAAACCAACACCTAACGGTTTTTGCCTAATTGATAACACAAATGCGGTTTTGCTTTTGAATATTGAAATCAAATTTTAACCAAGAAAAAGGAAATTATGTAAAATTAATGTTATCTTAAATTATATTTCTTTTTGCTGAAAGAAAAGTATTACACAGGTGGAAGCTGGTATCGGAATCTTTTGCTACGTGAATATTCTTTGAAAGTATGTAATGACCTTAAGACCTCTATTTTAGATTACTCATAAGTAATTTTTTTGGTAGTAATGAAGTGTAATTTATAGAAAAGAAGACACTGCAGGATATGAAAAAAATTAATCAAGAAGCATTTGAAAAGCTATATAAAGAGAATTATATTCACTTGGTTCTCGTTTCATTGACCATTGTAAAGGATAGAAGTGTTTCCGAAGATATTGTCCACACTTTTTTCGAAACACTATGGAAAAAAAAGGAAACTTTGGCAATTCACAAAAATTTCAAATCCTACGCAATTTCTGCAGTCAAAAAGCTTAGTTTCAGACAGCTTCAGACAAAAGAAAGAGAAAGGCAATCCCTAAGCAAGCTAATTCATTACCCCCCTCTTCTGCCCAATGAGAATGGCACCTTGGTCAATGACCAAGTAAATAAGATGCATGAAATCATCCAATCCATTCCAGAATCAAGGAGAAATATTTTTTTGGATTATGTATTGGGAGGACTTAGTTATAAAGAAATTGCCGAGATGCGGAATATATCGCTAAATACGGTAAAGGCGCAAATGCAAAGAACATACGAGTTCATAAGAAAATTGGAAATGGACAAAGTATCGGCCATTATACTTCTTACGTTTTTCCTGACGTACTTTTTTTAATATCGATTACGCTTTTTCTTACCGATTTCAAAAATAGACTTGCCAATTTCATAAAAATAGGGCTGTATTTTTTTTATGTTGCCCTGCAATGTTGTGATAAATTAAAAAAAAGATAATTTTTTGTAGCTATTTTTTAAACATTCCGGAACATATAAATAACAAATGGACAAAACAAACACTTTCCGCAGTGCTTTACATCAAATTTTTGATGGGGGCAGCCTTTCAGATTCATTGAAATCTTCTTTACGAAAAGAAGAAATCGAACTTCTTGTTCAGCTTCAAGAACAAGGGTTGATCGAAGAGGCCATCGCAATAATGGATTCCACGGATTTGGAAGTCAACTGGGAATTGTTAAAGAACAAACTTGACATAACGGAGGGCGGAACAAATAGAAAGGTTTTGTTTGGCAAGAAGAACATATTAAAGTATGCGGCCATATTCATTGGTGGAGTTGTAGCATCCATTTCCTTCTATAATTGGCATACATCCCGCAATCAAGATATTGACCCGACCCTGGATTTGGGCAAAGACCGGATAATCCTGACACAAGCGGATGGCAGTAAAAAAGTACTTTCCGAGGAACAGGGTTCAGAGATGGTTATGTTTGATAACGATGGAAATCCCATTGGTGTCCAAAAAGGAAAAGTACTTGATTATTCACAAGATGGTACAAAAAGCACAGAAAAGGAGCTTGTCTACAATGAATTAATGGTTCCCCTTGGGAAAAGGTTCGATGTGATTTTATCCGACGGAACCAAGGTAAGCCTGAACGCGGGTACCCATATGAAATACCCCATTGCTTTTCCCGCGAAGGGCGCTAGGGATGTCACCATCACCGGAGAGGCCTATTTTAAGGTAGAAAAAGACGGTAGCAGGCCTTTTACGGTTTCCTTTTCTGATGGGTTCCATATCAAAGTGCTGGGCACGGAATTCAATGTGTCAACATATGCGGAAGGGGTCGATGTTGAAACCGTTTTGGTAGAAGGTTCAGTGGCCCTTTCCACAAATGATTCAAAACAGGGGGAGTTGGTTCTAAAACCCGGCCATAAAGCAGAGTGGAGCAGTACCGATCGGAATATTGATATTGCTCCGGCCAACATAAGATTGTACACTGGTTGGATCAATGGGGAACTCATTTTTAGAAATAACAAGTTTGAAACCATTGTAACGAAATTGGAGCGGGCCTATGATGTGACCATTGATTTCAATGCCCAAGACTTTAAGGACAAGCGGTACGATGCCACTTTCGATATTAATATAGAAGATGTTAAGGAAGTGATGCACCACCTGGCCAAAGTAGTCCCTATTGATTACCAGGTTATGGGAAAAGAAATAGCAATTACAAAACTACAAACTAAGTCAAATTAATATAACTAAAAAAGAAGCCAATGAATTGAAAGAAACCGGAAAATAGGATCAGTATTTCCCGGTTAAAATTTGGATTAAACGAAGTATTAACATTTAAAACCAAACCAAAAATATGGAAAATATTAATGGGAAGCCTTGGTTTAAGAGGCTTTGCTACTTAAAATATGATTTAAAAATGAAACTTACGTTCACCATCCTCTTAGTTTCGTTTTTACATCTTCAAGCGACTACAACCACGTACGCGCAGAATACCAAACTGACCTTACAAATGGAAGGGGCCAAAATTGCCCAAATCATTGAAGCCATCGAATCTAAATCTGAATTCAGATTCTTATTCGATAGAGACATTATTGACCTTGAACGAACTGTGAATATTGATGTAAGAGCCAAAAAAATTGGTCATATTTTAAGGGTTATGTTCAAGGGTTCGGATTTAGAATACAATGTAGAGAACCGTCAGATCGTATTGAATAAATCGAAACTCATAAAAACGATAAAAAACACGAACATTGATGACGAGGCGGCGCAACAAGAATTCCAAGTAACGGGAACGGTTACGGACCAAAATGGAGGCCCCTTGCCAGGCGCAAATGTGGTGGTAGCAGGAACTACTACCGGCGTACAAACCGACTTTGATGGAAATTTTGAAATTACCGTCCCCAATGGTGGGGTTTTGGAAATCTCATATGTTGGTTTTGCACTGCAAAGGTTTACCATTACAGAAGACCAGAATCTCCAAGTTCGACTGCAAGAGGATTCTGCAGCCTTGGATGAGGTTGTAGTCGTTGGATACGGTACCCAAAACAAAAGAGCTGTGACCAGTGCCATTTCTTCCATTTCTGGAGAAGAACTTGGTGAAACTTCGAACGATTCCTTTAATCGGGCATTGACGGGAAAAATTGCTGGGGTACAAATTCAACAGACTACCGGGGCTCCTGGTGGAAACATTGTTGTTCGTGTCAGGGGAACAGGTTCGTTGTCCGCGGGCAATGATCCACTTTATGTCATAGATGGTTTCCCTGTGGAACAGTCCAATATTGGCCCGGATAATAGTTCTTCTTTTAACAATACCAGGGATCAAGGTATCAATCCATTGGCCTCACTAAATCCGGATGATATTGAATCCATTCAGGTATTGAAAGATGCTTCGGCTGCTGCGATATACGGTTCACGCGGTGCTAATGGGGTCGTCATTATCACCACAAAACGTGGAAGGTCCGGAGAGGCACAATTTAACTTTACGGCTTCATTGGGCACGCAATCGGCAATCAACAGAATCGATGTGCTGAACGGAGATCAATTTTTGGATTTTTTAATTGAGGCTTATGAGAATGCGGATGCCACCACATCACCTGGAATTTTATTTCCACAGTTCTTGGACAACGAAGCCCAGTTTAGGGGCATCAATACGGATTGGCAGGATCAAATATTTAGGGCTGCGGCCGTCCAGAACTACCAACTGTCAGCCTCGGGGGGAAGTGAAAAATTTCAATACTTCATTTCCGGAAGTTACATGAACGAAGAAGGTGTCATTCTTTCTTCAGGATTTGAACGATTCTCGCTACGCACCAATTTTGATGCCCAGCTTACGGATAGGCTTAAACTGGGTGTGAGCTTTACCCCTAGTTTCACCATAAATGATGAAGTCAATGCCGAGGGTCACTGGGCAAATAATGCCGTAGTTAACCAAGCTTTGGTGACCTTTCCATTCCTGCGTCCTGACCAAAACTCAGAAGATTTCATAAACAGCGATCCGAACAACACCTGCTGTGGTGTTCCAAACCCAAGAACGACCGCAGAACTGTTCGACGCGGAAAGTACGCAGTTGCGATTGTTGTCCAATACCTATTTAGAATACGACATCTTAACGGGTCTTAAGGCCAAGACCAGCTTTGGTTTTGACTTCTTGGATTTTGAACGCAACGAGTTCAACCCGGCAGAGATTCAACGTAACGACAACAACAATAGGGCGAATACATCAAAGTTCTCTCAGCGAAGCTGGTTGACTGAAAACACATTGAACTACACCAAAGCATTTGGGAAACATAACTTCAACGTTTTAGGGGGATTTACCTTTCAAAAGTTCCGGCAACAGGAAAATTTCATAGGGGCAGTAGGGCTGGCCAACACAATTGTTAGGACCATTACGGATTTCAATGCTGTTACTGAAGCTCGATCCGTTGTCGAGGAATGGAGTCTTGTTTCCCTATTGGGAAGGGTCAATTATAATTTCGATAACAAGTATTTTTTGTCCGCTGCGGTAAGGAGGGATGGTTCCTCAAGGTTTGGCACCAACAATCAGTTCGCTACTTTTCCTTCAATATCAGCAGGATGGGCAATATCGGAAGAGGGCTTTTTGAAGGATAATGAGAAATTAAGCTTCCTAAAGCTCAGGGCCAGTTATGGAACGACGGGTAACAACACTATAGGGAATTATTCTTCCATAGCGTTATTGGATGATTCCAATTACGTTTTGGGTCCCGGTAATGGGGAGGGGGTAACCGGGTTACAACCCAATACTATCGGCAATGAGGATTTAACCTGGGAAACTACCACCCAATATGATATTGGATTGGAAGTCGGGCTTTTTTCGAATAGACTTTCTTTGGTTGCCGATTATTACAGTAGTGATACGGAAGACTTGCTTTTAAATGTGCCCATACCCAACAGTACGGGGTTTAGCTCAGCACTCCAGAATCTAGGAAGGGTTAGGAATACAGGATGGGAGTTTCAGTTAAGCTCAAGAAATTTTTCAGGTGATTTTACATGGGATACGGATTTTAACATTACGTTCGCTGAGAATGAGATACTTGAATTAGGACCAGAAGGGGACCCCATCTTAGCAGGAAGTGGAGCTGGTAACATCTTCCTCAATGAAATCGGAGGAGAACTGGGTGCCTTTTTTGTGTATGAGCAAATTGGGATATTCCAGACCCAGGAGGAAATTGATAACAGTGCCACATGGGATACCAGTAGGGGAACGTTCCCTGGGGACGTAAAATACAGGGACCAAAATGGTGATGGCGTGATAGATGGTGATGATAGGGTCGTAATCGGTAGTAACAATCCCGATTTTATTTGGGGTATTACCAATACTTTTTCCTATAAAAACTTCGACCTAAGTATTGTTGTCAATGGCGTTGAAGGGAACTTAATCCATAATATTTCAAGAAGGTTTTACAACAATTTGGAAGGAAACCAGAACCAATACAGCAATGTACTGAATAGATGGAGATCCCCTGAACAACCTGGCGATGGAATGACACCTCGGGCCAACAGACTTACCAGCGGGAACAATAACATTTCGGAAACCTCAAGATGGGTTGAGGATGGATCTTTTGTAAGGATTCAGAATGTTGCCTTGGGCTACAACTTTCCAAGGGATGTGGCAGAGAGATTGAAATTGAATTCCCTAAGACTTTTCGCTAGTGTTAACAATCTCGCATATTTTACGGATTATGCAGGTTACAATCCAGAAGCTAGTCTTAGTGGAGGTGGAGCACTCAATAGGGGGGCGGACTATGGTTCATATCCCCTAGCAAGGAGATTGACAATGGGCCTAAAAGTTGGTTTCTAATTCTATTAAACTTTATTGAAATACATCATGAAAAATATTAAATATTACATTGGGTTCATCTGTGTTTTGTTTATAGTGGCTTGCGAAGATGAATTGGATTTAACGCCACAGTCGCAATTAAGTACCGATGGTTTTTATCAAACAGATACCGATTTTGAACAGGCTATTCTGGGAGTATACAGTAGCTTTAGATCACAATTTGGTGATATTTGGGTGTATGGGGATATCCGTTCGGACAATACCATTCCTGTAATATCAGGCTCCATTACCACACTGCCCGATTTTGACAACTTCTCCATCTTGCCGGACAACTCATCCATTGCCAGTAAATGGGACGATAGTTACAATTCCGTGGCAAGAATCAATGCTATTTTAGATAGGATTGATGAGGCGGATATCTCCGAATCTGTCAGAACAAGAATACGTGGTGAGGCGCTATTTGCACGTGGCCTCATCTATTTTAACCTTGTGAGAATTTTTGGGAATGTACCTTTGGTACTCACAGAGATATCAGGTACAGAAGCGTTGGAATTTGCACAAAGCCCACCTTCAGAAGTTTATCCACAAATAGTGGCCGACCTTACTGAGGCAGCTGGTCTATTACCGGCCTCTTTTAGTGGTGCGGATGTGGGCAGGGCAACCAGTATTGCTGCCAATTCCCTTTTGGGAAGGGTACAATTGACCAATGGTAATTATGCTGCCGCAGAAACTGTTTTAAGATCGGTAACGGCACAAGAAGGAACCAATGTGGGCTTGCTTGATTCCTATACAGATGTCTTTGATATCAACAATGAATACAATGAGGAAATCATCTTTGCGATAAGATGGGCGAACGATGGGGTGAACGGCAATGGGTTCAACTTTGGCTTTACCGACATAAACGAGCCAAACAATAGGGGTACTACGGATTTATACAATGAATACGAAACAGGTGATGTTAGAAGGGACCAAACCCTTAATGCTGTTGTTTCCGCAACGGATACCCTGGTATATAAATACGGGGTCGGTGAAGCTGGGTTAGGTGAAAGTGATTGGCCCGTACTACGCTATTCCGACGTTCTGCTGATGCTTTCAGAAGCTATCAACGAGCAGGGATATGTGGCAGATGGGGAAGCATTTGATTTGCTTAACAGGGTAAGGACCAGGGCTGGTCTTGCAGCACTGACATCAGCTACAGTGCCGGACCAAGCGGCGTTTAGGTTGGCGATGGAACACGAGCGCAGGGTTGAACTGGCGTCCGAAGGTCATCGATGGTTTGATTTGGTCAGGACTGGAAGATATCTTGATGTCATGGGATCGAAAGGATTTAATGTCGAAGCATTCAATGATTTGTTTCCAATACCTGAGGATGAAATCTTTAAAATAAACGATCCCAACATATTGGGGCAAAACCCAGGGTATTGATAACAAAAAGATAGTGCTAACCCATTTAGCTCACAATCATTTTGACCTTACTTTGGCTAAAATCCAGCAGCCGGAAGATGAAAGAGGCGTAATCTTGGCAATGGACAATACTACCCCTTGGATACCGGATAGGGGTACGGAAATGTTTTGGTTGAAGTGAACAATGAGTGCATTGTTGATTATGATTATGAAATCATCGATAAGGCGCAGAATACAAACAAAGTGGTTATCAATTGATTGTTGGTGCAAGCAATAGTGGTTTTTTTACCAAGCCCATAGTGGTTGCTGTTTTGAATCAATAGTGTCCCAAACTTTTATCAACAAAAGTTTGGGACAGGGTTGATTTTCGCTATGTCATTGTATTTCGACTGCTACTACTTTATTTATGTTTTTTGAAACCGAGGTTATGTCCCTCGAAGGATATTCAAAAGAAACCGGACGTCTAAAATTTTATTGTAATGAAAATTTCAATTAGCGAAATAATAGCGTTAACTATTAAAAATAGATTAGGTACTGTTTTCAATGGGCCAGCAGTTCCAAGCAGGGGAATAATTTTTGTTCTTCTGTCGTTGTCCTTAATATCATGTGGTTCCAGAGTATCGGATTCTAAAAATAATAAAGTAGATAAAGTTGACTCCAACGAAGTCTCCGCATCATTGTTCAATGGAAAAAATCTGGATGGTTGGTATACCTATCTCAGGGCCCCCGAGCCAACTTCCGAAGTAAAGGGCTTAAAAAAAGAAGGAAATAAATACGTTGAACCCCTTGGGCTGAACAAAGATCCGCTCAATGTCTTCAGCGTGGTACGGGAGGAAGGCGAACCTGCAATCCGAATTAGTGGAGAAGTTCTTGGTGTTCTGATTACCGAAAAAGAATTCGAAAATTTTCACTTGAGTCTGGAATTTAAATGGGGAGAAGAAAAATACCCTCCCAGGAAGGACAAAAAAAGGGATAGTGGTGTCATGTACTACTCTACTGGTAAAGAAGGGGCAAAGGCTGGTGCCTGGATGCGTTCCATGGAGATGCAGGTACAAGAAGGGGACACAGGTGATATGTGGTGTATTGATTCCACATCCACTCGGGTCAGGACCGTTAAGGTAGCAATCGATGGAGCGGAACACTTTCGGTATGATCCCCAAGCCACATTTAACATCGTAAACATGCGAGGCGAACGATATTGCCAAAAATCCAGGAATTTTGAAAAAGAATATGGCGAATGGAACCGACTGGATATCTACGCCTATGAAAGGGAAAGCATACACCTAGTGAATGGGCAAAAGAACATGCACCTTACTGACATTGGCCAAATTATCAATGGAGAAATCGAACCGTTGACCAAAGGAAAGATTCAACTACAGTCTGAAGGAGCAGAAATTTTCTATCGCGATATTACAATTCAACCCATACAATCATTACCACATATAGAATGAAAATAAAGGCACCCACTATTTTTCGAACGTACATAAAAACAACGCTACTGGTTTGTACCATAATACTGCAAGCCAGTTGCCAACATGAGAAGCATAAGACTACAGAAAAGACGGACTATACACAAATGGTCTATCCATTATTGGATACGGAGAACTCAAGATGGTTTTTCTTTTCCTCGGCGTGCAGGCCCTTTGGGATGGTGAACCTTAGCCCCGATACGGAGGTGGATGGTGCCTGGGGAAGCGGTTACCGTTACAAGGTGGATACCATTAGGGGGTTTAGTCATATCCACGCCTGGCAACTTTCTGGACTGTCCGTGATGCCCCTGGCCTTGGATAAACTTTCCGAGAAGGATGTTTTCGACAACTATTATTCCCCTTTTGATCATGATAGGGAAAGTGTATCTCCCGGTCATCACCAATTGCACTTGGATCGATATGATATTGGTGTAGAACTGACCAGTACCAAAAGGGTAGGTTTCCACAAGTACACGTTTGAGACAAAAGAACCTGCCATTCTATTCAATTTAAATGGTCAACTAGGGCCATCAGAGATTATAGATGGTACCATAAGGCAGGTGTCACCCCGTGTGCTTGAAGGGGAGCTGGTCAATGCGCCTACCTTTAGGCGGCCCAAGCCCACATCTGTTTTTTTTAGGATTGAGTTGGATACGGATATTAAGGATTTTTCATTTTCCGATAACCATGGAAAATGCCTTTTGAAGTTACCGTCCGGCTCACGTGATGTGAAGATGAAAGTTGCTATTTCCTACACTTCAACTGAAAATGCCAAATTCAATCTGAATCATGAACTTACCCATTGGAATTTTGAAAAGGTGGTTCAAGAATCAAAAGAGGAGTGGAATTCCTACCTAAGCAGGATAAAAGTGGAAGGTGGCACCCATGGGCAACAGCGAAGGTTCTACACCGATCTTTGGCATGCATTGCAGGGGAGAAGGATCATCAATGATGCCAATGGCTATTACCCGGACAACACAGGGAAACACTTCCAAATAAAGCGACTTCCCATTTCCGAAGAAGGCTTGCCATTGTTCAACCATTACAATTCGGATTCGTTCTGGGGTGCCCAATGGACCATCAGTACCCTATGGCAGTTGGTTTATCCAGAAGTTGCTGAGGAGTTTGTGAATTCCCTGTTGCAATACTATCGTGATGGTGGATTGGTTCCCAGAGGGCCTTCGGGTGGAAATTATACCTATGTGATGACCGGTGCAAGCAGTACGCCTTTCATCGTCGGAGCCTATCAAAAAGGGATTCGGGGGTTTAATGCTGAGGAAGCCTATGGGGCCCTCAAAAAGAACCATATGCCCGGAGGTATCATGACGCGGGCCGGATACGAGCATCAATCGGAGATCGGTGGAGGTTTGGAGGACTACATTGCGCAAGGATTCGTACCCTATCCGACCCCTGGGGGAAGTCGAAGAAATGGACTTCATCAAAATGGGGCGAGCCTTACCTTGGAATATGCCTATCAGGATTGGTGCTTGGCGCAATTCGCAAAAGCCTTGGGAAAAACGGAGGACGAAGCATATTTTATGGAGAGGTCTGAAAACTACCGAAACGTGTTTGATACTGAAACCAACTGGATACGACCTAAAGACAAGAATGGAAAGTGGCGTGAACCCTATGATCATTATGAACTGAATGCGGGTTTTATTGAAGCGAATGGTGCACAGGGCACCTGGTTTGTACCTCATGACCTATCGGGCCTGGCCAACTTAATGGGAGGAAAAGGGGCAGCTGTGGCAAAATTGAACCAACAGTTTGAAGAAGCTTCGAAGTTGGGGTTTACCTCGGGGACCTCACATTCGCAGGAATTACACCCTGAGTATTCGAGAATACCTATTAATTACGGCAACCAACCTTCCATTCAAACGGCCTTTGTTTTCCATCATCTGGGTAGACCCGATCTAACCCAATATTGGGCACGTGAAGTCGTAGAAAACGTTTATGAAGGATTGTCCACCAGCAGGGGATACAATGGTGATGAAGATCAGGGCCTAATGGGTGCATTGGCTGTGCTTATGAAAATGGGGTTGTTCCAAATGACCGGAGGCAATGAGGCAAATGCCGTTTATCAGGTCTCCAGTCCCACTTTTGACCGTATTGAAATTGAATTGAACGAGGATTACTATGAAGGGCAAAAGTTCGTCATAGAAACAAAAAACAATAGCGAAGAAAACAGGTACATCAGGGCAGCAACCTTGAATGGCCAAGAATTACCCATCCTAAATTTAACCCATACGCAGGTAGTGAGCGGTGGTCAACTAAATCTGGAAATGTACAGTGGTACAGCTTCTGACACTCCAGAAAAGACCCGCTCCGGACAAGGGAAAAAATAAAGTGGAAATTATTGTTTGATGGCTCCTCAACCAAAGGGATGGATATCCATAGAAGATATTTAGAAGAAATTGGGCATATGGGAGATAAAATACGTACGGGATTTTTCAATTATGAAATTTCCCAAAGATGATATTCTTGAAATGATACTGGTGAAAAATCAATGTGCCATTGGGTTTTGTAAGCCATGCTAAATAGAAACTGGGGAAGTTGGGATTCATCGAATCATTGTGATCTATCCTTATAGAAAAGACTATAGGTTTACATTACTTTTAGGAGTCAAAACGCGTATTCCATAAAGGACAATCATATTATACTTTGATACAAACAATGGTGCTAAAACCACACAATAAACACCTAAAATGAATGAATTTACCTTGACCACGGAACGTTTACGGCTAAGACCTACTATTGTACATGATGCCGAATTCATCCATGCATTAATGAACATGCCAAAATGGTTGCAATATATTGGTGACAGGAACATAAAAACCCTTAAGGATGCTGAAAAATATATCTTGAACACCATCATCCCACAACGGGAAAGGCTGGGTTATTCAGCATATACCGTCATTAAAAAAGCGGACAATAGCAAAATGGGGACATGTGGTCTATATGATAGGGAAGGATTGGAGGGTATCGACATAGGCTTTGCCTTTCTTCCGGAGTATGAAAGAAGGGGATATGCCTTTGAAGCCGGGACGGCACTAATCGAGACTGCGGCCAAGAAATTTAAGCTGAATGCTTTGAGTGGAATAACCGCAAAGGATAATGTAGCATCTCAAAAACTATTAAAAAAACTGGGGTTTGGTTTTTCCAAGACCATTTGGTTCCAAGAAACAGAATTATTCTTATTTAACATCGTCTTGAATGAAAGATGCTAAGATGTATAGCATTGGTTCAGGGGCATAGGTAAAGCCCTGGCTGTTTTTTTTAAACTGGAAGAATAGGAAGTTGTTCTGGTAAAGGGGTTGGAAAACCTGAAGGGACATGACAGTCCTGTTTCCGTAAGGAACAGCAGTGACCAAATGTTGAACAACGTACAACCACCACTGCTTTTGGTAATTTAGACCATAACTAGCTCAATGTTGTTGTAGATTTATGGAAAACGAAATTCCAAATGAAGGTAATTGTAATTGTCGGAAGTTCTAGAAATGATGGGGATACTGCGGCTTTAACGGACGAGTTGATCGAACAATCCGGCTGGGATATGATCAACTTGAACGACTATGACTTTAGTTATTATGACTATGAACACAAAAATAGAAATGATGACTATTTAGGTTTAATGGGGGAAATTATAGAAAAATATGATACCTTGATTTTTGCAACACCGGTGTATTGGTATGCCATGAGCGGCATACTAAAAGTGTTTTTTGACAGAATAACGGATGTATTGACCATCGAAAAAGAGCTTGGGCGAAAATTACGGGGAAAAAGAATGGCCGTGATCAGCTGTTCCATTGGAAACAACCTGGGGGACTATTTTTGGCTTCCATTTTCGGAGACGGCAAAATATCTGGGAATGGAGTATCTTGGAAACGTGCACACCAAAATAGGGGAACCAAACGAATTGAAAATAGCCGAGTTTATCGAACTTGTTGAAAAATAGCAAATGTCGTACAACAGTTCCTGTCACAACCCTATACACTTCCTCTGGAGGAAATAAGAACGACTCAAAAATGGAAAGAAGTATAAATCTCTCAAATAGGCTGGAAGAAGTCCTGCTCAATGGACATTGGATTGCCAATACGAATTACAAAACCCTAATAGAAAGTGTGACATGGGAACAGGCCACCCAAAAAATGGGAACCTTGAACACCATAGTCGCCCTAACCTACCACGTCCACTATTATCTGGCCGGACTTTTGAATGTTTACCAAGGGGGTGAACTTGAGATTCGGGATAAGTATAGTTTTGATTTTTCACCCATAACCTCTGAAATTGAATGGAAAAATATGATCCAGGAATTTGTGGCCACTTCCAAAGCCTTTATTGAAGCAGTTGCCCAAATGCCGGACGCAAAATTGGACGAACCATTTGTAGAGGAAAAATATGGGAATTATTTACGAAATATTGAGGGTACCATTGAGCATTGCTACTATCATCTTGGACAAGTTTCATTGATTAGGAAAATGGTATTGGAAAATAATCCCTGAGAAGACAGAATCCCTAGTGGCGAGTGCCACGCTTATCAATTTATTGCCCTTGATACTGGTTTCCCTTCATTAGTTTTAAAAAGGGTGTTACTTCGCCATGGCGATGGTCCTTAAATCCTTTGGCATTTTCTCTATGGCATATCTTAGAGCGGTACGGGGCATTACCGACTTGTTTTTGATTACAAAATCGAATACTTCCTTTTGGTGCGATTGGCTGGCGACTTTTAGCATCCAACCATATCCCTTTTGGACCAAATCGTCCGTATCCAAGAGAAGAATGGTGGCAATTTCCAGAACATCCCCCAGAAACTTACCCTTTCTGGCAGGTACGATCAAACTCACGGCAGCGGCACGGCGCATCCACCTGTTCCGGGATTTCGCAAAGTCCTTGAGCTTTTCTACATGATCGGGGAACCTTTCCAGGAACCCTCCCATGGTATGGTTGCAAAACGTATCACAAGAGGCCCAGTTAGTGATGTATTCGTTGATCCAGCGTTGGAATATTGAAAAGTCTTCGGGTTCATATGCATCGCAGAGGTATTGGGACCAATTGCAGGCAATAATCGATTCTTCAAGGTATCCGGACCGCCACAAACCCTCACATAAATCATATATTTCAGATTTCGACCTGGAATCGATCGTTTTGAAAAAGGTCTTGCCTATTTTCCTTACGATGGCAGTCCGAACCCCATAGTATTTTAGCTTTTCCTTTGAAAATTTCTGACCGGTGGCCAGCGCATGTTCATCAATATTGCTTTTCAGCGCATTTCGAACTTTTTCCAAAACATCTTCCATGTGAATCCCATTTCGTTAGCTAGTGTCAAACGGCCAAATACGGGGTGCGTGCTTAAAATCCGTGGAATGCAGAATTAGGGTTAACACCCCAATGATGGTCAATAATCACATCCAAATTGGCATTTACATTAAAAGTAAACAATTAAAATGTTGATCAAGGAAAAGAAAAATCCCAAAAAAATGGTGTTGATGACCCCTGTACCTCGGCACTGGACGTATTCCTCAAAACAGATGATTTATAAAAATGCCATAATTCTGTTCCGATTGTCTTTCGGGACCATAAATATCAATATTGAGCCCTACACCAAAACTTGTCCTTTTTAATGAAATTCCCGCCCTTAAATAAAGCAGGCTCCTTTCATGGGCCCCATCATCCAAATTCTGATTGTATATGCCCTGGAACCTGGAATATAGCCTTAAACCTTTTGATAGCTTGGGCTTATATTCCACAATACCGACCGTCTCAAAATTAATGGTGGGTGCCAATTGCAGATTGGGACTGAACAAGAACAGCCATTTAGGGTTGGCAGAAAAGAACTGAAAACCGGTAAATGGGACTGCTCCTTTGGAATAATGAAATTGTAATCCTGCCGTGGCGTACCATTTTTGGGAAAGACTATAGGTAAGGGAGTTGGAAATTACGATCTCATTATTGGACCTTGCGTTTTCATAGGGGACCAATGCCGAGGCGACCCCGAAGTATCCTAATTTGGTACCTTTCTCAAAGGGGAGGTTCAAAATGCCCAGGAAGTATATTTCTTCATTACCGAACATTACCTCAATGGGTATTGGAGGCCTGTTCGTTTTGGGGGCTTCCTGTCCTTCAGCTTGCATTATAAAGAGAAAAAATAGGGGAACAGTAAATCGCAACGTCCGTAAATATTGTGTTTTTATACGCGTAATAACCATAACATCCTTGTTTTTTGGGGTAGTGGCCCCAAATAAAACTAAAAGCGGTCGCTTTACTTAGTGTCAAATTCTACCAAATCGCTGGGTTTGTATCCAATGCGATGGGCGCGGGCCACAAGTATCTTGTTATCCTTACTTTCAAGGGGCGAAGTGTATACATGCCAGGAATCCTTTGGTTCCTCATTTGGGGAGAGCCATTGATAACCAATGGCCGCACCGGGTGTTGGGGATTCAAGCTGGAACAAGTTGCCCTTTTTGATAAAATCCGGTGCAGCGGTTTGGGGTTGGTCCCAGTAATCCCCTATTTTTTTAAGATAGTCCGTTTCAGGAACAAGACCTTGATCTTTGGTGTCCTGTATCCATCCGTCAAGTGCGCCCCGAAGTTCTTGGAGTTTATCGGCATGGGAAGCGTCATTGATTAAATTTTGAAGTTCATCGGGGTCGCTCCACGTATCAAACAGCTCTTCGCGGTCCTTTTCCGGTCTAAACCATTGCCGTTGCTGTGCATTCAGACTATCCTTTTGGTGCAATCGCAATAGTTCCTGCATGATGTCCATGTTTTCCCTGAATTTTATGGGGAGGTAATAGGGTCGATCGGGCAGCAGGTTTCGGACGTACTTGTACCGGGCGTCCCTAACCACCCTTATTCGATCATGTTGGCGGTCAAAACGGTCCGCCGCAGCATAAATGTACGTTCTGGGTTCGGTATTCCGATGTGATCCCATCCAAGCCATACCATCGGTGTATTCCGGCTTGGGAAGACCGGCCAATGACAGTAGTGTGGGCTTAAAATCCACGAAACTTATGAGTTGATGGTCACTCTGGCCTGCGAATTGCCCGTTTGGAAATCGAATTAACATAGGGACCTTTATTCCAGAATCGTAAATAGTACGTTTGGACCTGGGAAGGGGCCCGCCGTGATCGGTATACCAGAACACAATGGTTTTTTCCAAAAGACCTTCATCCTCCAGTTCTTTTAAGAGTACACCTACTTGATGGTCCATTTCCTTGATATTGGAATACATTCTGCGAACGTCTTTTTTGGCAAGAGGCGTTTTTGGCCAATACGGTTCCATAGGAACATCCAGGCTATTGTCCACCCAAAGGGAGTCCTTGGCTTTGGTCCATATTTTGGACTCATGGGTGACCATTAGGTTGAAGATGGCGAAGAAGGGTTGGTCTTTGGGACGGTTTTTCCAATGGGCTTTGTCACTGCTTTCATCCCATGCGGTCAACTCACACCTAAATTGATAGTCCTCTTTGCGATTGTTGGTACAATAATAACCTGCGCGCCTAAGGTAATCGCTATGCATGTGTACGCCTGCCGGTGGTTTGGCCTCATACACCGGACTGTACTTTTGTTGGTGGTTCCGCAAAGCCTCATCTTTGACCTTGAAACTGAACCATGGTCCAGTACGCATATGCATGGCCCCTATACGTGTAGGGTACATGCCCGTGGCAATGGCGGCACGACTGGGCGCACAGACCCCTGCCGGGCTATATACGTTGGTATATTTGACCCCTTCTTTTGCCAACCTACTAAGGTTTGGAGTCGCCACGGTAGCGTCTCCATACATGGGCAGATAGGGACTCAAATCTTCTGCTACGATCCAAACAATGTTGGGCCGTTCCGGAAGCTTCAAACTTGAATAATCGATCGGTGCGGTGGAATTTTGCTGTGCTTCCCCATAAAAGGACAACAAACAACACAACAAGGCCATCCCTAATTTGGAGATGTTATTCGGTAGAACGGATTTTACTTCGTTTTGATATCCCATTTTCATTAAAAGCTTCAATTTGAAAGTAATATCCCTGTTCTGTAGTAAGTGCACGTAACTCATAATTGGGCTGCTTATATATTTGGGCCGAAAGATTTAATTTTTCAGGGTGGATTCCCCAGTAAATGACATAGCCGGTAGCGTTTTTCACGGCGTCCCAAGTGACATTGGCGTTTCTTCGATCTTCTTGCCGGGTAACCTCAAAATTTTTAGGACTTCGCGGTACTTTGCCACCTCCCTTGCCAAAAACCCTTAATTCCGATATAGCAAGATACTCATTCGTACAATAAATATGTTCATACCGAATGTATCTTGCGGTTTCCGGGCGTTTCAATTCAATGTAGGCGTGGGGCATATCCCGTTCGTTTTTGGAATGGTCCGCAATAACCTTCCAATTTTTTCCATCCAGGGAAGCTTTGATTCGGAACTGCTGTTTTAAGGTATCGGGCCGACCAAAAACAGTACTCTTATAGTCTTGGAAATTGATTTGGATGGCCCTGACCTCACTTGTTTTTTCCAAATCGATTTCCACATAAATGGAATCGTTGTTTGCCTGGGAAACCCAGTACGAACGGATTTCCTCGTCATTGATCCGGTTGATTCCAAAATCCGTAATCTGTTCTTGCATATAGCCTTGGTTACTTTCGTCGACCACGTTTGGGGAACCTTCCACCAAGGGGGAATTGGTCCTTACGGGTTTTTCATAGGAAAGTAACATCCATCCCGTAAAACGGTTTTTATGGTTCTCCACCGTTGTTTCGGGTAAGTAATGCGGATAATCACCGTAGGCCGTGTTTACATACATTTGACCGTTATCGGGTTCAAAACCTGCTGGGTACATTCCCAGTCTGCGTTCGAACTTATAATTTACCGAAATGGCCATAGTGGCAAAATGCCAATAATTCCCATTATTATCTTTTACCGTACTCCCATGGCCAGAGCCTTTCAGGAACCCCCCCGGTTTATAGGAAATGGGATTGTAAGGAGCATATTCAAAGGGACCCAGTGGATTTTTACTGGTGTAAACACCATCTGCATATACGTTCCATTGGGTGCCCGGGGCCCCGTATTCCAAATAATAGGTATTGTTGTGCTTCATCATCCATGGACCTTCTATAAAAGGTTTTAAATCTGAACGATGGTCCTGTCCAAAACGCTCCCATCCATGCTTTTCCGGTTGAAGGTTAAAAAGATCGGTTTGCCCACCTTTGGGGATGTAAAAGTTATCGGAATCCAATTCCACACCCCTTATGGGCCATGTATTGGAAGATTCTTCGTACAGGTAAACCTTGCCATCATCATCAACAAAAAGATTGGGGTCCTGCACACCGCCAGGCACATTGATTACCGCAAAATTGGTCTTCCAATCCCCCAATTCGGGGTTGTTGGTCTCAATTACTGCACCCCGTCCCGAAGGATCTCCCAGAAGTATAATTTTATCATCCTTTACCGCAGCGGCCGGGGCGTTACAGCCATTGAAATACCAGCTCTGTGGTCTTATAAAGGTCCAATTGCCCATATCCTCCGAGCTCCAATACCCATGGGATCGCGTAACGAACATATAGAATTTGCCCTTAAAATTTACTACTGCCGGATCGGCACCGGAGCGATAGGATACATTGTTCCTGGCACGATAATGTGACATGTACGAGTAATCAATATCCAAGGGATTGCAATACGTACGATACTTTTTTGTGGAATCCCCATTTTGGGAAAACACGCCAAAAGTTGTTAAGAACACCATGAAAAACACCTGGGAAACGGCAAAATGATTTTTTGTCAAAGCAAGGATATTTAGGTTAAGGCCAGTTTTAAGATACACAATATGAATTACTTAAAAAGCAGTTCCACTACATTTCAACTACTTCATGCCAAAAGGGTTGAAAAGAAAAGGGCTGAACCTGGATTTTTACGGGAGGTTTGTCATTGCATACAAATCTGATGTAGTAATGATGTATAAATTGCATTGGTCTAGGTAGATATGGGTTATCTTTTCAGTTTTTCAATCCCTAGCTTTGTATATTGAATTAAGGTTAACATAAGGTGTTCAAAACTTAAAGGCCCTTAGTAAGGATGACCCTGCCCAAAAAAATAACGTTCCTATTTGTTCTGTTCCAGGTAATGGTTTCGGCACAAAACCTTCTGCCTCCGGTCTACAACTATTCATTGTTGGATTATAAAGGGGCAGGAGAGAATTGGGATTTGACTACAAATGAACAGGGAGAATTGTTTGTGGCCAACAATAAAGGGATGCTTCACTTTGATGGTGAGGAATGGAATTTGTACAAGTTGCCCAATAACACGATCATTCGTTCCATTCTTTCACACGGTGACCGTATATATACCGGTTCCTATGAAGAGTTTGGGTATTGGAAAAAAAATGGGGATGGTGTTTTTGTGTATCATTCCCTCACTCATTTAATACAAGATCACA
Source organism: Croceivirga sp. (assembly GCA_028281025.1). GTDB lineage: Bacteria > Bacteroidota > Bacteroidia > Flavobacteriales > Flavobacteriaceae > Croceivirga. Next base: position 91,703 of record JANQKR010000037.1, read on the forward strand.
CCTTTACCAGTGAAGAGTTTTGGGAGATACTCCCTATAAAGGGAATGATTGTTTTTCGTTCTTTTTCTTCCATATATATCTATGAAAAGAACCAAATAAGGGTTATTGACCCTCCCCAGGTCATCTCAGATTTTATTGAATATGAAGGAAAACTTCTTGTGGCAGCAGGGAGGGCTGGTCTTTATGAATTGGCAAATGAAGTTTTGAAACCCCTTGACCATCAAAAACCATTAAAAGGTAAAACGTTAACGGACATGGTGGTCGTTAACGGGAAACTGTTGATAGGATCCAAATTGGATGGTTGTTTTGTTTTTGATGGCAATACCATTGAATCTTGGCAAAATACCCTAAATACTGAACTTAAATCCCATCAACTAAACAAAATTTTAAGCTTGACAAATGGAAAGCTCGCCTTTGGAACCATTAAGAATGGTGTTTACCTGAATGATCCCCAAACCGGAACTTCACAGATTGTAAATAGAAAAACGGGATTGCAAAACAATACCGTGCTCTCCATGCTGCAATATGAAGATCAGCTTTGGTTAGGTCTTGATAACGGTGTTGCACGACTAAGGCTTGATAATTCAATCACCTACTACACGGATTACTCGGGTGCATTGGGCATGGTGTATGATATGGCCCTATACGAGGGGAAAGTCTATTTGGGAAGTAACACCGGGGTCTTCTATTTTGAATCGGATCGCCTAAAATTCGTAAATGGTTCACAAGGTCACGTTTGGGACTTGGAAATTATTGATAATGATCTGGTATGTGGTCACAATACCGGGACGTTCAAGGTTAAGGAAAACACTTTTAAGCGGATGTCCAATTTTGCCGGGGGCTATGAAATTATAAGGATCCCGGAGCAAAAGGATAGGTATATGCAAGGAATTTATACAGGACTTTTAACCTATCAAAAAGGATTTGATGGACAATGGGAGGTAACCGAGGTCGCTGGAATTGGTTTTCCTGTAAAACAATTGTGTTTTGAAAGCCCTCACATACTTTGGGTGGCCCATCCCTACAAGGGCTTTTATCGGATTCATCTGAATGAGGATTATTCCAGCGTCTCCAAAATTGATGAATTTAACAGCAATAGCGTTCCAAACAATTACAATGTAAAAATTTACAAAATCAAAAACCAAATTGTGTTTTGTAGTCAAGGAAGTTGGTACAAATACGATACAATTCTTGAGGAAATTGTTCCTTTTGTGGAGTTTGGGCGATTTAAGGATCAGGAGTTATTGAGCTTTGAAGGGGATTATTTTTGGTTTGTGGATGGAGATGGGAACAAGGATTTGGTCAGAACGGATTTAAAGGCCGATAGTTTGGTCATTGGCGACCTGGCCCTACGAAGACGATTGGTACCCGAAGCCCAAAGGATGGTAAAAATAAATGATAGCATTTCCTTTATTACACTTAGTGATGGCTTTGCAAAGGTCAATGTGGCACAATTAAAACAGCGATTGAACAACTATCAATTGCCCGTCCCAGAACTGACTTTTATCAAGGATAAAGAACGCTCGTATGTTCCAGATTTGGAACCCCTGCCTTTTTCATTTAAGAAATCGAGAATTTTAACCGTTGGGTTTGCAACACCAAAGTCCATTCAACCCCGTTACCATTACACATTGTCCGGCCCCGAGAACCACAACGGATATGTTGAGGAAGGTGTGGTGTCATTTCAAAACCTTGCCTATGGCGATTACGTATTTGAAGTGTCAACAGTTGGCATTGACAACAGGGCATCCGAGGTAAATTCTTTTGAGTTTAAGATTGCCCCTCCATGGTTTTTGTCCAACTTGAGCGTTACCCTGTATTTGGTATTGGTGTTGATTTGCGTCATTTTGGTGAGAAGATACAACCAGGCAAAGCTCAAAAGGAAGCAAAAGGAACTTGAAGAGCAGATGCAGAAGGAACAGGACAGAAGAATCGCTCAATTGGAAAGGGAAGAGTTGGCGAAAAAAGTGAAACTCAAACAAAATGAACTGGCCAGTACGGCATTGAACATTGCCAGGAAGAATGAAATGATTTTGGAATTGAAGAACATGTTGGTGCTCAACAAGGACAATTTCCCCAATTCCCAACGTTTCCGTTCTTTTATCAGAAAACTGAACAACTCGGTAAAGGACACTGAGGATTGGAAAAGGTTCGAAGTCAGTTTTAAGGAATTGCACGAAGATTTTTTTGAACGTCTTTTGATGGAATATCCGGAGCTTACCCCTAAGGATCTTAAACTCTGTGCCTATCTTAAAATGAATCTGTCCACCAAAGAAATAGCTCCCTTAATGGGAATAACCATAAGGGGCGTTGAAATCCACAGGTACAGATTGCGAAAAAAACTGGAATTGGAAAGCACCAAAAACCTATCAAATTTCCTAATCACCTTCTCGTAGCCGAAATCCAATACATTCAACTTCAATAATTGCCATTTCAAAGTACATCAACAGTACATCATTAAGTTAATTTTTTATAAATCCATTTTTTGTTCAACTACTGCATAGCCCTTACTAACTAGGATTGGTGATTGGAAAACAGGATGATGTATTTTTTATGTAGGTCACTACAACGTTTTCGGAGTAGCGCCTTATTAAATTAGCAATCAACTAACTACTTTGTTAAATGATTATGAAAAAAAAGAATGTATTTTTAGTAATCTTCCTTTTAGCGGCTCATGTAGTCGTTTTTGCCCAGAATGCAATTACAGTTTCTGGAGTGGTGTCGGAAGCTAATGGACAGCCTTTGCCTGGGGCAACAGTGCTGGTGAAAGGTACTTCAATCGGTACACAAACAGATTTTGATGGTAACTATGTACTGGACAACGTTCCCAGTGATGGTACATTGGTATTTAGTTACATTGGTTTTACTACCGTTGAAAGTGAGGTCAACAATCAAAATACCATCAATGTATCCCTTCAAGAAGACACACAACGATTGGATGAGGTGGTAATCGTAGGTTATGGTGAGCAGAAACGATCGGATATTACGGGTGCCGTGGTATCCGTTAAGGCTGAGGAAATTGTCAAAATTCCGGCACTGACGGCTACACAATCCATACAGGGTAAGGTAGCTGGGGTAAATATTATCGCCAATGATGCGCCCGGTGCCACACCTACTGTGGTGGTAAGGGGCTTAGGTACTGCATTGGGTGGAAGGGAACCTTTCTTTGTGGTGGACGGCCAGCCTTTGCAGGACATTAGAAGCATAAATCCAGCAGATATTGAATCCATAGAATTTCTAAAGGGCGCCTCTTATGCCAACATCTATGGTATACGTGCCGCAAATGGGGTCATTCTTGTGACTACCAAGAAAGGAAAGGAAGGCAAAATCCAGTTTAATTTCGATTCCTTCTTTGGACTACGGTCCGTTTTGAATCGAGTGGAGATGGCCAATGGCGCCCAATACACACAATTCTTCAACGAGGAGAATGCAGCCATTGGCGGACCACAATTGCAATTAAACCAACGCTACGATACGGATTGGTATGATGAATTATTGCAGACGGGAGCCATACAGAGTCATAATTTCTCCGTTTCGGGAGCTTCGGACAAAGTCAATTATTTCTTAAGCTATAATTTTTATGATGAGGAAGGGATTCTTGAAGGCAATAAATTTTCCAGGGGAAACATACGGAGTAACAATACCTTCCACTTGTTTGATGACAAGTTTAGAATTATCCAAAACTTGAACATCACCTATACCAATGAAACGCCCAAACCCTTTGGAGCCTTTAATAATGCATATAGGCAGTCTCCATTGGTACCCGTTTTTTATGACAATGGACGTTTTGGACAATCCTTTTACAATCAAACCACGGGAGTCGTAGGTTTTGAAGCCGCCGATGGGGAATCTGTTGGACGTTTGAATACGGCCGGTAATCCAGTGTCACAGGTATTTTTTGATGATGAAAATAGAAATACCACGACCTTGCAGGGGCAAATAACCGCTGAAGCGGACATAACGGAGTATTTAAAGGCAACCGCAAGATTCGGGGCTACCCAAGGTTTTGTCAAAAGAAATCTGTTTGAGCCCAGGCGACAGATTTGGCTAAATGCGGATCCAGTACGGACCGAAGCACAATTTGAAGAAGGTCGGGCAGATTTGGATGGAGATGGTGTAATATCACCTGAATTTGCCAACAATAGATTTAATGTCAGGGATGAAGAGTTTTTCCGTTGGAATTTGGAGGGCTTCCTAACCTTTGACAAATCCTTTGGCAATCATAATGTTAACGCAACCGTGGGTATTAGCCGCGAGAACTTTGGCGGAAGGGAAATTGTGGAAGCAGAAGGCTTTGATGTGTTTGATCAGCCAAGATTGCGAAGTTTGAACAGACGAACCTCGGCTTTCTTTGATAATACGGTAACCCAGGAATTTAACCAATCCACCAACCTGCAGTCTTATTTTGCCAGGGCGGAATACGACTATGCTGAAAAATATTTTGTACGTGCGGTAATCCGAAGGGATGGAACAAGCAATTTTATAGATGGAGAGAATTTCTTTGATAACTTTCCTGCATTTAGTGTAGGTTGGACTTTGACGGAAGAGGACTTTTTGAAGAATAATGAGTTTGTTGACTTTTTTAAGATTTTTGGTGGCTGGGGCCAGTTGGGGAATGCCAATGTGCCCATTAATGTCCAACAAATCCGCACCGATCCCGATTCTGGAAACCAGAATTACGTATTTGGACCAACACAGGATCTAATTTTTGGAGCATCATTTGGAAGTCCCGTTTTCCCTTTACAGTGGGAGGTAACCGAAGAGTGGGAAGCAGGATTTGATTTTGCCGTACTTGACCGTAAATTATCTGGTACGTTCACGTACTATGACCGAAACAATACCAATGCCATTATCAATGTCCAGAATCTGCTCAACTCTGCTGCAGAAGGTAATTTCCTTGCCCAGGCAGCTGAGGTTTCCAATACCGGTGTGGAAGTGCTTGTGAATTGGAGGGATCAAATAGGTCCGGACTTCAGTTACAATGTAGGGGTCAATTTCTCAACGAATAGGAATAGAGTGGAAAATGTGGTGCCCGGATTTGATGGGCAAGTTGGTGGAAGCTTAAATAATGGGCAGATTACCAAGAGATTGCAGGAAGGACAACCCATATTTGCCTGGTGGTTATTGGAAGCCGATGGCGTTTGGCAAAACCAGGAAGAGATAGATAACAATCCTTCCGTAGGTAATGCACGGCCGGGACACCTAAAATATGTGGACCAAAATGATGATGGGGTGATTGATGATAGGGACAAACGTTTTTTCGACAATTACCTACCCACCTTCAACTACGGTATCACCATAGGGGCCCAATACAAAAATCTTGATTTTAGTTTGGACGGTTTTGGACTTGGGGGTAATAAGGTTTACAATGGACTGGCCAACACCCGACTACAAAGTGTAAACATTTCAGAAGAAATCTTTAACAGTCGTTGGACCGGGGAAGGATCTACCAACGCCGCACCTGGGGCGGACAGGGATGCCTTGGCCTCTTCTTTTTGGTTGGAAGATGGGGATTTCTTTAGGATCAACAATATCACCATTGGTTATACTTTTAACCAATTCCAAGGTTTCTTGAATAGGGCAAGACTTTACTTTACCGCTCAAAATCCATTTATGTTTACCGATTATTCCGGGTTTACGCCTGAACTTCTCGGTACAGGGGTGCCTAATGAAAATGCTGGAATAGAGCTAAATGCATACCCTACTACCCGAACCTTTATTCTTGGACTTAACGTACAGATTTAATGAAAGCACGGATTAAAAATACAAACATCATGATTACGGAAATAAGAACAATGTTATTGGGCCTTGTTATCTTCACCTGCCTTTTTGGTTGCGATGATTTTGTAGAGGAGGTCGAAATAGTGGATCCAACCGCAGAAGAAAGCGGGGAGGATTTTCAACCTATTCAGTTTGTTACGGGAGTCTATGGAAGACATACGGATTTTGCCTATGCCTTTTCATTTTTGGGCATTACCGAAATTATATCGGACAACGCGGACAAGGGGAGTGCCCCAACGGATACCGGAGCGGATAAGGACCAATTGGATGGGCTTACCCATACGCCATCCAGTGTCTCCATTAGGGCCATGTGGACCCAATGGTACAAAGCTATTGGTAGGGCCTCATTGGCCATAGAATTTACCGAGAATTTTGAGCCCATTGATGAAGGTTTGCGGACCCGTTTGATCGGGGAATGTAAATTCCTAAGGGCCTTAAACTATTTTTGGCTGGTTCGCACTTTTGGTGATGTGCCCTTGCAGGATGTCGATCTTTTGGAACGTGCGCCCATTTCCGAAGTTTACGCGTTTATCGAGCAGGATTTGATGGAGGCCATTGCCGCGCTTCCAGAAAAGAGTGAATATCCCCCACAGGATTTAGGTAGGGCTACCAGAGGGGCAGCACAGGCACTTTTGGCAAAAGTATATTTGTACCAGGAAAGATGGCAGGATGCTGCGGATATGGCAAATACCGTCATGAATTCCGGTGAATACGATCTGGAACCGGATTATGCCACCGTATGGAGGGCGACTACTGAAAATGGTATCGAATCCATTTTTGAATTGCAAGGACGTGGAGAAATCATAGCCCATGGCATACAACAGTATTCCTCTACGCAAGGGGCTCGTGGACCGGATGGATTTGGCTGGGGCTTCAACACACCATCAGAGGATTTGCTGAATGCCTTTGAATCTGAAAGTGATGCCATTCGAAGGGATGCTACCATTATTTTTAGGGGAGAGACCTTGTTTGATGGAAGGGTGATCAACCCGGGAGTGGAAAATCCACGGTATAACGAGAAGGCCTACTCCAGTTTAAATGCCGGTCAAGGGGATGGGGACAAAAATATCCGTATACTTCGATTTGCCGAGATTCTGTTGATACGGGCCGAAGCATTAAATGAACTGGGGCAATCCAGTGAAGCCCTGGTTCCATTGAATCGAGTACGTAGTAGGGTCAGCCTGCCGGATGTAACCGCAACCAACCAGAATGAACTTAGGCTGGCCATTTGGAAAGAACGTAGATTGGAATTGGCTATGGAGCATGATAGGTGGTATGATCTGTTGCGTCAAGGTAGGGCGGCAGAGGTAATGACTGCCCTTGGCTTCCCTTTTGAAGTGGGCAAACATGAATTATATCCCATCCCAAATGATCAGTTGATACAAACACCGGAAATGCGACAAAATCCCGGATGGTAGGTAGCAACTGAATGAAACATGAGAGTATTATTTGAGTTTAGTTTAAGTTTAGTTTTTGTAGTGGTCATTGCATCTTTGGTAGCAGGGTGCAATGGCCCTAAAACTTTGGAAAAAGAAGAGGTAATTTCATTGGATGATACCACAGTGACTTCCCTATCCGATGAAGAACTCATGGATTTAGTCCAAAAAGAGACCTTTAATTATTTCTGGGAAGGGGCGGAACCCATTTCCGGGATGGCTCGGGAAAGGATCCATATGGATGGTATATATCCTTCCAATGACCGGGATGTGGTAACCACCGGAGGCTCAGGTTTTGGTCTAATGGCCATTCTGGTGGGTATTGAACGTGGGTTCATTTCCCGTGAAGAGGCCCTTGAACGTTATGAAAGGGTAGTGGACTATCTCGCCAAAGCGGATCGTTTTCACGGTGCCTGGCCCCATTGGCTTCATGGTCCCACAGGAAAAACACAACCCTTTAGTCCCAAAGATGATGGAGGTGATTTGGTGGAGACGGCTTTCCTTGTACAAGGCTTGTTAACCGTAAAGGAATATTTTGAAGCGGGTTCTGAGCGTGAAAAACAACTTGCACGCAATATCCAACAGCTATGGGAAGAAGTGGAATGGGATTGGTATACGCAAAATGGAAAGGATGGTCTCTATTGGCATTGGTCTCCAAACTTTGATTGGGAGATGGACTTCTTTGTAAGGGGTTACAATGAAACCCTGATTATGTATGTATTGGCCGCTTCTTCGCCTACACATCCAATTTCAAAAAAGGCGTATGATGTGGGTTGGGCAAGGAATGGGGATATTTCCAATGGCGTTATCTATTATGATCTGGATACGGAACTGGACCATTATCCAGGCAACACATCACCGGTTGGACCGCTTTTTTGGGCACATTATTCCCATATGGGATTACCCCCCAAAGGACTTAAGGATCAATATGGGGACTATTGGAAGCTCAATACCCATCATGCACAGATTCATTATAGACACTGTGTTGCGAATCCAAATAATTACGAAGGCTATTCGGGAAAGTGTTGGGGCTTGACCTCAAGTTATTCCATGAAAGGCTATGCAGGGCATAGACCTGATCAAGACTTAGGGGTTATTTCACCTACCGCGGCATTGGCATCAATGCCGTATACCCCTAAAGAGAGTCTTGCCTTTTTACGATTTATGTATGAAGAACAAGATAGTCTTATTGGAAAATATGGTCCTTACGATGCCTTTAGTTTTGAGCACGATTGGTATTTGCCCAGATATTTGGCAATTGATCAAGGCCCTATTCCCGTTATGGTTGAAAACTATAGGACAGGGCTGCTCTGGAAATGGTTTATGAAAAATGGGGATGTCCAGCGCGGACTCACCAAATTAGGATTTTCCTATGAACCATAAGATCAACTGGATCAAGTAGTCGGCAATTCTTTTTTATGAACGGGAAAACAATGCTCCAACCAAAAGCGGAATACCCTGAAAAGGCTTTTATCACAAAATATTTGAAAATGACTTTACATAAACAATGTCTAATTGTTTTTTTGTTTTACACCTTCATTCAACTTTGTGCACAGGAAAGGAGTTCCATTCCCGAGGTCCAAGAACTTTTGGACAAAATGACTTTGGATGAAAAAATAGGGCAATTGAACCTGCTCACCCCTGGTGGAGGGGTAGCAACAGGTGCGGTTGTTAGCAAAGACGTGGAGAATAAGATAAAATCGGGTCAGGTTGGAGGTCTTTTTGGGGTGTCCGGCCCGGACAAAGTGAGAATGGCCCAAAAAATTGCCGTCAAAGATACCCGGTTAAAAATCCCATTGTTAATTGGTTCCGATGTTATTCATGGATACAAGACCACATTTCCAATTCCCTTGGGACTTTCTTCTAGTTGGGATATGGAGTTGATAGAAAAAACGGCTCGACTTGCAGCAATTGAGGCAACCGCCGACGGTATCAATTGGAATTTTTCCCCCATGGTGGATATTGCCAGGGACCCGAGGTGGGGTCGTATTGCCGAAGGGGCGGGGGAGGACCCTTACCTGGGTTCCGCCATCGCAAGGGCCATGGTTCAAGGATATCAAGGAACCGACCTATCCCACCCAAATACAATGCTTTCCTGTGTTAAACATTTTGCCTTGTATGGCGCTTCACAGGCAGGACGTGATTATCATACGGTGGATATGGGCAAAATCAAAATGTTCAACCAATACTTGCCTCCGTATAAGGCAGCGGTGGACGCCGGTGTGGCATCCGTAATGACTTCCTTTAATGATGTTGATGGAATACCGGCGACCGGGAACCGATGGCTATTGACCGATTTGTTGCGTAATCGATGGGGATTTAACGGATTTGTGGTTTCCGATTATACTTCTTTAAATGAAATGATGTTCCACGGCCTTGGAAATCTTCAGGACGTATCGGCACTATCCTTAAAGGCCGGCCTGGATATGGATATGGTAGGCGAGGGTTTTTTGACCACACTCAAAAAATCCATAGCGGAAGGTAAGGTGACGGAAGAGGAAATAAACCGCGCCTGTACAAGGATTCTGGAGGCAAAATATACGCTGGGACTTTTTGATGACCCTTACCGTTATTTGGATAGTAGTAGACCAAAAAAAGATATTCTCACTCCAAAAAATCGACAATTTGCCAGGGAAGTCGCAGCGCGCTCCTTCGTATTGCTTAAAAATCACAACGCTATTCTTCCCCTGAGGAAAAATGCCAAAATTGCGTTGGTGGGACCTTTGGCGGACAGCCGTAATAATATGTTGGGAACCTGGGCACCCACTGGAAATCCAGATTTGGCAGTAACGGTTATTGAAGGATTTAAAAAGGTGGCCCCAACGGCAACCATTGCCTATGTAAAGGGTGCCAATATCACCGATGATAAAGCGTTGGCAAAAAAAGTTAACGTCTTTGGGCCCAGGGTAGTAATTGATAAACGTTCACCGGAGGCCATGATCAAGGAAGCGGTGGATGTGGCAAATTCCGCAGATGTAGTTGTCGCCGTTGTGGGTGAAGCTACCGAGATGAGCGGTGAATCGGCCAGTCGTACGGATATTTCCATTCCAAAAAGTCAAAAGAAGTTGATTCGGGCCTTGGTGGCCACGGGTAAGCCCGTTGCTTTGGTGTTGATGAGCGGTCGGCCACTTACCATTCCTGAAGAGTACAACATGCCAGTTGCCATATTGCAGGTTTGGCATCCCGGGGTTGAAGCTGGAAATGCCATTGGGGATGTGGTTTTCGGCAATTACAATCCATCTGGAAAATTATCGGCCACCTGGCCAAGAAATGTGGGTCAAATACCTATCTATCATAGCGTTAAAAATACAGGAAGACCAAACCCGGAAGGGAAGTACGAGAAATTCAAAACAAATTATCTTGATGTTCCCAATACGCCGCTACTGCCCTTTGGCTATGGATTAAGCTATACCACTTTTGCATACTCCAATTTAAGATTGGACAAAACTGAAATTAGTGGCAATCAAAGTATCAAGGCAACTGTGACCGTTGAGAATACGGGGGATTACGATGGCGAGGAAGTCGTACAGCTCTATTTGAGTGATGTAATAAGAAGCATAACCCCACCGAAACGCCAACTCAAAGGATTCAAGAAAGTGATGTTAAAAAAAGGGGAACGCAAAGAGGTAACGTTAACAGTATCCTCGGACGATTTAAAGTTTTACAATGGTAACTTGGAATTCATATCGGAACCAGGGGAATTTATTATCTATGTAGGTACGGATTCAAATGCGGAACTCTCCAGTTCCTTTGTACTAAAATAAGCGGGTATGGTGGAAAAGTATTTTGTTAGGGCAGTTTTTTTGATGATTTTGTTGTTCCATACGCTGTTGCAGGGTCAAGAGCGTTACAAAGATTCGTTGTTTTCCACTATTGGGATAAAAACGTTGACCTATGCCGATACCTTGCAATTGGATTTCTATTCCCCAAAGAACGATACCGTTCAAAAAAGGCCTTTGCTGTTGCTGGTCCATGGAGGTGGTTTTGCATCTGGCAAAAGGGACAATCCCTTGGAGCGTAAATTTTGTAAGGAAATGGCGCATAAAGGGTATGTAGTGGCCTCAATAAGTTATCGATTGGTTCGAAAGGGAAAGGGCTTTGGGTGTGATTGCCCTTCGGTTGAAAAGGTGGAGACCTTTAAACAGGCTACCCAGGATGTGGCCCGGGCCATCAACTTTTTGGATGAAAGAGGGGATGAACTGGGCATAGATTCGGAAAAAATGGTCCTTGTTGGGAGTAGTGCGGGCGCCGAGGCGGTTTTGAATACTGTTTTTATGCAATATCACCACGATTTTAAGGGGATATCCTTCCCCAAAAAAAGATTTGCAGGGGTTGTTTCTTTTGCAGGAGCGGTGTTACATATCGATTACATTACCCAAGAGACCGCAGTCCCTACCTTGTTGTACCACGGGGAAATGGATGGATTGGTGCCCTATGGGGCTGCACCCCACCATTATTGTGACCCAAGATCGGAGGGGTATTTGATTTTGGGGGGATCCCAGGCCATAGCCGAAAGACTAAGGCAACTGGATATGTCCTATGCCTTGATGTATGACCCAAAGGGAAATCATGATTGGGCCAATCTGGCTTATGCACGAACAGATGAGGTATCGGAATTTATTAAGGAAGTAATCCTTGACGGGGTTTTTACGCAATCAAAAATTCGTTTGGAATGAAAGGGCCTGGAATAAAAATCAAACTGTTGCCATTTTTGGTTTTGTTGGGTTTTTTGGCCTGCAAAGAGAAAGAAACTGTTAAGCGGCCGAAAGGGAAAAGCCCGAACATTGTTTTTATTATGTCCGATGACCATGCCTATCAAGCCATCAGTGCCTATGGACACGAAATTGGGAAAATTGCACCTACACCGAATATTGACCGTATTGCGCAGAACGGGGCAAAGTTCAATAGGGCCTACGTTACAAATTCCATTTGTGGCCCTAGCAGGGCGGTAATACTTACTGGTAAGCACAGTCACATCAATGGGTTTCGGCAAAATGGCGAACGGTTCGATGGTTCCCAGCCCACCTTGCCAAAGTACCTTAAAATGATGGGATACCAAACCGCCATTGTGGGTAAGTGGCACCTGCATGACTGGCCTCAAGGGTTTGACTATTGGAACATTTTACAAGATCAGGGGAATTACTACAATCCTGATTTTATTGACAATGGCGATTCCATTAGGGTAGCGGGCTACGCGAACGATCTAATTACGGATAAGGCGCTTTCCTGGCTAAAGGAAAAAAGGGACAGTACTCCCTTTCTTTTGATGGTACAACATAAAGCCCCCCATAGAAATTGGATGCCGGCACTCCGCCATGCCAATAAATATGATAGCATTGACATTCCCATTCCAGATACCTATTTTGCGGAGCACGACCATCAGCAAGCGGCTGGGGAACAACAGCAAACCATATATAAGGACATGTACGAAGGGCATGATTTGAAATTGACCAGGGCTGCCGGTAGTTGGGAATTGGCCAATGATCCCTGGCCGTCCGATTTTGGACGAATGACGGAACAACAGCGCGCACAATGGAATGCGGCCTATCGGCCCAAAAATGAGGCCTTTCATAAAGCAAAACTTAGCGGAAAGGAATTGGCGCTCTGGAAAGGCCAACGCTATCTTCAGGATTATTTGGCTACCGTAGCCTCCGTGGATGAAGGTGTTGGAAAGATTTTGGATTATTTGGAAGCATCCGGTTTGGATGAAAACACCATTGTTGTTTACACGTCCGATCAAGGTTTTTATCTGGGGGAAAAAGGTTGGTTTGACAAGCGCTTTATGTATGAAGAATCGTTCAGGACACCCCTTTTAATACAATATCCCGGTGTCATAGAAAAAGGGAAACAAGTGGATGCCATGGTTCAAAATCTGGATTTTGCCCAGACCCTATTGGATTTTGTGGGGGGTAGGGAATACAGCTCGGAGATGCAGGGAGCGTCTTTGGTACCTTTGTTGACCAATACCATGGAAGAGGAAGATTTTAGGGACATCATTTATTATCACTATTACGATTATCCTGCATTCCATATGGTAAAAAAGCATTATGGGGTGCGAACAAAACGATATAAATTGATGCATTTCTATGACGATATCGATAGTTGGGAGTTCTACGACCTTAGGGAAGACCCCAAGGAATTGGACAATAAAATGGACGATGCCGCATATCAGGATATCATTAAGACCATGAAGACTAGACTGGATTCTGCACAAAGGCTGTATAAGGTCACCGAAAAGGAATTTGAACAGGCTCCAAAAGAAAAGGTGGAGAAGGCCTTCGAAACTTTTAAAAAATTGAGGGGGACACCGATGCAATGAAAAAAATAGAAATCATAGTTGTACTGACCATGGCCTTGACCTCCCTTTCTTTTGGCCAACAACTTAACGTCCTGACCTATAACATTAGATATGATAATCCTTCGGATGGGGTAAATGGTTGGGATAAGAGAAAAGATTTTATGGTATCGCAGTTGAATACCTATCGTCCGGATGTTTTCGGCATTCAAGAGGGTTTAAAACATCAAGTGGATTATTTGAAAAATAATCTGGAAGGATACACCCACTTTGGTGTAGGTCGGGATGACGGTAAGGAAGCCGGAGAATACACCGCTATATTTTTTAATGGGGGAAAACTAAAATTATTGGATAACGGTACTTTTTGGTTATCGGAAACCCCGAATAGACCTTCCAAAGGGTGGGACGCTGCTATTAAAAGAATCTGTACGTATGGCCTTTTTGAAAATAGGGATGGTGGGAATCAATTTTTTGTGTTCAATACCCATTTTGACCATGTTGGCGAAGTGGCGCGATTGGAAAGTTCCAGATTACTACTGTCCATGATAAAGGACCTAAACCGTTCCCGATTACCAGTAATCCTGATGGGTGATTTTAATCTGGAACCGAATAGCCCTGGGATTCAATTAATATCAGGAAAACTGGAAGATTCGCACCAGGCAGCTGGTGCAAATTCCCATGGACCACGAGGTACGTTTAATGGATTTGAAATGCAAAAAGACGTTACCAGAAGAATTGATTACATCTTTTTTGATTCCTCAGGATTTAAAATTCTCAAAAGTAGCATTGTGAACGAATCAAAGGAGGGGCTTTATCCTTCGGACCATTTTCCGGTTTATGTTGAATTAACCTTCAAATAGATGATACGGACCAATGCAATTGTACGTAAAACCAATGAATGGAATATCATGGAATGCAACTTCGATATCCATATAGTCCCAGCAATCTTTATTGGAGTACGAATAAATTGACATGAACAGGAACAAAAATAGGGCCACAGTAATGGAGAAGCGAAAAACGTATATGTTTAAAGCTGCCACTTTGTTGTTGGTCTTCGTCTTTTTTGTTTTGATGGAAATGATACTTCGAATATCTGGTTATGGAAGCGATTATCCTCTTTTCATTCCTGTGGAAAACGATACCTCATGGGTACAAATGAACCCTAAAATTGCAAAGAAATATTTTGGGGACAGTGAAAATGCGACAGTGGGATTTCAGGAGTGGTTACAAAAAAACAAGGACTCGGATAGGTTTCGTGTTTTTGTATTGGGAGCTTCTACGGCAGTTGGGTATCCTTATAAAAAGAACGGTTCTTTCCACAGATGGCTGCAATATGCCCTGAACACTACTTTCCCGGATAAAAAAATTGAAATAATCAATCTCTCATTAACGGCGGTCAATTCCTATACCCTTCTGGACTTTACCAAACAGTTGGTGGATTACCAGCCCGATGCCATCTTAATTTATGCAGGCCATAACGAATATTATGGCGCATTGGGTGTAGGAGCTTCCAATTCGATGATAAGAAATCCTCGATGGGTCAATATGGCATTGCAAATGAAAAGTTTGCGTCTGGTTCAATTGGTCGAGTCAGGTATAGCTGCGGTAGTACACATTTCGGATCCGGATAGGGAAAAAAGAACTACCCTGATGGAAAAAATGGTGGCAGACCGTAAAATTCCCTATGGTTCCAAAAAATACCAACAGGGCATACAACAATTTAACTACAACTTTGAAAAAATCGCCGAACATACCCAAAATTGGGGTATTCCAGTTTTTGTGTCCACCTTGGTAAGCAATGAAAAAGGGTTAAAACCCTTTGTGGGCATTGGCGAAAATCCTAAAACTTCAGCGGGCCATTATTTTGATCTCGCGAATCAAGCACTTGGAAAGAGAGACCTCGTAGAGGCGAAGAACAATTTTGTTTTGGCCAAAGAATACGATCAACTCCGTTTTAGGGCCCCAGAAGCAATAAATGATGGAATAAAAGAACTTTCCAGGACATATTCCCATATTTTTTTGGTGGACACCAAGTCCAGATTTGAATCCTTATCGGATGACGGAATCATTGGAAACTCTTTTTTATGGGAACATGTACATCCCAATTTGGAAGGGTATTCCCTTTTGGCCCATTCTTTTTATGAGGTGATCCTGGATTCAGGCTTGTTGGGTACGGCACACGGGCCTGTGCTGTCGTGGTCAGCTTTGAAACGACAAATGCCCATAACCAGGGTTGATGAAGCTGCTGGGATGTACGAGATTTTACAGTTGAAGGAAGGATGGCCTTTTTACGAACCTATGCCCGAAATACGCAAGGATTCCTTAAGTGTTGCCGAAAGATTGGGAGGTAAATGGGCCGTGAACTTGATTGGTTGGGATGAAGCCATGCAAACACTTTATGGGCATTATCAAAGGGAAGGAAAAGTTGAAATGGGCCTCAAGGTTGCTGAGGGACTTACATTGGAATATCCCCATGAAGCGCGATTTCGAATTGAAAGCGCCCTTTTAGCCCTTAGGCTTAAGAAAATGGAAAAAGCAGCCCATCATTTTAAGAAGGCCCTTGAGCTGGACCCATCTAGGGAAAACAGTAAAAAAATTGCTGTAACTTTAGTTGAGGCAGAGGCCTATAAAGCTTCTTTACCTTATTTGGAATACGCTATGCAAAAATCAAATGGGGATAACCAATTGCGCGGAATTTATGGAGCGGTCAAACGTATTGTTAAGGATGGCACCGCGGATAGTGTTGCCTTGGCTGAAAGTTATATTTTGCTTCGAAAGCGAACAAAAGCAGTTGAGGTACTAAAGAATATATTGGATAAAGATCCAGACAACGGCAAAGCTTTGCTGTTGTTGGAAAACATTAATTGATATGGAAACCTTAAAAGAGTTTGGATTGTTCCTAAGAACCAGAAAAAGGTATTGGTTGATTCCGGTACTGTTGGTGTTACTTTTCATAAGTATTATTGTGGTCGTAACGGCCAGTTCTGCTCTAGCGCCCTTTATATACTCTTTGTTCTAAAACCCATTGGGCCTATTTGGAATGAAGTAAAAATTGAAAGCGTTTTTGAATTGGGTAGCCGAGGTACGCAGACAAAAAACACAAAATAGGTGTAAAAAGACCTTTTTTCAGCTATTTCGAAAAGAATTAAAAGTGTTATAGGTGAAGATTTCTGTAAAGCAATGCTTAGAGGTGGGTATATTGACCACATTGGCCTGTTTGGTAATCTTCCTTTTCTTTCCCCAAAGGTGGTATTGGGTATGGATTTCAATATCCGCTCTGGTGTTGGCCCTTATTCTCCCGAGGGCCTTTCAACCTCTGGCTTTTTTATGGTTTGGCCTCGCTAAGGTATTGGGTTTGGTTTCAACCAAGATATTGCTTACGGTCACTTTCTTTTTGTTGATTGTTCCCATGGGTTTTCTTCGTAAGCTATTGGGTAGGGATGAGCTAAAACTTAAGCAGTTCAAAAAGTCCAATGCGTCCGTTCTTTCCATCCGGGAACACCGCTATGGGCCCAATGATTTAAAAAACACATTTTAATGGCAAAGGTAATACTGGGGTTCTCCGCTTTTTTTCATGACAGCGCAGCGGCTTTGCTGGTCGATGGAAAAATTGTGGCCGCTGTTCAAGAAGAGCGTTTCACACGGGTGAAAGGAGATGCTTCCTTTCCTGAAAATGCCATAAAATATGTGCTTCAAGAAGCCAACGTTTTGCCTGGAGAGTTGAATGCCATTGCCTTTTATGAAAAACCCTTATTAAAATTTGAGCGGCTGCTGGAAACCTATCACGCCTTTCCGCCGAAAGGCCTTGGGAGTTTTTTAAAAGCCATGCCCTTATGGTTAAAGGATAAGCTGTTTGTTCGGAAAAAAATTAAGGAGTACTGCAAAAAAATGGGTTTTCAAAACATTCCCATCCATTTTCCGGAACATCATCTTTCGCATGCTGCCAGTGCCTTTTATCCCAGCCCTTTCGAAAAAGCGACCATATTGACCGTAGATGGCGTAGGTGAATGGGATACGATGACCATTGGTCTGGGTCAAGGGAATGGCATCAAAATATTGCGGGAACAACACTTTCCACATTCTTTGGGGCTACTGTATTCTGCCTTCACTTATTTTTTGGGTTTTAGGGTCAATAGCGGGGAATACAAAATGATGGGACTCGCTGCCTACGGCAATCCTGAAGCAAATGAGACCATGGAATATGTTCAAAAGATAGTGGATCATGTTGTGGATATTCGACCAGATGGTTCAGTGCTGCTCAATATGGACTATTTTGATTTTGCAGTAAATCTGACGATGACAAATGATAAAAATTGGGAGGGTCTTTTTAATCTTCCCCGCAGGAAAGCTGAGGGAAAACTTACACAAAAACATGCAAATCTGGCTTTGGCTGCCCAACGGGTATTGGAGGATTGCATGTGTAAATTGGCAAATACGGCCGTTGGTTTGACCGGCTGCCGTAATTTGGTAATGGCCGGCGGGGTTGCGCTAAATTCCGTGAACAACGGAAAAATGTTGCGAAACGCAAATATTGAAAACTTGTGGATTCAACCTGCGGCAGGAGATGCCGGAGGTGCCCTTGGAGCTGCCTTGGCCGTTTGGCACATTGCCATGGATAAGGAACGAAAGGTTTTGTATCCGGACATGATGAGTGGTGCATATCTTGGTCCGTTGTACCCAGAACAACATATCTTACATATGGCCAGGAAGAACATTGATTTGAATCCACAACAAATTGATAACGAAGATGCGCTTTTGGAGCTGACTGCCAAGGCTATTTCAGCGGGTAAAATTGTTGGCTGGTTTCAAGGAAGGATGGAATTTGGTCCAAGGGCATTGGGAAATCGAAGTATCTTGGCCGATCCACGAAATCCTGAAATGCAGGAAAAAATCAATAGAAAGATCAAGTTTCGAGAGAGTTTTAGGCCTTTTGCCCCTAGTGTTCTGGAAGAGAATGCCCAGGAGTACTTCGAGCTTAGTGAAAGTTCACCATATATGCTTTTTGTCCAAAAAGTGAAATCACACCGATTGACATCAATTGAAAAAATAGGGACTGGCTTAAAAGAACGGCTTTCCCAGATACGCTCGGATATTCCATCGGTCACCCATGTTGATTTTTCAGCAAGAATACAAACGGTAAATAAGAACTCCAACCCCAAGTACTGGAAGCTGTTGAAAGCCTTTAAGGATAAAACGGGATATGGATTATTGATCAATACCAGTTTCAATGTAAAGGATGAACCTATTGTATGCAGCCCAACGGATGCCATACAATGCTTTAGACAAACAGATATGGATATACTGGTATTAGGGAATGTGGTTTTTAGAAAAAGCCAACAAGGGTTTTGATCAATAGTATGACCATAACCAGACCAAAAATCAATCGCAGCCATTTTGAAGACATGCGCTGTCCCAGTTTAACACCCCAAGGGGCGGAAATAAATATGCCCAAAAGAATAGGGCCCACTAGGCCTAGGGAAATATATCCAAATTGCATGGGGAGTCGCTTGGGTACGATTTGTTCCGAAGTAATGTTGAGGTAGCTTAAACTCACGGACAAAGCCAATAGCATGACTACCCCAATTGAAATGGAAACGGTTTTTTTAAAGGGTATGCCAAAAATGTCGATCAATGCTGGAATCAAAACAATTCCACCTCCAAAACCTGAAAGTGCAGAGATTGTTCCGGTAAAACTCCCAAGGATGGGGTAGGACCATTTGTTATCCTGTATTTTCCGTTGGAGGATTGTAGTTTCGGTTTTTGGCCTAAAAAAAAGAAATTGAACACAGACCGTTAGCACCAAGATAAGAAAGAGGATATCAAAATAGGTTTTTGCATACCAAGTGGAGGTCTTGATCCATTCCGAAACAAAAAATGCCGTTACGGCAGCAGGAACCCCCACATAAAGAATCCTCTTTGGGTATAGGTTCCGTATCCTATAATGTTTCAAGACAACGGCAAAGCCATTGAAGACCGTAATGAACAGGGAATGGGCAATAATGTATTTTACCAATTCCTGTCCCTCAAAACCAAAGGGAACAAGAACCAAATCCAAGGCCGGAATTAAAATGATGTTCCCACCCGTCCCCATGAGTCCTGAGTAAAAACCATTAAGTAGGCCCACTGCGCACAATAGGATAATTAGGGTTAGGGTCATGCTTCTCTGCGTTACCTTAAAGGTATTCCAAAAGTGCCGCAAATCCCATCTTTATGGGCATTAAGTTGACCCAGGTCCAAAAACAGGGAATGGTCCGTTTACAATTGATAGGCATTCAGTTGATTCCAGAAAGCACTATCAAACAATTGGGCACTTCCCAATACTGCGGCTTCCTCACCAATTTCCGAAACCTTAATGTCCACTTCCAAACCGAGCTGTTCAAATAACTTTGAACATTGGGGGAGAAAAAAGTCACCTGCTTTGGAAATGTTTCCCCCCATAACAATAACCTCAGGTCGAAATTTGGTGATATAGGGTTTTAAAAAATCGGCTAGGTTTTGGGAAAACTCCGTAAAGATCAGCTCCATGGCATCGCCATTTTTCTGAACTATCTCTTTTACACCATTTACTTTTTCATTGGTCAGTTCTTCATACCTGTTGACAAACCATCGTGTGGAAAAATACGCATCTCCAATACCGGATCTAAAAGACTTGTCCCAAAGACATCCATCCTTGGGAATGGTATCCCCTTTTAAACAGGGAACGCCCCTTTTTAAAAAACTTGCCCCTAGACCGGTGCCGAACGTCAATATCAATGAGCGATCGAAAGCGTCAATTCCGGCAAGCGTGGCCAAACCTGCACCAAATGCAGCAGCGTCATTTAGAAAACGGAACCCACATTTTTTGGTCGTGATATAAAAAGGCAATTCGTTGGTTATGCATACGTTATAGAGGTTTTGGAATTTTTCGTTGTTTCCTGTGAATTTTGCGGTTCCCGTTTGGTAATCAAAGGGTCCCGGCATTGCAAATCCTATGGAAACCTCGTCAACTGGATCCTTTTGGGTGGCTATGGTTGCATTCAAGGCCTCTGCCCACTTGCCAAGGATAATCTCCTTAGGGGCTTTACTGTCCACTTTTATGGTGGTAAGGGATCCAGAAACAATTTTTTTGGATTCCAAATCAACCGTAGCACAGGTAATGTGGCTTCCACCAATATCAGCTCCAATGATCATAGCTTTTCTTTTAAGGTTCCAGTGTTACGAATGAAAGAACGATGGGCGGATAAAGATACTGCCTTCCGTTAAATTATCCTTTTTGTATGCGCTTTGATTCCATTTTTCCATAGTTCCACATCTTTTGCAATGGCAACACCGTTGTTCTGGGCGAAAAAGTCAAGTCCGGCCAAATGCTCAACTTTCTCGAAAAGTTGTCCAAAAGTTGTATGATGAACAATAAGTAAACTAAATAGCAATAGTCTCTTTATCCACATGGTTTTCATTTTCAAAGCATGGTTTGACCTGTGGGGCTTACAACGAATGAAACCAGCACAGGTGAAAGCTATCTTTCAAGATAGGAATTTATGGCGTTTCTGCTTTATTTGTTCGACGGACGGTTGACCAACGTAGCTTAATGCGTCCTGTACGAATGTATTCGCCGTATCTATCATTTGCCTGAAATACAAAAACGAATGAAACAAAAGGCGATTAATACTATTCAAAAGAACCACAATGCGACGAAAAGCGGTCTTGATTGTAAAAAAATGATTACATGGAATTCTATTTAATGGAGTGTACCCATTTGACTTTCTTTTTCTATTTTTGTCCGGCGAAAACCGAACAGGTAGTTTCGCAGTACAACATAAGGTCGCGTAGCTCAGCTGGATAGAGCATCTGCCTTCTAAGCAGACGGTCGAAGGTTCGAATCCTTCCGCGATCACGACACTCAAAAAACCACACAAGAATTGTGTGGTTTTGTGTTTTGCGCAGCGTTGAAGGCCACTGCTTTCATAAGCGAAGGAAAACGCAAAAACCCGGAGCGGGGCTTTGTGGTTTTTTATTTGCTACATTGAGCGCACAAGGAAGGACGTAGTCAATCCTTCCGCGATCACGACATTCAAAAAACCACACAAGAATTGTGTGGTTTTGTGTTTTGCGCAACGTTGAAGGCCACTGCTTTCATGAGCGAAGGAAGACACAAAAGACCTCTCCGCAGTATCCGCCGAAGGCTGACAGGGTCGTACTGCAACTGCATAACCGTTTCAAAAGCTTTGAAAATGATAGGGCGAAGCAGCTAAGCTACTTCGCAGCGGGCGGAATGGAGCAATATGGCATGGAGTTGATAAAGAAAAAAGAGCGGCAAATCATTCCGTCTTTAGATTTGGATTCAATCGATTTTAAAAACATTGATTTGAATGAAAAAAGGAAAACCAGGGATAAAGATTTGGACCTTGAGCTTTAACTACCTTTTAGAGTTTTTTCTACTTTGTAATGAGTGATTTAAAATTGATTTAATTCATCAATTAGTAAAAATCATTAACTTTAAAAAGTTCCCTTTTATCTATCCCCCTTAAGTTTCAATCAAGTCTCGTCTTTGAGGCTCAAATAAATCTTCATTATGGAATTGATTAGAGGAAATGATTATTACGTTAAGTACAAAAGTGTTGTACTTCGCGCTGAACCCGATGGGCGTTCAGAACCTAAAAACCATTTAATATATGGTGATTGGACACGGTTTAGAGGGAATACCGATGGGGATTGGGCTCAAATATTTTCCAGAGGAAATACGGGTTGGGTTCCAAAAAAATCATTGCAAGAAGAACGTGTATTAGAAATCAATTTTGTTGACATAGGAATTGGTGATGGTTGTCATATCGTGACTCCAGATGACCAAATTATTCTCATTGATGCCGGTAAAACCGATAATATGTCACGCTTTCTTAATTGGCGTTACAATTTACGATCTAGAAATGTTGTTGGTGTCGAAGGTGTTGAAGATGGCGATAATAATGTCAAACCTCCGATGGAAATAGATTATGTCGTTTTATCACATCCCGATCAAGATCATTACTATGGTTTTAAGCCGCTTTTTGAAAATAAAAAACTAAGCTACAAAAAAGTCTATCATAATGGGATTGTTGAAGTTCCAAAAGATACCGCCAATGAAGAGCCTGATTTAGATTATCCATGGGATTTAGGAGGCTTCATTACCAAAAAGGGTGTAGAATACTTGTGGGATACTATTGAATCAGATTCTGAGATGAAATCAATTATTAGAAGATTTCCACGCACAACAAAGAAGTATTTGTCCACATTACGACCTCTTTTGGAAAACAATCCTAATGTTGAGTTTAAGGGTTTGAACCACACGCACGAATTTCTTGATGATTTTGATTTGTCCAATGATATATCAATTCAAATACTTGGACCGGTTACTGACAAAATAGAAAGAAACGGAGTGTTGAAAAATTGTTTGAAGATGATAGGGGATGAGGGTGAGACAAAAAACGGACATTCGGTCGTCTTGAAACTCAAATACAATTTGCTCAATGTTTTTCTTGGAGGTGATTTGAATACGGAGTCCGAAGATCATTTATTACATTTCTATGCCAAGACAGAATTGGAAGTTTCCAAATTGGAAAAGGAAATTACGAAGCTTAACAAACTTGGAAATACAATAACGAATGACGAAAAACAGGAGTTGTCTGAATTGAAAAGTGATCTTAATGCCATCATAGCAAAGGCACGTCGATTTTTCCAAGTGGATATAGCTAAAGCCTGTCATCATGGAAGTCATCATTTTTCAGAGACTTTCCTTAAATGTCTAAACACGATTGTAACAGTCGTATCCAGTGGTGACGGGGATAGTTATGCACATCCTCGTCCCGATGCACTTGGGGCTTTTGGAAAGTACGGAAGAGGGGAAAGGCCTTTAATCTTTAGTACAGAAATCGGGCGAAGTACAAATGAGTTCACATATATCAAAGAGTATTTTGATGAAATCCTAGACTTTCAAAAAAGGATTGCTGAGGCGAGTCCTTCGGATAAGAGTAAGATTGAGCAAGAGCTAGAAGAACGAAGAGACAGTAACGTAGCCACCTATGGCATGATTACATTGCGAACAAATGGAAAAAAGGTATATATCGCCCAAAAATTGGAAGCTCCGCGTTCTAAAGCCAGTAAATGGGATATCCATGAGTTGGAATTTAACCCGAAAAGAAATGAATTCGAATATATCGAAAAGACTTAAAAACTGGTTTACCACATATGAAGAAAGAAGAAATTACTGTCGCAATTCCTAAAAACCCTTTAGGCCGTATTGCGATTTGTATGTCAGGAGGAGGATATAGAGCTGCTGTTTTTCAATTAGGTTTGTTGTCCTATCTTCATCGTCTAAAGCTAGGTGAAAAAAATTTACTTGAAAATGTAAAAGCAATTTCAACGGTATCTGGTGGAACATTTACTGGGGTGACTTACGCAAGTCAATTACGACAAGGCAAATCTTTCAAAGAGATTTATGTTGGTCTGATTGATTGGTTGTTAAAAACAGACTTGGTGAAGTTAGGTCTTACAAAGGTCAGCAATGATGGTGAGTGGAAATATCAGTATAAAAATCGCAATCTTATTAATGCTTTTGCCGAATTGTATGATTCAACACTAACTAAAGGTGCACAGTTAGGCTTGTTCGAAAACCTTGAGGAAGCAACTCACCTAGAATTTGTCTGTTTTAATTCCACTGAGTTCAATACAGGTCGTCGATTTCGTTTTCAAATGGCAAAGGGGCAAAACTATGTTGGTAGTGGTGGTACCAACATTAAATATGACATATATAGTTTAACCAGATTAAGTGATGTCATTGCAGCGTCTTCTGCTTTCTCTGGGGGCTTTGAGCCGATTTCAATGCCCAATGACTTCTTTGATTTAACAGAGGAACAAATAAAATATTTTAAAGAACATTCGGGCTACGAAGGTTTGCCTATTGGGTTGATGGATGGCGGAATCTATGACAATCAAGGAATCTCTGCCATTCTTGATTATCAGGACAATAAAGGAATTGAGGATTTTGATTTGGTTTTAATCAGTGATGTATCATCGCCTTATATGGACGCTTTTAGGTTTTCAAAGGAAAATCAAGGGGATGGTAGGGAAAAGACCATCAATGATTGGAAAGATTCTCTGATTATATGGTGTGAATATATTTTTGCCGGAATCTTGACAATGACGTTATTCGGTTTTGTACTGGTAATTGCGAGCGGCCTTCAAGGTTCTACTGCTCTGGGAATTGGAATAAGTATAAGTGTCTTTGGATTGCTTTTGTTCGCGCTTTTTGATTTAGTAAGGAGGAGGTATGATAAACTTAAGAATAAAATAGAGACGACTTTGAAAAAGGTTATCGAACCCTTTTATTTCAAGCGGTTAAAATCATTAAATATAGGTGATATAAAATTAAAGCGCTTAGAGACTTTAATCCTTGACCGCTTGAACTCTCTAAAACTATTGCTGCCAACCATATTTTTAAAACAGATAAGAAGACTTCATTATGACAGAATTTATGAAGAAGATGCCTATGTATATCGGCGGTTGAGTTGTCTTGTAAAAGAACTCACACCAATAGATTTTGATAAGAAAAAGGAAGATGACTATGATATAGTAAAAGAGCGGTTGGTTGAGTTTTCTGGAGAGACCTACGAGGATATTATTGGTGAAAATCTTAAGGAGTATGTAGAAGCAGCGGCTCGTTTTGGTACCACACTTTGGTTTACTGAAAGCAACAAGCTCGAAGAAGTATTAGAATCACTGCTTGTAAGTGGTCAGAGTACATGTTGTCAAAATTTACTGATATATCTTGATAAGCTTATTTATACTGAGGGCAATGGTTTTTCCGAACTGGACGCCGATTTGCAAACAATGTATAGACGGGCACATGAATTGGCTCGTGATGATTGGGCACTATTCAAGAATAATCCTAAATTCCTCCATGAAGAGTTATTATCTTCATAAGTGCGTGTACTTCTAAAATTGTTCCTTGCCATAGTGTTGGCATGAAACCAACAAGTTTAGACTATTCAATTTCTGAAATTAAACTGACCTACTCGCGAAAGGTCAAAGCGGCGGATATACCAGAGGTTACCAATTCAGATTTGGCCTATCGTCTCTTTCGGGCCAATTGGAATGATATGACCATCAATCTTTTTGAAGAGTTTAAAATCTTGCTTCTAAGCAGACGTTCGAGTTCCCGCAGAAAATCCTTCCGCGATCACGATACTCAAAAAACCTCTCCGCAGTATCCGCCAAAGGCGGACAGTGTTCTACTACTGCGGCATAACCGTTTCAAAAGTTTTGAGCATGATAGGGCGAAGCAGCCAAGCTACTTCGCAGCGGGTTTTTCAAATGCCTCCGACTCGGGTACAATTTCAGTGGTCAATGTTGTGATTACCGTTGTTTTGGGCGTTATCATCGAATTATTTTTCAATTATATTTAGCGTAGGAATAGAAACTTACTTCAGTGAAATACTTTTCTACAAATCTCTATCTAAAGATGCTTAATTGTGCCATAGCTGAAGGTATGTCCAGAAGTGATTTTGCGAATTGGCCCACTTCTATGCAGGAGGCGGAAAAATTGGAGGTTATTTCTGCAGAGGAGTTTTTGACTGCACACGAAGTACTTGACGATAAACTCGGCCCGGGGTTTGGAGTTCGGGTGGGCCAACAAATGATTATCGAGGATTATGGGGTTCTGGGGCTTTCTTGGCGCACGTGTTCCAGGGTTGGTGAGATTTTTGAACGTAGTGAACGTTACTTCAAATTATTGTCCAACACCTTTGTATGGCAAATCCAAAATGAGGGGAATGTTTCGCGGGTCCTCCTCAACAGGGAAGCCCATAGAAGGGGAATGGAATTGTCCACGGAAGCCAGTTTGTCCGCAACCGTAGTCGTGCTGCAAGCCATGTCCGAAAAAGATATTGTACCACTGGAAGTTAGCTTCAAGCACAAGCCACCTCAGGACTTGACCAGCTTTAGGGCCGCCTTTAAATGTCCCATATTGTTTAACCAACCGCACTATGCCATTAGTTATAAAACGGAAGACTTGGATTTAAGGACAGCTAAGGCCGACGCCAGTATCAACAGCTACTTATTGCAGCAGGTCGATGAAAAGACAAAGGGCATTAAAATCCCTGGTAGTAAATTTGTTCGCGATGTTGAAGCACTGATAACAGATGCGCTACCTACTGGTATTCCAAGTATTCACCATATTGGTGAGCTTACCGCTATGAGCAACCGAACACTGACGAGAAGGCTTTCCGAGGCTGGAGTGACCTACAGGGACCTCATCAAAAAAACCCAGGAGCAGATGGCCAAAAACATGCTAAAGGATGAATCCAAAAGTATAGGGGATATTGCATTCCTTACGGGTTTTTCGGAACAAAGCGCATTTAACCGGGCTTTTAAAAAATGGTCCGGTCTTACCCCTTCGGAATATAGAAAAAACGGTTAGTAGTTTTGTTTTGGCATAAAATGTCAAAAGGTTGTCCTTAAGGGTCAAAAAACTCCTTTGACCACTTCCCACCTTTGTATCATCAAAAAAAACCTCTTACGATGATTGCATTGGTAAAACTCATAGTTACTATTTCATTTTCGTATCTCGCGAGCTCCAGTAGTATCGCTGCACCGCTTGCTGAAAACAAGGTTCGAAATTCTGAATATGTTTCAATTGCCGTAGCCGAGAGTTCCAAGGAAAGGGCTTTTCAAATCCTTGAAAATAAGTGTAATGTCTGCCACGAAAGGCGCAATAAACGCCGTGTTTTTACCATGGGGAATATGGATTCATGGGCGGAAGATGTGTACAGGCAGGTCTTTGTTAAAAAGCGTATGCCAAAAGGCAAGAATATCAAACTGACCTCAAACGAGTATCAAAATCTATTAACCTGGATATCATCCTCTAAAACCAACAATTATGGAAATTAAAATTAAATTGATTGTCTTACTGATCGGAATCCTATTTACCGGACTAACCGCTGGCCTATGTTTTACATGGTTTAATGCGGTAACCCCAGGAATAGGTCGTTTGGATGATTTGAGCTTCTTAAAAGCTTTTCAAGCAATGAACAGGGCCATTATCAATAGAACCTTCTTGATCGTGTTCTTTGGTCCAGCGGTATTACTCTTTATAAACGCTTATTTATTCAAGAATGATGGTATTGGTTTTTGGCTTTTTCTAGTAGCTGCTTTGCTCTTCTTTATTGGGTTGGGACTGGTAACCATCTTTGGAAACGTGCCCTTAAACGAAATACTTGACACATCCAATCTGGAAGCATTGAGTACCATCGAATTGAAAGCACTCCGTACCCGGTTTGAAGACCCATGGAATCAATGGCATACGATACGGACCATCAGTACATTCGTATCCTTTATTCTATTATTAGTGGGATTTATATACACAAAATAAATACGAGGATGATCACAACCTCAAATTTTTAAAGAACAGGAAAACATGGAACAATTCTTCTCCTTGCGTACCAATTTTACTTAGTTGGAACCCTTTTGTTACCTGGAGAGGTAATGGGTCAATAAAAGAAGGAAGTGACCAATTGATAAAAGATGACCCGAGGTCATCTTTTGTATTTGGGATAAGGGATACAACATGGCCTAAAGTGTCAAAAGGTTGGCTTTAAGTGTCAAAAATCTCCCTTGGGCACTTTGCACCTTTGTATCATCAAGAATAAAAAATAGAATACGTACAAAACTTTAAAATTTAAAAACATGAAAACGGAAAACATTTTAATCATCGGAGGAACTGGTAAAACGGGTCGCCTGGTAGCAGAAAATTTAGGGCAAATGGGACACAACGTAAGGGTTGTGGGTAGAAAAACAAATCCGTCCTTTGATTGGGACAACCCAGAAACCTATGACGCCGCGTTGGAGCATATGGATAGGGCTTATGTGGTGTACTATCCCGACTTGGCGGTTCCTGGAGCCAGGGATGCTATTGGAACCCTTACCGAAAAAGCGTTAAGAGCCGGATTGGATAAAATGGTATTACTCTCGGGAAAGGGAGAAACCGAAGCTGAAGCCTGCGAGGAAATCGTAGCCAATTCCGGATTGAATTACACCACGGTAAGGGCATCTTGGTTCAATCAGAACTTTAATGAGGGGGCATTTAAGGATTATGTATTGGCGGGTCATATGGCCTTGCCCATGCCAGAGGCGAGAATTCCTTATACGGACACCAGAGACATCGCTGATGTGGTCACAAAAGTTCTTCTGGACGATGGATTCAATGGTGAAATTGTTACCGTGACGGGCCCTAGAAAATTGACTTTCGATGAGGTTGCTGCTATCATTAGTGAAAAGTTGGGTCGAAAAATTCAGTATCAACCCATTTCAATGGAAGAGTTCAAGGCCGGACTTAGGGAAGCGGGACTTCCGGAACCGGTTATTTGGTTATTGAGCTACCTGTTCACCGAAGTACTGGGACATTCTGAAAATCAGACGATATCAAACGATGTCGAAAGAATACTTGGTCGTAAGCCGATTACATTTGAGGAATATGTGGAGGCTACCGTAGCCTCAGGAGTTTGGAACCAAGAGATATCCCAAACTTTTTAATGAATTGCATAGGGTTCCGAGAACCTGGGACAGGTTTTCGGAATCCTTCATCTTTTTGCTTTGTCCCCCTTCATTTATCCAAAAACAGCTGTCCGGATTGGGATGGTCATCTTGACAGGATAAACCGATCATACAATGTATTGATGGATTTAGGCTCCCCAACAATGGTGACCACATCATGCTCTCGTAGCACGGTATTGCCCTTAGGGGCGAATGAGGTGTTTTCCCTATCAACAAAAATTACCAGAACATCCTGGGGCAGACTAACCTCCATGAGTCTTTTGTCAATGAGTGAATTGGTGGGATCATTTTTGGAGAGGGCAAAAGATATGAATCGCTTGTCGTGCAAAAGAAACTCGATGACTTCCTTTGAGGATTTCAACGAAAAGATGTCTTTGGTAAAGTGGTCGCGTTCCACAATGTTCAATAGGCTTGCCAGCATGCGGAGCTGTTGTTTTGGGTCGTTCGCATCGTTTACGAGGAAGAAGAATATCTTTATGTTCTCCGTGCCCGAAATCCCTTTTTCTTCAAATGGCTTTTCAATACCCTCCGCACACAATACCATATGGAGCACGGGGTGGGCTATATCCGGTTTTTTCGCATAAAGCAGGGAGACCTCGGGAATGACCAAGGCAGGATCTATGGGTGTTGTTCTTAGGAATTCCTCCTTCAGGGCATTCCCGTCGGCATTCAATTCCAGGGCCATGGAATTTGCCACGTCCTGCACCAAATCCTCAAATAGCGCCTTCTTGACCCTATGTATTTGCGAGCGAACGATGGTCTGGTTGAGCACATCATCCTGGCGTAGCCCTTTCTCCCGTAAAATCATCATAAATTCATTTTCCAGTTCTTCATGCCGGTGTTTGCCCAACAAGGC
This sequence comes from Croceivirga sp., assembly GCA_028281025.1. Classification (GTDB taxonomy): domain Bacteria; phylum Bacteroidota; class Bacteroidia; order Flavobacteriales; family Flavobacteriaceae; genus Croceivirga. The sequence goes on from JANQKR010000037.1 coordinate 121,632, forward strand.
GAACCAGTGGTATATGGCCCCTTCCCTCTTTACTTTTGATCGTACAAAAAATAGATACCACAAATAGGCAAGAAGGATGGTGGTCAAGGTGAATGCCAGGGCGCCCCATCCCATATAAAACATGAGGGCGAGGGAGGAAACAATACCGAATAGTTGCATCCAGGGATATAGCGGTGAATGATAGCCAGGGTCATAAGAAGCTATTTTACTGTTTCGGAAAACAATGACCGAAAAGTTTATGGCCATGAATATGAACAGCTGAAAAGTACTCGCCAATTTTACAATGCCCTCTTCGGTAAGCACCAAAATAAAGAGGACGATCAATCCTGCCGTAAGCAGAATAGCGGGAATAGGGGTGCCCCAACGACTGATCTTGCTGAATTTTTCTGAAAACAACCTATCCCTTCCCATGGCCAGTGGATAGCGTGATGTGGCAAGCATCCCTGCATTTCCGGTTGAAGCAAAGGCAAATAAAGCGGCGACGACAATAATGTACAGCCCCGTTTTGGGAGGCAACCAGTTGAACAATCGTTCCACGGCGGTAGCTGCGGGCGAAAGATCTCCGGAAAGTGCTTCATTACCAATCACACTGACCATTACAAAGACCCCGAGCACATAAATCAGTCCGGTGACCAACAAGGACAATCCCATTCCCAAAGGGATGTTGCGTTCCGGGTTTTTGATTTCTTCGGCAACACTGGCTATTTGCGTGAGCCCCAAATAGGAGACAAAAACAAAACCAGTCGTAAAAACAAGACCATCAAGTCCCTTGGTAAAAAAAGGATGATATTCGTTTTTATCAAAACCGATGGAAGGGTGGTTTCCAGAAAAAATATTCCAAAAGCCATCGACAATAAATGCGCCCAATACCAGCAACAGCCCAATGACGAATATTTTTTGGATACCAGAGGACTTTCGGGCCCCAAAAATATTCAGGATGGCAAAAACCACGGCAAAGACCACAGCGGTCTCCTTTATCGGGATGTCCCAAAATAGGGCACCATAGGCACCGATACCAACAAGGGCAAAGGCCGTTTTTAAAAGAAGGGCGATATACGTACCAATACCACCAATGGTTCCCATCATGGGGCCCAAGCTTCGGTCAAGAAAGAAATAGGCGCCCCCTGATCGGGGCAGGGCGGTCGAGATTTCGGCTACACTGAACATGGATGGCATAATAAGGACACCGGCCAGCAGATAAGCCAAGATTACTGATGGCCCCGTGTATTGGGCGGCCAATCCGGGTAACAGAAAAAAGCCCGAGCTGAACATGGCCCCGGTGCTCACCGCAAAAACATCGAACAATCCCAATTCCTTTTTTAGCTTCATGGTTTTTGCTTTATCGTATTGGATTCAGTGGAATTGGTAAGCCCTTAAAAGGTACTGTGATCCTTTTGTCATTACCCTTTCCCATCGGGATGGAAAATAGGATTTGGAGCATGGATATGCCATGATATCGGTCAGTAGGGGGCATGGAAAGGGAGTCTGTGGATTGTCTTCTTTTTTAACATACAAGGTAAGATTTTTCGAGGATTTGGCCTTGCTGGACAAAGACCGATAGCATAAAAAAAGTTTTGATCCATAACTGTTTCAAAAGTTTTACTGTTGATAGGGCGAAGCAGCCAAGCTAGTTCGCAGCGGTTTTTTTGATGTATGAAATTTAACTGGGTTGCCACACGAAAGGATTCGTGCGGCAGCGATGCGATATTTTATTTAAAATATTGGTATTCAATAGGAAGCAAATTAGATGCAATTTTACTGCGTATTATCTTATTTAAATGCATTATTAATACGTTTTTCTTGGTAAATTTGTGGGAAAAATCAATTTAGAATGACAAAAAAAACAATCTACTTAATTGCGAACTTTATGTGCCTTTTCATTTCATGTACCCAACAGGATAATGAAAGTGACATATCCGTTTTTGGCGAGAACAATTTACCTGAAGAACAGGACACCAATTTTATTGGTTCATCAGAAATCGAGAATATTGCGAATGACATATTCGTTACCGAAAAAACCATTTTTTCCAAAGATGGAATGAAAAAAAATATTGTTGATATAGAACCTATTGGTACTAATGAAGAAAAGCCATCTTATTACATTATAAATTATGAGGATGGAGGTTTTTTAATAATGTCCGGAGATAAGAGGGCACTTCCTGTTTTGGCATTTTCAGATGAAAACAATTTTGATCTCGATGCCGAAAATTTTCCCGGATTATTGATTGATTGGCTAGAATCACAGGATAGCTATATCAAAAAAATTCGGGAAGAAACTACAAACGATAGCATAATTTCTGTTCCAGAAGAGGAGTGGAATATCGAGAACATCGAGAACTTCATTGCTTCCAAAGCAAATAATAAGAACACATCTGTTTTAGGTAAGACTAATTGCAGCACCACCACTCTCGATTTTCAATACGGCCCACTGCTTTCTACAAATTGGGGACAAGGTGTTGGATATAATAACTCGGCCCCAGATTATGGTTGCACTGATTATATAAATGGAAGAACACCTACTGGTTGTGTTGCTACTGCTATGTCACAGATTATGAGATACTATGAACACCCGTCGAGCTACAACTGGTCTATAATGCCAAATAATATCGGGTCTAATGAAACATCACGGCTTATGAAAGATGCAGGTGATTCTGTTGGTATGAATTGGGGTTGTAGTGGTTCTGGTGCACAGACCAGTAACGTACCAAATGCCTTAAAGTCAACATTTGGTTATAGTTCTGCAAACTATACGGACTTCAGTATCCCATATACAAAAACCGAGTTGAGTCTAGGATATCCGGTAATTTTGCGAGGTGGTGAAAGAGTAACCAAATGGCTCATTTTTAACGTATATGACAATGGACATGCCTGGATATGTGACGGAATCAGGGAATATACAGTTCCTGTTCGTATTCAAGCAGGTCGCTGGGGCTATATAACGACTTGCCAGAATGCTTGGACGTACCATATGAACTGGGGTTGGAGCGGTTCGCACAACGGCTGGTACTCTAGTGGATGGCAAGTTGGTAATGATTCGTTCAGTTATGAGGCCGGAATGGTGTACAATATTAGAAGTTAAAAAAGTAAATAATATGGTTAAGAAAATTTTTTATGCCTTAGTAGCTATGCCCTTAATCTTTGGATGTGACAACGATGAGGGAGATTGTTGCAAGACCATCGAAGCAGTTATGTTTTTCGATGTAACGAACTCCGAAGATTTGGATTTGTTAGATCCAAATTCTGGAGGGATTGATACAAACCTAATAGAAATACTATATACTAATCAGGATGAAGAAATGGTTTTAGTAAACAATTCTCAACTTGATGGGTCAAAAGGATACGTAATAATTGAACCTGATGCTGCTGGTAATCCATATAGAATCAAAGTCTTTCTTAATATAGACTATATTGAGAGCAATGTCTCATATACACATATAAAATGGTCGTCTGATAACATGGATGAAATAAAAACTGAATTCGACCTATCGAATAATAATATTATTGCAAAAAAGATATGGGTAAACGGCGAACTTAAATGGGAGAGCAGTAGTAGTGAGCTATTGATTAGCCTTGTGAAGTAGCAAAATTGTCTATACCAAAGAGGGTGTCAAAATCATTTTTAGAAGTCAAATAAAAATTTGGCGGTCTTTGTAAATAAGGACAAACCTTGCGGGTTAGGACTTACTAGCGATGTTTTACTACATCATTTTAGTGCTGCTTTTATAAGTATGTATTATTGGTAAAGAAGAATTCCTGGGTTTTTCCCGCTCCGCAGTACCCGCAAAAGGCGGACTGGGTACTGGGAAGGTATAACCGTTTTAAAAGTTTTGATAATGATGGGACAAAGCTGCTAAGCTACTTTGCAGTGGGTAGTAACTTTTTGCAAATTTCAAGGGCGAACTTCATTTTTTACTTTTCAGGAGTTTTATCTAAAGTGGCTTTAAACCGCTGGTTATAATCAATCCAATTTATGCTCATTTATTGCAATAATTTTAATTCCGTTCCAGTCAAGAATTCTATTGCATTTATTGCCGCCTCTTTAGTTAGAATTCCTCCTAAGGCTAAGTCCACAAATTTACCTTTGATTACTTCGCCCCAGTTTTTCTTATTTAGCTTCTTCGTAAGATTTTTTAAATCTTCAATTTCTTTGAAAATTATTTCTTGCCCAAAACCTTGTTTCATAAGCATCTCCTCGAGCTTATCTAGTTTCTCAAATACCTTTTCTTGGCCTTTATGAGAAAAGTAGTCTGTCTCTTTTTCGATTTGACTTTCCGACAAATACCAGTCAAAAAGTTCTTTGAATGGTTTTAAAAAATAAGAATTAAAACCATCTTGTTGCTCATTGTAATTATGACCTCGACTATACCATTTCCATGGTAAATCTATGTAATGCGAAGTAACTTTATTCGGCTCATTAAATTTTTTATCGATTAGAAAGTAACCGAATGCCCCTTGTAAATCTGGTGTTACCAGACTTTCTATAATTTCTTTTTTTGTTCTACTGGCTACTTGGTCATTTAATGGCTGAATCCTTTGGTATAGTTCCGAATAATCTTCAACTATTCTGTCAAGAACGTTTTTGGAAATGTCTTGACTATTTAGAAAATTCATCAGTTGAGTCAGCTTATTCTTCACATCATTATGTTTAGCATATTCCACGTCCAAAAAATAGTCGTGTGTTTTACTTTCCAATTCGTGAATATTTAGTTGTCTCATTATGTTACCTAACGGCTTCGGCTATGATTCCACAACGAAATCAGCCGTTGATTAATATTTTTATTTTGGTGTGGCACAAAACCACAATGAATTATAGGCATTGTTGGCAACAGTTTTTTATCTGGGATTGTACTTTTCCGATAACTTTTTCAATCGATGTTTTTCATATTCTACTAAATGTTCAATCATAAAGAATCTCTCTCTATCAAAAACTACATTGCGCATATCGAAATATACCTTAATTGTTCGAGAGGAAATATCTTGTATTATGTCCTCAATAAGTTTAATAACTTCTTTGGTATCTTCAAAGGAAGGTGACACATCTGGATCTAAGTCAATTTTATCGGTATGACTGTAGACTTTATCTCTTAGTAAAAGAATTTTGGATGTAGTCTCATAAAGACTTTCTAATTTAAAACTCCAATCTCTTAATACCTTTTCTTCAATTTGAAAATTGCCATAATGTTTTCCCTTTCCAAATTTGCTTATGAAGTTATTTATGTTATACTTATGGCTATTTTTTGATTTAGAAAGTAATTTTGATAGTTCAATTGCAGCGTTTCTCCATAACACATGTCTTATAAATCGAAGATGTTGGCTTTTATTTATATAATCAGCTTCTTCCTGCGAATTAGGTCTATGGAAATAATATGAGAATTCAATACATTCTCTGGACATGTGAAGAATGCCCCATATTTTGTTCAGGTTTTCATTTATTTTCTGCTTTTTAGTCATTCAGAGAATTGTTGCAAACTCGTATATAAGTATGTATCTACAAGTATTTCCTTAAAGATAAAAAACATCAAGGATAACCGTAAAAATGCAATGTCATACAAAATGGAAATACGGGCTTAAGGATATCCCAAATAAACGTATACCTGCATTTAATTTCACTGTCCAAAACCGTTAAATCAACCTGATTACCCGTGCGGCCCAAAACCTAAGTTAAACGCTCCAAGACTTTAAGTTCATCTTTCCAAGACATTAAGTTCATCTCTCTAAGACATTAAGTTCATCTTTCCAAGACATTAAGTTCATCTCTCCAAGACATTAAGTTCATCTTTTCAAGACATTAAGTTCATCTTTTCAAGACTTTAGGTTAAACTTTCCAAGACTTTAGGTTAAACTTTCCAAGACTTTAGGTTAAACTTTTCAAGACTTTAGGTTAAACTTTTCAGGACTTTAAGTTCATCTCCTCGCTTCGCAGTACCCGCCAAAGGCGGACTGGGTACTGGGAAGGCATAACCGTTTTAAAAGTTTTGATACTAATAGGGCAAAGCTGCTAAGCTAGTTCGTAGTGGGTGTGATAAAAATGGGAGAACAAATTGTATATTTATTTTATGCAACCCCTATTCAAATGAAGTCCCACTCAAGTCTTACTATCGTAACTCAAACCTGTAGGAGCAAGCTATTGCTCTTGGTATTGATTTGCGCTCCGCAATTTTTCGGCTTTGGCCAGACCCTGGAATACGATGTTTTTGTCAATGGCCGTCCTTCCGGAAAGGCCACGGTTACTAAAACCTCAATATCCGATCAGGAGGTTAAGATCGAATTGAAATCTTCATTGAAAGTACAACTTTTAGTATCCATACATATTGAGTTTGAAGGTTATGCCATATGTAAAGACCGTGTGTTGCAGAAAAGTGAAGTGACCGTTCGTAACAATGGACATCTCCACTCAAAAACTACAACCTTACTTGAAAATGATGTTTACCGCATTATTAGAAATAAAAAAACCAAACCGTTTACGCAAGGGAACATCAATTTTACAGGCTATGACCTATACTACACGGTTCCTATCGGTAAGTCTTCGGTATATTCCCTTAGCAATGGTACAATGGACAGCATTGAAAAAACCGATTTGACCTCATTTGAATTGATAGATGCAAAAAACCGCAAAAGCCTATATCGATATAACGATAAGGGTATTGCCGAATACATCAAGATACCACAGAAACCATATGATATTGAATTTAAACTAAACAATAACTGATCCATATTGCTAATAAAAATGGATGGACGATAAAAAAATTGGATTAAAGGAAGCCGTGTCCATCGGTATCGGCGGCATGGTTGGCGGCGGAATATTCGCAGTCCTTGGATTGGCCGTGGCACTGGCACAAGGGGGAACTCCAATTGCGTTTGTAATTGCCGGAATTATTGCGTTTTTGACATCATATTCATATGCCAAGCTTTCCCAAGCCTATCCGGATCGTGGAGGGACCGTTAAGTTCATGAACGTTGGGTTTGGCATCGGTGTATTAAGTGGAGGACTCAACAACTTATTATGGATCAGTTATGTGATTATGCTCTCGCTCTATGCAAGTGCATTTGGTTCTTACGCTCAGAACCTGTTGCGCATTACAGGGGATAAGGCCATCGACACCCATATTTTCATGAGCGCCATAATCCTGTTGGCAACAGGCATCAACTATTATAGTATAAGGGTCGTGAGCAAAATTGAATCTTATGCGGTGATCATAAAACTGGTGATATTATTGGCCTTCGTTGCCGTTGGTATCTATGGACTGTTTGGAAACCAAAACCTACAGCAATTAACAGTTTCCAACTGGGAAGCTCCTTTAAAATTGGTGACCGGTGGGATGGTCATTTTTGTGGCCTACGAGGGTTTTGAACTCATCGCCAACGCTGCCCCGGATATTAGGAATCCGGAAAAGAACATTGCACGGTCCTATTTTATTTCAGTACTCTTTGTAATAGCCCTTTATGTCGCCATTGCCGTGATCGCTGTTGGATCTCTTCCCTTTGATGAAATTGCCAAAGCGCAGGATTATGTCCTGGCCGAAGCTGCCAAACCCTTATTGGGCAAGATAGGCTTTACCGTAATTACCTTAGCAGCACTTATCTCTACGTTTTCCGCCATTAATGCCTCTTTGTACGGGGGCAGTAGGGTAAGTTTTGAATTGGCCGAAGATGATGAACTTCCCCATGAGCTATCCAAATATTGTTGGAACCAACCCGTTGGATTGGCAATAACAGCCGTTCTCACCCTGATCGTTGCCAACACCTTGGATTTGGAAAGTATATCAACGGCAGGCAGTATTGGATTTTTATTGATTTTTGCCATGGTAAACTATGTAGCTTTCAAAAAGGCCTCCGATATTAAAGGAAAAAAGACAGTGGCCCTAATGGCGACTTTACTTTGTCTAATAGCTTTGGCTGCTTTGATCGTGCAACAGATGGAATCCAATTTAGTAGGGGCTTTGATTGCCATTGGAATCGTTATCACAAGTTTCCTGGTGGAGTTTATCTATAAAAGAACGGAACAAAGCAAGCCTTGACTTTATATGGGAAAAATTAAAAAGGGCCACTGCAAAATCCAATTTTAAAAATACCTTCTGATAACCTATCTACGCTAACCGCTCCACAGTACCCTCCAAAGACGGACAGGGTTGTACTGCTGCAGTATAACCGTTTTAAAAGTTTTGATAGCGATAGGGTGCAGTAGCCAAGCTACTTCGCGGTGGGACAAAATTCGTATTGGCCCTTATTTTATAAATTGCAAAAATACCGATAACAATGTATAAGTCGTTCATTGTCAGTAAAAGCTGCCAACGCCGTTTATACGAGACCATTAGGGTCAATTTAAAGATGGTTTATTTTTAAAGTATTAATTTTAAGCGTGGACTCTACTCGGGAAATAAAACAAAAACTCTCAAAGCTTAAGATACGTTTGAAAAAACGATATCCGATATCTTCCATGGCTCTATTTGGATCTTATGCTCGAAATGAGCAAACCGAGATAAGTGATATTGATATTATGGTTGAATTTGATGGTAGAATTGGAAGCAGATTCATTGATCTGGCCAATGAGCTTGAAAACGCTCTGGGAGTAAAGGTTGATCTAGTTTCAAAAAAAGGTATCAAAGACCACTATCTAAAAGCTATTCAATCTGAATTCATATATGTCTAGAAGGGACAATTCTTTGTTGATTAAGGACATGCTTGAATCTGCTAATAAGATTATGTCCTACATTGAAGAAATGACTTTTGAAGATTTTGAAAAAGATGAAAAAACAGTCGATGCTGTCATTAGAAATTTTGAAATCATTGGTGAAGCAGCCAACCGATTGGACGATACATACAAGTCCGACAATCCAGAAATAGAATGGGATAGAATGAGAGGTTTCAGAAACCGAATAATTCATGAATACTTTGGTATTGATTTGGAAATCGTTTGGCAAATTATAGAAGACGACCTCGAACTGCTTATCGAATCCTTAGCAGAAAAGCTGAAATAAAAACTGGCGATACGTATTACTTGTTATCGCCTACCCTTCGACAAAGCCTGTATCGAGCTAGTCGAGATACTCAGGGCAGCGCTTCTGAAAATCCGAGAGGATTTTCAGTTTGGTGGGTACCTGCCTGCTGGCAGGCGGGCTTGTAAAGGTAAGTGCTATTCCGATAGCCATCGGGACACGCAACTCCTCATAGCCAAGACCGTCATCGGTAATTAGTAAAAGCATACATATGAATCACAATTTTAAACATTTGATAAGGCTATTTTTTATTGGTATACTATTTTGTTCATGTAGTACTCAGAAAATTGTACATGTAGATAATAAATTATCATTCAATTCCTTACTTGATAAAATAGTATCGAATGGTGTGCTAAGAGTAGGGACTACCGGTGATTATAAACCTTTTTCATATTACAAAAAGGAATCCACAGCATTGCAAGGAATGGATATTACCATGGCGAATGACCTTGCCAACAGCCTTGATGTAGAGGTGAAATTCGTTAGAACCAGTTGGCCAACATTAATCGACGATCTTCAGGACAATAAATTCGATATTGCGATGAGTGGTATCTCCATAAGACTCAACCGACAAAAATTTGGCTTTTATAGTATTCCTATAGTAGAAGGGGGTAAAATACCAATATGTAGGGATAATGATGCTGAAAGATTCAAATCGTTGGATTCAATAAACCAAAAAGATGTTAGGGTGATTTTTAATCCTGGAGGAACGAATGAGGAATTCGCGAGGTCAAATTTCCCTAATGCAACATTGATTGAAAACGAAGATAACATTTCAATATTCAGGAGAATCGTAGAAAAAGAGGCCGATGTAATGGTTACCGATCAAATCGAAGCACTTATTCAAGAGAAAATTCATCTGGAATTGGAGGCAGTCAATCTTGAAAAACCTTTTGCCTTTTTTGAAAAGGCATATTTAATGCCAAGGGATGTAGCTTGGAAATCATATGTTGATCAATGGTTGAATCTTCGTAAAAAACAAGGTGTGATTGATGCAGTCATTCAAGAAGAAATTAAAAAATCAATGAGTCAATAATCAGCACTTGTTCTTAACAAAATTCGTATTGGCCCTTATTTCATAAATTGGAAAAATACCGATAACAATGTATAAATCGTTCATTACCCGCAAAAACTACTTCGTAGTGGGATACCATCAAAAAAAAGCCAACCCAAGGGTTGGCCTTTTTTAGGTATTGGTTTTGTTCTCAAGCACTTACACTTAGCGGCGCCCAAACGGAACACATCATTCCGGGGGCTGCCTTGGAGGGATTTGCACAGTCTTCCCTTTGAAAGCGAAGACAGGTATTGCAGTCCCTATCGTTGTTCAGTTCAAGTTTCATTTCAAAGCTGTCACAGGTGTAGTGACTTCCTACTTTTACACCATGGACCTTACACATTTGATCGGTCATCAAATTGTCACAATTTCCGCAGTTGTTTCCTAATCGTATAGCCATTTTTTATGTTTTTTGAATTACCTTATAAAAATAAATCCAAACAGGCATAGAAGCAATCTAAATAATTGATTTTCAATTATTTGAATTTAGATTGTTTTAAAATAAGAGTTGCGTTCACATGGTTGGTCCATCCCTTTTTTAAGGTTGGTATTTCCAAATTGGATCAAAAGCTACCCCAAAAATGCGTTATACATTTTTGGGGTGGTGTAAGCTTTCTGCCCAAAGGCCTTAAAATGGCCCGTAGGGGGCAATTAGTGATTAGAAATAATAAGAAAGCCCAAAAAAGATTTGGGAAGTGTCCAAATCGAAATTGAAACGATTCCTATCTTCGGTAGAAATTACGGTATCATTGGAATCCGTGAATTCGGAATCCAATCTTTCATATTGCAATGCCCCAATACCAGCTTCCAGGGCAAACGCTTTGGAGACAAAATAGGTAATACCGGGCCGAATACCAATAAAAAATGTATCGGTTGTACTTTCTGTTTGGGAAAGGCTGTCGTTGTCCGAGGCGCTCTCCCCTCTTACATGTTCATAACCGAGTTCACCCTGCAGATAGAGCGCCAGGTTTTTGTTCAAAGGAAAAAAGCGCCGGAGGTATGAGGCAATGGATAAGGCATGGCTTTCCGTTGTCCGGGAATTATTGCGCATGGAATCCTCAAAAACTGTATTCTCGGATTCCTGATAGCGGTATCCCGGTCGTAAACCTAGTATGGTGTTTTCGCCCACCGCATACCCCAGGTTGGGTAAAAAGGAAACGCCAGTGACGTCGGTCTCACTGGTAAAAGGCTCATTTTCAGAAGTGTTGGAGAGCGTGTTGATAGAAAGATTGCCCCCAACGGTCCATGTTCCCTTTGGGATGACCAACCTATCATCCTGTGTGGTTTGGGCGGCAAGGCTACCTACAATCAATGCACTAGCAAAAAATAGTGTTTTTTTCATGTGATATGTTTTAGTTAAGTGAGATTGACATCAAATAATATTCCTTTAGGGTGGTCTTTGGAGGGTTTAACCCGAGTTTAACAGGGCCATAGAATAAGTGTCAATGATGGCCGATTTTTACCCTAAAATCAGTTGGAAGTAGTGGAAGCGAATTATCCGAAGTAAAGAAGGGATTTGGTCACATTTTATTGTTCCGTTTCCTCGGTTTTCTTTTTCACTTTTTTGTAGAGGGGCAGGAAATAGGACAAGGAATAATTGTATCCCACACCCCAATTGGAATTTTCGGTCACTTTGTTAAAACCGGGAATCCAAAGGTTCCTGAAATTATCGGGGTCCTTATTGGTTATCAGATGTCCCAATCGCGCACTGATCCCCACATATATATTTTTAAAGATTTCGGCCTTCATGCCAACTACAAATTCTATCCAGGAGGCATTCAGGCTGTCGAATTCCTGGGCTTCGGTACTTCCAATGACAAATTCATCCGGACTAAAGAAACGATTGCTATCAAAAAACCGATAGTTTTCCAGGGTATGGCTAAACGTACTAAAGGCGTAACGTCCGCCAATATGGATTTGGTTGCGCATACCAAACCAATTGGTATAGGTATTGTAATCCGCTCCCGCCTTAATATAGCTTCCGGAAGTGGAATAATCATATAAAACCAACTCCCCGAGGATTTCTTCCTGCCTTCTTTCCTCATTGCCCAGTTCCGCGGCCAGCCACCATTTTTCGGTGAGCCTAAAATCCCCCACCAATTCCAGACCGGTATAGTTATCGTTAAGGAAGGACAGGACAGGCCTGCTCAGATCAACACCAACCCTAAGGCCATAGGCATATTTTCGGGTAACGCTATCTTTCTTTTTTTCGCCCTGTGCCAAACCCATGCTTACCACAAGTAAAAAGAAAAGACTAATGGAATATCTTGACATGGATGGCATTTGAGCGTTCAACATTTTTTTCAGAAATCGAAATTCGTTTTATCCAATCTTCGGCTGAAACCTGTCTAATGGTGTCCAAACCATCAAAGTTGGCGATAAAGCCACAGGCCCTGGAAATGAATTCCTCATTGACCGTATAGGTAAAGGTGAGGGTGTCCCTATTTCCTGTTTCATTGCCTTCCTCGTCCGCACTTGAGCTGGAAATAAGCTCAAATTGGGTGGTGGGTTCCATTATACGAAGCGGAACAAAAAGGGAATCCGGGGAATTGGCGCGATCTCCAAACCCATATTCCTCACTATCGCTCAGAATACTATCATTATCTATTGCCTTTATTCTAAGGGTAGGCACGGATTTAAACTCCAGGGTATCCAAAACGTCGTAAAAACCAATGACAAGAAGGGGCGTGTCCCCTTCCACACAGATATCGTCCTTTTCACAGGAAGCAAAGTGGGTTATGAGCAAGAGGAGGAGTAAGACCGGGAAAAATCGATTCATTCGTAAGTTCACTATCGCTTTTGTAAAAGTACTACATTTTCCACGTGGTGGGTCTGCGGGAACATGTCCACAGGTTGTACGCCTACCACTTGGTAGGATGCATCCATAAGGGCCAAATCCCGAGCTTGTGTAGCACTGTTGCAACTTACATAAACGATTTTTTCTGGAGCAATGTTTAACAATTGTTCAACAACTTTTTTGTGCATTCCGTCCCTGGGGGGATCGGTCACAATCACATCCGGTCGACCGTGGAGCGCAATAAATTGGTGGTCCAGAACCGTTTTCATATCCCCCACAAAAAACGCCACATTGTCAATACCATTGTTTTGAGCATTTTCCCTGGCATCCGCAATAGCCTCCGGAACCGCTTCTATCCCAATCACTTTTTTTGCCCTTTTTGCCACAAATTGGGCAATGGTTCCCGTGCCTGTGTATAGATCGTAAACCAACTCCTTTCCCGTTAGGCCGGCAAAATCCCTCGCTATTTTGTAAAGTTCATAGGCCTGCTCGGAATTGGTCTGATAAAAGGATTTGGCATTGATCTTAAACTTCAATCCTTCCATTTCCTCTACAATATGATCGTTGCCCGAATAGCAAACCACCTCCTGGTCGTAAATGGTGTCATTTGCTTTGGTATTGATGATGTATTGCAATGAAGTGATTTCTGGGAATTTCTCCACCAAATGATGCAACAGGAGTTCCCTTTTTTCCCTGTGGTCTTCAAAAAACTGGAGGACCACCATGATTTCTCCCGTTGATGCGGTTCTGATCATAAGCGTTCGTAACATCCCCTGCTGTTTTTTGGGATTAAAGAAGGTCATTCCCCAATCTTCGGCAAAAGACTTGACTGCCAGCCGAATGGCATTGGATGGGGCCTCCTGCAGGTGACATTTCCTGATATCCAGGATTTTGTCCCACATCCCGGGAATATGAAATCCAAGGGCGTTCCTGTTTTCAATGGTGGCATCCGATAGGATTTCCTCCTCGGACAACCATCGGGAATCCGAAAAGGAGAATTCCATCTTGTTTCGGTAGAAGTACTGCTTTTTGGAACCTAAAATTGGGGAAATCCCCGGTAGTGTTATCCCACCAATACGTTTAAGGTTGTTTTCAACCTCCCTTTGCTTATAAAACAACTGGTGCGTGTAGGACATATGTTGCCATTTACAGCCACCACAGGTCCCAAAATGTTCACAGACCGGGACTGCCCTTTTTTCGGAATAGGTATGGAAATGTGTAGCGACCCCTTCAAAATAGGCCTTACGTTTTTTATGGGTCTGTATGTCCACAATGTCGCCAGGTACTGCATTGGACAAAAAAATAACCCTACCGTCCGGTGCTTTTGCCACGGATTTCCCTTTGGCTCCCGCATCCACCACTTCCACACGTTCAAAAAATTGGCGCCTGTTTTTTCGCATGCCGCAAAAATAATGGTTTAAGGGCTGTAAATTGAGAAGAAATTTTATGGGCGGGGAACCTTTTTAAAAGATTACCGTCCATAGTATGTAAACCATGGGTAAACCAAATAGAATAGTGGACTCGTTACTGGTCATTTCCTATCAAGGAGGGAATAAAAAGGCCCTGGACCTCTTGGTAAGGCGATGGAACACCAAACTCTGTGCCCATGCGTATCGCTATTTGGACGATTGGGAGCTGGCCAAGGATGTTACCCAAGATACATGGAGTACCGTTCTGGCCAAAATCCATATGCTACGGGACAGCAATAGTTTTGGGAGTTGGGCCATGACCATAGCTGGTCGAAAGGCCTTGGACACCATTGCCAAACAGACCAAACGGAAAAAAGAGGTCAAACCGCAGTTCTGGGAGAACCATGAAACGGTTCCTGAACCCTTAATTACCAAGGAAGCCCAAATCAATCGAATTCTAAAGGTAATGGCCACCTTACCCTTGGAACAGAAAATGGTGTTACGATTGTTCTACCTGGAGGAGTACAGTTTAAAGGAAATCAGCGCTATCACCAACACCTCCGTAAATACGGTAAAAACGAGGTTGTTCAGGGCCCGCGAAAAAATAAAGGAAGAACTAAAAATAAGAAAGGATGAAAAAAGAGATTGAACAATTGGATGAGTTGATCAAAGAAACACTTTCCAAGGAAGAGGCACAGTTTTATGAGGAATTGGAAGAAAAAAACCTGTTCGGTAAGATTACGGAGGTGTATAAAAGCAAAATGGGCTGGCTGGCCATCATCATGAATATTATGCACTTAGCGCTCTTTGGATGTTTCATTTACGTTCTGGTGCAATTTTTTGATGCTGAGGCCACAAAGGACTTAATCGTTTGGGCCTCTGCCGGTTTTTGCTGTTTGATTTTTATGGCCATGATGAAATTGTACGTTTGGATGCAGATTGACAAGAATGATGTCCTACGCGAACTGAAGCGCGTGGAGTTGCAGATTTCCGTTTTGGCCCATAAACGGGACAACTCCTAACATAGGATAGGCATCGTGTGGAAATATTTTTAAATTTGTGTTGCTACAGGGATGATTTCTCTCCTACGCTGAATTTTCGATACTCGTCGAAAGGATAAAGGTGCAGAAGGAATAGCTAAAGTCGTATTCTAAAATTTTTGATCATGGCAGTAGTTGATACACTTACTTCGCAAGATGCCATTGCATTGGAGAACCAGTATGGAGCACAGAACTATCACCCCCTTCCCGTTGTTTTGAGTAAGGGGGAAGGTGTTTATGTTTGGGACGTGGAAGGAAAGAAATATTATGATTTTCTTTCGGCCTATTCCGCAGTAAATCAGGGACATTGCCATCCTAAGATTATTTCCGCATTAAAAAATCAAGCAGAGAATCTAACGTTGACTTCCCGTGCGTTTTACAATGATGTCCTGGGTAGATATGAAAAGTATGCCACGGAATTTTTTGGGTTTGACAAGTTATTGCCCATGAACACAGGGGCCGAAGCAGTGGAAACTGCTATGAAACTGGCCCGTAAGTGGGGATATGAGAAAAAGGGTATTCCTTCCAATCAGGCCAAAATAGTGGTCTGCCAGAATAACTTTCACGGTCGTACCATTTCCATTATTTCGGCATCCAACGATCCCATAGCCACGGAGAATTTTGGACCCTTCACCCCAGGGATAGTTTCGATACGGTATAACGATATCAATGCCCTTTCCGAAGTGTTGAAAGACAAAAATGTAGCGGCATTTTTAGTGGAACCCATTCAGGGGGAAGCTGGGGTTTATGTCCCCGATAAGAACTATATCAAGGAGGCTTTTGAGTTGTGCAGGTCCAAAAATGTCCTTTTCATAGCGGACGAAGTGCAAACGGGGATTGCACGAACGGGTAGATTATTGGCCACCTGCGGCAATTGTTCCTGTGCAGATAAGAACTGTTCGGGAACACCAGAGGTAAAACCGGATGTGTTGATTTTGGGAAAAGCAATTTCCGGGGGCGTATTTCCCGTTTCCGCCGTTTTGGCGAATAATGAGGTTATGGATGTCATTCGTCCCGGTAACCATGGTTCCACTTTTGGGGGGAATCCGTTGGCATGTGCCGTTGCCCTTGCCGCTTTGGAAGTGGTAAAGGAGGAACGACTTGCGGAAAATGCCGATACCCTTGGAAAAATTTTCCGAGCGGAAATGGAGAAACTGATTCAGGAAAGTGATTTGGTGCGTTTGGTCCGTGGTAAAGGGCTGTTGAATGCCATTGTCATCAATGATACGGAAGATAGTTCAACGGCCTGGAATATTTGTATGGCACTTAAGGGGAACGGATTGTTGGCCAAGCCCACCCATGGAAATATCATACGGTTTGCACCTCCTTTGATCATGACCGAGGAGCAGTTGTACGAATGTATCGCCATTATACGAAAGACCATTTTGGAATTTAAGACCCAATAAAAAAATCCCCGAAAGGGGATTTTATTTTTTCTGGCAAACAAAAAAGCGCTTACGGGACGGTTGCCCCACTTCTATTGGCGCGCCTGAGCTGTCTTTGGATTTTCTTAATGGCGGACTCAATGGACTTTTCGGGTTCTATAATATTGTATTCCCCCCAAAAATCAGGGTCGGCAAATCCAATGGCCTCATCGGTAAGGATGATGGAACGCCTTATTTTGTCCTTGTTTTTGAGTGATTCCCCAGAGGTATTTTTCTTCCAATCGGTTATGGCCATTTCGGCGGCCATGCTATAGACGGAATTGAAGAGCTTACCCTTCCAGTTTACCTTAAATTCCATTAGTACGTTGCTATAGCCATAATACCATTTCCCATCCTTTTCCCTGTAGTCCACTCGATAGGCAACTTCCGTGGGCCACACGTCCACCCTTGCCGGTTTTTTTCGGACAAAAAGCTTCGATGCCAAATTACGATCGGTAATGTTCAACTGATAAATGGCACTGGTCAGCGTTTTGTTTTCAAAATCTATGAATAATTCCCCTTGGTACAATGGATCCCTAATAGAAGGCAGTTGACTAAATGAAATCACATAGATCAACCGGTCATTGATATACGTAGAACGCTCAAAATTAAATACGTAATTATCCACAAGGCCATCCACGAAAATAAAATCGGTATACTTCATGATGTCCACATAAAGCGTATTGAAAGGTCCGCCCTGTAGTTTTAGGGCAACGGTATCCAATTTACTGTAATCCGTGCTTTTCCTTGCCTTGAACAACTTCATGGCATCGTTCCTATTGGAGGAGTACGGGGCTTTATAAATATTGACCACAGCCTCCGATAGGGAGACATTTTTTCGACGTTTTTTAATGGTTTCCCTATAAAAAGCGGTCATAACCGTATTGTTGTCCGTGTATTTTTCCCCTCTTCTGGAGAAGACTTCCCGGACCAGCTTTTCAGCATCCCTTGGAGCATTAATGTTCACACTGCTCAGTTGTGTAAAAGATACTTTCAGAGGAATTTTATTGCCGTCTTCCTTCAGTTCGTTCAAAGGGATGGTTTTGCTTTCATACCCCAAAAAGGCAATAACAATCTTACCTTCGGTTGTGGATGCCGGTATTTTTAAAAGGAATTCACCATCCGCATTGGAGACGGTGCTGATGTTTGAATTGGCCAATGCGATGGATGCCAAAGCCAAAGGCTTTTTTGTGTTTGCATCAAAGATTTCCCCTTTATATTCGGAAAACCGTTCTTGATCTTGTTGAAAGGCCCTGGTGTGCTGCACACTCAACCCCGTCAAAATAAGACCGAGTAAAAAGACCCATGGTTTCATACCATATATTAGTTTCGTTTTCATGATTCCTAATTTTATGTAAAATTAATGAATGTTCGTTTTGTGTTGTACTATTGTTTTTCGCGTTATTCCGAATGTACCTCGGAATCTCATTATACTGAATATGAATTCTTTATGATGAGAATCTGAAACCAGTTCAGTTTGACGTAACGTTCTGCGCTTACTTACGGATACGCTATTAAAATTAATGTGAATTTTAACAACGGACTGTTAAAAACCTTAAAAAAACAAAAAAGCTCCCGTTTTAGCCTTCGTAAATCTCCAGGGGCAGGTTATCCGGGTCCGCAAAAAAGGTAAACTTCTTTTGGGTAAGCTCATCAATACGGATGGGTTCCGTTGCTATCCCTGCCTCGTTGAGCTGCATTACCACGGCTTCAACATCTTCCACTTCAAATGCCAGATGGCGTAGTCCACAAGCTTCGGGACCACTTGTCCTTTCCGGAGGACTGGGGAAGGAAAACAATTCAATGGTGTAATGGGCGTTCAGCGCCAAGTCCAATTTGTAGGAGTTGCGTTGTTCGCGGTAGGTTTCCCTCAAAACTTCCAGACCAAGAACCTTGGTGTAAAAATGCTTGGATTTGTGATAATCGGAACAAATAATGGCAATATGGTGTATTCCCTTGAGCATGGATTTTAATTCACCATAAAGAGGGCATTGGCAAAAAAGAGCTTTCCATTTTCCCAAAAACCCCTAAAAAGGGGATTGTCCACCATGTACACCACTCGGCCCCTACCATATTTTTCAACGCCAAACACCAAGGATTTTCCAATCTTTTTTTGGATTTCACTGCCCGCAAAACCCGAAACAGGCTTGGTTTTGTTTTCTAGGTATACCGTATTTCCATGGGGTAGATAGTCGTAGGTGTCACTGCCAAGTTTTAAAGTAAAGTATTGGTTTCCATATCCATAGGCCAAAGGATGGGTGTTATCTACCTTGGTCTCAAAGATGGCCCCCGTGATGGCATTCTTCATGGATTCCCGCTGAAGGTCCTTGTGGGGCATTAGGTTGGCATCCGAACTGTCCTTAGTGTGTTCCTTTTGTTTGATGCCAAAGCCGTTTTCCCCGTCTATTCCTTTTATGGCCCCTCCCATGGCAATTAATTTACCACCGTTTTGAACCCAATTTTTTAGGGCCTTTAGCCTATCCTCATTCATAAACTGGGAATAGCGACCTCCGGGCAGGACAAAAATGTCATATTCATCCAGGTTTACACGATCCACGTAGTCGACATCGATTACGGTCAGCGGATAATGCAATTGCCTTTCAAAGAAATGCCATATTTCACCAAAACGAAGGGTAGAGGTGGGGCCACCGGCAAGAATGGCCACTTTCGGTTTTTTTATCATTTGCACATAGCGTGAGCCAAAATCCTTTCCGGAATCCACATAACCGGTATTTGTGGGCGTGAGCAGCGTATGGTGCTTATGGGCCACTGTGGAAAGCACCTCAATGAAATCCTTCTTTTCAGCATTGTCCGAAGAAACAATAATAAGACTGCCCCTTGCAAACGATTGACCATTGATACTAAAGGGTGCATGAGCGGTCCTGACCCGAATACCGTTCTGTAACAAATCCGCAAGGAAACGCGCATCCCTCATACTGTTCCACTCTAAAATATGGGCATAGGCCCCTTCACGGATATTCGCACCTTTTGGAGGATACATATTCCATTCTTCCGTTACCTCATAAGGGACATTTGAGGGGCTCGCGGTGGCATCCAGCCCATAGGCATAAGGGAGTGACCACGCTGTAATATCATAGGTCAGTGAATCGCTCAATTTAGCATTGGGTTCAAACAGTACCTTGACCATGGTTCCTTTGGCTTGATCGGTGGAAACGACCAATGAATTATCGTCTATATTTTTCGATTTTGTGGTCCTTGAGGCATAATTGAACCCTTTTACGGTACCTTTCTTTGCCCTACCGTACACAATTTCGTGATCGGACAACAGGTTTTCCAATGCGTTGATATGATCTGGATTGCCACTTAATACATAGCTCTTGTACTTAAAATCCCTGTCCTTGTAAAACTTTTTGAATTCGCTGGTTAGTTTTTCCACATTTTTGGAAGCTACTTCAACGGTGGACAGCCCTGTGGTGAAGTGGTGCGCAATCCGGTCCTTCAAGGTAAGTGTGTCCCCTATTCCAGTAATAATCCCCAACCCTGCGCGCCCACTGCCCCCTTGTTCGTAGGTCATGCCAACGGCCCCATTATAGGTAGGGTAGGTATCGCCATAGCTTGGATAGAACAGATCAAAAACCTCCTTGGTAAAATAGAACCATCCATTGGCATCAAAATATTTGGCATGGTTCCTTCCAATGGTTTCCTGAAAGTTTCTTTGAAAATCGGTAATCACTTCATGATAGGGCTCTGCGGCTGGCGCAAAATAATAGGGGTTGTTTACCCCTTGCTCATGAAAGTCCACATGAACGTGGGGCAACCATTTGTTGTACTCTTTAATACGTTGTTGGCTTTCTACCTGTGTCAACCAGGCCCAGTCCCTATTTAAATCGAACATATAGTGGTTGCTTCTCCCGGACCACCATCCTTCATGGTGTTCTTTGCTGTTGGGGTCCACTTGATATGGGGTATTTTTATATTGGTTGTACCAGTTGCTATAACGATCTCTGCCATCCGGATTTATACAGGGATCAATAATGACCACGGTATTTTCCAAATACCCACTTTTCTCGGTCAGCAGTTCATAAATGGTCTTCATGGCGGCCTCCGTGCCGACGCTTTCATTGCCATGTACGTTGTAACTTAACCAAACAATGGCTTTGGAGGCATTTCCTTCACCTTCCAATGCTTTTAGGTGTTCTTGTTGGATACTTTCCAGGTTCGCAAGGTTTTCGGCCGAAGAAACGAAAGCCAGTACCAAAGGCCTGCGCTCGTAGGTTTGGCCGTATTCCAGCAACTTTACCCGTGAACTTTCACTTTTCGCAATATGCTCATAATAGTCCACCACCTCATGGTGCCTACTGAATTGGGTGCCCAAATCATAGCCGAGAAATTCGGAGGGGGATTGAAGCCCTTGGGAAAAAAGGGATATCGTAAAAATAAGGGAAAGGGATAGTAATAATCGCTTCATAAAGGGTTTCGTTAGCTTAGAAATCAAATCTAATTAAAAAAACGCGCATTGTGCAATTAACTTATTTTTAGGAGTGCAATGGTAGAAGTGGTTTATCTTTAGCCTGATATTTAAGTTTGAATGGAAGTAGACTGTATCCCTTTTAGGAAGACGGGTTATTTCTCCAAATTGATTTGTGATTATTTGGATGAAAGTGAAAATGTAAAACCGTTCTATAACCGTTTCCCCTCCCTTGAAAATTTTAAAGCACAATTTGAGGAAAAATCCAGGAATTTTCCTTTGGGCCATAGGGAATTGCTGTCCGAGGCATTGGTAAAGCAGTATCATGGGATTGAAGCATCGGAAGGGACGTTACAGAATATCGATTCCTTGAAAAAACAGCATACTTACACCATTGTAACGGGACATCAATTGAACCTCTTTACGGGTCCTTTATATTTTCTATATAAGATCATTTCGGTCATTAACTTGTGTGAAGAGCTCAAGAAAGCCTATCCGGAGAACGACTTTGTCCCCGTGTTTTGGATGGCGTCCGAAGACCATGATTTTGACGAAATCAACCATTTCAATTTCCAGGGGAAAAAAATACAATGGAACAGGACTTCCGGAGGTGCCGTTGGCAGAATGGATACCAATGGATTGGAAGAAGTTTTTGAGGTCGTCTCGGCAAAACTTGGTAACTCCAAAAATGCCAATGTACTTAAAGCGCTATTCAAAGAAGCTTACTTGGGACATACTTCACTTACGGACGCGACCCGATTTTTGGCCAATACCCTTTTCGGTGAGTTGGGCCTTGTGGTTGTTGATGGTGATGATGTTCGGTTGAAGGAACTTTTTATTCCCTTTATCAAAAAGGACATCTTTGAAAACCAACCCTATCATTCGATTACTAAAACCATAGCAGAACTCTCCGCTGTCACAGGGGATTATAAAATCCAGGTAAACCCAAGGGAAATCAATTATTTCTATGTAAAGGAGGGGCTCCGCGAACGGATTGTGGAAAAAGGGGGTTCTTATGCGATAAATGATACCGATATTCAGTTTACGAAGGCGGAACTGGAACAGGAGATTGCAACCCATCCCGAGCGTTTTTCCCCCAATGTGGTCGCCAGGCCCTTGTATCAGGAAACGATCCTACCCAATCTTTGCTATATTGGAGGGGGTGGTGAATTGGCCTATTGGTTGGAGCTCAAAGCGTATTTTGAAGCCATGGGCATTACCTTTCCCATGTTGTTACTGAGGAATTCGGCTCTGGTCATAACCGAAAAAGAAGCGAAGAAGGTAAAAAAGCTTCAACTGGAAGTGTCCGATCTATTTCTGAAACAGAATAGTCTGATCAACAAGAAAATCCGAAAGATTTCCAATATTGATATTGATTTTTCCCCCCAGAAAAAACTGTTGGAAGAACAATTTTCCCAGCTGTACGAATTGGCCGAACAAACGGATAAGTCCTTTTTAGGTGCTGTAAAAGCACAGGAGGTAAAACAAAAAAAGGGGTTGGATTTTCTTGAAAAACGCTTGCTGAAGGCCCAGAAACGAAAACTAAAGGACCATGTCATTCGGTTGACCGAGCTTCAGAATACGTTGTTCCCCAATTATTCCCTACAGGAACGGCAACTGAATTTTTCAGAATTGTATTTGGAACACGGGGAAGCCCTTATTCCCATGCTCAAAGGCGCACTTAAGCCCTTGGAAGGGAAATTTTTGATCCTACGGTATTAAAAAAGTGCCGCTCCACCCGCCTTCCATTTTTAGAAATTCTACCCGTAAATGGTAGGGTTGTTTCAGTTTTAAGTATTCAATGCGTGTAGGTTGGATCTCCACCATACAAAAGTGGTCACTTTCCGTGAGGTATTCTATGCCATCGGGTTGGTCTATTTTAATTCCCGGGGGGAGTACCGTTGTATAGTCCTTTCTGGATTTGGCCGGAATGGATTTCCATATCTTTCGCAACATTTCAGGGTTCTCCTTAATGTCCGCCTTTCCCTCCACTTGCAGCTGTATCATTTTTTTGGGATGGTAGAACAGGGCAGAGACGGTATTGTTCCGATGTATCTGTTCCACTTTTGGGGAGCGTTTGTCCGTGTAGAACAATAATTGAAGATTGGGTTGGACCTTTCGTAAAACTACCGTACGTTGACAAGGAATATTTCCGGAAAGTGTTCCCAAAGCAAAATATTTAAACGGATGGCCTTTTTTTACGCTTCCGTTAATTAGCTCATTTTTAATTTGTTGAAAGATTAATTGGTCCAAAACGAAACTTTTTTCAAAAATAATTCAAAAAAAGGGTAGGGTTAAAGCGAGTTGGATTGTTCTATACACAAATTGCTATGAAAAGGGTTGCAACCCTTTAAAAATTTGAATTAGATAATTCATGTGTTTAGGTTGGTTTTGATTTTACTTAAAAAGCCCCGGAGTGGTTCCCGGGGCTTTTACTTTTTATGATCGACGTTTTTTCTAGAACAAGTCTTTAAAATGTGCTTTCACGGCAAATAAGGTAGCTTCCTTCATGGTATCAAAACGGACATCGGCATGACCTACACGTTCCTCCGGACCAATACCAACGGTGTAAAAACCTCCCGCTTTGGCAGCATCGACACCCGCTTCGGCGTCCTCGTAAACAATGCATTCACTGGGCTGTAAATCCAATTTTTTTGCCCCAAACAGGAAAATATCCGGGGCAGGCTTGCTTTTGGACACGCTATTGCCATCTCCAATAACATCAAAGAATTTAGTGGCCTCCAATTGGTCAAGTACCTTGGTGGAATTCTTACTGGCACTGCCCAAGGCGACCTTAAAACCTTCCTGTCGTAAAAGTGTCAACAGTTCCTGGGCACCGGACAGGTAATCTTTTGGACTCATTTGATCAAGGCTATCCACATAAATATTGTTTTTACGAGTCGCCAATTCCACCAATTTAGATTCCGAAACTTGGGCGTTGTTATGGTCTTTGATAATGTGGATGGAATCCATTCGGGATACCCCACGAAGTTTTTCATTGACTTCCCGATCAAATGCCCATCCCATGTCATTGGATAGTTTTTTCCAGGCGAGGTAATGAAGTTCGGCCGTGTCCGTAATGACCCCGTCCAAATCAAAAATAAATCCTTTTATCATCGTTTTTTATGTCTTTTTCACAGTCAATTCCCTTTCAACCGTCAAATCTTGTCCCAATAGGGAAAGATTTACGGCACGATTACCGGTATTGGTAATGGCAATTTTTTCCTCGGAAACCTTTATTTTCAAATAGTTACCCTTCCAATTGATGGGATAGGTGATTTCCTTGATTTGAGGCGGCAATTTAGGATTAATTCGCAATTTTCCATCCAACATTCGTACCCCTCCAAATCCGCAGACCAAAATTTGCCAAATGCCCCCCAATGAAGCCGCATGAATACCATGGTCCGAACTTTTCATATTGGGCCCTAAATCTATTCGTGCCGCGCGTTCGAACAAAGCGTAGGCCAAAGGCAGATTATCAATGTCCGCTGCTAATATGGCATGTGTGGATAAACTCAATGAAGAATCGTGCAAGGTCCTTGGCTCATAGTACTCATAATTGGCTTTTTTAATGGCATGGTCAAACTTATGTTCCAGTAGGTACATCAGCATGACCACGGAAGCTTGTTTGGTAACCTGTATTTGGTTCACCTGATCTAAGTTGTAATCTTGAAAAATGGACCCTACCTGTTTTTGGTTTTTGTACTTGGTCAAATCCATTTGCCGCAGCGATAGATAATCGTCGTCCTGAGGGATAACATTATCCTGATTGGGCTGTGGAAGGTATACCTTGTCAAAACGGGTCCTCAGTTCCGCAATCTCCTCATCCAGATGGAGCTTTTGGTTAAGCGTTTCAAAAAGTGTGGGATTTTCGGTTTTAAGGATATCATAGTATCGGGAGGCATTTTCCATGCACCACCTAGCGGTGTGATTGGTGAAGGCATCGTTATTGACATGCTCTTTGTACTCATCCGGACCTACAACATTGTTGATATGGTATTCCTGTTTTTCCTCGTTCCATTCCAAGCGACTGCTCCAGAAAATACCGGTGTCAAGAAGAATTTCGTACCCATATTTTTCCATAAAATCATCATCCCCGGTTATCATATAGTATTGCCAAACGGCAAAGGCAATGTCCGATGTGATGTGTTGTTCAATAAAACCGCTCCATATTTTGGTGGCCTCCCCGGTAATAATGTCCGCGGCGCCCCATACGGGGGTGACTTCCCCATCATCTGCCCAGGCTGACTCCCAGGGGTACATGGCACCCCGATACCCATTTTCCCTTGCCTTCTTACGGGCACCGGCAATGGTAATATAGCGGTACTTTAATAGGCTTCGCGCAATTTCTGGAAAGGTATAGGTGAAAAAGGGTACCAGGAATATTTCGGTATCCCAAAACGAATGCCCCTTGTACCCTTCGCCGGAAAGTCCTTTGGCACCAATGCCATAGCGGGAATCATGTTTTGGCGCCATGGTCAAAAGCTGGTATTGCGCAAAGCGTATGGCCAATTGATCGTATTGATTTTCGCTGTCCACTAGAATATCCATCCGTTGCCAATAGGCATCCCAGGCTTTGGCACTTTCATCCAACAAGGCATTATACCCCTTTTTGGATTGGATTTTTAGGTTCTCCAAGGACAGGGAACGGATTTCCTCCAGGGACTTACCGTCCAGTTCTTGGTCACGGGTGGTATGGATATTCGAAATTTTGGTGAGATGAAGTGTTGTTCCCTTGCCCAGGGAAGCTTCGTAGAACATCACTACTTTCCTTCGATCCATTTCAAATCGTGAAGAAACCGCTGCCTCCGTTCCCGAAAAATCGTGATGGGTGTTGTGCACAAAGGTTATTTCCGATGCGGTGGTGGTCTGCAACATTTGAAGGTATTCCTTGTCAAAAATTCGTTTTTCACCTTCCTCAAAATGTTGGGCGCCACTATTGGTCACCTGCCCATTGATACCTGATTTGATTTGAATGTGGGCGTTATCATCCTGAGGGGTAATGTGGACTTCCGAGCAAATGAGATGAAGATCTTGGAACGAGACAAACCTTCGGAATTCAAAATCGTAGGTCCTTTCCTTGAACAACCAACGGAAGGAGCGTTTCAGTTCTCCGGTCTTGAGGTTGAGGTGCCTGTTGTAATTGGTGAAGCTTCCTTTTTCGAGACTGAACAATTCACCATTGATAAAAATGTCCATGCCGAGCATATCGGCAGCATTGGGCAATTCGGTAACATCATTTTTGCCCGGCTTGTTGAAGGTTCCGGATACAAACGTATTCTTTACCTGTCCAAGATAGCTTTCCTCCGTACAGCTCCGGGTTCCCAAATAGCCATTGCCCAAACTCATGACCACTTCGGCCTTGCCCTGGACATTCGTCTTAAAATCGGTTTCCGCAACAATCCAATTTTTGAGTTCACCTTCCCCTTGGTCGTAGTGTAGTAACGTGTCGTTCTGATTCATAGGTTTTTCTTTATTATAAAACCCGAATGG
Source organism: Croceivirga sp. (assembly GCA_028281025.1). Taxonomy (GTDB): domain Bacteria; phylum Bacteroidota; class Bacteroidia; order Flavobacteriales; family Flavobacteriaceae; genus Croceivirga. Next base: position 148,274 of record JANQKR010000037.1, read on the forward strand.
CTTTGAGCCATCGGGTTGATTTCGTACTAATTTACTATGGAATGGTTACATAATTCTTTTTTCGGTATCCGCCTCAAAAAACCGGAGCCTATCAATATCCACCCCAATAGTGATTTTATCACCTACGGAGTAGGCCAGTTGTGAATTGCTCCTGAAGCAGAAACTATGGTCGGGATTGCCACAAAAATGGAAATAGACAAAGGTTTCACTGCCTATGGGTTCCAGGGCTTCCACTTCAATTTCCATGCTTTCGGAGAGGCGTTTGCCTTTTTCCACGGCCTTGTCATAGATATATTCCGGGCGGAAGCCGAAAATTACGTTTTTACCTTCATAAGGTTTTAAACAGGGCCTCAAATCCTTGGGAACCGCAAACTGTAAATCCTTGGACTTAAAGGTTGCTTCCTTCTGCATCACGATTTCCCCTTCAATAAAATTCATGGAAGGGCTACCGATGAACCCGGCCACAAACTTATTTTGGGGATTGTTGAACAGGTTCATGGGAGAGTCAAATTGTTGGACAATACCATCCTTTAATACGACAATACGATCACCCATGGTCATGGCTTCGATCTGGTCGTGGGTGACATAAACGATGGTAGCATTCAACTGGCGGTGCAGCTTTTTGATTTCGGCACGCATCTGGACCCTTAATTTGGCGTCCAGGTTGGATAGGGGCTCATCGAATAGGAATACCTTTGGATCCCGTACTATGGAACGCCCAATGGCCACCCTTTGGCGTTGCCCCCCGGACATATCTTTGGGACGCCTATCCAATAAATGGGTAATGTCCAATATCTTGGCGGCACGTTCCACCTTTTGCTTTATTTCCTTTTTTGGGGTCTTTCTAAGCTTTAATCCAAAGGCCATATTATCAAAGACGGTCATATGGGGATACAGCGCATAGTTTTGGAATACCATGGCAATATCACGGTCCTTTGGGGAAAGCTCATTCATGCGCCCACCGTCAATTTGCAGTTCCCCGGAAGTGATTTCCTCCAGTCCCGCGATCATTCGCAACAATGTGGATTTTCCACAGCCCGAAGGCCCAACCAGAACAACAAATTCCTTATCCTGGATGCTTAGGTTCGCCTTTTGAATGGTGGCCCGTTCCGCACCGGGATATACTTTTTCAAGATTCTTAATTTGTATTGTTGCCATTTATTCGATGTTAGTCAATTTTTTATCCTTTTAGTCCTGAACTTGCCACACCTTGCACAAAATAGCGTTGGAAAACTATAAAAATGACAAGGGTAGGCAATGATATCAAAATAGTGCCCGCCATGAGCAGTGGCCAATCCGTTAATAGTTCGGTCCGTAAACTCGCCATTCCCAAGGGCAGGGTGTACATATCTTCTGTATAGGTTACGATAACTGGCCAAAGAAACTCGTTCCAGGAACCCTGAAAGGTATAGATGGCTACCGCTGCCAATGCCGGCTTGGAAATGGGCAGGAATACCTGCCAGAAAATTCTAAAATAAGAGCATCCATCGATCAGGGCCGCTTGTTCCAGGTCCTTTGGAATGGTCTCAAAAAATTGTTTCATTAAAAAGATATTGGTGACCCCGACCAATCCAGGAATGATGAGCCCGGCATAGCTATTGATCATTCGGAATTCATTCAAGATAATAAACTTGGGGACCAGGAGAATGATGCCAGGTATCATTAAACTACTTAACAACAATCCAAAAATCAGTTTTCTTCCCTTGAATTCCAGTCGGGCAAAAGCAAAGCCCGCCAAAGCTGAAAAAAATACGTTGGTCACCGTCTGTATCAAGGTTACAAGGACACTGTTGAACAGCCATTTTTCAAAGGGAAGCTCGTTCCAAACATTTTTGTAATTGTCCAAAGTAAAGGTCTCGGGCAGAAGCTTTATGGGCCAGTCAAACACATTTTTATCCGCATTGAAGCTTATGGACAATGAAAACAGAAATGGACCAATATAGATTAAGGTCGCTATTCCAAGAATTGCAAAAAACAGGATTTTTTGGATTTTTAAGGCTTTCATTTCCAAATACTTTTAACCGTTCGTATGTCTACTTTTTCAAAATGGGCCTTACCACCCTTTGCAAACAGTTTAATGGTGTTGCCATCCTTATCGGGAAATACCAAATTGGTAAGGGTATGCGTGCCGTTTTGGACAAAGACCTCCACAATGGATTGGTCAACAAAAATGTCAAGTTGTATGGCTTTCCATGTGGCATCTAGGGGCACGGCATCCTTTCCAAAGAATTTCCCATTGAATTTATGGGATGAAGACGTGGACCGGTCAATAAAAATCTCCCCTTTCCCAAAGTCTACACCAACAATCGTTTCACAGTTTTTTGACTTAAGGATTTTGATTCCGGCGGTGGTAATGCCCTCGTTTTTGATGGTGAGGCGGACCACAAAGCTTTTGCATTTAAATGGTGGTTCCACAGTCCCATTATACAGATGTAGCCCTTCCCGCAGCCAGGGTTGGCTGTACAATGCATTCAAATAAGAATGTGGGGGCCTGCTCTGTAATCGATAACCCTTTTCGGTCTCGGTAAGGAACAAATCACGCGGAAGTGACATCGCTCCCCTCCAGATATGGGTAGGGGTATCCGAACTGTAACAATGCGATCCCACCCACGCCATCATGGTAACGTGGTCCTTATGGTCCGTATTGGCAAAAGTTATCCCGGCATAAAAATCCTTTCCGTAATCCAGATAAAGGGGGTAGGGATGGGGATCGGGAATGAAATGGGTGCCGTTAAAGTCCCCAATAAAGTATTGCATTCCCAGTTGTCCCTCCTGTGGATGGCCGGCAGATAAGGTCAACACCCATTTTAGGGTATCACTGCCCTTAACCCGAAGTTTAAAAAGGTCCGGACATTCCCATACGGCAGCGGTGTTGCCCAAGGGTCCAAAATCACTTGCTTTTTTCCAGTTTTCGAGATCCGTTGACTGATAAAACGCCACTTTATGTTCCAGGGGAAGACTGACCAACATATTCCATTTTTGGGTTCGGGGATCAAAGAAAAGTTTGGGGTCCCTGAATTCCATTGAACCGATGTCAAGCACTGGATTTTCTGCAATTTCCTGATAGGAAAATCCATCGTCATGACTTTTTGCAATGCTCTGGTGCTGGGCCTTGGCCACTAGTTCGCCCTTTGGGTCAAGGGCATGTTCAAAAGAGGTAAAGGCCGCAATAAGGGTTTCCTTGTCCAAATCCAAGGCTGTGGTTCCGGAAAAGATCATATGTTCCTTTTCCGCAATGGCCACATGATGCTCTTGCCAATGTACCTTGTCACTACTTGTTGCATGGCCCCAACTCATATGCCCCCATTGATTTCCATGGGGATTGTACTGAAAATAGAGATGATGGACATTTTTGTGTGTTATTAGCCCATTGGGATCGTTCATCCAATTCTTTTTTGGAGAGAAATGGAATTGAGGTCGGTGCAGTTCCGAATACGGTTTTACTTCCCCCATTTCTTCGTCGGCTTGAATGGTTTTATGATGGTGGCTCAGGATTTCCATTGGATTTTTTTGGTCGATTTTAATAGGCATCTGGCGGGAAATATTTTTTCTGGATCACGGTTGTGGCAAAAATCAACAAGGCCAGTATGGCTGCCGATGCCGCTCCGAAACCAAACCGGAAGTACTTGAACGAATTCTGATAGACAAAATAGGACATGGTGGTGGAGGCATTGTCCGGACCGCCACTACTCATGATAAAGATTTGATCAAATACCTGAAAACACCCAATTAAACTCATAATGACCACAAAATAGGTCACTGGACGTACCATGGGAACGGTAATTTTCCAAAACTGCTGCCATTGGTTAGCCCCATCTATTTTGGCCGCTTCATACAAGCTTGAGGGGATGTTTTGAAGTCCTGCCAAAAAGGAAACCATAAAATAACCTGAGGTGGTCCAAATGTTCAGCATCATGATGGACGGCAATACCGTTAATGGATTGGTCAACCAATCAATATTGGATTCAACCCCAGCGGAATTCAATAGATAGTTGAGAAGCCCGGGCTTGCTATAGATCCAAACAAAAATGATGGACGTCACCACGGAAGAAGTAATGGCTGGAATGTAAAATGCGGTTCTAAAAAAGGCCCTGCCCCGTATTTTCTGATTCATAATAAATGCGAGGAACAAGGACAGCAGGGTTTGTACCGGAACCACTCCCACAGTATAGATAATGGTGTTTTTAATGGCCTTAATAAAAACGGGGTCTTTAAATAGTTCAATATAGTTACCCAGGCCTACAAAGGGTTTGTCCGGAATCAACAAGTTCCAATCAAAAAAGCTCACTACAAAGGCAAACCCAATGGGGAAGAATACAAATACGGTCAATAACAACAAGGGAAAGGCCAAAAAGAGATAGCCCCAGAAAAACTGTTCTTTTTTTCGACTTTTAAATTTCATACTAGTCCAGTTTATATTTTTCGAGGGTGACCGCTAGTTCCTGAAGGGTTTTGGCAATATCCTTTTTTTTGTAAAAAATACCCTGCATCGCCGCCTGGCTATCATCAAACCATCGTTCCTGCATATTCACCTTATATAATTTGGCATAATCCACACTCTTCATAAAAACACTGTAAAGGCTATCCTGATAGAATCCATTTTCCTCGGCAACACTTTTTCGGGTGGGGAGCGCGATGCCGCTTTCCGTCCAGGTTTTCATGCCCTCCTTGCCACTGAGGTAAGAAAGCATTTGCCAGGCATCTTCCTTGTGCCCACTTTGTTTGGGGATGACCATGGCCACCGAAAAGGCCAGGGTCGCTTTCCGTTTTCCCCTAGGAAGTTCCACAATACCATACTCCAGATCGGGGGCATTGTCCTTTAAATAGGGAATCAACCAGGCCCCAGAGATGGCCATGGCACATTGCCTTCGGGAGAAGACATCGCCCATCCAACCGGCTCCCACATCCGCTGGATTGGTGGCTATGCCATCCCGATAGAGGGACATCATGAACTCGGTCGCTTCAACAAACGCTGGATCTCCAATCTTGATTTCCCCATCCTCCGTGATGATTTCCCCTCCGTTTTGGTAGGCAAAAGGCATTACAATGTCGATGGAGGGTTCAATCACAAAACCATATTGATCAATTTTGCCATCTCCATTGGTGTCTTTGGTGAGCTTTTCCGAAAACGTATAAAGCTCCTTCCAGGTCGTGGGTACCGTGTCCAAACCGGCCTCAGCAAACATCCGCTTATTGTAAAAGAGTACATAGGCATTAAAGTCCTTTGCCACGCCATAGTTCTTCCCCCGGTATTTAAAAGCATCCCTGAATACTGGAAAAAAATCATCGATTTCAAAATTGGGGTCCTGTTCCAAGAAGGGATCCAGTGGCTCCAGGACATCAAAACTCATGTAGGCCGGAGAGGTATCCCCTTTCAACCAGAACAGGTCAGGGGCCTTACCGGTACCGAGCATCAATTGTAGCTTTTCCGTATAGTTTCCCGGAATCGGTTGGAATTGATACGATATGTTGGGGTATTTTTTTTCAAAATCCCGTAAGGTTTGACGGATGATTTTTTCTTCGGTCTGACTGGATTGCCAGGAAGTATATCTGGCAACGGTCTGCTTTTCGCCACAACCAAACAAAAGCACCAGTGGAATTACGTAGAGGATATTGACTTTCATAATTAAGTTGGCATTTTTCAAAAGTATTGGTAAAAAATCACCTTTATTTTTTCGATATTTGCAATATATGACTCAATATTTGCAGTAATATGGTTTTATCTGTTAAAATCAAGTAATTTAAAGTTATATGAAAGCCGATTTCCAAAAATTGTCCTCCAAATCCCTGGACAATTCCTTTGTGGATTTTTGGGTGCAAGCACCTGCCTTTGGGTTTCACTGGCATTACCATCCAGAAATGGAGATTTGCTACGTAAAACAGGGTAGGGGCAAGCGCATTATTGGGGAGAGCATTGAAGACTTTGAAAACAATGATTTGGTATTGGTGGGGTCCAATGTACCCCATTCCTGGATTACGGACGAGCAGTTCAACACCTCTGAAAAGTCCGTTGAAGTCTTCGTCATTCAATTTGGAATTGAGGTATTTCAACGGTTTGAAGGAATGCCCGAGTTTTACAAAATTGAGCAATTGCTTTTGCAATCGGGCAAAGGCCTTTTTTTCAGGAATCCCCATGCTACGGGTTTGGTCACGCTTTTACAACACTTGTCACAAGCGCAGGGATTGGATAAACTATTGAAATTAGTGGAGTTGCTCCGAACGTTTACGGAACATGGGGATACCGTGACATTGAATCCTACCAGCTACAAAATGGTCCATAAGAAGCATCAGGAGGAACGCATATTAAAAGTCTGCAATTACATTCATGAGCATTATCGTCAGACCATTTCCATATCGGAGTTGGCCGATATTGTAGCGATGAACAATGCATCGTTTTGTCGTTTTTTTAAAAGGATATTGGGAAAGACCGTAGTGGAATATATTAATGAGCTACGGATTTCCCACGTTTGTAACCAGATTCAGAATACCGGGGAACCCATTTATAGGATAGCCTATGATACGGGCTATTCCAGCATTGCCTATTTCAATAAACAATTCAAAAAAAGTACGGGCCTTACCCCAACGGAGTACCGTGGTTTGGTCGGTTAGTCCACGTTATACTCCAAACGCATGGTTATGGAAGCGGTTTTGTTCTTGGATGAAGTGTTGTATGCCCCTCCCCAACTATAATCTTCACCGGAATTTTGCCCCGTAATTTGAAATACCCCCATTCGGGCGGAAATCAAATCGCCCAGGGTTCCACCGGCATTTTCCGCAATTTTTTCCGCACGGATACGGGCATCTTCCGTGGCCTTGGAAATCATTTCAATTTTTAGATCGGCCAATTTGGTGTAGTAATATCGTGGTGGGGAAGAGTTGAATTGCACCCCTTTGTTCAACAATTCCGTAATCTCACGGGACACTTGTTCAATTTTCGCCACGTCCGTGGATTCAATCTGTACGGATTGGGAAAGCTCATACCCTCGGAAAATGCTTCCGACATAGTTGCCATTTTCATATCGGTTGTCCCGTTGTTCCAAAGTCTGTACCGAATTAAAAATGATATTGTCATCATCAATTCCCTTGGAGATCAAATAGTCTTTTACAATTTCCTTTTGACGATTCAATTCATCAAAGGCAGAGGTCAATACGGGACTAAATGCGGAAAAACGTCCTTCCCAGACAATTAGATCGGAAGTGAAGTTTTCGTTGCCCAGGCCGGTCACCGATATGACCTGGGGAGGATTGGCACGTTTTACATAGGCATTCCCTAAAAAATAGGCCGCCAAAACTATGGAAACCCCAAATATGATAGCAGTAAGATGTTTCATGAATTTGCTTTACAATACCTACGGATAAATATACCTAAAAAGATGCTTTGGCAAATAGGGCATTTTGCTATTTTTGCCCATGCAAAACCAAGTCCTTATTCTAGATTTTGGTTCCCAGTACACCCAGTTGATCGCCAGACGCGTGAGGGAACTCAACATTTACTCCGAAATCAAACCCTATAATAATCCCCCAAAAGATCTATCGCCTTATCAAGCGGTGATTCTTTCAGGTTCACCTTATTCGGTGCGTGCCAGTGATGCACCTAAACCGGATTTAAACGGAATCAAGGGAAAAAAACCACTTTTGGGCATTTGTTATGGAGCCCAATATTTGGCAATTTCGGGTGGGGGAAATGTGGCACCCTCCGCAACCCGGGAATATGGGCGGGCCCATCTTTCCAATTTTAAGCCAAACGAAGCTTTTTTAAAAGGAATTTCTGAGCACAGCCAGGTATGGATGAGCCATAGCGATACCATAAAGGAACTCCCTGAAAATGCATGTCTATTGGCCAGCACGGAGGACGTTGAGCATGCGGCCTATCGGATTGAAAATGAGGAAACCTACGGAATTCAATTCCATCCAGAAGTATATCATACCAAAGAGGGTTCAAGGATTTTGAAGAATTTTCTGGTGGACATAGCCGGACTAAAACAGGATTGGACCCCAGATGCCTTTGTGGAAACCACGGTAGCGGAACTGAAGGAAAAAATTGGTGATGAAAATGTTATCCTTGGTCTTTCCGGAGGTGTGGACAGTAGTGTTGCGGCCATGTTGTTGCACAAGGCCATAGGAAAACAACTGCACTGCATCTTTGTAAACAACGGGCTGCTGCGTAAAAACGAGTTCCATACGGTTTTGGAGCAGTATCAGGGTATGGGACTCAATGTCAAGGGTGTGGATGCTTCGGCACGCTTTTTGGAAGCTTTGAAGGGTGAATCGGAACCGGAAAGGAAAAGAAAGATAATCGGTCGGATTTTTATTGAGGTCTTTGACGATGAGTCACATCAAGTGGAAAATGCCACATGGTTGGCCCAAGGAACCATATATCCAGATAGGATAGAATCCGTTTCTGCCAGTGGGGGTCCTTCGGCAACCATAAAAAGCCACCATAATGTTGGGGGATTGCCAGACTATATGAAGCTGAAAATTGTAGAACCGTTACATCTTTTGTTCAAGGATGAGGTGAGACGTGTAGGAAGGACCATGGGTATGCCCGAGTCCATCTTGGGTAGGCATCCCTTCCCAGGACCTGGTTTGGGGATTCGAATCCTGGGGGATATTACCGCGGAAAAGGTATCCATACTCCAGGAGGTGGATGCCATTTTTATTGATGGATTAAAAAAATATGGCCTTTATGACAAGGTCTGGCAGGCCGGAGCCATGCTTTTGCCCGTAAATAGTGTAGGGGTGATGGGCGATGAGCGGACGTATGAAAAATGTGTGGCATTAAGGGCCGTTGAAAGTACCGATGGTATGACAGCGGATTGGGTAAATCTACCCTACGAATTTTTACAAAAAGTGTCCAACACAATAATCAATAGGGTAAAAGGCGTTAATAGGGTGGTATATGACATTAGTTCAAAACCACCGGCAACTATAGAATGGGAATGAAACTATATAAAACTTCCGCAATCCTTTCGATTGTTTTTTTCTTTTGGTCCTTGGGCATTTCCCTGGCCCAACAACGTTATGTGACCCACGCGGTAAAAGAGGGGGAAACCATTTACAGCATTGCCAAATACTATCGGGTAACGCCCTATTCCATACTTCAGGAAAACCCAGAGATCAAAAAAGTAGAGGAAATCAAACCCAACACCATCTTGATCATTCCCGTAAATGGGGAGGTGGAAGGTGCGGAAACCATACAAAAGCCTGAGCCGGAAGTTGAGGAAACGCCCAAACAGGTGGAACCTATTGGTTATCAAAGGCATCGTGTCAGGAGAAAGGAAACCCTTTTTAGCTTGACCCAGAAATATGGGGTTACCGAGGAGCAAATTAAGCGATACAATACGGATTTGTATGCCCAGCCCCTAAAAAAGGGAATGGTCCTTCAAATTCCCAAATATCCCGAGGTTGATGAGGACGAAGAGCGGGAAATGGACTTCGAGACCTATACGGTACAACCCAAGGAAACCCGTTGGAGCATTGCCCATAAATATGGGATAACCGTGGATAGCCTGCTGGCACTGAATCCCGATTTGCCTAAAAACCCAAGTTACCTGGCCATAGGTCAGGAACTGAAACTGCCCAGGCCCAAAGGCGATAGCCTAAAGGAACAGGAAGTGGTGATCTTTGAGTCCTTTACCGTACCTAAATCCATGGGGCTGTTCCGAGTGAGTCAAAATTATGGCATTTCCGTGGACTCGGTAATGAAGCTCAATCCAGAAATCAAGGAGATAGGTGGACTCCGGGAAGGGATGATCCTACGGTTGCCCAAACCGAAACCCAAAACGGAAATTGTAAATACGGAAAACTATATTTTTTACGAGGTCAAACCGAAACAAAACATTTTTAGATTGACCCAAAACCTGAATATTTCAAGGGATTCCCTATTTCTGTTGAACCCTCAATTGGAGAATGGCCTAAAAGCGGGAATGGTCCTTAAATTGCCCAGGGAAAAGATGGAGCAGTTGGAGGTGAAGAATGCGCTGGTGCTGGATAGGTTTAACCTGGCGGACAGTCTTAAAATTGAAAACAAACCGAATATAATGCTCATGCTGCCTTTCCGTTTGGACCGTATTAACTTCAATAATTCCGAGGTCACGCAAAACCAAATCAACCGTAAGGATATCTCCTACGCACTTGGACTATATACGGGGGCCCTAATTGCCATTGATTCCATTAATAAATTAGGGGTTTCGGTCAATGTTAAGGTGTTGGATACCGAACGTAATTTGGAAAAAGTAAAACGGATATTGTCCGAACGGTCCCTGTTTGGCGTGGATGCCATTTTAGGCCCGGTGGATCCCGGGCTTTTAGGGGAGATCGCGGTCCAGGCAAATGGTTACAACGTTCCCGTAGTGGCCCCTTTTGCATCAAAGAGTGAATTGAGCATGTCCAATGTGTTTTTTACCAATCCCAAGGATGAGGTTATGAGAAACCGCATATTGGATTACATTGAAAAAAGGAGGGAAAACCAAACCATAATCGTAATTGCGGATGAAAAACATCAAGCTGCAAAAGACTCCATCCTATCTCGATTTCCGATGGCCAGGGCTGCAAAAATGAGTGAAGACGGTTCGTTGCACCTGGTAGATTTCCAGGTCATGCTATCGGAGCAGGAGGAAAACTGGATATTCGTGGAAACGGATCAGCCCAATTTGGCAGCCAGTGTCACCTCTATTTTAAATGCTTCCAATGCAGAGATCGTGGACGAGGAATCCGGGGAAACCAAGAAGATCATAGTGAAAATGTTCACTACCAATTACAATACTGCTTTTGAAGCAGAATCCGTATCAAGGCCCCACCTCTCCAACTTAGGGTTTACCTTCCCATCGGCCTATCGTATGGTGGAGAACGATTCCTTCACCAGGGCCTACACCAAAAGGTTCAGGCACCAACCGGACCGTTATGCAGTGCGCGGATTTGATTTAATGCTGGATTTACTTTTGAAATTGGGCTATCAAAAAGATCTGTTTGAAACCGCCAAAATCGTTGGCGAAACGGAGTATAGTGGAAATCGGTTCAATTATTTCAACGATTGGTCCTCCGGTTTCTTTAATGAGGCGTCTTATTTGATGCAGTACGATGAGCTACGAATTAAACAATTGGAAACAAAATGACCTCAAAAGTTACCTACAACGGAGAACTTCGCACAACTTGCATTCATCTTCGATCAGGAAATGAATTTATTACGGATGCTCCGGTGGACAACAATGGTCTGGGGAGGGCATTTTCCCCTACCGATACCGTAGCAACAGGTTTGGCCAGTTGTATGATTACAGTGATGGGCATAAAAGCCAGGGATTTGGAAGTGGATTTGACCAATTCCGTGGCGGAAGTCACCAAACATATGGCCAGTGATCCACGTAGAATTTCCAAGATTGAGATCGCTCTGTCACTTCCTGCCCATGTATCCAAAAAAAACCGAACCATTTTGGAGCACATTGGGAATACCTGTCCTATCCACTACAGTTTGCACCCGGATATTGAAAAGGTAATCACCTATAATTGGATACAAGAATAATTGCCATAGTATTTGGTTTTCTTATTGTGGGCCTTGGTAATGCACAGGTACCGGAAGGTTCAATTCCATGGAGTGCTTCCAAAAGACTGGAATGGAGCGATTTTAAGGCTCAACTCCCACCCGACGCCAGTTCTGCAGCGACCACGGCAAGTGGTATAAGCTATACCTATTCCGCAAATATTATGCATCATGAGGTGGAATTGGATTTTGAGGTTACGGCCTATTTCTATCCCAATGAGTCTTGGTATAAACCAACGCTCGCTTCGGAAAACTTGCTGCAGCATGAACAGCTGCATTTTGATATATCGGAATTATTTGCCCGAAAAATGCGATTGAAACTCAGGCAGACCACCTTTACCGAAAATGTCAAAACCGAGATACGAAAGATTTATAGAGAGACCTTAAAAGAGCTTTCCGATTTTCAGGATAAATACGACTGGGAGACCAATTTCTCACGAAACGAGGAGATGCAAAAACAGTGGAACACTAGAATTCGTGAGGCATTGATCCAGATGCCACAATAATACCTTTCTTACAGGACGATGCTTAATTCATAAATTCTATTTATGTTATTGGTAAAATAATTAAATAAAATTTTATGAAAATATCTCTTCATATTTGCAGTCGAAAACGTTTTAGTACCAAAATATGAATACAAAAGTATTGATCAAGAAAAATCAGGGTAAATCGGTAAATACACCTGTCAAGGTCGCCGTAGCGATGGGCGACGGCATTGGACCGGAAATTATGAAAGCGACCTTACGCATCATGGAAGCAGCCGGTGCCAACATACAACCTGATTTTATTGAACTGGGGGAAAAAGTGTACCTCTCCGGAAATACCTCTGGAATAGATACCAATGCATGGGAAGCCATTAACAACAACAAACTTATTTTCAAGGCCCCCATTACTACCCCACAAGGTAAAGGCTACAAAAGTTTAAATGTTACCTTACGAAAGTCCTTGGGACTTTTTGCCAATGTAAGGCCCGTGTCCGCGCTGCATCCTTATGTACCTACCAATTTTCCGGATATGGATGTGGTCATCATACGGGAAAATGAGGAGGATCTCTATGCAGGGATAGAACATAGGCAAACACAGGATGTGGTGCAATGTCTTAAACTCATTACCAGACCGGGTTGTGAGCGGATCGTAAGATATGCCTTTGAATATGCCAAAGCTTTCGGTAGAAAGAAAGTGACCTGTATGGTCAAGGATAATATTATGAAATTGACCGATGGATTGTTCCATCAAGTCTTCAAGGAGATCTCACAGGAATATCCCGAGATTGAAAACGAAACCCAAATTATTGATATAGGTTCTGCGCGTTTGGCCGCCAAACCGGAAAACTACGATGTTGTGGTTACGGCCAACCTTTATGGGGACATCATCTCCGATATTGCAGCGGAAATAGGCGGATCTGTTGGTATGGCCGGTTCTGCCAATATAGGACGGAATGTAGCGATGTTTGAGGCCATTCACGGTTCTGCTCCGGATATCGCTGGCCAGGGCATAGCGAATCCCTCCGGTTTGATCAATGCCGCCGTTGCCATGTTGGCCCATATTGGACAGCCCGAAGTAGGGGACAAAATAAAAAATGCATGGTTAACCACATTGGAACAAGGATTCCATACTGCGGATATCCATAGGGAAGGTGTTAGTGCCCAAAAGGTAAATACCCAAGAGTTTGCGGACAAGGTCATTGGGAATTTGGACCAACTTCCCGAAAAACTACCGATCAGTACCCTGGCCAATGGGAAAGGAATTGTTCACATTCCCGATTATGTACGCAAACAGCAGGAAAAGGAATTGGTGGGCGTGGACGTGTTCTTGGATTGGCAGGGCAAAGACCCCAACGAATTGGGAGATGCACTTTCGGAAATAGGTGTATACCGATTAAAGCTTAAAATGATCACCAATCGAGGGGTAAAGGTCTACCCCAAAGGACTTAAGGAAACCTATTGCACCGATCACTGGCGTTGTCGATTTGTTGGTGTTGAAGCAAAAATCGATAGGGCCGAACCAGAGTATGCACCCATTGAATTTGAACAAGTGGTCGCTTTATTGTCCAAATTAAACTATTTGGGCTATGATGTGATCAAAACGGAGAATCTCTACAAATTTGATGGAAAACGCGGATTTTCCTTGGGACAGGGAGAATAATTGCTATAAAATAGAAGAACCCTCTTCAGCCAATGCATCGGGAATAGATGGCCTTTACGGTTTTTCCCGATGCATTTTTAGTTATCCCAATCCACTAATTCCGTTTTGTAAAAATTCACGTCATTGCGGTTCAGGTAAGGAACCTGTCCTTTCAATCGTATTTTATATTCTTCCCAATTCCGTTGGTCCGCAGGAGTCCATCCCAACTCCGCATAGCCAATGGCCCTTGGAAATGCCAAATACTCCAGTTCCGCACTATTACTGATGGTCTCTGACCAAAGAGGGGCCTCTATCCCCAAAATCTGCTCTTTGGGCAGTCCTTCCACATAGGTCTCAGGATCCCAATTATAGGCATCATCAACAGGAATGTATGCAGCCCAATGCAGCCCATGTTTGGAAAGGGTATCGTATTTCATGTCCAAGTAGATTTTTTTGGCAGGGGACAGAATGATCTTATTTCCTTTTTCCACCATTTTAAGGGCACTTTCGGGTTCGTTCCAAAATTGACCAACGGTAGTCTGACTGATATTAGCCTGGGCAATCTCATTCCATCCAATGGCCTTCTTTCCGTGTTTTTGTACGATTTTTTCCACCTTTTCCACAAAATGGATATAATCCTTTTTAGGTGTCGCATGGCTTTCATCACCACCAATATGGAAATAAGGACTGGGAGAAATCGCCGTAATTTCGCGAACCACATCGTCCAGGAAGGCATATACCGTATCCTTGTACGCATCAAATGAGCTGTATCCTACTTTCATATCCGTGCGTACCCTTGGGGTCTCCGCTTTTCCTTTGGCATGAAAAATAGGATAGCTCAGATTGGCGGCATTGGTATGGCCTGGCATATCTATTTCCGGAATGACCTGTATATGGCGTTCTGCGGCGTACGCTACCAATTCCTTGAATTCCTCCTGGGTATAGAACCCCCCCGGGCCACCACCCACTTCACTTTGTGCACCAATCTCCGTGAGTTTGGGCCAGGACTTGATTTCAATTCGCCACCCTTGGTCGTCCGTCAAGTGCATATGGAAAGCATTGTATTTATAATAGGCCAAGAGGTCAATATACTTCTTAACTTCTTCAACAGTGAAAAAATGCCGTGCCACATCCAACATGGCACCCCTATAGCCAAAGTTAGGGGCATCATCTATCTTTCCCGAAGGGATGAGCCACATAGGCTGTTCCGCCAAAGTATCGTTGCTTTGTTCCGGTATCAATTGCCGTAGGGTCTGGATACCCCTAAAGGCGCCTGCCGCCGTGCGGGCATTTATCAACACACTATCGTTTTTGATATCCAACTGATAGGCTTCCGGGGCATCCGATTCCAAAGCCTCCGTTTGATTGATATATATGATGCGTTCTACTGCTTCCAAAGGACTTTCATTCACGGGGATGTCAAGGCTTAATTGCGTTTGGATTTTATTGGATAAAAACTGCCCAACCTCTTCAAATCCACTGGCGGCCTGTGCGGTGTAAATGGCGGTTTTACTGTCCAATCCAAAGGCTGAATTGGTAGCGACCACCTTTAAGGGTTTGGGAACAAGCGCGGCTTGGGACAAATCTGTTTCTGGATATGCTATTTTCTTGGGTGCATCGGAACAGCCGATCAACAGAACAATGGAAAAAGAAGCGATAAGGCTCGAAAGGAAACTACGGGTATTCATTAGTATAACTTTTTGGGAATGGGGTGTCTATGGCTACAAAGTTAATTTGAAAATAGGTAAGGGAACGATATCATATTTTCAAATTCCGATAGTATCGCAAAGCATTCAGTCCACAAATTCTTTAAGGGCGTTATACCATATTTCATAACCCTTTCCATTCATGTGCAGTCCATCTTCCACAAAAATGTCGGTCTTTACCTTTCTTCCATTGAGCATGGGACTCCATACATCCACAAAGGCCACCTGTTTGGTATTCATGGCGAATTTGGCCAACTTTCTATTCAATCGTCTATACCTTCCCCGTAGTTTCCAACGTGAAATACTTGGTTTTGCCGATATTAGGACTACTTCCCGCTCCCCATCACTCTTTAGTAAGTGTTCCACGATGCTTTGGGTGGTTTGCAAAATTTTTCGTGGACTTTTTTTGGAAAAAATATCGTTGTCACCTTCGTAAACAAAGACTTTTTTAGGTTCGTAGCGCAATACCAAATCGTTGAGGTGATAGAGCAAATCCGATGCCTGGGACCCTCCAAAACCGGCATTTAACACTTGATTTTCCGGAAATCGTTCTTGTAGGTCCTTCCAAAACCGGATACTGGAACTACCTGTGAAAACGATGGTTTCCCTGGAAGAATCCCATAGGGAATCATTCCGTTTTACAATTTCCACCACTTCTTTTCCAAAAGGAGCGGAATCTTGCGCAAAAAAGAAGGAAGTGATGAAAAGAAAGCCTGTACACAGGCAATATTTCATTGAAGCTTTAAGTACTATTTTACAAAGCATTGTATTTCTGTATTTTAAACATTACACAGTGTACTGGAATAGGGGAGGTACAAGGGGTGTTTTGGTGAACCGTCCTTATTATTTCCAAAACACTTTGCCTTTGGAAAGCGTTTTTTAAAATAAATGTCCCGTCCCATTTTCTTTACCAATTCGTGTTTTCCCCATGCAAAAACCACCTCGGAGCAATGCGGTTCCACCTTTTTGAACCAATGTAAGTTTTCCTTCCAATCACCACTTGGGTCCAGTTCTTTTGGATCGGTTGCAATACGGGTAAAGCAATTCAACAAAAAGCAGCCCCCAAACCCCAATCTTTGGGCATGGGCAATAATTCTTTTGGTGGTGGCATCGTTACATTTCCCTCCCGCAGTAGAGGGGTTGAGACCAATAAAGAGTACATGGGGCTTTATGCGGTCCCATCTTCGCCAAAGTACATAACGTTCCCTTTTACAAGGACTAAATATTGCTCCGGATGTACTTGAAAACTCCAAATTATTGGACTGGTTTTGGAATTAGATCCTCGCTAATGGCCCAGTGATAAAATCGTTCTATCCAGGTGTCCGAGGGTAATCCCTGCGGATACATCCCGAATCCATGACCTCCTTTGGAATACATCATCAAGGAGACATTTTTATTGGCATCCAACATGGAAGAATACAATGCTATGGAACCTTTGGCGAGACCTAGGGGATCATTGGAGGCACAAACGATGAACATGGGCGGTGCATCGGTTTTTGGCTTTTGGACAGCTTGGGCGTCCGTCCAGGCATATACCGGAACCAAAAAGTCCGGTCTGTTTTCTTCGGTATAGTTATATCCCACACCCATGGTGACCGCACCTCCGGCAGAAAAACCCAAAAAGCCAATTTTAGTTGGATTTACCCCGTAGGTCGAAGCATTTTCCCTAATGTGGGCAATAGCGTTCAATCCATCTGTTACGGCAAAAGGCAGGACTTCCCCAGCTTTTTGCAAAACGATGGCTGGAGGAGTGGACATTATCTCCGCAGTGCCATCGTCCCCTGTAGGTACCAATCGATATTTAAGAACAAAGGTCGTAACCCCTTTTTTGGCCAACCATTCGGCAACTGCCGTACCCTCGTTTTCAATACTTAAGGCATACAAACCACCTCCCGGGGCTACCACTAAGGCGGTCCCTGAATTGTTTTCCGGCTTTGGTCGGAATACTTGCATGCTTGGTTGGGAGACATTGGTTACTACCTGGGTCTTCCAAATTTCAGAGAAAAACGTTTTCTCCGGTCCTACCCACTCCAAATTTCCATCATCCGTTTTGGGCAGCGAAATGATTTCCTGGGCATAAAAAGTGAAACTGCATATGAGGCACAGTAAGGTAAAACCTATTTTCATGATGGTGCTTGTTTGGTTTAAAGATAAGGATTAAGCCGTAGTCAGGTGGTTCCTTACCCGTAATTCGAATGTGCTAAGCCAATCAGGTCGATCAACACCTAAAAGCAGAGCTATCGGTCTAGGTTAATAACTTCGGATTTCTTTTCCCAGGGTATTGAATACAATACTATCGATACTTAGTAGTTTTGGGACCTTAATGCTCAGCAATGAAAACACGGGAGGAACAACTGAAGGCTTTTGACCGATTATTGACCATAATGGAGGAACTTAGGGAACAGTGCCCATGGGACAGAAAGCAAACCTTACAATCACTGCGACACTTGACCATTGAAGAAACCTATGAACTTGGCGATGCCATTTTGGACAATGATCTGGAGGAGGTAAAGAAGGAATTGGGGGATTTACTGTTGCATATTGTTTTCTATGCCAAAATAGGTTCGGAAACGCAGGATTTTGATATTGCGGATGTCGCCAACGGAATTTGTGATAAATTGATCAATCGGCATCCACATATATATGGCGATGTTTCCGTGAGTGATGAAACGGAAGTAAAACGCAATTGGGAGGATATCAAACTCAGAGAAGGTAAAAAAAGTGTGCTCCAAGGCGTACCGAACAGTTTGCCCGCGTTGGTAAAAGCGAACCGCATTCAGGAAAAGGTAGCTGGAGTAGGTTTTGATTGGGAACAACCGGAACAGGTTTTTGAAAAGTTACAGGAGGAATTGGGGGAGCTTCAGGAAGAACTAAAAGTTGCAGATAAGGACAAGATTGAACATGAGTTTGGGGATGTGTTGTTTTCCATGGTCAATTATGCCCGATTTTTAGGGGTAAATCCTGAAAATGCCCTGGAACGTACCAATAAAAAATTCATACATCGCTTTCAGTATTTGGAAGAAAAAGCAAAAGGACTGGGCAAGACCCTAAAGGACATGACCTTAACCGAAATGGATGTTTTTTGGGAAGAAGCGAAAAAAGTTATGAGTTAAGAGTTAAGAGTTAAGAGTTAAGAGTTAAAAGTTAAAAGTTAAGAGTTAAAAGTTTCCTACTTTCCATCAACCATCAACCATCAACCATCAACCATCAACCATCAACCGTCAGAAAACTTGCCTTTACGTCGATACATCAAAGAGTTTCCGTACAATCTAAAACTTGCTACACCAGTGGTACTCGGTATGTTGGGACATACCCTGGTTGCCTTTGCGGATAATATTATGGTGGGACAGTTGGGCACTGCGGAATTGGCAGCAGTCTCCCTGGGAAATAGCCTGGTATTAATGTTCATGTACGTAGGGATTGGATTTTCTACCGCAATTACACCCCTGGTGGCCGAGGCAGATGGCGCAAATGAGCCCATGGAGGCCAAAAAGGTGTTGAAACATGGCTTACTCCTTTGTACCGTACTGGGGGTGGCATTGTTCTTTTTGATTTTACTTTGCAAGCCCTTCCTTTATTTGGCAAAGCAACCGCAGGAAGTAGTGGAACTTGCCATTCCATATCTCAACTTGGTGGCCATCTCCATAATCCCGATGTTGATTTTTCAGGCATTTCGACAATTTTCGGAGGGGATGTCCCAGACCAGGTTCCCCATGTATGCGACCATTGTGGCCAATGTATTGAACATCATTATCAATTACCTATTGATTTTTGGTTCTTTTGGCTTTCCTAAAATGGGGATATTGGGTGCTGCCATTGGAACACTGGTCTCACGTTGCGTAATGTTGGTTTACCTTTATTTTTTATTGTACCATAAAGAAAGGTTCAGGAGCTTCATCACCAATTTCAACTTTAGGCATATGGAAAAAAAGATGATGAAGAAGTTGGTAAACCTTGGTTTTCCATCGTCCATGCAGGTATTTTTTGAAGTGGCCATTTTTACCGCCGCGGTTTGGTTAAGTGGCGTCTTGGGCAAGAACACGCAAGCGGCCAATCAGATTGCTTTAAACCTTAGCAGTATGACCTATATGGTGGGAGTGGGCCTGAGTGTTGCGGCCATGGTGCGCGTTGGAAACCAAAAAGGGCTCAATAATTTTAAAGAGCTCCGTCGGATAGGGAAATCGGTATTCTTTTTGACCTTGGTCATTGAACTCGTTTTTGCATTATTTTTCTTGTTAGGCAAGGATTGGTTGCCCACTTTGTACTTGGACGTAAAAGATGTGGCCAATCGGGCAGATAATATGGAAGTGCTCTCACTGGCTCCACAGTTGTTATTGGTTGCCGCTTTTTTCCAAATTTCCGATGGTATCCAAGTTGTTGTTCTTGGGGCGTTACGGGGAATACAGGATGTTAAGATTCCTACCTTGATTACCTTTATCGCCTACTGGTTGATCGGTTTTCCCATATCGTACTATTTGGGATTGCACACGGAACTTAGAAGTATAGGTATCTGGATTGGATTATTGTCCGGTCTTACAGCTTCTGGAGTTATGTTGTATCTTCGATTTAATTTACTGACCAAAAAATTGATTCTTAGGCAAGCAAGGATAAAAACATAGCATTGGTTTTTAAATTTGTTGCTTGCACTGAAAGAGTTCAATACTTGAATTTTAAAAACTATGGAACTACCCAAGTTTCTTTTGGGCGATAACACGGATTACCCCAATGCCATTTTTATAGTACATACCGAATATCCGCGCTTTATTATTAATTTGGAAAATGATGAGGTGGAATGGTTGGAAGAATTTTCCAAGGAAGATGAGGAGGAACTGACTTCCGAAGCGGAAGGTCTGATTGAAGCTGCCACCGCCTTTTATGACCGTGAAGTTTCCCGATACGAAAACTAGATGGTTTTGGAAGAAATTATCCAATTGGACAAAAATCTTTTCCTGTTCTTAAACGGATTGGGAAGCCCAACATGGGACGGGTTCTGGATGTTCATTACCAATAAATGGGGCTCCATTCCACTCTACGTGCTGTTACTGATACTGTCCTTTTATTTTTTTGGTTGGAGGAAAACCTTACTTATTTTGGTCGTTGTGGCACTCTTGATCACTACCACCGACCAACTGGCCAATTTCTTTAAGTATGGAATAGGCCGTTTGCGACCTTGCCATGATGAACAGGTTTTTGAGTTGATGCGGTTGGTAAAACGTTCCTGCGGTGGAAAATACGGTTATTTCTCGGCGCATGCCGCCAATTCCATGGCAGTGGCTTCCTTTTTTTCCTTTATGCTCGGTTCAAAGTTAAGGTGGATGCCCTGGGTCCTTATTGTTTGGGGATTTTTGGTGGGGTACAGTCGCATTTATATTGGGGTCCACTTTCCGGGAGATGTCCTTACGGGTATTCTAATAGGTGTGTTTTTTGGCTGGATCTATGCCAAGTTGTATATCTTTGCGCAGCATAAAATTGGGGCATGATAACCAACACCCGCTATTGGTTTTTGGTAGCTTTAATGGTACTGGTGTATACCGCCGGATTGTTCGTTACACTCTTTGAAAACGATTCCGCCCAGTTTGCCGTAATGGCCATGCGAATGGTTCAGGAAAATGACTTTCTCAACCTTTTCAAAGGCCCGGAAGCGTATCTGGACAAACCCCATATGCATTATTGGTTGGCGGCACTTTCCTTCAAAATTTTTGGTATTCATGATTGGGCTTACCGTATTCCCGGAGTCCTGGCAACTTTTTTAGGTGCCTATAGTTGTTTTGGCCTGGGTAAATTGTTGTACAATAATGATGTGGGTAAGTTTGCGGCCCTTATCTTTTTAACCTGTCAGACCATAGTGCTCGGTGCAATTGATGTGCGAACGGATGCCGTGCTCACCGGCTTTACCATTTTTGCCATTTGGCAGTTGGTCAGTTATATTGAGAATACATCATTGCTCGCTATAGTTTTGGGTGCTTTTGGGGCAGGGATGGCCTTTTCCACAAAAGGACAGATTGCGCTTTTGGTTATTGGAATATGCGTGCTATGTCATTTGGGTTATACCAGAAAGTGGAAACTGGTATTGAACTGGAGGGTTTTGATTGCCCTTTTGGTTTTTGCCATGACCATAACCCCAATGCTGTATGCCTATTACCATCAATTTGATCTACATCCTGAAAAGGTAATTCGGGGAAGGGGCAATCGAAGTGGTATCTTCTTCATTTTCTGGGAACAGAGCTTTGAACGGATGAGCGGCGAAGGGGTTGGTAAGAACAGTAGTGACTTCTTCTTCTTTTTCCATACTTTTTTATGGGTATTCCTGCCATGGACCGTACTGGCCATAGTAGGCTACTGGTGGCGGGCCAAAGCCTTTTTTAAAATGAGGTTTGCCTATAATCCAAAGTTTGAATTTCTGACCATTGGCGGTATTACCTTGATTTTTTTCATTATCAGTTTTGCACAGTTCAAACTACCGCACTACATGAATGTCATGATGCCCTTATACGCCATATTAACGGCCTCTTATGTCCATAGTTTGCACCGATACACCAAGAAAAAGGCGATAAAAGGGTTGTTGGGGATTCAATATTCCATTTTGGCGATTGTGTTTATTTTTTCGTTGTTGGTTTGTTTCCATGTCTTCAAATTTGAACGAGCGGGCGGGTATATTATGTTAATTGCCACTTTATTGGTCATTGTATATTTCTGCTTAAAACAGGAAGCGTATTATGTTAGGTTGATCACCCTATCGGTCTATGCCTCACTTTTGCTCAACGGCATAATGAACCTTCATTTTTACCCTTCCCTATTGGAATACCAAGGAGGTTCCGCAATGTCTAAAAAGATAGCGGAAAATGGTATTTCGGTGGACAATATCTATAAGTTAAGCGATCGCCATACATGGGCCCTCGATTTTTACAATCAACAACCGGTTAAGACCCTACCATTGGCCGAGTTGGTCAATAAACCGGACATTTGGGTCTATGCCACTTCCGGTGAATTGGAACAACTGCGGCAGGCTGGAGTGGATTGGGAGGAAGAGCTTTCGGTATACCAGTTTCGAATTACCCGTTTACAGCTTAAGTTTTTGGAACCCACCACGCGAATGAAAAAACTGAATAACATGCACTTGGTGCACATACTTCAGTAAGAAAGTTAAGTTGGCAAAAGCACAATGATCAATATCATTTTTTTTTGAAAATTAAGCGCGTATTTTGCCCCCTTTTGAAAAATAATGATGGAGCTACCCAAAAAAATAAACGCGCTAAAGGAGCGCAAGAACGCGGTGATATTGGCCCACTATTATCAGCGGCCCGAAATTCAACAGGTGGCCGATTATGTGGGCGATAGCCTGGAGCTTTCCATGAAGGCGGCGGCAACCGATGCCGACATCATTGTATTTTGTGGGGTACATTTTATGGCGGAAACGGCCAAAATTGTCAACCCCGACAAGAAGGTCCTGCTGCCTGAGCCCAATGCCGGTTGTTCCTTGGCAGACTCTTGTTCCGGTCAGGATTTTATGGATTTTATTGCGGCCCATCCAGATTATGTGGTGGTGACGTATATCAATGCTTCAGCGGCGGTAAAGGCGGTATCGGATTATGTGTGCACCTCCTCCAATGCCGTTAAGGTGGTGAATTCCATACCCAAGGACCGCCCCATTATTTTTGCCCCGGATAAGAATCTGGGACGTTTTGTAATGGCGAAAACCAATCGTAAACTATTGCTTTGGGACGGTAGTTGCATAGTTCACGAAGCGTTTTCGGCAGATAAGATAATAGCACTTCATAAGAAATACCCCAAGGCAGAATTCATTGCCCATCCCGAAGCCGAACCCCATATGCTGAAAATAGCCACTTTTATTGGATCTACTTCACAACTGTTGGCCTATGTTAAAAAGAACCCTAAAGGGACATTTATTGTGGGCACCGAGGCCGGTATTTTGAACAAAATGGCCGAAGCCGCTCCAGAAGCCACTTTACTACCTGCTCCCACTGTGGCCAGCAACGATTGTTCTTGTAGTGAGTGCGCTTTTATGAAAATGAACACGCTTGAAAAACTGTACCAATGCCTAAAGGATGAAATGCCTGAAATCCATATTGATGCCGCCTTGGCCAGGAAAGCATTGGAACCGGTTTCCCGAATGATGCAACTCTCTTGATATTCATGCAAAAAACGGATTATCTCGTTATTGGTTCTGGTATTGCGGGCCTGACTTTTGCATTAAAAATGGCCCAACATTTTCCCGAAAGAAAAGTGACGATCGTAACAAAGGGGGACAGGGAAGAATCCAATACCAAGTATGCCCAAGGGGGCATAGCCGTTGTCCTTGATAAAGAGAAGGATTCCTTTGAGCGTCATATGGAAGATACCCTGGTGGCCGGTGATGGACTTTGTGATACCGAAGTTGTGGAAATGGTGGTGAAGAAGGCCCCTGGATTATTTCGTGAGTTAATGGGGTGGGGCGCGCGTTTTGATGCCGATAAAAGTGGTGAACTGAATTTAGGCAGGGAAGGTGGACATTCCACAAAACGTGTTGCCCATTTTAAGGATATTACGGGATATGAAATAGAGAGGGCACTATTGGCCTATTGTTCCGATTTAAAGAACATAGAGCTGCTTCCGGAACATTTTGCGGTTGATCTTATAACGGAACATCACTTTTCGGAACATCGTAAAGGCCCCAAAACAAATTTTAGTTGCTATGGGGCCTATGTTTTGGAACAGGAATCCGGGAGCATTTTTCCCATTGTGGCTTCCTATACCATCATGGCAGCGGGAGGCATAGGTCAAGTATATGGCCACACTACAAATCCCATGATTGCCACGGGCGATGGAGTGGCCATGGCGTATAGGGCAGGTGCAAGAATCCAGGATATGGAATTTGTACAGTTTCATCCAACGGCCCTGTACGGAGAAGAGCGTTCCCCAGCTTTTTTGATTTCTGAGGCGGTACGGGGTTTTGGGGCGTATTTGGTGGATGATATGGGACATCGGTTCATGCCAAAATATGATGCACGTGCAGAACTGGCCCCCAGGGATATCGTTTCCCGAAGTATTGACTTTGAGCTTAAAAGGACGGGAAAAAAGTGTGTGTATCTTGATTGTAGGCACTTGGATGCCCAGGAGTTCGTGACCCATTTTCCCAATATCCATCAAAAGTGTCTTTCCCTTGGAATTGACACTACCAAAGATTTGATTCCCGTGGTTCCCGCGGCACATTATCTCTGTGGGGGGATTGTTGTGGATATGAAGGGTAGGACAACACTGAATAGCTTGTACGCTTGTGGGGAATGTGCCAGAACGGGATTGCATGGGGCCAATAGGTTGGCCTCCAATTCGCTTCTTGAGGCCCTGGTGTATGCCGACCAAATTTTTTCGCACCTGTCAACTAACCGGTCCCTCGAATCTATGAACAAAAAAAGTGACATCCCCCTTTGGGATGACCAAGGAATGGTGATATCCAAGGAGAATGTGCTTTTGAGCTATGGCCTTGAGCAATTGCAGGGGATTATGCAAAATTATGTGGGCATTGTTAGGAATAACCGAAGGTTAAAAAAAGCAAAACGGCATTTGGAACTTATTCATAAGGATGTTGAAGAGTTGTACCAACAGACCAAATTAAATACGGCCTTATGCGAGCTGCGCAATATGGTAGGTGTGGCCCATTTGATCATTGAGCAATCCCTAGGCCGGAAAGCAAATAAGGGAGGGTTCTATAACGCCGATAACAAGCAGGATTAGGCCGTTGGGTACGTCTTATGTTTTGCCCGCCGCGGAAAAAGCACTTTGGCAATTAGTCATATACTTCCAACCTAGGTTTTTTTACATGATATCCTATGCCTAGAAAGGAAACCAGGGCGGTAATCAAAAAGAAAACAAAGCTGATCCCGATGGCAGTATTTGCATCCAATTCCAGCCATTTGGCCCCGTAAAGAAAGGTAACTTCCCGACTTCCAATCCCCCCAATGGTCAAAGGGATGACGGATACAATGGAAGAAATCATAAAAATGAACAAATAGGCCAAAACGGTTCCGCTTATACCAAGGGCCTGTATAATACAGAAGGTTGCGGCCAATTGAATGGCCTGAAGTAGGGTAGAATACCCCAAAGAACCCCAAAATACGGGAAGGGCATAGGAAAACAGTTTCTTGTTTAGTATCCAAAAGCTTAGTATTCCCACAGGAATGGACAACCAAAAGAGCCATTGCAATCCCTTAATGATCGGTATTTCAATTAAAGTGGCAAGAACACAGGCGAAAATAAAGATCAATAACATTCCGCTTAATCGGTCCAACAATAATACACCCACCACCTTTTTTGTCCCCACTTGATATTTTTTCTGGATTACATAGCCCTTATAAGCATCACCACCGATTCCTCCCGGAAGGAAAAGGTTATAGAACATCCCCAACACATAGAGCTTTAAATTGCTCAATTGGGTAAGTTTTACACCAATGGTGTGAAAATAAAGGTTAAGGCGTAAGGCGTTGAATATTTTGGACAGGACAAACAGGAGAAAGGCAGCTATTAGCCATAAGGGTTTTGCCGTTTTCAATACGTTGACGACCTCCTTAAAATCAATTTTTGTAAAGATAAAGTAGATCAGTACGGCACTGACGACCACCTTTAAGGCAGTGGTAAGGAGTTTACGCTGCTTTTCCGTCACCTATGGTAATTTTCTTGATGCGATATGGACGTTTGGATTGTGATTCGTAGTAGGTCCTGATGAGCAGTTCCATTACAATACCAATGGTAAAGAGCTGAATTCCGCCCAAAATGAACATCATACCAAAAATAAGTAGGGGACGTGTCCCAATATCCTGTCCAAATCCGAATTTTACGATAAGCAAATAGGCTTCGATCAAAACGCCCAGGATAATTAACAAAACCCCAAATATCCCAAACAGGTGAATTGGACGCTGAAAGTATTTACGGATAAAAAGCAGCAACATCATATCGGCCACCACTTTAAATACCCGTTCCAGCCCATATTTGGATTTCCCGGCATGTCTGGCATGGTGCTTTACGGGGACCTGTTTTATCTGCGCCCCTTCCAAAAACGCCAATAGTGTAATGAACCTGTGCATTTCCCCGTACAGATTCAATCCTTTGGCAATCTCCTTAGTGAATATCTTTAAGGCACATCCGTTGTCCTTAATGGATAACTTGGTCACACGGCGGACCAAAAAGTTGGCAATTTTAGAGGGTATTTTCTTCACCAGGGAATCTTTGCGCTTCTGTCGTATGCCCGTGATCAAATCATACGTTCCCCCTACTGCGAACTCCAACATTTGTGGAATATCGGAGGGATCGTTCTGCAAGTCGCCATCCATGGTTATAATGTATTCCCCCTGGGCATAGTCCAAACCGGCAGCCAAGGCCAGACTTTGGCCATAATTCTTTTTCAATTCGATCAATGTAACCAGATGATCGTCCATTTTTTGGACCACCATTTTGGTGTCATCGGTAGAGAAATCATCAACATATATAATTTGATAATGGTACCCCTGGAGACTTTCATGTATTTTTTGTGTGAGCAGTTCAACATTGTCCTGCTCATTGTATAACGGAACAACTATGGAAAGAAGGGCGTTGGTGACGGGTTGCATGAATCGCGATTAAATCGATGTAAATTTAGGGTATTTCATCGGTACCTGGCTTGCTGATGTTCAGGAGTTCATGGGCCGCTGCCACAGGTGAAATGGTGCGGTTTGCTATTTGTTCCAAATAATGGGCCATTTTTCTTTTAATGGTTTCCCGTCCAAAAAACTGAAACTTTAATTGTTCTTCGACCGTCTGTAAAAACCAGTTTTTGTTTTGGGCGATCCTATTTTCCCCAAAATGCCCATTTTCCTTTGTAAGTGCCAAAAACTTTAAAATCATTTCCCAGACGGCATCGATTCCCAAATTGTTTAAGGAAGAACAACTCAATACTTCCGGTGACCAAGCGTTTTCTTTTGGAGGATAGAGATGTAAGGCCCTTTTAAACTCCGTCATGGCAAGTTTTACGGCTTTCAGGTTTTCTCCATCGGCTTTATTGATGACCAGCGCGTCCGCCATTTCCATTATCCCCCTTTTTAACCCTTGAAGTTCGTCTCCCGCCCCTGCAAGTTTTAAAAGAAGGAAAAAGTCAACCATACTGTGTACCAAGGTTTCACTTTGGCCAACACCTACGGTTTCCACAAGTACAACATCAAATCCAGCGGCTTCACAAAGGATAATGGTCTCCCTTGTCCTTTTGGCAACCCCCCCAAGGGAATCCTGGGCAGGGGAGGGCCGTATAAAGGCATTGGGGTCCTTGGCGAGTTTTTCCATTCGGGTCTTATCCCCAAGTATACTTCCCTTGGTGACACTGCTTGAGGGATCCACGGCCAAAACCGCCACTTTTTTCCCCATTTGTGTCAAATGGGTCCCAAAAGCCTCTATAAAGGTGCTTTTGCCCACACCCGGTACCCCGGTTATACCAATACGGATACTATTACTATGGACTTGGAGGCATCTGGTGACCAATTCTTCCGCACGCTCAAAGTCTTTGTTCCGCGTACTTTCAATAAGCGTAATACCTTGGGCCAAAGCGGTTTTGTCCCCATTTTTTAGGGTATTGAAAAGCACTGGTACGTCAATGGGACCCTGTCTTCGTATTTTGGGCAACTGCCCCTTTTGCCTTAAGTCATTTCTTTTAACGGCCAAAATCCTTCTACTTTATTTGGGTAACGAAAATAAGACAAAACAAGGTTTAAATTGGTGATTTTACAGCTGTATTTCGATGGGTATTTTTTTGTTAAAATCCGTTAAATGTGCTGCATTTTGCCACATTGGTTTTTTATTTCAGTCTATAAAGTAACAACAGTAAACCGACCATTTTGCAACTAGAACTGGTAGAACAGTGTAAGGCCAACGATAGAAGTGCACAGCTACGGCTGTATCGAAAGTATTGTGAAGGGATGTATTGTGTGGCCATACGTTTTTTGAAAAATGAGGATGATGCCGAGGATGTGTTGCAGGAATCATTTATCAAAGCTTTTCAGCGCATCCATCAGTACAAGGGTGAAGTAGCATTTGGGGCGTGGCTTAAACGAATTGTGGTGAATGGTTGTATTGATTTTTTAAAGTCCAGGAAGCAGCGAATGCTGGAGTTGGATGAGCGCTATATCCATATGGTGGATGATGGGGATTGGGATGTGGAAGAGGGAATTGATATGGAAGACATTAAAACGGCCATTGAGGAGCTCCCGGATAAGTATAGGTATGTGGTGCAGCTCTACTTGATGGAAGGATACGATCACAGTGAAATATCGGAAATCCTCGGTATATCCGAAACGGCATCACGGACAAGGTTGTTGCGGGGAAAAGGTAGATTAAAAGACATGTTAAAGGAATTGAATTATGGGACAGGATCTTAGAAAACTATTTGAAACGGAAAGGAAATCCAAAAAGTATCCGATGCGTGAAGGCCATGAAGCCCGATTTTTGGAACGATTGGAATCCGAACTTCCAAAAAAGGAACCAAGACCTGTATTCTATTGGGTACGGATAGCCGCTGGGATAGTGTTGCTTATAAGTATTGGCGCCTATTTTTTGGCAAAAGGTCCCTTAGCTACCAAGACCCCAAACACCATAGTGGTCGATAAAGCGAACCCGGAAACATCAAAAACGGGGATATCCCTGGGAGATCTTTCCCCGGACCTCCAAAAGGTGGAGAATTTTTATGTGGCCAGCATTAACTATGAACTGTCCCAATTGGATGTTTGTGAGGAAAACAAGGAAATGGTGGACGGGTTTATGGAGCAATTGGGAGGGCTTGATGAAGAATATCGCGAATTGAACAAAGAACTCAACGAGTTTGGCCCCAATGATGAAACCATCTCCGCCCTTATCCAAAACCTACAATTACGGTTGCAATTACTGCAAAAATTGAAGCAAAAATTAAATCAATTAAAATCATCAGAAAATGAACAGGAAATCAATATTATTTAGTGCAGCACTGCTCTTTGGAGTAGGGGTTTGGGCCCAGGAAACCAAAACGTACAAGGAAACCTTTAACGTGGCGACGGATGCCGTTTTGGAAATCAATACGTCCCATGCAGACATCGAATTTGATACATGGGATAAAAATCAAGTTGAAATTGTAGCTACGGTAACCTTGGAAGGGGCCGATGAGGAAGACGCGAAAGCCTATTTTGAAAAGGATCCAATCAAGATTGTGGGAAACAGTAAGGAGATTGAAATTACGACCCGAACCGCAAGTTCATGGCATTTTGGCAATCTATCGGGGGATTTTTTCAATGGGGATTTTGATTTCAATTTTGATGTGGAACCTTTTTTCCTCGATTTGGAAATCCCCGATCTTCCGGAGTTGGCCGTCATTCCCGAATTACCGATGCTACCCCCTATGCCGACCATAAACTTTAGAAGTTTTGACTACGATGAATATCAAAAGGAAGGAAGGAAATATTTGGAGGAATGGGCCAAAAGTTTTGGGGAAGGATTTGATGAGGAGTACAAAGAGCGGATGAAGGAATGGAGTGAAAGAGTGGAAGAGCGTGCCAAAGTATGGGAAGAGCGCAATGCAGAAAAGCTGGAGGAACGCAAAGAACGATTGGAGAAAAGGGCAGAGGAGTTGGAAAAAAGAGCGGAGGAGCGTGCCAGACTATTAGAGGAAAGAAAGCAGGAAATGAAAGAATATCAAGAGCGCAGGAAAGAATTACTGGAAGAGAGGGCAGAGTCTAGAAGAGGAAGAAGTGGCAAAGAGCCCAGAATATTTTACTTTTCGGACGATGGTGAAAACAGAAAATATAAGGTAAAGAAGACCATTAAGATAAAAATGCCCAAATCGGTAAGGCTAAAAATGAATGTAAAACATGGTGAAGTAAAACTGGCCGCTGCCACCAAGAACATCAATGCAAGCTTGCGTTATGCAAGCTTGCTTGCCGCTACCATTGAAGGGGAAAACACAACCATTAGGGCTTCCTATTCGCCGATAGTGGTACAGAACTGGAGCTTGGGGCAGCTCAAGGCGGATTACTCCAACCCCATTACGCTTAAAGAAGTTGGGGAACTCCAGTTTAATGGGGTTTCTTCCGATATTGTTATTGACAAACTGCGCAACAAGGTTTTTGCGACCAATAATCTGGGCAAACTATTGATAAATGATATTGGTCCGGGTTTTTCGGATATTGATGTCTCCGTCCAAAATGGTGAGGTGATCTGTATCTTACCGAGCACCCCGGTTTCCTTTTATTTGAACGGAACAAAATCCACCATACACTACCCCTCGGATTTGATCATGGAACACACCAAGAATTATGATACCAGTATCCACAAGGGGTTTAGGGGAAAGGACAACTCAGGAAAACGGATTACGATAAACTCCAAATACAGTGATGTGGTGCTAAAGGAGTGAAGGCTTCTGTAAGGAAATCCCAATATCGTTATCAAATCCTAACCTATGAACTACAAAATGCTAATGCGCTTCCTCCTTTAAATATTCCTGAAAGTTTTCCTTAAATCGATTCAATCTGGGAATTGATACGGCCCGCACATAGGAATTGTCGGGGTTTTTTCGTTCAAAGTCCTGATGGTACTCTTCGGCCTTCCAGAACTTTTCAAAAGCCATAACATCGGTAACTATGGGACGGTCATATACATTTTCGGACTGCAATAGGCTGATGTAGTCCTCAATGATCTTTTTTTCATCCCCATTTTTGTAGAAGGCAATGGAACGGTATTGGGTACCGCGGTCGGGACCCTGTCTATTCAATGTTGTGGGGTCGTGTGATCCAAAAAATACCTGGACCAAGGCCAAATAGGAGATTTCTTTAGGATTGTAATATACCTCAACTGCTTCCGCATGTTTGGTCCTTCCATAGGCTACTTGCTCATAGGTCGGGTTTTCCTCACTTCCACCGGAATATCCGGAGACCACCTCTTTAACTCCTTTTACACTTTCAAAAATGGCTTCAACGCACCAGAAACAACCACTGGCAAAATAAGCGGTCTCATATTGTTGCAACTCCTCTGGGGAGAGCATCACCTTCTCAGGGATTTTCGCCTGGGCCAATTCCGTGTTGTTCGATTTGGTAATGGTATTGCACCCCAGCGCGATGGCCACAGTAAAGAGTAATGAAAAAAACTTCATAATCGTATTTTTTACCTTTAGTACTGCAATATGCACACAGATTACAAGGAATTGGGTTAAAAAATGTTAAGTTTTACAGGCTAATGGCTTCACCAATATCCGGTAACAGTAACTTTTTACCCTTTTCTTCAAAGTAGCTTTGGGCAGCGGTCTTGTCAATGGCAATGGGCGGAAAGGTATCATAGTGGCATCCCATGACGTTTTTACATCCCACAAAATCCGCAGCGATAGCCGCATCTTCATAGCCCATGGTAAAGTTGTCACCGATGGAAAGAATGGCCAAATCAATACTGCCCATGGTTTCCGGAATCAACTTCATATCGTAGGTAAGGGCAGTATCCCCCGAGATATAGATTCTTTTGTTTTCGGCCGAAATGACAAAACCACCTGGGTTTCCACCATAGGAACCGTCGGGCAAAACACTGGAATGGATTGCATTGACATATTTGACCGTACCAAAATCAAACTCCTTCTTCCCCCCGTGGTTTAAAGGATGGCCGTTTAACCCTTTGCCCCCAAACCATTCCACAATTTCATAGTTGGATACCAATAAGGCTTCTGGATTGTTTTGGGCAATACGTTCCACATCCAGGACATGATCCTGGTGCCCGTGTGTGATTAAAATATAATCGGCCCTTAGACTGTCAATGTCAATCTCCCTGGCCAATTCATTGGCCGAAATAAAGGGGTCCACGATAATTTGCTTTCCGTTTATTTCCAAATGTAGGGAGGCGTGACCCAAGTATGTTATCTTCATGTTCTTACTTTTTGAAATCCATCTGAAAATTACAAAATCCAATCCCTTTTAAATATCTTGAAGCCGAATTTATCCAATGGAAATAGTACAATCCATCAATAAAGGTTCAGGACCCGTTCCAATTTTGGACCGCAGCATTCCCGTTTCCCAGTATTGCCCTATTAATTTATCGAAGGACAATAGGGAACTGAATTCAGTCAATGTGTCCGATGCCCGGGAGTGTCAGGATTATGTGGACGTTGTTTTAAAAAGAAATGGCGGGAAGGTGGCCTATGGTGGATATTTGGAAAAGAGAAACTTGTATGGGGACAGTGAGCGATTCAAGGGGCAGGAACCGAGGGATATCCATCTGGGGATGGATTTCTGGTGCAAAGCAGAAACCAAGGTTCTGGCACCGCTGAACGGTGTAGTACATTCTTTTGCGAACAATGCCGATTTCGGAAACTATGGACCTACGGTGATTTTAAGGCACCAAATTAAGGGGGGGGCCTTTTATACCCTTTACGGACACCTGTCATTGGAATCATTGGAAGGACTTTATGTGGGAAAGGTCATTGAAAAGGGGGAACCCTTTGTTTCCCTGGGGACTCCGGACATCAATGTGGGCTACGCACCCCACCTGCATTTTCAATTGGTCCTGGATTTGGATAATTATCAAGGGGACTATCCTGGGGTGTGTTCTGAAAAGGACTTGGTTTACTTCCGTAAAAATTGCCCCGATCCAAACTTGCTTTTGGGGTATCCCTTTTAGTTATCGGTGTATTGCCCTTAGTTACCGATTACTGGTTTTGTACTCAAAAAACACTCATCGATATTTTTTTACACTTAAGCGCCTAAGGATGTTTTAATCGAAAAATTTAGAACGCTTGGCGAGATAAATCGGACTGGTCAGGGGTCGAAAATAGCTTTGATATAAGAAAGATTCGGACTTATGAAAGCTATTTTAACCTGCTTGGCAATTTTTGCTTTTGCTTTCCTGTCAATGGCCCAGGGGAACAAAAGTGAAGTTAACGTGGAATTTCCTATGGAAACGATTGGAGTCCAACTCCAAGAAGAGCCCCAAACAAGAAAGCGGATTCCCAAGAGTAAGCGTATGGCTCGCCTCTATTTATTTAAAAATTCGCGTGTTAAAAAAGAATTGTCCTTTAGGACCAAGAGAAACAAAAGCAAATTAGCGTAATATGGATACTCTGTCTTTAATCTGTTTATGTACGAGCTTGGTTTTTGTAGTTGCGTCCATTTACATCAACATAAAGCTCTCCAAAAAGGTTTTTAGGTCAAAAAATCCAATGCGCCATCGCACCTCGCATCGATGAAATGCACTTCCCTTCGGTGTGCTGTTCATCGGATCAAAAACGGTTGTCGAGACTTTTTTACACTTCATCCAGAAACTGGTTTTTAATCGAAAAACCAGTGTTCTACAGCGAGTTATATCGCCAGCGCTTTCATGTGAAAATACCTTTACAACGTAAAACAACCCAAATCATGAAAGCAGTTTTGACCTTTTTCCTCTTCATTTTCCTAACGACTTCAGTTATGGCCCAAGGTGCCAAAAAGGAAGTAAAGGTTGCCACGATTACAGTAGGCGTGGAGCTGAACGTCAAAATTGAAAAAACGGGGGTGTCCAGCAACAAAGTTGCCCGTTTGTACAGGTTCAAAAATTCCAGGGTAAAAAAGGCCCTAAAGTTCCAAACCAAAAAACAAAAAGCTAAAATCGCCTAAGACATATGGAAACTAATCTATCCCTGGTTGTTTTATTTTGTAGTTCTGTTTTTGTTTTTGGTTCGCTACTGTTGTCCTTACGTCTTGCAAAAGCTTCTTTGCGTCGAAGATAATACCGTCCTTGATGGTATATTTTACCCCCCCAACGCGAACTACCTCGTTATCCGCGTTAAGCCTTATGGCCCCGGTCCCATAGAGTACTTTTAGGTTTTTAAGGGGATTTTCCTCCACGATGACAAAATCGGCCAATTTTCCAACGGCGACGGTCCCTATTTTGTCTTCCATTCCCAAAGCTTCGGCCCCGTAGAGTGTCGAGGAACGGATCACCTCCAGTGGATGGAAACCCGCTTCCCGGAGCAGCTCCATTTCCCGTATATAGGCAAAACCATAAAGTTGGAAAATGAAACCTGAATCAGAGCCCGTGGTAACCCTGCCCCCTCGGTTCTTGTATTCGTTGATGAAGGTCATCCAGAGTTTATAATTGTTCCTCCAGGCCACTTCTTGCTCCGTACCCCAATCATGCCAATAGGAACCATGGCTGATCATGCTGGGTTGATAAAACTTCCAAAGGGAAGGTAAGGTATACGCTTCGTGCCATTCTGCCCTTCTCGCCCTATGCAAATCCCTACTGGCTTCATAGATGTTGAATGTTGGGTCCAGGGTAAAGTCCAGCTCAAGCAACTCGTCCATCACCTTGTTCCAATGCTCGGAATAGGGTTCTGCAGCTTGCTCCCAAAGTTTTCCTGCTTCTTCAAATCGGTGTTGTTCATTTTGATAGTTGTAGTCCAATGGATAGTCCTGAACGGTCCGATCCTCAAAAAGGGCCTCTGGAAGACCGTACCAGTGCTCCATGCTGGTAAGTCCGGCCCTTGCCGAATGAAGGACGTTCCATCGGCCAACATCCATTTGGGCGTGGTGACAAGCGGAACGGAGCCCCAGTTTTTTATTTTCGTCCAGGGCAGCACGCATGATTTCCGGTGGTGCCCCAAAGAACTTGACACCATCCGCTCCTTTCTTTGCATTCTCGCGCACCCATTCCCTTGCCATTTCGGGCGTACTGATGGGCACATCACTTCCCTGACCAAAACCGGTGTATGCCAGGACCCTTGGAGCGATGATTTCATTTTTTTCACTTTTGCGCTTCAAATCCAGGGTCCAGTCAATTCCACGGCCACTGGGCTCACGCACGGTGGTAATTCCATGGGCCATCCACAATTTAAACACATAATCATAATCCGCACCTTGGGATACACCACCAATATGGCCGTGCATATCCACAAAACCGGGCAAAAGGTACATGCCGGAACAATCCAATTCCTTCCCTCCAGCTTTAAGTTGGGGTCTTTTGGAGCTGTCAATTTCAACGCCAGGATAACCTACGACCTCAACACCCACAATTTTGTTGTTTTCTACTACAATATCAATGGGACCTCGTGGAGGGGCACCATTGCCATTGATCAATGTGACCCCTCTTATGATCAATTGGGAAAAGGGACCTTCCTTTAGGTTGTCCTGTGCCGTGACCGTAATCGATAGGAGAAGTACGGTTACAATGGAAAGCGTTTTTTTCATTTGATCCTTATTCTGGAATTTGAATTTTGTCCCCTAAAAACAAGGCATTTAGAAACAATCTATTGGTGCCGTACCATGACCCTCGGAAATTGGGATTGTCCGCAAACAGGATTACCCTGCCCTCTTCCAATTTACTCACCACCAAGGAAGCGGAATGGTTAAGAAATTCCTCAGTGTTCTTTTTGGTGATAAATCCATCAATATGGGCGTCCTTGGCGTATTTAGCTACTGTTGAATAGTTGTTTTGACTTGGTTTTAACCAAACGGAATTGTTTTTGTATACCGGGATTTGCGTGTCCCGATATCCAAAGGCCAGGGGATGTGTCACATCCAGATCTACCTTTAAAATAATACCACCTACTTCTTCTTTGCCAATATTTTCCCGGGCATCCACATAAGGCTTTCGCTCCACGGCCTTTGTGGAATCCTTGGCCACTTCCACCAGCTTTTCCTTCACCAGTTTTTTGTCCACAACCCATTTGGAGGCCCCACCTATGGTTATTAAGGTATTTCCCTTGCCGATCCAACCTTTTAGTTTCTCCTGTTGTTTTTTGGTAAAATCATACCTGCCCGATACCATGACCAAAGTGTTGTATTTATCCAAATTAACACCGTTGAAATTACGCATGGGGATTTTTGTAATGGGCATATGTACCCTAGTATCCAGTAAATGCCAAACCTCGCCAGCTTCATAGGAACGCACCCCCGTACCAATAAGCATGGCAGCTTTGGGCTTGGTAATGGGACTTACACTGCGGCTTCCCAAATCAATTCCTTTGGCATTGTAGCCCGTTTTTACCGAAAACATGGGCACATGATACTTCTTTTGGGCTTTTTGAATCAATTCAAAGATTTCATCGGCGTTCTTTTTTTGAAGTGATACCGGAACCACCAAGGCTCCATAATTAAACGCCTTATCTCCAACCGTGGTTTTGGCCGTAAACGGTTTAAAGGAACTTGAAACCGTAACTCCGTTGTTCTGAAGATAATGTAACACTGCGGTTGCATTGTAATCATCATAATCGATGATATAGGCATAATCCGTTTTTTGGACCGGAACCACCGAAACCAGTTCTTCCGTGGAAGTAACTTTTTCACCAAGGTTCAAGCTTGTGACCGACCTGTATTTCATATTGTAGAAATTGGCCACAGACCAGGCGGAAGCATCATAATACACACTATCCCGATATTTGTCGTAGGTTTCAAAAAAGCTTTGTACCATACGGTATTGGGGTTGATTGGTCGGTACCACATAGGAGCCATTGGCCTTATAAACATCCACTTTGTGCAGTAAAAGCTTGTCAATGAACGCCTTCACCCGATTTTTATCATAGTCATCTTTAAAGGAATACCCTTTGAGTCGACTTTTGGCGGCATTACCCAGTGCACTCTTAAAAAAGTCTTGCTGGTATTTTCTTAGGTAAGCTTTATTTTCAACAGCCGCCCTTACCGTGGCAATACTGGTGACATACTGATTTCTGATCGTGAAAGGAAAGGTAATTTCCCCAAAAGCTGTTTTTTGGACATGTCCCCGGGAACTTGCCTGTTCAAACAATAAGGCAAGTGCACCTTGGAGATCAGGGTAGGAGGAGCCATAACCGGGATACGTACCGTCAAACACTTCTTTGGTGAAATAGAAAGAGCCAATGCTGTCCAATGCTTGGGCAAAGTAATCTCCGAAAAGATTGTTCAAATCCACATAGTTTTCCTTGGGCATGATGGGATTCAATGATGCATTATCTTTCATCGGCTCAAAGAAATAGGAACTTTGGGTTCCCATTTCATGAAAATCGGTAACTACATTGGGGTACCATTCGTGGTACCAGGTCAATTTCC
Source organism: Croceivirga sp. (assembly GCA_028281025.1). Classification (GTDB taxonomy): domain Bacteria; phylum Bacteroidota; class Bacteroidia; order Flavobacteriales; family Flavobacteriaceae; genus Croceivirga. The sequence goes on from JANQKR010000037.1 coordinate 185,656, forward strand.
CACGGCTTTCCGGATGTATTCCAAGCAGCCAGTCCCTGTTTAAATCAAACCAATAATGATTGGTACGTCCGCCTGGCCAGTATTCGTTGTGTTCCGCATCCTGGGGATCGGAAACCTCTGGATTGCCTTGATACATATTGGCCCAATGGGTATGGCGGTCCCTACCATCCGGATTAATGGTGGGATCGATCATTATCACGGAGTTGCGGATATAGTTTAGGATTTCCGGATTGTTGGAAGCGGCAAAGGTATAGGCCGATAGTAGTGCCGCTTCCGAAGTAGAAGGTTCGTTTCCGTGCACATTGTAGCCCAGGTTAATGAAAATGGGCACGGCATCGTAGTTCGAAACGGACCCTGAAGGGTCCACAAATGCTAAATGATCTTGTTTGATGTTGTCCAGATTCTGAAGATTTTCTGGGGAAGAGATGGTCAAGATGACCAGTTTTCTACCTTCATGGGTCTTACCATATTCATAGATGGAAGCCCTGTCGGAAACCGCTGCCAATTTGGTGAAATAGGCTACGATAAGATCATGTCTGGTGTGATGCTCCCCAATGTCATATCCCAAGAATTCGGAAGGTGATGGGATGGCCTCGTTGAACGGATGGAATTTTTTGTAAAAATAATCTTGTGCGGAAAGGCCGGTGCTTAGGAACAGCACCATAAAAACGATGTTTTTGAACATAGGAAGTGTGATTGAGTTAGTCCCTTTAAAGATAGGGGAAACCAACTAATCCACCGAATTGAATTCCTCTACCACTTCCTCAAAATTGATTTGATAGTAGGTGCCCTTGGTTTCATTGTCCCTTACAATGCTGCCCTTGAGTTGTCTGGCCAGGTTATGAATGAGTTTCAAACCCAGGGATTTTGTGGTTTTTGGATTTACATCATCTGGGAAACCGATTCCATTGTCCCCCAAATACATTTCAAAGCTGTTTGTCCCTTTTTTTGAGAGATAAATTTTTATTTCACCTTCCGTATTGTTGGGAATCCCATATTTAAGGGCATTTGTGATGGTTTCGTTGATGATCAATCCCAGAGGGATGACCGTATCTATACTTAAGCGGTAATCACCAATATCAAAGTCGGTGGTCACTTTGTTTTCATTGCCTTTTACAGAACGGACCAGGTATTCACAAAGTTCCTCCACATAGGGCTTTAGTTCAATTTTTGAGGTGTAATCGTCCCTTTTGTACAACATTTCATGGACCATGGACATGGAAACGACGCGATGTTGACTGCTTTTAATGATGCCCTCAATCTTTGGGTCCGCTACCGCCCTGGATTGCAGGCTCAATAGACTGGATACCGTCTGTAAGTTGTTTTTTACCCGATGGTGTACTTCTTTTAAAAGGGTTTCCTTTTCCCTGAGTTTTGCCTCCAAACCTGAATGGGTCTGTCGGTAACCACTGTTTTTTCTGATATGTAACCCATTGGCAAGAAACAAAATGGCCATAAGCAATAGGACCAACAATACAAGGATATGGAGCTCCTTTGTCCAACAATAGGCCAATAGGGCAAAAGAGATGGCCGAAGCAAAATAGTTCAGTATCTCAATAAATTGGTTCTTTTTTGACGCTTTCCTGTCGGTGGATCGGTCTCTCATGGATTAGCGGTTAGCAACTAATTCACAGGATAAGGGAGTACCCTTAAACTTTAAATCTTAGGGGTGTTCAGGGCGTAAATCTAACCATGTTTTATAACATAATCAAAAAAGGCAACCGAATTCTGGTTGCCCTCATTGGGATATGACTTTTTTGAACGGGATTATTCCTCTATCAGCACCCATTCGCCTTTATTGATCAAAGGCTCTGCTTGTTTGAACTTTACCGTTTTGCTTTCACCGGACATTACATGCTTGATGGTGACACGTTCATTTCGCCCAATTTTTGGACGTTCCCGGACAATGGTTTCCGTTTTTTGGGGACGTTGGCCCTGCGTTTGTCCGGCAGCCCTGTTTTGGGCAGCAAGTTCATCGCTGTTTGGAATCTCTTCCTTGGTGGTGCGTAGTTTTTCCTTGGGTCTGCGTACCGTTCTGGCCTCCCGGATTTGATTGGTATTCCCTGCGGGCAACTCCCCTTTGAACAAGAAGGAAATAACTTCCTTGTTTACCTTGTCGATCATACTTTTGAAGAGCTCAAAGGCCTCGAACTTATAAATCAATAGGGGGTCTTTTTGCTCATGGACCGCAAGCTGTACGGACTGTTTCAGTTCGTCCATTTTTCGTAGGTGCGTTTTCCAGGAGTCATCTATGATGGCAAGGGTAATGTTCTTTTCAAAATCGTTTACCAACTGTTTCCCATTACTTTCATAGGCATCTTTAAGATTGGTGACCACATTTAAGGTCTTTACCCCATCCGTAAAGGGAACGACAATGCGTTCAAATTTGTCCGACTGGTTTTCATAGACATTTTTGATTACGGGAAAAGCAGTTTCGGCACTGCGTTCTACCTTGGTCTGGTAGTGTTCGTACGCCACTTTATAAACTTTTCCTGCGATATCCTGAAAGCCCAGGCTCTTGAACTGTTCTTCGGTTATGGGCGAGGTAACGGAGAAGTACTTGATGAGTTCAAACTCAAAATTTTTGAAATCATCGGCCATTTTATTGGTTTCCGAAATCACTTCACAGGTATCATAGACCATATTGGCAATGTCCACCTTTAAGCGTTCGCCTTGAATGGCATGTCTCCTTCGTTTATAGACTACCTCACGTTGTGCATTCATCACATCGTCATACTCCAATAGTCTTTTACGGATACCAAAGTTGTTTTCCTCCACTTTTTTCTGGGCACGCTCAATGGATTTCGTCATCATGGAATGCTGGATGACCTCGCCTTCCTCCAATCCCATACGGTCCATCATTTTTGCTACCCGTTCCGAGCCAAATAGGCGCATGAGATTATCCTCCAACGAAACATAGAATTGGGAACTTCCCGGATCTCCTTGTCGACCGGAACGCCCACGAAGCTGTCTGTCCACCCTTCGGGAATCATGGCGCTCCGTACCTACTATGGCCAGTCCGCCTGCGTTTTTTACGTCCTGTGTCAGTTTAATATCCGTACCCCTACCGGCCATATTGGTGGCAATGGTGACCACCCCGGGGTTTCCAGCCTCCGCAACAATGTCCGCTTCTTTTTTGTGCAGTTTGGCATTCAGCACGTTGTGGGGAATCTTCCGAACGCTCAATAACTTGGAAAGCAATTCCGATATTTCCACCGAAGTGGTACCAATAAGTACGGGACGACCGGCTTTTGAGAGTTGGGTCACCTCCTCTATGATGGCATTGTATTTTTCGCGCTTGGTTTTGTAGATCAAGTCATTGCGGTCATCCCGGGCAATAGGTCTGTTGGTTGGGATTTCCATGACATCCAACTTATAGATTTCCCAAAATTCGCCGGCCTCGGTAACGGCAGTTCCCGTCATACCTGCCAACTTATTGTACATCCTAAAATAGTTCTGTAATGTAATGGTGGCAAAAGTCTGTGTCAGCGCTTCGATCTTCACATTTTCCTTGGCCTCTATGGCTTGGTGCAGGCCATCCGAATAACGCCGCCCATCCATAATACGACCGGTCTGCTCATCCACAATCATTACCTTGTTGTCTATAACAACATACTCAACATCCTTTTCAAAAAGGGTATACGCCTTTAACAGTTGGCTCATGGTATGGATCCGTTCACTTTTTATGGCGAACTCCTTGAACAGCTCTTCTTTTAACTCCGCCTCCTTTTCAATTTCAAGGCCTTGATTTTCTATTTGGGCTATTTCCCCTCCAATATCCGGCATTACAAAGAAATCCTTGTCCTGTTCCCCGGAGATGTAATCCACCCCCTTATCGGTCAATTCAATCTGATTGTTCTTCTCATCTATGGTGAACAATAGGTCCTCATCCACTTTGGGCATTTCCCTATTGTTGTCCTGCATGTAGAAATTTTCCGTTTTTTGAAGCAATTGTTTTACCCCTTCCTCACTTAAAAACTTAATGAGGGCCTTGTTTTTGGGCAATCCCCTATATACCCGTAGCAATAGGAACCCACCTTCCTTGGTATCTCCCTCCTTGATCAATTTTTTGGCTTCGGCCAAAACCCCGGTCAAGTGCTGGCGTTGTTTTTGTACGATATCCGAAACCTTTGGCCGTAATTCGTTGAACTCATGACGGTCTCCTTCCGGAACAGGTCCGGAAATGATCAATGGGGTCCTTGCATCATCGATCAATACGGAATCCACTTCATCCACAATGGCATAGTGATGGGGACGTTGAACCAAATCCTTTGGCGTGTGGGCCATATTGTCCCTTAGGTAATCGAAACCAAATTCGTTATTGGTACCATAGGTGATATCCGCATTATAAGCGGCCCTACGGCCATCGGAATTGGGCTGGTGCTTATCGATGCAATCCACGGATAGTCCGTGAAATTCAAAGATTGGCCCCATCCAGGTACTATCACGTTTTGCCAGATAATCGTTTACGGTAACCAAATGGGCCCCTTTTCCGGAGAGTGCATTTAAGTAGAGTGGGAGGGTAGCTACCAAGGTTTTTCCCTCCCCGGTCTGCATTTCGGCAATTTTGCCCTGGTGCAGTGCAATACCGCCGATAAGCTGTACGTCATAATGGACCATATCCCAGGTTACTTCCTTTCCTGCAGCGTCCCATGAGTTTTTCCAGACGGCATCATCACCTTCAAGACCAACATAATCCGCCCTGCCGGAAAGTGAGCGGTCAAATTCCGTGGCCGTTACCCTTAGGGTTTCATTGGTGGCAAAGCGCTTTGTGGTTTCCTTGACCACTGCAAAAGCCTCGGGTAAAATCCCATTTAACGTATCTTCCGAAACTTTGTAGGCCTCTTCATTTAGTTTATCTATCTCGGAATAGATCTCCTCATTGCGATCAATATCCGTTGAAGCTTCCACCTCTTGTTTCAAGGCTTCGATTTTTTCATCGATAGAAGCACATTTTTCCTTTATCTTGGATTTAAATTCATTGGTCTTTTGTCGAAGTTCATCATGCGAAAGTTGCTCCATTTCGGATTCAAAAGACTTTATCTGCTTTACCAAAGGTTGTAGCGCCTTGACATCTTTTTCGGATTTATCACCTACAAAGACCTTTAGTATGGAATTTACAATGCTCATGGATATGGTTTCCTTTGTATTGTCAAAAGCCGTTCCAGAGTGAAAACGACCGATTACTTAACGGTTAGGCTGCCAAAATTACACAAAAAAAGCCTCAATAAAGAGGCTTGGGCTATAGTGTTTTTGGTATTTTACTTAATATTCATCCTCATTCCAGAGGTAGTCTTCCTCCGTGGGATAGTCTGGCCAAATCTCTTCAATGGATTCATAGATTTCCCCTCCTTCCTCTTCCATGGATTGTAAATTTTCCACAACTTCCAGTGGTGCTCCGGTCCGGATGGCGTAATCTATCAATTCGTCTTTGGTGGCTGGCCATGGTGCGTCGCTCAAATAAGAGGCTAGTTCTAATGTCCAGTACATAGCAATGGTTTGATTTTAAAATTTTTGCAAAAATAGTTTTTCAACTGAATCTTCCAAGTAAAAACTTGCTTATTTCAGATTTATTTTAAAATAGTTTAAAAGTAAGGGCAAAAAATCAGTCCAATTTCTCTGGAATCCATTTTACCTCCTTGGCTTTTAAATCGCTTGACAATTTCCGTGCCAGGACAAACAAATAATCGGAAAGACGGTTTATATAGGACAGTACCGTGTCCGGAAGGGGTTCTTCTTCATGGAGGTAGGATATCATTCGCTCTGCCCGTCTACAAATTGTTCTGGCCACATGACAGTATGACACGGTCGTATGTCCCCCAGGGAGGATAAAATGGGTCATAGGGGGCAATGCGCGGTTCATGGCATCGATCTCTTGCTCCAAAAACGCACTGTCCGTCTCCTGCACCCTGGGAATTTTGAGTCGATTGTCCTTGGTGGGCTCGGTAGCCAATATGGCCCCAAGGGTAAACAGTTTTTCCTGTATTTGGGTCAAGGTGTTTTGGTAATGTGGATCGATTTCCTGGTCGCGCAACAGACCGATCCAGGAATTGAGCTCGTCCAAAGTACCATAACTTTCAATCCGGATATGGTGTTTTGGTACCCGTTTGCCCGTGAACAATGCCGTAGTACCCTTATCGCCGGTTTTGGTGTAGATTTTCATTTTTCGTGCCTTCTTTTTCCTTCCATAAACTTTCTGGACTTCCGTTTCCTGGTACTCCTTTTGTTATAGAACAAAACCACGAAATAGACCAGGGCCAGCCCTCCTAGGATAATATAGATGGTGTTATCCATGATTTTTGAATATTTCCTAAAATTACTTCTTTACAAACGAATGGTAAAATGCTCTTTTGCTTGTTCCTTTCGAAAGAACAGAAATCCTACCGAATAACAATCGATACTGACCGTAATTTTGGAATGGGCAATGGTCTTTTTCCATTCCAACTGGTTTTTTGGTAGGGCATTCACCAGGACCATACTGTCATTATGTAGCCCTTTTTGTTGCATGATACGTACCAATGTTTGGTAATTGAAGTGCTTGAAGACCATAATATCAAAGGGGGGATTTTCATAGTTCAGGTTTGGGAATACCTGTTTTAGTTGACGTTCCAGGGCCTTGTCATCCACTACACCAATGCTTTTACTTCCAAAAAACGGAATACTCTTGAATAAGATATCCTCCATCCTGTTTTTGGATAGCCTTGGTTTTCCATAGAGGCATTCCGTTACATAGCGGAATACAAAGGGTGAGTGGATACCGTGTTGATTGGTGGATTTGAGCAAAAATCCCAGGTAGGTAAAAACGGTTGAAAATCGTTGTGCACTTTTCATAAAGCGATAAAACCGGGGCTATCCCCCATTGATGGAAGATAATTCAAACCATCGTTCCGTTTTCTGCTCCAATTCATCATCCAGTTTTCCCAGTTGAATTGACAGTTCGTTGATTTCTTCCCCGGATAGGTCGTTTTCGGCAAACTTGTTTTGAAGGTCTACTTTTTGTTCCTCCAATTGTTGGATCTGTTTTTCCAGTTGCTTCAGTTCCTTTTGTTCCAGATAGGAAAGTTTTGGGGAATCGTCCTTCTCCTTCCATTGATTTTTTTCTGACTTTGTATCGGACCTAAGCTCCCTTTCTTCCTGCAATCTACTTGCTTCGTATACCCTGTAGTCCGTGTAGTTTCCGGGAAAATCCTCGATGATTCCATCCCCCTTGAAAACAAATAGATGGTCCACGATTTTATCCATGAAGTATCGGTCGTGTGATACCACCAGCAAGCATCCCGGAAAGTCCAATAGAAAGCTCTCCAGTACATTCAACGTTACAATATCCAGGTCGTTGGTAGGTTCATCCAACAGTAAAAAATTTGGGTTTTGGATAAGTACCGTGCACAGGTAAAGACGTTTGCGTTCGCCTCCACTTAGTTTTTCAACAAAATCGTATTGCTTTTTTCGGTCAAAAAGAAAGCGCTCCAACAATTGTTGGGCAGAGATTTGCCTTCCTTTTTTTAGGGGGATATAGTCCCCAAATTCCCGAATTACCTCAATGACCTTTTGTCCTTCCTTAACCGTGATCCCTTTTTGGGTATAGTAGCCAAACTTTATGGTATCACCCACTACGATCTTTCCACCATCCAAAGCGGTTTGTCCTGTTAAGAGATTTAGGAAGGTAGACTTGCCCGTTCCATTTTTGCCAATGATCCCAACGCGTTCCCCCCTGGTAAAACTGTAATCGAACTTGTTTAGAATGGTTAGGCCACCGTAGGATTTTTGAACGTTGTGCAATTCCACAATTTTACTGCCCAAGCGTTCCATATTGAGTTCCAATTGTACGTGGTGCTCCTTTCTACGTTGGTGGGCCAGGGATTTTATCTTATGGAAATCGTCTATTCTGGACTTGGATTTTGTGGTACGTGCCTTGGGTTGCCTTCGCATCCAATCCAACTCTTTTTTGTACAGGATTTCGTTCTTATGGGCTTCTACCGATTCCCTTTCCATCCGAGCCTCCCTTTTTTCCAGGTAATAGCTGTAATTCCCTTTGTAGGAGTACATCGTATTACTGTCCAGTTCCAATATTTCATTACAGACCCGTTCCAGAAAATAACGATCATGGGTCACCATAAAAAGTGTGATGTTTTCCTTCTTGAAATAGTCCTCGAGCCATTCTATCATTTCCAGATCCAAGTGGTTGGTGGGCTCATCCAATAGTAAAAGGTCCGGTTTGTTGATAAGGGCATTGGCAAGGGCCAATCGCTTTTTTTGGCCTCCGGAAAGCGCACCTACTTTTTGGTGCAATTGGGAAAGGTTGAGTTTAAAAAGAATCTGTTTGTACTGCGTCTCAAAATCCCAGGCACCAAACCTGTCCATGGCTTCAAACGCTTTTTGATAAGCTTCCTGATCTTCCGGTTTTTGAAGGGCTTTTTCATATTGCGCAATGACCTGTAGCACTTCACTTTCCGAAACAAAAATGGTTTCTTCAACGGTCAGGTTCGGATTTAAATTCGGTTCTTGCGGAAGAAAGGAAATTCGAATATCCTTTCTTTTGATGACCTGTCCGGATTCTGGTTGGTCCAAACCGGCCATAATGTTAAGAATGGAGGTTTTACCACTTCCGTTTTTTGCGATCAACGCGATTTTTTGATCCTTATTGATACCAAAGGAGATATCCGAGAACAAGGTCAGCTCGCCATATGATTTGGAAATGGACTCAACCGTTAGGTAGTTCATTATAGTCTGTACTCTAATTTCTTTTCAGTAAAAATACATATCGCACCACCAAAATAAGCATCAATGGAATGATCAGGGGCGAAAAGCTTTGCACGCCAAATACCCAGAGAAGTACAAGTAATCCCATACTTCCCAGAGCAATTTTAAGATAGTTGGAAAGCCATGAAAGCTGTCTGTTGAACAACAGTAAAAATGCAACTACGGCATTGGGGGGAAGCAACCAAAGAAAGTTAAAATTGTTTTTGGTGACCAAATGATCCGTGACAAACCATAGGAGTAAAATCAAACTACCGGCCAGACCGGAAAGAAGGAACAACAAAAAATCCAGCCATTTGTGCCTGGTCCCATGTTTAAAATCCAAATAGGTAATTACCAGGACAAAACCAAGAAAGGCAATGAACCAAAAAAGGGGAGAGGTCATAAAAGTCCCATGGTCGGTTGTTTCGGGATATTCCAACACGCTACGCTCCCTTTTTAAGAGGGGTTTCCCATTCCGCGTGGTATTCCGCAACTGGTGCATGGCGTAATATGGGGAAAACATATGGCCCTCTACGGTAGCGGTCTTATCGGTGACATTGCCAAAGGCCAGTTCAATACCGAAGGAGCCCCAGGAATTGGTGGGTATAAATTCACGTACCAATTGCCTGTAGGAGCGTTTATTGTCCAAATGGTCACCCTTAAACGTGATGGCATTGTCCACTTCCTCCTTTAATATCTTTCCAGTGATGTTGGAGCAATTATTGAACAAGGGATCGTAAAGGTAGTCCCGATTTTCCGGACGATAGTTTTCTTCAAAAAACTGGAACAACTTATTGACTTCCTCTGGTGTTAAATCCAAAAGTTGTTCCCTGACCCAACGTTTTTCGTATTCATATTCAAAAAGAAATCGGTCGAACCTACTGCGGCTCAAGGAATAGATGAGTTTTCCCCTCGCAAAATTGAGATAGAAGTTCGGCTTGTCAAAATCAAAGGTTCCATAATTGTAGACAATATCAAGGCCCAAAGCGGAGTCCTGCACCCTAAAGGCCGTATGTCCAAAGGCTGTGTACAATTGATTTCCGGCACCACAGGTGAGCACACTTATTTGGGCATTTTCAGATAATTGCGGAAGGTTCTGTGCCGAATGCCCCCATGCTAAAAGGAGAAAGGGCAGCAGAAACAGTTGTTTGATTCTCATGGATAGCAAATATCAACATATTTGTCATTTGGCGGTCAACTGAAAAAAAATAAAGCCTATTTTTTAGTTTATTTTTACAAAAATCAAATTCAATGAAAACCCATATTCCCAATTTCATTACGTTACTCAATCTTTTTTGCGGTTGTATTGCAGTGGTATTTGCGGTGATGAACCGATTGGAGTTAGCGGCAATTTTTGTTTTTCTGGGGATATTTTTTGATTTTTTGGATGGTTTTGCCGCACGGATGCTTGGAGTGACCAGTGACATTGGAATACAACTGGACTCTTTAGCAGATATGGTGACCAGCGGGGTAGTACCTGGAATTGTCATGTTCCAATTGTTGAACATGGCCCAAAAGGAAGGTTGGAATTTAGACCTTTTTGGAATGCATACGGATGTTGGGCTATTACCCTTGTTCGGTTTTACGATTACTTTGGCCTCTGCCTATAGGCTCGCCAAGTTCAATGTGGATGAAAATCAGGTTACCTCATTTAGAGGGCTGCCCACACCGGCAAACGCACTCCTTATTTTGTCCATGCCCCTGATACTGCTATACCAAAACAATGATGTTTTGAACAGCATTATCCTAAATCAGTGGTTTTTAATTGGATTGACCATCCTAAGTGCCTTTCTGTTGAATTCTCGGATCGAACTTTTTGCCTTGAAGTTTAACGGACTTGGATTTAAGGAAAATGGAGTGAAGTATTTGTTTTTGATTGGAAGTTTGGTGCTGTTGCTGACGTTAAAGTTTTTGGCAATTCCGATTGTTGTCCTTTTTTACATCCTAAGTTCCTTGGTGCTAAAAAAAGCGTAGCAATACAAGGATATGAATCCAATTGGATAATCTTGACTTTGGCAGTGAAGCCATTAAAATTCCAATTTCTTTTTTCGAAGTTCAAAGTTTTGTCCCAAATATACTTTTCGGACCATTTGGTCCTGGGCCAAATCTTCCGGAACCCCTGCTTTGAGTATACCGCCTTCAAACATGAGGTAAGATCTTTCGGTAATGGCCAGGGTCTCTTGCACATTGTGGTCCGTGATCAAGATGCCAATGTTTTTGTTCTTAAGTTGTGCCACAATGCGCTGAATGTCCTCAACGGCGATGGGGTCAACACCGGCAAAGGGTTCGTCCAACAGAATAAATTTTGGGTCGGTGGCCAAAGCACGGGCAATCTCGGTTCTTCGCCTTTCACCTCCCGACAATAAATCTCCACGGTTTTTACGGATATGTCCCAATCCAAATTCATCAATAAGGCTTTCCATTTTCATGTGCTGCTCTTTTTTGGAGAGGGTAGTGGTCTGTAGTACGCTCAAAATATTATCCTCTATACTCAGTTTTCTGAAAACCGAGGCTTCCTGGGCCAAATAACCAATACCGTTCTGTGCCCTTTTGTACATGGGAAACTCGGTAATTTCCATGTCGTTCAGGTAAATCTTTCCCCCATTGGGTTTAATGAGCCCTACGATCATGTAGAAAGAGGTGGTCTTACCTGCTCCATTGGGTCCCAGGAGGCCTACAATTTCCCCTTGACGGACTTCCAGGGAAATACCCTTGACCACCCTTCGGCCCCGATAGGCCTTCATAATGTTTTCTGCACGTAAGATCATATCTAAATGTCAAAGCTAGTTAAATGGGGGAACCCAATATCCCCTATTGTGATTTCATTAACCTTCATCATGGGATTCCAGTGCTTCCCAGTATTCATAGGCCCTACGGAGGTGGGGAATTACAATTGTCCCCCCAATTAAGGTGGCAATGCCCAAAGTTTCCATGACCTCTTCCTTGGAAGCGCCCTCCTTTTTGGAACTTTCCAAATGGTATTTTACACAATCGTCACAACGCATCACCGCAGATGCCACCAATCCCAATAACTCTTTGGTTTTTACATCCAGGGCACCGGGCATAAAGGCGTTGGTGTCCAAATTAAAGATACGCTTAATGAGCTTGTTGTTTTCTGCCAACAATTTATCGTTCATTTTGGCACGGTAGGCATTGAATTCTTCTACTTGATCAGGCATTTTTTCGTTCTTTTTCCTTCTTCAATTCTTTCTTTAATACCACCTTGGATATGTAAATGCTTACTTGGTACAGTATAAGCACCGGAATGGCCACAACGATTTGGCTGGTCACATCCGGAGGGGTGATTATGGCGGAAAGTATCAAAACAATGACGAGGGCAATCTTTCGATACTTTTTAAGGATTTCCGGGGTCACCAACCCAACCTTTGTGAGAAAATAAATGACGATCGGCAACTCGAACATGATACCACAGGCAATGACGGCTGCCCTAACCGTACCAATATAGGAGGCCAGGTCAATCTCGTTGGTAACTTCCTTACTCACTTGATACGTACCCAAAAAGTTAATGGACAATGGGGCCACCACATAATAACCGAACAATACCCCAATAAAGAAAAGTAAGGAAGCCACTAGAATGAAACCACGCGAATGCTTTCGTTCCTTTTCGTAAAGTCCTGGGCTAATAAACCGCCACAATTCCCATAAAATATAGGGGAACCCAATAATTACACCCGCCCAGATCGAGGTCCAGATATGTGCAGAAAACTGCCCTGCCATTAATCGGCTTTGAATGGTAAAAGGCAAACTGTCCCCACAAAATTCAGAATCCACCCCAAAAAAAGTAGCTACGGCACAGAAGAACCGGTAGGTTGGGAAATCCAGGTTTTTTGGACCGAAGATAATGGTGTCAAAGATAAAGCCACGCATCACAAAAGCCACGCAGCCTATGAGTACAATGGCCAAAGTGGAACGGATCAAATGCCATCGCAATTCTTCAAGATGGTCCAAAAAGGACATTTCATTGTGGTCTTTAGCAACTTTTGTCATTAGGAAATCCCTTCATTTATGAGGTTATGGAGATGTACTACTCCCAAATATTCTGTGTTGTCCATGACCAACAATTGCGAAATACCATGCGCTCGCAACACCTCCAGGGCTTTTACCGCCAAGACATTGGGGGCAATGGTTTTTGGACTTTTGGTCATAATATCCCTTGCCGTTATGGAGCTGATGTTATCATATTTGCTCAACATTCTTCGTATATCCCCGTCCGTCACTATACCTATGACCTTGCCCTTCTCCATAACAGCGGTTACCCCGAGCATTTTTTCCGAGATTTCAACAATGACCTGTTTTACGTTCGCATCTGCCTCGATCTGTGGTTTTAGATTGTTTCCAACAATATCCTCCACCCTAAGATATAGGCGTTTGCCCAAGGAGCCACCGGGATGGTATTTGGCAAAATCCTCACTGCTGAATCCCCTTAGTTTCAATAATGAAATGGCAAGGGCGTCCCCCATGACCAACTGTGCTGTGGTGCTCGTTGTAGGGGCCAGATTATTTGGACAGGCTTCCTTTTCCACATAGGTGTTGAGCGCAAAGTCCGATTGTTTTGCCAAAGTGGAATCCATATTGCCCGTAATCGCAATCAACTTATTGTTTCCCCTTTTTATGAGCGGAATCAACATTTTTATTTCCTCGGTATTACCGCTTTTGGAGAGGCAAATGACCACGTCATTTTTTTGAATGGTACCGAGATCCCCGTGAATGGCATCGGCAGCATGCATAAAAATGGCCGGTGTACCGGTAGAATTAAAGGTGGCCACTATTTTTGAAGCGATCAATGCGCTCTTTCCAACGCCGGTAATGACAACCCTACCCTTGGATTCCAGAATGCAACGGACGGCGTTTTCAAATTGATGATCTACAAATGAGGCAAGGTTTCCTATGGCCTCACTTTCATTCGCAATGGTTTGTTTTGCAATTTCAAGAATGCTGCTGGAAGTGTTCAAAGTATTTAACGGGTGTTTGGGTTGTTTTACTGAAAGAATGTCTTATATTTAAGTTTACAAAACTAAATAAATCTAGATTGTTCACATAGCGCCGTACCTAAGATTAAACACTGACCATGGCCTTCCAATAACTTCGGTACATCGCTTTTTATGTTAATGGATTTACCAAAAATGGGTTTGACGATGGATTTGCAGGGTGCTTTGAAGAAGTATTTTGGTTTCGACCAATTCAAAGGCCTCCAAGAAAACGTAATAGAAAATGTCCTGGACAATAGGGACACTTTCGTTATCATGCCAACCGGCGGTGGAAAATCACTTTGTTATCAATTACCGGCATTAATGAAGAAGGGGACCGCAATTGTGGTGTCACCCCTTATTGCCTTAATGAAAAATCAGGTGGATGCCATACGGGGTGTTTCGGAAGAACACGGGATTGCCCATGTTTTAAATTCCTCGTTGACCAAAACCGAAGTAAGACAGGTAAAGGAAGACATTGCCAATGGGCTTACCAAATTGCTTTATGTGGCTCCGGAATCCCTTACCAAGGAAGAATATGTGGATTTTTTGCAGCAGGTGACGTTGTCCTTTGTCGCTGTGGATGAAGCGCATTGCATTTCGGAATGGGGACATGACTTTAGACCCGAATACCGTAACTTAAGGAGCATCATTTCGCGATTGGGCGATGCAATTCCCATTATTGGGCTAACGGCGACGGCCACGCCAAAGGTGCAGGAAGACATTATCAAGAACCTGGGGATGAATGACGCAAAGGTCTTCAAGGCTTCGTTCAATAGACCCAACCTGTTTTATGAAGTACGTCCCAAGACCAAAAACGTGGATGCGGACATCATCCGATTTGTAAAGCAAAATCAAAACAAATCCGGTATTGTGTATTGCCTGAGCCGTAAACGTGTGGAAGAACTGGCACAGGTACTTCAGGTAAATGGTATTAGTGCGGTCCCCTATCATGCTGGTTTTGATGCAAAGACCAGGGCCAAATACCAGGATATGTTCCTAATGGAGGATGTGGATGTTGTGGTGGCGACAATTGCCTTTGGCATGGGAATTGACAAACCGGACGTGCGCTTTGTCATCCATCAT
>JANQKR010000016.1 GCA_028281025.1 Croceivirga sp.
AACAGGATTGGTAGGATCGCACCTACTTTTGGGGCTTTGCAAAAAAGGGGAGAACATAACCGCTACCTATCGCAACCCGGATAAGATCAAGACCGTTGAAAAAATCTTTTCGTATTACAGCGATGATCCAAGTGCATTATTGTCCAACGTCCAGTGGGTCAAAGCGGACGTGACCGATTTGTCTTCCCTGGAAGTTGCCTTTAAAGGGGTAAAAAAAGTGTATCATGCCGCCGCCCTGGTTTCTTTTGATCCCAGGGATGACAAAAAGCTTCTTAAGACCAATATTGAGGGAACGGCAAATATTGTGAACCTATGTATCGCAAATTTGGTCGAAAAACTCTGTTTTGTAAGTTCCATAGCGGCTTTGGGCAATAGTGTCAATGGGGAAATGGTCACCGAGGAAAATGAGTGGACCAATGCCAATACTACAATTTACGGGATTTCCAAACATTACGCGGAGATGGAAGTTTGGAAGGCTTCCCAGGAGGGCCTTCAAGTTGTTATCGTAAACCCCGGGGTCATTATCGCACCGGGCTTTTGGAAAAGTAGTAGCGGCAGTTTTTTTCGTTATTCCGCCAAAGAGCCCAAGTACTACTTGCCGAGTGGAACTGGATTTGTAGCCGTGAACGACGTTACTTTGGCCATGATCCAACTTATGGATGGCACCATTGCCAATGAACGTTATATTCTTGTTGGCGAAAATTGGACGTACAAGCACTTCTTTGATTTGCTCGCAAAGGGGTTGGACAAACGTCCTCCCCAAAGAGCGCTAAAGCCTTGGATGCTCCAGGTTTTTTGGAGGCTGGATTGGATACGAAGCAACGTGTTTGGCAAGCGAAGAAGGCTTTCCAAACCGGTAGCTGCCCTTTTTGGAGCAACGGAAATCTACGATAATTCCAAACTGAAGAAGGACTTAAATTTTGAATACGAAGACCTGGAAGAAAGCATAAGGACCTGCTGTGCTATTTTTTTGCAGGAGTTTGGGGACTAGCCGGATTTGATGTTTTCCTGATGCTATCCCGAACACGTTTATTTTGGCTACGGGCGCTATCATTTTTTTGCTCCCTTATCCTGTTCATTTCCTTAATTTTTTCTTCTATTCTTTGCTGGATGGATTCGTACATCTTCTGGTAGATTTCCGGAACCGATGCATAATATTGGTCGCTATGCACAAATTGCAGGCTATCCACTCCATATTTTTCATAGATATAGGGCATGGTTTCTATTTCATGCCTTTTAAGTAGCCTATCATCGGTAGACCGCAAACCGTTGATCAATGCCAAATCATAGAGAATTTCCGTCATTTTTGCTTCGGAAATTAAATCTGAAGGGGGCTCAATCAACTTTTCCTTGCAGGAGAAAAGAATTGATAAAACAACAAGAATCAGTAAACGCTGCATGGCTCAGTTATCTTTCAAAAGTTAAGCGCATTGCTTTACTTTCATTGGACAGGACCCCATTCCCATAGGCCAAATGACCGTTTACAAAAGTCCTTTTTATCTGCGTACCAAAGGTAGTTCCCTCAAAGGGTGACCAACCACATTTATAGAGAATATTGGGCTTTTTAACTTCCCAGTTAAAATCCATGTCCACTTCGACCAAATCGGCAAAATATCCCTCCCTGATATATCCCCTCTTTTCAACATCAAATAGAATAGCCGGGTTGTGGCACATTTTCTGGACCAGTTGCTCCAACGAAAGCCTACCTTCCTTATGCTTTTGTAACATGGCGACCAAAGCATGTTGTACCAATGGTCCTCCGGAAGGTGCCTTGGTATATACATTGTCTTTTTCTTCCAAGGTGTGTGGTGCATGGTCCGTGGCAATCACATCAATGCGATCATCCAGAAGGGCTTCCCAAAGAGCGGCCCTATCCGTCGCGCTTTTTACGGCGGGGTTCCATTTGATCAGTGTTCCTTTGTCCCTGTAGTCTTCATCGGAAAACCAAAGGTGGTGAATACATACCTCTGCGGTGATCTTCTTTTCCCCTAAGGGAATTTTATTGGTGAACAAATCCATTTCCTTTGCGGTGGAAAGATGAAATACGTGCAATCTGGCACCGGTCTTTTTTGCCAATGCTATTGCTTTGGACGAAGAGAGGTAACAGGCTTCCACACTCCTAATCACCGGGTGGAGCTCCACAGGGATATCATCCCCGTATTTTTCCTTATAATGTGCCATGTTTTCGCGGATGGTCCCTTCATCTTCACAATGTGTGGAAATGACCAACTCCGTATTCCTAAAGATATTCTCCAAAACGGCTTCATTGTCCACCAACATATTGCCCGTTGAAGATCCCAGAAAAAGCTTTATCCCGGAACAACTGTTTTTATCCAATCTTTTAATCTCCTCCAAATTATCATTTGTGCCTCCAAACTTAAAGGAGTAATTGGCAAAAGAGGATTTTGAAGCTAAGGCAAATTTTGATTCGTGCTCTTCAATCGTCGTGGTCTGTGGAATGGTATTGGGCTGTTCCATAAAAGTGGTAATCCCTCCGGCAACTGCCGCCCTACTTTCCGTATAAATGGTTCCCTTGTGGGTCAGGCCGGGTTCCCTAAAATGAACTTGGTCATCTATAACTCCAGGAAGCAATAGATTGCCGTCAAAATCCACAGTATTGGCATTGGCATCTGAAATATTGGAATCAATACGTACGATCCGCCCTTTTTCAATTAAAATATCCGTTTCAAATTGCTTTCCCTCATTTACGGCCCTTGCATTTTTTATTAAAACCTTTCCCATATTAAAACAATCCCTTTTGAAAAATACTTCTGACTTTCATAACTATAACCCCAAACACCGCTTCCCATACAATTTTGGAACTCATTTTGGACTGTCCATTGATTCGATCTGTGAAGATAATGGACACTTCTTCAATTTTAAACTTTTTGAGATGGGCCCTGAATTTCATTTCTATTTGAAAGGCATAGCCTATAAAACGCACCGAATCCAAATCAATGGATTCCAATACCTTACGCCGGTAACAAACAAATCCGGCAGTGGGATCGTTTATACGCATACCGGTAATCAGTTTTACATAAAAGGAAGCCCCATAGGACAGTAGTATCCTACCTAAGGGCCAGTTAACAACGTTGATTCCCTTTTTATACCGCGAACCTACGGCCATGTCGGCCCCATTCAAACATGCCCTATGAAGGCGTAGCAAATCGCTTGGTTTATGGGAGAAATCCGCATCCATCTCAAAAATATATTCGTAGTCCCGGGCAAGTGCCCATTTAAATCCATGGATATAAGCGGTGCCCAATCCTGATTTTTCGGTCCGAACCTCTAAAAAAAGATTGTCCGAAAATTGCTCCTGTAGTTGTCGTACATTCGCGGCCGTACCATCCGGGGAATTGTCATCCACGATCAGAATATGGAAATCCTTCTTAAGGTCAAAAACCGTTTTGATGATTGCCTCTACATTCTCAATCTCATTAAAAGTAGGTATAATGACCAATCCGTCTGCCACAAAACACTGTTTAGGACGTAAAAATAGTGTTTTACTCCCTTTTGTTATACACTAAAAATGGATAGGGCATAATTCATAACTTTGAATCCCATAAATAGGCTTTTTGATGGGGAATCAATTTTCCAAAACCTTCTTTATTTTTTTAGGGATATTATTGTTGCTAAATCTGCTACAAGCCCATTTTACCCCACTTCTCTACGACGAGACCTATTATTGGTACTATTCCCAGAATTTGGATTGGGGATATTTTGACCACCCCCCTATGGTAGCATTACTTGCCAAAATAAGTGGATTTCTCCTTCCTGGGGAGTTGGGCGTTCGTTTTATGGGCTGCCTCCTTGGCATTGGAACAATTGTACTACTTTGGTCAATGGTTGGACAAAGGGAAAAAGAGCGCTATACCGCCCTATTTTTCTTACTGGTATTTTCCATGCCATTGTTCAATGCCTACGGTTTTTTTACCCTTCCCGACACGCCTTTGCTTTTTTTCACGGCCCTTTTTCTCTGGCTTTATAAAAAGTTTTTAAGTAAGAACACGGTGGGTACTGCTTTTCTTTTGGGTCTTTGCATGGCAGCCCTACTGTACAGTAAGTACCATGCGGTCTTGGTCATCATCTTTGTAGTACTCTCCAATCCTGGATTGGTTTTCAACAAATATGCATGGTTTTCGGTCTATGTTGCCTTGCTGGCTTATGTTCCCCATTTTATCTGGTTGTTTGAAAACGATTTTATCTCGGTAAAGTACCATCTTTTTGAGCGGCCCAACCAACCCTACAGTTTTGATGAGTTCACCCTGGGTTACCTTTTAAATCTGGTGGTAAATTTTGGTCTCTTGTTCCCTTGGTTCTATTGGGCACTTTTTAAAGCTAAACCAAAAGATAAATTCCAAAGAAGCTTATTGTTCCTAACTTATGGGGTTATCCTTTTTTTCTTCCTGTCCACTTTGCACCGCAGGGCACAGGCCCAATGGGTTATTGTTATTTGCATTCCTATGCTCCTACTTACATTTAACCATCTTGCCAATGAAAAAAGCAACAGAAAATGGGTGTGGAGGATAGGAATTATGGGCACCGTTCTAATCTTCTATGCAAGGGCCTGGCTCTTGTACCAACCCCTTATCCCTTTTATGGATTATGAAACCCATGGCACAAAGGAATGGGTTCGAACATTGAATGAAATTGTTGGTGATACACCGGTGGTATTTGAGAATAGTTATCGCCGCGCACCCATGTATGCTTTCTATTCCGGGGGCACGTCCTTTTCCCTTAACAACATCCATTATCGTCAAAATCAGTACAGTATAGATAGTTCGGAATTTAAGGTACAGCATAGACGAGTGGCCTATGTTACCCCATTTGCCAACTCTGGGGATTTCTCCTATGTTCCGGCAAGATCCAACACATATTACGGATGGTATATCGATGATTTTGAATCTTTCCGAAAACTGAGGTGTTTTGTGGATTCAAAACCAATAAACTTGAATGGTACCGGGCAAACACTTAAAATCCACAATCCGTATTCCGAAGACATCCCTATCAAAAAATTAAAATTTAGTATAGCTTATTTAGACGGTTATAAGGATATCATTGAAATTCTGCCCATACCCATAAAACCGATAGCACCGGAAATTACGTTTCTAAAGGCCAATGATACCACAGTCTTTAGTATTGAGTATCCCAAACCCCAAAAACAACAACCTGAATTCCTTAAATTCAGCATATCCGAAAATGGCTTGCTGTGGGGTATCAACAGTCCAAGTATAAAAGTGAAACCATGAATCCAATTTATCGCAGTACCACTTATCTCGACTGGATGACACTAATACTTTTGTTCTGCCTTGTTTTATTGGTGTTGGGCAAATACTTGTTCAAAACATCGTTTTTCAACTTTATAATACTACCATTTAATAATAAATACATTACCCTCAATAAGAAAAAGGGCAAGTTGTTTTATGGCTTCCATTTAATTATGTCCGTATTCCAAATTGCCAACCTGTCCCTTTTCCTTTTCATCTCCAGGAACATTTTTTTTGGTCAACACCTAACGACCTCTCCGGAGTTTTATGTTGTTGTGATTATGGGTATTCTGATTTTCCTTCTTGTTAAAACGGTATTACAGATAGGGAATGGGTATTTTTTTGAAAATAATGAATTGATGACCGATATTATTTTTGAAAAGTTGACCTACTTCAATTATGGGGGGCTGATCGCCTTTTTAGGAAATGTCCTGGTGATTTATGTGTTCCCAGGCGATAAGTCCATAATTTATTTGATCTTTCTGCTTCTCATAGGTATAAACGGTATTGGTATCATTAAAATCCTAAGAACCCATCAAAAGTTGATTATAAGCAACACATTCTATTTTATTTTGTACCTTTGCACTCTCGAAATTTCGCCTATAGCTGTACTCGTCAGCTATTTAAACAGTTGAAACTTATGAAAGTAAAAACGATTTTGGTATCCCAACCAGAACCGAAAATGGAAAACTCTCCATATTCCAAACTGATTGAAAAATCGAAGGTAAAAGTTGATTTTAGACCCTTTATCCATGTTGAAGGTGAAACAGCCAAAAGCGTTCGCCAGCAAAAAATTGATTTAAACGATTTTACGGCCATTATACTGACCAGTAGGAACGCGGTCGATCATTTTTTCAGGATAGCCGATGAAATGCGTTTTAAGGTACCGGACAGCATGAAATATTTTTGCCAATCCGAAGCTGTGGCCTATTATCTACAGAAATATGTGGTCTATCGAAAGCGTAAAATATATGTGGGACAACGTTTGTTCGGGGACCTTATTCCAATGTTCAAGAAGTACAAGGATGAAAAGTTCCTGTTACCGTCATCCGACACCTTAAAACAACAAGTTCCCAGTGTACTGGATGAATTGAACCTGAATTGGAAACGCGGTATTTTTTACAAGACGGTGGTCAGTGACCTATCCGATTTGAGGGATGTCTATTATGATGTCCTGGTTTTCTTTAGTCCCTCCGGTATTGAGTCCCTGCTAAAAAACTTTCCGGATTTTGAACAAAAAGATACCCGAATAGCGGTCTTTGGAAACAGCACGGTCAAGGCTGCGACCGATGCAGGCCTAAGAATTGATATCAAGGCTCCCACCCCAGAAAACCCGTCCATGACAATGGCATTACAGAAATACATTTCTGATGTGAATAAATAAACAGGAAAAACTAAAAAAGCCCCTAAAATAGGGGCTTTTTTATAATCAGAATGCATAACGCTGGGGCCCACCCCTCCGGATTTCCTCATTGGCATAGGCTTCAAACTTCTTAAAATTTTCCCTGAACGCATTGCTTAGTTTAAATGCTGTTTTATAGTACGCATCATCATTGTTCCAGGTGGCACGTGGACTAAGCACACTGGTAGGGACTCCCGGACATTCTCGGGGCTGTGCTACCCCAAATACGGAATGGATATGGTAATTGTCATAATTGTACAATCCCAATTTCCCCTCCAATGCAGCGCTTATCATGGCACGGGTATATTTTAGTTCCATTCGCGTGCCAACCCCATAGGGGCCACCGGTCCAACCCGTATTGATCAACCAGACATCCACACCGGACTCTTTCATCTTGTTGCTCAACATTTCGGCATAGACCGTGGGATGCAAAGGCATAAACGGTGCACCAAAACAGGCGGAGAAAGAAGGTTGCGGTTCAATTACCCCAGCCTCCGTTCCAGCTACCTTTGCCGTATATCCGGAAATAAAGTGGTAGGCTGCTTGGGCAGGTGTCAATTTTGATATTGGCGGCAGTACCCCAAAGGCATCGGCTGTCAAAAAGAAAATATTCTTCACATTCTCACCCACGGATGGTTGCCGAATATTCTCAATGTGGTAAATCGGATAACTTACCCTGGTATTCTGTGTAACGGAACTGTCGGTGAAATCCACATTGCCATCATCGTCCATGACCACATTCTCCAAAATGGCCCCTCTTTTAATGGCTCCGTAAATCTCCGGTTCCTTTTCCTGGGATAGGTTAATGACCTTGGCATAACAGCCCCCCTCAAAGTTAAATACAGTGTTTTTTGGGGTCCAACCATGCTCATCATCCCCAATCAGCTTCCTATTGGGGTCCGTGGAAAGGGTAGTTTTCCCCGTACCCGACAAGCCAAAGAAAAGAGCCGTATCACCATCTTCTCCCAGATTGGCAGAACAGTGCATAGGTAGTACGTTGTTGAATGTAGGGAGAATGAAGTTCAGTGTGGAGAAAATGCCTTTTTTAATCTCGCCGGTATATCCCGTTCCCCCAACCAAGGCAATCTTTTTTGTAAAATTCAAAATGGCAAAATTATGTTGCCTCGTTCCATCCTTTTCGGCATTGGCAAGGAAACCGGGAGCATTCAATACCGTCCATTCCGGTTCAAAGTCCACAAGCTCTTGCGGAGTTGGTCTCAAAAACATATTGTATACAAACAAATTGGACCAGGGATATTCATTAATGACCCTAACACCCATTTTATACAAGGGATCGGCACAAACAAAGGCATCACGCACATAAAGCTCCTTATCATTCAAATAAGAGACCATCTTGGTGTACAGTTGATCAAAGGCGTCCGGTTCAAAGGGAATATTGATATCTCCCCACCAAATCTTTTCTGTAGTAATTGCATCCTTTACAATGAACCGATCCAAGGGTGACCTTCCGGTAAACTCTCCCGTACTTACCGCCAGTGCCCCCAAAGAGGATTCTTTTCCAAGTCCTTTTTGCAGCGTAGCATCATGCAATTCATCAGATGAGAGCTGGTAATGGATATTGTTATGGGTGATTCCGTGGTCGTTTAGCGAAATCGTTTTCGTCCCAGGGATGGAATTTGCCATATGTTAAATTTTAAAGTTGGCGCAAAACTACTTATTAAAATCCCAATACCCTTGGATTATTGTTTTTTCGTTCTACTTTTTGATCAGTAGGCTAAAAAGTAAATAGCCCCATCCCAAAATAAGGAGCAGACCTCCTATGGGGGTAACGATTCCAATTTTCCGAAAGTCAAAAGAAGTCAACGCATTGGTAGCCAACAAGTATATGGAAAAGGAAAAAAGGACAACCCCAATAAGAATAAAGTAGAAGACCACCCTTTTTGTTCCTTCGGAAGCCAGGGTAATGGTACTCAGTAGAATTAGGAACAGGGCGTGGTACATTTGGTACTTTACTCCAGTCTCAAACGTGTTGATTTCCTCTGGACCTACTGCTTTTTTTAGTCCATGGGCGCCAAAGGCCCCTAGTATTACCGCCAACATTCCAAGCACTAATCCCGTCACTAAAATTGTTTTGTTCATAACTTCAAGGGTCGTTTTTTTTAAAAATATAACAATTTGATACTTTCGTATCCGTTAGTCACAAAGGTAATTTAAACTTATGGCCCGAAAAATTCTTGTCTTGGGAGCTGGGAAGTCCACCTCATATCTATTGGACTTTTTTTTGGACAATTCGGTTTCCCAGGATCTTCACCTCACCATAGGGGATTTGTACCCAAAAAACATTGCCAAGGATATTGTGAACCATCCCAATTGCAATGTAATGACGTTGAACATCATGGAAAACGAATCCAGGAACAAGGCCATACAAAGTGCGGACATTGTGGTTTCCATGTTGCCTGTTCGGTTACACACCAAAGTTGCCCAGGACTGCCTTCAATTCAAAAAGCATTTGGTAACCGCCTCATATGTCAGTGAAGCCATTAGAAAATTGGACCCGGAGGTCAGGGAATCCAATCTGGTTTTTATGAATGAAATTGGCTTAGATCCGGGCATTGATCATATGAGTGCCATGGAAGTCATTGATCGTATCCGAAATAAGGGCGGCAAAATGATTCTTTTTGAATCCTTTACGGGTGGGTTGGTAGCTCCTGAAAACGATACCAATCTTTGGAACTATAAATTTACCTGGAATCCCAGGAATGTGGTAGTGGCCGGCCAGGGTGGGGCAGCTAAATTCATCCAGGAAGGAACGTACAAATACATACCCTACCATAAACTATTTCGCAGGACCGAATTTTTGGACATTGAAGGGTACGGCAAATTTGAAGGGTACGCCAATCGGGACTCCCTTTGGTACCGGGAAGCCTACGGGTTACAAGATGTGTTGACACTTTACCGTGGAACCATGCGCAGGGTAGGCTTTTCAAGGGCTTGGAACATATTTGTACAATTGGGAATGACGGATGACAGTTACCA
This sequence comes from Croceivirga sp., assembly GCA_028281025.1. Classification (GTDB taxonomy): domain Bacteria; phylum Bacteroidota; class Bacteroidia; order Flavobacteriales; family Flavobacteriaceae; genus Croceivirga. Next base: position 9,667 of record JANQKR010000016.1, read on the forward strand.
AATTGAAAATTCCGAAGGAATGTCCTATCGGCAGTTCGTGAATCTTTTCCTGCCCTATTCCCCCACGGACTCCATAGAACTGAAACTGCGCCACTACCTGAAAATTGAACAAGATGACATTATGTGGGAGAAATTGGAGGAATTGGACCTTTTTAGTGCAACAAAGACAATTACACGTGCAAATGCAACGCCCGCCCAGGCACTCCAGCAAATCCTGGAAGAAAGCTGGACCCTCAGTGACAATGAAAAAGACATGATCGTCATGTACCATAAGTTTGGGTACGAATTGGAAGGAAAGAAAAAACAATTGGATGCCAATATGGTGGTATTGGGGGAAAATAGAACCCATACCGCCATGGCCAAAACCGTTGGCCTTCCAGTGGCCATGGCCACCCTCAATATTCTAAATGGAAAGATTACCTCTCCCGGGGTGCAGATTCCCATTACCAAGGAGGTCTATGGTCCAATTTTATCGGAATTGGAAAACCATGGCATTAAATTCAATGAGTTTCAAGCACTTTATTTAGGGTATAATCCTGACTCCGTAGCCAGTTAAATTCCCATTGGCTTTTCTATCTTTGGGTTTCAATTAGTTTGTATTTCTATGAAATCCACTAACAACCTGTTACGGCTGGATGGGATAGACAAAAAAATCCTAAGGCATTTAATGGAAGATGCCCGAAAACCAATTTTGGAGATTGCACGGGATATTGGTATTTCAGGAGCGGCCATCCACCAAAGACTGCGTAAATTGGAAGCTGCCGGGGTTATTTCCGGTTCAAAGTTCATTATCAATCCCAAGGTGCTGGGATATACCACAATGGCATACATTGGTATTTTTTTGGACAGGGCCATGAGCAATCCCAAAGCGGTGGCAGCCCTAAAAAAAATACCCGAGGTTTTGGAGTGCCATTATACTACGGGTAATTGGTCCATCCTAATTAAAGTGCTCTGCAAGGACAATGAGCATTTAATGCAGGTGTTGAACAAAAACATACAGCAGATTGAAGGTGTTTCCCGGACAGAAACATTCATCTCATTAAATCAACAAATCAATAGGCAGATTTCCATTTAGTTCCTAATGCAGCGATTATTCTTTGGCATTGTTATCTGCTTTTTGAAAACCTCACTCTTTTCACAGCGAAGTTATGAGCCCAACGCTTTCCGTCATCAGTTGGAATTTCGTCACGACAATGATTTCTTTCTATCAACCGACCGTTATTATTCGTCCGGACTGTTCTTGACCTACAGGACTATTTTGAAAAAAGGCGTTTTTGGGGAAGGGGAACAACTTCGCTTCCGACTTGGACAGGAAGTCTATACCCCTACCCAGACCCAATCGGTTGAATCCACTTCGTTTGATAGGCCCTATGCCGGATTCACAGGTTTGTTAAGCAGTTGGTCTTCGGCCTATAAAAATTCCCTGATCGATATTGAAGCACTTATCGGTCTTGCGGGAAACAACTCGGGGGCCGGAGGGTTTCAACGATGGTACCATAGGGCCGTGGCCATTTTTGAGACACCCCAATGGATCGATGAACTGAACAATAGTTTCCATGTCAACCTTTATGCTTCCTATACCAAGGAATGGGAATTGGCTCCTAACCCATTTGGTGTCCTAATTGCACTGCAACCTAAATTGGCAATGGGGTCCAGGGATATTTTTGGGGAGACCGAAGCTATTGTCCATTTTGGCAGAAGAACCCCTATTGGAGAGAGCATTGCATACGATCGTTTGGGGAACAATGCGCGCGAAATCTTTTTTGTACTCAGGCTTGCCTATCGCGAAGTGTTTTATAATGGATTGATCGAGGGGAACTTCTTTGGGGACGATTCCCCCGTTCTTAGGGAATCCGAAAATTCACTCTTACGGTTTGGGCTTGATGTTAACTATCGCTTTAACCGAAGTGATTATAAAATTGGTATGCGCTACAATTCTTCTGAAACCATAGGTTCGGAGTCACATATTTACGTTCAACTTTCCTATGCGTTCAGTTGGTAACATTAAAAAAGGTCCTTCCAAAAGAAAGGACCTTTTTTGCATGTTTTTTTACTTTTTTAGTCCCGGCCCCCAAAAACTTGTAAGCCCCAGTATACCAAAGTTGCCAAAGCACCTATGGCAGCTACCAAATAGGTCCTGGCCGCCCAATTCAATGCATCTTCGGAACCTTTATACTCCGCTTGGGTGACCATATTCTTTTGTTTGAGCCATACCAAAGCACGTTTACTGGCATCATATTCAACAGGTAGGGTGATAAAACTGAAGAGGGTGGCAAATGCCATCATCACTAATCCAGCCACCGCAATCCAGTATCCAAGGCCAACGCCCGCCGCAGCTCCCAACATGAGTCCACCAAATACCACCCAAGTGCTCATTCCGGAGGTAACACTTACCACGGGAACCAATTTGGAACGCATGGTCAACCATTCGTATGCCTGGGCATGTTGTACCGCATGTCCTACCTCATGGGCAGCTACCGCAGCTGCCGCGGCATTCCGTTGGTTATAGACCCCTTCACTAAGGTTTACCGTTTTATTTTTTGGATTGTAATGATCGGTCAACATCCCAGGGGTGGAGATAACCTTCACATCCCGTATCCCGTGGTCATCCAACATTTTCTGGGCGATTTCCGCACCACTCATTCCATTTTGCAAATGCACTTTGGAATAATGCTTGAACTTACTTTTTAGCCGGGCACTCACCAACCAGCTAACCAGTGCAATAGCACCGATTAATATATAATATCCCATCATGACGTTTTCGTTTTAATTTTTATTAAATATACCAACTCAAACGCAAAAACCCCGCCAAATTGGACGGGGCTTTAAAAACTGACATTTTGTTAGTTTAGACCAAAATTGGAGCATCCCAGTCAAAGGCATCCATGATTTCCTTATAGACCACTTCCCCCTCAACAATGTTCAATCCTTTTTCCAAGGATTTGTCCATCCTACAGGCACTTTGCCAACCGTTATTGGCCAATTTCAAAACATAGGGCAACGTAACATTGGTCAAGGCAATAGTGGAGGTATAGGGCACCGCTCCCGGCATATTGGCCACACAATAGTGGACCACGTCGTCAATAATATAAACGGGATCTTCATGGGTTGTTGGCTTAGTTGTTTCAATGCATCCTCCTTGATCTACGGCCACATCCACAATGACCGTACCGGGATGCATGTCCTTAAGCATATCCCTGGTAATCAAATTTGGGGCTTTTGCCCCTTTCAACAATACCGCACCCACAATTAAATCATGGGTCTTGATATGTTTTCGAATCCTGAGCTCGTTGGAAAAATCAGTGACCACATGGTTTGGCATGACATCATTCACATATCGTAATCTTTTCATATTGATATCCATAATAGTGACATGGGCCCCCAGACCTGCTGCCATTTTTGCGGCTTGGATTCCTACGGTTCCCGCACCCAGCACCAAGACCTTCCCAGGTTGCACTCCAGGTACGCCACCCAGTAATACCCCCTTGCCCTTTACAGGCTTTTCCAAATATTTGGCCCCCTGCTGAATGGCCATCCGACCCGCTACTTCAGACATTGGGGTTAACAGGGGAAGCGTCCCATCTTCATCCTCAACCGTTTCATAGGCAATACAAATTGCCTTACTGTTGATCATGGCTTTGGTCAGTGGCCCACTGGAAGCAAAATGAAAATAAGTAAAAACAATCTGTCCTTCCTTGATCAATCCATATTCCTCTGCTATGGGTTCCTTGACCTTTACAATCATATCGGCCTTAGCATATACCTCCTTTATGTTCGGCAAAATCTGTGCGCCCGCATTGCTGTAGTCCTCATCAAAAAAACCGCTTCCTTCCCCAGCGGTGGACTGCACGTATACCGTGTGATTGTTCTTTACCAGTTCAAAAACTCCGGAAGGGGTCATCCCCACCCGACTTTCGTTATTCTTAATTTCTTTAGGTACCCCAATAACCATGGTTCTTGTTTTAAAGTTGTTGTATTTATAGAATTATAGCGCCAAAAGTGTTGTAAATCTAAAAAAATGAAAAATAAAATCGATAAAATGCAGGGGTAATTCAGTTAAAAGAGCATTTTTTATTCCTATACCCCCAAAAAAATAGGGGGTCATTCAAAAAAATATCGCTTTTTATCCTTCTGCCCATTAAAAATGCCCTTGTTTAAGTTTCTATTTTAAAATCAACATCATATTGATCGGTACCCCTTGAACAAAATGGCCAAAATAAAGGCAGGGCTTTTGCCATGGAAATCACAAATCGTCCAAAGAATTGGACCCAGAAGGAATACCAAATACATGATAAGCTAATTGTCCTGGCCGGATTTATATTCCCATCCCTTTTGGCCTTGGAATAAAGGCAGCGTGGCACTCATGGCCACAATAGGGTAGATAGTCCCAAAGGTTGGCCTAAAAAAGACGTAAGACTGCTTTGCTCCTGGACTCCAGAAACCAAACGATTTTAACTCCTTGCCTTAAATGGCGAAAACATCAGCCTACAATAGAGCAGAAGGGCATTACCCAACAACATTTACGATTTTACCGGGCACCACAATGACTTTCTTGGGCGTTCGGCCATCCAGATATTTGGCGGTCTGTTCATGGGCCATAACAGCAGCTTCAATATCGGCTTTCGCCATATCCAGGGGAAGTTCCAGTTTAAAGCGCATCTTACCATTGAAGGAAATGGGATAGGCTTTGGTACTTTCCACCAGGTATTTCACTTCCAGCTTTGGAAAGGATACATTGGCAATGGAACCTGTGTGGCCCATTATTTCCCAAAGTTCCTCAGCGATATGGGGGGCATAGGGCGATACCAAAATCGCCAAGGGTTCCAAAATGGCCTTGCTTGTACATTTTTGTGCCGTCAATTCATTGACACAAATCATAAATGTGGAGACGGACGTATTGAAACTAAAGTTCTCAATATCCTCTTCTACCTTTTTTATGGTTTTGTGCAATGTCTTCAGGTTGTCCGGAGTTGGTTCACTATCATCAACTGCGGGATATAACTTCCATAATTTCTTTAAAAAACCATGAACCCCTGTAATGCCCGCGGTGTTCCAGGGCTTGGATTGCTCCAATGGTCCAAGGAACATCTCGTACAACCGAAGGCTGTCCGCACCATAATCCTCACAAATCTGATCGGGATTGACCACATTGTATTTGGATTTGGACATTTTTTCTATTTCACGCTGCACTTTAAAAGTTCCATCATTTTCCTTGAGTAAAATCGCATCATTGAACTCTGGCCTCCACTTTTTAAATGCCTCCTCATTCAAAGAATCAGAAGTACCCTCTAGAAGAGAAATATCTACATGAATCTTGTCGAATCTTACTCTTGAAATTTCCAAGTTATTTTCTTGTTCAATTTTTTCAATTAATCCTTGAAAGGAATTATCCAGTTTTAACAGTTCAGACTTATCAATTACTATATCTTCTTTAATCTTATTAGTAGCACTTAAAAATATGTTTGAACCGAAAGTTTGCCCTATAACTGTACTTTTAGACTTGACATAATCAACTTCAAAATTTATTCTTTGAACAAAAGCACTTGTTCCCGTAATCATCCCCTGATTGATCAATTTTTTGGCAAACTCATCCTTTGGGGCAACACCCCTATCAAACAAAAACTTTTGCCAAAAACGGGAATACAACAAATGTCCCGTAGCGTGCTCGCTGCCACCAATATAGAGATCCACATCTTGCCAGTAGTCTATTGCTTCCCGTGAATAAATGGCCGCTGCATTATGTGGATCCATATAGCGATTGAAATATTGGGAACTTCCCGCCCAACCAGGCATGGTATTGAGTTCTAAGGGAAATACCGTTTTGTGATCGATCAATTCGTTGGCAACCACTTTATTCGCCTCGGTATTCCATGCCCAATCCGTAGCATTGCCCAAAGGGGGTTCCCCGGTTTCCGTGGGGAGGTACTTTTCCACTTCTGGCAATTCCAAGGGCAAATGCTCTTCGGCAATCATCTGGGGCATTCCATCAGCATCGTAATAGACCGGGAACGGTTCTCCCCAATAGCGTTGGCGGCTAAATACCGCATCCCGCAAACGGTAATTGATCTTGCCCTGTCCCTGGCCAATTTTTTCCAACTCCTCAATAACTTTCCTTGTTGCTTCTTTGTAAGCCAACCCATTTAGGAAATCGGAATTGGCAATAAGGGTGTTTGCCTTATCGGCAAAGGCCTCTTCCGAAATGTCAACCCCATCAAAAATGTTGGGGATATCAATATCAAAATGCTTTGCAAAGTCATAGTCCCTTTGATCTCCGCAGGGAACCGCCATTACTGCCCCAGTGCCATAGTTGGCCAATACATAATCCCCGATCCAAATGGGAATGGGCGCTTTGGTAAACGGGTGCTCCGCGTACGCCCCCGTAAAAGCACCGGAAATGGTTTTTACATCCGCCATTCGCTCACGCTCCGAACGTTTTGACGTTGCTTCAACATAAGCATCAATCTCCGATTTTTGTGCTGGTGTGGTGATTTTGGCCACCAATTCATGCTCTGGGGCCAATGTCATGAAGGAAGCACCGAAAATGGTGTCAGGGCGGGTAGTGAATACCTCTATTTGATGGGATTCCCCGTTGCTTGGCGCTGTCGGAATGACTTTAAAAATCGCCGAAGCTCCTTCGGAACGACCGATCCAATTGGTTTGGGAATCTTTTAAAGGTTGTGGCCAATCAATAGTGTCCAAGCCATCCAACAACCGTTGTGCATAGGCCGTAATCCGCATCATCCATTGGGTCATCTTCTTTCGAATCACGGTATGTCCCCCACGTTCCGAAACACCATTCACTATTTCATCATTGGCCAGGACCGTACCTAATGCCGGGCACCAATTCACCTCTGCATCCGCTAAATAGGTCAGACGGTATTTTAACAACACTTGCTGTTTCTGTTTTTCCGAAAACCCGTTCCATTCGCTGGCCAAAAAAACCGGCGTATCATCATCACAGGATGCGTTCACGCCCTTATTCCCTTCCTTTTCAAAAATCGCGGTCAAATGTTCAATAGGTTCCGCTTTATCCGTTTGATTGTTGTACCACGAATTGAACAGTTGGATAAATACCCATTGTGTCCACTTGTAATACCTGGGGCTGGAGGTACGCACTTCCCGACTCCAATCAAAGGAAAAACCCAATTGGTCCAGTTGCTCCCGATATCTCTTGATATTGGTTTCCGTGGTTATGGCGGGATGCTGCCCTGTTTGTATGGCATACTGTTCTGCAGGAAGGCCAAAGGAATCGTAACCCATGGGATGCAATACATTGTATCCCTTATGCCTTTTATAGCGGGCATAGATATCACAGGCAATATAACCCAGGGGATGTCCTACGTGCAGACCTGCCCCCGAAGGATAGGGAAACATGGAAAGTGCATAAAATTTGGGCTTGTCCGAATCATTTTCCACCTTAAAGGTTTGATTCTTGGTCCAATATTGTTGCCATTTAGCCTCTATTTGCCTGAAATTGTAGTTCATTTTATATATTTCTTCCTTCGCTTGGCAAAAATAGGTTTAATCCACCAGAGCAAAAAGGATAAAGTGCTAAGTAGAACAGGTCATAAACCAGATAAAATTGCAAGTAGTAAAAGTCTTATTATCCCTTTTGGCATGCTGTTTCCTTCATCAGCATATGCAAAGTCAGTTGACATTTTGTGAAGGCAATTCCGGAGATCCCATCTTTATGGAAACTTTTGGGACCGGTTTGGATGATGGACCTCCTTTGCCTCCAGGGACAACCACCTATAGCTACGTTAATGGCGGTCCCGAACAGCCTATGGATGGAAATTATACCATTTCCAGTAGGACCAATTATTTTGATTGGTTTAACACTGCGGACCACACCCCGGGGGATGTCAATGGTAAGTCCTTAATTGTAAATGCCAGTTTTACCCCCGGTGAATTTTTTAGAATTCCCGTTGATGGACTATGTGAAAATACCTCTTATGAATTTTCAGCCTGGCTTCTTAATCTATTGCCCTCCTCAACGCAATGTCCAAATGGCGGTATTCCAATAAATGTTCGATTTCAAATTTGGGATGATACGGACACCATACTCCTAGCCTCGGGAGATACCGGCGATATCCGAGGGACTTCCCGTGCTATTTGGGAACAATACGGCCTGGTCTTCCAAACCCTACCAGGGCAGACTTCGGTAATCCTAAAAATGATCAACAATGGTGCCGGAGGTTGTGGAAATGATCTTGCCATTGATGATATTGTTTTCAGAACCTGTGGGGATAACATTACCGTACTGGACAATACCAATAACGTGTCCTTGGCATTTTGTGAAGAAGACGTCCCAATTACAACCACGCTTCAAGCCACACCGGATTTTTCTGTTTACAGCTCCCATGCCTATCAATGGCAAGAAAGTCCGGATGGCACTACTTGGTTGGATTTGCCCGGTGAAACCAACAGCATATACACCACAGCATTACTGAACGAAACAAGGTTCTATAGGGTAAAAGTTGCCGAGGATGCCATCAATTTGAGCAATGACAAGTGCAATACCATATCCGATGTTTTTGATATCATCATTGAAAATCGTCCCGCACCCCCAATAAGTTCGGGCGATGTGGGTCTTTGTGCCAATAATTTGGGTGGCGTAAGGGCCGCCGTTCCGGATGGGGTACGGGTAGATTGGTATGATGCCGCCATTGACGGAAACCTGTTACTCCAGGATAATGTCTTTTTTGCCACGGACGTATCGGGAACATTTTATGCCGAGGCCGTTACGGAAATCGCTGGATGCATTTCAACCAATAGGACCCCTGTCACCATTACCTATTTTGATTTACCCGTTGTGGTAGATGAAAACTTGGATCTATGTGAGGGAACTTCAATTACCATTAACGCAGATATAAGGGGGGTGGATTATTTGTGGTCTTCAGGAGAGGAGTCCTTTGAAATTGTGGTCAACACCCCCGGTACGTATTCCGTTCTGGTTACCGACACCAACAATTGTTCAGTTACCAAAACCATTGAAGTCAATCAAATTGATAACCCAATTGTTCAAGAGGTAATTTCAAATCACCGAAATATAACCGTTGTAACCGAAAATACAGGGATTTTCGAATATTCTTTGGACGGCATCAACTATCAGGAAAATCCCACTTTTGAAAATTTGCTTGGAGGAACGTATAGCGCTTTTGTGAGGGGCGAAAACGATTGTGACCAAGTGGAATTTCCTTTTGTCCATCTCGTTGTTCCCCGTTTTTTTACCCCTAACGGGGACAATAGGAACGATGTATTCCAACCGGAGGGAATAGATCTTTCACAGGAATTCAGCATTGAGATTTACGACAGGTTCTCTAAACTGGTATTCCAATCCAACGACCTAAATTTTCAATGGGATGGGTCTTATAACGGCAGGGCACTTCCCGCATCGGATTACTGGTATCGCATTCGAGTGGGGTCCCGTATCCTTAACGGACATGTGGCCTTGGTACGGTAGGGGATTGGTCCAGGACCGCGGAATTTGGACAGGCCCATTAAATACCGATTTACTTTTCTATTTTTACATATCTAATTTTTTCCATGAGCCAGTACATAGAACGCTATCAGAAAAGGCGATTGATTTCCTCCTACTTTTCCGTAGTGCTAAGTATTGCTTTGGTACTCTTCCTGTTGGGGGTTTTGGGACTTTTGGTGTTGAACACTAAAAAGTTGGCCGATCACTTCAGGGAACAGATTACCATCTCCGTCTTTTTAAAGGATACGGCCAAACCTGTTGAAATTGACCAGCTCCAAAAAAGTTTGGCCATGGCAGAGTACACCAAGGCCGCCGTTTATGTTTCCAAAGAAGATGCTGCGGACCAATACAGTGAGGACATTGGCGAAAATTTCCAGGAATTTTTGGGTTATAATCCCTTAAAGAATTCTTTTGATGTCAACTTAAAGGCCAATTTTGTGACCCCGGAGCAAGTGGCGGAAATTGCAGAGTCCCTTTCCAACAAATCCTTTGTGGACGAAGTAAGTTATGACCAACCCTTGATTTCCCTTTTAAGTGACAATGTGAAGAAAATAAGTCTTTGGATTTTATTGGCATGTGCCGTGTTCACCGTTATTGCGGTCCTGCTCATTAATAGTTCCATAAGACTTTCCATTTATTCCAAACGGTTTATCATTAAGACCATGCAAATGGTTGGGGCCACAAAAACCTTTATTCGCAGACCTTTTATCCTTAACAATGTAAAACTGGGCTTTTATGGGGGATTGATTGCCCTTTTGGCCTTGGCCCTTGTCCTTTACTATGTGGACAAAACCTTTCCAGAGCTAGGGGTTTTTGAGGATATCCCCTTGCTTTCGATACTATTTTTTGGGGTCCTGCTTCTGGGAATACTCATATCCTACATCAGCACCTTTTTTGCGACACAGCGATTCTTGAACCTCCGTACCAATGAGCTGTATTATTAAAGAGCAAACCCTGGGAAATAAATTGTTGACCAAACAATTAGAATGGTTAACTTGCGTTATCAATGCGTAATAGAATGGGCAAGAAAAATAGTACGATCCAAAAAAAGAAGCCGCAGTTCATCTTCCAAAGGAAAAATTATACCTTTTTGTTTATTGGAATTGCGTTTATTGCCTTGGGCTTTATTTTGATGAGTGGTGGTGGAAGTGATGACCCCGATGTCTTTAATCCCGAAATCTATAATTTTCGGAGGATTCGACTGGCACCCCTACTGGTGTTGATTGGATTGGGTATACAGATTTACGCCATTCTTTTGGACCCTAGCAAAAAGAAATAACCATTGGATACCATTGATGCGATTATCCTGGGCATTATTCAAGGATTGACTGAATTTTTGCCCGTTTCCTCTAGTGGACATTTGGAATTGGGAAAAGCCATTTTAGGTGACAATTCCATCCCCGAAGAAAGTTTGCTGTTTACCGTTGTACTTCATTTTGCCACCGCATTGAGCACCATTGTTGTTTTTCGAAAAGACGTATGGGATATCTTTAGGGGCCTTTTTCGGTTCAAATGGAACGAGGAGACCCAGTTCAGTGCTAAAATCGTTCTATCTATGGTCCCAGCCGCCTTGGTAGGTTTTTTACTGGAGGATTTTATGGAAGTCTTTTTTGATGGTGCAATTATCATTGTGGGCATTATGCTCATTATTACCGCTATACTCCTGTATTTGGCGGATATGGCCAGGACAACGGAAAAAGGCGTTTCCTATCGCAGTGCCTTTATCATTGGTATGGCACAAATGGTGGCTATGTTACCGGGCATATCCAGAAGTGGCGCAACAATTTCCACCTCGGTACTTTTGGGAATAGATAAGACCAAATCGGCACGTTTTTCTTTCTTAATGGTCGTACCATTGATCCTGGGAAAAGTTGCCAAGGATATTTTAAGTGGTGACATCAGTTTTGAAAGCACTCAAATGGGTGCCATGGGAGCAGGCTTTGTAGCTGCATTTATTGCTGGGATGGCCGCCTGTACCTGGATGATAAAATTGGTTCGCCAAAGCAAATTGACGTATTTTGCCATTTACTGCCTCATCATTGGTCTAATTGCCATTGGTTGGAGTATTTGGGGATAATCAATTATGCAACATATTTCTTCAGCTTATTTTACGGAGGGTCAAATTCTGTTGATCGACAAACCTTTGGAATGGAGTTCCTTTCAAGCGGTGAATGCATTAAAATGGGCCATTAGGAAGAAATTCAATCTCAATAAAAAATTCAAAATCGGACATGCGGGGACACTCGATCCCTTGGCTACGGGATTACTGTTGATCTGCACGGGAAAAGCCACCAAAAAAATTCCGGAACTTCAAGGACAATTAAAAGAATACACGGGAACCTTTACCCTTGGGGCCAGTACGCCCTCCTATGACCTGGAAACCGAAATAGACCAAAGCTATCCGATCGAACATCTCACCAAAGAAAGAATTAGCGCAGCTCCTAAAGGGTTTTTGGGGAGGATCCAACAAAAGCCCCCTGTTTTTTCAGCAATTAAAAAAGATGGAAAGCGATTATACGAATTTGCCAGAAAAGGGGAAACTGTTGAAATAAAACCCAGAAACATCGAAATTTTTGAATTTGAAATCACCAGAATTGAGTTGCCCGAAGTAGATTTTAGGGTGGTCTGCAGCAAAGGGACCTATATCCGTTCCCTGGCCCACGATTTTGGAAAAGCCTTGGATTCCGGGGCCCATCTATCCGTATTAAGAAGAACCAAAATAGGCGATTTTAACGTAGATAAAGCCCGGAGCCCACAAATGTTCAAGGAATGGCTCCATAGTAAAATGGTAGTGGACATTTCAAAAGAATAAAATATTTTTGGTAAATCTGGGTTATTAGAAGACCATGAACCTGAATCGCAAGCAATTATCACTTATCATCACCATTTTTACAATGGCAAATGTTGTATTGCTTGCCTATAATGTTCATTTGGTCAATAGGGAAGAAGACGAATATGTCATTGAAATGGCCATTTTGGACGAGGAAGTTGAACAGCTATTGGAAGAAAAAGAGCGATTGGAAGAGCTGGCGCAAAACGATCCCATAAAAAGCCACAGGGCCTTTAATGAAACTGCCAAACCCAGCATAGGGGAACCGGAGCCCCTTAAAACCCTGGAGGAATTAATGGAGGAAAGGGAAATGGGCGGAGAACCCAATGAATTCAATGAAGGTGATGCCGGTTTTGTTTCCAATCTAAAGGAACTGGCCAAAAAACGACAGGAACGCAGGGAGCAACTTGGAGAGCGGGATGCGGAAAAAAAGGAATTTACCAATTACCTAAAAGACAGACGTACCTCCATCTCCTACTCCTTGGTGGATCGAAATGCGTATTACCTACCTCCGCCAATATATACCTGTGAGAAGGGAGGAAAAGTGGTCATCAATATTACGGTGGATCGCAACGGGGACGTTCTTGAGGTTTCCTTTAATGACAAAAGTTCGAACACCAGTGATTATTGTTTAATACAAAACGCCAAGGCCTACGCCTTAAAGGCAAACTTTAGTCAGAGCTCCAGGAACAGTCAAATTGGAACAATTACCTATCTATTCCAGGGAAAGTAGTTCCACTAAATCCTTTAGAATATCCTGACCTTTGTCCTTATTGTAAAAAACCTGTAACTGTTGTTTGAACTCTGGGGTAAGCTGTCTGTGTTCTGCTTTGTAATCCAACACCATTTTAGTGGCCTTTGAAGAACGTGGACCCCATTCACCAAGCACTTTTTGGGTCAACGAATCCAAAACGATCACTTTGGGAATGGAACGTGTTCCATTGGTAAGGAACAGATCCATCAATTCGGGATGCTCATCCCGTAGAACAATTTTCAAGTCCAGGTTTGGTGTTAGCTCGGCCAACTTATTCATTACGGGCAAACTGGGAGAGGCATCCCCACACCAACTTTCCGTTAGGACCAACCAAGTCATTTTTTGTTTTAATGCTTTGACATGGTCCATCACCTCATTTGGTATTCTGAGGGTTTTGTCCCAACGATCCATACGTTTGGTATTGAGTTGGGTATAATTTGCCAATGCTTCGGTCTTTTCGGGACCGGTATTGGAGTTCCTTATTGCCAATTCTTGAACCAATTCACGATATTCTCCGTAGGTCATGCCAAACTCCAGCGCTCTTTGAATGATCACATTAATTGATTTTATGGGGTTTTCCGCAAGTGTATTCATACCAAAAAAATTTTTGCTAAGATAAAGTCGGTAAAGCTGTTAAAAACTGACAGAAATCATTGGTCGTCTTGATCTCAAACAAAAAAGCCTTGGTTTTTTCCAAGGCTTTAGGTACTACATTTCGAGTTCTTCATCCAGCTCTATATATTGAATATCCTCTACATCGTAAATCATTCCTTTGTACGGGTCAAAATCCAGTGGAAGGTATTGATGGGCATCAAATCCCAAATCAATGACTTCCTCTTCTTCAATATATTCAATGCTGGATAAAAGTTTTGCTTCTGCTCGTTCATCCATGGTCGGACCATCATTTCTGAATTCGATATTGGCCATGGCCAAGTTGGACAACAAAAATGACGATACCACCGGTGCAATTACGTTTATCTTTCCCATCGTTTTCGTTTTTTCAATTTTTAATGTTCAATGATGATCTCATGGTTTTCTAAAGCCTTGAAACGGTCCACAAAAAGCCGATTTTGATTGTTTGGACCCAGGTTGTCCCCCTTGCTCTCCACAATGGCAAAACCACTACCATCCTTTAAGTTTATCATTCCGGTAACCTCGACCAAATGACCTTCCAAATCCAACATGGATGATAGATCGCTAAGCTTTTGGTTCAAAAAATCAAGTGATGTATAAATGTACTGGTAGTACCTATTGGAGGGCCTCCCAATACGCAGGATGGTCCCTATTTGTAGCTCCTCCGGTTGGTGAAGGTCCTGTTCTTGTGGGAAAAGAACTATGGCTTCCTTTTTCCTATTAAGACTTTTTCTTCCCATACATCTTCTTTGTACAAAGATACGATAGGAAAGATTTATCTAAAAGTATTACACATTGTATTAGAAGTTAAACTTTGTTAACATGATAGTAATACTTTCATTCAAAAGAACGCTTCTTTATCATTCCCCCGCGGGTATCGTTTATTCTGCTCATGACCACAAAAGCTTTGGGGTCGATTTTTTCGAGCTCAACCGTAAGTTTTCGAATTTCCAGACGTGTTATCACCGTATAAATGACATCGTATTCATTTCGTTCGCCATGCTTTCCGTACCCTCCCGAAGCCTTATATATGGTAAGTCCCCTCCCCATTTTTTCCGAGACCATCAATCGTATTTCCTCACTTTCCGGTGAGATAATGGTTACCCCTGTATATTCCTCGATTCCGTCTACCACAAAATCCAGTGTTTTGGATGCCGCCAAATAGGTTAACATGGAATATAAGGCTGCCTCTATGGAAAGCAAATACGATGCCGCCAAAAAGATGAACACATTGATGATGATGATCACGTCCCCAATTTTCACCCCAAGTTTCTTACTTAGATAAATGGCCAAAACCTCGGTACCGTCCAACACACTTCCCCCCCTGATGGACATTCCTATTCCAGCACCAAGGAAGAAACCTCCAAATACGGCCACCAAAAGCTTATCTTGTGTCACTTCGGGAAAGTCTATCAGCGCCAACACCATTGCCAGACCTAAAATGGCCAATAACGCCTTCACCGCAAACTGTTTTCCTATGGTCTTATAGGCCATGAACAAAAAGGGAATGTTCACAAAAATGATGAGGATTGCCAAAGGGACCTGGGTAATTTCAGAGATTAATAATGAAATGCCCGTAGCCCCGCCATCGATAAACCGGTTGGGGAGCAAAAAGCTCTCCAGGCCGAATGCCGCTGCGAATATCCCAAAGAAGATGAATAACGTATCCTTAACTACGGAATTCAACCGAAGACCCGGCCTCGCGTTCTGCAACCTTTTACGTTCTTTCAAAATACCTTCCGAGCCCAACATTTTCCCTAAAGATTTTCTGGGTTGATCGCTAAGCTTTTAAATAGCTTGGCCTTTGTGGTAAAGAATTTGTTCTGCACTTCGTTCTGCTTTAATTCAGCATCTATGAGCCTACTTTCCCGGGTATTGATCAGGAACAGCGAACTCTCGCCAAAACTGAATTTTCGTTCCTCTGCAGACAATAAGGTGTTGTAATCCCGAACGATATTATCGATCAATCGGTTCTGTTCCAAAAAGGAATCCAGTTCCCGGTAAATGGCCAATACCTTGTTCTGGATCTCCACCTGTGCATTGTCCCTTTCAAACTGGGCATCCCTCAGCTTGAATTTGGCCAATTTCAAGTCCCCCCTTTCCTTCCTTAAGAACAGTGGAAACTCAAAATTGATGCCTCCCTTATATTCCTCCACCGCAAAGGAGTTTATCTGTTCCGGTGCTTCGGTCAAAAAATTGTATTCCACATCTATTCTGGGCAGCAATTTATTGGCCTTAAGCCTTTTATCCATCGTTAGGCCCTCTATTTTGAAATCCATGGAGCGTAACTTGGGGTGATTGGCTATGGTAAAGCTGTCCAAGGGTTTTCCAAAAATCTCCAGGGTAACATCTATCGTCTGTTCCGGGTTCCTATCGGGGATTACATTGGGTTGCAACTCTACCGGCACATCGTTGATCCAAAGAAAGTTTGAAAGCTCCAATGACCGCTGCATGATCTTCACCTTGGCCTGTTCCAAACTCAATTGTCTGTTCTCCACCGCAATTTTGGCTTCGACGGTATCAATGATTGCGACATCCCCGGCCAACGCACTTCGTTTTACCCCTTCAAAACGAACTGAGGCATTGGTAAGAAAGTTCCTGAATATTTCAGCTTCATTATACGCCTTAAGCCACTCAAAATAAGCCAAGGAGGCATCATACAGAATTTGGTTCACCAACAGGTCCTGATCGGCCTTGGTCTGTTCCCTGAAAAATTTGGCCTTTTGCAAAGTGGCCATTCGTTCATTGATCCAGAACCCCCTTGCTAAGGACATGGAGACCCCAGCACTGTAAAGGCCATCTATGGGAAAGGTTTCGTCCTCATTGATAAACGTGCCTTCAGCCTGTTCAAAACCTCCTTTGAATTCAATTCCATAATAGGTAGGAATTTTGAAGGTGCCATTTAATCTGTCCCAGTATTCCGTTCCCTTGAATTCCTTACGCTCATAATCCACTTCGATCTTGGGGTCAAAACCTCCTCTTGCCTTCATTAAATTGGCTTGACCAATGGATATGGTCAATTGCGCTTGCCTGGCAATGGGATGGTATTTTTTTACATAGCCCAAATACTCATTGAACCCAAGTTCAAGCGTATCTTGCTGGGCATTTGAGACTACCGGTATCAGAAATGCCAAATATATAAGATAGCGTTTCATTGTTACTTCTTTTCGGCCTCGGCCATCTTATTTTCGGGTTGATAATAATTTGGGGGGAACCCATTCAACTGTCTCCAAAGCTCGAACCAAATGGGGACATCATCCAAAAGTGCAATGGTATCCGCACCTGAACCGGCCCGCAAATCTTCCGGCCAGGGATGGTCATCCGGATCTTGTGCCAATAAAATTCGGTACTTGCCATTGTCACTGATAAAAGTCTCAATGGCTACTACCACACCTCCATAGGTCCCGTAGGAAACATTGGGCCATCCACTGAAAATAATGACGGGCCATCCATCAAATTGGATACGTACCTTCTCCCCAATATGCATCAACGGTAGGTCCAGCGGATCTACAAAGGTCTCCACTGCCAGTTCAATATTGGCGGGCATAATGGCGACCAATCTGTCCCCTTCCTTGAAGGTTTCACCGATACCTCCCTGGATGGCCCTATTGATAAATCCATTTTGCGGGGCACGGATATAGTACATATCGTTCCGTATGGAATAGTTGGTGAATTCGTTTTGCAGTTTTGTCACTTGGGCCTCGGAATCAAATTGGCTCGATTGTGCGGTAAACATATCACTTCTGGCCTTGGAGATCTTATCGGTATATTCGGCTCCAATTCTGGTGATTTCCACTTGTGCATTGATCACATCGTTCTTACTGGCCAAGAGCTTATTCTCCTGGGAGATCAATTTGGCCTGTGTTTCCTGTAATTTCAATCTTTTCTCTTCCAGATCGGTCACCGCCTTCAGTCCTTCCGATTCCAACTGCACCACACGATCGTATTGCCGTTGGGCAATGGTAATGTTGGTGTTGGCAGCCTCAAGATCAATACTATCGCTCTGCACCTTAAGCCTGGATTGCAGTAGCTTGTTCCTTGCCTGTTCCAGTTTTAACTCCCGCTCTTTGTTCAAAGCGCCTATTTGAATTTGCAAGGCCTTTACCTTTTCTTGATAGGAGGTAACCGACATTTCCTTGGCCCTTATCTGTTGTCCCGTCCGCTCTACCAAATTGGGATCAAAATATTCGTTCTTGATTTCAGAAATATGGAGGATGGTATCGCCCTCCTGGACAAAATCCCCTTCACGGACGTACCATTTCTCAATACGTCCCGGGATAGTAGATTGAATGGTCTGCGGACGTTGGTCCGGTGTCAAGGTCGTCACAAATCCATTGCCCTGTACATTCTGTGTCCAAGGCAGGAATAGGAAAATAATCGCAATAACGGAAAATGCATTCAAAAACCGATTGAAGTGTTTGTTATGCTTCCTCTGGGATACACGTTTCATGGCTTTGAAGTCTGAAATATCCACCCTCCTATTAATACTGTTCTTAGAAATATTAAGCATTGTTCTCTTAACTTTTAATTATTCTCCCGTCCTTTAGCGTTATTTTCTGACCACATCTTCCCATCCAACCCGTATCATTGCTCACAACGACCAGTATCCAAGGCCTTTCCGGTGCTGTAAGGTATTCCATAATACGATCTGCTTCCTCGGGGTCAAATTGGTCCAATGGATCTCTTAAAACCAAAAGCTTTGGTTTTTTGACCAAACTTCTGGCCAACACAATTTTTTTGGCAATGGTATACGATATTTGTTTTCCTTCTGGATAAATATCAGTATCCAAACCATTTTGTGATTCTTTGACAAATTTTCTAAGGCCCGTGACCTCAATGATTTCCAAAACATCTTCTTTGGGAATTGAAGGATCGCCATAGGTAATGTTCTCCAATAAGGTCCCTTCAAATGGGGTCTCCTCTTTAAGGGATTGCCCAACATTCATTCGATAATATCCCAGAAACTCGGGCTTTATGCGCTCATCGTTCACATAAATATTCCCGGAATCCGGTTCTATAAGTGCCGCAATAATCTGCAAAAGCGTGGTCTTACCACTACCGCTTTCCCCTTGTATCAATAGTCGGGTCTTTGGAGGCAATTCCAGTGAAATGTCATCTATAATGAGCTTTCCCGTTTCTGGGATGGAGTATTTAATTTTATCCAATTGCACCGTGAAATCACCTCTATCGAATAACGGAGGAATGCTTTGTTCCGGTTCAATCTGCTTATCCACTACTTGCCCCAATTTTTCCAATGAGGTCAATACATCATAGAACGATTCCAATCCCACAATCAACTTTTCCACACTACTGATGACCAAAAGAATGATAATCTCCGCAGCAACAAACTGCCCTATGTTCATTTCTTGATTCAGTACCAACAAACCTCCAATGATCAACAGGCCGCCCGTTACCAAAATCTTAAACCCTATCATCTGGATAAATTGTAGCACCAAAATCTTAAAGTGGTTCTCCCGTGCCTCCAGATAACCGCTTACCAATCCGTCATTTTTTTCCAGGGCATGGTTAGTTTTACCGGACAACTTAAAACTTACGATGCATCGAGCGACTTCCTGAATCCAATGGGCTACCCTATATTTATGCTTGGATTCCTTTAAACTGGTCTCCAGTCCACGGGTAATGGTGTATTTGAACACCACATAGATCAACGCGATCAACAGCACTCCATAGACAATAAAAAAGGGATGGTACAGCGACAGCAATAAGAGTCCAAAAACAATCTGTAACAAAGCCGTGGGAAAGTCTATCAATAATTTGGACACCCCCTTTTGAACGTTTAAGGTATCAAAAAACCTATTGGCCAATTCCGGAGGGTAGAAATTTCGCAATTGGCTCATTCTAATTTTCGGAAAGCGATAGGCAAATTCAAAGGAGGATCGGGTAAATATCTTCTGTTGGATGTTTTCAATGATCCGTAACTGCATCAATTGCAAAGCTCCGGCAAATCCCACTCCCAGGGTTACAAGTATGACCAGGATGATCCAAGAGGTGCTCACCTGTGCCCCTTGAATAAGATTGATTATGGCCTGAATGCCCAAGGGCAATGACAAGGTGACCAGTCCGGCAAAAATGGCATAATAGAATACCTGGAGTACGTCCTTTTTATCCAACTGAAGTAAATTCACAAGTCGCTGCCAAGCGGTAAGTATGTTCTTTTTCGACATTTTTTTATGCGTTTAATGCTTTAAAAACCAAATCGTGAATAAAATCCTTTGGCAGGTTTGTTTCATCACAATCGGTCAATGTGGGAAAATGGTCCTTTAAAAAATGTTGGTGGAGGGTACTGTCCAAAATGGTACTCGCCAAACTGGAGGGAAAAGTGTATTTGGGGTTCACTGTTTTAATCATTACCTCCAAACGATTTACCATCCTTTTATAAATAACAAAATAGCCTTGCTTGTTTTCCTGATCGACTTCTTTGGTCAGGAAAGACTTGGAAGATTCATTAATTACAATTTTGTTCAACAACACCTCATTGATATGTGAAAAGGAGAGGTCCTCCACAGTGGTCTTACTTACAATGGAAATCGCCTTTCTCAATTTTTCAACCGGATCCGCAATACTATTGGTCGCAAAGACCAATTGATATTCCAACCACCCCCAATACCATGAAGTGAGGTACACCAATAGTTTATGTTTATTCTCAAAATAACGGTAAATTGAGCTTTCATTGGACCCGATACGTTGGCCCAGTTTTTTAAATGTAAACGCTTCAAACCCTATTTCATCTATGAGCAAAATGCTGTGTTCAACTATTCTCTTCCCCAAATCCGAGGATTCGGGATCTTTTAAAAAAATCTTCTGGTTAATGGCTATTTTAATTGACTGCAATAAACGCTCCATACTTCAAGTTTTATAAGCCAAAAATAATAGTATTACTGTTATCACATAATAGTTTAACTTTTTTTAACGAATGCTTTGCTGTCCAAACCATGGGATATTGTTATTTTTACTAAAATCAGTTGCCTATGAAACAAAGTTTTACGCTACTTCTTTTATTAACGTTTCCCATGATCCTGAGTTCACAGCAAACTGAATTCCAGAAAAGTTTTGAGCATTTTGAGGAAAGCAGGGGCGATAGTGCCACCGAACACATTCTTACCTTGCCTTATGAGGAGACCGTAATGCTGACCAATTCGTTGAATTCCACTTCAGGGCTTGGTCCAACTTTCAACTACTATGGCACGGTGGTGGTGGTAGACCAAATGAACACCTTGCCCAATGGGGAAATGCAATTGGTTTTAAGACGAGAGGATGGTCGGGATTTCTACGGCTTCAGACCCACCATCAAAGCTGTTCTATCAAGGAATCAGCAAACAAACCCTGAATTAAGTAGCAATAACCAAAATTAGCGGTATGGGAAAAAAATCATTTTTAATGACTTCAATGTTCCCGATTGCGCTTTTTAGTTTATCAGCTGAGGAAACCTATTACGATTTGGTGAAGGTCGGTGACCATCCCATTATGGGTTCCCCTTCTGGTACCAATGGCACATATGTGGACGTCCCCAGAAAGGACTTTAGCATTAAAAATGGAGGAATTGTAAATATAGGCGGCCTTAAGAATAATGGGACCACGTTCTTTAACGCTTACAATACTTTAAAAACCGACTTAAATAGCACCATTTCCAATGAAGATCTTAGAATTCCCATCCTTATGGAAAAAAGGGAATTGGCTAAATAAATTTGTTCTCTGCCAAGCATCTGCCCATCATCATGTTCAAAAGTTTGCGTGATGGGCAGATTTTCTATTTTACAGCTAATCTTTTAAATACATGATTTCTAAATTCAAAAAGTGGCTTGGTCCCAAAGAGGACGAAAATTATGGGAATCCTGAGCTTCTAGATGAAATCCAATTGATTGAAGGCTCCTTTAATCCAATGGAAGCTGCAGATGTGCTTTTGTCGTTGATTGCCTACAAGATAAAATTTCACAATGTGCAGTTGCTCAATTCGGAGCATGATGAGTCTTCCCGAATTCAGTCCGAAAAGCGAATTGCCGAACTAAAAGAGGCCAAAAATAGGGTTACACGACTTATTATGGAGGCAAGGAACAGGGGCGAATCATTGAAAATATGCAGCAAAATCAGGGTTTCAACCCAAAAAGACTGAATCATCTTTGGCTACATAATCCTTAAACCATTTGAAGCGGTTTTCCATAATATCGCTCTTTTGCAATTCCAAATAGTCCAAAAAAGCACTTGATACGGGAGAGAACTTTTTGGAAGGCATCCATATGAGGTTCCAATTGGTAATAATAGGGAGTCCTTTAATGGGGAATAGTTTTAAATCCCCGTTACCCAGTTCATTTTTTATTCCAATAAGCGGCATAATTGAAAAACCCAGTCCAGCCATTACGGCCTGCTTCACCGCTTCGTTCGAAGTCAATTCAATTTTCTTGGCAACGCTGATCTTCTTTTTGGATAAAAAGTTCTCCATGGCCATTCTGGTTGCAGAGCCATTTTCCCTAAAAATGAGGGGCGCTGTCCTCAATTCCTTTAAGCCGGACAGTCTTTTTTTTGAGCTTCCCACCAGGTGCAACCTGTTTTCCATCAATTCTATGTTATGTACCGTAAAATGTTTGGGCAGTACCGAAACCAGTGCAAAATCGACCTCATTCCCCTCAAGATTCCTAATGACGGCCGATTTATTGGTAACATCCATAACCAAATCCACACCGGGGTTATCCTCCATGAATCCGGACAAAAAATAAGGCATCACATATTTACCTGTGGAGACCACGGCAATTTTAAGGCGTCCTGCCAAATTCCCTTCAAACTCCATGGTTTTATAATTAATGGAATTGACCTCCTCCAGAATCCGTTCCGCCGCAATGGCAATTTCCTTTCCGAAATCCGTTAGAAAAAGGCGCCTGCCCACCACTTCCGTGAGTGCAATGGAAAATTGATCTTGAAAATTCCTCAGCTGAATGGATACGGCCGGTTGCGTCAAGTGAAGTTCCTCAGAAGCTTTGGTAATACTCTGGTGTTCCGCTACTTTTTGAAATATTCGAAGTTGATGAAGGGTATAGTTCATAAATCAACTTTATGTTACTAATAATAAATATAAATAAAAATTTATTTTCAAATTATTACACCTTTGCACGATTTTATAATTAACCAATACTACGGCATATGGATTTACATTTGCTCATAGATAACCTTACCAATCCAGCATTACTCTTTTTCTTTCTGGGAATAATCGCCGTACAGCTTAAAAGCGATTTGGAGATTCCTCCTACGTCTTCAAAATTCATATCCCTATACCTGCTTTTTGCCATCGGTTTCAAGGGAGGATTGGAGCTATCGCACAGTGAACTGAACCTGGAGATTTTATGGTCCCTTTTGTTTGGTGTGGTCCTTTCCATTGTGGTGCCCATCTATTCCTATTTCATTTTGCGCAGAAAATTCTCCGTTGAGAATTCCGGGGCCATTGCTGCCGCATATGGTTCCGTAAGTGCCGTGACCTTTGTTACCGCCATCACCTTTCTTGAAATAGAACGAATAGATTTTGGTGGTCATATGGTGGCCGTAATGGCTTTAATGGAAGCACCTTCAATAATTGTTGGCGTACTATTGATGTCCTTCTTCAAAAAAGAGAAGCCCAAAAATGGTGACTTTAAAAAAGTAATCCACCACGCATTGACCAATGGCAGTGTTTTACTCATATTGGGTAGTCTGGCCATTGGATTTTTGGCCAATGACCAACAAGCTGAAGGCATTAAACCATTTACCACCGATATTTTTAAAGGTTTCCTGGCCGTATTCCTTCTGGATATGGGGATTACCAGCGGCCGAAAGCTCAATGATTTTCTCAAAAAAGGTTGGTTTGCCCTGATTTTTGCCTTGGTCATTCCCATTATCAATGGAATATTGGTGGCCTGGGCAAGTGACTATATCACCGCAAGTGAAGGCAATCGATTCCTTTTTGCAATTTTGGCCGCCAGTGCATCCTATATTGCGGTGCCTGCAGCTATGCGCCTTGCAGCTCCCAAAGCCAATCCCAGTCTTTACCTGCCCATGGCATTGGCGATAACCTTTCCTTTCAATATCACTTTAGGCATGCCACTTTATCTGTATATTGTGCAAAACTTTTAGTGAATCTATGGAAAAACACCGTTGCGGGTGGTGCCTGGGCGATCCCTTGTACGAAGCTTATCATGATGAAGAATGGGGTGTTCCCGTGACCGATGACGATACCTTGTTTGAGTTCCTGGTCCTGGAAACATTTCAGGCCGGTTTAAGTTGGATTACCGTTCTTAAAAAACGTGAGAACTTTAGAAGGGCATTTGACAATTTTGACTATCACAAAATAGCGCAATACGGTCAAAAGAAAATCGATGCCCTATTGAACGATTCCGGAATCATAAGGAACAAGCTTAAAATATATGCTACCGTAACCAATGCACAGGCCTTTATGAAAGTTCAAGGTGAATTTGGAAGTTTTTCAAAATACATATGGGGCTTTGTCGATGGAAAACCAATCAAAAATGCCTTTGAAAACTATAAGGATGCACCGGCCAAGACCCCACTTTCGGATACGTTGAGCAAGGATTTAAAGAAGCGGGGGTTCAAGTTTGTGGGCAGTACCGTTGTTTATGCCCATATGCAAGCCACGGGAATGGTCAACGATCATGAAGTGAGCTGCTTTCGCTATTCCCAGGTCTAACAAAGGGGCTTCCCTAAAGTCTTGATATTTGCCTATTTTCGCTTTAATCAACCACTCTAAACTACACCAATGGGATTCCTGACAATTGCATCCTTCATAGGCTTTACGCTATTTGTTGCCGTGGTATCTTGGTACGCTACCCGAAAAACAGATGAAAAATCAGCCGAAGGTTATTATTTGGGAGGAAGGACCCTTGGCGCCGTTACCATTGCAGGTTCATTGCTTTTGACCAACCTATCCGCAGAGCAAATCGTTGGATTGAACGGGCAGGCCTTTGCTGAGGGTCTCATGGTTATGGCCTGGGAGACCCTTGCGGCCATTGCCATGGTTTTTACGGCAATATTTCTATTGCCAAAGTATATGAAGAAGGGAATTACCACAATCCCTCAATTTATTGAAAGCCGGTTCGATAAACATACCAAAGCCATACTTTCCATCCTTTTTCTTTTCGCCTATGGGGTGGTTTTGTTGCCTACCATTTTATACTCTGGATCCCTGGCCTTTAGTACCATGTTCAATTTGCCCGATGTCCTTAACATGGATTCCTGGACCGTTATCTGGATATGTGTTTGGGCAATAGGCACCATTGGGATGATCTATGCCGTGTTTGGAGGATTAAAGGCAGTGGCCGTTTCCGACCTGATCAATGCCATAGGCTTACTGGCAGGGGGTATCCTTATTCCCATTTTTGGACTTTTATTGATTGGGGATGGCAGTTTGGGGGATGGATTAAAAACCTTATGGGACTCCAACCCGGAAAAATTTGTAATGAAAGGAAAAGTGGATTCCTCCATTCCCTTTGGCACCATTTTTACCGGAATGATGTTGGCACAGGTGTATTACTGGGGTACCAATCAATCCATCTTGCAACGGGTATTTGGGGCCGTAAGCTTAAAAGAAGGTCAGAAAGGGATGCTTTTGGCTGCATTTGTAAAAGTTATCATCCCCCTTGTTGTTGTTGTACCGGGAATTATTTCCTGGCATGTGTTCGACGGACAGTTGGAAAATCCAGATCAGGCATATCCCGCTTTGGTGGCCAAGGTTCTTCCAGCAGCCTTGACCGGATTCTTTGCGGCGGTCCTTTTTGGGGCCGTACTCAGCTCGTTCAACAGTCTTTTAAACAGTAGCGTCACCTTATTTGGCGTGGATCTGTACCGCTTTTTCTTTAAGCCCAACGCATCCGATATAGAGACCGTAAAGGCCGGAAAGCGTTTTGGGCTTGGCCTCGGATTCATATCCATGATTATTGCCCCGTTTATTGCCAATGCCCCAGATGGCCTTTTTACGTACATTCAACAGTCTTTAGGGAGTCTAAGCGTTCCGATTCTTGCAGTGGTAATGACCGGCATACTGACAAAAAAAGTTCCCGCTTTGGGAGCCAAGGTAGTGATGATCGGAGGAGTTGTTCTGTACTTGATCAGCCTTCTCTTCCTGGAACCCTATTTTAGGGAAAGTGCCCTTACTACGGCACAGGCCCAGGGCATTACGGATGTGGCCGAGCTAAGTGTCATAAAAGCTGAAGCATACCCTCATTACCTGCATGTAATGGGAATCCTATTTGTCTTTAACATCCTGGTCATGCTACTTTTTGGGTGGTTACGGCCCAAAAAGGTATTTACTTTGGAAAAGGATACCGACGCCATAGAGATCACCCCTTGGAAGTATGCCTTCGCCATTGGGGCTTTTATCACCCTATTGGTGGTAAGCACCTATTTCATTTTCACTTAATAAAGAGGATTATTTTTATGGAGAGAACCTGGTGGAAGGAGAGCGTGGTCTATCAAATCTATCCACGCTCATTTAAGGACACTTCTGGCAATGGGGTGGGGGATATTCCTGGAATTGTGGACAAACTGGATTATATCAAATCACTTGGGGTGGATGTGATATGGCTTTGCCCGGTATATGAGTCCCCCAATGATGACAATGGGTACGACATCAGTGATTATCGTAGGATTTCCAAAGATTTTGGAGGACAATCCGCTTTTGACACCTTATTGGAACAAACGCACCAAAGGGGATTAAAGTTGGTCATGGACTTGGTGGCCAACCACACCTCCGATGAACACTTTTGGTTTAGGGAATCCAAAAAATCCAAGGACAACCCGTATCGTGACTATTATATTTGGCATGAAGGCAAAAATGGAGGGCCGCCTAACAATTGGATGTCCTTTTTTAGTGGGAGTGCCTGGCAGTACGACACTGCCACCGAACAGTATTATCTGCACTATTTCACGAAAAAACAACCTGATTTGAATTGGGAAAATCCTAGGGTCAGGCGGGAAATCTTTAATGTTATCGAATTTTGGTTCAAAAAGGGAGTGGATGGTTTCCGAATGGATGTCATTTCCCTGATTTCAAAGCCAGAAACCTTCCAGGATACGTCCTACGTTAAATTCCAGGACACCATTGTCAATCAATATGCCAATGGTCCAAAAATACATGACTACCTGCATGAGATGAACAGCGAAGTACTCTCCAAGTATGATATCATGACCGTTGGGGAAGGTCCGGGCATAAACCTGAAAAATGCCCCCCTCTATGTTGATGAAAAAAGAAGGGAGTTGCATATGGTCTTCCATTTTGACCATATGTACATTGATTGCGGTGAAGGGGGAAAGTACGATCCACAACCCTTTGGGCTCCCCAAATTCAAAAAAGTATTTTCCGATTGGGACAACGCTTTAAAAAATAAGGGGTGGGGCAGCATTTTTTTGGGCAACCACGATTTTTCCAGAATGCTGTCCCGTTTTGGAAATGATGGCAAATACCATGAAGTTTCCGCTAAACTCCTGGCCACACTTTTATTGACCCTAAGAGGAACGGTGTATCTTTATCAAGGGGATGAGATTGGAATGACCAATGTGGCCTATCCAAGCATTGCCTATTATAATGACGTAGAGACACTGAATGCATGGAAGGAGATGGAAGAAAAGGGAAACGATATGCAAGGGTTCTTAAAAGTGGTACATGCCCAAAGTCGTGATAATGCACGCTCGCCCATGCAATGGGATTCCGGCAAAAATGCGGGATTCAGTAGTGGGGACCCGTGGTTGGCCGTAAATCCCAACCATGGTTCCATAAACGTAGCGAAGCAGGAAAAAAAGGAAAACTCCATCCTTAACCATTATCGGGAGATGATTGCATTCCGAAAGGAAAACCCGGTATTGGTTTATGGGGATTATGAATGTATACAGGAAGAACATCCACAATTATTTGTGTATAGACGGTGGGATTTGGATTCCGAATTCCTTATACTCCATAATATGGGTGATGGACCAGAAGAGTTTATCACCGATTTGAGGGAGGAACAGTTTGAACTGTGCAAGACCAATCTTTTGGAGAATTTAAAAAGACCTTTCCATCTTGGACCCTGGCAGACCAAGATTTTAAAAAAATCCAATCGTTAGAAACTCACAATACTATCGGTTCTGCATGCGAATCCTGGGGATAATTCGACGAAACATCCTTTTAGCGGGCTTCCCATCGAACAGAAACCAAAATATCATTGACTATGGGGTGTCAATATCTGTTCTTTGTTATGGTTCCTAATCAAATAAACAAGACAGAGTATCCAACAGATTCCACTTATTGTTAATGTGTCAAAAGTGAAATCACCATAAGGGGACAACCATTGGGTAGTACTTACGGGGAACAAATATGAATGGCAAATACTGGCCAAATTATAGCATGCATGCATTAATATGACAATCAACAAATTTTGCGTTCTATAATAGGCATAACCAAGGATCAAGCCATCAACTAATAACCCAAGTGATTTCGCATAATCAAAGTGTATTACCATAAATAAAAATGCGGTCATTATGATTGCGAGTCTGTACGAATATTTTTGCATCAGCCCACGAAGTAAAATGCCCCGCATTAAAAATTCTTCGAATACTGGGGCCAGGAGTATTAAGGACAACAAGGTGTTCAAGTTTAAACCCAACGGCTTTGAGGCAGGGACATGATGCATTAGCAGGCGATACGTTGGAATTCCTACAATCAAAAAAGTGGAAAAAGAAAATAGAACAAGGACACCTGACAGTTTAACAGATGTCCTTTTGAATTTATAATCTAAAAGGTTGTTTTTTGAAATTAGGTGAAGGGACAAAAAGGAAAGGGAATAAGCTATAAAATCTATTGCTGGCAATGGTATTTTATCCATCAAAAAAAGATAGAATGGCGCACTAATGGCAGCAATCAACAACGTCATCAAGATGGCATGGAACAGATTTCTTGGGTATACTCTTTTTGACATAGGTGTTTACAAACTTAAAAAATGCATGGAAACCTGGGCACAAAGTTGCTTGCACCTAGGTTCCATAAACCAGCTTGTTACTTCTAGTGACAACCATCATTGTTTGCCAAAACATGGGCATACCGTGCCATAGTAACCCCCCAATTTCCGCTACTGGACGTTTCCCCATAAGAGAGATCACAACCTTGGCAACCGTCGTTATTATTTGCGGGTGCAGCTTGACCAAACATAGATGGACTTTGATAATCAATGGGAACAAAATGATTTTCCCTTCTTGAAATGTCTTTTGATATCATTCAATATGCTTATAGCGCTCTTTGATTTGCCATTCGCTTGAATTGCAATCTCGAGTACAATTTATGGATTACCCGATTATTGCAATTCCCGGGGGGTATTTCCCTTTCTTCGTTGCCATGGTTAAACCGTATCATGGCCTTGTTTTTCTTTAGGGTTCCTAGTGAGCTTTCCATAAAAAAGTATCCAACCAAAATACTGATTGCAGTAGTCAACCAATCAATTTTCCTTGGTTGAAATAGTAGTGTATTTATATCCCGATATTTGAAGCTTTCTATTTTTTTCCCTTTTGATTCATCTGTTATTTGAAATTCTTCCTCTAATATAATTACTTCCAATTTTGGTTTTTCCCTAAGTAAAAAAACATCCTTATGAGTATTTGACATAATTTATTAAGGCTTAGGTAGTCTCTTGAAATAGTTAAACCCAAAATAAACAATCACGCTAGCTAATACCAAAAAGATCAGATAATACAACGAAGCAAAGTCAACGGTAAAAAGATTTTTTTCCAGAACAAGCCCTGTCCAATACAACAAAGGGTAGTCCAAAACATTCATTATGGAATGGATTAATATCACTAAAAATAATTTTCCTGTTTTTAAATAAACATATGACAAAAAAAGTCCTGAAATGAGCACTGCCGTTAAATTACCTGTACCACTAAGAATATGGGCGCACATAAAAATTACTGCGGACAACAATATTGTTTTGAAAAATTTATATTCTTTGATCATTAAATCGCATATAAGCTTTCGAAAAAAAAGTTCTTCAACAATAGGTACCACAAGGATTGTCAAAAAATATAATAGATCAATGATGGGCATGGCTTTACTTTCCCGGATATAAGCTTCTACCCCGGTGAATGGGACAAAAAAGATCTTGAAGAAAATTGCCAATCCCAAAGCAAGTAAAAGAGCGTTTACTATTTCACTTCTTGTGATAGGTTTATTCAATCTTAATTGTATATGGCCTTTTCGGATGCCTATGTAGACTGAAAGAATCAGTAAGGTAGATGTAAGTATTGAACTAACTGTTTTAGCATTGGTATGGCCCAATTCATTCAAATATATTTCTACAAAAAAAGAAGAAATACTTATAATGAAAACAAGAAGCAACAATAATAAAAATGGATACTTCATTTAGTTTTTGAAGAATTTAAAGTTAGAATTATTCCAACAACACAAAAGCCTATTTTTTGATAGACAATTGCATCTTCTAGATATTGGTATACTTTTCAAAACGAGGGAGAACCCATATAAGGTATAAAATAGACAACACCATCGTCAGTACTCCCATATAAAAAGTCGTCTCTGAAGTAGTATGAATTGATGTTCTTAAAATGCCTGCAAGTATGTTGTATATAAAATGAACAAGAATGTTAAGCCAAAGCAATTTCGTAATAGAATATAGATAGGTCAGTACGATTCCAACAAAAAAATAGGCAAAAAAACCTTCAAGATTCAAATGCATAATTGCAAAAAAGAAGGATGCCAGAATTATGCTAATTCTTAAATTGAAATACTCTTTGAGTTTTGAAAAAATAATCCCTCGATACAAAATCTCTTCTAAAATGGGGGCGGTCAATATCGATAAAACAAAACCCACTAAAACATAAGAATCATCTAAATAACCGGTACTTACTTCAAAAAACTTAAGCTTGGAATTTGCTAGAAGTATCAAAAATTCCCACTCGATAGCCGATTGTAAGAAAAACAAAGCAAGGGAAAGAATCAAGCCTAAAACAATTATTCTAAAAGAAAAACTTTTAAAATTTAATCTTGGGCGAACACCAAACCATTTACTGGACAGCAAAATTCCCAAAAATAAAAGAACTTGAAAAGCTAGCAATAGAAATATCCCTTCTTCCGTGTAGGAAAGTAAGCCAAGTTCAGCAACACCTAACATTAATAAAAAATGGGTCCCCTGAATCAAAAAAAGAACAAGAAAAACAAAGCTGATTATTGTTACCTTTTCCTTCATATATAATGAAATAGTTGGGAGCACTACATACAAGTTTATATTTGCCAGTAATGTAATGCCCCAATACTATTGAATCTGAGTTTTATTTATTGCTCATTAAAAGGTTGCCATACCCTATGTCTGTTTGCAGGATTTGTCGAGCCACCGCACCCAGTGTTATGATATGCTCCTGCTGCATCCACTACTGCACGTCCTAGTGGAGTAAATGTACTGCGAGGAGATCCAAGTTCTGAGCATCCTGCACATGGTTGATGCATCCAACTGCCCATTTGCTGCCCCCACATAGGACCATTGGTTACCGTAACCTCACCCATACTATAGCTTCCTCCAAAAGGGTCTGGGTCTCTAGCACAGCCAAATTGATTTCTTGGTCAACATGCATCATTTCCCTTGTAAACAAATCAAATCTTGAAATTTCTAGGAGATTTCTATCAATAAGTGCAACCTTCAAAACAGGTAAGACTTCATACCAAGTAATATTGAACATTGATTTTTTACAAATTTAGAGGCTAACTTATGAAAAGGATATATAAGATTCCGGATATTAGTAATCACTACCTTATCTGAATAGTGGTTTTTGACGGGTTCATCTTTTTTAACGCCCAAAATAATACCATAAAGCAAATAATAAATATGATTAAATATGAATAATTAGCATCGTCTAGGTTAACCACGACATTAGCTGTGAAACCAATCAAAAAATTGACCAAAGAATGGAGCAAAATACTACTTAAAACAGAATTTGATTTGTAATACACGAATCCATATATCAGACCTATAAAAAACAATTGTATAAAATTTTGAAAATCCAAATGACCCAGCGAAAACAGAATACTGGATATAAATATTGAAAATACAGCAGTGTGATTTTCCATTAATTTAGAGAGTATCATCTTTCTATAAAAGAGTTCTTCCAAGATTGGTCCTATTACAATACCCTTTATATAAAAATATATCTGACTTTTTGTATGAAAGCTTGGTTCACGAAACTCAAAAAAATCCAATTTGTGGTCCATCAATGAATTAATAAAATAGAATGGATTGCCTGCTGGATATATTATAAAAACTACGATAGCAATCAAAAACACCAAGGCTATGGTTTTGCTATCTGGAATATTCCATTTGTTGAAAATGGAACTATCCCAAATTATAAATCCCAATACTATTCCTATTAGAAAACTTATATCAACAACCAATAAGTTTATTAAAGCACTTAGGTCTTGAGATTCAAAGCTCAAAGCAGGAAATAGCAAAAAAAAATAACATCCTTGAATACCGATTACCGCACTGAGCAGAACCACTGGTATTAAGATAGGTTTGAATTTATACATAAAACAAAATCAGGGTCAAGAACAATAGGCTGTACTTGACCCTATAAAAATAATTGGTTGATAAATTTAATTGGGCCCGTTTGTGTTGGAATTATTCCACTGCCTGCATCCGCTTACGTGCGTTTGGGCAATTCCTAGTCTTGACAATGGCGTTGTCCATGTTCTTGGAGAGTTTGATTCGTGCTGCAAAGTTCCACACGCCGCACATTGTGCATAAATCTGACCAGGTCCTGGTCCAGTATATGTTCCGTTAACGGTCACAGCACCCATACTATAGGTTCCCCCAAAAGGGTCCGGGTCGCCTTCAGCGCAACCCCCATCCCCACCAAGGCCTACCCGTAGCAATGTAGTCTTACCTCCTTTTACTTTTAGGAGTTCAGAAGTGCCCACGGCCTCAAAATCGTCCATTATCAATTTCCCATTTCAGAGTCCCATGCCTCTGTACGTGAATGTATTGGCTTATATGGGATATGGGATTGCTTTCTATTGTCTTAAGTTTTCACCTTTTTTAAAGAATGCTCTTAGATAAATAAAGCAACCAATAAGACAGACACTACTAATGAGCAAAATTCCTTTTGTAAAAGTACCATAGACAGAGAAAAACTGAACCTGGTTTAAATGGTCCCGAAACAAATAGGGATGATAGACAGTTGCCAAATTGTAACAGGCGTGCATCAAAATAACGACCAATAAGTTTTCGGTTTTGTAGTAAGCATATCCCAATATTGATCCATGGACAAGTAGACCAATCGATTTCATATAATCCAAGTGGAGAGCAGTAAAAAGTAAGGCAGTTGTAACAATAGCGATTTTTGGGGTATATTTTTTTAACAGGCCGGGGAGAATAATGCCCCTCATTAGAAGCTCTTCAAAAAGGGGAGCTATCAGTATTAACCCAAGTAGTGTATTTATGCCAGGTCCTGATGAAGCAGAAGACCAGTTGTTATGTGAAAACAAATGATTGACAGGAATACCAATTGCCAAAGCCAAAAGGAAAGATAAAAAAACAAATGCCAGAGTTGGCTGTAGTGGCATTTTCCCAAACCTATAATGCGAAAGATTATTTTTCGATATCCGATGAAGGACTACAAAAGACAACGAATAAGCAATGAAATCTATTAATGCGATTGGCAATCTGTTTAACAAAAGATAATAGATTAAAAAACTAAGTAAACCTATCAGCAGTGTCATGAATACACTATGTATGATGGTTTTTGGATAAACTGTGTTAGGCATAGACTATAATAAACCATTTAATAGGGGGATATACAAAAAAGACCTAGGTGCACATTCGAGCAACCTAGATCCTTGGCCCACAAAGTAGGATTAATGGCATCCATCTGTATTGGCCATAACATGTCCGTACCATGCAAGGGTACGACCCCAACCTTGGCTACCAGAAGTCTCATCATACGTAAAATCACAACCTTGGCAACCGCCGTTATTATTTGCGGGTGCAGCTTGACCAAACATAGGCGGACTTTGATAACCAATAGGAACAAAATGATTGTCCCCATAAACAGTAACCTCACCCATACTATAGCTTCCGCCAAAAGGGTCCGGGTCGCCTTCAGCGCAACCTCCATCCCCACCAGAATCGACCCGTAGCAATGTAGTCATACCTCCTTTTACTTTTAGGAGTTCAGAAGTGCCCACGGCCTCAAAATCGTCCAAACCTAATTTTTGTGTTTTCATCAATAAAATGTTTTATGGTTAAAATTGGGAAAAGTTAAAAAAATAGAATATACCCTCCAAACAGATCCGAAAATTTTTTATATATATTTGAATTCTTTAAATAACGAATAGATTCATAGTATATTTTCTAATTTAAGATATGGCCAACGACACTATCCCTAAAAGGATCCTGTCCAAACACGCAACCATGGACCACAAAGGACCACTGGCAGAGCATCCCTACAGTACCCATATCAATGAGATCATTGAAAGGAAACCCAACTGGTTGATCAGATGCGGGATAGGTGCGATGCTGTTCCTGTTATTGCTCCTGTTGGTCGCTGCATGGTGGATCAGCTATCCGGACATTGTCATGGCGAAGGTCGACATAGTGACCCCGAGGCCCCCAGTGGACGTGGTTGCCAAGGTCAATGCGCCCATCGCAAAGATTTTTGGGTACGCCGAAAATGACACCGTGGCAAAGGGCAGTCCCATCCTTTTGTTGGAAAGCACCACGGACCATGGCCAATTCCTGAAGCTCAAAAAACTGCTCGGGACGGACAACGGATTTTCGGGTACAACTGCCGCTTCCCCATGGTTGGACAGTCTGGGCGGCCTACAGTCTGCCTATAACAGCTTTTCTTTGGCACGATTGAACCTACATTATTATGAGAAAGACCGCCCTTTTGACAAAAGGATCGCCAGTCTAAACAAGATTGCCTTAGGTAATACCAAAAGTCTGCGATTCAGCGAAAATTATCTGGGAAGCAGCCAAAAGGATTACGACTCCAAAAAAACAGAGTTCGAACGTTACCGAAAACTTTTTGCCAAAGGGGTCATATCTGCCTCAGAGTTTGAACAGGTCAAACAGACCTTGGCACAAAAGGAAATGGGTTTTGCCAGTGATCGTAGGGCATTGAACGCTGACCGCTTGAACATGGCCAATGTTGAGCGTGAAATACTGGAACTTGAGTTGCAACAAAAGGAATTTGAACAGCAACTACAATTGACTTGCCAAAATGCACGCAACGAACTAAAGAACCAGATGGAGCAGTGGGAATTGCAATACATGGTCAAACCACCCATAGACGGTAGGTTGTCTTATTTTAACGATTTGAACGAAGGAGATTTCGTGATAACCGGTGAAAGAATACTCACTATCATTCCCCTACAACAGGAAAGATTACAGGCTGTGGGCACTTTTCCCTCGGAAAATGCCGGGAAGGTCAGGAAAGGGGACAAAGTGGTACTGAAACTGGATGCCTACCCCTACCATGAATACGGCACGGTCAGGGGTGCCGTAAAACGGATTTCAGAAGTACCTGTAGAAAATGCCTATAGTATCGTTATTGACCTGCCAGAAAAACTGACCACCAACTATGATACTAAAATTGTTTTCAAACAACGTTTGACGGCCACGGCCGATATTGTCACCAAAGACCAAAGCCTGTTACAACGTATCTTCCACCAGTTTGAGAATCTGTTCAAAAACTAATACCAATATAGACAGTGACCCACTTCAAGATTTTCAAACAATTTGATAAAATGGACTGTGGGCCCACCTGCCTTCGCATGGTGGCCAAGCACTACGGCAAGGATATTTCACTGCATAGGCTGCGCAGCCTAAGTTATATCACTCGGGAAGGTGTCTCCCTCATGGGTATTAGCCATGCAGCTGAGAGCATAGGCATTAAATCCTTGGGCACACGGATTGATTTGCAGACGTTGGTAAACAAAGTGCCCCTGCCCTGTATTGTCCCTTGGGATGGCGCCCACTTTGTAGTACTCCACAAGACCAACAAAAAATTTGCATACATCGCCGACCCCTCTACGGGTAAACAAAAAATACCATATGCTGAACTAAAGCGGCACTGGACGGGCAATTATGACAATGGCATTGTCCTGTTATTGGAGCCCACTCCCAAATTTTACAGTTTAGGTGAGGAAGAACAAAAAGCGTCATTCTCCCATTTTCTAAAATATTTTTTACCACATAAGAACTTATTGCTGCAAATTTTCTTTGCCATTGTCTTCTCAAGTTTGGTCAGTCTTTTAACTCCTTTCATCACACAGTCCATAGTCGATGTAGGAATTTTGGGGAGAAACATAAACTTCATTTATCTGGTTTTGATTGCTCAGTTGATGCTGACCGTGGGCAGTACGGTCATTTCCTTTGTTCAGGCTTGGATTTCACTCCACCTGAGCATCCGTATAAGCCTTTCATTTGTCATCGGCTACGTAGCCAAGCTTATGACAATGCCCTTTACTTTTTTTGAACTCAAAACAGTTGGCGACATCACCAAACGTATTTCGGATAATTCCAGGATAGAGGCTTTTTTGAACCAATCGCTATTTTCGGTCATTGTTTCGGTGTTCAATTTTGCTATCTACACATCAATACTGGCTTACTACAACTATAGAATATTACTGATATTTTTAATAGGCAATGGCCTTTATATTGGGTGGATCCTTCTCTTCCTTAAAAAACGTAGGGAGTTCGACCATGAAGGTTTTAAAATAGCTGCCGATGGCGAGAACAAAATATTACAATTGTTCCATGGGGCAAGGGAAATTATCCTCAACAACATTGAAAAAGAGAAGCGTTGGGAATGGGAACGGATTCAATCCCAGAGCTACAGACTCAGCAAAAAGAAGTTGCTATGGGGGCAATTTCAATCTTCAGGAGCAACTATCATCAACTCGATTGTAAGTATCGCTATCAGTTTGATTGTCGCCCTTTCGGTCATTGAAGGTTCCATGACTTTGGGTATGATGTTATCCGTTCAGTTCATCATGGGGCAAATTCAGGCACCTTTAAGTTCGTTTCTGGGTATTGCCCATTCATATCAAGATGCCAAAATAAGTTTGGAGCGCCTAAGTGAAGTCATCAATAAAGAAAATAATGACAATGCCCTTTATACGGCATTACCGAAACAAAAGGATGTGGTTTTTGAAGATGTCTCCTTTCAATATGAAGGCCCACATTCCCCTAAAGTGCTGAACAGGATAAACCTCATTATCCCAAAAAGCAAAACCACTGCAATTGTTGGCGCCAGTGGAAGTGGAAAGACCACTTTGCTCAAATTGCTCTTAAAACTGTATGAACCTACCAACGGCAATATTCTAGTTGGCAATGTCAACCTAAAAAATCTCAAACCATACCATTGGCGGGAAAACTGTGGGGTTGTAATGCAGGACAATTTTATTTTCGCAGATACCATTTTGAACAATATTGCCCTTAAAACGTATGACGGCATTGATATGAATCGAGTTATGGAAGCGGTTCGCATTGCCAATATTCACGAATGGATAGAATCATTGCCCCTTCAATACGGCACAAAAATAGGTGTTGAGGGTGTAGGCCTGAGCCAAGGTCAAAAGCAACGCATTTTAATTGCAAGGGCCATATACAAAAATCCCCTGTTCATCTTTTTGGATGAGGCCACCAACTCCTTGGACGCGGAAAATGAACGTAAGATTATTGGGAACCTAATCTCAGCAACTTCCAATAAAACCGTAGTAGTGATTGCCCACCGGTTGAGCACGGTTAAAAATGCCGACAAAATTGTGGTTCTAAAAGATGGGATTATTAAGGAAGAGGGGCAGCATGACGAATTATTAAAAAACAAGGCAGAATATTATCACCTTGTAAACAGCCAACTTATGTGATATATGTCTAGAACAAAACAAGATCCAATGGTATTGATAGTAAATGAACTTTTCAAATTATTGGATGCCAAAATCACACATAGCTCCATTAAGGATAAACTACTTCAACATCCCAAATTTCCCAGTCTGTTTTCCATCACCAATACTTTAGAAAATTTTGGCTTGAAGAACAAGGCGGTCAAAATTGAATCCAAACAGTTGTCACAACTCGAAGTTCCTTTTTTGGCTTTAATGAATTCAAGGGAAACCGTTTTGGTTAAATCAGTGAAAAAAGATACGATCACCTATCTGCACCCTGTAAAAGGCTGGCTTTCCAAATCCGTTCAAGAGTTTGGAAAAACTTGGAACAATCTTGTCGTATTAGTGGACACATCAAGTCAACTAGAGGAGGATAATTATTCCCACCAAAGGAATTTTGAAAAGCTCAAAAAGCTTCGACCAATAATTTCCATCATTCTTGTCGGATTACTTTTAACACTTATCCCTTTTGGGTTGAATACCATTTTACAAAGAACCTTGTTTTTGACCAATATACTAGGTTTGACCATTGGAATACTACTGATAAGAAAGGAAATCCATTCAGGAGCAGACTACGCTTTTTGCAAAATCGGAAAAAAAATAGACTGTGAAGATGTGCTTAATTCAAAAGCCGCTAAAATCTTTAGTTGGCTTTCCCTATCAGATATCGGTTTACTTTACTTTTCTGGCAATTTACTTTTGTTTGCCTCGATGGCAATTGGTTCATTCCATCTAGCTGCGGACTTGATGGGGTTATTGATTCTGTTAGGGCTACTGGCCTTGCCCTATACTTTCTATTCAATTTTTTATCAGGGTTTTGTAATAAAAAAATGGTGCCCGCTCTGTCTTGGTGTTCTAATTGTTCTATGGATAAATGCCTTGTTCGGTTGTTTTTATGTCATCAAGAATGATTACGGGTTTGATTTCTCAACGAACGCTATTTTAATCTTGGGAGTGTGCTTTACAATCCCAATTCTTGTTTGGATTTTCCTGAAAGGAATACTCAAAAAATCTGTCGACTATGAAGCCCTATATTATTCGAATATGAGAATGGTAAATGATTTGACAATATTTCAGTTGCTATTGGAAAATCAGGAGGTCATTCCACTGGATTTACAGGAAACAGAAATTACTTTAGGCAATTCAGAGCTAAAAAATACCATTGTAGTAGCCATTAATCCTTTTTGTCCTTCCTGTGGTAGAGAATACAATCATATTTTAAACCTAATTGAAAAACATCCCGGCTTTGCCAAAGTTGTTCTTCGATTCGTTGGGCATATTCAATCTAAGAACTGGGAACAAATACATGCCTCAACCTTGATTATCGATAAATACCTCGAAAACCAATCTGAATTTCCTGAGATACTGGAGTATTGGTTTACGGTACGAAATATGGCAGAATTCCTAGAAAAATATCCAGCTAGCCACAAAAAAGAGTCCGAAACTATGCTTAAAAATCACTTCACATGGTCAGAAAGGGTTCGCATTGTAAAAACCCCTACTACTTTTTTGAATGACAAAAAAATACCTGACAATTACGACATAAAACATATTATTGGAATTTTGGATATGAAGCCTTAAACCCAACGATATGTGGGGCGTGTCTCCATAGCTTTGTGCTCAGTTATTAGATGGTGTTTTGTATTCATTTAGTTTAAAAACCACTCCAAAAAGATGAGAGTTATACCGAGGTCTATTAAATTGGCGGTCGGATGCTCTTGCCAGTATAATTGCTACACTATTTCTTTTGACCATTCACAAGAATGGGAACGTTTTAATAAAGACATTTCATCTTCAGCCATGGAAAACCAAGATTTTAAATCAGAATGTCGTATTTTAATTTTATGCCATTTAGAACGCCATTTATTGCAATTCTTCTTCTGCTAGGGGTTTTCTGTTTTGGGCAGAAAAAGCAGGAACAGGAATTTAGAATAGACAAAAAGGAACTCCCCAACGGGGTTATGGCTTTATTGTCCAATTACTTGGAGAACGCAAAACGACTGCGTTACTACAAGGAACGTGACGGTGAAAAATCATCGTATGAAGTAAAGTTCAAAAAAGACAAGCTTCACTACAGTATCGAATTTGACGAAAAAGGAGCATTGGAAGATGTGGAACTCCTTATAAAACAAACGGACATTCCCAATGAAGCCTTTGACAATATGACCACATATTTACAGTCGAATCATAAAAAATATCGCATTAAAAAGATACAACGGCAATATGTAAATACCGGTGACGCCGCACAAACTTTAAAAGAGGCCTTTCAAAATGGTATCCTCCCAAAACTCAAGTACGAATTGATCATTGCAACAAAAGATGAAAATGGGTACGGGGAATTTGAATTGACCTTTGATGCCAATGGCGAACATCTTTTGACCCGAAAAGCGGTAAATACCAAATATGACCATGTGCTGTTCCAGTAGACCGTTGTGGTTATCCCTGCCCTTCCTTTTCGTTGTTTTTTTAGGCCAAACCCAAGAAAACCTAACTGCCTATTGGCAACCTTCTTTGGCGATAAACTATGGGGTTACGGAGACCTATTCCCACAATTTTTCCCTTCAGAACCGAAACTATGTTTTTGATGACGAAGCCTTACAACTAAGTGTGCGGCAACTGGATTTGGTCCATTTTTCCAATCTGCAACTTCAGGATAACCAAAGTATCGCTTTTGGAATCCTATATCGATTTCGCGAAGCGTTTGACGACGGAAACAACGAACTCAGACTTACGCAGCAGTACAATATTACCTCAAAACCGTTTGTGGTCCGGTATGGGCAGCGATGGCGAACAGAGCAACGAATAACCAGTGCCAGGACCACACATCGGTTTCGCTACCGTTTCAGCCTCGACTTTCCCTTACAAGGTGAAAAGCTGGATGTGGGAGAGCCCTATGTTGTTGCAAACGCGGAAAGTCTTTTAAGCATAGCCAACGGAACCTTGCCTCAATATGACGCCCGTTTGACCTTGAATTTAGGGTGGAGAGTAAGTGATACTTCCAAATTTCAATTTGGTGTGGAATACCGAACGGAGGATTTTAGTCAAGACCTACAGCATGTGCTTTTCTTCTTAAGCACCTTTAACGTTTCGCTCTAGAATCCCAATAAATTTTTTCCGGGGTATTTCTTCTCCCCCCAAGCTTTGAAGATGTTTGGTATGCACTTGGCAATCAATTAGGGCATACCCTTTTTGGGACAGTTCCCGGGCTAATTTTATAAAGGCATATTTTGAGGCATTGGAAACCTTACTGAACATGCTTTCCCCGCAGAAAACACCGCCCAGGTCAACGCCATAAAGGCCTCCGACCAATTCGTCATCACTCCAGACCTCATACGACTTTGCAAATCCTTTTTGATGGAGTTGTAGGTAAGCCTCCCGCATGTTTTTGGTGATCCAGGTGCCCTGCTGCCCTTTTCGTTTTTGTTTGGCACAGTGGTCCAATACCACATCAAAAGCTTCGTTTTTGGTCAATCGGAACGTTCCACTTTGCATTACCTTCCGCATACTCTTGGAAATCCTTACTTTTTCCGGAAACAGGACCATCCTGGGATCGGGACTCCACCACAAGATAAGGTCATCATCATTAAACCAAGGGAATATTCCATTTTTATACGCCAGTAAAATCCGTTCTGGAGACAAATCCCCTCCAACCGCCAATAGCCCATCCGCATTCGCATTCTCCACGGGAGGGAATTCCAATCGATCATCCAAAAAATAAAGTGGCAAGCCTTTACCTTCCATTTCCACGGTGCAATTTTTATCCAAAATTATTGCAAATTCCCTTAAAAAAACAATAATCCCACAATGTAGATGGTACCGCCCAAAAACATAAACAACAGGGTGTAGGGTAAAATTTCCTTGGCCTTCAGCTTTGTAATGCCCAATAATGGCAATGCCCAAAAGGGTTGAAGCATATTTGTTACTTGGTCCCCATAGGCCAAGGCCATCACCGCTTTGCGCAGGGGAACCCCCAAAGCCATTGCGGATTCCAGCACCAAGGGACCCTGAATGGCCCACTGACCTCCACCACTGGGAACGAATACATTCACCAAACCTGCACTGAAAAAGGTAAATAAGGGCAAAGTGGTACTGCTGCTAATGGATACGAAAAAATCCGAGATTTGCCCAATCATTCCACTCCCCCCCATTACCCCCATAATGCCAAAATAGAGCGGAAATTGTATCAGGATGCCGGAGACATCACCTATGGCCTCTTCCACGGCCCTTAAAAAACTTGAAAAACTCCCATGGAGTACAATGGCAAGCCCCAACATGAAAAAGTTCAATAAATTGGGGGTTACGTTCATTTTTTTTAGAAAGGGGAGATATTGGACAAGGAAGGCTACCAAGATCAACGCACCAAATGCTAAGGACAATAGTTTGGAATGTTCCAATTTTT
Organism: Croceivirga sp.; assembly: GCA_028281025.1. GTDB lineage: Bacteria > Bacteroidota > Bacteroidia > Flavobacteriales > Flavobacteriaceae > Croceivirga. Next base: position 51,678 of record JANQKR010000016.1, read on the forward strand.
CGGCTCCTGAAAGTCCTTGTTTACGGGTCTTCTGAAATTGATACGGACGTAAATGCATTGCGGTAGGCTTTGTTCTCCGTCCCAAATAATACACCAATACTGAAATTGACAGTACTACCACAATAAAGGTGAGCATATTTGCCATACTAAAAACCGTCTCCGAGGTGGAAATGGATTCGGGCAACCCATGCACCAATGCATTGTTCTGAAAGCTTTTCATCAGTTCTTCCAGATGTCCTTTCTCGGATACCTTTAAAGGCGCAGAACCGCTGATTCCCCCATGCCAAACCATCAATCCCAAATACCCACAGGCGCCAATGAGGGGGTAGTTAATGGGAATATCCCGCTCTTGGGCATATTCCCCGACCTTTCTTGCCAAAAGGGCCCCAAAAATCAATCCCAAACCCCAATTAAAGAATGAAACCAGCATTGTGGGCAATGCAACCAAAATGGCTGCGTTCGCAGGGTTTTTAACAAACCCTGTCAGTCGCATGATCAATTGCTCCATGGGCCTGCTCAGTACCAATACATGCCCAAGAACCAAAATCAACATCATCTGATAGGCAAAGACCAATAGCCCGTTGTTCCAAACCCCTTGTTCCCATAGCCTCAGTACATGGAACAAATGGTTACCTTCCTCAGGTGCTTTACCAAAAACCAGGGCCAGGGCCAAGGTGAATACGGTAAGCAACACTGCAATTGTAAATGGTGAGGGTAAAAAGCGCCTAAAAGTATGTTCTATGAGCTTGGTAAAGCCCATTGGTTAAAAAGGAAGGTCGTCGTGATCGTCGTCTGAGAATTCCTCTGCAGGTTCAAAAGCTTCCATTGGGGGAACGGGCGGCATTTCCGGATTGTTCTGTGCGGCGTTTTCCATATTTTCAATACGCCAACCCTGGATGGAATTGAAATACTTGGTCTCCCCTTGAGGATTGACCCATTCCCTACCCCTTAGATTAATACTGATCTTTACCAATTGCCCTACTTGATAACTGTTCAACAAATCTGTTTTATCCTGAACAAATTCCACCAAAATATGTTGTGGATATTGCTCCTCAGTGGTAACGACAAGTTCGCGTTTTCTAAAACCATTGGTGCCATAGGTTTTGGTTTCATCTATCAATTTTATCCTTCCCTGAATTTCCATGCGTATTAATTTTATGTTCACCAAAAATAGGGAAAATGGGGAGCGGCGCAACTATGGCATCCCATCCTTTTTCAACAAAAGAATCCTTTTTCCAGTATCTTTATATCCAACAGGAATTCGTATGAAATTCAACCCCAAAAAGCGGACATCCAATATCTTTTTACTTGTTTCTGCCTTTGTTGTGGTAAGTCTTATTTTATGGAACACCAACAGCTTTTTTGAAAAATTCAAAGAAGAGGAACGCCTGAAAATGGAGAATTGGGCAGCTGCGGAACTTGAAGTGCTCCAATCACCAATTGATCAGGAATTGGGCAATTTGCCCTTGATCATTATGGGCAACAATACCTCTACCCCAATGATCCTGGTGAACGAGGAGGGTTCGATAAAAACACACAACATCCCCCTTGAAGTCGCTGAGGACTCTTTAAAGATCCAGTCCCTTATCAAAAAATTCGCTGGGGAAAACAAACCAATAGAGATCATTCAGGGCGGGGATTTGCTCCAGACCCTTTACTATGGAAATTCCGAGGTGCTGAATAAGCTCAAGTACTATCCCATTGCCCTGTTGTTGATCATTTGTTTATTTGGGACCGTTATCTTCTTTTTCTTCAAGACGAATAAAGCTTCGGAACAAAACAAGCTATGGGCGGGTATGGCCAAGGAAACCGCACATCAAATTGGCACTCCCCTAACTTCCTTATTGGGTTGGAACGAATTGCTGAAAAGTGAACAGATCAATCCGGAAATCACGAAAGAAATTGAAAAGGACATTTCCCGATTGGATACCATTACGGAACGGTTTTCCAAAATAGGTTCCACTCCAAATCTGGAAATCCACGATATTGTCCTGGAAACCACCAAAGCCTTTGATTACCTAAAAAAGCGAAGTTCCAAGCTCATTCATTTTTCCTTCAATTCCCAGATAGATGAACTTCCCGTGCTTCTTAATCCCCCGCTTTACAATTGGAGTATTGAAAATTTGGTCAAGAACGGGATAGATGCAATGAAGGGAAAGGGCAATATTGCCGTTCAAATAGAAAAGGCCGGAAACCAGGTACACATACTTATTTCCGATACCGGTCATGGCATCCCAAAAAGTGATTTTCAGAATATTTTTAACCCAGGCGTTACCTCAAAGAAAAGGGGATGGGGACTTGGTCTATCTTTAGTTAAAAGAATTATTGAGGAGTACCATAAAGGAAAAATTAAAGTACTTTCGTCCAGTAAGGAGGGGACCATTATGCAGATTTCCCTTCGAATTGCCTAGTGTATGTCAAAAGTAAAACAGGTTGTCATAAAAGAAGCGGACATTACCAATAATTGTCCTGAGTGCTACAATCAGGAACTACAGCTTACCTTTTATCAAAAACATACCTTCAATTCCTTTTTTCATCGTACCACTGCGGAGGTAAGCCATGAAATTAAGTGTAAAAAATGCGAATCGATCATCTATCCCGTAAATTGGACCGTGGACATTGAAAGGGTATTTGAATACTTTAACAAACTGGTTACCCCTGATAAGGCGTCCGTTAGGTTCACAAGCCTGTTCTACTTGCTATTACTTCTTTTTACCCTGGCCGGAGCCGCTGGCGTTTATTTTTACTTGGAAAACGCCCCTTAAAGTTTTTCCCGGATTTGGGAGGCAATATCCTCAAATTCCTCGGAAGGCATTTGCACTTTACTTTGGAAAGTGGCATTTGCCATGGTGTGCAATGGAATTAGGTGCACGTGCACATGGGGGACCTCCAATCCAATTACGGTTATTCCCACCCGCTCACAAGGAATGGAAGCTTCTATGGCCTTACCCACCTTTCTGGAAAAGGCCATTAATCCCAAATAGGTTTCTTCGTCCAGGTCCAAAATTTTGTCCACTTCCTTTTTGGGGATACATAAGGTGTGCCCTTTGGAATTTGGGTTAATATCCAAAAAAGCGAAAAAATCCTCGGTTTCCGCAATCTTATAACAAGGAATTTCCCCGTTGATGATCTTCGTAAAAATACTGGCCATGTTTAACGTACAAATAAAAAATCCCGCCCATTCCCGGACAGGATTAAAGATAGGGCTTTTCCCTTTTGTTTCAGGTACGGCTGATTTCCAAAATCTCAAATTTTAGGGTTCCGTTGGGCACTTGAACTTCTGCAATATCACCTACGGATTTACCCAGTAGCCCTTTTCCGATTGGGGAGGTAACCGATATTTTCCCTGCCTTTAAATCTGCCTCGCTCTCGGCCACCAAGGTATACTTCATTTCCATTTTATTGGCCTGGTTACGGATTTTAACCGTGGACAATACCAATGCTTTGGAAGTGTCCAATTGGGATTCATCTATGATACGTGCATTGGCTACCGTCTCTTCCAATTTGGCGATTTTCATTTCTAAAAGTCCCTGGGCCTCCTTAGCGGCATCGTATTCGGCATTCTCCGACAAATCCCCCTTATCACGTGCTTCGGCAATTGCCTGCGAAGCCTTGGGGCGCTCCACATCCCTTAACTGGTCCAATTCCTCCTTCAATTTTTTCAATCCTTCTTCGGTATAGTAAGAAACTTTCGACATAACATTCATATTTAACACAAAAGACCATTGGGGAAAAGACGGTTCTCCCCACGGTTCTTCCTTATTTTAATTGAAAAAATCCTCTGCTTTCACCGTGCCTGCACAGCTTTTAGCGAGGATTTAACGCAAATATACACAAAATTTAGTGATTTTTACCTAAAATTAGATGCTGTGAAAAAGCTTTTCTACCTGATTTTCATACCCTTACTGTTTTCATGCGAAAGTGATAGTCCCAATAGAAACCCTTTTCTACCGGATGCCAATTTTAGGTTTGAACTCAACCTTAGCCTTCCCTTATATACGGACCTTAACAATATTGGGAATCCTATTTATGTGGGTAACGACGGCGTTGGAATAAGAGGTGCATTTGTGATGAGAACTGGAACTGGCAATCAATTCGTGGCATGGGAAGCCAGTTGCCCCAACCAAGCGCCCAGTGATTGTTCCACGATGATCTTGGAAGGCCAAAATGTACGTTGCCCCTGTGATGATTTTGAGTACAACCTGTTCTTTGGACAATTGCTCAACCCTCCTGATGATGGCAGCAGATTTTACAATCTGAAGCCTTACCGAGCAGTTTTGACAGGTAATTCAGTTATTATTTCCAATTAGATAACCCCAAGTATTTTGTCCATCACCCAACTGGTATGTAAGCCTGAACTGCCCAAAGAAGGATGTTTTGCCTCCCCAAACAATTGCTTGCGCATATTTTCCACATGATACTGGTGCAAATGTTTGGGATGTTCAATAAAAACGGATTCCCTATTTGAGCCATAAATCAATTCCAACGGGGATTCATCCAACACGGAAAACCGAATCTCCCCTTTGGAACCCAAAATCTCCACATGATCTTTGGGCTCGTGGCTTCCAAAATTCCAACTGCCGGAACCGGTTGCCCCGTTTTTATGTTTCCAACTTCCCGTGATCGTATCAAAAGCGGTGTACAATCCCTGCTGATTAGAGGCAATCCCTTTTGCTTCCGTAATATCCCCAAGTAAATAGGTAAAAAGGTTCAATCCATGACTGGCCAAATCATCAAAATAACCGGCGGGGGCAATTTTGGCATCGGTACGCCAATTGTATCCACCGCTCAAATCCAAGGGACTGGCGGTCCTCGTTTTTACCCAATGGATGTGCCGTACTTCCCCAATCAATCCTAAATCCAACCATTCCTTTATTTTCTGGAACCTTGGAAGGGACCTGCGATAATACGCAACGAACAGGGGAACATTCCTTTCCTGAAAAGCATTGTGAATTTCCAGGCTATCCGCATAACAGGAGGACATCGGTTTTTCGATACAGCACGGTTTCCCTACCCTTGCCACTTGCAGGCCATAAAACTTATGGGTGTCCGGGGGAGTCGCAATATACACTGCGTCAATCCCAGGGTTCTCAATGACTTCCCCGGCATCCGTAGTCCAATGGGGCACCTTATGCCGGATGGCATAATCCTTGGCCTTAGCATCATCCCGTCGCATGACCATGGCCAATTCAAAATCTTGGGTCGTATGATAGGGTGGTCCACTTTTTACCTCGGTCACATTGCCACAACCTATAATCCCCCATCGGATAGGTTTATGATGAAAAAAAGGGACGTGTTCCATAACTAGTGTTTTCCCAAAATTAGAAAGAATTACCCTTCATGAGGTAAGCGGACAAATGGGTTAATCCTTAGTAGGTGCCCCAATCTTCCAATACCTTGGCTTGGACCTAAAAATGGAGTCCCGTAAAAACCAGTTCCCCATACTGTAAAGGTGCTTTTTCCAAGCCTCTTGCCTTGAGCCAGTTTAAAAATTGATCCACCCGATGCCGATCCATTTTACCCCAATCCGCATGGTTTCCATAAGCCGTCATGGTCATCTCTTGACTTTTGAGCAAATCAATGTCCTTATCCTGTTCCGCGACCAAAGGAGCCAAAATCCTCACGGCTTCCCCTGGATTTTGTTTAGCGTAGGAAAAACCTTTTTTAACCGCTTGTAAGAAAGCGGAATAAGATGGTTTATCCTTCTCTACACGCTTTTGCGATGCCAGGATAATGGGAGAATAGCCATAGGGAATATCGTAATCTGAAAGTCTAAACTCCCGAAGTTCCAATCCGTTACCCCGGGCCTGTACTCCTTCCCAATTAAGGAAAACCCAGGTGGCATCATATTGTCGCGATTGCAAAGTTTCCCAAATACCCAATTTATCGGGATATACCAACTCCATTTGTCCGGAACCTCCATCATTCTTTATCATCTGACGCACAATTTCATCTTCATATCTTGCTTTATAGGAAGCATAGGACCGCCCATCCAAATCCCTCGGTCTTTGTATGTTGCTGTCTTCCAAAACCACAATTGCACTCAAATCCTCTTGAAATAGGGTAGCCAAGGCCACAGCATCAAAAGGATGTCTTTTGCAACGGTAACTTATAACACTCTCCAAAGGGCAAAGCGCCATATCCGCTATGCCCATCTCAACTTTTTTGGCTGGAGTGACCGCGTAGTTATCCTGTTGGGGATCCAATAATTCCACTTCCAATCCAACCGCCTTAAAATACCCCAGGGCATCGGCCACAAAAAAACCTAAGTGATTGATATTGGGCGTCCAGTCCAACGCCAGTTTCAATGTTTTCATTTTAAAAGTTTAAGGTTGCTCCAACTAGAAAATTAATTCCGGCCTGGGGATAAAATCCAGCTCCTTCCACTGTGGTTACCGTACCTGGATTGGTAAAATCATCATCAAAAGTGAAGAAAAAGCCATTGGACACGATGTCTTGATCAAAAATATTGTTCACCAGACCCGAGAATACGATACTCTTGATAAATGAGTTGGCCTGCCAGGTATACTGAATGTTTAAATCCGTTTGGGAATAGGCTTCCAAAATGGAACCTTCAGCATCTATATTGCCCATATATTGCTCACTAACGTATTTGGACAATAGGGAAAATTGCCAATTGGCGTGGGGCATGTATCCCAAAATATTGCCCGCCACCACATTTGGCGAATAGGCAATATTGGTATTGCCCAAATTCTGGATTTCACCATCCCTTTGAAAGATAAAGTCAATGTTTTTGTTGCTGCTCAACGCAACATTGGGCTGTAAAAACCATTTAGTGCCCAGGGAAAATCTGGCGTCTACCTCCAATCCCAATCGGTAACTGTCCCCTACATTGGCCCGCAATGGAGCTCCAACATCATTTAATTCACCTGTAAGGACCAATTGGTCCTTATAACGCATATAATACACATTGGTATTCAACTGAACGGATGGATTGATGTAACGCCAACCCAATTCAAAATCATTAAGCCTTTCTGGCCTGGGATTTCCATTTTCATAATCGTTACGATTGGGTTCCCTGTTTGCACGGGCATAAGAGAAGTAAAAGTTGTTGTTTTTATTAAGGTCAAATGTGAGTCCTGCTTTTGGATTGAAAAAATTAAAGGTGTCGTCCACCAAGCCGGTATCCTCCCCATTGGCCTCATAACCCACAGTCCGGTATTGAAGATCTCCAAAAAGGCTCCATTTGTCATTCAATTTATAGATGGCCTTTGAGTAGAGGTTTAGATCGGTCTTTGTGGACGTATCGTCATAGTACCGATCTCGATATTCACTGTTGTTGGCAAAACGCGCCCAAATGACCTCCCCAAAATGATCTCCTTTGTAGATATTGTATCCTCCGCCCAAGATCAACTGCAAGTTTTCATCTTGATAATTTGCCGAAAAGACGGTTCCATAAAAGTCATTGTCCAGCCATCTTCTACGAATCAAATCCGTGGTATTGACCTCTTCCCCATTGACAACCAAGGGTTCAAAACCATAGGTTTCAAAATCGTCATCTTCCCGAAACTGCTCAAAAAAGCCCCTCCCTTTAGTGTAATGTAGCGCAATATTGGTGTTCCAATTGTCATCCAGTTGTTCGTTCCAATGCAGTTGAAAATGGTCTTGTTTGTAATTGTCCTCTTCATTTTCATAAAAACGGACCTGCCCATTCTCGTCCGTGTACCGCCCTGCGATATTAAAGGTTCGGTTCTCCTCCAATGTTTGGGCATCGACCCCAAACCAGGATTGGTAGGTAATCTCGTGTCCGCCAAACAATAGTGCCTTTACCAAGGTATTATCATCTTTGTAGACCCCTTGTAAAAAATAGGAATCCAACTCCGAAGAAGCCCTATCTATATACCCATCCGAAATAATGCGGGACAATCGCCCGGACAGTTCCACATGGTCATACATGAGTCCGGTACTAAACTTGATGTTGTTTCTTAGGGTATTAAAACTTCCAAAAGAGGAAGAAATTTGCCCGTAGGCCTCTTCAGAAAATGCATCGGTCAATAAGTTAAGACTGGCACCAAAAGCACCTGCTCCGTTGGTTGATGTTCCCACACCACGTTGCAATTGGAGACTCTGGGTGGAAGAAGCAAAATCCGGCATGTTCACCCAAAAAGTGCCTTGTGATTCGGCATCATTATATGGGATTCCATTTATGGTCACGTTGACCCTGGTGGCATCACTACCCCGTACACGAATTCCAGTATAGCCAATGCCGGCTCCAGCATCCGAGGTAGTGACCACAGCAGGTAAAAAATTCATCAGGATGGGAATGTCCTGCCCTAAGTTCCGGGGGGCAATTTCCTCCTTTCCCAAATTTGAAAAAGTAACCGGAGATTCTTTGGTTACCCTAACTGCGGATACCAAAACCTCATCCAAAACCACTTTGGTTCCTTGGGTGGTATCCTGTTCTTGATTTTGTGCATGAAGCGGTACCGCTAGGCTGCACAGGGCCAGTGTTGTGAAAATAGATGTTTTCATCCGTAAAGAATTTTACGAATAAAAGGGGCTATTATTCTGGTTACACTTAATTTTTTGAGCGACCCAATTCAAAGGTAACTTCGCCAACAGCGTAGTTGGTCCTTTGTTGAAAATGTACCTCCTTTGATGAAGCTCAGGACGGATGGAACATTTTCCCAACGCTCGGTCCCTTAGCAGCATTACCTGCCCAGGTTCAATGGGTATAATCTCAGCCTTACGGAATTTGGAATTTTGATTGTCGAAATTAGAATTCTACCGTTCCAATTCGGTCTTTCAAAACCCCTCCTTAGGTAAAGCACCCCTTTGAGATGCGCCAAAAGTAATCCTTACCGATCATTTTTCATAATAAAACTGAATTGTTTCGCACCCTTTAACAACCTTTACCCTTATGCTGTCACGTATATCTATGGAAAGCCCCTTTACATGTACCCCAAGTCCAAGCAAAGGTTCATCTTAAAAGTTATTGCCAGTTATTCTATTTTAGGTGTATTGGTACTGCTCGCTGCTTTTTTCATTTATTCGGAATTCAAGGAATACGACTCCTCACACAATAGGGAAGAAGACCATAAAAAATTATTAAAAACCAGTGCATTGCTCACAGAACTGTATGAGGCCGAAAACTTATCCAAATTGGTCTTACAAACCAAAAAACGGGCAAACCTTAAGGCCTATGCCAGAAAGGTGGATTCCATATTCAATTCCATTAAGAGCATTCAACTGTTGACCAAAGACCAGGGGCAATTTCAAAAGCTGGACAGTATTCAAAAACTCTTGCAGCAAAAAGTCTACAATAATGCCGAACTACGAAAACTAAAGGTAGAGAATACCAAAAGTGCCCCCATTGATTCCTTGCTCAAAAGGTTTGATAAAATAGCGGTTGATATGGGAAGGATCACTCCGGAGACCTTTGTCCCCAATTTTAAGGAATTGCCCCCAAAGGCCAAAAATTCCATACGGGAATATGTGGCCCTACTCAATAACAATATTCCGGATGAAACAGATGGAAATGCCCCGAAAATAGGTATAGATTCCATGTTGCGCATATCCCGCTCCATTTTGGAACATGCCAAAACGGAAAAGTCGCGGATGGAACGTTCGGTATTGGTAAAGGAACTTGAAATCTACAGGGCCGATATGGAACTTTCACAAAAGCTAAGAAGTATGATCACGGCTTTTGAAAAAGAAATCATTGCCCATACCTATTTGGATAATCTTCATAAGCAAGAAGCCATAAGGCGAAGCAACCTTTTGACCGGAGCTGCCATTTTTCTTGGACTGATCGTGGTCTCAATTTCTACATTTTTAATTACAAGGGACTTTTGGAAGGTTCAACAATACCGTCAACAATTGGAACAGGAAAAAAAATATTCCGAGTCCCTTCTCAAAAGTAGGGAGCAATTGATTTCCACGGTAAGCCACGATCTAAAAACCCCATTGAACAGCATAAGTGGATATACTGAATTAATGGAGCATGGTTATCTGGAGACCAAGCAAAGGGAGTATATAAAGCATATAAAATCCGCTGCTACATACGTGGACAGGTTAGTGAACGACCTTCTGGACTTTTCAAAGTTGGAGGCGGGCAAAATACAACCGGAAAAAATACCTTTTGTGCTGTCCCGATTGATTACTGAAATTGCTTTGGATTTTGAAGGCCTACGTAAAAAAAAGTCCATAGCGCTTAGGTTGGAGATTGAAGATACGTTGGAAATCCCCATCGTTGGGGATCCATTTAGACTGCGCCAAATACTTGCCAATCTATTGGGGAACGCACTTAAGTTTACGGACAAAGGGGATGTGGAAGTCCAAGCGCGAACCCAAGGGATAACAGCTAATCCACATATTGAAATTAAGGTCCTTGATACCGGTATTGGCATTGCTTTGGAAAAACAGGAATCCATTTTTAAAGAGTTCACCCAAGGGGGTAGTTCCATAGAAAAAAAATATGGGGGCTATGGTTTAGGGCTTACCATTGCCAGAAAGTTAACCAAGCTATTGGACGGTACCCTGCATCTGGAAAGTGAAAAAAACAAGGGAAGTTGTTTTACGCTCACCTTTCCTCTACAATTTTCAGATACCCCAGTTTCTACAGGACAATCCAAAAGAAATCATTTGAAAAAACCGCCTTCATTGCTCATTTTTGATGACGACGATACCTTATTGGAACTGCTGGGCGAAACCGGAAAAACCTATGGAATGCGTACCGAAGCTTTTTCAAGTTTCGAGCATCTACAGAAAACAGGGAATTTTCAATATGATATTGTTCTAACGGACATTCAAATGCCAAAAATCAATGGTTTTGAAGTAGTTAAGAAACTAAAGTGTGAAGACCACAAACATTATAAGGGCCAACCCATTATTGCGATGACGGGCCAAAGAAGCATAGACCAAAGCGTCTATGCTAACGCTGGTTTTAGCCATGTGCTGGCAAAACCTTTTTCACAACAGGAGCTTTTTGATGCCATCACAAAAGTTATGGCTTCCCATGATTTTGACAAAGGGGTAATGCCAATCCACACCAACCTGTTCAACTTGAAGGGCATTTCTGCTTTTGTGCACGACACCGAGGGAATGAACGAAATTTTGAAAAGCTTTTTGAAGAATACGGCCCAAAACATGAAACTGCTCTCCATGGCCGTGGAACAATCAGATTACAATGGGATAAAATCCATTTCCCATAAGATGTTGCCCATGTTCCGTCAATTGGAGGTCAAGAATGCCATTGCAATCCTTGAAAGGTTTGAAAATCTTTCCGTTGATGTACCGCACGCAAAAACCATAAAAAGCTTTGAGCAACTTCGGCTCCTTGTTTCGGACTTGAAAAAAGGGATGTCGTACGTATTTGATCACACTTCCAATTGATACTTATGGATTTTATTATAAAGCGTTTTTCTGGTCATCCGTAACAACTTGGCCGCTTTGCTCTTGTTAAAATTGGTCTGTTTAAGGGCACTGAGGATTTTTTCCTTTTCGTAACTGGATTTTGAGAATTTGGATTCGTAGTCCAGACCAGTCCTTTCATGTAACGTATTTGCTATTGCGCTTAATTCAATGGTATCCCCTTTGGCAAAAAGAACGGCGCGCTTTATAACGTTCTTTAGCTCCCTGAGGTTACCCGGCCATGTATACCTATGGAACATCTGCATCACATCTTCTGAAAAACACGTCACTTTCTTATCCAGTTCTTCGTTTGCCCTATCCAAAAAATAATTGGCAAAGAGCACTAGATCTTCAGCACGATCCTTTAGGGAAGGGATTTCTATGGAAAACTCATTCAAACGATGGTATAGGTCTTCCCTGAAACTTCCTTCTGCGACCCTATCCAATAAACTTTCATTTGTTGCGGTTATGATTCGTACATCTATCAAAATCCCATGTGAGCTACCCACGCGCTTTATCTTTCGTTCCTGTAGTGCCCTAAGCAGTAACACTTGATTTTCGTAGGAAAGGTTTCCAATTTCATCCAAGAAAAGCGTACCGCCGTTTGCTGTTTCAAAATGCCCTGCCTTATCGGCAACGGCACCTGTGAAACTTCCCTTGACATGCCCAAAAAACTCACTGGTTGCAATTTCTTTTGGAATGGCACCACAATCCACGGCAACAAAGCTTTCGCACTTTCGCCTACTGCCACGGTGAATGGCCTTCGCCGTAACTTCCTTTCCTGTCCCGCTCTCTCCGGTAATCAGAACGGACATATCCGTAGGGGCTACCAAATCCATGTACTGTTTCCATTTTTTGGAAGCCTCACTGTTGCCAAAAACAGCGTCATACTTCCCTTTCCCTGAAGGTTGCACCATGGCAGTTTCCTTTTTTCGGGGCAGAGTTTTTCCGTGGGATTCCCTCCCTAGTGCATTTGTAATGGCCAATAACATACTTTCTGGGGTAAAGGGCTTGGAAATGTAATCGAATGCCCCCTTTTTCATTGCCTCCACTGCTGTTTTCACCTCTGCATAACCGGTCATCAATATGACCTGCGTCCCTGGGGATTGCTTTTTTATTTTGGAAAGTAGGGCGATACCATTGCCCTCGGGTAATCTAACATCGGACAGGATAACATCAAAAAAAGTAAGTCGTAACTCTTTTTCTGCCTCGCCTATTGTGCTTGTTGATGAAATGTCAAAGCCATGCTTGGTCAAAAACGTATGTAGCATTTGACAAAAAGCGGTATCGTCCTCAATAATTAAGATTTTGGGCATGTCTTAATACCATAATTACGGCGATAGCAGGGAATTGGACGTTGGAAGTGCTGTAAAATTATCATAAAAGTAGGGAGCCCACATATGTGGGCTCCCTGACCAAACCAAACAAGCACATATGCTATGAATCACATACGCTATACCTTTATCCAGTTCCCTTCCGCATCTGCATATAACGTACCAGAGCTACCATCCTCCATGGCAACTTCCATTTTGTAGATATCGGAAGCGTCTTTGTATGCTTTGGTGATTTTGGCGGTGGGATAATCCCTTGCCACGGCTGCCGTAACAGCCTCTGGGAGGTCGGAAACACTTATTTCCTCAAAATCCTGGGTAATGTTCATGGAACTCACCCCATCCCCAATTTGTTCGGCAATCTCTTCTTGTGCCATGGCCGTAAGACCGGCTATGGATAACACGGTTGCAAAAATCAATTTTTTCATTATGTATGCTTTAAAAATTAAACTTGCTTAACCTTATGAAAATCCAGTGCCAACACTTTTCAAAAAGCAAAATAAGGTATAACTATTTAAAAATAAGACATTTACGGTTTTACAATAAAAATAGGAGTTGTGTAATTATGTTTACTAAACCCAACAGACTGTATATTTTTTACACAAAAAAAGACCATCCGTTAGATGGTCCTCCAGGTTTTTTCGAAGACGATAGCTATTTTTTAGGTAACCAGCGACCGTAGGAATCGATGTAGACCGTTCTTCTCGTACCACTTTGTAATACCATAATGAGCTTGTACTTACCATATCGGTTCTTAAAAGCTTGACTTAATTTAGAGGTGGGATAATCCTTAAGCAATGCTTCCACTACGGCCGGCGGCAGTTCCGAAGCATCAATTTTTTGGTACTCGTCCGTTTTTTCCACGGATACTTCCATTGGGTGTACCGTATGCGCATTGGAAATGGACAAGGTGGCCATTGATACTATAGCAAGGAGAATACGCTTCTTCATTTTTCTTATGTTTTGGGATGTACCCCTTATTTACGACCAAAAAAAGCAATTGGATGCCCTTTTTGATTTTTTTATGCTCCTAGAAAGAAAAAAGGCTGCCAGTGGCAGCCTTTCCGATTCCCATGGTTTGGGTATCTGGGATAACGCCTGGTTAGTGTAGCATAGCATCACCCGTTCGGATACTTTTTATTCCTTTTTCATGAAAAGGACCGTATCGTATCCACTTTACGGTCCTTTCAACCAAATCAACCAACCAAAAATCCGTGAGCCTTACTGGCTACAGCGGAGTGCAAATATCATTTTCTGTTTTCAGCTCCACCTCTTCGGCAGCTGTAACTATTCTTTTGTCTTCAGTATCGTTCAAAAGTGGCGCGGAAAAAATCAAGGTCCCTACCCATGCAATTCCCAATAGTCCCGATTTTATAATGTCTGCCATTCCTTTTGCTTTTCTATTGGTAAGACACCTCTTTTTTGAAAAAGTCACATAAAACAAAAAACCACCTAAAAAAGGTGGCTTTAACGGATATGCTCTATTGGTTTTTAAGCCTGATGGGAAGGCTTTAAAAGATCGTTTACCGTTTTTACGGGGTTAAAGGTGACCAAGGGAACCTCAACAAAAATAGTGTTCCAAAAGGCCATGGCACCATTCCAAAGTCCTGGAAGTTCCATTGCCTTTAAATCTTTACCATCTTTGGTTTTATCGGTTATAAAACCTTGTTTGTGGTCCACAAACTGTATAAGATCGTATTTTTCCCCTTTGTAGTTCTTAACACCGCAAACCAAATCCACGGGGTTAAAATGTGTTGAATTTTTAAGGATGGATACCTGCGCTGAATCCGACATATCCACCTGTGCCGATTCTATTATTTGAAGCGAAATATTTCCTTGGCCATCCTTTATGAAAAAAGGTCCTCCACCAGGTTCCCCCTCATTTTTTACCATACCACAAATACGGATGGGGCGGTTGATATATTTTTTTAGGACAGCTTGTTTTTCATCATTGCCCATATTTTGGAAGCCATCAGGAAGTACCACGTTCAATTGGTCGGCGGCGAATGTTGCTATCTCATTGATTTTTTCGGTATCTGGGTCGTTATCCAATTCCTCTGCATAGCCAAAGGTTGCCCTTTGAAGTTTTAACAATAGACCCCCAAGCATTTTTTTACTGTTGCCGACCGCTTCCAAATTGTTATCAATGACCACATTATCTATATTCTTGATAAAAATAACATCGGCATCCTGTTCGTTGAGGTTTTCGATCAAAGCACCGTGACCCCCAGGCCGGAACAATAGGCTTCCATCGGCATTGCGAAAAGGGGTATTGTCCCTGTTCACGGCCACCGTATCCGTTGATGGTTTTTGAAAGGAATAGGACACCTTGAATTCCGTATCGGTCTTTTGCGAAATTCTTGGTACGGAAATACCTTCTTCCTTTTTGAACATTTCCTCATGCTGTGGTGAAATGGTAAAGTGCAAATTGGCCTTGCCATTGGTCTTGGCATACCATGCCGCTTCCTTTAGATGTTCTTTAAAAGGTGTGGCGGCGCCCCGTTTGCACACATGAAAGGGCAGCAACCCTTTGGGATAAAAACCAAAATTAAGACCGTCTTCTGCCAACATGGTTTTGACAAAAAGGTGGGCTTTTTCATCTTCATTGGCATATTGTCCTTCAATTTTTTGTAGCAATTCATCATGAAAAGGAAATTTATCCATGCCTTCAACAAATTGCTGTACGGCCTTATCCCCGGTCCGGTCAAAATAGGTTCCCAATGTCTCTTTTGATGGGTCAAAGGCATCCACAAAATTGAACATGGCCTTGAACATACGGGAGGCGGCACCTGAAGCTGGAACAAACTTTAAAATGGTCTTGCCCTCGATAGTATCTTCATAGTACGAAACCAATTCCGCCTCATTTTCAACCTTTACAATGCCTCCCTTAATTATGGCGGCCTTTTCAAGGGTTACAAACGGAATGCCCTCTTTAAAGGTTTCAATCTGCTGGAGTACCCTTTCCTTGGCAATCCCCTTTTCGTTGAGTTGTGCTTCGTCTTTTTGTGTAAAGTCAATCATTGTTCATCAGTTTGTCAGTTTCGGTAATGGCCGTATTCAATCGTTTTTCTTGATTACCTTCTAAAATAACAAAAGTACGTTGATATTTCTCCAAAGCTGTTTTGAAAAGGTTAAGCATCTTCACCCGATCATCTGGTCTATCCCTAAGGTCATCTGGCACCCATGGTACATCAATGCCGGTCAAAAAATAAAGGTCATAGGTATTTTGAAGGGCATACTTCTCGAGGAGCGGATCACAAAAACCATCAAAATAGGCTTCGGAATATACCTTGGTCACCAATAGGTCCGTATCGCATATAAGAATCTTATTGGCTTGTTTGGCCAATTGGTTCTCTAGGGCCATTTGTCCCTTGGCTATGGGCAAAAGATCTTCCAGTTCGCAAATCTTTCCCTCATCATCCCATTTTTTTTGAAGGTATTCCCGGGCATATTCCGGGACCCAATGGGTATGGTAATGTTTGGCCAATTGTTTTGCCAAAGTAGTTTTTCCGGTCGATTCAGGTCCAAACAGGACTATCTTAATAAGGTTTGAGGGCTGTTGCTTAAGCTTCTCTTCCATGCAGCATATGCTTGTATTGCCAAAACCGTAAAAATAAGATATTGAAAGGACAACATTCCCCACCCCCTATAAGCATAAAGTGGAACGGTAATAACATCCGCGATAATCCAAAGGGTCCAGTTTTCCAACTTCTTCAGTGCCATATACCACATTGCCGTAAAGAACAGTCCCGATGTAAAAATATCGATGTAATTGGAAGTCAGAATTTCGTAACCGAAGAAACGATAAACCAAATAATTAAAGCCCATGGTTGCCAAGAACAATCCCAATCCAATCCATTTTTCCCTGGCAGTGGTTCTTGAAATCTTTACAATTGTCCTATTCCCTTTTTTTCTTGACCAATTCCACCAACCATAAATGCTCATAGCGGACCAATAAAAGTTCATCATCATATCTCCCAAGAGCCCATCCCTCAGGAATAAATACACTGTGATCACGGTTGCCAAAAGCCCTGTTGGATATACCCAAATGTTTTCATGCTTTGCGAACCAAACGCTGAGTATCCCTGATACAAAAACAATGGCCTCCAGAATAATAATATAGGTTTCCTTCCCGCGATAGGCATCAAGAAAAAAATCAAAAATGGGGCTCATAATCGCTTCGATCGGACTTAACAATTTTCATATATAACAGCACCTTATCCGTATTTTCAAAAGCAACTTTAATCTCTTGGGTAACTACTGCCATTACAGCATCATAAGGGCCGTAAACCTGTGTGCTCAAAGGATTTTCCAAAACCCTTAACCCGGAGTTCCGAAGTTTTGTAATGAAATTGATGATCGGGGGTTCAAAATTATCCTGTAATGGGGTCAGGGTAAGCTCTACAGAGATTTTCATTGGATATATTTATCAATTTAAGGGACAAATCTAGTATTAAACACGTAAACTTAGAGCCTGTTTGGGAATTTGTGATTGGAATTGTTATAGGCCATTTTTAGTGCGGAACGAGGCACGACATAGGGAAAGCTATGGGCGAGCCGGTGCGATGGAAAAGCATAGCCATAGTTATGGACTAAAATTTCAACAGGACCGAAAGAAAAGGCCAACGGTTTGGCCTTTGAAAGAGAGGCCAGATGGTGCGCTGGTCGCAAAAATGGACATAAGAAAACAATTGACAAATTCCCAAACAGGTTCTTAATTGCCATCCAGGGCATAGGCATAGGAAAACCCCTCAAATTCATCAAAGGTGATTTGATAGCTGGATTTCCTTCCCTGATAGTGGATCTCTGCCGTAGTCCCCAAGTCCCCTAGTTTAAAATCGTTTACCATAATGTGGTTTAAGAAACTGAGCCCTGGCTGTGCATAAATTTTATAAAGTGCTTCCTTGGCGCACCAAACCTGGGTCAGTTTAAGAATCAATGCCTCTGCGTTGGCAACCGTTCTATATTCATGTAAGGGTGTAAATTTATGGGCTATCCTCAGGATTTTCTCCCGCTGTTTTTCAATATCTATCCCAACTTTATTGGAGGTACTTACAATGATTCCCGTAAAGTTATGGGAATGCGATATGGAGATATGGGTGCCATCCATTAAAAAGGGCTTCCCAAATTCATTGTAAAATAGATGCTTCCCCTCATACCCCGCCAAACCCAACAAATGCCTTATGCTTAAAAATGCCCTTCGGTGCATTTCCGACTTCATATCCTTTAATCGATCCTGGCAACGTTGGCTGAGTTCTATACCGGTGGCCAGTTCATTTTCCTTTTCGGTAACCTTCCAAACAAAGGATTTTATATGCTCTGAAACTGTTATGGTTTTGTGAAGTGGCACAGCTAATAGTAAGGTGAATTTGTATCTTTGCAGCCGAAAATTGCTATAAATAATTCAAATACACAATTATGAGCACCAAAACTGTAGCATATGTTCCTTTTAAAGTGAAAGACATTTCATTGGCAGATTGGGGAAGAAAGGAAATTGAATTGGCCGAGGCGGAAATGCCCGGATTGATGGCCTTACGTGAAGAGTACAAGGACGAGCAACCTTTAAAAGGGGCCCGTATAGCAGGATGTCTCCATATGACCATCCAGACGGCCGTACTCATTGAAACCCTTGTGGAACTTGGTGCTGATGTTACCTGGAGTTCCTGTAATATTTTCTCTACCCAGGATCATGCCGCCGCCGCTATTGCCGCTGCCGGGATACCTGTCTATGCCTGGAAAGGTATGAACGAAGAGGAATTTGACTGGTGCATAGAACAGACCTTGTTCTTTGGGGAAGAAAGACAGCCATTGAATATGATTTTGGATGATGGTGGGGATTTGACCAATATGGTATTGGACAAATATCCTGAGTTGACCAGCGCAATCAAAGGACTGTCCGAAGAAACCACCACTGGTGTGCACCGTTTGTACGATCGTGTGAAAAATGGAACACTGCCCATGCCCGCGATCAATGTAAATGACTCGGTGACCAAATCCAAGTTTGACAACAAATATGGTTGTAAGGAGAGTGCAGTTGATGCCATCCGTAGGGCTACGGATACCATGTTGGCCGGGAAACGGGTGGTTGTTGCAGGGTATGGTGATGTTGGAAAAGGAACCGCTGCCTCTTTTAGAGGTGCAGGGGCCATCGTTACCGTAACTGAAATTGATCCCATCTGTGCTTTGCAGGCCTGTATGGATGGTTATGAAGTGAAAAAGCTGGAAAGTGTTGTTCAAAATGCGGATGTGGTCATTACTGCAACAGGAAACAAGGACATTATCCGGGAAGAACATTTCCGGGCATTAAAGGACAAGGCCATTGTATGTAATATTGGACATTTTGACAATGAAATTGATATGGCTTGGTTAAATGGGGACTATGGACATACCAAAGATGAAATCAAGCCCCAGGTAGATAAGTATACTGTTGATGGTAAGGACATTGTGATTTTGGCTGAAGGTCGATTGGTAAACCTTGGTTGCGCTACGGGCCACCCAAGTTTTGTGATGAGCAATTCCTTTACCAACCAAACCTTGGCACAAATCGAATTGTGGAACAACAGTGAAAACTACAACAACGAGGTATATATGCTCCCTAAGCATTTGGATGAAAAAGTGGCAAAATTGCATTTGGCCAGATTGGGTGCCGAACTCACAGAATTGAAGAAAGATCAAGCCGATTATATTGGGGTAACCGTGGAAGGACCCTATAAACCGGAGTATTATAGATATTGATCTTCCGCATAGCCTTAACAAGAACCCCCGATTGCTCGGGGGTTTTTTTTGCTTATTCTATTGTGGCAAGCATCCCTTCCATATAGTAGCAACTTTTGTTTTCTTCCAGTAGTGCCAAATTCTCTTCTCTGGAATCCAGTGGGTTTATTCGGACCTCTTTCCCATTTGGTAAGTAAACAATGTAAAAGCCCTCTTCCATGGAGGAAAGTTTAATGATCTCTCCATTGGGCCGAATGGCGTTCCACGACTTTTCATCCGGTTTATAGAATAGTTCCAATTTGCTTCCCTTTTTGGGGCCTTCCAAAACCGTTAATTGGATCCGGTTTTTTGTTCCTACCATCTCAATGGTATTTCCTTCATGTTCCACAAGTTGTGTTTCCACATCACCTTCTTTCATGGCAATGGGGTTAGACCCTGACCAAAACTCAATGACGTTGAAAATAAGGGTATCCCCTATAAAAAACAATCCATATACGGGTACGATGTTCAGTCCCCAAAATATGAGGTTATCCAGGAACTTACTATCGGTCAGACCATCGTTCCAATCCCTAAGGTTATTAAAGGCTTGATAAGATCCAAGGCAACTTGAACATAACAGGGTCAATGAAAGCATTACGGCAATTACAGGTTTTTTCATAATAAAAGATGTTTACGTTAATACCCCATGAAACTACAAAAATCAATCTTTGGACTCTCATTTGATTGCCTTGTTTTTGTGTGGTTCTTGAAAAAACAGGTGCGCACAGCCCTTTTTATGGAGGAACGCTTAAAAGGGTTTTTCCCAAGGGCACGCTGAGCTACCCTAGTTGTTAAGTTGAATTGGTTGACTAGGTTTTAAGTCAACACCATTGGCGCATTATAGCGCTTAACAAAATATGTTCTGAACCCGTACTACTTTTCTTAGCGCTTCAACCAGGCGTTCCTAAGCGCTTTCTGTCCCTGGGAGGCCCCTGGATTTTCCATTAAGGTATTCGCTTTGGTATACGAAGGTGTGGTGGTCGTTTTTATCACCACTTCCTCAGCTTCACGCATAAGGACCACTTCTATTTCTTTACCAGGTTGCCAGGTAAAAACCTCGCCAAAGATTTGATTGGCGTTGGCCAAGCTCACTTCCACCCCGTTAATGGACTTGAACACATCATTGGGTTGGGCACCATTGTCATTCCAGAAACTATTGTTGGTTACCAAGTCATTGAACTTTATGGCGCCTTTTTCAGGGTCGGCACCAACAATTAGGTTTCCTGCATTTTGGATATAGTTTGTTTCTACTTCGGCTTCAGCAAAATAAAGTCCCACTTTTTCAAAAAAAGCATCATAATCAATGGGATCGGTCCCTACTACATGGGTATTCAAAAACTCCCCTATCGCTGGGTAGGTCATTCCTGTGATCTCTTGGATCAAATCGTCATCAACAAAGGGCCTATTTTTGCCATAGGTATTGGACAGTTCCTTCATTAGGGTCAACAGGCTTCTATTACCATCACTGTTTTCACGCATTAAAATATCCAAACACATTCCTATAAGCGCACCCTTCATATAAACATTGGTATAGTTTTCCTTATAAGGACTTTTCAAGACATTCTCACTCATTTGCGTAAAGCTCATGGTATCGTCATAATTGGAGCGTGACGCATTTATTTTTTGTGTGGTCCTGGAATAATACTCTTCTTTATCGATCAAGCCCTCATACACCTGGAAATGCTGTGCAAAATATTCGGTAACGCCTTCGTAGAGCCATAGATGCTTACTAAAGGTTGGCGCATTGTAGTCAAAATAGTGTACATCCTCAGAATGTACGGACAAAGGGGTTACAATATGGAAAAACTCGTGTGCCACAATATCTATCATGGATTCTGCGAAGGCTTCAGGTTCCATTTGCTCCGGTAGAACCACCACTGTGGAGGAATGATGTTCCAAAGCCCCAAAACCTTTTGGGGAATCTTCTTTCGCCGTATCGGATAAATAAAGCAGAATATCATAACGAGGGGTACTGTTTAAATCGCCCAGGTATTTTTTTTGGGCCAACATCATTTTATTTACCGTCCCTTTGATCTCGGCAGCGGTATGCACCTTATTGGGAGAAAAAACACTCAATACGATTTTAATATCCCCGACCATAAAATCTTCCACTTCCGTTTCGCCATACATCATGGGATTGTCCGTTACCTCAAAATAGCGATTGGCCAAAAAAACCGAATTCTTGGTCTTTCCATCCTCACTGGTTGAAGATTCAATTTCCTGGAGGGGGGAGGTATAGTTAAAATGTGATGGGGCAGTGATGTCTATTTGGTAAGCGTTGTTCTTCAAAGAATCAAAATAACCTATAAACCCATGAAGATTCAACATTATCTGCTTGGGTTCAATGTTTGTTCCCGCAGGAGAAAAGGGGACTTCCTCGCCTATTCCACCCTGTACCTCCTGGTCAAAGGTATCGTTGACCCAGTACAATATTCGATCTAGTTGTTTGGCATTGGGGAACATCCAAGTATTGGTATCCACAGTGTTTACCGCCAATTCTTCCCCTTGATAATCAAAAGCTTTTATGCCTTCGATATATTTGCCAAAATCCGATACCGAATACGTTCCCTGGACTACCCTGGGCAGTCTGTATAGTACGGTATCGGTGACAAATCTTCCCGGGTCAATGGAAACCGCAACTTTATCGTCATTACTATTTACCAAATCCAATGCTGCGATAATTGGGTTATCCGCGGCCAAATCATTGACTACATTTTTTGTGCCGCACGCGCATAGTATGCCCAAGGCAAAGACCAATAGACCAAACTTTTTAATCATCAGTTGCTGTGTTAAATTGAAACCGTGGGTGAAGATATGGAGAAAACCTATCCTTTGACCAAAAGGAGAAGTGAAAATTACCGGCCTACATATCCAACCAGCGCTTAAAGTTGGTCGTACGTTCCCGGGATACAATGACCTGGCTTTCTTCCTTAGGAAGAATTTTCAATAGTAAACGACTGTTGAAGTAGCTGTGTATTTCCACTACGGACTTTACAGAGACCATAAACTTTCGGTTGATTCGGAAAAAATGAATGGGATTCAGGATGTTTTCCAATTGGTCTATGGTATATTCTATGGGATAGCTTTGACCCGAATGCGTATACAGGAAGATCATGCCTTCATGGGACTTGAAATAGGCGATGTCCTCCACGTTGAACGACTTGAACATATTGCCCACTTTGACCATAAACCGATGCTTATACTCCTTGTGGAACAATTGTTTTAGATGTTCCAGATTTTCGGCGGTACCCCGCCCATTTCGGGTAATGTTCTTTTTGAATTTCTCAAGCGCTTTTTTAAGGTCATCCTTTACAATGGGTTTCAACAGATAATCAATTCCGTTGTACTTAAAGCCCCTAATGGCGAACTCGTTGTACGCCGTTGTGAAAATTACGGGTGGGTGCTCTTCAAGTCCATCCAAGATATCGAAGCCGTAGCCATCGTTCAATTGAATGTCCAGGAAAATCAAGTCCGGTTGGGCATTGTTGGAGAACCATCTGGTTCCGCTTTCCACGGAATTCAGTATGGCCTCCAAACGGATTTCAGGTGCCAGTTCGGCCACCAACTGCCCCAAGCGTTTGGCAGCAAATTCCTCATCCTCTACAATGACCGCTTTCATCAGGAAATCGCTTTAAGGTTCATTTTGGTAATGCTTTCATCCAACAACGGGATGATGACTTCAAAATAATCGGTTTCCTCCCGGGCCAAAACCTGTTTGTTCGTATAAAAGGCATAGCGTCTTTTGATATTCTTGATCCCCAACTGTGTGGTCCCATTTTTTAATTCCCGCTTTTGCAGGTTGTTCTTGATGGCCAAGGCGTCATTCTGAATGGAGGAAATCACCACCTTCAACGGTTTTTCCTTGCTGTACCTATTGTGTTTCAACGCATTTTCGACCAACATCTGCAACGAAAGTGTGGGTATTACATATTTTTCGGGATTTACCTTGATCTCCAATTGTATCTGAACCGCCTGTTTATGGCGAACGTTCATCATAAAGATAAAGGAGTCCAAAAAGCCCAGTTCCTTTTGAAGGGTAACCAAATCACGTTCGCGATTGTCCAAAATATAGCGATAGCTACTGGCCAAACGTGTTACAAAATCGGAAGCCAGGTCACGGTCCTCATACATCAATGAGGTAAGGGTATTTAGACTGTTGAACAAAAAGTGTGGACTTATCTGATTTTTCAACATGGCATATTGGGATACCATCATTTCACGTTTTAAATCTTCCATCTGACGTGTAAGTTCATCTTTCTGTTTCATGGTAAAATAGAAGAGGTTCACAAAAATCACGGCAAAGCCCAGTAACCAAGCCCTGAGAACGTTTCCACGAAATTCCAGAACGGGATCCTCACAGACAATACCAATGGTTTCCCTAAGGGGAAAAAGGGCCACATAATAGATTATGGCGGTCATGGGAACCAGTACCGCCATGGTCTTACCAAAAATGATGAGACTGTTTTTAAAGTTAAGCCCGCCCCGTTCCAACTGTTTATAAATCAGCCTATCGTTATATTCCCAGGCGACCATGAAAAATAAAAAAGCGGTGAGGTAGTAAAATATGGGCGTAGGCTCAAAAAATGTCCCCTCTTCCCCTTGGCCGTGTTCCACTGAAAGTTTTATCAATAAAAAAACCACATTGACCACCATCCATCGGAACAAAAACTTACGAACCCCCTTTTTTGAAAACATCCTTTTCATTTCAACTTTAAAGATACACAAGTAACCATTCGGACCATCCCAGCTTTTTCTTTACCGTTACACTTTACACTGAACCGTCAAATTAAGGACTGAATTGTAAAATGTGCCTTTAAAAGGCTTTTTGTCAGTTCAGTCCATATCCTTCCCGTTCAAAAGGAAAAAGCCCACTTGGGTCAAATTGGTGTGGTCAAGCCCAATGCAATCCACACTTTTGGTTTCAACAAAAAAAACATGCCATGAAAAAAACAATTGCTATCCTAATTATTTTAACCGTCCATTTTGGTTTTTCACAAACCGGAACCATCAAAGGGATTGTTGTGGACAAACAATCCGAAAATCCTTTGGAGGGAGCCACTGTGGAACTTTTGAACACAGAAGTCGCCACTGGGGTAATTACGGACTTTGACGGTCGTTTTACCCTTACCGGTGTTCCACTGGGAAGACAAGCCATAAGGGTAAGTTTTATAGGGTATGAAAGTGCCACTATCCCCAATGTTGTGGTTACCACGGGCAAGGACGTTAGTGTGAACATCACCCTTTTGGAGTCCTTTAACCAGTTGGATGAAATTGTACTTACCACTGAAACCAATAAAGACCAGCCTTTAAATAAGGCCGCCGCAGTTTCGGCCAGGCAATTTGGTATAGAGGAGGTAACCCGGTTTTCCGGCGGACGTAGTGACGTGGGGCGCTTGGCTGCCAATTTTGCCGGGGTTTCCACTCCGGATGATAGCCGGAACGATATTGTGGTCCGTGGGAATTCCCCCATAGGGCTGCTTTGGCGTGTTGAAGGTATCCCAACACCAAATCCCAACCACTTTGCTGCCTTTGGCACTACAGGAGGGCCTGTTTCTGCCATCAATCCCAATATGCTCAAAAACTCGGATTTCATCACTTCTGCCTTTCCTGCGGAATATGGGAATGCGTTGGGCGGGGTATTTGATCTTGGATTCCGAACGGGAAATGTGGATGATTATGAATTCACGGCCCAAGCCGGGGCATTTACCGGGCTTGAGGCTACCGCAGAAGGTCCTATGGGCAAAAACAAGGGCTCCTTCCTTTTGGCCGCACGCTACTCCCTGGTAGGGCTTGTGGGCGGAGGTGCGGGAGGAGCTTCCACCGCCGTACCCAACTATGCGGATGTTTCCTTCAACCTAAATTTTGGAAAGGGAAAACTCGGAACCTTTTCGGTATTTGGGATTTTGGCCACTTCCGATATTGACTTTTTAGGGGATGAGATTGATGAGAATGACCTTTTTGCCGCCGAGGACGAGAATCTTTTCGTTGAATCCCGCTTTGGGGTCCTGGGGCTAAAACACCGTTTGGCAATTGGGAAGAATTCCTATCTAAGGACCATTATTGGGGGGTCACTGGCACAAAGTGAGATCAATGCGGACCGTTTTATCAATAAGGATACTCCGGAGGAACGGTTGCTCCCATTCTTTGATACCGATGACCGTGAGAGCAGACTTACGTTTTCCACCCTCTTTAATAGTAAGATCAGTAATAAGATTACCTTTCGTAGCGGGGTATTGCTCGAAAATTTCGGTTTGCAATCCTTGCTTCGGGATAGGGAGGAACAACCGGACAATGATGGCGATGGTGATCCCGATCTAACCACGTTCCGCGATGTGGATGAATCCTTTGTTGTGCTGCAACCCTATGTGCAGGGACGCTTTAGGATTACTGAAAAACTTGCACTCAATGCCGGATTGCACAGCCTTTACAGCGCCCTGAACGAACAGTTTGTCTTTGAGCCACGGGCAGGTCTAAAATACAATATCACCGCATCCCAAAGCCTTAGCCTGGGGTATGGCCTGCACCACCAGCCTGCACCATTGCCCCTGTTATTTATTGATGAAAATGTAAATGGGGAAGCCGTTCAAACCAACCGTAACCTGGATTTTGTTCGCAGTGCCCATTATGTCCTGGGTTACGATGTAAAATTGGCCCCCAGTTGGAGGGGCAAGGTAGAAGTGTATTATCAGGATATCGATAATGCCGCCGTAGAGTCCTTCCCTTCCAGTTATTCTTCCCTGACCGAAGGCGCCGACTTTGTTTTTGATAACGATCGCACCAGTTTGGTAAACGAAGGCACCGGGTTCAATCGTGGAATCGAATTCACTTTGGAAAAATTCTTTAGCAAGGGATACTATGGCCTTTTAACGGGGTCGTTTTTTGAAAGCAGGTACGAGGGCAGTGATGGTATTGAGCGCAACACCCCTTTTAATAATGGGTATGTCGTTAATTTTTTGACCGGCCGGGAATTTAAAATTGGTGCTGCAGGACGTAACGTATTCTTTGTGGATACCCGTTTGGCCACCTCCGGGGGACAATACTTTACGCCCATTGATCTTGAAGCATCGCAACAAGCGGGTTTTGAAGTACAACAGGAGGACCTTGCCTTTAGCGAACGTTTTGACAATTATTTCCGTTGGGACGTAAAATTCGGCATTCGGTTAAACAGCAAGACGAAAAAAAGGTCCCATCAGTTCTATGTGGATTTGCAAAATGTTACAGACAATGAGAATGTGTTTGTCAGAAGGTATAATCGATTGACGAATCAGGTGGATCAGGTAAATCAAATAGGGTTCTTCCCTGACTTTGGA
Organism: Croceivirga sp.; assembly: GCA_028281025.1. Taxonomy (GTDB): domain Bacteria; phylum Bacteroidota; class Bacteroidia; order Flavobacteriales; family Flavobacteriaceae; genus Croceivirga. The sequence goes on from JANQKR010000016.1 coordinate 78,445, forward strand.
TACAAATTTCAATTTTAAACCATAGGCCATGGGATTTTCAAACCACTTCAAAAAAACATTCCAAGCAAAGTATGGTTCCTGGGCACTGGTCACAGGGGCCTCCTCCGGAATCGGCGAGGCATTGTGCAAAAATCTCGCCATTATTGGGATGAACATTGTCCTTTCGGGGAGAAACAAGGAAAAGCTACGCTCCTTTAGCAATTCACTTGAAGACGAATATGGAATCCTTACCGAAGTTGTGATTGCCGATATCTCCTCTACTCCGGAAGTTTATAGAATGGTTGAGGAACTAACGAACATTCCCATTGGGTTGTTTGTTGCCTCGGCCGGTTTTGGAACATCGGGCCACTTTAGGGAGGCAAATCTTGACGAGGAGATCCGTATGTTAAAAGTGAATTCCCTGGCACTGATGATGCTCACACATTATTTTGCCCGGAAGTTTGCGGAGCAGAAAAAGGGTGGAATTGTTTTAATGAGTTCCATTGTGGGTTTTCAAGGGGTTCCCAACGCCTCCCATTACGCGGCTACAAAAGCCTATGTACAGTCTTTGGGAGAAGGCTTGTACCATGAGCTTAAACCTTACGGGGTGGATGTCATAGCTGCTGCTCCCGGTCCGGTGGACACCGGTTTTGGGAAAGTGGCCGATATGCAAATGGAAAACGCCCTAAAGCCCAATGATATAGCCGCACCCATTTTAGAGGCCCTGGGCAAGAGGCATACCGTATTTCCCGGATTGCTGACCAAACTATTGGTATCAGGTCTTAGAACGGTACCCAGATGGGGTAAGATACGTATCATGAAAATGGTGATGGGGAAGATGACCGAACATCAGCGAGCATCAGTCCAATATTAAGTGCCATGCACATGAAAACAACGCTACTGGTATGCTCTTTTTTGGTCTCAACAGTTCTGCTCATGGATACTCCAAAAAAAGAATGCTGTTCCCATTTTTTAGAAGAAGAACTGACCGAAATAGAGGGTTATATTGCCTTTAGGGACAGCCTGAACCCTGTGGTTTCCAAAGTGGAAGTGGCTTGGCACCTTGATCATTCCCTGCGCACCATTAATGAAATTCACAAAACTGTAAAAAAATCAAATCCGGAGGATTACAAAAGAAGGATTCATCTTGGTCGTACCCTACTTTTACTGATCAACAAAATTCCAAGGGGAAGGGCGGAATCCCCTAAGATTGTGACCCCTCCGGAAGTTATTCATACAGACAGTCTGTATGGACAACTGGCGTTGGCAAGAAAAAATCTTGTGGCCTACGACTCGCTTCCCAAAAAGGCTTTTTTTGAGCACCCCTATTTGGGAATTATGGATCGCAAAACCTCCAAAAAGTTTCTGGAGATCCATACCAAGCACCATCTAAAAATAATAAGGGATATTTTAAAAAAATAAGTTGCTATGAAAAAAAGTGGTTTCATACTTGCCATTGCATTTTGCATGGTTTCCTGTGTATCAACCAAAGAAAAGGTGGCCAGTGGGCAGCCTTATACCGATCAAATCAATTGGCCAAACGCCTACGACCCGAAAAAGGCCGGTTTTTTTGTCCATAATGAAATAGACATTAGGGCATCCCCGGAGACCGTTTGGAACATTTTGATCCAGGCCGAAACCTGGCCCAATTGGTACGAAGGGGCACGAAACGTGGCCATAACACGTCCGGATGATACAACCATCCTTTTGGAGGATGCTGTTTTTACATGGAAGACCATGGGACTGAACTTTGAATCCTTTATACGGGAATATGAGCCCTATTCCAGATTAAGTTGGGAATCCAAAAAAAACAGTATTAAGGGGTACCATGCATGGTTGATCGTTCCCACGGACAACGGTTGCAAACTAATTACCCAAGAATCACAGACCGGTTTCCTGACCTTTATGCAAAAAGTATTTCAACCCAGAAAACTGGAAGGCCTGCACCAAATTTGGTTGGAAGAAATCATGCAAAAGGCCGAGCAAAAAGATTTATGATAAATTTTGGTTACAAATTTGAATTTTGGACGTCCCATTAGTATCAATCAAGAACACCAATAATCATGAAAAAAAGTGAGAACAAGTATCGGGAGAAAGAAAAAAAGTTGCAGACAACTCCCTTTACCTTTAAGAAAAGAAAAGCTGTGCGCCCTACTTTTGTATGGTGGGGGTGGAAAACCACATAAAAATGAAGAAAATCTCTTGGGCAGTTTCAATTTTGATCATCATTGTTACCGTGGTTTCCATTAGTAATAACCGGGAAAGCGATAGTGACTTTCTGGATAGTCAACTTCTGGAAATAGAAGGTTATTTTGACCAAAGGGCCATCAAAAATGAAGCGGTATCCCAAGCAGCCATAGCGTGGCATTTGGACCATATGCTCAAGACCATAAACAGGATTTCGGAAAATTTGCTTCGCTCCGACCCTAATGCGTATATCCCCAAGTTCAATATGCAGCGAATTGTTGTGCATACTTCAGGAATAATCCCCAGGGGTGCGGCCCAATCACCTCCCAGTGTAAGACCCCCGGATGTTGTGCTTTTGGATAGTTTAACGGTGCAACTCCAAAAAGCCCGGCAAAATCTAATTGATATTTCCGGTTTGGATGAAAACGCCTTTTTTGCCCACCCTGTTTTTGACCATTTGGACCGAGACCAGTCCCGAAGGTTTTTGGAAATTCACACCAACCATCACCTAAAAATCATTCAAGATATTTTGGGGGAATAATTTGGGAAAGGTTGATTATCTTTAGACAAATCCTGAATATACCAAAATGAAAAAAATAGCGGCCCTATTGCTTGTTGCAGGTTTGATTGGCATTGTATCCTGCAAACCCAAAAAAGAAAACACCACTGATACCAAGGAAACCCAAGAAGAGCTTCCTGTAAAAGTAAAAGGGAAAGAGGTTACCTATGCCACCGATTCCACAAATCTTAAAGGATATATTGCCTATGACGAAAATGTTGCGGGAAAACGTCCGGGGGTCTTAATTGTCCATGAGTGGTGGGGACATAACGATTATGTGCGCCAACGTGCCGATATGTTGGCCCAATTGGGGTATACCGCCATTGCCGTGGACATGTATGGTGATGGCAAACTGGCCGATCATCCCGATGATGCAGGGAAGTTCGCGTCAAGTGTAATGACCAATTTACCAGAAGCCACAGCACGTTTTAATGCCGCTTTGGACTTGTTAAAGTCCCATGAATCTGTCGATGGGGATAAAATTGGGGCCATTGGCTACTGTTTCGGTGGTAGTGTGGTTTTGACCATGGCCAATTCCGGGGCGGATTTGGATGCCGTGGCTGCATTCCACAGTGGGGTTCAACTTCCGATAATGCCCAACGAGCAACTAAAGGCCAAGGTATTGGTGTGCAATGGTGCTGACGATCCCTTTATCAGTCCTGAATCCATAACCGGTTTTAAAACCGCTATGGACTCCATTGGTGCCGATTATAACTATATCTCCTATCCCGGGGTAAAGCATAGTTTTACGAGTAAAGAAGCGGATGCCAATGGTGAGAAATTTGGATTGCCCTTGGCTTATGACGCAGACGCCGACAAGAAATCCTGGGACAGTCTGCAAGCACTTTTTGCTGAAGCGTTCTGACCAAACAAATGCCTCCAAGGATGAATCGTTAATTCGGTTTAAGCGCCAATTTGTTTAAGTCATAGTAATAGAATTCCTGGGTATCGTTCATGGCCACAAAAAGGCCATTGGGAAAAGTATCGTTCAAGGGGATGGTCACCGCTTCACAGCCATCTGTTCCATAAGTGCTTAGATTTACCGCTTTTAGGAATTCGTTTTCCCTTCTTGAGAAGATGTTGAACTCACCCAGTTGCTGGTTGGAAACAATAAGGTATCCCCCGCCGTTGGGATAACAGGCAATGGCAATCCCTTCAATATCCTCTAAAAAATGGTCCCCTCCAAAACAGGAAATTTCCGTATTGCCCATACTTGGTTCTGCGTAGTATTTACGAATGCACACGCCCTCGTCGGAATAATAGACATAGCCTTCCGCGTCATCCACGGCAATGGCCTCAATTTCCTTTTGGCCACTATATTTACCAAATTTTCGAACAAGTTCGGCACGGACACCCAAACTATCCGGTTTTAATATGTACTGATATAAATAGCCCTCCAATGGACCTGTTTTACGTCCAACAATAGCATAGATTGAACTATCCCTTGGGGATTTGTACAGTGCTATTCCCATAGGAAGGTTTTGTTCAAAACCTTTGGCGTCCTCAAAAACTGGAAAACCGCCATTATCCAATGGTTTCATATCCGGTACGGAAAACAGGCGAATTTGTTGTTTCTCCCTTTCGGTAAAGGCCAAAAGATCGACCCGTGTGGAGTCATTCAATCGAAATGCGTATTCAATGTCCACATTATTGGGTCTTTGCAGGTTTTTTATGCTTTTGTCCCCAATAATTTTACCGTCCAGATCAAAGGCATAAACGCCCCCGTTGGTTTCTTTATCCGTCCCGAAAATGATGCTTTGGGAAGGATTTTCCGTATTGACCCAAATGGCGGGATCGTCCGTATCGTTTGGGGTTTTCTCGGTAATGATATCAGGAGCAATGGGAGGCAACTTACTTTGATTGCAGGAAAGAAGGGACACGGCAACAAAAACTAAAAAATAGGCTTTCATGAACGAATTTTTTGGAAAAAACCCTGCCCACGGGTAGGAATGGACAGGGAGTGTAACCGATTATTTTTTGAAGACATCATATTTTAAACCAAAAGTAAGGCGTAACCCATAGAATTCCGATTGCTGGGTCCGGTTGCTCACGCCTTGGAAAAAGCGCAAGGGCTGGTTTGTAATGTTATTGAGGTCCGCGTAAATTCTAAGTTTGTTGTTAATGGCATAACTGGAATTAAAATCCAGAAAAAACTGTTCATCATAAAAACGGTCTTCAAAGGCATTCCCCCCAAGCTCATCGATATAGGCATCGGAATAGTTTGCCGACAACCGGGCACTGAATCGTTTGCCGGTATAGCCCAGGGAGGCGTTAAACATGTTGGGGGCCGTATTGGGAAGGTCCAAATCGTCTGCACGTTCATCACCATCTTCGTTTCGTATGCCATCGGCACTGGAGGTAAGGTGGGTGTAATTTAAATAGATGTTGAAGTTTTTGGCGAAACCAGGTAAAAAGTCAAGCTGGCGTTGAAAAGCGAATTCCACACCAAAAATGGAAGCATTGTCCCCATTCAAAGGTTGGAACACATCAAAACCTGCTGTTCCCGGTCCAAAGGAATCATCGGGGGCCTCAGAAATAAAGGTATAGATGAAATCACTGATACGTTTGTAAAAAAGTCCTCCAGAAATCACCCCAATACTTTGAAAATAATGCTCTCCCATCAAATCAAAGTTCATGGAGGTCGTGGGATCGAGTTCAGCATTTCCCAGGATAATCTCATTATCGGCATTCACAATTTCTGCCCTGGGAATCAAATCCTCATAGTTGGGCCGTGCCAGGGTATTGCTCCATGCAAATCGTAAAATGGTATTGTTCGTGATATCGTATTTAAGATGTACCCCTGGTAAGATATTGGTGTACGAGGTATCATCGCTTACTTCTTCAACCACCACATCGTCCTCGCCAAAATTCAGACTGAAACCATCCGACTCCAACTGGGTGTTTTCTATTCGGAGTCCTGCCAGCAGACTAAATTTATCCGACAATTTCTGATTTACCATCACATATCCTGCTAGTACATCCTCGCTAATGTCAAAGTTTCCCGGTAAAAACTCCTCCAAAACAGGTGAGCCATTGTTCTCGTTCAAATCAAGGCTTCCCAACCAACTTGGGGACGGATAGAATCCTGCGGCATATTCACTGCCAACCAAAAAATCGGGATCGGTCATATCCACTGTGGGAATGCCCCCCAAAACAGGAAAGGTATCCTCCAGATCGTATTCGAAGAAATCGTTGTCCCTGGCTTTATTTTTAAACCTTCCCCGAACACCGAATTTTAGTGTTCCATCCGCATCCCCAAAGAGATTTGCCGGCACTTCAACATTTAGGAAAAGGTTGATGTCGTCCTCATCGGTGAATTGGGTCTCATTGGTAATTTCGTCAAACTCAAAAGAGGCCAAATCATTGGTGTTTTCAGGGTTTTCCGCGGTCATATTGGGAAACTCCGGATCACTGTTATCAATGTTGGCGATGTACTCCGTTGTATATTGGGCATAGCGTTCGTCCAAACGTTCTTCGGATGCCCTGGCATAGGACGCCAGCCAGTCGATCTTTACTTTGCCCCATAAATGATTTCCCCCAAGCGTATAGTTTTGCATCCGTTGATCTTCAAGCCTTGTATTCTGGTTACGGTCATTGTCGATACCTCCTTTTGTTTCCCTGGCAACTTCAACGGGAAAGCGGGTGGGCGTCCCATTTGTTATCGTAAAGTCCCCTTCTTGAATGTCCTCTGCATCCAAAAGTTCCTGGGCCGTTACAAAACGGTTCTCCCGGTCATCCCTCCAGTTATACATGGTTTTTAGGTAAATGGAGTTGTTGGGATCGAATTGGTAATCCAAATTGACCGAAAAACTTCGTCTGACCCGTTGTACTAAGTAGGTACGTTGTTCAAAAACATCCGTGTATGGGTTTACATCCAGTTCCTCTTCCTCTCCATCGGCATTGGTAAACGCAAATTCATTGTTCCACTCTGCCTCTATATTGTCGGAACCAAAATCGTTGTCCTGGATTACCGCGCCCAACATCCATCCAAATTTCCCATCTTTGGTCCTATCTCCCAAGAGGAATGATCCGTTAAGGTTTCTCCTATCGGTTATAAAGTTGATTCCCGAACCCAGGGTCGCAGAAAGTCGATATCCCTGGGGAGCGGTACGTGTGACCAGGTTTATGGAACCCCCCAGTGCATCCCCGTCCATATCCGGGGTCACTGCCTTGTTTACTTCAATGGTCTGGATCATATCCGAGGGAATCAAATCCATTTGGATATTCCTATTGTCCCCTTCGGCGGAGGGGATACGGCTCCCGTTCAAAGTCACGGAATTGAGCTGTGGCGAAAGCCCCCTGACAATAACATTACGCGCCTCCCCCTGATCTACTTGCATGGTAATCCCAGGGATACGCTTTACGGCATCCCCAATATTGGCATCCGGAAATTTTCCGATTTGGTCCGTGGATACTACATTGGTAATGTTCAAGTTTGTCCTTTGTGTATTTAGTGCTTTGGCCTGACCACTTAAACCATGGGCTGCGACCTCAACCTCATCCAACTGGTAATTGGTTGGGGTAAGTTCCACAGTTATACTTGCTGTCTCCCCGCCGCTAACGGCAACATCTTGCGCAATATCACCATATCCTATGTAGGTAATCCGGATAGTATGACTTCCTTCCGGAATTCCAACAAGGGTAAATCGTCCATCAAAATCAGAAATTGTTCCCCTGTTTAAACTCGAAATAAAAATATTGGCACCAGAAACATAGATACCATTTTCATCGGAAATTGTACCTGTAATATTTCCTGTTTGAGCATAACTTTCCACCATCCCAAAAAGGGCAAAAAGCGTTACAAACAACACTTTTAATACGTTAATTAGTTTCATGATCTTATTGTATAGGTTTACACTCAAATGTATCACTATCAATTGATTACCATTTAATGTAAATGGCAACAAAAAGGAAACAAACCCGCTTTGGGAGGGAAACAATAGGGCAACAATCACAATTAATTTACATTGTAGTAACCATTGCTAAAACAAGGGTGTTTTACAAGTCTACCATGAAGTTGACCAACTCCTCTTTTTGATCTATGGGAAGTTTTTTTCGAAGTCTGTGTCTTGCTACCCTAACACTATCGGGAGTGACCCTTAAAATGGAAGCAATTTCCTTGGAAGATAGGTTAAGGCGTAACAACATTCCCAAACGCATTTCTGCCGGAGAAAGGTTACAACCGGACAAGGAAGATAGTTTTTTGATGAAGTTGGGATGAATCTCCTTGAAAAAGTTCATAAACTCGTCCCATTCATCTTCCTGTTGTAAATTAAAGTCTATTTCCTTTACGAGCTCATTTATCTTGAAATTTAAATCCACATTTCGCCGAACAATGCTATTCTTAAGGGTTTTGGACAAATCGAGTAAAATCTTGTTTTTCTGGGCCAAATGGAGACTGTATCTGGACAATGCCGCTGTCTTCAATTGCACTTGTTGTTGCAGGTTTTTCTCCTCAAAAGCTTTCTTTTCCAATTCTGCTTTGAGCACGCGTTGTTTGTACGCTTGGAGTTTGAGCTTTGCCTTTCGTTTTCTCCCCAGATAGGTATATAGAATGGTAAGTATGGCCGCAAGGGCAAATAGTGCTACCCATAGTAGGTTTTGATTGGCCCTGCTCACTTTATTTTGTTCCCTCAAAAGCTGTATCTCACCCTCTTTTTTATGGGTCTCATAAATGGTTTGGAGCACATTGAGCTGATTTGTGTTCTGATTTTCCAGTCCTATCCTGTTGTATTCTTCGGCCTTTGAAAGGTAGTGGTGGGCCTGTTTAAAATCCCCCATCAGCACATAGGTTTTGGAAAGGTCCTTATGGGCGCTTTCCAATTGATGGTAATCGGTTATTCCCATCGCTACATCCTTAGCTTTTTGCGTATACGCCAAAGCGTTTTCATAATCCCCGCTTTTTCGATAAATGTCCCCTAAATTGTTCAGCACATTCGCCTCACGCGCCGTTCCCTTTCCTTGTAAATAGTGATGGGATTTGAGAAAATAACCATAAGCAAGATCATAATCCCCCAAATCTTCATGAATACTACCGATGTTCTCATAGACCATGGAAATTCCACTGTTGTCCTGCAGACTTTGAAAAAGGGAAAGACTTTCCTTTTGATGTTCCAAAGCCTCTACATAGTTTCCTTCTTTTTCATAACATGTTCCCAAAAGGCTTTTTGAAACGGCCCTCCCTTTGGTATAATCCAGGATATTGGAAATGTTTGCCCCTTCTGTAAAGTATTGCAGTGCCAACCCAAATTTATGGGTCGATAGATGTACTTTTCCAATGCAATTGTTCACTATGACCTGGAGCGTATCTTCGGGAGGGGTTCCTAAAAGCTTCAATGATTGGTTAAACTGTTCGATCGCTTCGGAATACACCCCTGTATTTCGATAAAATTCCCCAAGTTCCCAATGCCTTTTTGCCACTAAAAGGGAAGAAGCCTCCTTTTTCGCTTCTTCAAGCCCGGATTTGAGTTCAAAAAAAATGGAATCAGATTGTTTATTGTGCGACAAGAACCCTTTGTAAGACTGTGCAAACAGGGCTTCGGCAACGACCAGAAAGCAAATGTAAATCCCCTTCTTCATCCTTTTGATCCTTTAAAGGGGGAAGGATACTAATCCTAACGGTACAGCATATTATTATAGCTTTATTAAAACATTAAAAAACAAAAAACCCTGATAATATTATCAGGGTTTTGTTTTATGTGAAGAGGTCGTTTCGTTAAGCCTCCGGAACTATGGAAACGTAGGATTTCCCTCCTGTTTTCTTTTCAAACTTAACGGTTCCGTCCACCCTTGCGTGCAAGGTATGGTCCTTACCGGCATATACGTTCTCACCTGGGTTGTGCTTTGTACCCCGTTGACGAACAATAATATTGCCTGCAACTGCTTTTTGGCCACCAAAAATCTTAACGCCCAAGCGTTTCGATTCTGATTCCCTACCGTTTTTAGAACTACCTACACCTTTCTTATGAGCCATGATGTTTCGTTTTAAAGTTTTATTTGCTCAAAGCTTCAATAAGCTCTGCTTTTTTCATTGATGAGATTCCCGTGATTCCAGCAGCTTTGGCCATTTCCTTTAGTTCTGCCACCGTTTTACTGCTCAAATCGGCCGTAGCCTTTGGGGCTGCTTCCTTTTTGGGGGCCGCCTTTGGAGCTTCGATCTTTTCTTCCTTTGGGGTAACGGCCTTGGCTTCAGGTTTTACCGCTTTTTCCTTTGCGGGGGTAGCTTTTTTTGCACCTTTTGCGACAATACCTTCAACCAAAATTTCGGTTAAATACTGTCTGTGACCATTTTTCTTTCGGTAACCCTTCCTTCTCTTTTTCTTAAAGACAATGACCTTGTCCCCTTTTAGGTGCTTTACCACTTTTGCCTCAACAGCTGCACCTTCTATGACCGGGGCGCCAATGGTAACGTTTCCATTATCTTCCAAAAGAAGGACTTTGTCAAAAACTACCTTTTTGCCTTCTTCCGTCTGCAAACGGTGAACGTACACTTTCTGGTCTTTTGCAACTTTAAATTGCTGCCCTGCCATCTCTACAATTGCGTACATATCTATTCTATTGATTTATAATTAGGGCCATTCTGCGAATAGCGGGTGCAAATATACTGCTAATTCCCTAATTCACAAGTAGTGCAGGCGGTTTAAGTATTATTTTTTGGGATTATTGGAAGCTTTGAACAATTGCATGAAGGTCAGGGTAAGTACAATGGTGGTAGCGATACCCATAATGAATACCGTAAAAAACACAATTCCCTTGAAATTGGAATAGTCCTTGGCCCAAACCTCGGAAAGCTCGTCCAAAAATGAAGGGCTTAACTCAGTGGAGTATAATGCAAAGAATACGGTGAAAAATAGTGTGGCAACAACACCTGTGGTTATCCCCGCCTTGAATCCACTCCCATAAGTGAATTTAGAGCCTTCCCTGATCTTGGTATATTTTATGGTCTCATAAATGGCAAAGCCCGTGATAACTCCATTGAACAAACTAAAGAAGACGTTAATGTGCTTGCCTAGGAGGGACAAAATCAAAAAATAGGCCACCAAACAAGCACTGGTCACCAATCCAAAACGAAAGGGAAGGGATAAGGTTTTCATTTTCAATACTTTTCTTATCCACTTAAGATAAAAAAATGAATTGTATAAATTATTGTTAATCACTTCTTATTTTCCATACGGCTGTTTATTTTAGAATTTTTGTAACAAATACAGGTGTTACTCGACACTTATTGAACTAAATTTATTCTAAACACTAAAAAATGAGAAGATTTTACATTGCTCTTAGCCTACTCCTTATGGGTGCTGGAATGCTCAGTGCACAGGAAGTGGCTTTTGAGGAGTACGATTTGGATAATGGACTCCACGTGATCCTGCACCAGGACAATGGTGCCCCAGTAGTAACCACATCGGTAATGTACCATGTTGGTGGAAAGGACAGAACCGAAGGCAGAACAGGTTTCGCCCATTTTTTTGAACACCTTCTGTTTGAGGGGACCAAAAATATTGAAAGGGGAAAATGGTTTGAAATCGTATCTTCAAATGGCGGAAAAAACAATGCCAACACCTCTCAAGATCGCACGTATTATTATGAAGTGTTTCCCTCCAACAATCTTCAGTTGGGCCTCTGGATGGAATCGGAACGCATGTTACATCCGGTCATAGACCAAAAAGGTGTGGACACCCAAAAAGAAGTGGTTAAGGAAGAAAAGAGACTCAGATATGATAATACGCCCTATGGCTCTTTTTTAACGGTCCTTGGAAAAAACCTTTTCGACAAACACCCCTACAAGGATCCCAACATAGGCTATATGAAGGACTTGGATGCCGGGACCTTGGAAGATGTTGAGGCCTACAACAAAAAATACTATGTTCCCAACAATGCCGTTCTGGTCGTAGCCGGGGACTTTGACATTCCCTCGACAAAAAAAATGATCCAGGATTATTTTGGTCCCATCCCAAGAGGTGCGGATATTGTTAGAAACTATCCCAAGGAAGACCCCATTACCGAGCAGCGGACAGCCAATGCTTATGATGCCAACATTCAAATACCGGCTATTGGTCTCGCTTATAGAACCCCAGGATTTAGAGAAAGGGATGCTTACGTATTGGATATGATTTCCACCTATTTAAGCGATGGCAAAAGTTCCAAGTTGTACAAAAAAATGGTCGATGAGCAAAAACAGGCGTTACAAGTAGGGGCATTCAATATTGGACAGGAAGACTATGGCATGTACTTGGTTTTTGCATTGCCTGTTGGGGATACCAGCCTTGATGTTTTGAAAGGGGAAATGGAGGAGGAAGTCACCAAGGTACGGGACGAACTTATTTCCGAAAGGGATTACCAAAAACTACAGAATAAATTTGAGAATGACTTTGTGAATTCCAACTCAAGTGTGGAAGGCATTGCAAATTCCCTGGCAAGATATCATATGTTATATGGCGACACCAATCTGATCAATAAGGAAATCGATATCTATCGTTCCATTACCAGGGAAGAGATCAAGGAAGTGGCAAATAAATACTTAAAGCCCAACCAAAGTGTCATTATCAATTACCTCCCCGGAGAAAAAACCGAATTTTAAGATGTATCAAATGAAAAACTATATAGCTATTTTCGTTTTTGCCTTCCTGGCCTTTGCCCTCAATGCCCAAATTGATAGAAGCAAGCAACCACAGCCCGGTCCGGCACCGAAGATCAACCTATCGGAGCCAAATACTTTTGAACTGAGCAATGGCCTTAAGGTCATGGTGGTGGAAAACAATAAATTGCCCAGGGTCAGGATCCAATTGGATATTGACAACCCACCCGTCCTGGAAGGTGAAAAAGCCGGGGTTTCTTCGCTCATGGCCAGCATGTTGGGGAATGGCTCCACTACCGTTCCAAAAGACGAGTTCAATGAAGAAGTGGATTTCTTGGGGGCAACCATAGCCTTTGGTGCAAAAAGTGCTTTTGCAAGTTCCCTGTCCAAATACTTCCCAAGAATATTGGAACTGATGGCTGACGCGGCCATTAATCCCAACTTCACGGAGGAAGAGTTTGAAAAAGAAAAAGCGAAACTTATCACCGGATTGAAAACACAGGAAAAAGACGTTTCCGCCATTGCCAGGAGAGTGCAGTTGGCCCTTGGCTATGGAAAGAACAACCCAGATGGCGAATTCATCACGGAGGAAACGGTCAATACTGTTGCACTTGCGGATGTACAACAGTATTATCGTAAAAACTTTGTCCCTGCAAACGCTTATTTAATTGTGGTGGGCGATGTAACCTTTGATACGGTAAAGGAACTTATTACCAGTGCGTTTACGCCATGGACCAGGGCGGTACCCCCCACTTTAACGTATGGCAAGCCCGTGGATGCCCAATATACGCAGATCAATTTTGTGGATGCTCCAAACGCTGTGCAGTCCGAAGTGTCCGTTCAAAACTTGATTGAGCTACAAATGAAGGATGACGATTACCTCCCTGCTTTGATAGCCAACCAAATTCTTGGCGGCGGCGGCGAAGGAAGATTGTTTTTGAACCTTAGGGAAGACAAGGGGTATACCTATGGCTCCTATTCCAACATCAGAAATGATAAATATGGCCCAACCCGCTTTAATGCTTTTGCCCAGGTAAGAAATCAAGTTACGGACAGTTCCGTAGTTCAAATCCTAAGTGAGATCGATCGGATTCGCAGAGAACCTGTTTCCCAAAAAGAATTGGCAAATACCAAGGCCAAATATGCCGGTAGGTTCGTTATGGCCCTGGAAAACCCGGAAACCGTGGCGCAGTACGCGTTAAATATCGAAAAGGAAGATTTACCTAAGGACTTTTATAAAACGTACCTGGAGCGAATAGATGCCATAACCACCGATCAGGTACAGAACGCCGCGCAAAAATATTTCTCCACGGAAAATGCACGTATTGTAGTTGTTGGAAAGGGAAGTGAGGTGTTGGAAAACTTGGAAAAAGTGCAATTCAACAACAAAAAGGTCCCTGTGCTGTTTTACGACAAATACGCCACTAAGACCAGTAAACCAGATTACAGTGCAGCCATTCCAGAGGGGATTGATGCTACAGTGGTTTTGGAGAAGTATATTGAAGTTATTGGCGGTAGGGAAAAGTTAGAGGCCATCACATCATTTTCCATGATTGCGGAAGCCACCTTACAGGGCCAAACTTTGGAATTGGTCATGAAGAAAAGCGATAACAATAAATTTCTGCAGGACGTTAAAATGATGGGTAATTCCATGCAGAAGCAGGTAATAGATGGCAATAAAGGCTATAGCATGGCCATGGGACAGCGAAAGGAACTCACTCCGGAAGAGATTGAAAAAATGAAGGCCGAAGCCACTACATTTCCTGAAATCAACTATTTAATTGCCGGTGATGTAAGCCTGGAGGGCGTAGAGCCCGTAGGCGCTAAAAAAGCATATAAAATCAAAATCTCCGACAATAAAACCGCTTACTATGATATAGAGACGGGATTAAAGGTAAAGGAGGTCTCCGTACAGGAGGCACAAGGCCAAATAGTTGAGGCATCAGTTGAATTTGCAGATTATAAGGAAGTCTCTGGAATACAATTCCCTTTTAGGCTCATGCAATCTGCCGGTCCAATGAACTTTGAATTTATGGTAAAGGAGATTAAAGTCAATGAAGGTGTCAGTGCGGCAGATTTTGAATAATCCCCTTGCTTAAAAATTCATAAAAGGCGTTCCCAAAATAGGAGCGCCTTTTATATTTTTGTGAAACAACACCAGAATCCATGAAATCCAAACTATTTCGCTTTTCCTTCATAGCTTTTCTCGTATTTTCATTCTCTTGCAAACAGGAAAAGAAAGAAGCCGTCCAGTCTGACCAAATGCAGAATGTCATGGCCATTCATGATGAAGTAATGCCCAAAATGGGCAAATTGGGCAAGTTGGTCGGGGAATTAAAAAGTAAGGTCGATACCACTGAAACGGGCAAACAATATGAAGTTGCCATGAAAGATCTACAAAATGCCCATGATTCCATGATGGATTGGATGAGGGGATTTGGCGATCGATTTGATTCTGATGAAATCCTCAACGGCAAGGAACTTACCGCCCAAAAGCAAAAGTGGTTGGACGAAGAGGAAGAAAAGGTAAAGGCCATGCGCGACCAGGTAAACTCCAGTATTGAACGCGCGGAGGCCCTATTGGGGAAATAAACGTTTTTGGCCATCCAGACCCCATATTTTTATAATCCTAAGTGAATACCTGGATTCTGCCGTGTGCCATAAGCACAAGTTAAAGTAGGGTTAAAGTCCAATACGTGGCCATATCTTACGACCAATTAGTAAAATTGGTCATGAAATTTGTTTTTGGCACCCTGCTTTTTTCGCTATTGGTCATCTCTTCGTTTCTGCAATGGACATTTGAAAACCAATCCAAAACAGAACATATTTCCAAACAAGTCCCACCAACGCAGACCGAGGATGGAAGTTTGCTTTTTTTTCAGCTGCTTTCCGCACCTGATAAAACTGCCCAAGACGCTATTATCAAAAAGATAGGCGCCCATTGGAAGGAAGGCTATGAAATTTTGTTATTGGAGTCGTTCTATTTTTCGAATAGTCCACGGGTAAGGACCCTGTTAACTGAACTTTTTCAGGAGAAAACCAAGCAGCCGGTCGATACCGATCTGAATTCCTGGTTTCAGTACGTATGGAACAAGGAACCCAGCTATACTCCCGACTACTTTGAATTTAAAGCCAATCTCTATCGCGGTATAGACCGCAAATTCGAAAACTATTTTAAGGATAGGGCCGAAGAAAGCCTTATTCGTTTGGACGAGGTACGGTGGGGAGGTGTACTTCAAGATGGAATTCCACCCTTGCGGCAGCCCAAAATGATATCCGCCAAAAAAGCCACCTACTTAAGGGATGGTAACATCGTTTTTGGTATTGAGGTGAATGGGGAGGCCAGAGCGTACCCAAAGCGTATCCTGGCCTGGCATGAAATGTTTGTGGACTCCATTGGTGGTGTTCCCCTGGCAGGTGTCTATTGCACTTTATGTGGAACAGTCATCCTCTACAAGACCACGCATAAAGGAAAGAACCATGAACTGGGGACAAGCGGGTTTCTATACCGTTCCAATAAATTGATGTATGATAGGGCCACACAATCCCTGTGGAGTACATTGGAAGGAAAGCCCGTTATAGGCCCCTTGGTGGATAAAGGTATTACATTGGAATATATGAGCGTTGTCACCACTACATGGGGACAATGGAAAAAATTGCATCCAGATACTTCCGTACTTTCCCTGGATACAGGTCACAGCAGAAACTATGGGGAAGGTGTTGCCTATAAAGAATACTTTGCCACCGACGATCTAATGTTCACCGTTCCCAAAATTGATACGGCACTAAAAAATAAGGACGAAATCCTATCCATTAGGCTTCCCCATAAAACGGACAAAAAGTTGGCCATAGCCAGTAAATACCTTAGAAAAAACAAGATATATCAATCCCATCTGGACGGGATTCCCTTTACCGTTTTTACAGATAGGACAGGCGCCCATAGGGTATATTTTACCGAGGGATTTCAATTTAAGGACTATGACAAAGGGGTGGTGGTCCACGATCAAAATGGAATGGAATGGACGTTGACGGAAGCTAAAATGGTACGTTCAACAGGGGAGGAATTGGCCCGCTTTCCTACACATAATGCCTTTTGGTTTGGCTATAAAGCCGCATTTCCCGATACGGAGTTGATCAAATGACAAAAAATCACCAGTGCAAACTTTCCATTATCCTGCGAATGTCCTTCTGCAGGTAAACCGCTGCCGGATAAATGGAATCGTAATTTGGCTTGGCGTAGAAATATAGAGAGCCCGTAACAAAATGGTTGATGCTATCCGTAACATAGAACTGGGACTGTGAAGCGGCATTTCCCGTAACCTCGTAAAACATACCGTACACCTTTTCCTTGGTATTGATAAAAGGTTGTTCAATGATATTGTCCGCTTTTACCACATGTTCGTAAGAAAGCCTTTGGGCATCGGTGAGCAAGGTATTCAGATCATTGTCCACGGGTTTATAGGTTAGATAGATGGAACCTTTCATCATGGGATAATCCAGTACCATGGAACAATCATTTTTGGTGGTAATAAAGGACAGTTCGTTCTTGGCAAAACCAAATTCACAACCCTCTTCCCCAAACTCCTTGTACTCCCCATTTGGAAACTCCAATCGTAACATGGCCTTAGGTTTGGGAATCGTATGTTCCCCACAACCCCATAGCATTAAACACAGTAAAAATAGCATTGGATTACGTACCATTGGGCAGATTTATTTTTATTTGTTTCAATCGCTTTTTGTCCAATCCCTCTACAGTGAACAGGTAGTTATCAAAGGATATTTTTTCCCCTCTCTTTGGAAAGCTACCGGAGATTTCCAAAACAAATCCTGCTATGGTCTCCGATTCCCCTTTTTGTTGTTCAAATAAATCCTGTTCATCATCCGGCATTTTGATCACTTTGTAAAAATCCTTCAAGTTGGTCTTTCCTTCAAAGACATAGGTGTGTTCATCCAGTTTGGAATAGGTAAGGTCCTCATCATCGAACTCGTCACTAATGTCCCCAACTATTTCTTCGATAATGTCCTCCAAGGTTACGATTCCCGAAGTCCCCCCATACTCATCCACCACAATGGCCATATGCTTTTTCTGCTCTTGAAACTCCAGCAATAGATCATCCAGTTTTTTGTTTTCAGGAACAAAGTAGGGCTCTCGTAGCAAGGACATCCAATTAAAGGATTTTCGTTCCAGATAGGGTAATAGGTCTTTAACATATAAAACCCCGACCACATTGTCCATATGTTCCGAGAACACCGGAATCCTGGAATATCCGTTCTTTTTGATTTCTTCCAACACCTCGGAAAACTTCATTTCCTCGTTTAAGGCGAAAATATCCAATCTAGGGCGCATGACCTGTTTGGTATCCGTATTTCCAAAAGTGACGATCCCCTCAAGGATTTTTTGCTCTTCTTTTGTAGTGTCCCCCTCAGAGGTCAGTTCCAAGGCCTGGGATAATTGATCCACACTTAAATTGGATTTTTGCCTTCCCAAACGTTCATGCAAAAATAGGGTGGCCGAGTGCATGGGTGAACTAAATGGCGTAAATAGATAATCCAGTACCCGCAAGGGATACGCCATAAAATGGGCAAATTGGATCCGATTGCGGTTGGCGTAAATTTTAGGAAGTATCTCCCCGAACATCAAAATCAAAAAGGTGGCCATAACGACCTCAAGTAAAAAACGAACGGAAATGAACCCGAACAGCAATTGCTTTATAGTACCAAAAAGGACATCCCCAATATCACTAAAAAGCAATACAATCCCTATGTTAATGGTATTGTTTGCTATAAGAATGGTGGCCAGTAACTTCTTGGGTTTGGAAAGTAGTTGTACCACCAAGCCCCCCCTTTTGGTGTTTTCCTCAGAAATGGAATTAATATCGGTTTGCGAAAGTCCGAACAGGGCCACTTCTGCACCGGAGATAAGTGCCGAACAAAGTAGGAGTAAAAAAAGAACACCCCACTTTATGGCCAATATCCCATCAAAAACAGCTAATACGATCGCACTATGGGGCTCAGGATCCAATTAAAAGGGTTTGAATCATTAAAATGGCAAATCATCATCTTCCTCCATTGCGGAAGGAGTTGGACTAACACTCCCCTGGGGAGTTGACCCTTGGACCTGATCGGAGGTGCCGGATGTTGAAGCTTGTACTTCATTTTTGTTGGTCAAAAAAGTAAAATCCTGTACATGGACCTCGGTAGTGTATCTGGTATTACCATCCTCCCCCTGCCATTGTCTATTTTTTAAGCGGCCCTCAACATATACTTTGTCCCCTTTACTAAGGTATTTTTCACATATTTCGGCTGCTTTGTTGCGCACTACGATGTTATGCCAGTCCGTATTCGTGCTTTTCTCGCCTGTTTGCCTGTTGGTATAGGTTTCGTTCGTAGCCAATGGGAATCGCCCAACACATCCACCTCCTTCAAAATAATGTACTTTTACCTCATCTCCGAGATGGCCAATCAACATCACTTTGTTTACTGTTCCGCTCATAACTATTTATTTGTCAAAAATAGTGATTTTTAAACCTTTTGATAAAGTCGGCTATCAAAACAGGTACGGGGAATTCCTCAACTTTTGACCATGGAACGCCCCCTTCCATTTTAAAATGGCCTTCAACGATCCAAAAGGTTGTTTTTAAATGTTGATGGGACAATTTATGGACAATGGGCTCCGAATTAAAGCGGACAACCGAAGCCTTGTCCCTATCTGGCAGATGCTCCAAAGCCTTGGTCCTCAATTCATTTTCAGTAGTACTACCATTGGTCTCCAGCAGGGGAAATTGATAGAGTCCTTGCCAAATTCCCTTTCCCTTTCGTTGTTCCAGCACTGTATTCCGATTCGCATCCAAAAAAACCAAATAATTAAAATTTCGTTCTTTGATCGTTGTCTTTTTCAGTTTGATGGGAAGTTCCAAAACCCGATTCTTAGCCAAGGCCACACAACCTTCCTTAAGGGGGCAATGCAGGCAATACGGTTTTTTTGGAGCACATTGAATGGCACCAAACTCCATAATGCCCTGATTATAATCCCTAATATTATCCAAGGACATGACCTTTTTGGCCAATTCCTTAAAATACTTCACCCCTTCGGTGGAATTAATGGGTAAATCCACACCAAAATATCTGGAAAGCACGCGATAAACATTGCCATCAA
The DNA here is from genome assembly GCA_028281025.1 of Croceivirga sp. Classification (GTDB taxonomy): domain Bacteria; phylum Bacteroidota; class Bacteroidia; order Flavobacteriales; family Flavobacteriaceae; genus Croceivirga. The sequence continues at coordinate 97,900 of JANQKR010000016.1, forward strand.
CCACGGGCTGGGGTTCATTAAAACAGATAGAGGCAATGGCACTGGCCGTATAATCGCCCACCCCCTTCAATTTAAGAAGACCTTCGTAGGTTGTGGGAAACTCACCACCGTGTTCCCGTACTATGGTTTTAGCCGTGGCATGCATATTTCTGGCCCTGGAATAGTACCCTAGTCCCTGCCATAATTTCAATACCTGTTCCTCTGTGGCCCTGGCCATATCAAAAACGGTTGGAAAATGGGCTACAAACTTTTCATAATAGGGCAGGCCCTGTGCCACACGTGTCTGCTGCAGCATTATTTCGGACAACCAGATTTTATAGGGGTCCACGGTCTGTCTCCAAGGGAGTTCCCTTTTATTTTGTTGGTACCAATGCAGAATCTTTTTCGAAAAATCCATAAGGGTCAAATACTATTTCTAGGGGTAGGGAGTTTATATACTTAAATTTTAGGGCATTATACAAAACATTTATATATTTGCAAGCCTAAAAAAAACCAATTTATATATACAAAATGACGAAAGCAGATATTGTATCTAAAATCTCTGAAAAGCTGGGGATTGAAAAAGGAGACGTACAAGCGACGGTTGAATCATTTATGGAGGAAGTGAAGAACTCCTTGGAGAATGGAGATAATGTTTATTTAAGAGGTTTTGGAAGTTTCATTATCAAGACGCGAGCGGAAAAAACTGGAAGAAACATATCCAAAAATACCACCATTAAGATTCCGGCACACAACATTCCCGCATTTAAACCGGCCAAGGTTTTTGTGGAAGGGGTTAAAAGCAATGTGCAGGTAAAGTAATCGAGTAACATTAAAGCATCACTATATGCCTAGCGGTAAGAAAAGAAAAAGACATAAGGTGGCCACCCACAAGCGTAAAAAACGCAGAAGAGCCAACCGACACAAGAAAAAGTAGTCGCCACCGACTACTTTTTTGTTTAACGTTCTTTGACATAACTGGACAACTATTTCCATTAAAATCGATTAATAATCGGAAATACATCATTGTATAATCTAGGTTGCGCTTAAGATAGGGCAACCACAAAATTGACATAAAGGTGAATAGAGAATTAATAGTACGCTCTAGTTCGGATGCTGTCGATTTTGCCTTGTTAAAAGATGGAAAATTAATAGAGCTTCATAAGGAAGAGGATAACAACAGTTTCTCGGTAGGTGACATTTTTTTGGCTAAAATAAGAAAGCCTGTCACCGGGTTAAATGCGGCCTTTGTAAATGTTGGTTATGAAAAGGATGCTTTTCTGCATTATCATGACCTTGGACCGCAACTTTCTACCCTTCTTAAATTTGTTAAACTGGCCCGGACCGGAAAGCTAAAGGATTTCTCCCTCAAAAATTTTCCATTTGAAAAAGATATTGATAAGAATGGCGGCATCAACGACGTTGTTAAGGCCAATCAATCCATTTTAGTGCAAATTGTAAAAGAACCCATTTCCACCAAGGGTCCGCGAATAAGTTCGGAACTTTCCATAGCAGGACGTTATTTGGTCATGGTTCCTTTCTCCGATCGCGTTTCCGTTTCCCAAAAAATAGAGAGCAGACAGGAAAAGGACAGGTTAAAAAGACTGGTTACCAGCATTAAACCTAAAGGGTTCGGAGTTATTATTCGCACTGTTGCAGAAGGCAAAAAAGTGGCGGAACTGGATAGGGATCTGCAAAATCTGCACCACAAATGGATTGCCATGTGCAAGACCCTAAGAAGAGCGGGACACCCTTCAAAAGTCTTGGTAGAGATGAATAGGGCCTCATCCATTTTACGGGATGTTTTTAATGATTCTTTTACCGGTATTCATGTAGATGACGAATCCCTTTACGAAAATATAAAGGACTATTTGCATGAAATTGCACCAGAAAAGGAATCCATCGTAAAGCAGTATAAAGGAGCTTCCCCAATTTTTGAGAAGTTCGGCATTGAGCGTCAAATAAAAACTTCTTTTGGAAAAACGGCATCCATGAGCAGGGGTGCTTATTTGGTCATTGAACATACCGAAGCCCTACACGTAATTGACGTGAACAGTGGAAACCGTTCCAACAAGGCAAAAAATCAGGAAGATACCGCATTGGAGGTAAACCTATTGGCAGCTACCGAGATAGCCCGCCAATTACGGTTACGCGATATGGGAGGTATCATTGTTGTTGACTTTATTGATATGACAAGAGGTGAACATCGAAGAAAACTCTTCGACCACCTTAGGGAAGAAATGAAAGATGATCGTGCCAAGCACAAAATTCTTCCTCCCAGTAAATTTGGATTGGTCCAAATTACAAGACAACGGGTACGTCCTGAGATGAATATCAAGACCAGTGAGGAAAACCCCAATGGCAACGGGAAAGAAGTGGAAGCTCCCATAGTTTTGATAGACAAAATCAATGTAGAGCTGGAAAGGATCCTAAAAGGAAAGCATACCAACAATGGCATTGTATTGAACTTACATCCATTTATTGCAGCCTACCTCACCAAAGGATTCCCGTCCATACGGACAAAATGGTTTTTAGAGCATAAAAAATGGGTGAAAATACAGCCCAGGGACGCCTATACCTATTTGGAATATCGATTCAAAGATAAAGATGGTAAGGTTTTAAAATAAGAAAAAAGCGACTTCGGAAACGGGGTCGCTTTTTTGTTTTTTACATTTGGGACATGTACCATTCCAAAGGTTATACCGTGGCAGAAGCCACCAAAAAAATAGAAAAGTACTGTGCGTACCAAGAGCGTTGCCATAAGGACGTGGTCCAAAAATTAAAGGGTTTTGGAATGATTCCAGAAGCCATGGACCATATTGTGGCCCACCTCATCAAAGAAAATTATCTTAATGAGGAGCGTTTTGCCAAAAACTTTGCCCGAGGCAAGTTCAGAATTAAAAAATGGGGCAGAAACCGAATTGTAAATGAATTGAAAATGAAGGCCATTTCCCGTTTCAACATTCAATCTGCCTTAAGGGAAATCCCGGAAAATGACTACTTGGAAACGTTGGATGACCTGGCCCATAAACGCCTGTCCGAAATCAACGAGGCCAACCCTCAAAAAAGGAAAAAGAAGCTTGCGGATTATTTATTGTATAGGGGTTGGGAACCCGGTCTGGTATACGAAAAAATCAAGGAATTGATTTAAGCGGTACGCATTAAATCATTTGTTCTTTTTACAGCTTCCTCATTTTTCCAGTCGATCCATTCCTGCCCTTTTCGCCTTCGCATAAAATTATCGTAATAACGCATAAAAAAGATATTGTACACGGCCCTTAAAAAATTCTTGGGCTTTCTGGCAACGGCCCTCAAACTCATTGAAAACCCCGGCGTGATATATTTCATATGGTGCCAATAGCCTTCAGGAATATACAGAACATTGCCGTGCTGCAAATGTGCTATATGGCCCTTGGCATTCTTTAATGCCGGCCATTGTTCAAAGTCCGGAGCATCAAAATCGATGTCTTCCCTCGTAATTAAGGAATGGGGTATTTTATAGAGATGCTTACTTTCTGACTGGGAAAACAAAATACATTGCTTTTTGCCGGCAAAATGAAAGTGAAAAATATTGGCCAAATCAATATCGTAATGCATAAATGTATGTGAGTTTCTACCACCAAAGAATAACATGGGCAGTCCTTTCATTAGTCTGATCCCAAAATTTGGATATGTAAAGTCCTCTTGGAGTATAGGGACTTCCTTAAGGACATTCCAAAGGAAAATGCGATATTTTGTGGGTTCGCTTTTTAGTAAATCAATATAATCCGCCATTTTCATTTTGGCGTGCGGCTCATTGAATCCTTCATCATGTTTTACGGGGCGATCGTCATAAAGGGGTACTTCCTTATCCCCGGCAACCTTTTTCATATACTCAAGATCCCACTTTTCAAAAGCGGGCCAATCTTCAATACAATTTTCAATCACCACCGGTTTTTGCGGCCTAAAGTAATCTCTTAAAAATACTTCTTTGGTCAGGGTCTTTACCCTAGGAATTTGTGTTAGGTTAAGTTCCAAAACTAAAAAGTTGAAACAACTAATTTAGTAAAAAGCTCCCTTATGTTGGAAAGCCCCTACTTTTCAACAGCTATTTTCCCTTTTGCCTTGGCGGCCTCATTGCGTTCAATAGTATGTCCGGGACGTGACCATTTGGGTTTCTCCCCCAAAGATTCATAAGTGGATGCATCGGCTTCCACCGTCTTGGGCTGCGGATGTTTCTCAAACGCTTTTTGCGGATTCAATCCCAGTTTTCTGAACAGTTCCATATCCTCATTAACATCAGGATTTGGGGTCGTCAATAATTTATCTCCCGCAAAAATGGAGTTTGCCCCTGCAAAAAAGCACATGGCCTGTCCTTCCCTGCTCATTTCCGTCCTACCTGCGGATAAACGAACCTGGGTCTTGGGCATTACAATTCGGGTCGTAGCCACCATTCTGATCATTTCCCAAATTTCCACGGGTTTCTCATCTTCCATGGGGGTTCCTTCCACGGCTACCAATGCATTGATGGGAACGGACTCGGGCTGCGGATTTAAACTCGAGAGGGACACCAACATTCCCGCGCGGTCTTCCAGTTTTTCACCCATTCCTATAATCCCTCCGCTACAAACGGTAACATTGGTCTTACGGACGTTTTCTATGGTCTGCAGCCTGTCCTCATATCCTCTGGTGGAAATCACTTCCTTGTAGTATTCTTCCGAAGTGTCCAAATTATGGTTGTAGGCATATAATCCTGCTTCTGCCAAACGTTTGGCCTGGTTTTCCGTAACCATCCCCAAAGTACAGCAGACTTCCATATCCAATTTGTTGATGGTACGGACCATTTCCAGTACCTGATCAAACTCAGGTCCGTCCTTTACATTACGCCAAGCAGCGCCCATACATACCCTTGAGCTACCGGACGATTTTGCCCGAAGTGCCTGTGCTTTTACATGTTGAACGGACATTAAATCATTTCCATCAATATCCGTATGGTACCTGGCCGCTTGCGGACAGTAACCACAGTCTTCCGAACAACCTCCGGTCTTAATGGAGAGGAGTGTGGACACCTGTACGGTATTTGGGTCGTGATGTTCCCGGTGCACCGTTGCAGCCTCATACAGCAACTCCATTAGGGGTTTATTATAAATTTTAAGGATTTCTTCTTTGGTCCAGTTGTATCTTGTCTCTGTCATAATAGCAAAAGTAAGATTATCAAAAATAGGGTATCCTGACGAATCTCATGTTTTAAGAATGGGAAAGGTTTAATTATCCCTCTTTTTGATCACCAGGTTTTTTTGTGGGCACATCTGTTGGTGTTTCCTCCGAGGTGGAAGGGATATCTTTCCCCTTTAAGTACTCTGGAAGCTGCATCCCTGCCATGTTGAACATTTCCTGCAATGGAGGAACGGATTTATACATCCCCGAAATGAAATTGGCAGTGGAATTTTTTCCATCCTCGGTTTTTGCTCCGGAATCCCAAACGGTAACTTTATCAATTTTGATGTTCTTGATTGCCTCGGCCTGTTTTTCAACCAATTCGGGAAGTTTGTCGGCAATCAACAGCAATGCGGCATCCTTTGGATTGTCCCCGGCCGCTTTTACTATTTTATCCAAACCTTCGGCTTGCTTGGTCAGTACCTCAAAAATACCTTTTGCCTCAGCCTCAGCTTTGAAAAGAATTGCATCGGCCTCACCCTTCGCCCTTCTACGAATCATTTCAGCTTCTGCCTCAGCCTCAATTTCTACTTTTTGCTTGTCAATTTCCGCAGGAACCACCACATCTGCCATTTGTGAGCTTCGCTCGCGTTCCGCCCTGGCGTTCTCAGCTTCACGTTCTGCTGAATACGACTCTTCCAATGCTTTTGCTGCCTGTACCTTTTCCGAAGCGGTGGCCGTTCGTTCTGCCTCTGCTTCGCGCTGACGTCGTAATGACTCCGAGTTCGCAATATCAATCTTGGCCAGATTCTCCCCTTCCACAGCTTTGGCATTTGCCGCTGCTACTTGGGAACGTTCATCTTGTAACGCATTGGCCTCGCCAATGGCACCATCCCTATTTTTCTCTGCCACGGATTTTCGTGCTGCATTAATGGCATGTGCTGCAGCCTCCTTACCCAATGCTTCGATATACCCCGACTCATCCACAATATCCGTTATGTTAACATTGATAAGCTTTAACCCAACCTTTTTCAATTCGGACTCGACACTGGAAGAAATATTGGACAAAAACTTGTCCCTGTCAGAATTGATTTCTTCTATGTCCATGGAAGCCACTACCAAACGTAACTGACCAAAAATGATTTCTTTGGCCAATTCCTGTACTTCGGGTAGGCCCAGACCCAATAAACGTTCTGCAGCATTTTGCATGACCCCGGGTTCCGTGGAGATACCAATGGTAAATCGTGAAGGTACGTTTACTCGGATGTTCTGACGGCTCAAGGCATTGGTCAAATCAACTTCGATGGAAATTGGGGTAAGATCCAAAAACTCATAATTCTGGATTACGGGCCAAACAAAAGCAGCACCGCCATGAATACATTTAGCCGAGTTTCCGGAACCTACCTTTCCATAAACAACAAGTATTCTATCCGAAGGACAACGTTTATATCTTCTGATGAAGGAGATGATAATGATAAAAAAGAATAGTATGGCGAAGCCTATGGCCAACAAAGTGGCCCCTCCACCCAATTGCATTGGAAGTGTAATCATGGTTATTACTTATTCAAAAGGTTAACAATTAATATTCCAGTATCGGTTACCTCATGTACTTTAACAACATTTCCTTGAACCAAATCCTTATCCTCGTCCGTCAAGGCCTGTAATTCGCGTAAGGTCCCTTGTACATTTACGCTAACTTTGCCAATTCTACTTCGGTTGGCACCTACGGTTAGGTATACCTCTCCAATTTGGTCTTTTGCATTTTTTAAATTTAACGTGCCACTGCTTTGAAGTTTTGCCAAATAATAGAACAATGACGCCATGGCAAACATCATCAACAGACCACTGATCACGGAAATGAAAATGGTCAAGCCCGTGGATAACCCGTTATCGATACAGGCCAATCCCGACCAACCAAAAATAGTCAAAAAGCCCATGAGGTTCTTAAAGGAAAGAAATTGAAAACCAATCCCGGTATCCCCAGCAATATCCGCATCCACATCCCCTAAGTCCTCAACATCACCACCCATAAGGGTCATTACAATTAGAACCAATAAAATAACAGACCCAAGAATGGCTACTATCCAATATATTTTTTCAAAAAATGTCAAAGCAGCAAACCAGTTTTCCATGGCAATAGAGTTTTAAGGTTTTTCGTAGTAGAGATGTTTAAGATAAGACTTTGTTCAACATCATTCAACATCATCTGGAAAGTAAAACTGATACCGCATTGCCCCCAAATCCCACGGCATTGACCAAAATCCTTTCAAATCGTTTTGGTACATTGGAATAGGTCAAAAAAGGAACGGGTATTGCCATTTGATAATGCAACATTAAACAGGCCATTTCAATGCTCAACATTCCCGATGCTCCAAAAGTGTGGCCTATTTTCCATTTGTTGGTAGTCATAAAAGGGACTTGCTTTCCAAATATCCGATGTACGGCTTCTATCTCGGACAGATCCCCCTTTATTGTTCCCGGGCTATGCATCACAATCGCATCGATCTCTTGCGGGGAAATATCACCCATGGCCATTTTCATGGAATCCTGAAAGCATTTGGCATCCGAGGAAAGGGAGACATTATGCTCCAATAACTCGGTGGCATAACCTATTCCAATGATTTTGGCCAAAGAATTGCTTGGTGACCCCTTTTCCAAACAAGCCATGGCCGCACCTTCACCCAGTACCATGGTATTACTTTTCTTTTTAACGTCCATGGCACTGCACGGATAGGTCCGCTTTGCGTTGGAGTAAATTTTTAGTGCCTGCATCTGGGCCACGGTAAAAGAAGTCAATGGTGCTTCACTTCCACCAACCAAAAACTTATCCGCCATTCCGCTTTGCAACCATGCCACCCCATTCAACAGGGCATGCAACGCTGTGGAGCAGGTAATGGAATGTGAAATCACGGGGCCTGCTGTCTGCAAATCATGGGCCACCCAAGAAGAGATATTGCCCAGGGTGGTTGTAGGGGAGGTCAGTGTTGAGACCTTTCCGGTATTTTTAAACTCATCATGGAAAGCTTCAAACAAAGCCGTTGCGCCCCGGGATGAACCTATATTTATTCCAAAACTTGGCCGTTCCGCAGCATCGGAACACCAAGTTGTTTGTTTCAACACCTTTCTTGAGGTATAAATGGAAAACAGTACGGATTCATCCAAGTCCTTGTATTTGGAATCTGATTCACGAAGGTTGCGAATGGCCTCTTTTTCAGGATGGGGCAATTCGCCAACCCATACTTTTTTACCGTTGAGCTCCCTTTCCTGTAAAAGGTGATCGGAACTTTGATAGGTTTCCCAGATGGATTTGGGAGTTGACCCAAGTGCCGAAAGTGATGAGATGGCAACAATGGAAATAGGTTCTTTGAGCATACTAAACGATTTCCAATACTTCTTCTATGGCCTTATAAACCAAGGCCAGATCCTGTTCCGTTATGATGTAGGGCGGGAGTACGTAGATGGTATTTCCCAAAGGCCTTAGTACCACCCCCCTATCCAAAAATAATTGATATAGCCTATCCCTTAGGCTCCCATATCTGTCTGTTGTCACCTCCAAATCCAAAGCAAGGATGACCCCCATGGTACGAACTTCCCTTACTTTTTGGTGTTGCTCGATTTTTGATTTGAACCCTTGGTGGGATTGTCCTATAAAACCAATGTTTTGCGCAATGCTTTCAGAAGCAAGCAAATCCATTGCCGCTATGGCCGCCGCACAACCAATGGGGTGGGCACTGTAGGTATGGGCATGGAAAAACCCTTTGGCCACATTATCGCTTAAAAAAGCGGCAAAGACCTCTTCCGTTGTACTGGTAATACTCAAAGGAAACATCCCTGCGGTAAGGGCTTTGCTCAAACAAATGATATCTGGTTTTTGTACCAGGTGATCACTGGCAAAATTCCTTCCCGTTTTTCCAAAGCCGGTCATGATCTCGTCCGCAATACAAAGGACATCATGCTTATGCAAACATTCCAACAGCGCATCCAACCCTTGTGCCGAGTGAAACTTCATCCCTGCCGCCCCTTGAACCAAGGGCTCAAAGACAAAAGCAGCCACCGCATGTTCTTTACAAATGCCTTCAACCTCGCGCAGGAGGGCCTCACTATTGTCTGCCTTGGGTGTTGGAATTCGCACTACCTTCAACAAAAAATCCTCAAAAGGACCATTATAGGAAGAAAGTCCGGATGCGCTCATGGCTCCAAACGTATCTCCATGAAAACCATTTTCAAAAGCAATAAGGGTATCCCTTTTTTCACCTTTATTGAAAAAGAACTGAAGTGCCATTTTAATGGCCGCCTCAACAGCTGTGGACCCGTTATCGTTGAAAAAAATGCGCCTTTGATTATCCGGAAGTATTGCCAATAGTTTTTCAGAAAGTTCAACGGCCGGCCCATGGGTAAAACCGCTGAACATGACAAAATCCAATTTTTGCATCTGCTGGTGCATTGCAGCAACAATGTGCTCATTTCCATGACCATACATTGCTGAATACCAGGATGCTATCCCATCTATATATGATTTGCCCTCGTCATCCCAAATACGGGCTCCCTTGGCTTTAACAATGGCAAGTGGAGGTGCGGCCGTCTTGTGTTGTGTTAATGGATGCCAAAGGTATTTTTGATCCTTCGCAATTAAACTCAAGTCCCTTTTTTTTGAAAGAACAAAAATAAAGGTAAACCATCACATTACCTTATTTCAATACCATTTTGAGAACAAAGGATCCAATTGCCCACTTTTTGCAAAGTATTTGTCCATGACCAAAAGACATAGTGCTTTTTCCAACTTGGGATCCCTAAATTTGCTAACGTAGGCGTTGGCATTTTTGATGATGTTTTGGGCTTCATCCTTATTCCTTAGGTAATAGTTCAGCTGTTCTTCAAGGTCACTGTAATCCTCCTTAAGGGGAATGTAATGGACATTGGGCCGTAATCTCCCCTCCATAAACCACGTTTCATATTTGGGCGGTGGCATCACTGCAATGGAGTTGGAACTCATAACCCACTTTAGGTTGCTCGCTACGTCATTGCCCTCCTGGCACCAGACAAATTTGTATTTTAAATGATCGTTTATGGTGATTTTATCCTTCAACCATTCGTCATGTTTGGTCCCTGAATTTATCTGACCCAAATCACACATGGGATGCCCAAAGTACATTCGTAAAAACTCACGTCTATGTTCCTGCTTCACACTTGCCCTTCCTATCAATACATCCTTTTTTCTTGAATAGGGGATACGATCGTTGGTAAACGTATAGTGACGCACCTTATTGAATTTGAACAGGACCGAATTTTCATTGTTCCCCAGGATAGGGCGACTTTTGACCAAGGTGGGTGCCAAGGGTATTTGGGTAACATCCCCAAATTGATACCGAAACTTTAGCATGTCCGGAAAATATCTGGTGAACTCAATTAGATCAAAGTAATAGGTTTTGTTTTTTTTGGGCAACTTTAAATCCCCAATGGCCTGGGCATCCCCAGGAACTTTAAAGGGGACATCCATCTTGTTGTAATACGAAAGCCTGGTCTCCAGGAGTTCCCTGTCCAAAGTGCCCATTGAGTCCATAAGCCTTTCCCGGGACCTTTTATCCCCTAGGCGTCTAAGCCCTTCCATTAGGGAACCCTTGGCATAATAAAAAAGCTTAATGTTTTTATGTGTCCAAGGGTTTCTAATCATTTTTGGTTGGGGATGGGTTTAATTAGAAGGATTGTAGGGTACCTTTGAATTTTTGGGCATATCCATGAATTGTCGCCTTGTCAAATTCAGGTTCTTCATCAATCCTTCCAAGGAATATGACTTTGGTCTTTTTTAAGATAATGCTTTCGGTTGTTGGGTGCTCATCCCCACTAAAAATGATTCCTACCTTGAATCCCTTTTGTTCAAGGGCATTGATGGTCAACAAAGAATGGTTGATGCTTCCCAGGTAGTGGCGGGAAACCACCACAACCTTATATTCCGGTTTGATCAAATCCAATATCGTTTCCTCATCATTTAAGGGAACCAATAGGCCCCCTGCCCCTTCAATGACCAGATGGTTATCCGTTTTGGGTTCCAAAATCGTATTTAAATCGATTGTGACCCCATCGATCTCGGCGGCCGCATGTGGACTCATTGGGGTGTTTAGGGCATAATTATTGGGATGAATGACCGATTTTGAATTGGAAATCATTTCCTTGACCTTATGGCTGTCACCATAATGGAGATCCCCAGCTTGAACAGGTTTCCAATAGTCCGCTTCCAAAGCTTCCGTTAGGATCGCAGATGCTATGGTCTTTCCAACATCCGTGGATATTCCAGTGATAAATAGTTTCATTTTATACTTTTTGATAAGAAGTTACAATTGTCGCAACGGTACTTTTTGGGTTCAAAAAAAGGAAAAAGTTTGTACAAAATGTTGTTTCTAAGATAAATGACCTCCAACTGTTTTCTGCCACATATTTTGCAGGCCACCAAATTTCCTTCCTCATCGGTCACATAGGATTTTAGTTGTTTGTAGATGGCTATGGCCTTTTCTTTATCGGATTCATAAACCTGAAGTTTCACCCCGCCTATCGCGTCACTGATCAACGGATCTGTATTAACGGTATTTTCATCACGAAGAAAAACCGGAATACCTTCTGACTCCAGCTTTCCCTTTAAAATCTGAATATCGGCAGGATAGGTAGAGGAGGTAATTGTATAAAACTCATTCTTCATTCAACATGTGTTTTTTTACCATTGTCAGTACGCTTTCCATTTCATTCCTGGTATTAAAAGCGTGCAAACAAAACCGCAACCGTTCTTCACCTTGGGGAACTGTAGGGTTCAGTATGGGACGTACATCAAATCCGGCTTCCTTCAAAACGGATGAAAGCCTTTTCGTTTGGTCGTTCCCTCCAATCCTACAGACTTGAACCGCAGAACTACTTTCCGAAAAATACATATTTAATCCCTTTTGGACTACCAAGGATTTAAAATAGCCTATGTTAGCGGTAAGTGCCTGCTGGCGTTGTCTTCCCTGTTCAGAATCAAAAAATCGGTATGCCGCCCATATCGTTGCCAAGGTATGTAGGGGAAGGGCGGTAGTGTATATAAAACTTCTGCAGAAGTTGATAAGAAAATCCCTTAAACCAGGATTCCCCAATATAACGGCCCCATGGGTACCCAGCGCTTTTCCAAAAGTGATAATTCGGGCAAATACGTTGTCCTCAAGTCCAAGTGTATTCATCAACCCTTTACCATAAATCCCCATGGCATGGGCCTCGTCCACCACTAAAAGCGCTCCATTATCCACAACGAGCGCTGCGAATTCGGCAAGGTTGGGAGAGTCCCCATCCATGGAGAAAACAGATTCCGTGACCACATAGATGGTGGGGTTTTTACCATGTACCTTTCTACTGCGCTTTAGATGCGACGCCAGATCCCCCAGGGAATTATGTTTGAACTTATAGGATTTGGAAGGGCCCAATTTGATACCATCCCTAATACTGGCATGGCAATACTCATCATATAAAACAATATCCCCCCGTTGCGGAACGGAGGAAAAGAAACCCAGATTGGCATCATAACCCGAATTGAATATCAAAGCTGCAGGCGAACGGTGAAATGAAGAAATGAAATCCTCCAGTTCCCCATAAAACCCATGGTTGCCCGATAATAACCGTGACCCTGTAGCCCCATTTTGAAAAGGTTGTAACCTGGCAACCTGCTCATTGGCCATTTCAGCAATCCTCTTTTCCCTGGAAAATCCGAGATAGTCATTGGATGAAAAGTCGACCAAATCCGATATTGGAGAAAGTGTTCGAAAGGCATTTCCCTTACGGCGCTTCTCTAATTTCCCTTCCAGGTTCAAAGGTAATTTTGCCATTTTCCAAAAGTACTATCTTTAAAACAATGATTGTATATAAACAGACCGATACGGAAGGGGAAATAAGACAAATTCTTACCCTGCAAGCGTCCAACCTTCCCCGGAACCTTACTGCCACGGAAATACGCACAGAGGGGTTTTTGACCGTGGAACACACCTTTGATCTGTTGGTCAAAATGAACGCGGTATTCCCCCATACCATTGCGTTGCATAATGAAAAAGTTATAGGTTATGCGCTTTCCATGCATCCTCAATTTAGACTGGAAATCGACATTCTTAGATCGATGTTCCTTAAAATTCGGAATTTGGTGCCGGATACATTGGACTATTTGGTCATGGGGCAAATCTGCATTGCAAGAACACATCGGGGGCAAGGGGTGTTCAGGGGCCTTTATGAGCACATGAAAACCTTTACCAGTGGAGAATTTGACGCCATTATCACAGAAGTGGATGCCAAAAACAACCGTTCCCTAAATGCCCATAGGGCCATAGGGTTTAAGGAACTTCATCGATATATGGCGGATGGAAGGGAGTGGTCCCTGATCATTCTTAAATGAAAAAGCCACTAAAAAAGTGGCTTTCATTTCAATACTATAGTAAAAAAATAATCCTACCTAATCTGCCAGGACGATTACCTTGTTATCCTTCATCTCTACCGTTCCACTGGAAATGGACAACACGGTTTCACCATTTGCCCCTTTGGAAAACTTGGCTTGAAATTCTTCCTCGATTTCTATATTCCCCTGGACTTTGACCTTTCCTTCCTGCAAAAGCGAAACGATAGGTGCGTGGTTGGTCAACATTTGAAATTCACCATTTACGCCAGGAACGGTTACCGAGGTTACCTCACCTGCGAACAACGTGGCTTCCGGGGATACAATTTCTAAATACATCTTTCTAAGTTAGACGTTGGAAGGTGGAAGTTGGAAGTCCTTTGAAAACTAAACCTTGGACCCTTAATTACCAGCCCTTCACTGAATTAAACTTCTGCCAACATTTTCTCTCCTGCCTCAATGGCATCTTCTATGGTCCCTTTAAGGTTAAAGGCAGATTCTGGAAGATGGTCCAGTTCGCCATCCATAATCATGTTGAATCCTTTTATGGTATCCTTAATGTCTACCAATACCCCGGGGATGCCCGTAAACTGTTCCGCTACGTGGAACGGCTGGGACAAGAAACGCTGTACCCTTCGTGCGCGGGCAACGGCCAGTTTGTCTTCTTCGGACAATTCCTCCATACCCAAAATGGCAATAATATCCTGTAGCTCTTTATAGCGCTGCAACAACTCCTTTACACGTTGTGCACACTCATAGTGCTCCTTACCCAAAATTTCGGGGGTCAAAATCCTGGAAGTGGAATCCAAGGGATCCACAGCAGGATAGATACCCAATTCAGCAATTTTTCTTGAAAGTACTGTAGTTGCATCCAAATGCGCAAAAGTGGTTGCGGGTGCCGGGTCCGTTAAGTCATCCGCAGGTACGTATACCGCCTGAACCGAAGTAATGGAACCTCTCTTTGTTGAGGTAATTCGCTCTTGCATGGCACCCATTTCCGTTGCCAATGTAGGCTGATAACCCACTGCTGAAGGCATACGTCCCAAAAGTGCCGATACTTCGGAACCTGCTTGGGTGAATCGGAAAATGTTGTCCACAAAGAACAATACATCCTTTCCTTGTCCATCACCGGCCCCATCACGGAAATATTCGGCAATGGTCAATCCGGAAAGTGCCACACGGGCCCGTGCTCCAGGTGGTTCGTTCATCTGTCCGAAAACGAAGGTTGCCTTGGATTCCTTCATGGCCTTTTTGTCCACTTTACTCAAGTCCCAACCGCCTTCTTCCATGGAGTGCAAAAAGTCGTCTCCGTATTTAATGATACCGGATTCCAACATTTCACGAAGCAAATCGTTTCCTTCACGCGTTCGTTCCCCTACACCGGCAAATACCGAAAGACCACCGTGTCCTTTGGCAATATTATTGATCAATTCTTGTATCAACACTGTTTTTCCTACACCAGCACCGCCAAACAACCCAATCTTACCTCCTTTGGCATAGGGCTCAATTAAATCGATTACCTTAATACCGGTAAACAATACTTCGGTAGAGGTGGAAAGATCCTCAAACTTTGGTGCCTCCCGGTGAATGGGGAGACCATTATCCCCGGTTTTGGGTAAATTGTCCATTCCATCAATGGCGTCACCAATAACATTAAAAAGCCTTCCATAAACATCTTCACCAATGGGCATCTGGATGGCACTACCCGTTGCGGTAGCGTCCACACCCCTACTTAGTCCATCGGTAGAGTCCATGGAAATGGTCCTAACGGTATTTTCCCCAATATGGGATTGTACCTCAAGGACCAGTGTGGTTCCATCCGCTTTTTTTATTTCAAGTGAGTCGTAGATTTTTGGAATTTCCGTGCCAGATTCGAACTCGACGTCGATAACCGGGCCAATGATTTGGGCAACTTTTCCTGTAACTTTGGACATTACTTCAGTATTTCAATTTGTTTGATTCCCTGTGTAGGAGCGTACACTATCTTTTTTTCGGGCGCAAAGATAGGATTTTCCATCTTTTAAAAGAAACTTCACCCCTTGTTTTTTGGCATAAAAAAAGAGCCGGATTTGGCTCTTCTTTTAATGTTCCTTCGTTCTAACTTTCCTATGGATTGATAGCCCAGGAAATGTAATAAATTGCTCCTACGTTACCTGTACCAAAGGCAGTAACGTACTCCTCGTTCAATAAGTTGGAACCCCCTGCCTTGAATACTGATTTCATACTTGGCACTGCATAGTTGATCTGTGCATCGACTACGTTAAAGGAAGGAATATCCCCGTCTTGAAACGACGCTTCCCAGAAATAACTATCACTCCATCGGTAGTTTATCCCAAATCCAAAGTTTTTGAATAACTCGGTATGTCCAAACGAAGCTTTAAAACGATGTTCCGGCGTATTGAAGTTGGTTCGGATACCCCGATCGCGCAACTCATCAGCATCTTCAAGAAGGGTGTAGGTATAGTTGACCCCTACATCGAATCCACCTATTTTGGTGTCCACACCAATATTGGCACCATAAGCATTGATATCCTCTGGGGAGTTGGTATAGACCTGATACCTTTGGAAATCCCCATTTCCAATAGCTTGCAATGCTAATGCCTGCTCAGCGT
This sequence comes from Croceivirga sp., assembly GCA_028281025.1. GTDB lineage: Bacteria > Bacteroidota > Bacteroidia > Flavobacteriales > Flavobacteriaceae > Croceivirga. Next base: position 114,022 of record JANQKR010000016.1, read on the forward strand.
CCGAGCCAAAAGCGTCTCCGTAAAGTGGAACTTCCACAAAAGCACCGGACACAAAATTGGAATAGCTATTGTAATATCCGTTCAAATCAATAGCGAATTTTCCCAGCTGCGCCCTATATCCTACTTCAAAAGCAGTAATTTCCTCTGGTTGGACAAGGGGGGTCTGAACGGCCTCTGGACTTCCCAAGGCAACGGACCTTGCGGTAAAGGCGTTCTCATATGCCGCTCGACCCACAATCTGAACCGTGGCCGGTTGGCCCGCCAATTGCCCTTGCTCGCTTACATCAAATGTACGTACGTCCCTATCAAGATTTGCAGGGGCAGAACCTACCAAAATAGCGGCTCCGGCATTCAATCCTATAAATAAATCCTGTGTCGTGGGGTTTCTAAAACCTTGCTGTACGGAAAGACGGATATTGTGGTTTCGGCGTTCCCCTAAAGTAATCCCCAATGCTGCCCTGGGAGAGAAGAATCCATCAAAAAACTCATTCTTGTCATACCTTCCCGAGGCGGTAATCTTTAAACGGTCATCCAGCACCTTTTTCTGGAATTGGGTATAAGCCCCAAATTCATTATAGGTGATAGGGCCATCAAAATCGGTAAAGATGGTCCCTTGGGAATTCAGTTCATATTCCCTGAAAGAGCCTCCTACCTGAATATCTGCCCAGTCGTCAATCAAATGGGCCAGGTTATAATTTCCATTGACATGCCGGAACTTGGTATTGTCAATAAATCGGGAACCGGTGCTCAAATCCCCGTCGGCGGTAACCGCGTTAAAGGCGGCTTGAAATTCCGGAGTGCCTGGGATCAATCTGCCCGTATCGGCAACGGCCCTGGCCTGGTCATGGGCCTGTTGTTCCGTTAGACCATTATTCCTGGAGACCAAAAACGTGCCGGCATAATCTCCAAACCACTGCGCATCGGATTTCCATCGTCTATTGATATTAATTCCTGTAAAGCGGGTGTCGTAAGCATTCCCCGAATTCTCTGCCACAATGTAGCCGCGAATAAAGAAATTATCATTTTTCAATTCCAATTTATGCTGCTGCATTTTAAATCCTTGTACGGCATACCGGTTAATTCCCTGATAAATGGTATTACCTCGACCAATACGACCGTTGTAAATCAACTCCAGGTCATCCCCAAATGGGCGATAGTGCAGGGACCAATCTGCCTTCACACTTTGTGCGTTATAGTTGGTCAAATCCCGTTCATTATATCCTGTCCTGGAAACGGTACCTATTGTTCCGCTAGGAAAACCTAATTGGCGGTCCAGGTTTAAACTTACCTCATCACCATAAACGTTTAGACCATCATAGGCGGGATTTGACCTATCCAGGCCGGGGTTATTGACATCAACTTCACTGGTAGCGTGCCAATCCTCCCCTTGCAGAAAGGAGAAATTCGCCTTAATGGCAAACTTATCGTTAAACGCATGTGCTGCCCGTATACCCACATCATAATAGGGATTGTCCCCTGCGGATTCCTGGGAAGTTATTCCAGTCTTAAAGTATGAGCTTATCCCTTGAAAGTCGAAAGGGCTTTTGCTTTGCATGAACAGGATACCGTTAAATGCATTTGCACCGTACAGGGCCGAAGATGCTCCTGGCAGGATTTCTATGCTTTGTACATCCAGTTCATTCATTCCCACCAAATTTCCCAGGACAAAGTTCAAGCCTGGCGCGGTATTGTCCATACCGTCCAGCAACTGCAAAAAGCGAACATTGGCAAAGGTGGCAAAGCCCCTGGTGTTAATTGATTGAAAGGTTAAACTGTTTGTATTAATATCCACCCCTTTTAAGTTTTGAAGGGACCCATAAAAGGATTCCGCAGTAGCGTTTTGAATATCCTTAAGGCCAAAACGCTCTACCGATACGGGGGATTCAAAAATACGTTCCGGAGTTCGGGAGGCAGATATCACAATCTCGTCCAAAATGGTGGAGGATTCCTGTAACGTTATCGTAAATACCTGATTGTTTGAAGTGACTTCAACAACCGTTTCGGAATAACCTATACTGGTTACCCTTAAGCGAAAGGGGGGTACCTCAGAGGTGCTTAAGGTAAAGTTACCATCAAAATCGGCGACAGCGCCCTCTGCCTTTCCTATTACAAGTATGTTGGCGCCTGGGACCGGGTCATTGTTGGGATCCACAACTTTTCCCGAAATAGTGGTCTGGGCATAAGAAGTTAATCCTATCAGCAATGAAAATGCGAAAATGATTTTTTTCATCGGTGAAGAATTTGTGTTAAGTTAGTTTTAAGTTCGTGTAAAAATCAGGTCGGGAAGATACATTTTTTTGACATGAATTCCACAGAAATCGAAAAAAATTATGCATGCATAGTAATTTTTCCTTAGAATTTGTCCATCAAAACTGAGAATTTAACAAAAAAGTTGGCCTTTTTTCGGTTTTAGCATGAAGAATAGCATTGTAATCTGGTTACTCTACAGTAACCGATTTTGCCAAATTACGGGGTTGATCTACGTTACAACCGCGCATCAACGCTATATGGTAGGACAACAATTGTAATGGTATGGTTGTCAGTAATGGGGATAGGCTCTCGGAGGTTTCCGGCACCTCGATAATGTGGTCCGCCAATTGGGTCACCGTTTCATCCCCTTCAAATACAACCGCAATTATTTTACCGTGTCTGGATTTAATTTCTTGGATATTGCTCACCACTTTTTCATAATGCCCTTTTCTGGTTGCAATAACTATAACTGGCATCTGATCGTCAATTAAGGCTATGGGTCCATGTTTCATTTCTGCAGCTGGATAGCCTTCCGCATGGATATAACTGATCTCCTTTAACTTTAATGCACCTTCCAATGCTACGGGGAAATTGTACCCCCTACCCAGGTAAAGGCAGTTTGTGGAATCTTTATAAACGTCCGCTATTTGCTCAATCAATACATTGGATTGCAATGTTTTTTCAACCTTGGCCGGAATGCCCTCCAGTTGGGTCAACAACTCATGAAATTTAGAGTCTGTGAACTCCCCCTTCTCTTTGGCCAACTTTAGGGCAATAAGTGTTAGAACCGTAATTTGTGTGGTAAAAGCTTTTGTAGAGGCTACCCCAATTTCAGGTCCGGCGTGCGTGTAGGCCCCGGCGTGGGTTTCCCTCGCTATGGACGAACCCACAACATTGCAAACACCAAAGACAAAAGCACCTCGTTCCTTGGCCATCTTAATGGCCGCCAAGGTATCCGCGGTTTCCCCGGACTGCGAAATGGCAATCAAAACATCATTCTCCGTAATTACCGGATTTCTATATCTAAATTCCGAAGCGTATTCCACTTCCACTGGAATTCTCGCCAAATCCTCAAAAATGTACTCTGCAACAAGACCTGCGTGCCATGATGTGCCACAGGCAACAATAATGATCCTATTGGCATTTAGGAACTTTTCCAGGTTTTGGTCAATCCCTGCCATCCTGATAATTCCTTGATTGGCCAATAATCTCCCCCTGTACGTATCCAAAATCGCCCTAGGTTGTTCGTAAATCTCCTTGAGCATAAAATGGTCATATCCTCCTTTTTCAATCTCCTCAATGTTCAATTGTAATTCTTGGATATAAGGATAGGCAATGGCATCATCCTTTATTTTCCGAAGCTTTATTTCCTTTCCCAATCGAACTATGGCCATTTCCTCATCTTCCAAATAGACGGCATTGTTGGTAAATTCAATAAAAGGCGAGGCGTCGGATGCAATGAAGTATTCATTTTCCCCAATCCCAATGGCCAAAGGGCTCCCTAATTTGGCAACCACTATCTCATCTGGCTTACTTTTGTCAAATACGGCAATGGCATAAGCTCCAATTACTTGGTTCAAAGCTATTTGGACTGCCTTTCCTAGTTTCACCCCTTCTTTTTCCTTTACTTCTTCTATAAGGTTGATCAAGACCTCGGTGTCCGTATCGGATTCAAAGGTATATCCTCTTTCAATTAAGGCTTTTTTAATGGATTCGTAGTTTTCTATAATTCCATTGTGGATAATCACCAAATTTCCCGAATTCGAATAATGTGGATGGGAGTTTACATCATTGGGAACACCATGGGTTGCCCAACGCGTATGGCCCAGACCCAATTTCCCTTTGGTAGAGATGGTCGCCTTGGACTTGTTCCTAAGATCTTCAACTTTTCCCTTTGTCTTTGCAAGCTGGGTGTCCTCCCCATCGAACAGCACAATACCTGCACTGTCATAGCCTCTGTACTCCAGCCTTTGAAGTCCTTTGATTATTATTGGATAGGCATCCCTATGACCAATGTAACCAACAATTCCACACATAGTTCAAAATTTTAAAAACGTTGCAAAGTAACACCAATTTAATTTCAAAAGTAATAGATATCGTGTATTGGGCTTGTATTCTGCTTTATATAACGGAAAAAATCCATGTCCTGTATCGGGGAGGATCTAAAATTTAGTCGATTTCGGTATAGAAAATCTGAAGTTTTAGTTTTTTATCCTCCTCTTCGGTAAGGACATTGTTGCCGAACAATACGGTCCCAAGGGGATTGATCGTATTCATCAAGGGCAAATCCACACGTTCCCCCAGCGTTGCTTCCGCTTCCTGTACCGATCCGATACCCACGTTGGAAGTAAGTGTTAACCTTAATGGGGCATTGGTCGAATCCCGGACTATAATATCATTGAGATATTCGGTAATCCGTACGGTGTACTTTATGCCCTTTTCTTCTGAGTCACGTTCCAATATACCATCGTAGTCCAAAAATTGGTCCAAAGGGGATTGCAGATTCGCTGGCTCTGCCAAAACATTGAATAAAGGGGTGTTATTTTCCGCGTTAAAGAGGTACAAACGAGGTGGTTCAATGGTTCCCCCATTCAAATCCAATCTGCTGCGATCTACATTAAAGACCAAATTGGCCTCATTAATGACCCAATCATTCGCCTTAATGTCCGCTATAATGTCATTGGCAATTTCGGCATCCTCGTTGAACAGGCGCAATTCGGAAAAAGTACCGGACCCTCCTTTTAGAAAAAGTCGGCTTGCATTTTCGGTGGGATTATCCAATTGCCCGATGATATCCGAGGGCAAGGGAGCATCAATAAAAGTGTTTACCGCATTTCCCCTGACCGCACCGTCTATATTTTGAAGAAAATTCAGCGTAAACGCACGTTCAACCTTTTCAATGGTCCCTGCAGGGTTATCATCGTCCACCACAAAATCATCGAACTCATAGGTAATGGTGATATTGGCCTGTAGCAGATTGAACAATATCATAAGATCCTCGTTGTTTGGGATAATGGAGATATGGAGGCCCCTGATAAAATCGGCAAGGTTGGATTGACTAAAAAGCTCAAAATCCCCTTCTTTATCCAAAATGTTCTCTTGGAAAAACTGAGGGTCCAATGCCACTTGTACTCCAGGAGGCAGACTTAAATCGGTATTGATGGTCAAGGATTCGTTTTCATCGGTATCCGGGTCATCTTCGTTGAACGTTACAATTTGCTCATTGTCAATGGTTACCGTTCCTTCAAACAAGGGATTTCCTTCCGTAAAACTTGGAATATTGGTGTTGGAAAGATATTCCTGGGCTTCTTCAAAATTTGTGTTGGGATCCAGGTTCCTTAGGAAAAAAGTGGAGCGTTCCACCTTTAGGGTGAATTCCTCGCCTACGAGTTGTTGATTGGGATTATTTATCAGCCGTCTGGAAAATATACTATCCAATGCAAAGGCATTGGCAAAGGTATTTGTTAGGGTAGTCTCATCATCGGCGTCATTGATTCCATCACCATCCGTGTCCGGGTCAAAAGGATTGGTCCCAAGAATGGACTCTTCCAAATCCGTTAACCCATCATTGTCCTGATCACTATTGGGATCGTCCCTATCTTCAGGGCGCTCCAACTCGTCCGGGACTCCATCGCCGTCCCTATCACTGCTTGAACCCGGGACTATTTGGTATGGTAGGTACAGCAGTACCTCTTTCACCGTTTCGTTTTCAGGTATGGTATCCCTTTCCCTGGACGCCTCCGGCAAATCCTCGAGGTCTTGGCTATAGTTTCCAAAAACCGGGTCGCCCTGTAAATTTTGAAATGCAATTTGTGAAGTGACTATGGCTTCCCTTCTTCCGAATACCGGGTCATCATATACCCCAATCTGGTACAGTGGCAATCTATTGGTCTGAACGGCCACCGAACTCCTGTTATACGCAAATACATCGTACTCCGCCCTTCCGGAAATGAAGGGTTCCCCAGGAATTACCCCTTCCCCTATAGTAGTATTAAGATCATCTTCACAGGAAACCAAAAAGACCCATAAAAAAAAGGTTCCGGCCAAAGCCGAAATCCACCCTTTGTTCAAACCCATTAGGCTTATTTTAAAACTTGTGTATTATAGAAATTGGCATAGGCTTCATCCGTTTCTTGGAATGAAACAAAGGGAAGAACCGGTTTATCCAGTTGATTTACATAATCCACCAACTCACTTGAAACCTCTTCCGAGGCTAAAATAATGGCATCGGAATAATCCACTGCAACCTTTAACAAATTATTATAGTCAGGCGTTTGTAGTACATCTATTTTGTCCTTGTCTATACCGTCAAAAGCAATTTTATCCAACATGCCACTGTTCAACTCACCATCAAATCCCTTTCCATAAACCGAGGTTACTATTTTACTATCCATGAAAATGGGCTCATCCGCATAATACTCCCTAAGATATAAAGGCAATAATGACGCCATCCACCCATGGACATGAATAATGTCCGGGGACCAATTTAATTTCTTCACGGTTTCCACAACACCCTTGGCAAAGAAGATTCCCCTTTCATCATTATCCGGAAAAAGATTTCCCTCCTTATCCTCAAAAGTAGCTTTCCTCTTAAAGTACTCATCGTTGTCTATAAAATAAACCTGGATCCGCTCCCTTGGTATGGAGGCCACTTTAATGATCAAGGGCATATCCATATCGTTAATGACCAAGTTCATCCCAGAAAGACGGATAACCTCGTGCAATTGGTGCCTTCTTTCATTGATATTACCATATCTTGGCATAAAAATCCTAATCTGGCCTCCATTGCTATTGACCATTCTAGGTGCTTCATAAGACATTAAGGAAACTTGGTTCTCGGGTAGGTAGGGCACTAATTCAGAAGATACGAACAATATCTTTTTACCAGTCATACATGCAATTTTTGTTCATCTGACAAAACGTAGCTGCAAAAGTACAAAAATTATGCCTAATACCAGTATTTATAGTATTTTTGCACGCTTTTGTTTTAAATCATGCATGTACTCCAAAGTAAAAAGGAACTTCAGGTGATCCTTGCGGAATGGAAATCAAAAAAGAAGTCCATTGGCCTTGTCCCCACAATGGGTGCTTTACACAGTGGACACCTTTCCCTGGTAAGGAAATCCCTGAAGGATAATGATTTTACCGTGGTAAGCATTTTTATAAACCCAACACAATTTAATAATAAGGAAGACCTTAAGAAATATCCTTCGGACCTATCCAAGGATAGTGCCCTTTTAGCGTCCGTCTCCGATCAAATCCTCATTTTTGCCCCATCCAAGCTGGAGATATACAATGGGAACATCAGTTCAAAATCGTTCAACTTCAATGGTCTTGAAAAAGTGATGGAGGGAGAATTTAGGGAAGGTCATTTTAATGGTGTTGCCACCATTGTGGAACTGCTCTTTGAGGCCGTTAGACCCAACAGGGCCTATTTCGGGGAAAAGGATTTTCAACAGTTACAGATCATCCAAAAATTGGTGGAACAGTCCAATCTTGATTTGCAGATCATACCCTGCCCCATTGAAAGGGAGCCTAATGGGCTGGCCAGAAGTTCACGTAATGAAAGACTTTCCAAACCGACTAGGGAGGCAGCTGGTTTTATATACCAAATGTTGAAAGCTGCCAAAGCCAAATTTGGCACGGAAAATGCTAAGGATATAAGGGATTGGGTTTCCATTCAATTTAATGAAAACCAATTGTTTGAATTGGAATATTTTGAAATAACCGATATAGATACCTTGATCCCGGTAAACCAAGTTCAGGTAAACAAAGAATATAGGGCCTTTATTGCCGTTTATGCAGAAGGGATTCGATTGATAGATAATATTGCCCTGAATTAAATAATTTTGCTCCAAATGCAGATAGAAGTAGTAAAATCCAAAATTCATCGTGTAAAGGTCACCGGAGCCGACCTCAACTATATTGGTAGCATTACCATTGATGAGGATTTGATGGATGCCGCCAACATCATTCGTGGTGAAAAGGTCCAAATTGTCAACAACAATAATGGGGAACGCCTGGAAACCTATGCCATCCCAGGCCCAAGGGGTTCCGGGGAACTAACACTGAACGGTGCCGCGGCCCGTAAAGTGGCCGCAGGAGATGTGCTTATTTTGATCACCTATGCCTGGATGGACATTGAAGAGGCCAAAAAATTCAATCCGGCATTGGTTTTCCCAAATGAGGAAACCAACTTATTGAACTAATTTGACCCCTTCCTTAAAAAAGACACTCAAACTTCTAGTCCCCATTTCCCTGGGGCTTTTTTTGATTTGGTATTTGTATAGTTCCACCACTCCCGAACAGCGAGATCAGATCATTACATACATTGGTCAAGCAGACATTTTTTGGGTGGGCGTATCCCTCTTTATTGGAATATTGAGCCACGTATCCCGGGCCATTAGGTGGAATTACCTTTTGGAACCCCTTGGATACAAACCCAAGGTGAGCAATAATACCCTTATTGTGCTGATTGCTTATTTGGCCAATCTCGGAGTACCACGTTCCGGGGAGATTTTAAGGGCTACCGCATTAAGTACTTATGAAGGCGTACCTTTTGAAAAAGGGATGGGTACCATAGTGACGGAGCGGATCATTGACCTGATCATGCTTTTTTTGGTTATCGGGATAGCCCTAATACTACAAACGGATTTAATATTGGGGTTCATAAAGGAATCTGGATTGGGAATTGCCGGTGGTGCCATCATCTTGGTAGTGGGGATTGCAGGTTTGTTCCTGGGTATTCGAATTTTAAAAAAATCAACATCAACCTTTGCCTCCAAACTCAAAAACTTCTTGAACGATGTCCTTCAGGGCGTGCTCAGCATATTTAAAATGAAGCGAAAGTGGCCCTTTATCTTTCACACCTTTTTTATTTGGTTTGCGTACATCCTTATGTTCTGGGTCATAAAGTTCACCGTTATGGAAACGGTTGGTTTGTCTTTTGGGGCCACCTTGGTCGCCTTTGTGGCGGGAGCATTTGCCATGACCACAACCAATGGTGGTTTCCTCGCTTTTCCCATAGCGGTTGGTAAAGCCCTGGAACTCTTTGGAGTGGGCACAGTAGCCGGGAATGCATTTGGATGGATCATGTGGATAGCCCAAACCTTTATGGTCCTGGTTTTTGGCGCAATATCTTTTGTACTCTTACCGTTATTGAATCGAAATCGATAATCTCTGATTATCAAACCAATGCCCCATGAACAAACCATTATTGCTCCTTTTTGGGCTGCTTTGCTTTGGCCTTAACGCACAGATAACCAAAGAAATCTTTGAATCCTTCAAACTACAGGAACGCAGGGATGTATCGTACTACTTCCCCGAAAATTATTCCGAAGACAAAAAATATCCCCTAATTGTGGTACTGGATGCCGATTACCTCTTTGACCTGGTCGTCTCCAATGCCAAATTTTTTAGCAAGTACCATCGTATGCCCGAGTCCATTATAGTAGGCGTACACCAAGAAGAAAACGAATTGCGATGGGAAGATTGCGATTTTGAGCAAACCACGGGCCTGCCCACGGAAAAGGGGAAGCTTTTTTACGAGTTTCTGGGAACCGAATTGATTCCCTACTTGGAAACCAGCTATGCCATTGCACCCTTTAAGATGTTCATTGGTTATGATATCACTGCCAATTTTGGAAATTACTTTTTGTTCAAGGACAAATCGTTGTTCAATTCCTATCTCATAATTTCACCGGTATTGGCCACTGAGATGGAAAGTAGGATTCCCTCCCGACTATCCGATCTGAACCAGGAAATCTTTTACAACTTGGTTTTGGAAAATAGCAAGACCGAGGATCGCAATCGAATTCTCCAAATGAACAATGCCATTGCCTCAATTAACAAGGAGACCTTGCATTACTTCTTCGATGAATATGAAGAACCCGACCATACGTCAATTGCAGCATATGGGATTAGCAAAGCCTTTGATAATATTTTTAAAATGTTCCGCCCCATTAGTCCCAAGGAATATAAGGAGCAAATACTGACTTCCAACGAGCCGGTGATCCAATACCTGGAAAACAAATATGGCATGATTGAAAATTTGCTGGGCTTTAAAAAGGAAGTTGAACTGAACGACATTATGGCCATATATGCGGGCAGCTTAAAAAAGGACGATTTCGATTCCCTAAAGGCACTTTCGGATATTTGCAAAAAACAGTTTCCCGAGACCATGCTTGGGTTTTATTTGGAAGGCGAGTATTTGGAGCTTGCCGGGGAACCCAAAAAGGCAATGAAAGCCTTTGAAAAATCCTTTCTAATGGACGAGATCGACTTCTTGACCAAAGAAATGGCCCTGGAAAAAATTGATGCCATAAAGGCAGATTTTGGCTACTGATGGTTTTGCTATCTTAGCCCAATGGCTAAGACCAAAACTGCTTTTTTCTGTCAAAATTGTGGGGCCCAATATCCAAAATGGATTGGGCAGTGCACCTCTTGTAAACAATGGAACACCATTGTTGAGGAAGTGGTCGAAAAAGAGGAAAAATCGGCCTGGAAACCCGCCTTATCAAAACAGGGCAAAACGGCCAGACCCCTTCCGATCAACGAAATAACCAACGACAGTGAAGTTCGATTCAATTTACTGGACCAAGAATTCAATAGGGTCCTGGGCGGTGGATTGGTTCCGGGCTCCTTGACCTTGTTGGGAGGGGAACCGGGAATCGGGAAAAGCACGCTCCTACTCCAAATTGCCTTAAAAGTACCCATTAGAACACTTTATGTGTCCGGCGAAGAAAGCCAAAAGCAAATTAAGATGCGGGCGGACAGGATTACGCCCACGGCCAAAAATTGTTACATCCTTACCGAAACCAAGACCCAAAACATTTTTCAACAGATAGTGGCCTTGGAACCCAATTTGGTCGTTATTGATTCCATTCAAACCCTACATTCGGATTACATAGAATCGGCTCCGGGGAGCATTTCGCAAATACGGGAATGTACGGCGGAGCTCATCAAATTTGCCAAAGAAAGCAATACTCCCGTAATCCTGGTGGGACATATTACCAAGGACGGTACCATTGCAGGTCCCAAAATTTTGGAGCACATGGTCGATACGGTTCTTCAATTCGAAGGAGACAGAAATTATGTGTATCGGATCTTACGGTCCTTGAAAAATCGATTTGGTTCTACGGCAGAGTTGGGGATTTACGAAATGCAAGGCAGTGGCTTAAGGGAAGTGATCAATCCCTCCGAAATATTGATTTCCAATAACGAAGGGGAATTGAGTGGAACTGCCATTGCAGCAACGGTAGAAGGTATGCGGCCTTTGTTGATCGAAGTTCAGGCATTGGTAAGTACTGCAGTATATGGAACCCCCCAGCGCTCGGCCACGGGATTCAATGCGAAACGATTGAATATGCTATTGGCCGTTCTGGAAAAACGTGCTGGTTTTAAATTGGCGGCAAAAGACGTTTTCCTTAACATTACCGGAGGAATCACAGTGGACGATCCAGCCATTGATTTGGCCGTAATGGCCGCAATACTGTCCAGCAATGCCGATATCCCCATAGAAAAAGGGACCTGTTTTGCCGCCGAGATTGGGTTGGCCGGGGAAGTGCGGCCCATACAACGTGTGGATCAACGAATCCTAGAGGCTGAAAAATTGGGGTTTTCTACGATTTACGTCTCCAAACGAAGTAAAATTGGTTTAAAAAACCCGAACATACAGGTATTCCTTGTTTCCAAAATTGAGGACGTTGTAAGCCATCTTTTTGGGTAGCACTTGCTTTTCCAAGTACGGTCAATTGTCAAAATCCCCCTCTTAAAAAACACTTATCCTTGATGCTTACCGTACCATACATACGGAATTGATGTTCCCCTTGCCATCGTATTCCCTAACTGAGTTTTCAGGATCTACCATCCATTCCCCATCCACAATGAATTTGTAATGGTGCTTACCCCCTACCAAGGCCAAAGTATCCACCCAACCATTGCTTGTTCTCAACATATAATGACCCTCGGTGGCCCAATCATTGAAAGAACCGGAAAGCGTAACCCGTTGGGCATCTGCAAAACCCCTGAGGAAAAATGGCACTTTCCTGGTAATTTGGATAACTGAGTTGTAGCCTCCAAATTCGTTGAGCACTTTATACGGGTTGTCCATATCTTCGGTCCATTCCCCATCAATTATGAATTTGTATTCATATTCCCCGGGAGGCAATTGTAGGCTCAATTCCCAATATCCTTCCCTTTTTTGCATTTGAAATACATGCTCGTCCCACTTATTGAAACTTCCGGCCAAGATGACCTTTTCTGCATTTGAATGTCCCCTTAACCTAAATGTAGCATTCCCGTTTTCGTCTGGCCGGGCAGTATACATCATTAAATTATAAACAGGTAACGGATAACCATCCTTAAACGCCCTGGTAACATTTGCATCCGTTTTTCTCGGTTCCGCCCAAAAGAAATTATTAATGACATACTTGAACTCCCATGAGAATTGATGGTCAAAATCCGATAGCTTTTTACGAAGCTCATAACGGTCCTTATCTACCTTTACCATCTTCCATTGATAATAGGACCAATTATTGAACTCCCCTGCCACGGCCACACTGTTGATGTCCAGGTCATCAAAACCCACCACCTCACCAAATCCATCTTCACGGGCCAACGCGTAGTCTTTTCTGTCAAAAGTAAAGACTACCTCATCCCCTTCGATTCTGTACCCTTTTTGTTGGGCCAAAACCAAATAACCGCTCAAAAGCAGGAAACTATATATCAGAATCCGTTTCATTTGGGTACCATTGGAAAGTCGATAAAATATAACTTTCTCTTCTTATAATTAATGATGACACGCTTTTGTTTCAGAAATTCATACCCCAATAAACCATCAAGTTCGGTGCCAAAAGCCTCATTTAGCCTACTCATTCGGGAGAGCATGGTGGTCATAGGTCCCAAGTATACCGTTTCACTTAACTTCATACGGTGAAGACTACCAATAAGGACCTCCTTTTTGCGTCTGCTGGCGCCCATGACCATGACCCTTTTCTTAGGATAAAAATACTTCAAAATCCGGGAATGTGCGTCTGGAGTCAATTGGTTTAGTTCGGCGGCCGTATCCAAGCCCAAACTTAGGAAATGACTGTTGATTTCGCCCCGCAGCACAATGCTGTGTTTTTTTAGGCTGAAATCAAGGCTGTCCGCTATTTTTTCCAGATAAACGTCCGAATCCAGGGTGTTCCCCAAAGAACCGAGTTTACTCAAGGTGATCTGTTTCAAGTAAAAATCGATGAAAATTTCATAGTCCTCCAACACATTGTGCCCAATGATGCCCAAAATCTTGACCTTTTTCTGCTTTTCAATATGTGAAAGATCTATGATGTCCGCCTTTTTTTTGGAAATACTAAAGGTGTTTGAAAGTAAAAGCGCGTCCACTATATTCTGAAAAACATCGTCCATGGCACTCATAACACCGGATGAAGATGCAACCTTTCTTCTCACGGGCAGGTTCTTGGGATAGTGCACTCTATTGAGAATCAAGGCTTCTGCCCCGGTATCAATAATGAACCCTCCTTTTTTGCCAAGCACCTGACCCTCTATTACAATCAGGTGGTCCACAAGATCAAAAGGGATACGCACCGTATTTTCGGTAATTTGCTCGGCTTTGGGAAAAGCAATACGCTCTCCATCCGCCGCTTGGGCGATTGCGCTCCATACCAGGAATCCGGATATAACGATGAGTTGTCGCATTGTTTTAAAATAAGACTTGAAAAAAAGTGCGGTGTTACACTTTTTCAGCAACTCTTTATCAAAAAATGAGGACGTATTTCGTAATCCAGTTCCGGTGATTTTGGAAAAAGAAGATAACCGTTAAGGTGCGGGATTTGGAATACCATTGTGAATCGCTTCAATACCGTCCAAAACCTCATCCGATAGCTCCATATGAATTGAATCAATATTTTCCTTCAATTGTTCCATGGTGGTGGCACCAATAATGTTACTGGTCAAAAAGGGTCTTGTGTTTACAAATGCCAATGCCATTTGGGCCAAGGACAGACCATGTGCTTTGGCCAAATCGGCATATTGCCGTGTTGCCCTAGTGGAATTTTCGCTACTGTAACGATTGTAATGGGGAAACAAGGTCAATCTACCTTTCCGGGGCTTGATTTCATCCAAGTATTTCCCGCTCAATACCCCAAAAGCCAAGGGGGAGTAGGCCAGCAGCCCTATTTTTTCCCGCATGGATACTTCGGAAAGGCCTACTTCAAACAAACGGTTCAACAAGCTATAAGGGTTTTGGATGGTGAGCATCCTTGGCAAATCTTGATGCACCTTGCTCTCCTCCAAATACCTCATGGTCCCCCAAGGCGTCTCATTGGAAAGGCCAACATGCCTAATCTTTCCTTCTTTGACCAAATCCCTTAGCGTTTCCAAAACCTGATGGATACGATCCTCCCAGAAATCATGGCTTTCCGAATCATATCCCCGTTGTCCAAAAAAATTGGTGGCCCGCTCTGGCCAGTGCAATTGATACAGATCAATGTAATCGGTCTGAAGTCGCTCCAAGCTTCCCTCAACGGCCGTGATGATGGATTCCCTACGAAAGCCTGTGGTACGGATGTATTTTGAAAATGGTGCAGGACCCGCAATTTTTGAGGCCAAAACCACCTTATCCCGATTTCCCCTTTTTTTGAACCAACGACCTATAATTTCCTCCGTAATGGCATAGAGTTCCTTTTTGGGAGGAATGGGGTACAATTCCGCAGTATCAAAGAAATTGATCCCTTGCTCCAAAGCATAGTCCATTTGTTCATGGCCTTCCGCCTCGGAATTCTGGCGGCCCCAGGTCATGGTGCCCAAACACATTTTACTGATACGGATATTCGTATTGGGTAGTCGGGTATATTTCATGGGTACGGCTTTAAAAGCTTCAAAAATAGGCAAACTGAAAACCCTGGCTTTTTAAGGGAATGTTATTTTTCGATTTCAAGTAAAATTGGACAATGATCACTATGTTCCGCCTCTGAAAGTATGACCGATCGTTTTAAACGGTCTTTTAATGATTCATTTACCATCCCATAGTCCAATCGCCAGCCTTTGTTGTTTGCCCTGGAATTGGCACGATAACTCCACCATGTATAATTATGGGGCTCCTTATTGAAATACCGAAAACTGTCAATAAAACCACTTTTGATAAAATTGCCGATCCATTCCCGTTCAACCGGTAAAAAACCAGATACATTCTTATTTCTAACGGGATCATGTATATCAATGGCTTCATGACAGATATTGTAGTCTCCGCAAACGATAAGGTTGGGACGTTCCTTACGCAGTTCATCAGCGTATTTTTGGAAATCCGCCATATAGGTCAGCTTGTGTTCCAATCGGTCCATATTGGTTCCGGACGGCAGGTACATGCTCATTACGGAAACATCCCCAAAATCTACCCTTAAGTTTCTTCCTTCAATATCCATATAGTCAATTCCAGTACCAAATTCCACATGGTCAGGTTTGGTTTTGCACAGCACGGCAACCCCGCTGTATCCCTTTTTTTGGGCACTATACCAGTAATGGTGACCGTATCCAATGGCCTCCAATGCCTCAACTTCCACCTGTTCCTGCATTGCTTTGGTCTCTTGGATACAGACCACATCCGCATCCACGGTTTGTAACCATCCCACAAAACCCTTCTTCATGGCAGCCCTAATTCCGTTTACGTTGTAAGAAACAATTTTCATACCTTATGATTCCTCTAGAAGCACTAAAATAACCAACCTGAATGGTACACCATGGAAAAAAGCAAAAAACTTAAAAACTATAATCTGGGAAGGGCCTTTGCCCTTAGTGGAATAGCAATGACCACCATTGCTTTGGCCACCTATTTTTTGGGTGGGGCACCTTTTTACTATGCCCTATTATTCCTGTTGGGAATGGTTTTGGGTTTTATTGGGGCATTCTTCATTTTGTTATCCCTCCGCAAGGATAACTCTTGAGCAAATTTGATCAGCAACCCAATTTCCTATGGCTTTAATAGCTCAATCCGTGCCCAAATGGATACAGCGGATTTTCGGAATCATAGGGGACATCTTCCAGTTGTTTTTGAACGGCCTCCCAGGAAGAAGGGAGTTCAAAAGGCATTTTTCCTTGTGGATTTGCTTCCCCAAACACCAATTTGGCAAGGACTTGATCGCTAATGCCAAAATCTGCCATAACCGCTTTTGCTTCTTTGTCAATGGGCGTGAGTATAGCCGGACGTTCCAAATTTGCCACTACGACGGAGGGTTTTTGTTGGATCAATCCTTGAATTTCCTCCAACTCTTCATTAGTATAATACAGCCTCCCCTGATGGAAAAAACTTTCCAGGAAGGAATCGCTCCTTGGATCAAAGGGCGTTCTGATCCTCGCAATAATGACATCGGCTTCGGATGGACTGGAAACTACCTCGCCAAAAGAAGTATATACTTCCGCATCTTCCACACCCGAAACATAAATCCTGGTCCCCTTTTTCAATGGTAGGATGCCTTCGTTCTTGAGCAATACCGCTGCTTTTTGCTGGGCCCTCAGCCCTTTTTCCTTAAATGCTTCCTTCCCTGCAATTTGGGCGGCTTTCCCTTCATCTACATAGGGATCGTCAAAAAGGCCCAAACGGAACTTATCCCTTAAAATGCGTTTCACGGAAACATCCAAGCGCCTTTCGGGAATCTGTCCCTCATTTACCAATTCCACAATGACCCCAGGAATGGCCTCACCCCCAAATTGGTCGCATCCTGCGTCCAAAACCTTTTTAACACGTTCTTTAGTGGAAAGGTCTTCCACGCCCCATGCACGTCCTTCCCCTATTTTGGAATCCGTTATGATGTTCCAATCCGTACAGACCACTCCCTTGAAGTTAAGGGAATCGCGAAGTAATCCGCCAATGATTTCCTTATTGAATGCAAAGGCCACCTCTTCATTTGTCTGCCCTACGGGAATGCCATAATAGGGCATAATTTGTGCTGTTTTTGCCGGAAATGCCCCTTCTGTAAATGGCCGTACGTGATAGGCAAAATGATTCCCAGGGTACACTTGTTCCTTTCCATAGGGAAAATGGGCGTCCTCCCCATCTTTTTGGGGCCCTCCCCCAGAAAAATGCTTGGTCATACAGGCTACGCTCGTTTCTTGCAAAGAATCGCCCTGAAACCCCAAAACGTATGCCTTGGTCATTGCAGCGGACAAACCGGCATCTTCACCAAAAGTACCATTGGTCCTAGCCCAACGCGGCTCTGTGGCCAAATCGGCCATAGGATGCAGCGCCAAATGTATTCCAACGGCCCGGTACTCCTGCCTGGCAATATCTCCAAATTCCCTTACCAGGAGGGTATCCCTTGTTGCAGCCAGCCCCAAGGATGAAGGCCATTGGGAGAACGCTGGTGTGAACAGCGATGCCCCTGGATTATTGATGGTACCGTGCCTTGGGTCGGTAGCTACGGTAATGGGAATTCCCAATCTGGTACGCTCCGCCATTTTTTGAATGGTATTGGCATATTTGGCCATGGATTCCGCATCCAAGGAAGCCAGAATATTAAAGCTGTTCATTTTCTTCCTGGCAATCATTTCAGAATTGGAGGGCAGGGCAAACGACATCATGAGCACCAAGGGGTCGGTACTTAACACCGGGGTTTCCATAGGTTCCCCCTTGGGTGTGGTTCCTATCATGGTCACAAACATGGTACCTGCCTTTTCTTCAAGGGTCATTTGATCGATCAAATCATTGATGCGCGCTTCAATGGGTGCTGTGGGATTTTCATAAACGTCCAATTTTCCGTTCTTGTTCAAATCCCTAAAACGGATTCCTTTTTCATTCAAAACTTCAGCTTCCCCACCCAGGAGTTTCATGTTTTTATTGGACGCACTCTTCTTGGTAAAATAGAAGATTCCAGCGCCCACTACAATGATCGAAAGCACGGCGATGAGGATATATTTCAGAACTTTTAGAAGCTTCTTCATTTTTTATTGTGTTAATTTGACACAAAAATACAAAACCATTGCGGTATTGTGTAAAAAAGACACATTAAATTTTTGCTGTGGACCCAGAGACCGATCTTTTACATCATATCAAGTCATTTGAAGCGCAACTCGAGGACTACCTCCCAGGAAATTCCATAGATTGCGTCATCCTGGGCTATGAAAGCCAACAACTAAAGGTGCTATTGCTCAAATGGAAAAATGACGGTGTTTGGACCTTACCCGGCGGTTTTATCAAAAAAACAGAGCATTTGGATGATGCCGCACAACGCGTACTCCGGGAACGTACCGGTCTCAGTTCCGTTTTTGTAAAGCAATTTTACACCTTTGGGAGCAGCCTCCGAAACAAAAATCCTCAAATTGCGAAACCGCTGTACCACTTAAAAATGATGGAAGAGCTAAGTCCCAATTTTTTGAAATGGATTACCGATAGATTCATTACCACCGGTTATTTTGCCCTTGTTGACATTAAAAGGATACACCCCAGACCGGATGCATTTAGTGAGGTCTGTGAATGGAAGTCCCTCGATGCATTGCCCAATCTGATCTTAGATCACAAAGCGATTATTACCAAAGCCCTGGATCACCTAAAAACCCAGTTGAATTATTTGCCCATCGGTATTTCCTTATTGCCCAAGAAGTTCACCATGCAGGATTTGCGAAAACTCTATGAGGCGATTCTCGGCAAACCTTTGGAACGCAGTAATTTTCAGCGAAAACTCTTAAAGTTGGGTATTTTGATCCGCCATGAGAAACAAATGACGGGCGCCGCCAACAAAGCCCCATACCTTTATTCCTTTAGTGAAAAAAAGTACTACGAACTGATCAAAAATGGTATTGGCTTTTATAGCTGACCCATAGTATTTTGGTCTTCCTGGCCGTAAAACTGATGGATTCCCGGCCAAACCAACCCAATTTCCCCGTTCCCATCTTGCTCCCCAACTTTTGGGAGCAACAGTATACCCTTGGGCTATCGCTTTTAATCCTTACTTTTGGCCCTGCTATGAAAGGCCCCTTATTCTTCTCAATGCTTTTGACCTGTTTTCTGACTTTTTCACAGAGTCAACAACGGGATTCCATCAATACGTTGGATGAAGTGACCCTGATTGAGGAATTCATTACCAAAAAAGCTGTGGGCATTACGGAATCGTCCAGTTTGGGAGTGGCGGATTTGGAGCAGTTCAGCCCCATTGATTTTGCAGGGGGATTAAACCAAATTTCTGGATTATATGTGCTTTCCGGTGCCCTGAACACCAACCGCATTACCATTCGTGGTGTTGGCGCAAGAACCCCATTTGGTACGGATAAGCTCCGTCTTTACTTCAACGGAATCCCGGTAACCAATGGCACAGGGGTTTCCACCATTGAAGCCTATGATTTTGAAAATATGGGTCGTATTGAAGTGGTCAAGGGCCCAAAAGGGACCGCTTTGGGTGCCAATCTGGGGGGTGCCATTGTTTTAAATACCAAACCTCCCCAAGTAGGAAGGACCTTTCTGGGAAATAGCTTCACTTTTGGTTCCTTTACTACTCTAAAGAACAATTTGGCCTTTCGCCATTCCGAAAAAAACTTCAACATCAATTTTAGTTACAATCACTTGCAAACTGATGGGTTTCGACAAAACAACAGCTTTGAACGCGATGGTGTTTTGCTCACCTCATCGGTACGATTGAATGATAAAGGGAAATTGGATTTTTTAATCAACCATATCGATTATACTGCCAGCATTCCCAGTTCCCTAAATGAAACCGATTTTAGGGAAGACCCAAGGCGTGCGGCAGCCAACTGGCTTGCTGCCAGGGGATTTGAAGATAATAGGTATACCCTGGCAGGCATCTCCTATAGCCACCGGTTCAATCAAAAGCTAAGGACCACCAATAGTATTTTCTACACCTATTTGGACCATTTTGAACCCAGGCCCTTCAACATCCTGGATGAGTTTACCCATGGCTTTGGATTACGATCGGTAACGGAGGGAAAATTGTTCAAAGGCGATTTCACCTTTGGTGGGGAACTGTACAGGGACGAGTACAACTGGCAGACTTTTGTAAATGAGTTCCGAGATAATGATGGCAATGGAAGTTTGCAGGGGGAACGACTTAGTGAAAACAAGGAATTCCGCTCCCAATTGAACCTTTTTGGAGGATATACCTTTCCTATTGCCAACAGACTACAGGCACAAGTGGGCCTTAATTTCAACAAAACGGATTATGATTTCAGGGATTTGTTCAACTCCGGTGAAGAAAACACTTCTGCACAACGGGATTTTGACCCGATTCTATTACCAAGTTTTGGTGTCGCGTACGAGGTGGGCTATGGTCGGTTCTTTGCCAATGCAAGTAGGGGGTTTTCCAATCCTGGTCTGGAGGAAACCTTAACTCCGGATGGCGTTATCAATCCAACCATAGAACAAGAAAAGGGATGGAGCTATGAACTTGGAAGTATTCTTGCGCTATGGAACAAAAAACTGAATTTGGGAATTTCCCTATACCAGATGGATATTACGGATCTGTTGGTTGCGGAGCGGATCGATGAAGACTTATTTATAGGACGAAATGCCGGTGAGACCAAACATCAAGGCATTGAATTGGATGCTTCCTACAGCGGTAACCTTGCCCAAAATTGGTACGTAATCCCACGAATCAGCTACAGCTATAGCAACCATACGTTCGTGGATTTTTTGGATGGGGACAATGACTTTTCGGGGAATAACCTGGCCGGTGTACCGAGACATCGGATCAATTCCGGTATCACCATTAGAAATGCCAGTGGCATTGTATTTAACCTTACCCACCAATTTGTGGATGAAATCCCTTTAACTGATGCCAATACCTTTTTTAGCGAATCCTTTAATGTCTTCAATGCCCAACTCCGTTATCGTACCGAGGTTTTGGATAAATTCCATATTGGATTGAATGCTGGCGTAAACAACCTTTTCAACACCAACTTTGCCCAGTCCGTTTTGGTGAACGCCGTCGGTTTTGGTGGCAACCAACCACGATTTTTCTTCCCAGGAAACGGAATCAACTACTTTGCCGGGGTCCAATTGCAATATCGTTTCAGGAATTCGATTGATTAAGCCAGCCGAACACCTTAATTTTAGCCTACTACACGAGAACTCAAAAACGGTAGCGTATACCTAAGAATGGAATTTATGAGCATTACAGCGGTTCTTCAAGAAGGGTTCGGGCTAAAGGAGGTCACGGTAAAACCGTTATATGGTTACGCCAACAAAAACTATCTGGTAGATTCTTCCCAAGGGAAGTATATTTTTAAAACCTATTCCAACTATAAAGGTCTTTTGGAAGTTCTTGAAGCCGAAAATCAATTGCTACTTCACCTTCAATCCAAAGGAATTCAGGAAATTCCCAAACCTATTCCCTTTGTGGATGGCTCCTTCCTAAAAGTTTTAACGATTGGGGAACAGTCCAATCTTTGCCGGTTATTGACCTTTGTTGAAGGTACTTTTATGGGGGACGCCCCCCTTAATTCCGGTATCATTTGTTCTTTGGGACACTATGCGGGTCAATTGGACGGAGCTTTGTTGGATTTTGACCATGTGGCACTCCGGGCCCGGACATGGGAATGGGATTTGCAATCCGTTCAGCTCAATAAGAAGTATTTGGCTGCCATTGCTTCCCCCAAAAAGCGCAATTTGGTCTCCTACTTTTTTCAACAATACGAATACTGGGTATTGCCCCTACTGCCCCAACTTCGGAAGGCTACCATTCACAATGATTTAAATGAATGGAATATCCTTGTTCAGGGAAACGGAGTTTTTGGCGTTATTGATTTTGGGGACTGTGCCCATTCACAACTCATCAACGAGGTGGCCATAATGGCAACCTATGTTTTCTATGCCAGTGAAGAACCGTTGCAGTGGGCCGAACCCTTATTGGGGTCCTATCATAGCGTCCTCCCCTTGGAGGAAAAGGAGATTTCCCTGCTCTACTACCTTATTGCCATGCGTTTATGTACCAGCGTCTGCAATTCTGCCCACGCTGCCACCAATGATCCCAACAACGCCTATGCTTCGGTCAGCGAGGAAAAGGCCTGGACCCTGTTGTACAAATGGCTTGAAATTGGCGCGATAAAGGCCGAAAACTCCTTCCGGAGGGCGGTTGGACTTCCCAAAAAAGATACACCCTCCATGGCGCAGGCCCTGGCAGATCGAAAAAAACACCTGAGCACTATTCTTTCCATTAGCTATAAAAAGCCCATTTTTATGCAGCGAGCTGCATTCCAATACATGTTTGATCATCAGGGGAATTCGTTCTTGGATGCTTACAACAACATTCCCCATGTGGGGCATCAACATCCTATGGTCGTAGAAGCTGGGCAACGTCAAATGGGCAAATTGAATACCAACACAAGGTATTTGTATGACCTATTGCCAGCCTATGCGGAACGTTTACTGGCCAAGTTCCCCAAATCCCTGAACAAAGTATTTTTGGTGAACTCGGGCAGCGCAGCCAGTGATTTGGCCATTCGGTTGGCAAAAGCCCATACCGGGCTTCAAAACCTCCTGGTGATGGAACATGGGTATCATGGGAACACCCAAATAGGTATCAATATCAGTGACTATAAATTCAATCATCCAAAAGGTCAGGGGCAGTCGTCCCATATCCATAAAACCATTTTGCCGGATACCTATCGGGGGCAATACCATAAAAACGATGGAACTGCGGGAAAGGCCTATGCAAATGAGGCAATCCACAACATTAAAAGCCTTTCGCAACCTTTGGCCGCGTTTATTTCGGAACCCATAGTGGGTTGCGGAGGTCAGGTCCCTTTGGCAAAGGGTTATTTAAGTCCCCTTTATGGCGCCATTCGAGAACAGGGAGGTGTTTGTATCAGCGACGAGGTGCAAACGGGATTTGGCAGACTGGGGGATGTTTTCTGGGGTTTTGAACAGCAAGATGTGGTCCCGGATATTGTAGTATTGGGGAAACCCATGGGCAACGGACACCCCATAGGGGCCGTAGTGACCACAGCCGAAATTGCCGCCTCTTTTGAAAAAGGGGTTGAATTTTTTAGCTCCTTTGGCGGTAATCCGGTTTCCTGTGCCATCGGCATGGCCGTTTTAGACGTTATGGAACAGGAAAAACTACAGGAAAATGCCTTGAAAGTGGGTAACCATTATATGGCTCTACTAAAAGAACTGGGAAAGGAATACCCCTGTATTGGTGATGTACGGGGATCGGGGCTTTTTATTGGTATGGATATGGTCCGGGAAGGCTCCACGGAAGCCGATACCTCCTTGGCGCAACATGTAAAAAATGTCCTTCGGGAGCAATATATCCTGGTAAGTACGGACGGTCCCTATGACAACGTCATTAAAAGCAAACCCCCGCTGTGCTTTACCAAAGCCAATGCGGAGAAAGTAGTGGACCGGATCCGGGAAATTTTAAAAGGATATAAAGCTTAGCGGAATCCCGATCATTTCATATTTTTAAGGTTCGACAACCCAATAAATAACATTTTTAATGAAAAAAATCACCTTGCTATGCTTGGTAGCCAGCATAGTGCTTTCCTGTAAAAACAATTCCAACAATCCCAAAAGTGAGGCCCCAGAACCCAAAGGAGTGGAAAATGTTGCCTATAAATGGGGAGGGATGGCTTTGGAAGCCACGGCTCTGGACACGGAACGATTTAACCCCAGACCTACGATTACATCGCGTTATTTAGGACTCATATTTACTGCTGTTTTTGACGCTTGGTCCCGTTTTGATGAAAAAGCGACCCCTGTTTATCTGAATGGTGTGGAACGCCGACCATTGGACGAAATGACCTTGAAGAACAAGGAAATTGCCATTAGTTATGCGGCACTGCGCACCATGAACGAGTATTACTATACGGACAGTGCATTATTTGAAAAATTCATGAAAGAAGAACTGGGATTGGATCCCATGGATACGTCATTGGACCCGACTACTCCGGTTGGTATTGGAAATCTTGCCGCTAAAGCGGTCATTGAAGCGCGCAAAGGGGATGGCGCCAATCAATATGGGGAAGAGGAAGGTTCCAATGGGGAGGCCTATTTTAATTATGTGGGTTATGAGCCCGTAAATTCCGCAGATAAAAACGTGGACATCAACCGTTGGCAGCCCAAGTATTTTTCAGATGGACAAGGCGGCAAGTTCGCCCCTGGATGCCTTACCCCCTTTTGGGACAAAGTGAAGCCCATTGCTTTGAAATCCGGTGACCAATTTAGACCCGGACCACCTCCTTTGGTCGGTTCGGAACAATTGAAAAACGAAGTTGCGGAAGTAGTGGAACTACAGGCCAATTTGACCGATGAGGAAAAGGCTTTGGTGGAGTTTATGCGGGACGGTCCAAAATCCGTTCAACAAGCGGGGCACTGGTTAAAATTTGCGCAGGATGTATCCCGAAGGGACAATCATGTCCTAGACCAGGATGTAAAGATGTATTTCTACAATCAGGTCGTCGCAATGGATGCCTTTATTGCCTCCTGGGATTCAAAAATGTTTTATGATTATGCCAGGCCCTATGCCCTTGTGCATGAATATTATGGAGGTAAGACCATCACCGGTTGGGGTGGCCCCGGAAAGGGGATGATAGAAATGGACGGCAACCAGTGGCGGCCGTATTCCCCGGATGTTTTTCTATGTCCTCCTTTTCCCAGTTATACATCGGGCCATAGTACCATTAGTGGAGGCTGTGGTGAGGCGTTAAAACTATGGACGGGCAGTGATGAATTTGGAGAAGAAGTCGAATTGGTTGCCGGTGCCCTCACACATCCAAACCACCCTGGGGATACCGTAACCTTAAAATTCCCAACTTTTACAAAAACCGCTGAAATGGCCGGAATATCCAGGGTTATGGGAGGTTACCATGTTCAGGCCGATAATGTTGCCGGATTGCAATTGGGACGTGATGTTGCCCATGAGGTCTGGAAGTTTTATACGAAACATATTGGTGATGAGTAAAAACACCCCTATCAACTATGTGGAGTTTAAGGCCAAAAACCTTGAAGAAATCAAAACCTTTTATGGGGAAGCCTTTGGATGGGAATTTACGGATTATGGCCCAACCTATACGGCTTTTTCAGAAAGTGGCGTGGAAGGTGGTTTTGAACTGAGCGAAAAACCCGTTGTAAACGGGGCACTTGTGGTGTTGCACCACGAAAATCTGGAAGCCATCAAAGAAAAAGTGATGGGTTTGGGTGCTCAGATCGCCGTGGATATCTTCTCGTTTCCTGGGGGCAGACGTTTTCATTTTCTGGATCCCTCTGGAAATGAGTTGGCCATTTGGACCGAAATCTAATTAGGATTCGTCCATTTGAGTGTCCCGAATGAAACTTCGGGAGGTATCGAGAATACGAATTTTAGGCAAAAACCTCGTTCTCGATACTTTTTCTTGACTTCGACTACGCTCAGTCCGACAAAAAAACTCGAACTGACGGTTTTTGTAATTATAAAGACTCCATGCATTACATTCGAAAAATAAAAAGCGTCCGCCTAAGGCGGACGCTTTTACACTCTCTAATCCATAGCAAAGATTAGTTCTAATCAAAGCGGTCAGCGTTCATCACTTTATTCCAAGCTTTGACAAAATCGTTCACGAATTTTTCCTTACTATCATCCTGTGCGTACACTTCGGCATATGCCCTAAGAATGGAATTTGATCCAAACACAAGGTCCACACGGGTTGCTGAGTACTTAAAGTCATCCGTAGAACGGTCACGAATTTCATAAATGCCATTAGCTACGGGTTTCCAAACATTGCCCATATCGGTCAGGTTCACGAAAAAATCATTGGTCAATGCGCCCAAGTTATCGGTAAATGCCCCGTGAGGTGTTCCGCCATGATTGGTGCCCATTACACGCATACCACCGATCAACACGGTCATTTCCACAGCGGTCAGGCCCAGCAATTGGCTTCGGTCCAACAACATTTCCTCAGGGGTTGAAGCATATTCCTCTTTTTGATAGTTTCTAAAGCCATCTGCAAATGGAAGCAACACCTCAAAAGAAGTTGCATCCGTCTGTTCGGCCGTTGCATCGCCACGACCAGGTGCAAAGGGCACTTCCACAGCATATCCTGCCGCTTTCGCGGCTTTCTCTACCCCAATATTACCCGCCAATACAATGACATCAGCCACACTGATACCAAATTCTGCAGCAATAGGTTCCAGAACGCCGAGTACTTTGTTCAACCGTTCAGGTTCATTTGCCTCACAGGTGTTCTGTGGTGCCAATCTGATACGGGCACCGTTGGCACCTCCACGCATATCGGAGCCTCTAAAGGTTCGGGCACTGTCCCAAGCTGTGGACACCATTTCTGAAACCGTAAGGTCCGCAGCTTCTATTTTGGCTTTTACTGCCGCCACGTCATAATCCTTTTTACCTGCGGGTACCGGATCTTGCCAAATCAAATCTTCTTTGGGCACATCGGGACCAAAATAACGTGCCTTTGGGCCCATGTCCCTGTGGGTCAATTTAAACCACGCACGGGCAAAGGCATCGGAAAAGGCATCAAAATCATCTTTGAATTTTAATGAGATTTCTTTGTAGATAGGGTCAATTTTCATGGCCATATCCGCATCGGTCATCATAGGGTTCAATCTCGTGGTCATGTCTTCCACATCTACCGGCATATCTTGTTCCGCAATGCTTACAGGTTCCCATTGATGGGCTCCGGCCGGACTCTTTCTCAATTCCCATTCATGGTTAAAGAGCATTTCAAAATAGCCGTTGTCCCATTTTGTGGGATGGGTGGTCCAAGCACCTTCCAATCCACTGGTAACAGCTGTTCGCCCTTTACCATCGGTTGGGCTGGTCCATCCAAAGCCCTGCTCCTCAATAGGCGCTCCTTCGGGCTCAGGGCCCAGTGCTCCTGCATCGCCATTACCATGGGCTTTACCAACCGTATGGCCCCCAGCGGTAAGTGCCACCGTTTCTTCATCGTTCATTGCCATTCGCGCAAAGGTTTCACGAATGTGCAAAGCGGTTTTGGAAGGGTCTGGATTGCCATTCACCCCTTCTGGATTCACATAGATCAAGCCCATGTGTACCGCAGCCAAAGGATTTTTCAAGGTCGATGCATCCTCTAAATTGTCATAGCGGTTTTCACTGGGTGCCAACCATTCCTTTTCCGAACCCCAATAGGTATCCTTTTCAGGATGCCAAATATCTTCCCGGCCGAATCCAAAACCAAAAGTCTTTAGGCCCATACTCTCATAGGCTATGTTACCTGCCAAAATCAAAAGGTCCGCCCAGCTTACGGTATTGCCATATTTCTTTTTTATGGGCCATAACAAACGTCTTGCCTTATCCAGACTGGCGTTATCGGGCCAGGAATTCAAAGGGGCAAAACGCTGGTTGCCGGTACCACCGCCACCACGACCGTCGGACGTTCGGTACGACCCAGCAGCATGCCAGGCCATTCTAATGAACAATCCGCCATAGTGCCCCCAGTCAGCGGGCCACCAATCCTGGCTATCGGTCATTAGCTCATGAAGGTCTTTTTTGAGCCCTTCCACATCCAATTTTTTAAGTTCTTCTTGATAATCAAAATCCCCACCCAACGGATTGGTCTTGGTATCGTGTTGGTGTAGAATATCCAGGTTCAAGGTATTTGGCCACCAACCGGTTACGTTGGTTTCGGCGATGGTGGTGTTCGCGCCGTTTAAAAAAGGGCATTGACTTGGGTCGCCGCTGCCGTTGTGTGAATCATCCATATCAATAGTATTTTAGGTTTTTATCCGGTTCTAAAAGTAGTGCTCCCTGTGCTAAAATTACTAAAGAACTTATCTATTTGTGTTATGCAATTATTACTATTGACTATGATACGTACAAGGAACCATTGATTTTGACTATTTTACCCCTCTGCTCCATATTCATACCTTTTAGGGCATTTGAAATCCAATGAAAAAATACATCCCAATACTTGTCATTTTATCCATTATCAAACTCCTGATCCAATGGTTTGGAAATCGCAACTATGGCTTCCATCGTGACGAATTGCTCCACCTATCGGTCAGTGAGCATTTGGATTGGGGATTTATGGAATTTCCACCAATGATTGGGGCAATCGGAAAATTGTCTTACCTCTTATTCGATTATTCCCTCTTGGGGGCTCGACTTTTTCCAACACTTGCCGGCGTGGGCATTCTGATCATATGTTGTCTTCTGGCAAAGGAATTTGGTGGTAAATCCAAAGCCATCTTCCTTGCCGGGATATGTATTCTGGCCTTTCTTCCTTTTTATCGAAACCATACCTTGTTTCAACCTGTTGCTTTTGACCAATTGTTCTGGACACTGGGGTTTTACTTTGTTGTAAAATACATGAACGCCCAAGATAAAAAGTACCTCCTTCTTTTGGGAATGGCCCTTGGTTTGGGGTTACTCACAAAATACACCATTTTGGTATGGGCCTTTGGACTCTGTATCGGCTTCATTTTTTATCAAAAAGGAAGCCTGTTCAAAAACAAATGGCTTTACATTTCGGCACTGATTTCATTCCTGATCTTCTTACCCAATGTGATTTGGCAAGCACAAAACAATTTTCCCCTTTTAAAGCATTTGCAAGCCTTAAGTGACAATCAACTGGAAGAAATTAGCCCGATGGCATTTGGGCTGGAACAGTTAAACTTTCCGTTTACCCTAATGGTAAGCCTTTTTGGGGTGGTCGCTTTTTTCATGGATAAAAACCTAAAGAAATATCGAACCATTGGCGTGGCCACCCTAGTCATCTTCTGTACCCTATGGCTACTCAAGTCCAAGGCATATTATGTATTTGCCATTTATCCGGTTCTCTTTGCCGGGGGAGCGGTCAAAATAGAATCCTTGCTATCAAAAAAACCTTCGCTTACCTATGTTGTGGCCCTGGTTGTGTTGTTGCCCTCGGTGTATTTTATTCCCGAAGCAACACCCATTTTGCCCATAGAGGACTATGTAACCTATGCGGGACTTGAAGAGAAAAAGGGAAGGATTGAATTGAAAGGGGATTATGCCGATATGTTCGGATGGGAAGAACAGGTAAAATTGGTGGATAGTGTTTATCGATCCTTACCCAATAAAGAAAAAGGCAACTGCGTCCTATGGGCGGAAAATTATGGTGAGGCCGGGGCCCTTAAAATTTTGGGCAAGAAATATGATCTCCCCAATCCCATAAGTAGGCATGGGAGTTTTTGGTTATGGGGCCCCGGCAATACAAATGCGGCCGTTTGGATCAGTATTGGCAATGAAAAGTCCTCCGTGGAACATGTTTTTGAAGAAGTTGAACTGGTCAAAGTGATAACACACAAGTATGCCATTGGTGAGGAAAACGGAATCCCGTTGTACATCTGCAGAAAACCCAAGGTTGCCATTGACAAATGGTGGAAAGATTATGAAGCGTATATATTTGATTGAAATGAAAAACGTGATATCAAATTGGAGCGGACCACAATTCCCCAATGTTGGGCACCAACCCATGGTATAACATTACACAACCTTCACCTGGAGCGGGAAGTTCACTTTTTACCACTCCTTTATTTCCAGTTCACCCTTAAAACTGTAACAATACACCCTAATTTTAATCCTTAGGAAAAACAATACCAATGCGATTAGGTTTTACCATATTCTTGACCTTCCTTTTTATCTCATGCCAACAGGAACAACCAAAACCAGAAGGAATCAATGGCACCTGGGAATCCCTAGGTTCGGGCTGGGTACTCCAAATTAAGGACAGTACCGAATATGCCCTTTATGATGTTACTCCCATTTCATGCCTTCCCAATCGCAAAGCCGACCTTTCCGAAATTATGGACGGTCTTCGTTTAAAAAACGATACGCTCTCATTACGGAAAGGGGTAATCACCTATCGGTTTACAAGAACCAATGCCATCCCCAAATTATGCTCGGAAACCTTATCCCAAAGCAGGCAAAATGATCCATTGTACAACTTTGAGGTTTTTGCGGAAACAGTTAAAACACATTATGCCTTTATGGAGTTGAACCGTATTGATTGGACTTCACTTTATCTGGACCAAAAACGGAAACTGGAGGCCAATCCCACCGAGATAACCCTCTATAATGTACTGGAAGACACCTTGGACAAACTCAATGACAACCATGCGTACCTGGAAGCAACGGACGAGTTATATGCGGCTTTGGAACAGGAGGAGGACGAAGAAGGAGAAGAAGAACCCAAAGGAAATGATTTGGCAGAATATGGTGATTTACAGATTGCCGGAATGGTCAAAAATCATTTTCTGCAAGAGGAACTGACAAAGGATTCCAAGCTGATCCAATGGGGAAAGCTCACGGATGACATCGGTTACATTCAGGTAATGACCATGTGGCTCCACGCCGATTTGAATGTTCCGCAAGACCTGATCGATAAGAACGGTTATCTGGATGCCTACGTAAAGACCTTTTCACAAATGTATGAGGGGGACTACATCAAAAAAGAGGCCGAAGCCGTTCGGACCATTATGGCCAATGCGATGAAGGATCTGGCCACAATGAAAAGTATTGTCATTGACGTACGATTTAACGGTGGTGGGCAAGATGCCGTCAGTTTTGAAATTTTGAATCGGTTCACCAAAGGGAAACTGCATATTGCCAATCAAAAACTGCATTTTGGAAAGGATTTTTCACCCGTGCTGCCTTTATACCTGGAAGGCACACCAAAGGCCTTCACCAAACCTGTTTTTGTATTGACCTCCCCCCAAACCGGGAGCGCTGCCGAAGCCTTTTCCATTGCCACCATGGCCATGCCCCATATTAAGCGAATTGGTTCGGCCACCCAAGGGGCCCTATCAACGGCGCTGGAGAAAACATTGCCCAACGGATGGGCTTTTTCCATTTCCAACGAAGTCTACATGGATACCCAAGGAAATATCTACGAAAACAAAGGGGTTCCCGTGGATTATGAACTTGATTATCCCAGGGAACGGCAGCCTTTTTTTAGGGCTGTGGCCCATGATTTGGAAAAAGACAAACAAGACATTTTAAACGCTGTAAAAGCATTGTCCAACCAAGAGTAAACCATTTCTTTTGGTGGAATCCACCTGGTTCTGAACGGAAAACCCAGGGCAGTTTCTTCTTTTTCCCCGTCTGCTGTAACGGAAGGGCATCCCAATCGTCAGAAAGGCATCAACCAAAAAACCTGTACGATGAAATCCATTTTAGGCCTAATCCCTGTTTTAGCCATTGTATTCCATTCCGAGGCCCAAACCAGCGAAACTGTCCAAACCCCAAGTACTGAAACCGTTACTACTTGGTTGATGGAACAAAACGTACCGGCCATGGCCATTGGCACCATTGAAGGCGGTAAGTTGAACCCTTTTATCACTGCCGGAAAAAATGGGATGGAAAATCCAATTTCAGCAAACACCATTTTTGACGTGGCATCGCTCACCAAAACAATAACCACTTTATTGACCCTAAAACTCGTTGAGACCAATTCCTGGGATTTGGACATGCCTTTAAGCACCTATTGGACCGCCCCTGATGTTGTGGATAATCCTTTTCACAAAAAACTGACAACAAGGCATGTTTTGGCCCATAGAAGTGGGTTTAAAAATTGGAGGTGGATGAATGCTAACAAAAAACTTGATTTCGACTTTGAACCGGGAACGAAATTTCAATATTCCGGGGAAGGTTTCGAATACCTTAGAAGGGCTTTGGAAAAGAAATTCGATAGGTCGTTTGAGGTCCTTGCGGATTCCTTGGTCTTTAGGGCCAATAAAATGACAAGCAGTAATTTGACCTGGGACAAAAACCTAGAGCCTGCCAATTTCGCGGGAACCCACAACAAAGAAGGAGTTCCCTATACCTATAAAAAGTCGACCGAAGCCAATGCGGCAGACAATTTGTTGACGACCATCACGGATTTTAGTACCCTTGGTGTGAACCTTATCAATAAAAACTATTTGGGTGACATCATCTACAACGAAATGATCAGTCAACAGTCGATGGTCAAAGAGGGTATAGCCTTCGGCCTTGGATGGATAGTATTCAATGACCTACCGAACAATGAATATGCCCTTTTTAACGCTGGAAGTGATACCGGTGTAAACGCACTGATTGTTCTTCTTCCCGTATCCAAACGAGGATTGATAGTGATGACCAACGGAGATAACGGGCGGGCACTTGCCATGAAATCCATAGCCTACATTTTGGGCAACACGGGAAAGGAAATCTTGAGTAGATTTTGAGTCCCAATCCAAAGGATCATCAATTGTTATGTACTAGACCATTCTGGAAAGGACAACCAACCCCAGTCCAGCTATGAAAAGTAAAAACATAAGGGCTATGAGGATATTGGTTCCTTTAGGGGCTTCCTTGAATTCCTTCCAAACAAAAACGCCCCAAGCTGCCGCTACCATAGTGGCGCCTTGTCCCAAGCCATAGGAAATGGCAAAACCGGCTTTTTCCGAGGCTATCATACTCAATGACATTCCAATGCCCCAAATAATCCCGCCCAAAATACCAATGGCATGTAGTTTTGGCGTTCCCAATTTAACATAGTCCGTGTAGCTTACATTACTACCTTCAATAGGTTTGCACATAAACCAGGTGTTCCATAGAAAGTTGGAGACAAAAATCCCAAGGGCAAAAACAAATACTGCGCTATAAGGGGTGAAAAGTCCGGCTTCGGGGTCCACAAAATCCGTGGATACCGAGGCCGCTACAAACCGGAAGAAAAAACCCATCAATATCCCTCCTGCAATGGAGAGCAACAACCCTTTTACAATGGCAGCATTCTTCTGGTTTGGTAAACGACGATAAATAAGGGCATCGAAAATAATTGCGGTCACAACCAAAGCCACCCCCAAAAACAATAATAAAGGATCTCCAATGGGATTGGCCATATAATTGACCAATACGCCCAATACCAAAGCAATGCCAATACCCACGGGAAATGCTACCGCCATGCCGGCAATTGAAATGGCCGCAACGATCAATAAGTTGGCAATATTAAAAACCACCCCTCCAATAAATGCGGATACATAGGAATCCCGGCTTCCTTGCCCCAAATCCTCCAAAAAACCTCTTCCAAATTCACCATGGCTCCCCAAGGTCAATCCAAATAGTAAGGTCAATAGGAGAATTCCGATGACGTAGTCCCAGTAAAAAAGGGGAAATGCCCAGGATTTGGAGGCCATTTTTTGGGTATTGGCCCAAGAACCCCAACAGAGCATAGTAATCACACAAAGTACAACGGCTAAGGCATAATTGGCTGGTATAAACATAATTAGTTGGTTTTAGTTGGTTTTTCAATAGCTTCCCTGGTGGGCGCAGAAGTTTGTGCCCCCATAATTCCCACGGCATAAGCCGCAGCCCGATTTGCAAATTCAATAGCGGATTTTAACCCTTTCCCTTCGGAGAGGGCTACCACCAATGCCCCATTAAAAGTATCTCCCGCGGCCGTGGTGTCCACCACCTTTGCTTTTTGTGCAGGCACGAGTTCATCCAATTCGTCCGAAAGGACGTAGGCCCCTTGGCTCCCCATGGTAATAATGACAATACCCACCCCTTTTTGGCGTAAAACCATTGCTGCTGTCTTGGCGGAACCTTCGTTGGTGACTTTTACACCGCTGAGCAGTTCCGCTTCAGTTTCATTAGGTGTGATCATATATAGGGATGCCAATAATGCATCGGACAACGGTTGGGCGGGAGCAGGATTCAAAACCAGTTTCAATTGATGTTCCCTGGCGAGCTGTCCCAAATATTCAACGGTCTCCAGTGGGGACTCCAACTGGGTCAAAACAAAAGCGCTTTCCTGTAATTCCGAAAGGGCTGCTTGGATATGGGTTTTGCGCAACGTACCATTGGCGCCCAATGCAACGGAAATCGAATTTTCGCCGTTTTTATCAACCATGATCAAGGCAACACCCGATGCCTCTTTTTCGTCTTTGGTAATAAATCGGGTATCTATTCCATATCGTTTAAACCCCTCCACCGCTTGCTTTCCAAAGAGGTCATTTCCTACCCGGGCAATAAAAATTACCTTCCCGCCAAGGCGTGCGGCAGCTACGGCCTGATTTGCACCCTTTCCTCCGGGATTCATGGTAAATTCCCCTCCAAGGACCGTTTCCCCGGGAATTGGTAAATGACTGGATTTCAACACCATATCCGTATTACTGCTCCCCAGTATGACAATTTTTTGCTGTTCCATTTTAGTATTTCGAAATAAATATCTAGTTTTGCACAATCGATTGTGCAATTTAAGTATTTACATTGAAACCGCCAAGTTTTCTTTAAACGGCCCAGTCAAAAAACTGCAACCCATGACCATTAAGGAACTCGCCCAAGAATTGGAAATGTCCACCACAACGGTGTCCCGTGTACTAACCGGACAGGAGAAAAAATATCGCATCAGCGAGAAAACTGCCCAACGCGTTCGGGAAATGGCATCCCAACTGGACTTTGCCCCAAACGTAATTGCACGCAACCTTCGTCTGCAAAGGACAAACACCATTGGATTGATCATTCCCGACATCAGCAACCCATTTTTTGCCAATTTGGCGCGAACGGTAGAGGAAGAATTGCGCAAACGGAACAAAATGGTATTGTTATGCGATACCAAAGACGATTTAACTACGGAGAAAGAATCCATTGAATTATTGCTGGCCAGAAAAGTTGATGGGCTTTTGGTGGCCCCCATTGGGGAAAAATGGGAACATCTTCAAAAAAACGCCAATGTTCCGTTAGTGCTCATCGACCGTTATTTTGAGAACAACAACTTTCCCTATGTGACCACGGACAACTATTCCGGAGCCTATGAAGCCACTTCCCATCTTATTTCAAAGGGCCACCAAAACATTGCCTGTATTCAGGGGCTCGTTCATACCTCACCCAATCAAAGTAGGATCCACGGCTTTCAAAAGGCATTGGAGGATCATGGTATCGATAGTACGGCAGCATCCATTTTAGGCGACGATTATAGCGTGGAAAATGGATATGTATCCACCAAATCATTGCTTCAAGAAGAGGAAATACCCACGGCCATTTTTGTGCTTAACAATCAAATAGCACTGGGGGCCATGAAGGCCATTAATGAGGCAGGGCTTCAAATTCCGGAGGATATTTCACTGCTCTCCTTTGACGAGCAATATTATTTTGAATTATTGTCCCCTCCCCTTTCCTCAGTGAAACAACCCATGCAGGCCATTGGCAAAACCGCTGTTGAAACCCTGTTTGAACTTTTGGATGATAAAAAAGCAACATTCCATAAACTAAAACCAACCCTTATTGAAAGGGCTTCGGTGAAAAACATTTCCAAATCATGAGATCACACATTCCAATTCTCATAGCATTGCTTGTCGTCAACTTCACTTTTGCCCAAGAGTTTACATATGTCCCATTGGACAGCACCAAACAAAAATGGGGGGATTGGGACGGGCCCGAGTGGTTGCGCTATTTTGGCCTTGATGCCGGTGATGTCTCCAATGATGGGTTATTGGATGTTGTTTCGGGCAGGTATGTCTATCACCAACCGTGGGATGGCAGCAGCGAACCCTGGACGCGTGTTGTTCTTGACGATAATGTCGATGGCATCTTTATCATGGACGTTGATGGCGACGCCTATGCGGATATTATCGCCCAGGCTCTGCCCAACCTCTACTGGTATGAAGCAATTGACCTTAAGGGAACACGATACCTACAACGCAAAATCGCCGAAGTGCCCGCAACCTCACATGTAAACAGTCAGGGGTTCGAAAAAGCCCAGATCATCCCTGGGGGGAAGGAAGAACTGCTGATTGCCGGAGACGGCAATGTCTACCTGATCCCCATTCCAGAAAATCCCCTTATGGAAAAGTGGCCTACCCATTTGATCGGAAGCAATACTTCTGACGAGGGCATTGGAGTAGGCGATATTGATGGGGACGGGGACATGGATATCGCTTGTGGCAGACGTCCCGAAGGCGAAGGGGAACCCAAAATTTTGGTTTGGTTTGAAAACGAGGGCAAACCCCATATTCCCTGGAAGGACCATTTTGTTGCAGAAACAGCACATCCAATCGACCGGATAAAAGTTGGGGATTTGAACGCCGATGGTGTGGTTGAAATCGTGGTTGCCGAAGAACGTTATCCGGGTTTGGAACCCGATAGTAAGGTGCTATGGTTCTCAAGAAATACTTCCAAAGATGTCTGGCAATTAAATACCTTGACCACCCAGTATTCCAGCAACAATTTGCAGCTAATGGATATGGACAGTGATGGCGATTTGGACATCCTTACGGCGGAGCATAAGGGCAAGCAACTGGAACTCCAACTTTGGTCCAATGACGGAGCGGGAACTTTTTCAAAAACCGTATTGGATACGGGTAAGGAAAACCATTTAGGTGCCAAACCTTTTGATATGGACAATGATGGGGATCTGGATATCCTGGGATCGGCATGGGACAATTACAGATGGATGCACCTTTGGATAAACCCTACCAAAAAGCCGGAAAAACGTCCTTCAAAACAAATGTTGCCCCATCCGCCCAAAAAGGATAGTATCGTCACCAAATACCAGGGCAAGGACCACTATGTTATCCAAACCAAAGGGGTTACCTACTATTATGACATTGCCGGGGGAGGATTTTCACGAATCATCGACCCCTATGGCAACGATTGGATTGCCTTTAAGCAACTTACTTCAGATTATCCGCAGGGTGCCGCCGGGACATTTCGGGGACTGCCCAATTTGGTCTATAAAGGCCAGGACAATGGGGCCGGTCATCCAGGCTTTGATCAATGTCATTCGTGGTTTGAAGATGGAGTCCTCTACTCAGAATCCAAAAGCAAGCTGTGGAAGTGGCGTTGGACGTTCCATGATACCTATGCGGAATTGGAAGTTTTGAAGACGGACCCTGACCGTAAGTATTGGTTTTTGTATGAAGGCACCCCTGGTGGCAAATTCAATCCAAGGGGCTATTATTTTGGTTCCAACAGTGCTGGTCCATCAACAGAAATCCCGGATTTTTATACGAATAAGGCACAATTTCAACCCTTACGGTGGACCTACGTTGGGCTAAAAAACCTGGATATCACCTTTTTTATGCTTCACAACGCCCCTGATCCGGAAAAAGGGCTTCTTTCTTACCTGGGCAATAGTGAAGAGGGTGTTGATAGCAAGGATGGTATGACGGTTTTCGGTTTCGGGCGCGATGAAGAAACCAATCCATTGCTCTCTGGAAGAAATAAATTCATTATCGGCCTATATCCAAAAGAGATCAAGGACAAAAACCAACATGAAGCCTTCTCCAATTATGTGAACACAACCTTTATTGATAACTAAATGATGAGAACGACACTACAACTACTTATTCCTGCACTTATTTTAAGCGGAATGGGATGTAAGGAACCAAAGAAGACGCCCATTGAAGTTGAAACCAAGGAATCCAAAATGTTGGCCTTTAGGCAAACCACCATTGCGGACTCGCTAACTTTTCTCTGGGCCCATGACCCTGTGGACCTCACAGGGGACGGTATCGCCGATCTACTTTTTATAGATAATAATGGATACGGCGGAAAGCTGGGATATTATCAGGGCCAAAAGGAGGAAGGGCTTTGGACAAAAACCCTGATCGATATTCCTGAAGAACTGGCCATGGGCGATATTGAGGCCGCAGACATGGACAATGATGGGGATATCGATATTGTGGCGGCCCACCACAGTGGGGAATGGGAGGCAGCCAATGAGCCCTCAACACTTTTTTGGTACGAAAACCCAAATTGGAAAGCCCATCCCATTGGGGAAGCTCCCAATTTTATCAAAGATGTGAGCATCGCAGATTTTAATTCTGATGGCAAGATGGACATTGCCGTTTTATGTTTTGAAGTCAGCACCTTGCGCGTCTTTCAACAAAACAGTGCCGATGATTGGGAGTTGGTCCAAGAATATAAAAATTATGGTAACCTCCATGAAGGAATGGACGTTGGGGATGTCAATGGCGATGGCTTCATGGATATTGTGGCCGGGGCACATCTGTTTCAAAGTCCGGGAAAGGATTTAAAATCTCCCTGGAAAATAGAAAACATTGATGGGAAATGGAATGACCAAACCGGGGATTGGTCCAGAAATGGAACAAAAATTTTCCTGAGGGATTTGGACGGGGATACGAAAAGTGAAGTCTTTGTCAGTCATTCCGAACGTACCGGTTTTCCACTTTCCTACTATAAAAATAGTGATGGGCTATGGAAGGAAATTGTAATTGCCGATAGTATCCCGGCCTGCCATACCCTTCAGGTTTTTGACTTTGATCTCGATGGTGATTTTGATGTATTGGCAGGGGTAAACAAATCCAGGGCGCAAGGACTGGGGTATGACACTTTTCCCATTACCATTTTCCTATCCAATAAAAACCATTCCCAATGGGAAACCCTGGTGCTTTCTGAGGAAGGCATCTATAACGGCCAGGTGGTGGATTACGATAATGATGGCGATATGGACATCTTTAGGTACCAAACCCATGATGCCGTTACCTATCAACTGTTTGAAAACACCCTAAATAATTGACCATGGAAAAACAGCGCACCTCCTCCATATGGTTTTTAACTGGACTGTTTTTGGCATTCACGTTTTATTTGTCCGCTCAAACCAAGATTATTTTTGATACGGATTTTGGGGGGGATGCAGACGATTTAGGGGCTTTGGCCATGCTCAACCATTTTCAGAACAAAGATGAAATCGATTTGCTGGCCGTGATGTGTTGGAGCACGGAAAAGTATGCGGTCAGTGCCGTAGATGCGGTAAACACCTTTTATGGAAACCCTAATATTCCCATTGGGCGAAGGGCGGAAGATCCCCAGATTACCCATTGGAACCACACCAAAGTGCTGGCCGATAACCTGGCGCACGACACTTCTTATCAAAACGCCACCGAAACTACGGCACTGTATCGAAAGCTCCTTTCGGAATCCAGGGACCAAAGCATCACCCTGGTCACTGTGGGTCCATTATTGAATATCAAAAGACTTATTGATTCCAAGGCAGACACCTACTCAGCCCTTAGCGGTCTGGACTTGATGCACACCAAAATCAAAGAGATGGTTATCATGGGTGGGCAATTTCCCACTGGGAAACGCAGGGAGTGGAATTTTGATGGAAATATGCCTGGTATTACCAAGGACGTCCTGGGCAAACTTGGGGATATTCCGATTACCTTTTTGGGTTATGAATTGGGTGTGGACTTAAAAACCGGGGAAGTGTTCAATGATTTACCCAAAGACAGCCCACTGTATCTCGGTTTTTATCATTTCAGCAAGTATGCCCCCTGGTTGAACCATCAGTTCCAAGGAAAGATCTACGACAACTCTACCTACGACCAAACCGCAGTACTTTATGCGGTCAGGGATGGGGTTGGTGCGTATTGGACCCGAAGTGAAAAGGGAATATGCATCCCAGATGATGAAGGGCGTAATACCTGGCAACCTTCCCCTACTTCAAAACATTCTTACCTGGTACTGAACTGGCCCAGGGAAAAAATGGAAATCGAAATCGAAAAATTTATGTTGGGCAAATTCTAAATCATGAAAACAATCCATCTACTCATCATTTTGCTGGTATTCTCGGCAAACGCACAGAAAAAAGTAATTCTTGATACGGACCCCTCGTTTGATCCTGACGATGTGGGTTGCATGGCCATGTTACAGACCATGGCCACTAAGGGCGAATGTGATATTTTGGCCATCATCAATTCTACC
This sequence comes from Croceivirga sp., assembly GCA_028281025.1. Lineage (GTDB taxonomy): Bacteria > Bacteroidota > Bacteroidia > Flavobacteriales > Flavobacteriaceae > Croceivirga. Next base: position 153,876 of record JANQKR010000016.1, read on the forward strand.
AATCAAAAAGAATCTGCGCTTTGTATCAGTTCCATCAACCAATTTTACAATCGGCCCGGAATTCCCGTCGGAGATTATAAAGGCTACGCTGAAAAGATCAATGCCACAGCGAATACCTATGATTACCACATTTCCAAAGACTATCCCAGACCCCATGAAAAATGGGAGGACATCGGTGACGGTGTAAAACTCTATCGGGAGATATTGGAAAGTGCCCAGGACACCAGCATTACCATTATTATAGTGGGGACCATGCACAATTTTTATGGGCTTCTCAAATCCGGAGCTGATGAAATTAGTGCCAAAACCGGAAAACAATTGGTTGCTGAGAAGGTGGCCCTGGTGTCGACCATGGGAGGAAACTTTCTCGATAACAAGGGATATGACCGAACCAATTGGGGTGGTTCGGAACACCTTTGTTCCTATACGGATTGGTCGTGCTTAAATGCGGAGCGCAATTTAATGTGCCGTTATGTCATCGAAAATTGCCCTGCTCCCTTTATGGCATCAGGTTGGGAAAATGGCAATGGGGACTATTTTAATGCCAACAATGGCAATGTTATGACCGGACAAGGTTTAAAGGAACTTCCTCAAAATCATATTGCACGGGTAAGTTATGAGAAGCATTTTGAATATCGAGGAGGAGCAGAAAGCATCACAAGGCATAGTAATGACCAAATTGCATTGCACTACGCCATTCGTGGGGAAGGGGAAAATTACAAAGCATTTGCCCATGGTCAAATTACCTTGACCGAAAAGGGGGAATGTTCCTGGGACGATGCCGTTGATAGAAAGCAAGGGCATATCCAAAAGAAGCGGGAGGACGAATTGATCGCACAGGAAATTGAAGCCTTAATGATGGGTGATGTACCCCAATTGGACAGAACCCCTCCTTCCCCTCCAAAAAATATAGTATTGGTGAAAAATGAAGGAAAAAAGGCATTGGTTTGGGAAGCATCCACGGATCCGGACAAAGGGAGCTGGGTAGTTGCCTATAACATTTATAGGGATGGCGAATTGGTTCACCAGGCCTACGGAACCAAATATATTTTGAAAGGTAGCGGTGGCAACTATGAAATCAGGGCGGTAAATGCCAGCGGAACCCTGAGTTCTCCTGCGTCCTATCAAGTGAACTAAGCCCGTATCCCATCAAAAAGAACCGATGCCAATAAGACGATTTTCAAAACTCGGAAATCAGCATTCAGGTACAAGGGATGGCGGTGGAATTTCCTGTGAGGACAGGAAATTTCATAGGTTCTATCCCATGATCCGTTTACGTATGGGCTGTAAAAGTCTATGGCTCACTAAAAGTGCCGCTGTTTAAAGCACCTTTTTTATGCCCCAGAAATCACTTCGGAATTTTGTAGGTGTAGATCCCTTAATTCTTTTAAAGGTTCGGTTAAAATTGGCAATACTATGAAAACCACAGGCATAGGCTACGGTAGAAATGCTGTCGTCACGTTCGATCAGCCGTCGACATGCATTGCCAATCCTAACATCATTAAGGTATTCCACAAAAGTTTTCCCTGTATGTTTCTTGATAAACCTATTAAAGGAAACCGGGGTCATATTTGAAAAATCCGATAATTCCTTTAGGGTCAATTTCCGACTGTAGTTTTTTTCAATAAAAATGTAAACTTTATCGAGTTTTTCATTGTCCCGGCCATTTTCGAATTTTGCCATTGCTGTTGATAGCATTACTTGATTTCTGGAAATGGCCAGGTCGTATAATATGGACAACAATTCCGTAAAATAATCGAACCCATCCAGTTTGGTCACATTCAGGAGTCTGGATTCAACATTTTGGATGGCCCGACTGGAAAACACGATTCCCCTTCTTGATTTCTCCAACATCTTCTTAATGGGTCTCATAATACCCCGCATCAGCAAATTTTCCGGAAGCAATGTATTCTGGAACTGTACCGTAATCTCATGTATTTGTTTTGCCGAACAATTGTGCTGTTCCCAACAGTGTTCCAAATTTGAACCGATCAGAACCAAATCCTTATTCCCAATTTCAGAAATGCTGTTTCCAACTACCCTTCTAAGGCCAGCTCCATTGGAAATATAATTCAACTCAAATTCCGGATGGTAATGCAGGGGAAAATCAAATTTTTCCTTGGTCCTGTCAAATACCAAAAAACTGTCATGGGACCCCATTTGAATTATTTCCCGATGTGCGTCATTGGAAATTTTAGTCATATACTACTATTTGTATGCTATATTGATAATATATGCGCATTAGTATATAATTACTTCACTTATTTTTGAATATTAGTTATATTTCAAAACATATTTAAAATTTATGCATATCCATCAATATCATACAAATATACTTTACATATTTTAAAATAATGACAATTTCTTTTTTCTAAAAATGGAGGCAAAATTCTTAAATGCAAATAAAAGTGTCTATTTTATACTAATTATTTGTTTTTTTATGTCATGTAAAAGCTCTTTTGAAGTTTCTTCCAGAAAATTATCCCTTTCCGACAAGCGGGCCGACAACTCCACAAAACTTCTGATGGCCCGAATTCAGGAAATTCCAAAAAGGGGTTATGCCTTTGGACATCAAGATGCAACGGCCTATGGCATGGGCTGGAAAAATGATGGCTCCCTCTACAAAAGTGATGTGGCGGAAGTTTCCGGTGATTTTCCCGGTATTTATGGATTCGAAATTGGACATATTGAACTGGGTCATCAACAGAATCTGGATTCCGTTAATTTCGATTTAATGACCAGACTCATTCAAAAAGCCCATAAAACGGGCGGGATTGTTACCATTAGCTGGCATCCCAATAATCCCGTGACCAAAAAATCGGCCTGGGATCCCTCCCCAGCAGTTTCGGAAATTCTGGAAGGTGGCATCCTACACCCAAAATACCAAGCCTGGATTGCCCGGGTGGCCGACTTTATGAATGGTCTCAAGACCAAAAAAGGAAAGCCCATCCCCATTGTGTTTCGGCCATTTCACGAAATGAACGGCTCCTGGTTTTGGTGGGGGCATGGCAATTGTACTCCGGAAGAATTTCAATTGCTGTGGCAACAGACCTATGCGCTATTGACCAACACCTACAAGGTTCACAATCTTCTCTACTGCTATTCCAGTGATGCGGTAAAAAATAGGGAAGAATACCTAAGGTTCTATCCCGGCGATGCCTATGTGGATATTTTGGGAATGGATCTCTACCATAAGGAATCAACCGAAGCTTATGAGGAATTGTTACAGGAAAACCTATCCCTTTTGGCCACAATCGGTAAGGAAAAGGGCAAACCCTATGCCATGACCGAAGGCGGGTTGAACACGGTGAATGTTGAAAACTGGTGGACGGACGTTCTCGATAAAAATATTGCCGACAAAGGGATTGCCTGGGCACTATTTTGGCGAAATGCCTGGCCCAATCACTATTTTGGGCCCTTTAAAGGACAAAAAAGCAGTGAAAATTTCAGAAAGTTCAAAGCGTTGGACCATGTGCTCTTTTTATCCGAAGTCAAAAAAATACGTTGACCAACACTACAACAACCCTACTTAAAACCTGACCAATGGAAAAACTTCGATTACAAGAAAAAATGGGCTACGGATTGGGCGATTTTGCCTCTTCCATGTATTGGAAAATGTTCAGCGTATACCTCCTTTTCTTCTATACGGACGTTTTTGGGATCTCCGCTGCCGTCGTGGGGACCATGTTCTTGATCACCAGGGTTTTCGATGGCCTCAATGACCCCCTTATGGGTATTTTGGCGGATAGGACCACGACCAAATGGGGAAAGTTCAGGCCCTACCTATTATGGATGGCCATTCCTTTTGGCATTTTTGGGATATTGTTGTTTACCACTCCAAATCTGGATGTTTCCGGGAAAATCATCTACGCCTATGTCATTTATTGTTCCATGATGATCGTGTATACCGCCGTCAATGTTCCCTACGCCTCATTATTGGGCGTGATGACCTCCGATTTAAAGGATAGGACATCTTTGGCCTCCTTTCGATTCATCTTTGCTTTTGCCGGAAGTATTTTGGTGTTGGCCACCGCGGAACCTTTGGTGGAGTTCTTTGGGAAAGGGGGCGACCTGGGGAATCCGCAAAAAGGATGGCAATCCACCATGGCCATTTACAGCGTATTGGCGGTTATCCTTTTTTATGGAACGTTTCGACTGACCAAAGAACGGATCCAACCTCCAAAAGAACAAAAGACATCGCTTAAAAACGATTTAAAGGACCTTGCGAAAAACAGGCCCTGGTTCATCCTTTTGGGTGCGGGAATCTGTACCCTGATCTTCAATTCCATAAGGGACGGCTCTACCATCTATTATTTCAAGTATTACTTTGAGACACAGGATGCCCTTCAATTGCCCTTGCTCAATGTTCCGCTGACCTTTAGCACCCTTTATTTGGTTTTGGGACAGGCGGCCAACATCGTGGGGGTGGTCATGGCAAAACCGGTTTCCGATCAAATCGGCAAAAAGCGCACCTTTATTATGGCTATGGCAACAGCTACCCTGCTCAGTATCATCTTTTACTTTTTTAAGGCGGAACATGTGGTCTTGATTTTTGTATTCCAATTTCTCATCAGCATTTGTGCCGGTATCATCTTTCCCTTGCTGTGGTCCATGTATGCCGATATTGCGGATTATTCGGAATGGAAAACAGGGCGCCGTGCCACAGGATTGGTTTTCTCCTCTTCCTCCATGTCACAGAAAATGGGCTGGACCTTAGGGGGTGCCTTAACCGGGTGGATTTTGGCCTTTTATGGCTTTGAGGCCAATATGGAACAGACCGAAGCCGCCAAAACCGGTATTCGTATGATGATGAGCATCCTACCTGCCATTGGAGCGTTCCTATCGGCAGCCATCCTTATCTTTTACAAATTGGACGATACCTTTATGCAAAAAATAAACCAAGAACTCACCAAAAGGCGAGGGGAAAAAATATAACCAGCTAATCGTATGGATAAGTCAAAACACCAAACCATTATAGATCATTTGTATACCAATTATAAGGCCTTTATTCAGCGAAAAAATGTGGCCATCCCCCATCCTTCAAACATTTTCACCAAATACCAATATCCCATATTGACCGCTGCGCATACGCCCTTACATTGGCGTTACGATCTAAATCCGGAAACTAATCCGCTGGTCCTGGAACGTATTGGGGTCAATGCGGCTTTCAACGCCGGAGCAATCAAATGGAACGGTAACTACGTTTTGGTGGTTCGCATGGAAGGAAAAGATCGGAAGTCGTTTTTTGCCTTCGCCGAAAGTGAAAATGGTATCGATAATTTCAAGTTTTGGGATGCCCCTTTGGTGTTGCCACAAACCGATGAACCCGATGTCAACGTCTACGACATGCGGTTGACCAAGCACGAGGATGGTTATGTGTACGGCATTTTCTGTACCGAACGCAAAGACCCGTCCGTACCGGCTTCCGATACCTCATCCGCTTTGGCCAATGCCGGAATCATTCGCTCCAGGGATTTGGTGAATTGGGAACGGTTACCTGATTTAATCTCAGGTTCAAACCAACAGCGCAACGTAACCCTTCATGAAGAATTTGTCAACGGCCGTTATGCCATTTATACCCGGCCCCAGGATGGATTTATTGATACAGGCGCGGGTGGTGGCATTGGCCTGGGGTACATCAAAAATATGGAGCATCCCAAGGTGGAAGATGAGGTCATTATCAATCCCAAGGTCTATCACACCATCTATGAACTGAAGAACGGTCAAGGGCCTTCCCCGATCAAGACCGGGGAAGGTTGGCTGCATTTGGCCCATGGCGTTCGCAATACCGCGGCCGGATTGCGCTATGTACTCTATCTTTTTATGACCGCCCTGGACGATATTGAAAAAGTAATCCATCAACCAGGAGGCTATTTTATGGCTCCCGACGATGCCGAAATTATTGGTGATGTCGGCAATGTCCTGTTTTGCAATGGCTGGATTGCCGATGAAAATGGCGATGTATATATTTACTATGCCTCCTCGGATACCCGAATGCACGTGGCCACGACGAACATCTACACCTTGATCGATTATTGTAAAAACACGCCCCAAGACAAATTGACCTCGGGAGGTTCCGTTGCGACCATTAGGACACTGATTGAAAACAACAAAGGGAAATACTAGGGGCCATGGCCAATCAACCACCCATCGATTTTAAGGAAAGCCTGCAGAACGAACTCGCCAACATTCTTGGGTATTGGCAGCAACATACCATGGACCACACCAACGGCGGTTTTTATGGACGAATTGACCACCAAAATACCGTAGATACCACCTATCCCAAAGGGATTATCCTAAACACCCGAATCCTATGGACATTTGCGCGTGCGAACAATTTCTACCAGGATGATCGGTATGCCAAGGAGTGCGACCGGGCCTTTGACTATTTGTGGACCCACTTTAGGGATGTCACCCATGGCGGGGTTTTTTGGGAAGTTGATTTTTTGGGGAAATCCACCAACAAACGAAAGCAGCTCTACGCCCAGGCCTTTTGCATTTATGCGCTATCCGAATATTACAAATACGCGAAGAAAGGGGAAGCGCTTCAATGGGCGATGGAGCTGTACCAACATATTGAGGAAAAGGCCCATGACGAAGCATTTGGGGGCTATTATGAGGCTTTTGGCGAACAATGGGAACCCATTGAAGATGTACGCCTGAGTGAAAAGGACGAAAATTCCCCCAAAACCACGAACACCCATTTGCACATCCTGGAAGCCTATACCACCCTTTATGAAGTTACCCAAAATGCGGCGGTCAAAAAATCCCTGGAACGATTACTACAACTGTTTCAGGACAAATTATTTGGCAGGGATGGGCATTTACAATTGTTTTTCTCCAGGGACTGGGCGGTACAATCCACCGAAATTTCCTTTGGTCATGATATTGAGGCGGTTTGGTTGCTCATCCATGCCGCTCGGACAATCGGTACCGAGAAATACCTCGAAAGCTTTGAGCAATTGGGCATAGCTGTCACCAACACCTTTTTGGAAAAAGCTTTGGATAATGATTTTGGGGTGTTGAACGCACAAGATCGTATGACCCTAAAGGTGGATACCGACCGCCATTGGTGGCCACAGATTGAAGCCATGGTGGGACTCACCTATATTTGGAAAATTACTGGGGAGGCCGCCTACCTTGACCATGTCCTAAAGATTTGGGGCTTTACCCAAAACCATATCATAGACCATACAAAGGGCGAATGGTTTTTTAGGGTGGATGCCCATGGCCATCCCTATACCGAGGAAAATAAGGTAGGCCCTTGGAAGTGCCCTTATCATAATGGTCGGGGACTGATGGAAATCCTGGAGCTGCTGTAGTGGTCCTCAGCAAAGTTTAAAAAGAAAAGGGTTTTGGGGTATCTTAGGGCTGTAATGGATATACGACCATCGATAATACTCCATTGTTAGCTGCCATTTGAAAAACAAAATTTGAGAAATGGTAAAAACCGATGGATACATCGCGGGTAGATTAAAATGGAAAGCTGAAAAAAACAACTTGCCTTCAGAATTTGCATTCTATTTTGAAAATCTGGCAGGGGAAAAGAAAGCATATTATACTGCCCTTATAAAAGACAAAAACATTGGTATCCCAACTTTAGTTTTTACGCAACCAGACAGTGATAAATGGACACTTATTGGAACACGAAAATTAGTTTGGGGCGAAAACCAAGAGTCTGAATCTGTATCAATTTCAGCAATTAAGGAAATCAAAGCGCACGGCCTTGATGATTTGAAAAAAGTGAAAACCGCCATTAATGGCCCATTGTCAAAAACTGAATGGAATGAATTGACCCTAATCAAGGGAAACAATGAAAAAATAAACGTTTATGCCCATAAAGGAGCCGATTTCTTTGCCATGTGGAACATCATAAGGATGCTATGGCAGTTGAATCTGAATTAAAAATGGGGTACAATACCGGCCATAATTTACCTTCCTAATTGGCAGGCCTTAGCTCCTTTTCGTTAACTTCAAGCGTATAAATGGCTGGATTTGCTATCCTGCGACACCTAATCCTATTGGTTTGAAGGAAATAAAAGTCAAAAAAGGGGAAATCCTACAACGCAGTGGTGAGTTAAACACCAAGGTTTACTACATTAAATCCGGTTTGCTCCGAAGCTATTCCATTGACAAAAATGGTAGGGAAAACATTTTCATGTTTGCGCCGGAAAATTGGGTCATTGCGGACACCAATGATCCCAAAATTCCATCGGTTTTATTTATTGACGCCCTCGAAGACTCCATTGTAACCGTTTTACCCAAAGACTTGGAAAGGGAAAAGAAAAATATTGCAGCCTTGACCAAAAGACTCCATGTGCTTCAAAATAGGATCCTAATGCTCATCAGTTCAAATGCAATTGAACGGTATGAGCATTTTGTAGATACCTACCCCAGTATCGTCCAACGCGTTCCCCAACGGATGATCGCCTCATATCTCGGTGTCACCCCGGAAACATTAAGCGCCGCAAAAAACAAACGGCATAAGGATAGAAATATCTAATTCCCTAAACATGAGTTCGATATAAGAAAATTACGTCATTTTGAGTGTTTTTGCGACGGCAAAAATGTATCGAAAACCTGCCTGCCTTCCGGCGGCAGGCAGGCAAGTAATTTTCTTGCAAAATCCTAATTTCGATACAATTTTTCTTCATTTCATTACGAAAAACCACTCAATTTGACGGATTTTGGTTGATAAAAAATGATGTCAAACTCGCTTGAATTTCTTATGAAATCATAATGCATGGTGTTTATGGGCCCATAAACTTTGTGCCCAATAGTCAAGGCTTAATGAAATCACGTTTGGATCATGAAAACAACCAGCATTCTTTTAAAAATATCGGCAGTCCTATGGTTTATCTGGGGAGCCGTTCACATTTTTGCAGGGGTTATGACGGATAAGTTTATCCTTAGTGGGGATATTGCCGGAGCAATTGGTGGTATCGCTGATAAGGTCGATCCCAGCATACTACAACTAAATTATCCGGATGCCGCCGGAGCGGTAATTGGTCAACACGGGTTTAATCTTCTTTGGATTGGACTCACCACCCTGATCTGTTGCTTTTATGTTTGGAAAGGAAGTAAAAATGCCATCTTTTTGGCAGCTTTGGTCGGTGGATTGGCAGATTTGGGCTATTTTCTTTTTATGGATTTGGGAGGATACGTGCGTTTTATGCCGGGAACGGTGATGACCCTCGTTTCAGGTTCGGCCATCATTTTAAGCTTTATAGCCCATTTCAAAACAGCGGGTTTGAAAGGGCAATAAAAACGGTGTATTTTAACTGCGATTATTAGCTTTGACACACCCAGGGAGCATACACCAATGCGGGGTAGCTGTCAAAGGCAGGACTAAAATGCACGATACGTGGACGGCAAGATCAACTATACCTTTGTAACCAAAATGTGGCAACACGCTCCACCAGGAGGTTGGTATTTTGTCTCCTTACCTAAGACGATATCCAAAGAAATACGGGAGCATTTAAAATGGCAGGAAGAAGGTTGGGGAAGAATGAAGGCGCTTGCACAAATCGGGGAAATCCAATGGGACACCGCTATTTGGTTCGATACCAAAATGGAAACCTACTTACTCCCCATTAAAGCCGAAGTTAGAACAAAGTCAAATCTTGAAATCGACAAGGAACTTGAAATGGCCATTTGGGTCTGAAAAAAATACTCCAAATGCGCTTAGGGAAAGCTTAGGTCAAATCCGCTGCAACCACTCCTTCATGTCCACTTCCTTGGCGATAATCCCTTTAACCGCCGAAATAGCGACCCGTTGCTGTTCCATGGTATCGCGATGGCGAATGGTCACGGTATCATCTTCCAAAGTCTGGTGGTCCACGGTAACACAGAAGGGTGTTCCCACCGCATCCTGACGGCGGTAACGACGCCCAACGGCATCCTTTTCGTCATAGGCCACATTGAAGTCCCATTTTAGGTCATCGACCAATTTTTGGGCCACTTCCGGAAGGCCATCACGTTTCAACAAGGGTAAAATGGCGGCCTTGGTCGGGGCCAATACCGCGGGCAATTTCAATACCGTCCTGGTGGTGTTGTTTTCCAATTCCTCTTCCTGTAACGAATTGGAGAACACGGCCAAGAACATACGGTCCAGACCTATGGACGTTTCCAACACATAGGGCACATAGCTCTTGTTTTCCTCCGGGTCAAAATATTGAAGTTTTTTGCCGGAGTATTTTTCATGGTTGGCCAAATCAAAGTCCGTACGGGAGTGGATTCCTTCCAATTCCTTGAAACCAAAAGGGAATTTAAATTCAATATCGGCCGCCGCATCCGCGTAATGCGCCAATTTCTCATGGTCATGGAAGCGGTAATTATCAGCGCCCATACCCAAAGAAAGGTGCCACTTCATTCGTTTTTCCTTCCAGGTTTCGTACCATTCCTTTTGGGTGCCGGGTTTGATGAAGTATTGCATCTCCATCTGTTCAAACTCCCGCATCCGGAAAATAAATTGGCGTGCCACGATTTCATTTCGAAAAGCCTTTCCCGTTTGGGCAATGCCAAAAGGAATCTTCATACGACCGGTTTTCTGTACGTTCAAAAAGTTCACAAAAATCCCCTGGGCCGTTTCCGGACGTAGGTACAAATCCATGGCGCTTTCTGCGGTAGAGCCCAATTTGGTGCCGAACATCAAATTGAACTGCTTCACATCCGTCCAGTTTTTGGAACCTGAAAGCGGACAGACAATCCCCAGTTCTTCAATCAAGGCTTTCACATCGACCAAATCCTCATTTTCCAAGGATTTCCCAAGTCGTTTTAGAATGCTCCCCGCTTTTTCCTGATAACCCAAAACACGTGGGTTGGTGGCAAGGAACTGCTCCTTATCAAAGGCATCCCCAAAGCGTTTGGCCGCTTTGGTGACTTCCTTATCGATTTTGGCCTCAATTTTGGCGACATGGTCCTCTACCAAAACATCGGCACGGTATCTTTTTTTGGAATCCTTGTTGTCTATCAAGGGATCGTTAAAGGCATCTACGTGACCTGAGGCCTTCCAGGTGGTGGGATGCATAAAAATAGCGGCATCGATCCCAACGATGTTGTCATTGAGCTGTACCATGGCCTGCCACCAATATTCCCGGATGTTCTTTTTGAGCTCTGCCCCATTTTGACCGTAATCGTAAACGGCACTCAGACCATCATAAATTTCACTGGATTGGAATATATAGCCGTACTCCTTTGCATGGGAGATGACCTTTTTAAAAATGTCTTCGTGATTTGCCATAGGGGCAAAAGTAAAACAATAGGGTAAATCTAAAAACGAAAAAAATCAGGAGCTTAAAATTGTGGTTTCCATACACCACCATTGTACTGTTCCCTTGTCCTTTGACCTGCGGGTACGGCGTTCAGGGAAAATGTTATTTCAACTGAAATTCGGAAGAGGAAAGAAGTCGTTGGTCCTCAAAAATGTTCAAGGTATAGATTCCGGGTTCAAGCGACCCTTCCGGCACGGTAATCGCATCACAAAAACTGACCTCTTTTCCCAAATAGACCACCTCAACCCTTTTACTGTAGGTATTCCCTCCAACCGAAACCACATTGGCATTATCTTCAATCACGGCCATATCCGGATTCAAAAACTGAAGGTAAATCACCTTTATTTCGTTGGTCTCATTTGGATTGCCCTGTATGGTGGCGCATCCCCGTAGTTTTTCAATGACATCTGCTTTGTTGGTCTTTAAAGGCCTCCCGGCACGAAGTCGAAAGCCACTTCCTTCGGAGTTCTCCATTTTGAGATAGCTCTTTATCTTGAGTTCCTTGGCCAATTCCTGGTTCTTTTGCCTGGCCAGGGCCTCTGCCTGCGCCAATGTGCTAGTCTTACCGCGGAGTTCCTCAATCTGCCTAATGGTACGTTCGTATTTTTGGGTCAGCAGGGAGTTGTTGTAACGAAGAAAGTTATTCTTCAATTTTAAACTGTCAAATCTGGCTTCCAAAACCCGTAATGCCTTTCGGTCCTCTTTTAGCTTTATAACGTTAAAGTTCAATTGCCCAACAGAATCCAATAATTGCTGTATCCTAAATTTTGAGGTCTGTAGTTCAATATCATTGACCTCATTCAATCCGGAAAGCCGATCCACCTCTGCCTTCATCAAGGTCAGATCCTTCACCAAAAGTTTTTTTTCATCCTCCAGATATCCCAACTCGTTCTGGGATTGGGCATAGCTATAATAGAACGCAATAAGGATTGCAATAATTACCGCCACCAATGCCGCAAGTATAATCTTATAGTTGAAAGTGGTATCTTGGGATTCCATCAGATAAGTGGCTGATTTTGCAGGTATAAGATTTGTTCATGAACTGGCCGTCAAAGATAATAAACGATATTAACTCCATCCTATTGCCACCAGTGTGTTTTGGATGTAATGTACAATTATCCAGAGGAGAGTACCTCCTGTGCACCGTTTGTCGACACGATTTACCGATGACCGGTCACAATTTTACCGAAGAAAATGCCGTAGACCGCATATTTTATGGTCGTGTGCCCATTGAGAAGGCCGCTTCCTTTCTTTTCTTTTCCAAGCATGGAATCGTTAAAAATCTACTGCATTATTTGAAGTATAAAAATCAATATGAAGTGGGTGATTTTATCGGAAACTGGTTTGGTTCCCAAATTGCCAGGGAAAACGACCTGCAAATCGATGCTGTAATTCCGGTACCCCTCCATCCCAAAAAGTTGAAAAAACGCGGTTATAACCAAGTGGAACTTTTTGGGAAAAAAATGGCCTCCCATTTAAATGCCCAATACAGGGATACGGTTTTGATCAAGACCCAAAATACCAAAACGCAGACCAAAAAGTCCCGTCTGGCCCGTTGGAAAAACAACCAGGACCTTTTTGTGCTGAAGAACGCAAAGGGGCTTGAACATAAAAAGCTGTTATTGGTAGATGATGTCATCACCACCGGGGCAACCATAGAGGCCTGTGCCACGACCTTACTTCAAATTTCCAATGTACAGCTTTACGTGGCCACCATGGCCGTTGTTCCTTAACAGAACTTAACGTTGAGATTGTTTCAAAAATCGTTTCTTTGCCCCACAATTGGATTCTATGCAATTGGCAAAGCGGATTTTGAGCATTATTTTCCTGGGTCTTTCACTTATGGCATTTTGGCAGTGTGCAAGACGGGGCAACCCAACCGGAGGACCCAAAGATATAGACCCGCCCGTGCTACTGAGGGCGGAGCCCGAAAATCTTTCCATCAACTTTGATTCACAAAAGATCAGACTGTATTTTGATGAATACATTAAATTACAAGATGTTCAAAATCAGCTAATTGTATCTCCTCCCTTAAAAAATATCCCGGAAATTAAACCCTTGGGGGGAGCCAGTAAATTCATTGAGATCACCCTTAAGGATACCCTTAGGGAAAACACTACCTATACCATTAATTTTGGTCAGAGCATCGTGGATAATAATGAAGGCAATCCCAACAGCTTTCTCACCTATGTTTTCTCTACTGGGGAGGTCATTGATTCCCTTTCCCTTTCCGGGGTGGTAAAGGATGCTTTTGATAGAAATCCGGATGAGTTCGTAAGTGTGATGCTGTACGAAATTGACAGTATTTACAACGACTCCACCATTTACAAATATCCCCCCAATTATCTGGCCAATACCGGGGACAGTCTTCCTTTCTTTCAGCTGAGAAACCTAAAGGCCGGAACGTATAAAATTTTTGGGGTCAAAGATCAAGGCAGAAACAATGTTTTTGATCAAAGGGCAGATAAGATTGCCTTTCTCAATGATACCATTACCCTACCCACGGACACATTGCTCCTATTAAATCTTTTTAAGGAAGTACCGGATTATGCTGCGTCCGTACCCAGTTATGTTGCCAAAAACAGAATCATTTTTGGGTATAGCGGAAATAGTGACAGTATGCGGATAAGACCCCTTACCCCATTACCGGACTCCGTAAGAACGATCATTAAAAAGGAAAAGGACAAAGACACCTTAAATTATTGGTTGACACCTACGGATATTGATTCCATTGTTTTTACGGTTTCCAATGAACCGTATAAAGTTCTCGACACCTTTACCGTAAAAACCCGAAAATTGCCCTTGGATAGTCTAAAACTGAGCCCAAGCCATGGAGGTAAGATCAATTTTGAGGAGCAGTTTCATATTAATGCAAATACACCCCTGGCTCTGGTGGATAGTACCAAGATTGCCATTATGGACAGGGACTCCCTTTCAATTCCCTTTAAAACGCGTTTGGACACCCTGGAAAATCGGGTGGACGTGGACTTTGAGCTTTTGGAGGAACAACAGTATGCCCTTACTTTTTTACCTGGGGCCATAGCGGACTTTTTTGGCATGGAGAACGATACGCTGCAGGTAAGGCTTGCCACTGAAAAACGAACGGATTTCGGAAATATGGTACTTACCGTTAGCGGCAATGTCCGTTATCCCATTGTGGTGCAATTGACGGATGATCGCGGGGAAATTAAACGTGAACAGATTGGAACCGAACCAAAACCATTTCAATTCAACACCCTTGAGCCCGGAAAGTACGGTATTCGGGTTATTTTTGATGATAACGGCAACGGCAAATGGGACACCGGAAACTATCTAAAACAAATACAACCGGAACGGATAAGTTACTACCCTGACATTATCGATGTCCGCGCCAATTGGGAGATGGAGCAGACCTTTCTCATAACAAACTGAATTCATCCCGGTCCTCCAAAAACCTTAGTTTATTGCGGTAGGTGTCAATATGCTCCTTGGATAAGGTAGCATATAGGATTTCTTCTTTTTCCGAATAGGCCAATGGATTCCCCAGAACATCGTAAACTGCCGAATGTCCGGAATATTCATGTCCCGAGCTATCCTTTCCAATACGATTTACCCCAATACAATAGGCCATATTTTCAATGGCCCGGGCCTTTAATAAGGTATCCCAGGCACTTACCCGGGGTTTGGGCCAATTGGCCACGTAAATAAGCACATCATATCCCTCTACATTTCTGGCCCAAACCGGAAACCGGAGGTCGTAACAGATCAGTGGGCAAATCGTGAAGTCCCTATATTCCAAAATTACTTTGGACGTCCCTGCGTGATACACTTTATCCTCCCCAGCTAAAGTAAACGTATGTTTTTTGTCATAGACTGACATTCCGTCCGGCGCTACAAACCATAATCTGTTATAAAACTTACCTTCTTCCGAGTCTACAATACTTCCCACGATGGCAGCATCCTTTTTCCTGGCCCATTCCTGCATCCAAGCAATGGTCTTGGATTTTTCTTCAAAAGGGACATTTTGGGGACCCATTGTGAAACCCGTGGTGAACATCTCTGGTAAGATGATGACATCCACAGCATCCGAAATGGAATCAATTCTTTCCGAGAAGAGCGCTCGATTGGCTTCAGGGTTTTCCCAAATGAGATGGGATTGGATGAGCGCTACTGTAAGTTCCTTTGCCATATCAATCAGAATACACCTCTTTTACATCCTCTTTAACCAATTGAAATAAGTGTCTCAATTGGTTTTCCAGAATACGTTCTTCCGAGAGCGGAGGAAGGTTGTCCAAAGAAAACCATCCTACCCCCTGCATGTCAAATCCGGCCTTTAGTTCTCCACCATTAACTCGGCACAGGAATATCAGCTTGTAAATATAATACGGTTCTGGAGGATGTTTGTGGCGTTGTTTATCGTAAACGGCCAACAATCTGACAATTTCCGTATCCAATCCCGTTTCTTCCTTAATCTCCCTTACTGCCACTTCCTTTGGTGTATTGCCTACATCTGCCCACCCGCCGGGGATGGTCCACTTGCGATCCACACTCTCTTGGGCCATAAGTATCTCGTCCCTCTCATTAAGGACAAATCCACGTACATCTACCTTAGGGGTTGGATAATCCAATTGGGGAAGAAAAAAGCTGTCGAGTTTTGTGAAGGGCTCCTGTGAAAGATAGGCCATCAATTTTAATCCTATTTCCCGTAGTTCCTCATAGCGTTCCTGGTCATACGCATCCACTGCATAGACCAAGCCTGTTTCTGCTATGGCCTTTATTCTTTTAACAACGTCCAATTGTTCCCTTGCATCCATTACCTATAGTGTTCCAAAAGTTCAACCATTTCATGGGCTTCCTGCATCCTGGCATTGTCCAATGCAGAATTGCCCCGGGCGTCCGTCGCCTTGATATCTGCGCCATGTTCCAAAAGGTTTTTTGCAATTCCAATCTTATTGAAGGTAGCGGCATAAATCAGGCAAGTGGCCCCCATACTGTTCACATGGTTCACATTGGCCCCCGCTTTTATCAGTAAGGAAGCTATTTCTTCATATCCCTTAAAACAGACCCCCATTAAAGCAGTATTTCCCGAACCATCCTTGGCATCCACTTCGGCGCCACTTTCCAGAAGGTATTCTGCGATTTCCAAATGTCCATAGTACGTAGTCAGCAATAATGGGGTTGAGCCTCTTTCATCTGTACTGTTGACCCAATCCGGATTATGCTTTAAAACGGCTTGGACCCCTTCTAAATTTCCGTTACGGATGTCCTTAAAAAAGTCTGTTTTTGATACCATATCCAATTCTTAATTTCTAGAACCTGGGGAGAAATCTTCTGGAGCATTTTGTGGTTGGTTCAGTGTTCCTGCTCTTCCCGAGTCATTAAAAATAGTCCATTCCAAAAAAGTATAGGTTGGATTTCCCGTGGAAATTTCAGGATTCCTAACCGCCCTACCATCCTCAAACTCATGATTGGTCCCGGAACCGTCCTCACCTACCACCCCAAAGACATCGATTACGGTTCCAAAAGGATCTACCAGCTCCAGATTATCATCCCCATTGGAATCTGCAGGACTATTGGTGCCAACCCCCAAATCCGGTGGGAAGCCATAGACCGTTTCAAAGGCTGTGGCATTAGGGGAAATGACCAAAGTACTTTCCGCATCAATTACCAACCCTGTAAGGTCGATCATGGAACTGACATCGGTATTGGCATTGGTATATCTACGAATGGACCAACCGTTTAAATCCAAAGGCGTACTGGCCGAATTGTACAATTCCAAAAATCGGGCATCGGCATTGTTGTTGGGGTCTGCCAATTCTGAAAAGAAAAGGGTATTGGAGGTAAATTCCGTAATTAATGCTGCACACCTTTCATTGCCGAAGTCAATATCGCCCATATCCCTAATGGCCAAAAAATAATCGTCATTTTCCCTCAAAAGTACCCCTGCTATGGAGCCTTTGCCCCGAGGAAGGGGTTCCGCCTGAAAATCTGAAAACCCACTGTTCAATAAGGTCAATCCATCATCGGAACAGTCAATAAGATGACGTTCCGTCCCTTCTCCCTTTACAGCGAAGATGCTGTCCAATTCCTCCTCGACCACCTCCATATCCCGAAATTGTACCAGGGTATTGGTCATTGTGGCATTTAACTCGGAAATGGCAACCTCCCTTGGAACGATATCCGCAAAAGCATCACAGGAAACAAAAATATGTTCAGGGACCATTAGGGAAGGTAACCGACCCACCGAAGTTGTCCCAAACGCAGCAAAGGTTCCTCCCAACTTAAAAACATCCTTACTTTGGCCCAGGTACAATCCCTTTAATTTGATGAGAATCCTACTGCCTTCTGGAAACAGCAAGCAATTGTCCCGAACATCAATTTCAATTTGGAAACCTTCCGAAGGATTGATCGGACTATCCTGAAAGTGCAGCACACTAAAGAAGTTCTTGGCCCTATCCGAAGAAACCACGTATCCTTCAATCACCCAATCTTCTTGGATTTGTAAAATTTCCCCTTGGTAGAGGGATTTCACTTCGGAAAAAGTAACATTTGCTTCAATACCCGAAGTGCAGCCACTTTCAGGAGCATCAAATTCATTGGTATTGCCACAGGAAGAGAGCAAAACACAGGAGCCTATGAAAGGTGAGAGTATTTTTATCATAAAATAGTTGGTTGGTATTCTTAATTATAAATGAGTTCAATGTATGCTTTTAAAAAAATTCAATGTCCTTTCTTCGGCATAGCTAATATTCCTTCTACCCCAAAAACCAACATGACCTCCAAATTCGGGAACCTCCAGGAAAAGGTTGGGATTGTCCTTGGCTTCTTTGTACGGATAACAGGCCTCTCCCAAAAAGGAATCGTCCTTGGCATTTATAATCAAACTAGGTGTAGTAATGTTAGGCAGGAATTGCCTGGAACTGCATTGGGCATAATAATCCAAGGCATCTGCAAACCCATGGGCAGGGGCGGTATAGGCATCATCAAAGTCCTTAAGGGTACTGATTTTGTTAATGGCGCCCTCTGAAATTTTTGTAGGAAAAAGTTGTTGTTTCTTGCGAAGTTTGGCCAATAAATGTTTCTTGAAACGCGCAGAATACAAAACGTTCTTTGATCGCAATAATTGGTCACAGGCATCTTTCAAGTCACAGGGGACCGAAACCGCTACCGCTGCTGTTACTTCTTTAGGTACGGGATTCCCTTCCCCGAGGTATTTTAAGGCGAGATTACCGCCAAGACTGAACCCCAGAAGGTATATTTTGGTGTAATCCTTGGTATTCAAAATATGGCCTATTACCGCCATTAAATCTTTGGTTGCCCCTGAGTGGTAGGAACGGTACAAACGGTTGGGCTGTCCACTGCATCCCCTAAAGTTAACGGCACAGGTATCAAAATTGTTTTGGGTGAGTTTTTTGGCACTACCGGTAATGTAATGTCGTTGCGCATCGCCTTCCAGACCGTGGAGTAGGATAGCCACCTTTTCCGTGGGTTGGATGGACTCACTCCAGTCCAAATCCAGGAAATCACCATCCTGGAGTTCCAGACGTTCCCTTTTTTGGATAACACCATGGACTTTCCTGATTGCCCCAGCATAAATTGTGGAAAAATGTCCGTTCCTAAAAAGAAAGGGAGGTCGGTAATTGGAGGGAACCAGTGGCATTTCCCTAAGATATAAAAAGCTTGATTTATCAAGACATTACTTTGGGAAAATCTCCAAAAGCTTGTGCTGTTCCTCAACGGCTTCTTTAAATTCCGACTTCAATTTATCGGTCAATTCGGCAATGGAAAGGGTCTCCTCAATTAGTGCAGACCCCTGTCCCGCAGACCAAATGGTCTTCCAGGCTTTGTGCTCCGTATCCAATTCTTTTCCAAAATCGACTTTTTGATCTTTTTTCAAATCTTCAGCGGACAACCCGGCCGCTTCCAGACTCTTGGACAAAAAGTTGGCATGTACTCCAGAAATTGCGGCAGTGTAGGTTACATCACTTGCTCCGGCATCAATAATCATCTGCCGGTAGGCCTCAGGGGCCTTACTTTCCTTTACATTGATGAACCGGGTTCCCATATAGGCCAAATCCGCACCCATCTGCATGGCTGAGGCAATGTCCCGCCCAGTACTGATACAGCCGGAAAGGATGATGGTCTTATCAAAGAATTGTTTGGTTTCGGCCACCAAGGTCATTGGATTTATGATTCCGGCATGACCCCCAGCTCCCGCGGCCACCAAAATCAGGCCATCCACTCCAGCCCCGGCAGCTTTCTGCGCATGGCGTTTTTTAATCACATCATGGAACACCAATCCGCCATAGCTATGGATCGCATCCACAACCATTTGAACGGCACCCAAAGAAGTGATGACCAGGGGAACCTGATGTTTCACACACAATCTTACATCCGTTTCCACCCTGGGATTTGTTGGGTGCACAATAATATTTACTCCAAAAGGTGCTGCCTTCTTACCGGTTTCCTGCTCCCAATTGGCCAGCTCCGTTTTTATTTCAACCAACCATTCCTCAAAACCCTCACTGGTTCTTTGGTTCAAAGCGGGAAAGGTGCCCACTATTCCATTCTTGCAACATTCGATGACCAGCTTAGGACCGGATATCAAAAACATAGGGGCGGCAATTGCAGGAAGGGAGAGTGTATTTATAAAGTCGGCTTTTGGGTTCATGGTCTTTTATTTAAATGATCTGGATAATTATTTTTGATGACTTACACCAAAACTAGCGTATTTTTGTCAATTGTTATGCATGCATAATATTTTTAGCCTATGTTTTTTAAGGAAATTGAGATTCGATGGAGTGATATGGATGCGAACAGGCATTTGGCCAATTCCGCTTATTTGGATTTTGGAAGCCATACCCGGGTCGACTTTCTGGCGAGTGTGGGTTTTGACCAAAAATATATGGCAGCCCATCAAATTGGTCCCGTTGTTTTCTACGAACACATCTATTATTTCCAGGAGGTCTTTCCTGGTAAGCCCATAAAGGTTTCCCTGGATTTAAAGGGATTAAGTGGGGATGGAAAGTTTTTTGAGTTTCATCACGACTTCTATGATTCCAACGGAAAAAACTTTGCACATACGGAACTCATGGGGGGTTGGATGGATTTAAAGACTCGAAAACTAATCGACTTACCAAAGGAAATCCTCACACGATTCAATGCAATCCCAAAAGACACCGATTTTAAGGTTCTGACCAAAGCCGATACCCGAAAGTTTGCCAAAAGGCCTGTGGACCTATAAGTTGTTTGCCGAATCTCCTATCTTTAAGGAAACCATTTTTCAATGCCCCGTTCCGGAACGGCAGATTTGACCTTGCACGGTGGCCATGTACCACCCTGGCTCTTCAATAGAATGAAGGGGCTCGCCCTTCCCATGGTGGAAGCCATTATCCATGAGCACGGGAAAGAAGGCTTTATTGAGCGTTTGGCCCATCCCTTCTGGTTCCAAAGTTTTGGTACGGTCATTGGTATGGACTGGAACTCTTCCGGTGTTACCACCACGGTTTTAAATGTTTTGAAACAGGTTATTGCCCCGGTTTCCCAACAACTGGGTATCTATGTCTGTGGGGGCAAGGGAAAACATTCCTTAAAAACCCCTCAGGAACTTATCCAAGTAGGGATGAAAACTGGCCTGGATGGCAACGAACTGGCGCGGAACAGTAAGCTCAGCGCCAAAGTGGACAACACCGCCCTACAGGACGGATATCAACTCTACATCCATAATTTTTTGGTAACGGATACGGGAGCGTGGACCGTAGTACAACAGGGGATGAATCCAAAAAATGGTAAGGCCCGGCGCTATCACTGGCATTCCGGTTCCATAACCAATTTTGTGCGGGAACCCCATACCGCCGTTTGTGGTGAACACCACGGAAATATCCTGAATCTTGTGCATAAAGAAGCCGAAGTGACCCAAAATGCCATCCTGGAAATCTCAAAGGAACATCCGGATAAAATCATCAAGGAACTTCCCCATTTGATTGTCCCCGGATACCACAATATCAAGGCTAAGGACGTTGACCTGAAACGCTTGGGAAGTGTCCTCTGGTTGGCCCAGGAAAATGAAACCCAAAAATTTGAGGAACTTTTATTGCTAAAGGGCCTTGGACCAAGAACCTTACAATCCCTTACCCTGGTGAGCGAAGTCATCCATGGTACACCTTCACGTTTTGCAGATCCGGCCCGATTTGCCTTTGCCCATGGCGGTAAGGATGCTACCCCTTTTCCCGTACCGACCAAAGTGTATGATGAGGTCATCATGACCATGAAAACCGCTGTGGACAAGGCCAAAATTGGTAGAACGGACAAATTAAAGGCGATTCAGAAACTCACCGAAATGGCACAAAGGGCAGAAAAGCATTTTGTCCCCAATCAAAATTTTGATGCCCTGGTCAAAAAAGAAAATGAAGCATCCCATACCTATGGGGGGCGGAGTGTTTTTGGCTACGCCAAACCTCCCAAGGGTAAGCAATTGAATTTATTTGAGGATTTTAACGATTAAGGCCTTGCCCTAACCTTCCTACTTGCCAAATACACCCCCAATAAAACCAGGGAAGCAGCCAAAATTTTTACTGAGGTCAGCGTGTCCTTTCCCGTTAGCAACGCAAAAAGGATTCCGAAAAGTGGTTGCACATAGATGAAAGCCCCTATGGTACTTGCCCTTAACTCGGTCATGGCAAAGATGTTGAACAAATAGGTGCAGAAGGTAGTCCCGACAACGACAAAGGCAATCACGCCATAGGCCCAAAGCGGCATGGTAGTCCATTCAATCTCCAGAAAATCGCCAAAAGTGACGGGGAAATTAATGATGACCGCAATAGTGAACAGCCAACGCATTAAGGTAAAGGGATGGTATTTTTCCACCAGTTTCTTGGCTACGATCAAATAGCCGGCATAGGCCAGCGAATTAAGAATAAACAGACTGTTTCCCAAAGGGATATTGGGGGCATCCTTCCGTATTTCCGCGCCAAAAAGGACAAGCATAAGGGCCCCTATAAATCCAAGGGCAATACCAAACCCCTTATTTTTTGTAATCCTTTCTTCCAAAAACACGGCACTGAGGACGACCACGATAATGGGACTAATGGTAATAAGCACCGCACTGTTTATGGGCGTGGACAGTTCCAAGCCTTTAAAAAAGGAGAGCATATTGATGACCATGCCCAATAATGCGGCAACAACCATCCGCAACCAATCCTGATGCGCTATCCTTTCCCTTGGACCCAAAAAGGAAATGCACCAAAAAAGGATGGCGGCGCCTACCACGCGCAAAAAAATAAAGGCAAATGGGGTAACGTAGATAGGCATTACCCCTTTTGCGATGGTATGGTTAATACCGTAAATTATGGTGGCCCCAATGGCGGCCAGAAAGGCAAGGTTGCGTTTGCTCATCCGTGCAAAGCGGCCTTGGCACCGTCAACCTGTTTTTTGGCGTTGCCAATAAAGATTTGGTCATCCACCACAACCACAGGTCGTTTTAAAAAGGTGTAATGTTCCAAAATGAGGTTTTTATAATCGTCCTCACCCAATTCCTGATTGTTCAAACCACGTTGACGAAATAACATCGCGCGTCTGCTGAACAGGGATTCATAGGAGTCTGTCAATGCCCTCATTTCCTCCAGTTCTTCCGGGCTTACCCCTTTCGACTTGATTTCCCTCACCTCAACCCCATCCAAAGGTTGAAGTTCCGCCAAAATCTTTTGGCAGGTTTTACAGCTCTCCAAGTGGAATATCTTTTTCATATGTTTGATTTTCTATTAAAGTTTGATTTCCTATTCGTAAATGCGGATAATGTTGCCATTATCCCTACCCAGTACACTCCTCACATATCCATTGACCACCTTGGACATTGAAACTGGATTGTGCCCTGGAAAATAATCCTTGTATTTTTCATAGGCATCCTCCACCATTCCGGCCGAAACCGCATTCAGGCGCAACCCATTGACCAGTTCCAAAGATGCCGCTTTTACAAAGCTATGAATTGCCCCGTTTACCATAGCTGCACTTGCCGTTTTTTCCACCGGGTCATCTGCTAAAATTCCCGTGGTCAAGGTTATGGAACCATTGGGGTTTACATACGATCGACCGATTCTGGTAAGATTTACCTGCCCCATGAGTTTACTTTTGAATCCGATATAATAATCTTCTTCACTAAGTGTTTGGAAGGTAGCCCACTTTGCCTCTCCCGCAATACAGATTATGGCATCCACGGTACCGGTTTGGGCAAACATGTTTTCAATTGAGGTACTGGATTCCATATCCACGGGAACATCACCCTTTGTCCTTCCGGCAACAATAACCGAATGGTCCGTTTTAAAATGGGCGGTAACTTTTCTTCCTATGGTCCCATTTCCCCCTACTATCAATATTTTCATTTCGTTCTTCTCTAGGTATAACTTCGGTTTTTCAACGCAGGGCGAAATCCACAGCTGCCTTGGATTGAAGCATTGTGGTATCAAAAGTGGGAATGGCGACCTCCGCTCCGGGAATTAGAATGGGTAATTCCGTACATCCCAGGATAACACCTTCGGCACCCTCCTTTTTTAGGTTCCCAATGATTTCCAAACACCGTTCCCTGGCCTCATTTGTAAATACCCCCTTGACCAACTCACCATAAATTAAGTCCTGTAAATAGCCCCTTTCTTTCGGGGAAGGAACGAGCACCTCCAAATTGAAATCCTCGGTCAGGATTTTGGTATAAAAATCCTTTTCCATAGTGAATTGGGTTCCCAAAAGCCCCACCTTTTTAAGTTTTCTTTCGCTAATGGCTGCACCTGTAGCGGTGGCAATATGCAAAAATGGCACTGAAATGGCCCGATTGATGAATTCGGCCACAAGATGTATGGTGTTGGTCCCCAAAATAACCACATCCGATCCTGCGGTTTCAAGTCGTTTGGCCTCTTTGGCCATCAATTGGCCTATGGCATCCCAATCGCCTTCAAAAGACAGTTTCTCAATTCCTGAAAAGTCAACGGAACTCATTAAAATCCTTGCCGAATGGGAACCACCAAGTCTTTCTGCCACGATTTGGTTCAGGTATTCGTAATAGAATTTGGAGGATTGCCAACTCATTCCCCCAATCAATCCAATGGTTTTCATCATCGTTTATTTGGTTTTTGACAGTTCTTCCGCTCCTTCAATTCTAATACGTTGCAACCACTTTGTCAATCGGGATGTTCTATTTCCCTCCCTCTCGGTTTTTACGGCTGCATTACAGGCAATGCTACAATCCATGGTATTTGTTTTAATATTTATAATTCGCAAAATCTAGATATGTTTGAATCAAAAAAAATTAAAGTTCTTTTTTTAAGGCCTCCAAATACTCCCGTATCACTTCTTCATTCCTTCGGTAATAGGTCCACTTCCCGTGCCTTGTGGGAATTACCAAATTGGCATTTTGCATTGCGTTCAAATAGGTTGAGATCGTAGACTGGGACAATCCCGTTTTATCCTGGATATACCCTACGCATACGCCGTCATCAAAATGGTCAATGTCCTGGTGGGGAGGGAAATTCCCTTCCGGATCCTTAAGCCATTTGAGGATTTGAACCCGGGTCTTATTGGACAGTATTTTACTTATTTCAATTATATTCACCTTGCGAAGATAAACAATATATTTATATATCTAGAAAATTAGATATGTTAATACGTCAAACTGTGGAACAGCTCTTTACGATTACCCGACAGAATCGAAAAATCCTATACAAGTATTTAATGGATACTCCAGCGGAGTTGCTCCATAAAATCCCCAAGGGATTCAACAACAACATCTGGTGGAACATTGCCCATGTAGTGGTCACCCAACAAAAACTGGTCTATGGGCTCAGTGGACTGCCCTTGATCGTTTCTCCGGTATTGGTTGCCAAATATCAAAAAGGGACCTTCCCCTCCGGTGTTCCCGATGAAATGGAATTCGCTGAAATACGGACGACGCTTTTTAGACTGCCCGAAAAGACCGTTGAAGATTATCAAAATGGGGCCTTTTTAAGTTTTAATTCCTACATGACCACTCCAAAAGTGGAACTCAATTCCGTTGAGGACGCCATTGCCTTCAATGTTTTTCATGAGGGATTGCACCTTGGGAATATCTTAGCATTGAGCCGAGCGGTAAAAGTGTAATTTTGCAGCCAACTTTCGAACAAAAGTTCCATGAACAATAAAGATTTAAAATTCAATAGCAAAACCATTCACGGTGGCCAACAACCCGATGCTGCCTATGGTGCCGTAATGCCACCCATTTACCAAACCTCCACCTATGCGCAGTCCACACCGGGAGCACATAAGGGTTTTGAATATTCCAGAAGTGCCAATCCCACGCGTACCGCATTGGAAAATTCTTTGGCCAGTATTGAGAACGGGTCATATGGTCTGGCATTCGCAAGTGGACTATCGGCAATTGATGCCATTATTAAATTGTTGGAGCCAGGGGATGAGGTGATATCCACAAATGATCTATACGGTGGAAGTTATCGCCTGTTCTTAAAGGTGTATGAAAAGCTGGGCATTTCCTTTCATTTTATTGGGATGCAAAGTGTGGATACGATTGCTGGGAAGATTACCGACAAAACCAAATTGATATGGGTAGAAACCCCTACCAATCCCATGATGAACATCATCGATATCAAATCCATTGCGGATCTCGCCAAGGAAAAAGGGTTGCTATTGGCCGTGGACAATACCTTTGCCACACCTTACTTGCAGCGACCGTTGGATCTGGGAGCTGATATTGTGATGCATTCCGCCACCAAATACCTGGGTGGGCATAGCGATGTAGTGGTTGGTGCCTTGGTGGTCAAGGATAAGGAATTGGCAGAAAAGCTATATTTCATTCAAAATGCCAGCGGTGCCATTTGTGGGCCAATGGATAGTTTTTTGACCCTTCGTGGTATCAAAACCTTACATGTACGAATGCAGCGGCACTGTGAAAATGGCAAAGCCATTGCCGAGTATCTCAGGAAACATCCCAAAATCGAAAAAGTATACTGGCCAGGATTTGAGGATCATCCCAATTATGCTATTGCCAAGGCACAGATGGATGACTTTGGTGGGATGATTTCATTTATCCCGAAAGGAGGTTCGTTCGAAGATGCTGTAAAGATTGTTGAAAACCTACGGGTGTTTACCCTTGCCGAATCCCTGGGAGGAGTGGAAAGTTTGGCCGGCCATCCGGCGAGTATGACCCACGCCAGTATTCCAAAGGAAGAACGCGAAAAAAGTGGCGTAGTGGATTCCCTTATCCGATTGAGCGTTGGCATAGAGGCCATTGAGGACCTCATTGCCGACCTGGAACAGGCCATAGGTTAAGAAAATTGAAAAATTTTCAATTTTTGGGCTTCATATTATATAGTTGACATATTTTTGCCCCCATATTCCTAATTCAATAAAAATGACCCTTTTAAAAAGGTCATAATTAACAATTTACCAATCCTTATATGGAAGCAAAGATTAAAGCATTTATGGATGAGGTGAAGGCCCGAAATGGTCATGAGCCAGAATTTATTCAAGCGGTCCAAGAAGTGGCCGAAACCGTTATACCTTATATTGTAACGAAGGACATTTACCACGGCAAAAACATTTTGCTTAGAATGGTGGAGCCCGAACGATTGATTTCATTTCGGGTGGCCTGGGTAGATGATAAGGGCGAAATCCATGTAAACCGTGGATACCGGATCCAGATGAATTCGGCCATTGGGCCCTACAAAGGTGGGCTCCGTTTCCATCCAACGGTAAATGCCAGTGTATTGAAGTTTTTGGCATTTGAACAGGTATTCAAAAACAGCCTCACCACCTTGCCCATGGGGGGTGGTAAAGGAGGATCGGATTTTGATCCCAAAGGAAAATCCGATGATGAAGTCATGCGCTTTTGCCACGCTTTTATGAGCGAACTCAGCAAACATATTGGGCCCTATACGGACGTTCCCGCCGGGGATATTGGCGTGGGCGCCCGGGAAATCGGTTTCCTGTTTGGCAAGTACAAAAAAATCAAGAACGAGTTCACCGGTGTTTTGACGGGCAAGGGATTGTCCTGGGGGGGCTCACTCATTCGACCAGAGGCCACAGGCTATGGTACGGTCTATTTTGCAGATAGCATGCTCAGAACCAAAAACGATTCCTTTGAAGGAAAAAATGTGATTATCTCCGGTTCCGGTAACGTTGCACAATATGCTGCAGAAAAAGTGATGCATTTGGGCGGTAAAGTGCTGACACTTTCCGACTCTGGAGGTTATATTTATGATACAGACGGTATTGACGAAGGGAAACTGGCCTGGATCATGGATTTGAAGAACAATCGTCGCGGGCGTATATCCGAATATGTAGACCAATACCCCAATGCCGAGTACCACAAAGGGAAAACGCCATGGGAAGTACCATGTGATGTTGCCCTTCCCTGCGCCACGCAAAACGAACTTGGTGGTAGTGATGCCAAAACATTGATCAAAAATGAATGCATTGCCGTTGCGGAGGGTGCCAATATGCCTTCCACACCAGAGGCCATCCATGCCTTCCACGAGGCCAAAATATTGTTCGCTCCCGGCAAAGCCTCCAATGCGGGAGGTGTCGCCACTTCCGGTTTGGAAATGTCCCAGAATTCCCTTCGGATCAGTTGGACAAGGGCTGAGGTGGATGACCGCTTAAAAGGTATTATGAACGATATCCATAATTCTTGCATTGAGTATGGAACGGAAGAAGGCGGGTATTGTAACTATGTCAAAGGTGCCAATATTGCCGGTTTCGTAAAAGTGGCCGATGCCATGCTTGCACAGGGGGTGATTTAATCCCTAAGTCAATCCTATCACAAGGCCCGATAGCCGATTAAAGGTATCGGGTCTTTATATTTGGGATATGCAAGTAACCACCAAGGCCATTGTCCTCTCTTCACTAAAATATGGCGACACCAGTCTTATAGTGAAAGTCTTTACCGCCTCCGATGGCCTTAAATCCTATCTTTTAAAAGGGGTACTTACCTCCAAAAAAGGCAAATTAAGACCCGCATTGTTCCAGCCCTTGACACAATTGGAACTTGTGGCAAACCATCGCAATAAGGGGAGCTTGGAAAGTATTCGTGAGGCCAAATTGGCCCATTCCTACAAAACCCTCCATTCCGAGATTGTAAAAAATAGCATTGTGCTCTTCCTTAGTGAGTTTTTGACCATTTGTATTCAGGAAGAGGAAAAGGACCAAGGCCTTTTTAGCTACTTGGAATATGCGCTCATCTGGTTGGACGAAAACGAAAAAATAGCCAACTATCCCATTCTCTTTCTGGTACACCTGACCAATTATTTGGGATTTTATCCAGATATGGAGAATACACATTTCCCATATTTTGACCTTCAAGAAGGTTGTTTTTCCAATACCCCCTCCTTGAACCCAATGATGGATGGGATGGCGCTGGATGGTTTTCGCCAATTTTTAGGCATAAATTTTGATGGTATTATTGCTATAAAACTGACCAAAAAAACACGTCAAGAATTATTGAAAAAAGTGCTTTTATATTTTGAGTTACATTTGCAGGGATTCAGAAGTCCGAAGTCCTTGGCGGTATTAAATGCTGTGTTCGATTGATATGCGAAGCGGAATTATTCCTCTTTTCCTCTTAATGGTTTTCCAAGTTACCGCACAACAGGTAACCTTGTTGGATGCGGACTCTGGTTCACCTATTGTAAATGCCGCCCTCTACAATGCGGACAAATCACGAACGGCGATTTCGGATTTTGATGGTCGCGCAGATATCTCCCAATTTGATCGACACGAGAAAATTACCATTAAACACATCAGTTATCAACCCTTTACGGCAACCAAGGCACAGATCATAAAAAGGGGCGAGCGCATTTATATGGAATTGAGTCCGGAGCAGTTACAAGAGGTGGTAATGTCGGTCTCCAGGTGGGAGCAGCAACTTAAGGACATCCCGCAAAAAATTGCGAATATCAATGCGCAGAGCATCGCATTTACCAATCCCCAGACTTCCGCCGATCTATTGCAGAATAGTGGTCAGGTCTTTGTTCAAAAAAGTCAATTGGGAGGTGGCAGTCCCATGATACGTGGATTCGCGACCAATCGGGTATTGCTCTCCGTAGACGGGGTGCGTATGAACAACGCCATTTTTAGGGGGGGCAATGTACAGAATGTCATTTCCATAGATCCCTTTACCGTAAAAAATACCGAGGTGATTTTTGGGCCTGGTTCCGTTATCTATGGAAGTGATGCCATAGGCGGTGTAATGAACTTTTTCACCAAAGACCCGCGCTTTTCCTATACGGACAGCCTGGCTTTTTCCGGAAGCGCCTTCTATAGATTTGCTTCCGCCAACACGGAAAATACCGCTCATGTGGATTTTAATCTGGGCCACCGGACCTGGGCATCGTACACCAGTGTATCCTACAACAATTTTGGCGACCTGAGAATGGGTTCCCATGGTCCTGAATCCTATTTGCGAAACAACAGGGTTGTTCAAAGGAATGGAACAGACGTATTGATCGAAAACGGGGATCCCCTGGTACAGACCCCATCCGGCTATGACCAAATCAATCTCCTTCAAAAATTTGAATTCAAACCAAATACGGACTGGGACTATAGATTTGGGTTGTATTATTCGGAAACTTCGGACTACTCCAGATTCGATAGGCTCATTCGTCCCAGTAGGGATGGCCAAGGTCTCCGTTCAGCGGAGTGGTTCTATGGCCCCCAGAAGTGGTTTATGGGAAATGCACAGATTGTTCAAAAAGGTAAAAACCGGTTCTATTCGGGTGCAAAGTTGACCGCAGCCTACCAATTTTTTGAGGAAAGCAGGAATGAAAGGAATTTCCAAAACCCCACTCGGTTTACCACAAGGGAAAAGGTGGATGCCCTATCGGTAAACCTGGATTTTGAAAACAAAAAAATTGGCGGCTTACGGCTGTACTACGGTTTGGAGTATTTATTCAATAAGGTCAATTCCGAAGGAAATCAAACCAATATTGAAACCGAGGAAATCCAACCTGCGCCATCCAGGTACCCGGATGGTTCTACCTGGCAGACCTTTGCTGGATATATGAATGGAGAATACCGTATAAAACCTAATCTTACCGTACTATCCGGATTGCGTTACAGTCAGGTTTGGGTAGATGCCCAATTTAATGACACTTTTTTCCCTTTCCCATTTACGGAGGCCGATTTAATAACGGGCGCTTTGACCGGAAGTTTGGGTTTTAGCTGGTTTCCCACACAGAACTTACAACTTACCTTGAACGGTTCCACAGGGTTTAGGGCACCCAACATTGATGATATTGGGAAGATTTTTGACTCCGAGCCCGGTTCGGTGGTCGTGCCCAATCCAGATCTTGTGCCCGAATATGCCTATAATATTGATTTGGGGATTCGAAAAAACTTTGAAGACAAAATTGTGGTCAGGGCGGCAGCCTATTATACCTATTTGGTCGATGCCCTGGTACGACGGGATTATACCCTTAACGGGGCACGGGAAATTATGTTCAATGGGGAAATGAGCAATGTGCAGGCCATACAAAATGCAGCCAACGCCTATATCTATGGTTTTGAATTTGGGGTTGAAGCCTTTATGGGAAAACGTTGGTCGTTCTTGGGCAACCTCACCCTTACCGAAGGTGTCGAAGAAGATGATAGTGGTGAGGAATCCGCAGCACGCCACGCAGCACCAACCTTTGCCGATGCCCATATTGTATGGAAAAACGAAAAATTCAAAGCCGATTTTTTCCTGAACTACAATGGCGAAATCCCTTTTGATGACCTGGCACTTTCCGAACGGAACAAAGATTTCATTTACGAAAGCGATGCCAATGGAAATCCCTTCTCCCCATCATGGTACACCCTAAATTTTAGGTCCAGCTATAAAATTTCCAATCATTGGAATGCCAATTTTTCATTGGAAAACATTACGGACCAACGGTACAGACCCTACTCTTCCGGTATAGTGGCCCCAGGCTTTAATACTATCTTGGGATTGGGCTATAAATTCTAACGCACCCCTCCAGGCCATTTTCAATCTTGTAATAAACTGGAATCATCACTGCAACAATTGTTTTCCTTATTACGGGAAAGTATTGGTGATATGATTCAAAAAAAGGACGGGCCAAACCAGGTGCCGGTATACCATATGAACTTAGGGGTAAGCCTTTTACCCGCATAAAAACGTGGGTTTTGCCACTAAATGATTAATTTTGCAGACTTTAATTTCTGACACGAGAAATCCTATGAAGTTTGCGGAATACAAAGGGTTGGACCTCCCCAGGATAGGAAATGGCATTCGCTCCTTTTGGAAGGAGAACAACATTTTTGAAAAAAGTGTTACCTCCAGGGAGGGCAAAGAAGGATATGTGTTTTATGAAGGGCCTCCTTCCGCAAACGGAATGCCGGGCATTCACCACGTAATGGCACGTACCATTAAAGATATCTTTCCCAGGTACAAAACCATGAAAGGTTTTCAGGTAAAACGCAAAGCGGGTTGGGATACCCATGGCCTGCCCATTGAACTTGGTGTGGAAAAGGAGCTCGGTATTACCAAGGAGGACATTGGCAAAAAAATATCCGTTGAAGAGTACAACGAGGCTTGTAGAAAAGCGGTAATGCGGTACACGGATGTATGGAATGAAATGACCGAAATGGTGGGGTATTGGGTAGATATGGATGACCCCTACATTACCTATAAATCCAAATATATGGAGTCTGTTTGGTGGCTCCTGAAACAGATTTATGACAAAGGGTTGATTTACAAGGGCTATACCATACAGCCTTATTCGCCAAAGGCGGGTACGGGTCTAAGTTCACATGAACTGAACCAACCGGGTACCTACCAGGATGTTACGGATACTACCGTTACTGCACAGTTTAAGGCCAGGAAAGCCACACTGCCGGATTCCTTAAAGGATATTGATGGCGAGGTGTACTTTTTGGCTTGGACGACCACTCCTTGGACACTTCCTTCAAATACAGCACTGACCGTTGGACCAAAAATTGATTATGTGCTGGTCAAAACCTTTAACCAATACACATTTGAACCAATCCATGTGGTTTTGGCAAAAGCCCTGGTTAACAAACAATTTTCTGGAAAGTATCATGAAACTGTTGAGGCAGGGGATTTCTTAAATTTCAAATCAGGGGACAAGAAGATTCCATTCCAAATCATATCCGAAACCAAAGGGTCCGATTTGCTGGGCATACACTATGAACAATTGATTGATTATGTCCAACCATATGAAAACCCGGAAAATGCATTCCGTGTGATTCCCGGGGATTTTGTAACCACGGAAGATGGTACGGGTATTGTCCATACCGCCCCAACCTTTGGCGCGGACGATGCCCTTGCGGCCAGACAAGCAAACCCACCGGTACCCCCAATGTTGGTTTTGGATGCCAATAACAATCCTGTGCCATTGGTGGACCTCCAGGGTAGATTTCGGCCGGAGCTTATGGAATTTGGGGGCAAATACGTCAAAAATGAATATTATGACGATGGCGAAGCCCCTGAAAAGTCCGTGGATGTTGAAATTGCCATTAAACTAAAAATAGAGAACAAGGCCTTCAAAGTAGAAAAGTACCTGCACAGCTATCCCAACTGTTGGCGTACGGACAAACCTATATTATACTATCCATTGGATTCCTGGTTCATCAAAGTGACCGACATCCGTGAACGGATGTTCCAGCTTAACCAAAGCATCAACTGGAAGCCTAAGTCCACAGGTGAAGGGCGGTTTGGAAATTGGTTGTCCAATGCCAACGACTGGAACCTTTCCCGTTCCCGCTATTGGGGTATTCCCTTACCGATATGGAGAACCGAGGATGGCAAGGAAGAAAAAATCGTGGGCTCGGTTGGGGAGCTTAAAACTGAAATGGCCAAATCCGTGGAACTGGGTTTCATGGAAAAAGACATTTTTGCCGACTTTGTGGTGGGTGACATGAGTGAGGCCAATTACGATACCATAGACCTGCACAAGAATATTGTGGACCAAATTGTTTTGGCTTCCCCTTCCGGGAAACCTATGAGAAGGGAATCCGATCTCATTGATGTTTGGTTCGATAGTGGTTCCATGCCCTATGCACAATGGCACTACCCCTTTGAAAACAATCACCTTATCGATAATGGTGACGCCTTTCCGGCCAATTTCATAGCGGAAGGGGTGGACCAGACAAGAGGGTGGTTCTATACCTTGCATGCCATTGCCACCATGGTGTTTGATTCCGTGGCCTATAAAAATGTAGTCTCCAATGGACTGGTCTTGGACAAGGAGGGCAAAAAAATGTCCAAACGCCTGGGCAATGCGGTCAATCCTTTTGAGGCACTCCCGGAACATGGTGCAGATGCCATACGTTGGTATATGATTTCCAACGCCAATCCCTGGGATAACCTAAAATTTGATATGGATGGTGTTATGGAGGTAAAACGAAAGTTCTTCGGCACCCTTTACAATACCTATTCCTTCTTTTCCCTTTATGCGAATATTGATGGCTTTACCTATTCCGAAAAGGAAATCCCGCTACGTGACAGGCCAGAGTTGGATCAATGGATTTTATCGGAACTCAATACGCTCGTCCAACTCGTGGACAGTGCCTATGCGGACTATGAACCTACAAAGGCCGCGCGTGCCATTTCGGACTTTGTCCAGGAAAACCTATCCAATTGGTATGTGCGTTTGAGCAGAAGACGTTTTTGGAAGGGCGATTACCAGCATGATAAAGTTTCGGCCTATCAGACCTTATATACCTGTTTGGCAACAACTTCCAAATTAATGGCCCCCATTGCCCCTTTCTTTGGGGAGCGTTTATATCTTGATTTGGATAAGGTGGCACAAAAAGATGGTTTTGAAAGTGTGCATTTGTCCACCTTCCCTTCCCATAACCCCAGTATGGTGAACCAAAAGTTGGAACGAAAGATGCAGACGGCACAAAAGATATCCTCCTTGGTATTGTCCATAAGGCAAAAAGAGAAAATAAAGGTGAGGCAACCTTTAAAAAAGGTGATGGTTCCCATATTGAACCAATCCCAAAGGGAAGAAATCGAAGCTGTAGTAGATCTAATTCGTTCCGAAGTAAACGTGAAGGAAGTGGAACTTATGGAAGACGCTTCGGAAATCCTGGTAAAGAAAATTAAACCGAATTTCAAGGTTTTGGGTCCAAAATTCGGTAAGGAAATGAAGCAAATTGCCGCCGCTGTCAATCAATTGGAACAGTCGGCTATCCAGAAAATTGAACAAGAAGGCAAAATAATGCTCCAACTGGAAAATAAAAGTATTAATTTACAGTTGTCCGATGTAGAGATTACCTCCCAGGATATTGAGGGGTGGCTGGTGGCCAGCTCTGGACCTTTGACCGTAGCTCTCGATGTAACCATTGATGATGAGCTAAAAAGAGAAGGTATTGCCAGGGAATTGGTGAACCGCATCCAAAATTTAAGAAAGGAATCCGGTTTGGAGGTGACGGACAAAATTGATCTGAAAATCTTAAAGGACGGACAGGTAGAAAAAGCTATTGAAAGCAATGCGGATTATCTGAAAAGTGAAACGCTTACCGAAGTTCTAAACCTTGAAGAGCAATTGGATGAAGGCATTGAAGTTGCCTTTGATGAAGTACAAACAAAATTATTCATTCAAAAACATTGAAACATGGCGCAGGATACAAAAGTGAGATATTCTGATAAGGATTTAGCAGAATTCAAGGAGCTCATAGAAGCCAAAATAGAAAAAGCACAAAAACACCTGGAACTGCTCAAAAGTTCCTATATGAACGATGGCAATAATGGTACGGATGATACTGCCCCTACCTTTAAAGCCTTTGAGGAAGGTTCCGAAACCATGAGCAAAGAAGCCAATACACAGTTGGCCATACGGCAGGAAAAGTTTATTCGCGACTTAAAAAATGCCTTGCTTAGAATAGAAAACAAAACCTATGGCATATGCAGGGTAACCGGTAAGCTCATCAACAAAGAGCGTTTAAAACTGGTTCCGCACGCCACCTTGAGCATAGAAGCGAAAAACATGCAAAAGTAATGGTGCCTTTCTAGGTCTGGTATGCAATGGCGAGACCCTTTTTAGTCCTGTCCTTAATTTTGACCATCAATTTTGGAGTTGCACAAAAGTTGGTGGAAAAGACCGTATTGAGCCCCAAGACCACTTCAGTCCTAATACATGGGGAAAACTGCTTTAAAATAGATTTGGCCACCCATACGGGCAACCAACTAAGGGTAGAAGCAACAATGGAAGGGGAGTATGCAAAGGATTTGGCCGTTAAATTGGAGCAGAACGGTGACAATTTCCAAATTAGTACGGATTTTCTGCCGAGCTTCAATAGACCCAATGATAAGCTAAGTGCACATAAGGTCATCTCCATTGCTTTAAAAATCAGTATTCCGGAATATGTGAAAACGGATGTTTTTGGGACCCATACCAATGTCTTCGCCATGGGCAACTATAGTAGTTTGAACATTACTTTGGCCGATGGAAACTGTAAGTTGGGAAGTATCACCGAAAACGTGAACGTAAAAACCCAAAAAGGGGAGATTTTAGTGGGTAACGCCAAAGGTTCCGTAACCGCGGAAAGTAAATACGGAAAAGTCTTTATGGGAAATGTCCCCCATGGTTATGAAGTCTTTACACTCCATTCCGTGGAAGGGGATATTCGGATAAATAGCCCCAGTGGATGAAATCACTATTTTTGCCCCTATTAATTTTTGTAGATGAACCTTAGAAAGTCCTTATTGATCATTGTAGTGGTTTTGCTAATAGACCAAATCAGCAAAGTTTATATTAAAACCAACTTTGTTTTGGGTGAGTCCATTGAGGTGTTTTCATGGTTTAAAATCCTTTTCATTGAAAATGAGGGTGCTGCCTGGGGGACAAAACTCAGTGATATTTTACCGGTGTCCGAGTCGACCGGCAAGCTGTTTTTGACCATCTTCAGACTTTTTGCCATTGCAGGAATTGGGTATTGGTTATACGACATCATAAAGAAGCAATCCCCCAATGTACTTATCCTGGCAGTGTCCTTCATCTTTGCCGGCGCTATGGGCAATATCATTGATTCGGTTTTCTACGGGACCATTTTCGATCACAGCAACCATCAAGTAGCGACCCTTTTTTCGGATGAACCCTACGGAAAGCTTTTCTACGGGAAAGTGGTGGATATGTTATATTTTCCTTTAATAGATACCACTTGGCCGGAATGGGTCCCAAAAGTAGGGGGCTCAAATTTTCGTTTTTTTGAGCCCATTTTCAATATTGCGGATTCTGCCATAAGTGTTGGGGTCGGTATCCTGATCGTCTTTAACAAAAAGGCCTTTGGTAAGGAAAAAAGGGAAATTCCTCAGAATTCATAAATCCTATTGGGGGTAACACAATACGTAAGCCTAACGTCATTGGTGTTGCTATCCGTTATTTCTTCCACGGGCTCAAAAAAGGAAAGCCCAACTTTAATAAGATCCTTACGGCAATTCTTTAGAAACCTATCATAATAACCCCCACCATAACCCACACGGTGTCCGTTCTTATCAAAGGCGAGCAAGGGTACAAAAACAACATCCAATTGATCTGCGGAAATCTCAATTCCCTCCTTTGGTTCAGGTATTCCCAGGGCATTGCTCTCGATAACCGTATTATCCAGCAATAAATAGTTCCTAAGAATTCCATTGGGATATGTTTTGGGAACCGCAATGGTCTTGTCCTTCCCTTGGAGTATGGAAAGCAAAGGTTGGGTGTCCAACTCCTTATTTTTTGTAATGGATAAAAAAATGTGGTAAAAAGTGTATTGCCAAATGGGCAGGTGGAGTATCTGGTTGGCTATCTCCAGACTGGAACTGCTAATTATACTTGAATCAAGTAGGTTTCTCTTGTTTCGGTAATCTAACCTAAGCGCTTTTTTATGCATCTACATCACGTAGATTTGATATGAATTTGGGAACCTTTGAAAAAAAGGCTTACTCCTTAGCGGAAACAGTAACATATATCTTGAAGAAGATCATCAAAATCAGATACATGCCCAGAACTATCAAGTAATTTTCCATGTCTTAACCTTAACTTTGTCTAAAAGTAACGAATTTTTCTTTCAAAATCCTTTGAAATGTACTTTTTCACCGTTGAAATGCACTTTTTTATTAAAACTTTAACTCCCAAGCTACACAACTACAGGTAGACTTTACATTTAGGTAATATCCTAAGAACTGTTTAAACTAAGTTTGCACTCCCTTTAAGTCCATCAACTTTTTCACTTCCCCGTTGAAAAAAACATAGTAACTTCATATCCCAAATAAACCCAAGTTTTTTTCAACTTCATGCCCAAAGTACCCATAGACGTACAATTAAGCTCATTGCCCAATAATCCAGGTGTCTACCAGTTTTACGACACCGATGGGAAGGTCCTTTATGTGGGTAAGGCCAAGAACCTTAAAAAAAGGGTTTCCTCCTATTTCACCAAGAACCATGAATATGGAAAAACACGGGTGATGGTGAAAAAAATTGCCGTTATAAAACATATTGTGGTTGCGACGGAGTCGGATGCCCTTTTATTGGAGAACAGTCTTATAAAAAAACACCAGCCCAGATACAATGTCTTACTTCGTGATGACAAAACATATCCTTGGATATGTATTAAAAATGAGCGGTTCCCAAGAATCTTCCCTACCAGGAAAATAATAAAGGACGGTTCGGAATACTATGGCCCGTATACCAGTATGCGCACGGTGAGGACCCTTCTGGATTTGATCAAAAGTGTCTATCCTCTACGGACCTGCAACTATGACCTTTCCCATGAAAAAATAGAATCCGGTAAATACAAACGCTGTTTGGAATACCATTTGGGCAACTGTAAGGCCCCCTGTGAAGGTTTACAGACCGCCGAGGATTACCACAGGCAAATGGACGATATCAGGGAAATCATTAAAGGGAACTTTAAAAGTTCACTGACCTATTTTAAACACCGGATGAAAGGCCATGCCGGAGCCATGGAATTTGAAAAAGCGCAGCGTATCAAGGAAAAGATCGAGGTCCTAGAGAATTATCAGGTAAAGTCCACTATTGTGAATCCAAAAATCAATGATGTGGATGTTTTCAGTATTTTTTCGGATGAAACCCACGCCTATGTGAACTTTCTCCAGATTTCCCATGGTTCCATCATACGCTCCCACTCCATGGAAATAAAGAAAAAACTTGATGAGGAAAATGCGGAATTACTTCGGTTGGCCATTATTGAACTACGTCAACGCTTTGCTTCGAATTCCAAAATGATCTTCGTCCCCCATCTGGTGGAACTCGATGAGAGCATTAAGGTCACCGTACCCAAATTGGGGGACAAAAAAAAGTTGGTGGATCTTTCGTTACACAACGCAAAAATGTTTAGACAGGAGCGTTTTAAGCAAATGAAAATTGTAGATCCCGATAGGCACACCAAGCGTTTAATGGCCCAAATGAAGGCAGACCTACGATTGTCCGAAGAACCCATTCACATTGAATGTTTTGATAATTCCAATATGCAGGGGAGCAACCCCGTGGCCGCCTGTGTCGTATTTAGAAATGGCAAACCGGCCAAAAAAGAGTACCGACACTTCAACATTAAAACAGTGGATGGTCCCAATGACTTTGCTTCCATGGAAGAGGTGGTCTTTAGGCGTTACAAGCGGTTGTTGAACGAAGCCGAAACACTTCCACAACTTATCGTTATTGATGGTGGTAAAGGCCAATTGTCCTCGGCCTTGAAAAGCTTGGAAATTCTTGGTCTACGAGGAAAAATTGCCATTATTGGCATTGCCAAGAGGCTCGAAGAGATTTATTTCCCGGAAGACCCCATTCCATTATATCTGGACAAGAAATCCGAAACCTTGAGAATAATACAGCAATTGCGCAACGAAGCGCACCGTTTTGGCATCTCTTTTCATAGGAACAAGAGGAGCAATGCCGCTATTAATTCGGAATTGGAAGGTATAGAGGGAATAGGGCAAAAAACCGTTGAACAATTGCTCAAAAATTTTAAGTCCGTGGCACGGATCAAAGAAGCATCAATGGAAACCTTGGCAAAATCCATTGGGAGGTCCAAAGCAAAAAAAGTGTATGAATCCTTTCATTGAACTCCGATGGCAAAAACAATACTGACACTACTGAGCGCGCTATGGGCAATGGGCATTTACGCACAAGAACAACCAAAGGTCGGTCTTGTGCTGAGTGGAGGTGGCGCCAAGGGACTGGCGCATATTGGGGCACTTAAGGTCATTGATAGCCTTGGTATCCAAATTGATTATGTGGGAGGGACCAGTATGGGTGCCATTGTTGGGGGGCTGTATGCCGCAGGATATTCCGGAAAGGAACTCGATTCCATATTCAAATCAACGGACCTAACGGAACTCATCCAAGACAATGTGCCCAGAAGTGCCAAAACCTTTTATGAAAAAGACGATTCTGAACGTTATGCCTTGAGCCTTCCCTTTGATGACTTCAAAGTTTCCTTTCCCCAGGGAATTTCCGGGGGACAGAACATTTACAACGAATTCGTTCGCTTGCTCTATCACGTTAAGGATGTTCGGGATTTTAATCAACTTCCCATCCCCTTTTTATGTATCGCCACCAATATAGAAACTGGAAAACCTGTTTTATTGGACAATGGCTACCTGCCAGAAGCCATTATGGCCAGTGGCACCCTTCCATCGTTATTTGAACCTTCCGAGGTAAACGGCCAAATATTGATAGATGGTGGTGTGGTCAACAATTACCCATTGGATGAGGTCAAGACCAAAGGTGCGGACATCATTATTGGGGTGGATGTGCAAGATGCTTTGGCCAAAAGGGAGGATTTGTCCTCGGCTACTGAAATTCTTGTTCAGATCAACAATTATAGGACCGTAAACGATATGCGGAAAAAGGTTGAAAAAACAGACGTTTATATAAAACCTGACATTCAAGACTTTTCGGTCATTGACTTTCCCCGGAGGGATGAAATCATTGAAAGTGGGGAAATGGCTGCGCTGCAAATGATAACTCCCTTGAAGGAAATTGAAAGCAAACAGCCAACGGACAAATTCAGTCCCCCCATCGCAAAAAACGTTCTGGACAGTCTGGTAATCAATCGGCTTATCCTTAGTGGGAATGACAACTATACCCGGGGGTATATCAAAGGAAAGCTCAGATTGGCATTGGGGGATAAAATCCCTTTTGAAAAATTAAGGCAGGGAATGGGGAACCTTTCGGCCACAGGCAATTTTAAGGCCATTCGATATAAATTAATATCCAATGGACTGGGAACCGATTTAGTGCTCGACCTACGGGAAAACCCCAACACCATGTACATTAAAATGGGCGCCCATTATGATGATCTCTACAAAAGTGCCGCACTGATAAACATTACCAAGAAAAATTTCTTTTTTCGGGACGATGTGGCCTCCTTTGACTTCATTTTGGGGGATCATTTACGGTATAATTTCCAATATTATTTGGACAAGGGCTTTTACTGGAGTTTTGGGGTCAATTCCACGTTCACCGATTTCGACGAGGAAATAGATTTTGACCTCATTCGAAATAATTTTGACGTCCTTGATAATCCCAATATAGGTTCCATAAGTTTGGACGTTACCGATCTTACCAACCAAGTATACCTGCAGACCGTGTTTCGTGAAGAGTTTGCCTTTAGGGTTGGATTGGAGCATAAATTGTTACGGTACAGTACCCGCACATTGAGCAATTTAACCATGGACGGTAGCGAAGCATTCCTTCCGTCCAACGAGGGCAGGGTATTTTTTGAGGACAGCAACTATTACAACGCTTATGGCAGGTTGACTTTGGATACCTATGATGACAAGTACTTCCCTACCAAAGGACTGTTTTTTGATGGAGATTTCCATTGGTATCTTTTCTCTTCCGACTTTAATGATAATTTCCGGCCTTTTTCCATATCCAAAGCAAGACTGGGTGTAGCTTTCCAACCGCTCAGAAATGTATCCCTTAACATTGAATCAGAAGGAGGCTTTAAGCTGGGGACTTCCCCAGTAACCTCCTTTGACTTTGTCCTTGGCGGCTTCGGAAATGATCTTATCAATAATTTCATCCCCTTCTTTGGATATGAATTCCTGAGCCTGCCCGGCAATAGTTTCGTAAAGGCCTATGCCCGGTTGGATTACCAAATATCTTCCAAGAGCCACTTACTGTTTTCTGCCAATGCCGCCAACGTAGCGGACGATCTTTTCCGGACGGGAGAATGGTTTACCGAACCAAATTATTCCGGTTTTGGGGTAGGTTATGGATTGGAATCCTTCTTGGGGCCCATTCAGATTTATTATTCCTTCTCACCCCAAATAGATGAATCCACCGTTTTTTTTAGTGTAGGGTATTGGTTTTAGTAAGATTTTACAACTTTTTATGATGGAATATTAAAACATTGCAAAAGAACCGTGCGTTATAGTTAAAGTTGGTTAAAATAAAAGGAGCCCCTTACTACATGGGTTATCTTTGTCCCTACAAGGGGTGGTTCCCTTGTAACTTTAAGTATTGGTTTTTCATAATTTAAAGTTTGGTTGGTTATTTAGAAAAAGCCCTGATGCTCAACATTGGGGCTTTTTTTATACAATAGTTTGGAATAACTTTTGTTTAAGTAATTGTAAAAGTGGTGGGATATATTCTGATAGTACTAATTTTATGTCCCATTTCGTCTTTATGAAAAAGATAGCTACATTTCTGTTTTTATTGACCTTTATGGGTCTAACAGCGCAAAAGAAGCCCGCTTTTAAAGCGGGGGAATGGCTCAAGTACAGAATCCATTACGGTATTCTCAATGCCAGCTATGCCACTTTGCAGTTAAAAACGGACAGTCTTGATTCCCTCTCCGTTTATCACGTCATCGGAAGAGGAAGGACAACCGGATTTGCGAGCATTTTCTTTAAGGTGGACAATACGTTTGAAAGTTATTTCGATAAAAAAAGTGGAAAGCCCTATAAATTTATAAGGGATACCTACGAGGGGGGCTATACAAAGGATATTGAGATTCGATTTGACCATGATGAGGATGTTGCCCTGTTAAAGGACAAAAAAAACAAAAAAGAATTCAATATACCGGTCAATGATCAAGTTCAGGATCTGTTGTCCGCATCTTACCACCTGCGCAACACCTATAGCTTTGAGGATTTCGTAGAAGGTGAAACACTCACCATGGACATGCTTTTTGATGATGACGGAATTTACCAGTTTAAACTAAAGTACTTGGGCAAGGAGATATTGCGAACCAAATTTGGTAAGGTAGAATGTCTTAAATTTAGACCTTATGTACAATCCGGAAGGGTGTTCAAGGAGGAGGAA
This sequence comes from Croceivirga sp., assembly GCA_028281025.1. Classification (GTDB taxonomy): domain Bacteria; phylum Bacteroidota; class Bacteroidia; order Flavobacteriales; family Flavobacteriaceae; genus Croceivirga. Next base: position 196,402 of record JANQKR010000016.1, read on the forward strand.
AGTCTAACACTATGGGTCTCCAACGACCTTAACAAAATTCCGGTGCGCATAAAGGCAGATTTAGCCGTTGGATCCATCAAAGCCGATTTGGATGGGTACAACGGATTGAGAAACCAATTCAAAATAATCATGGATTGAACCTAAGGCCCGTTCAGGAATTTGTCAAGTATTTTCTTATGTCCCTTCCTGAATGGCCAGTAGGCCGGTTTTCACGGCACATCGTTAAAATTTTAGTCAATAACCATCGCTATTCCGGCTCGTCCATAGCTTTCGCTATGTCGTACCTCGTTCCGCACTAAAAATGGCCTATAACAATTCCAATCACAAATTCCTAAAGAGGCACTGACCAATGAAAAAAGATGACAGTATCCAATCCCAAATCAACAAGCTTGAAGAAAAATTTAAAAACTCGGGGCAGGACTTAAGCTCTTACCTGGACGGTCTTCTTTACCAACGCTACCTTACGTACTGGGATTACATTCATTTAGACACCCTATTGAGCCTTCAGGTGCCCAGGACCTATTTCCCGGATGAGGAGATTTTTATCATGTACCATCAGATTACAGAGCTCTATTTTAAGCTCATTCTACATGAACAAAAACAGCTGGTGGATGACAAATCCCAGGACACCATTTTTTTTATTGAGCGGATAAACCGCATCAACAGCTATTACAAGGCGCTCATCTCATCATTTAGCATTATGATCAATGGTATGGAGCGGGAACAGTTTTTGCGCTATAGAATGGCTTTGCTTCCCGCAAGCGGATTTCAATCCGTACAATACAGAATGATTGAAATCTATGCCACACCCCTGGAGAATTTGGTCCACCATTCTGAACGCGATACACTGTCCAAGAACAGCTCCATTGAGGATTTGTACGAAAAGATATATTGGAAAAAGGGGGCTACCGATATCCATACCGGGGAAAAAACATTGACGTTGAAGCAATTTGAATATAGGTATACCCCAAGGCTTATACGAATAGCAAAGCAAGTTCAAGGACAGACGCTATACCATAAATGCCTTGCCCTAATGCGTCCTTCGCACCAAAACGAAGCGCTCATTAAGGCCCTTAAGGAAATGGACATCAATGCCAATGTAAACTGGCCGTTAATGCATATGGGCTCTGCCTACCGCTATTTGGCAAAAGATAAGACCGCAGTGGATGCCACTGGAGGCACCAATTGGAAGGACTTTTTGCCCCCAAGTTTCCAGAGAATAATATTTTTCCCAACTTTGTATTCCAAAGATGAATTGGACAATTGGGGCAAACAATGGGTGGAACACATTTTCAATCCCCAAAATAACTAGTACGGAACATGCAAAAATATTGGGGCGTCATTTTAGCAATGCTGGTAATGGCATCATGTGGGGAGAACAAGAAAATTGCTGAAAATGTCTTGGTTGAGGAGCCTGTGGACAAACCTATCATCACCCACTATGGATTTAATCTGGATAACTTCAATGTTGTTCGGGATACAGTAAAATGGGGAGATAGTTTTGGTGAACTTATGCTTAAAAACCATGTGGATTACCCAAAGGTGGTCACTATTTCAGAAAACTACAAAGACACCTTTGATGTCCGTAAAATACAGGTTGGGAAACCCTATCTCATCCTTAAATCCAAGGACAGTTTGGAACAAGCCCAGGTTTTTATCTATCAAAATGACAAAATAAATTACACCGTAGTGGATTTACGTGATTCCGCCATGGCCTATAAAGGCAGAAAAAATGTGAAATACCTTGAGCGGGAAGTAGCGGGAACCATTAATAGTAGTCTGTCCTTGGAACTGGACAGTTTAGGGGTGGATTATATCGTTACCATTAACCTATCTGAAATTTATGCGTGGACAATCGATTTTTTTAGGTTGGAAAAAGGGGATAAGTTCAAGATCATATACGACGAAAAGTTCATCAACGATTCCATCTACGCTGGAAGTGGCCCCATAAAAGCGGCCTATTTTGAACACAAGGGCAAGCCCATTTATGCATTTCCCTATGTTTCGGACTCCATAAAAAACATTTTGGAGTATTACGATCAGGATGCCAATAACCTCAGGAGTACGTTTTTAAGGGCGCCCATAAAATTTGGGTACCGCCTCTCCTCAAGATACAATCTAAGACGTAGGATCGCGTATTACGGTTACAAGGTCCGCCCACACAAAGGAACGGACTATGCCGCTCCCATAGGAACACCCATTGTTGCCACTGCAGATGGTACGGTTACCGAATCCAGAAGAAGGGGGGGCAACGGAAAGTATGTCAAAATCCGTCATAACAGCATGTACAGTACCCAGTATTTGCATATGAAGGCGCAAAAAGTAAGGGAAGGGGAGTTCGTTAGACAGGGTGATGTAATCGGTTGGGTTGGAATGACGGGAAATACTGGCGGCCCACACGTATGTTATCGTTTTTGGAAGAATGGAAGACAAGTGGACCCCCTACGTGAAAAATTGCCTTCCGCAGAACCTATTGCAGATTCATTGCGATCTTCCTATTTTGACCATATTGAATCCTTAAAGTTTCAACTGGATTGTTTACAATTTGAATCACCAAATAAAGAAGAGAACCTATTAACCCTTGACCCAGAAGATGGCCTTACCCAAAATTGACCCTACTACCACCAAAGCATGGAGCAACCTTGCAACCCATTATGAAGAGATCAAAAACCAACATTTAAAATCCTTTTTCGAGTCCGATGCACAAAGGGCGGGACGCTTTTCCATTGCTTGGGAGGATTTTTATGTGGATTATTCAAAAAACAATGTTTCCGAAGAAACGCTCCAATTACTGCTAAAGCTGGCTGAGGAAGTTAAGTTAAAGGATGCGATCCATTCCTACTTTTCCGGGGATATCATCAACGAGACCGAGGGCAGGGCTGTTTTGCATACCGCATTGCGTTCCAAAAAAGGGGATACGATAAAAGTAGGGGGCTCCAATGTCGTCCAGGAAGTCCATCAAGTTAAAGAGCAGATCAAATCTTTCACTGAGGCCGTTGCTTCCGGACAAAAGAAGGGGTATACGGAAAAAAAATTCACGGATGTCGTCAATATTGGTATCGGAGGGTCGGATTTAGGTCCCGTAATGGTCACCGAAGCTTTGCAGTTTTACAAGAACCATTTAAACATCCATTTTGTCAGTAATGTTGATGGGGACCATGTGCACGAAGTGCTCAAAAAACTAAATCCGGAAACCACCCTGTTCATAGTGGTCTCAAAATCCTTCACTACACAGGAAACACTCAGCAATGCCATCACCATAAAAAAGTGGTTTTTGCAATATGCCAAAGAAGGTGATGTAGCCAAACATTTTGCCGCTGTATCCACCAATACCGCTAAAATTGACGAGTTTGGCATCGCAGCTGAAAATGTGTTCCCCATGTGGGACTGGGTTGGAGGTCGATTTTCACTTTGGAGCGCCGTAGGCCTATCCATTTCCTTGGCCATAGGTTATAAAAACTTTGGGCAATTGTTGGAAGGGGCCAATGACATGGATATTCATTTTAAGGAAACGGATCTTGCGAAAAACATTCCCGTAATCCTGGCACTTTTGAGTGTTTGGTACAACAATTTCCATGGTGCCGAGACAGAGGCCATTATTCCCTATACACAATACCTACATCGATTTTCTGCGTATTTACAGCAGGGGATCATGGAAAGTAATGGAAAGAGCATGAGCAGGGCCGGACAAAGGGTAGGCTATGAAACCGGAACAATTATTTGGGGGGAACCCGGAACCAATTCACAACATGCCTTTTTTCAGCTGATCCACCAGGGAACCAAACTCATCCCTACGGACTTTATAGGTTTTAAGGAATCCCTTCATGGCGATAAGGACCATCACAATAAACTAATGGCCAATTTTTTTGCCCAGACCGAAGCCTTAATGAATGGCAAGGGGGAAGAAGAGGTGAAAATGGAACTTGAAACGGCAGGTATTGCTTCTGGGCGTATTGAAAAATTGCTGCCCTTCAAAATTTTCGAGGGAAACAAACCCACAAACACCATTCTTATCCAGAAATTGACCCCTAAAAGCCTTGGTGCATTGATTGCCCTTTACGAACATAAAATTTTCGTGCAGGGCGTAATTTGGAACATCTTCAGTTACGATCAATGGGGGGTGGAATTAGGGAAACAACTTGCCAAAAACATACTGGCTGACCTTGAAAATTCAGAAATTGGCAATCACGATGGTTCCACATTAAATCTTATTCAATTTTTTAAAGAATAATTAACAAAATCCTTAAATTATGACTTTTGTCAATCTGTTGGCAATCAATAATTTAAAATGGTTTTAATCTATTTTTTCTCCTTTTTCTTAATAATTTATTAACGTTAAAGCTATTGCTTTGGCTGACTTTTGCAGTGCTAATTAAACACTGTTAAAATGAAAAAAATCTACTTGGCTTTTGCAGCTATGCTCATGACTGCATTGGCATTTTCACAAGGGGTTACCACCTCAGCACTGGGGGGTAAAGTAACCGACGCATCAGGAGAGCCTCTTCCAGGGGCAAGTGTAGTAGCTGTTCACATGCCTACGGGTACAACTTATGGAGCAGCAGCCGATTTTGACGGATTCTACCGTATTTCAGGGATGCGTACTGGTGGTCCTTACACGATTACCATCTCCTATGTGGGATTCAATGATGATGTTAAAGATGGGGTGTTCTTAAACCTAGGTTCCACTGAAAGGATCAGCGCCCAGTTGCAAGAATCCGCTACTGCTTTGGACGAAGTAGTGGTCACTGCGGTATCCAGCGGCATATTTGGGGCAAACAAAACCGGTACGGAGACCAACATTTCGCAACGACAGGTTGCTACTACCCCTGCTGCCTCACGTTCCCTAGCGGATTTCGTGCGTTTAACGCCGCAAGCCCAACTTACGGAAGGTGATGATGGGTTTTCCATCTCCTTGGCAGGACAGAACAACCGATACAATGCCATTTATATTGATGGTGCAGTGAACAATGATGTATTCGGTTTGGCCGGATCCGGAACCAACGGTGGACAAACCGGGGTTAACCCGTTGTCCGTAGATGCCATTGAAACCTTCCAAATCAATATTGCGCCTTTTGATGTAAAGCAATCCGGTTTCTCTGGAGGTTCCATCAACGCGGTGACCCGTTCGGGTTCCAACACTTTTGAGGGGTCTGCCTATTATTTCACCAGAAATGAATCCTTGGCTGGCAAGACACCTTCCGCTTTAATCAATGAAGGGGATGAAAGGGAAAGGTTGGCAGAGTTTTCTGCAAATACCTATGGGGTCCGTTTGGGTGGCCCATTGATCAAGGACAAACTGTTCTTTTTCGTTAATTACGAGAGGGGGGAAACCGAAATTCCACAACCATTTATTTCCTCAAATTATTCGGGGAGAATTGGTCAAATTCCCGATCCAAGCAATCCTGGCCAAACCATTTTTGACCAAGCTACTTTTGATAATAACATCAATCAGCTCACAAATTATTTAGGCACTCAATTCGGCTACGATCCCGGGACTTTTGATAATAATACCAGAACTCTGGAAAGTAACACTTTGGTGGCCAAATTGGATTGGAACATCAATGAAAACCACAACCTTTCATTACGTCACAGTTATGTAGGTGCCGAAAATTTGGAGGCCAGAAACTCCGAGAACAGGGAAATTGGCTTTATCAATGGGTCCGAGTTTTTTGAATCCAACGTCAATTCCACAGCATTGGAATTGAACTCCCGATTCGGTAACAAATTCAGCAATAACCTTATTGTTGGTTATACTGCGGTTAGGGATGACCGTGACCCTTCCGGAGATCCATTCCCTACTGTGGAAATCCAGGACGATGACGGAACCATTAATTTTGGTTCAGAACCCTTTTCAACAGCTAACTTGTTGAATACCGACTATGTGACCATTACCAACAATTTCAATATCTACGCGGGTAGGCACACCATTACGTTAGGGGCCAACGCGGAGTTCGCACAGGTAAAAAACCTTTTCTTTGCCTTTAACTTTGGTAGTTATACCTACGAAGATGTTTTTGATGATGATGGTAACCTCCTTTCCTCAGGTCTAAATGAGTTTTTGACAAACCAGGTTCCAGAAGAATACCAGCATGGTTATTCTTTGGTGGGAAGCAGGGCAGTTGGTGATGAATCTGATGGTTCCGCAGACTTTGAAACTGAACAATATGGGTTTTATGTACAAGACGAGGTAGATGTTACCGATAACTTCAGGGTTAGCATTGGTGCCCGTATCGACATTCCCGTTTGGAAAGATGGTCCCGTAAATGAGGACTTCAATACACGTACCGTTGGATTGTTGGAAGCCGCCGGCAAAGATTTACAGGGAGCACGCGTTGGGCAACAGATCAGCAATGCCGTATTCTCCCCACGACTAGGGTTTAACTGGGACGTTAACGGGAATCGTACCACTCAAATTCGTGGTGGTCTAGGGGTATTTACCTCTCGTTTGCCTTTGGTATGGCCAGGTGGTACCTATAACAACAATGGGGTTACTGGAGGTTTTGCGGCGGACTTCAACCTTAACGTTACAGGATTCGAACCTGATGTGAACAATCAACCCAAAAATGTTGAACCCGGAACTGGTGGTCTTGGCGGTAATATTGATTTGATTGCTGAGGACTTTCAATTGCCACAGGTAATAAAGTATAACATTGCCATAGACCAAAAATTGCCATGGTGGGGATTGATTGCCAGTGCTGATTTCCTGTATACCGATGTTATTACGGATATTTTTTATGAAAACTTAAATGTGGGTGGTCCAATTGGCACTTATGAAGGTGCGGATAATCGTCCTTTCTATGATAGAAGGGCGGAGATTGACGATACGTATGGCCGTATTATCCTAGCCTCCAATACCGGAGGCGGTAATGCAACCAGTGCAACCTTTACCTTGAGCAAGCCTTTCGAAAATGGTTTTGCCGGATCCATATCGTATTCGTTCAATGAATCCAACAAGATTTTTGATGGTACTTCATCACAGAATAGCTCACAATGGAGAAATATTCAAACGGTAAATGGTAAAAACTCGGATTTGCCCGTGACCCGTTCTGACTTCGCTGGAGGTAGCCGAATTTTGGCCAATGTTTCCTATCAATACAATTGGAACGAAAACTTTTCGAGTACCCTTGCTTTGTTGTACACTGGATTCCAAAATGAACCGTACAGTTTTACGTACAGACCTACTAGAAACAATGAACTTCTAAATGATGATTCACGGGACAATGCGTTGATCTACATTCCAAGAAATGCTTCTGAAATTCAATTCTCCGGAGATGCCGCAGAGCAAGCTGCGCAATGGGAGCAATTGGATAATTTCATCAATAGCGTTGACCACTTGAGGGAAAATAGAGGGGGTTATGCGGAACGCAACGGTTCAAGAGGCCCTTGGAGCCATATTGTTGACCTGAAATTTTTGCAGGACTTTAAAGTGAAGTTTGGAAACACCAAACACACCTTTCAACTTACAGCAGATATTTTCAACTTTACCAATTTCCTGAACAAGGATTGGGGAAGGTTAAAGTTTGTTCGAAGCAGTGTAAACCCATTAACAACGGTTTCTACCGGAGATACCCCGGTTTTCAGTATCAACCAAGGGGTTATGGATGAAAATGGAAATCCTGATTTTGTCGAATTTGATGATGAAGGCATTCAATCCTCAAGATGGCAAATGCAATTTGGATTGCGCTATATTTTTAATTAAAAACAGATGTCCCATTTAATGGACCACTTGAAAAACCCCGCTTAACAGCGGGGTTTTTTAATTATAAAATCCGTTATTCAAACTTTAAATAGTCTTAAAGAAAGCTATTTGAGATAAAAAGCACCATTCAGGGGTTCGGTGAAGTCCCTTATGATTGAATTCCTATGGGCTTCCCGTAAATCTGAAAGATTTGTTTTCCACTTGTAAGGCGGCATAAATGATATAAGGAATATAAGATGATTCAATAAAAAGTATTTCCATGCACCTGATGGCCATCTCTTTAAGGAATACGATTTCTTTGGATACTGGCCTACCATTATCAAATAGGTGAAGGGCATATGCAGGAAAACTATCCAGTTCAGATGCTAAACCAGATAAGTTTTTTACCAGATCATCCAACCCATCCCTAACGGTGGTATGATTTTTTGCATTCCATAATCCTTCGATTCCTTCTTTTTGTGACTGATATGTCCCTTCGAATTGGAGAATGGCGTTTTCACGTCTTCTCAGTAACTCCTTGGAAGTTACACTTTCATTGCTGTCATAACTAAAAACAAAACAGCTTTTAAAGAGAAAGTGTAAAAAATCTTCAAACCTTGTATGGCTTTTGGTGAAATAGGCAGCATTTAGTTCCTTTAGAACGCCCAAAGCACTGGCAATTTGAAAAGACGCATCAAAGGCCTTTTCGGGCTCCTCCAAATTGTAATCATTGAGCTTTGCAAAAATGGGTAGTGCTTCTTTGTACAATTGTTCTTTCGCAAACTTGTATTTGGGATCCATGAAGCTTGGAAAGCTGATATCAATTAAGTGCTGTCCTTCCTTAAGATGGTACAGCCAATCCATAAAGAAATTGTTCAGCCATTGGTTATCCGCGTGCACAATACAAAAGATGTCCATGGAAGGAAAACCGGACCCCGAAACATCGGTACTATAAAAATAGTGGGTGAAACGGGAGTTTGATTCACCCTTTAATTTCAAAAGGTGATGGTTAAGGGTTAAAACCGAGTTTTTTCTTTGTTCATAGTTTCCGGAAAATCTAATTTGGACTGAAACAAAATCTTCATTGGGGGTAAGTTGTATACTTTCCTTGGCATAGAATTCAATAGCCCCCCCTTTGTTCTCAATTTCCACTTTGGCCAGTTCGGTTAATCTTTCGTAGTTTTTGTTGTGATAGGCAAACTCCAACGCAGAAACAAGTTGCTTTTTAAAGCTTGGGGCGTGCGCTTCAATGAACTTCATCCTATGTTTGCCATCGCCTTTCCAAGTTCCTTCGGAATGGAGCTTAAACCCTATCAGTTCATCAATTAATTCGCCCGCCTCCAAAATCAGGTTTTCCCATTTCTCATTGGAATTGTTCAATTTGTTGACCAATTCCGTAATACGAATCCTTACCCTTAGATGCTCATCATTGGACATTGGTTTTGGGCCCAATTGTTTCAATTCAACACAATGGTCGGATATTTCCTTTGTCAATTGTCTATTGCCATAGAAATGTAACCCTTTTGCCAAAAGTCCTATAAAGTGACCTCGAGCACCAATGTAATCGGCATATAACCGCTCATAGAGATGTTGCACGGGGATAATGAATGTTTGAAGTTTAAGTTTGTTCAACTGCAAAGTTTCGTTGTATAATCTGTTCCTATCGGATACAATGACGATGACGTCCAAATCCGATTTGCTATCCGCAGTCCCATCGATCAAACTCCCACTTAGTATCATGGTCAAATAATTGGGATAATGACCTGCTAGATAGTCAACAATACGTTGCTCCATATGTTCGTCCAAACCAAATATCAAAACATGTAACCGCTATATGAATTTTAAGTTAAATAATATTTAAAGCCTATCCAGTGCTCCAAAACATGCCTTTTTGTACTTACCTTTAGTGTAATACAAATCTTACTTCGTAAGATAATCATTATCTAAAAAATTATATGAAAATGAAAGAATTTAAGTTTCCTAAGCTAGAAAAAGAAAAACTGAGAAAAATCACCGGAGGTACCACTTATGTTGATGGTATTCCTTGGGGTGGTGGTTTTTACAACCCAAATGATTCATCGGACGCAGGCCAGGAAGGTGGTCGTCAACCCAGTTGCAAAGGGAATAACCCTTCCACGGGCGGTCCAAAGGTTTTTAGGGATGATTATGATTGCAGTCGTTGTTATGCGTCTGGCTACACCAATTGTACGGTAATTACATATTAGGTCCAAACAATGGCCCGTTTACTATTTTGTCGCGCAAGGCACAGGGCCAATATGGAAGGGCAATAAAACATCCGCCACCTTCCACGTAAAAAGTACTTGGCAAAGAACAGAAATAAGAAGTATCCAAAAATTAAATAAAAATGAAAAAATTCAAATTTCCAACGTTAAAAAAAGAAGAATTACAAAAAATTAGAGGGGGTACTACCTATATTGACGGTGTTCCCTGGGGAGGTGGTTTTTACAATGATAATGACGAGTCAGGTAATAGCTCACCCCGGACTTGCTATCGTTGGATTTGTGGGGCCAATGGACCTATTTTCACTACCCAAATCTCCTGTGGCGCCCATAATAATTCGCCAAGACACTGTTTATAAGCTACTTGAATTGAGCTATACTGAACCGTTGTAGCAATTTAATTGTGTCATATCATCGCTGATCTAGGATTTAAATAAGTTCCTTATTTAAATCCTTTTCACATTACATGGATTTTAAGTTTTGATTGAAGTAACAAAAAACTCCGACAACCCCAAGTCTATTTTTGAAATTCAACAAGCTTTCAATTTCTATGCGAATCAGGCGGTCGCAATGGTCGTAGGAACCATGACACATAGGTAACAACCATGCCGGAAAAGGTCATCCAACATCTTCTAGAGACTGTAGTTTACTAATTGTATTTCATCCAATCGTATAAAGTTTTAGGACAAATCAACCATACACCCTTGCTGACTTACTATTGAATTCATTTTGAAGAGACATACGTATCAACCCATACCGGCAACACTAACCGTTGAAGTAAAGTTCAACATTTCCAGAAAATCAATTCCAGGAAACCACGGTAAACTTTACATAGCGGAACCCTGAAAAAGCACTTTTACCCTTTTTGATTTCTATTTTATCTATGATCAATCATTTTCAATTCTTACCTAGGTTTCTTCGCATACATCACCATTCCATTTCCGATAGGGAATTGAAGCTACAAATCGCCTCCCACCCAGATTTTCCAAGCCTATACGCCATTACGGATACATTAACAATGTTTGGTGTTGAAAACCAAGCCTATCAGGTGGATAAAAACCAATTCCATCAACTCCCAGATTGTTTTTTATGCGTAATAAACAGGTCAAACGACTTGCCCTCCATTGCAATGATTGAAAAAAAAGCAAATTCAGTTAAAGTTCAATATGAGAACGGTCAAAAAGAAAAGCTGGATATAGACTATTTCAAAGCGCAATGGAGTGGTGTGACGGTACTGGTGGAGCCCAGCGAAAGAAAAGAAACCTCCTTTAAAGCAAACACCTTCTCAATCACGACCGCGTTTGTAGGGTTGGCGAGTTTGTACACCGTTTTATCCAATTTCAATTGGATGGTTTTACTATCCCTTCTCTTGGTTATGGTTGGCTTTGGAATTAGTTTATTAATCGTTCAAGAAAGTTTGGGGATACGTAACGCATTGACGGCAAGGGTTTGTAATTCCGGCAAGAATTCCAGTTGTAATGAGGTCCTTTCCTCCAAGGGGGCGAAAATTTTTGGTTTCATAGAATTGGCCGATGCCTCAATAATATATTTTGTCACTTTATGGTTGACTATTTTTCTATCAAGTCTTAAAGGGAGCTCTTTTGCCGAATTCTACCTTTTTGTGGTCTCCAGTATTATAATACTGCCATACACCATTTATTATCAATGGAGGGTTGTAAAAAAATGGTGCCTGCTTTGCCTTGGTATCACAATAGTTATTTTATGCCTTTCAATACTGGGAGGTGTGTATTTATCATCCAACAATTTTTCCTTTGGTCTTGGTAATGCAATGATACCGGTCGGTTCATTAGTTTTCGTCTCTTTGGTTTGGATTGAAATAAAAAAACTTTGGAAACAGCATATCCATTTTAAGAAGTTGGAATTTGACCACTACAAGTTTAAAAGGGACAGTGGCATATTTGATGCAGCTTTGAAAAAATCCGTTCCATTGACGGAACCCAATTACATCCCAATAGTCATCGGCAATAAAACTTCTGAAGAAAAAATAACGATTGTCTTGAGCACATCATGCGGATATTGCCATGACACCTATACGAATGTGCAAGGGCTGTTGAAAAAAAATGAATCCCTAAAAATTGAAATTTTGTTCAACATGAATATTGGGAATATAGGTAACCGCTATAATGTAGTTGCCAAAAGACTAATGGAAATTGCCTTTGAGGATTCAAAAATTGATGAAGCCTTATCAGATTGGTTTGAAAAAAATACATCCCTAAACGTTTGGCTGGAAAAATGGAAGGAATCAAAAAACAAAAAATACGATAGCTTATTGCATGAACATGTTAATTGGTGTACGAAAAATAATATCAATTATACCCCAGCTATCGTTTACAAAAATTATTTGTTTCCAGAAGCTTATAGTCTGACCGATTTATACTATGTACTAAAATGAAGCAATAAAACCTATCTTTAATTTTCCTGACTGTTGTTCGTCTTACTTCCAAAATTAGCTACATTTGGAGTATTATATTTAATTTATGGAAATCCTAAAAAACCTCCACTCCTATTTAGCCTATATTGTTCTATTGGTTTTGATCGTTGCCGTTGCCAATGCGCTTATCGGTTGGTTTGCCAAAAAGGATTTCCGCTTTGAAAAGGATTTAAGGATAAGTCTTTTTGCCCTGATTTTAAGTCATATACAGTTATTGGTCGGGATAATTCTTTTCTTCGTTTCCACCAGTGGATTAAAGGCCATCCAAATTTTGGGCATGGGGGGCTTAAATGCGCCTGCCCGATTATTGGCCGTGGAACATCCGTTCGTCAATATCATTGCCCTGGTTTTGATTACCGTGGGATGGTCGCGTCATAAGAAAACCGACAATTCCACTGCCAAGTTTAAACGGATCGCCATTTTTTACGGATTGGGATTGGTACTTATTCTTAGTCGAATCCCCTGGGGACAGTGGTTAAATTAATCCTTCTCCACCTCTTTTATCAAAAACAAATAGATTGGGAAATGGTCCGCATAACCTCCTTGGTAGGTTGTGCCAATGTACGTTCGAAACGGGTAGCCTCGGTACTTTCCACGTGGATTCGTTAATTCCTTGGGGGCATGGATTCCCGCTTTCCAAAAGGAATAGTCCCGCTTATCCGAAGTAAGGAAATTAGGTGTCAGTATAAACTGGTCGAACAAATTCCATTTGTCTCTATAGGCCAAGGTCCCTTGCCCCTTTTTAAACAACCTTTCCATGGGATTGAACAGGCTTAGACTGTCCAATTGTTTTTGTTTTCCCTTTGTCCGCAACACCTTTTTTAAGCTTGCATTGGTGGGATCATCATTTAAATCCCCCATGGAAATGATCTTTGCATTGGGATAGATATCCCTAAGGGAGTCCATGATACGCTTGTTCAAATGGGCTGCTTTTATCCTATTGGGCCTACTCCGCAGTTCTCCACCACTACGTGAGGGCCAGTGGTTCACAATAAAATGCATTTCCTCATTGTCCAAAAATCCCGAAACCACCAATTGATCTCGTGTATAATCCCGATGGCCTTCCCCGTCCATCAATACCAACCGAATGCTTTTAAAGTCAGTGGGTAAAAAAGAAGCCTTTTTGTACACCAGGGCCACATCTATACCGCGTTCGTCCGGAGAATCAAAATGGATACTGCCATAATCCTTATCCCTGAGATTGACATGACCGATCAAGTCCTGGACGACACCTTTATTCTCCACCTCACAAAGTCCAATGATATCCGGAGATGTTCCCGTCACCTTACGCCCAAGCTCAGACAATACCTTGGAGATATTACGAATCTTCCTGTCATATCGTTCTTTTGTCCACGCGTAACGGCCCTCAGGAGTACGTTCATCATCAAAAATCAAGGTGTCGTTGGTGATATCAAAAAGGTTCTCCACATTATAAAAAGCCACGGTCCTGATCTTGTAGGTAACACTTTCCTGACCAAAACATGGACAACCAATCAAAGCTAATATTAATAGAAAACGAATCATACGCCCTAAAATAAATCAAGTTCCCTGTTTTTTAAGATTTCTTGTATGGAATTGCTGGTTTTTTTGTTAAATTGATGCCATACTTAACCTAAATGTATCGAGGTTTCCTCCTCATTACCGTTCTTTTACAAGGCTGGTGGTGCTTCTCCCAAAACACAAGTACCATAACGGGCATACTGATCAATGGACAAACCAACAAACCTATTTCCCGGGCGTCCGTTTACCTGGACAAAGCCATGGAGGAAGCTTCCCTTGATAGCTCGGGTACTTTTGGTTTGACTACCGATCAAACTGGGGAATTTGTATTGGTTATTGAAGTCCCGGACCTTATTTCGAAACGATTTGTCCTTCAACTTGAAGGTTTACCCCTAAATCTGGGCACCATCGTTTTGGAACCCGACATTACCCTGGAACAAGTGGATAACCTCATCACGTTAACCGAGAATGACCTTTCCGATGATGAGGGAACCCTCTCCTCTTCCAATGGATTATTACAAGCCACAAGGGATGTTTTTTTGACAAGGGCTGCTTTTGATTTTGGGCAGGCATTCTTTCGTGTGAGGGGCTATGATTCCAGGGAAGGCCAGGTCCTGATCAACGGGATGGTCATGAACAAATTTTTTGACGGAAGGCCCCAATGGAACAACTGGGGTGGCCTTAACGACGTGGTACGCAATCAAGAATTCACCAATGGTTTGGGAGCTTCTGCCCTCACTTTTGGAGGGTTTTTGGGCAATACCAACATCAATACACGTCCTTCCGGACTTCGTCCGGGGACCCGATTGTCCACCTCGTATTCCAATAGGACCTATAGCGGAAGGGTAATGGCCACCTACAATTCCGGAAGTAACCCAAATGGCCTGGGCTATGCTTTCTCCGGATCTCGAAGGTGGGCAAAAGAAGGGCATATTGACGGTACACCTTACGATGCGTATTCCTTTTTTGGAGCTATGGAATACCAATGTAACCCAAAACATACCCTTGTGCTGACCACTATTTTGGCCAAAAACCGACGTGGGCGCTCCTCTGCCATTACGGAAGAAGTACTTGAATTGGCGGGCAACCGATATAATCCCTACTGGGGGATTCAAAATGGGAAAATTAGAAATTCCCGGGAACGGGACATCTTCGAACCCCTTGCCATGATCAACCATTTTTATGAATCCAAAAAATTGAGGATTACAACGGGTATTGCCTATCAAACGGGAACCCATGCCAGAAGTAGGCTGGGGTATTTCAATGCACCAAATCCAAACCCGACCTACTATCGTTATTTGCCCAGTTTTTATGTAAACAATCCGATTGGTGCTGATTTTACCAATGCCGCCATGGCCAGGGAGGGATTTTTAAAAAATCCCCAAATCAATTGGTCCCAACTGTATACGGCCAATACTTCTCCTTCACAACTGGGAAAAGCGGCCTATGTCCTTTACGATGACACCGTAGCAGATTCCAAACTCCTGTTCACCACTAGTGGCAACCTTGACATCAACGATAACTTCAGCATCGATTTTGGAGCTTCTTATCGTGATTTGAACTCGGAGAACTATGCGGAAATTTCCGATCTGTTGGGTGCTGAATTTCATGAGGATATCGACCCTTTTTCAGAAACATTGAATGATATCCAAGGTGATGTAAACAAATATGAAGGTGCTATTTTCAACTATAATTATGCCCTGAAGGTCAACGATTGGAGTGGGTTTGCACAACTCAACTTTAACAAAAACCAGTGGAGTGGGTTTGCCTCGGGAATGCTCTCGAAAACCGAATACCAAAGAAATGGGCTCTTCCAAAACCAGCGTCATCCGGAAAATTCACTTGGAAAAAGTGACCCCATCAAATTCTCCAACTATGGCATTAAATCAGGGATTTCCCATCAATTAACGGGAAGGCATTGGCTTCAAGCCCATCTTGGATTGTGCAAAAGACCGCCCACGCTACAAAACACGTTCATCAACCCAAGGGAAAACAATGAAATGGTATTGAACATCCAATCCGAAACCGTATCCACGATGGATATCAATTACCTTCTCCGTCTTCCTGATTTAACGGGGAGGTTGACCTGTTTTTATACCCACTTTCAGAATGCAACGGATATCAATTTCTTTTTTGTGGATGCGGGTGTAGGCTCCGATTTTGTCCAGGAAGTCATTACGGATTTGGACAAACTGCATAAGGGCGTGGAGCTGGGACTGGAATACCAGGCTTCCCCACAAGTAAAACTTTCCTTGGCCGCCAATTTGGGGGAATACACTTTTGCGAGCAACCCCAACGTCACCATCAATTTTGATACGGCCGGTGCGGAGGAAGATGTCATCGATCCCGAAGGAAGTACCGCCCTGGGGAAGGCAGATATCAAAGGTTTAAAATTGGCCCAAGGACCACAGACGGCCGTGGCATTGGGAGTTGAGTACCGAGACCCTGACTACTGGTGGATTGGGGCCACCACAAATTATCTTGCCAATAATTACGCCAACATTTCCACTATCATCCGCACCCCGAGCTTTGTTTTGAACCCGGAAACCGGAATGCCGTTCCCGGAGGCCACACCGGAAAATATAGCCCCCCTTTTGGAACAAAAACCCCTGGACAATTTTTACCTGTTGAATCTCGTTGGCGGGAAATCATGGTTGGTCGATGGGAAATACATCAGTTTTTTTGTGAGTGTCAACAATGCCTTTGATGAACTCTTCCGCACCGGGGGCTTTGAGCAGAGCAGAAATGGGAACTTTGGGCAATTGCAACAGGACAACCTTAGAAATGACCCCTCCTTTGCACCAAGGTACTGGTACGGTTTTGGACGCACCTATTTTGTAAACTTGGCACTTGGTTTTTAAACCACACCCTTTGGGGCGGTGTTTCAATCCAAAAAAGTGGTCATTTCAAACGCCATACAGCGATTCTCCTTTCTTCCCTAAACCAAGACCTAAATTTTAAGAATCTTTTTTTAAAGGGTTAAAAACTTAAAGGAAATAAGGCATTGCCTTTTAATTTCCACCCCAACCTTCATCAGTCCTCGGGGTATGATCATACTCCAAATCCGGCAGATTGACTTTGGGGCAAGCCTCGGAAGACGTACCGGCATAGGGTTGTTGGCCCCTACCGGCCAAATAGCCCGCTATTTTCCCTTGATTCCAGGACCCTTCCCTGTTTTCAAATAAGGCCTCATAATAACTCTGGAACGTATTTTGCACTTCTTGAATAATCATAGCGGTATAATGCGATGGTCCTCCCAGGATACGTACGCCAAGAAAGTTACCATCCCTATCTTTCACCTCCTTTATTTCATATTTGTAACAAGACGGTAGGTCATAATTGGAAGCTACCCAGTTGTAGTGGTATACCCAATCGCCATAACCCCTTTTCCATCCACAATCATATTGTTTATCCTCAAAAATACCATAGCCATCACAATCGGGTGGGGAGTCCGCTGGGGGATCCTGGGGTAGGATAATTGTTGCTTGAACAGCTTCAATAGTTTCAAAGCTTTCTTCGGGAATTTCATTTTCCGTGGAACAGGAGAGGCACAGAAAAAGGACTGCGATAATAAAATTGATCGATTTCATTTTTGTGGGGTTTTGGTTACTTAAATGTAAAGAATATATTTGCAAATAAGATAGTATAAATCTAAAAAACAATCTTTCCACAGCCCAAAAGGTAATAGGGTTTTAGGTTTATCATTTTGTGAGCTTGGCAGTTGGTCTTCAATTGGACTTTATTGAATCGATGATAAAGTCTTAAAGCATTCTTTTGTCGAATGGCAGGATACAGTCAAGATTTCCCTTTTTTAATGTTACATGGGAACCCTTAATGGTGCAGTAACAATTATCTAATTTTTTGTTAGACGATGAATTATAATTTTTTCAATACTCTCATTTTTTCCGGAATAATCTATGGATTGATATTCTCATTTTTAACATTATCCAAAAAGAGTGACAAATGCTAAAAGTCAACAATAAAATTAACGCTTTGCTCATAGCACTAATCGGTGTCTTAGGATTTAATTCCCTGGTGAATTGTCAGACATCCCACAATGAAAAGGGAACACTTGAGAACTTTCTTGAAGTTTTATTTGATGAAAATGTCCCCGCTTCAGAGGTTGTGGACAACCATGTTTACACAGAAAAATATACAGCTAGTAATAACGATGTCGTGGATGGTAGAACACTTGCCATTAAACACGTATTGTGGGTAAGACAGGAAATGAATAAAGACAGTGGATATGTTTTACCCAATTATCAAATTGCCAACAAGCAAAATCGGGTAATAGGGCGTTATTTGGATTACAAGGATGTAAGCCCGTTTAGTTTTGCGGAATTGAGCAAAAAGGACCTGGAACAGATTTATATTGTACTAAACCTGGATAAAACGGAAGTACATCACTATTTCCTGATAGAGAATACCAAAATCCTTTCTTTTTGTTCCCTTGCCAAAGGGAAGGATTATCTAAATTTTTTCATTTATAGTGACTCTTGAACCTAAGATGGAAGGGCCAAAACAGGGGAATTAAAAATTGGCCCAAGGACTACAATGGGAACTTTGGGCAATTGCAACAGGACAACCTTAGAAATGACCCCTCTTTTGCACCAAGGTACTGGTACGGTTTTGGACGCACTTATTTTGTGAACTTGGCGCTTGGTTTTTAAATCCAAACCATCATGAACCGAACACAGTTCCTTACTTTAGATTTATTGGTCTTCCGAAATACGAGTTGGAACCCATGCTGAAATAATGGCCATATGCATTAATTCTGTTTCTTTACTTATCTTAGGGGTCCAATCCTAAAAAATTCATGAAAAGACTCATAGTGTTAGCAGCCCTTGGCGCTTTTATGGCAAGTTGTGGCGGTAAAAAAGAAGAAAAAAAAGACGGTTTTGAGGTAAGTCGCACCAAAAAAGAGGACAAAAAGGAAGTAGCCAATGAAGGTGTTCCCATAGATTTGAACAATAAAGGGGTAGGTCCCATTACGGAAATAAGCTTTCCGGATGAAATAGATACGGAAATGGCCGCTCGTGGGGAAGCCCAGTTCAATGCCATTTGTGTAGCTTGCCACATGGTGGACCAGCGCATGATCGGTCCGGCCCTAAAGGGAGTGTACGAAAGACGAAGTCCGGAATGGGTCATGAACATGATGTTGAACCCGGACGGGATGCTTAAGGAAGACCCCATAGCCAAGGCCTTGTTAAAGGAATACAACAATGCCATTATGCTCAATCAGAACTTGAGCGAGGAAGAAGCACGAGATCTCGCAGAGTACTTGAGAACGCTGTAGACAAGTAAACGTAATTCTTTGAAATGCTGTTATCCCAAAGCGATGTGGTAATGGCATTTTTTGTTTCGTATGGATTTGGAAGTCAATAAAAAGAACGCCATCGCCTTTTACAGAACGGCTTATTTGGGAGAACCCCAAAAAGCAGTTGCCCTTTACGTGGGTGAGGAGTACATTCAGCACAATCCCGATGTCGCTGACGGTGCCCAGGGTTTTATCGACTATTTTGAACGTATGCAAAGGGAATATCCAAATAAATCCATTGAATTTGTCCGTTGTATCGCGGAAGGGGACCTGGTGGCCCTACATACCCATCAGATTTGGCCGGAAGGTGATGCATATGTCACCATGGATTTTCTTCGATTTGATGAAAACGGGAAAATTTGTGAACACTGGGATGCCATTCAACAAATCCCAAAAAAATCTGCTAACCCCAATACCATGTATTGATATGAAAACAATAAACTGCAACCCATTGGGCAGGGCCTACGATACGGAGATCCCGGCCAACCAACCACCCCTCAAAACCATGAAAAAAGAAATCTTGGCAATTGTCCTCTGCACCTTTTTAGGTTCCCTAAACGCCCAGTCCTTAGTAGGTTCATGGGAAGCCATCGGCACTTTTGATGGAAAGGAATTACGCAATGTGGTCATATTTACGGAAGGCCATCAAGTGGCCACTTTCTATGAGGCCGAAACCGGGGCCTTTGTAGGTACCAACGGGGGTAGTTGGAGTTTGGATGGAAACCAAATGACGGAAACCATTGAGTTTGACACCAAAACTCCGGAACGGGTAGGAAATACGGTTACTTTTGAAATTGAATGGGACAATGACGAATTGCGCATAAAGGATGTTGATTTGGTTTGGAAACGTTTGGACAAGGGTACTCCCGGCGATTTGGCGGGAGCCTGGTTAATTTCAGGTAGAATGCGAAACGGGGAAGTGCAAAAACGTGACACCAACCGCCCACGGAAGACCATGAAAATCCTTTCGGGAACCCGTTTTCAATGGATTGCCTACAATACCGAAACCAAAGAATTTATGGGTACCGGAGGCGGAACCTACACTACCGTTGATGGCAAATACACGGAAAATATTGAATTCTTTTCCAGGGACAATACCCGTGTTGGTGCGAGTTTACAATTCGATTTTGAAATCAAGGATGGGGATTGGCACCACTCTGGATTGAGTAGCAAGGGGCAACCCATTTATGAAATTTGGACCCAACGAACCCCTTAAAACCATCATGAAAACAACCCTCCTTTTACTGCTCCTTCCTTTTGTTTTTTGGGCCCAACAGCCAACCGTCCAAAAGGAATCCCTGTTCGTTGCCCTCTATACCGTGGGGGAGAATTGGGACACCGAAAAATCCCCAAACGAACAAGCCTTTTTTAAAGAGCATTCCGCTTTCCTGAAAAAACTTCGTGATACCAAAGTTATTGTACAAGGGGCACGCTATGGGGATACCGGCATGGTGGTGTTCAAGGCTTCCGGCCAGGAAACTGCCGAATCCCTTATACATTCTGACCTGGCCATACAAAACCGCCTTTTTAATGTTAAAATTTATGCCTTTTCCCCTTTCTACAAAGGATGCATAGAATAGATCAGAAAACCATGAAAACATTCCGCAGCATTTTGTTGCTATTTTTACCCCTTAGTATATACGCCCAAGAAATGGAACTCCCTTATCATCAAATACCCGATTATCCTGCAGAGTATTCTTCAGGAAACATCGTTGGGCGGATGATAGATGGTTTGGGATACCGTTACTATTGGGCCACTGAGGGGATTTCCGAAAGTGATTTGGCCTATAGGCCTTCCGAAAAGGGCAGGACCTTCTTGGAAACCTTGCACCATATTTATGGAATGTCCGAGACGCTATTGGAGTCTTCCAAAGGGGAGCCCAGTATCCGCCCAAAAGATTTCACCAAACTTAGTTTTGAGCAGTTGCGCGAAGGAACTCTAAAAAACCTGGAAACCGCAAGCAATCTCATGAAGGGCAAAAATGAAGATGATCTGGCCACCTTAAAGGTTACCTTTCAAAGAAACGACAAGCAAACCAGTTTTCCGTATTGGAACATGCTCAACGGAATGCTTTCGGACTGTATCTACCATACGGGACAGTTGGTCATGATGCGAAGGTCAAATGGTAATCCGCAACACCCAAAGGTCAATGTTTTTTTAGGAAAGAACAGAGAATAGGTCCCATAAGCCCAGAAAACTGTAACTCTTTTTTGTTTTTTGTGTCTATTAAGAAGTTGGGACTTCTTATCCGGATTTATGGAAATTTCTAAAAAGGGACAATACTACGGCAAAGAAAAAAAAGTCTTTGAGCATAGCGGTTTTTTACTATCTGAATATGATTATTTGGATAAAGGGACGCCTTGGCATTATCATGAAAATCCGTATTTCATGTTTGTGCTAAGCGGGAATATGTTGGATGTCAACAAAAAGAAAAGAACGATTTGTCCACAGGGAAGTTTACTATTCCACAATTGGCAAGACCCTCATTTGAATACCCGCGAGTCCCCCCATGCCAGAGGATTTCATATTGAACTTGATAGGAATTGGTATGTCAGTAATCAGTTGGATATTTCGTTATGGGAGGGAAGTTCCCTGGTCCAAAACCCAAGGCTATATCAAACACTTGCCAAGCTCTATTACGAGTTTAAGGTTCAGGATCCCTATTCCAACCTTGCCATAGAACTGTTATTGCTACAGCTATGTGAGGGTATTGACCATGAATATGCCGCTAAAAGCACTGTAGAACCCGTTTGGATGGACAACTTAAGGGAAATCCTGAATCAAAGTGAAGTCCCACGTACATTGACCACACTTTCGGACGAACTCGGGGTACATCCCGTTCACCTCTCACGAAGCATTCCCAAATATCTTTCCCTGAACCTTGGCGATTTCTTGCGCCAGCAAAAACTAAAAAAGGCCCTTCCCTATCTGTTGGACAAAACGTATTCGTTGACCGAAGTGGCCTATATTTCCGGTTTTGCGGATCAGAGCCATTTTACCAAAACCTTTAAAAAGTACTTCCAGATGACCCCCAAAAAGTATCGGTCAAGCGTATGATCACCATAATTCCGCTTATGACATGGACCGGTAAATGGAACGGGAATCCGCTATTTTGGATGATTGTTTGACCATTCCAGAAAACTACCTGTTTAGATGACACTCCCAAATTTCTCCGTTAATCTCAAAAAATAGATACTTCTTTGGGCAGATTGAATGTATGTATAAGAGCCATGAATAATCCTATTCCGGGATATACATTAGTCAAAATGTGAATATCAAAATTAACCTAATGACAAAAATCATATAATATAAATTATTTCCTACTAAAATTTGTAGGAAATAATTTATATTAAACTGTTTTAATTATGAAGAAAAAAGTTCCAAAACTCATTGTATTTACAATGACACTATTTGTATTAAGCTTACTTTGGTTCTCTCAAACCAGTAAGTCACCAGGGCCACCAACTTCCCCACCATCTGTACCTTGTAACGAGGATATTCAAAACAATTTAGAGACTGCTTTTATTCAACTGAATTTCGAAACAGGAGTTGATAATCCCTTCAGAAATTCTGGCTACGAAGGATATATACCAACACCGGATTTAAGGTTTGGAGATATAGCAAAAGGAGGTTTGGCAAGTACATCTGATTACTCGTGCGTGGTAAACATCACCACTCCTAGTTGTCCAAATTGGATGTGGTCCGAATATGTAACTAGTGATAATACAACTTCTGGGGGTAAAATGACAATTAAAATCCCGCCTCCAGGATATGATGTGAAGGTTTCTGTAACCTACACAGAAGTATCGGAAAAAACCGGAGGTTCAAACTTCAATGTAGCATTTGGAAGCTTTCAAGATACTCATGTGGTCTACAAATTTGAAATGACATATGCAGGGGGTTGGGAAACCAATATTCCACAGCCAATTTTTCTTAAACCTACCCACCAAATTGCCTCTATCTGTCAAGTTGGGTGCACAGGTGGTAGTGTTCCCAAAAAATTGGACATTTCTGACTATAAGCATATAAATGATTACTTGATTAGGCATAATTTATTTGGTCACTAAAAACTAAGATTATGAAAGCAATAAAAACCATAGCAATTGGCATATTAATAAGCGTTTTATTTGGAATTTCATGCCAAAAAGAAGAAGAACAAGATTTAGAATTATTTGAAAGCGAAACTCAGTTGCTTACATTCACTGATTATTCTGAATTATACTCCAGACATACCCCAGAAGGTTCAGTGTTAATCGAAGTCTGGGATGCGGCGGCTACAGAAACGGAGTTTGAATATGCCTCCGTCACAGAAAAGTTCGATAGGAGTAAAATATCGAAGAAAAACAGCAAAAGTAGAATCAGTTTCTTTGATGGGAATGGACAAGAGCTATCAATATTAAAAGATATAAACAGCAAGGGTTCTCATAGGGGTTTGCAAAACAATATTGCTGATTTATTTGGAAAGTCATTGACTTATTCATTTAAGGATGAGCAAGTAGGAGATGCTAAGGGAATGTATTCAAATTCAGGGAAGACCTTAAATGTGCCAAGTATCATTAATATGAGTATGAATACCACAAAGGCAAGACCAGGTTCGGTAATCACATGGAATGTAGATCCAAGTAATGATCACGGTGTTGCAATTTATGCAACATATACGCCAACGGAACAAAATGATTTATTTCTTGCGGAAGAGAACCTTAATGTCATTACTCGAGGAATTGTTCTTCCAGATGAATCTGGAAGCTATACGGTCAAAGCGTCAGATTTAGAAAGATTTCCTGATAATTCTTATATCGATATTGTGGTTTTACGAGGAACTACTACGCAGCCAGGTAATAAATCTCCGATTGTCACTGCAATCAGTAAATCGGTGACTACCGTTCAAGTTGATCGATAGAAAACTAGGATGATTCCAATTCACTTTCGTTTTGAAAAAAGCAAATTTTGGTGGATCCTTACTAGAGGATCCACCAAAACAATCGCTAGCAGTATTATCCTTCATATAATTTTATTGATGGTCAGCTACTTTTCATGGAACTATTTTGGCATTATCTTCATTGTTTATTTGCTGTTCTTCTTTGAGAAGTTGGAGGCATCCATATCATCAAATAGCTTTAGCCGATACTATTTTACTATTCTTTTCTATTTGAGTATATGGCATTTTTCTGCTCTTTCTTGGATGTTAGAAATAGATAATGGGATTTTTGGAATTATTGCAAACCTCATTTTATATACGATACCCTTTATTATTTATTATTTCTTTTATATCAAGTTAGGTGCTTCACTTTTGACCTTAATACCAATTTGGTTAGGTTTTGAATACTTGATCAACGAATTATCTTTTTCTTATCCTTGGCTAACGCTTGGTAACTTATTGGCTAATCAAGTAGTTTTAGCTCAGTGGTATGAATATACTGGAGTATTAGGGGGAAGTTTTTGGATACTAATCATTACTTATTTTGTGCACGAGAGAAGAAATTTTAAAAACTTCTTTTGGATAGTATTTCCTTTGGTGGTATTGCCAATAGCATTATCTTTTTATTTGTATAAAACAACGATTATCCCTAAAAATAGCGACTCTAAAAAAATAATTGCTTCCTATGATGCCAAGTTTAGGGAAAAGACCATGAGTGAAGAAGAACTCGCATTCTATTTCCTCAAACAGAAGGATGATTTAGTAAATACAAATATCTTTTTGATTCCAGAATGTACTTTTAAAGGAATGCAAGCAAGTACATTGAAATCTTCCCTAGTATATAAATATCTAAACAAACTACAAGTTGAGGCTGGATTAGATAACATAGTTTTTGGGGCTAGTTTGTATTCCAAGAATAATAAAATAACCAATTCTGGAGTAATATTAAATCGAGATACTTTCAAGATTAAAGTAAAAAAAAGATTAGTTCCTTTAAACGAATATTTGCCCAGTTTTATGACAGATTTAGTAAATCGAGGCTCTTATAGGTCAGACGTGAAGGATGATTTGAAGAGTATCACATCGAAAAATCGTTTTATGCCTGTCATCTGCTATGAAGTTTTCTACGGTTCTTTTGTTTCTAAAAACATTGGTGATTCTGAAGTCATCTATGTTTTATCCAGCGAAGAGTTTTTCAAAAATTCCATCAATGGTAAAAGACAATATGACAATATCATTAGGTTAAGGGCTATAGAAAACAGAGTCCCAATTGTTAAATCCAGTAGTTTTGGATATTCTATAAGCGTAGACATTGTGGGAAACATATCAAAAAAAGAAAGTAAAGAACTCTCCTTTCATGAAATAAGGACATCTTCATACAAACCTTGGTATAGAGAAAATGTTTCCAAACTTTTCTCTATAATCGTTCTATTTCTTGTAAGCACAATTATCCTACATAGGAATAAAAACAAAACTTAAGATGAGAGTTGTATTAATTTGCTTTCTTTTAATTTGTACAAGAATTCAAGGTCAAGATACCAAAGGGGAAATGGCTGCATACAATGTCGCTTTGGGTTCCATTGTTGGGGGAATTGGTGCTGTAATAAATAAGGAGCCCGATGAGAAATTCGGAAAGGTTTTTTTTAAAGGGATGTATCAGGGAGCCTTGGGTGGATATTTGGTATATGAGAGTAAAAACCTTGTTGGGAAAATATCCAGTAATAACAGATTGGAATATAGTTGGGCTGCAAAATTTACAAATGCTGCGGGGGTTTCAATTATTGAAAATGCCGCTTCAAATAAAAGTTTTTGGGAAAAGTGGCATTTCAACATTGGATTTAATCGTTTTGAGTTTCACACAAAGGATGAGTTCAGATTTAGGTACAAGATTTTACCACTATCTTTTTTAGCCACCTCATATGCAGCTCTAACCAATAAATTTGAATTCAATAGAAGTCTTCAAACAGGTGAATTCATTTTTTCCAATGACACAGTAGGACTTACTACGGATGAGGCAGCAGGGATTACCTATGGTAATGTTGTAATTATTAACACGCAATTCTTAAACGATTTTAGGTTTTACTCACATGAAATTATCCACATTTATCAATATTACGACTTTAATTTCGTCAACTCATTTTTAGATAGACCAATCAATGGACTAGAGTCAAAATCCAACTTTATAAGGAAGCTAAATTCGTTTTTTTACTGGGATTTACAAGCTCCCGTTTTACTTTCTTTGTATATAGCAGAAAATAGTAACCGCAGTAATTATTATGACAATTTTTTTGAAAATGAAGCTGGGTTTTGGTCAAATACTATT
This sequence comes from Croceivirga sp., assembly GCA_028281025.1. Classification (GTDB taxonomy): domain Bacteria; phylum Bacteroidota; class Bacteroidia; order Flavobacteriales; family Flavobacteriaceae; genus Croceivirga. The sequence goes on from JANQKR010000016.1 coordinate 222,831, forward strand.
TTTGTAATACCCGGGGAATGAAAGAAAGAGCCATTTTACCAAAGCCTTTAAAAAGTACTTCCAGATGACCCCCAAAAAGTATCGGTCAAGCGTATGATTACCATAATTCCGCTTATGACATGGACCGGCAAATGGAACGGGAATCCGCTATTTTAGATGATTGTTTGACCTTTCTAAAAAAGGGGCATTTAAAAGGGACGGTAATTGTACGTTTTGTTTTATGGTAAATTACGGTTTTAAGAAATCTCAAGCCTATAGCCCACTCCATGTACATTCACGAGATTGACCGAATCGTCATGCTTGAATTTTTTCCTGATCTTGGATATAAAGGTATCAAGGCTTCTGCCCACAAAAACACCGTTGTCCTCCCAAACTTCCTTTAGGAGTAATTCCCGTTTTATAATCTGGTTCGGTTTTTCGCTAAATATGGCAATCAATTGACATTCTTTTGAAGTAAGTTCAATGGTGATATTGCCTTTGACCAGTTTGTTCTGTTCTTTGTGGAATTCATAGCTCCCAATCTTCCGAAACCTCGGGATTTCAACTTCGGAGGTATTTGATTTCCCCTTCTTCCAATAGAGCAGTCCAAATCCCAGAAAACCTATGGCCACCAAAGACATTAGGGAGTAATTCGTATCCAACGGCAAAGCGGATGGTTTCTGTGTAAAAAGTATTTTTATTTTATAATGGTCACTAGGTAAATTCCGACCAATGCACGGGATGATATTCTTTTCAACATCCTTTTTGATTTCGTAGCTATAAGAGACCTCTCCACTATCTCGATGGATAACTTCGACAATATAACTATTGGGCAAATTTGAAGCTTCCAGACTTTGGGCCACAATTTTGACCAGACTATCCGGCACAACGGATAGCTTTTTTTGAAAGGACACTTCAAAGCTGTTCCCATCCAATTCAACTATGGGCAATACCAGTGAAATGGAGTCATAGCTGGACAAGAGCAACCTATTACCAGAATCCCTAAGCGCAATTTTTACCCGCTCCGAAAAATTGTCGTTTTCGTCGATTCCTATATAACCCAACAAAGCAAAGGAAATTAAAATCGCAAAGGATAGTAGAATTAAACTCTTTCGCTGCTTCATCATATGGCTATTGTTCAAAGGTCAAGTAAACAAAAAGTTACAACTTTTTACACTTGTTTTGCATTTTTTTGACATGGCCCAATGCGTCCAGCGATAGTTTTACAAAAATTATCCTTTATGAAGAAAAGTGTAGTATTGCTGGCCCTCCTTTGTGCCACGTCCATGGTGAACGGCCAGAACGAAATTAAAATCGATACCAGCAAAAGCCTGGTCAAATGGACAGGTTCCAACCTGTTTAAGTTCAACAAACACTTTGGTACGGTCAAATTTAGAAATGGGGCATTCCTCAAAAGAGGGGGTAACATATTCGGTGGGAAATTTGAGATAGACATGACCTCCATCATAAATACCGATGGCAAGTACAATGAAATGTTGGTATGGCATCTAAAAAATGAGGATTTCTTCGACGTTGAAAAATACCCTACTTCCAAATTGGAAATCCTTAACGTACGGTACAATGATCACACAAACGTGGAGATTGAAGCCAATCTTACTATTAAGAACACTACCCAACCCATTACATTTGGGGCTACCCTGGAAAATGTAAACGATAAAATGGTCCTAAAGTCAAAATTCATTATTGACAGGACCCGATGGGCCATTACCTATGAATCCAAAAGTTTACTGAACAGCCTTAAGGACGACATCATTTCCGACGCCATTGCCTTCGAGGTCATTGTTTATACCAAATAAGCGCCATGAAAATCAGCTATCAATTTTTAAACAAAAGGCGAACCGTAATCGCGCTTATGCTTTTAGTGGCTTTCCATTCATCCTGTCAACCTAAGCAGGACAAAAAAACGGTTTGGACGGTGGCTTGGAGTCCCAACGGAAAGTATATTGCAGCCGGTGGTGATCAGGATGCACTACAACTATTTGATGCAAATACATTGGAATTGATCAAAACCTATCCCGTTCAAAATGTACAGTTAAGCAGGTTAAAATGGCATCCCTTTAAAAACACCTTGGCCATTATAACACAGAGCACCACTATAAAAGCAAGGATTCTTGACCTTGACAAAGAAACATGGACGGATTTACAGGGCTTGAAATCAGGTTTTCGAGCCTTGGACTGGAATCATTCGGGGGACCTCCTGGCCGTTTCCGAGCTTGAAGATGCGGTATCGGTCTATACCGTTGATGGTGTTCTGGTAAGTAGGTTTTTGGCAGACCCAAAAGGGGTTGCCGATCTGGATTGGCATCCGTCCAAAAACATCATGGTAACCGTAGGCACACAGATAGGAATCTATACCCAACAGGGCGATACCATTAAAACCTTTGAACCCAGGACTGAAGAAACTTTTTTGCTATGCGTGGAATGGCATGAATCCGGGGATTTTTTTGTGGTAGGAGACTATGGCGACTTAAAAAATGCTGCGAACAAATTACTTCAGTTTTGGAACATGGAAGGTGTAAAGCGCAACGAAATCAAAGGAAGCATTGGGGAGTATAGAAATATAAGGTGGAGTCCGGACGGAGAAAAATTGGCCAGTGCAAGTGACGCCCTTAGAATCTGGTCCAAAGAAGGTAAACTATTGGCCGAATCAAAATCAACGAAAGATTATTTATGGGGTGCGGATTGGAGTCCGGACGGCAAATTTGTGGTAACATCAAGCAGTGAGGGAAAAATCGTCATCTGGGATGAAAACGCACATATAAGCCAAAAGCTGGACAAGAAATAACCTCAAAATTCAAAATCCACCAGCACGAATCGGTTCTTTTGGTTTATAAAACGAGGGATTTATCAGAATTTGGCTCACCCTAACAAATTGGTGTTAAAAACTTGCCTTTAAATCGGACAGCAAAGACCACAATTTCCATGGCCATGGAACAAGGTGTTTTTTGATTTCTATTTTTTAAAAGTCAACAAAGAGTTGCCCAAAAACTTATGAAATAACCCCATGCCTGTACAAACGTGAACTGCAATCTGTAGGGAAACAAGAAAACAAAGCTGGAAAATCTATACAAGCATCAGAAAAATGTGTACGTCGATTAAACCGATGCCACCTACTTTTGTGGCATGAAATTGTTGTCAAAGATTTACATGCTTTTATTGCTACTATGGTCCATCGGGATGTTGATTTGGGGAGTTGCCGGTTTCTTCGAATACTTTACGGGCATTGAACCTTTTGTAGCATTACAGAACAATGCCTACCCTAGCGGAGTTCAATTTTTACATTGGTTGCTTATCAGTATCACCGGAGGGCTATTCTTATTTGGATATTTGGCAAAATGGAAATGGACCCCTTTCGCAACGGTGCTCCTTTTTTCCAATCTAGCCGTTTTGTGCACTGTTCAAACATTCGACTTTATGTCGGAACAGTGGGGGTATTCGCAATATCTTACCGAAGTTATCCTATATATCGTCAATTCAATTTTTTTATTATTATCTCCCATCTCAAAGTCCCATTTTGGGCATTGATCCATTCCATATGAAAAAAGTAATTATAGCAGGGGCATCGGGCATGATAGGCAATTTGGTGTTGGAACACTGTCTGGATTCTTCTGAAATTGGTGAAGTCACCTCTTTGGTTCGAAGAAAAACAGAAAACAAACATCCAAAACTAAAAATGGTTGTAATTGGCAACTTTGCGGATTATTCCGAGCACACCGATTTATTCCAACAAGTGGATATCGCCTTTTTCTGTATCGGCGTCTATACTGGGCAAGTCCCCAATGAAAAATTCAAGGAAATCACCGTTGACTATGCGGTCGCATTTGCAGAAGCGGTCAAAGCTGGTAATCCCAATGCCAGACTGTGTCTACTGAGTGGCGCCGGGGCCGACCGCAGCGAAAAAAGCCGTGCTTCTTTTGCCCGATATAAGGGAATGGCCGAAAACCGTATTTCTATACTGGGCCTGTACTTCCATACATTTCGTCCGGGATACATCTATCCCGTAACCCCCCGCAAAGAACCCAATGTGATGTATCGCATCATGAGATTCCTTTATCCGCTTCTTCGGTTAGGGGGAAGCAATAGCAGTATAAAATCGACAGAACTGGCAGCGGCTATGTTCAACGTAGGTCTTAATGGAGCGCCTTTCGAAATATTGGAGAATAGTGCAATTTTAGAATTAGCTTCTGCACAGTAACCATTACGCTCTTCGTACCGCCACCCTTCAAACCTGAAAAAGATATACAAGCTTCGGACAAATATATACAACGGCGAAGTTAAGGGAGCCTAATTTTGACTTCAGTAAACGAGTTACAAAATATATAGCATCTGAATATGAAAAAGTTAAATCATAGCAGGGTGGCCTCCCATGAAGAAAACGTAAAGATGGAAAGGTTAAGTGCCTCGCACCGTACCATTTACACCGACATCATTATTGACGCAACACCGGAACAGGTTTGGTCCGTTCTTACGGACACCGCCTCCTATAAAAACTGGGCCGCTTTTTTAGTGGATATCCAAGGAGAAATCAAGGATGGGGAAAAAATCACTGCAGACTTCAAGACCAATCCTAAAAAAGAAAAACTGACCACCATCGAGCATACCATTTCGGTAGATGAAGGGAAGGAGTTTTACTGGGCGGAAAAAGGTCCGGGGGGTATCAGGGACAATCATCATTTTAAGGTGGAATCCATTGGTGATGGGAGGACCAGATTTATCCAGTCCGATGAAATCATGAAGGGAATTACATGGTTGATGGGCGCTAATTTGTCAAAACTATATGCTGAAGGATATCAAGCGTTCAATCGAAAATTAAAGGTAGAAGTAGAACAAAGATTTAACCCATAACAACCAAAATGACCCAAGAAAATGGATTTTAAACTAAATACTATTCATTCACAACAAGGCCGAATTGCCATCGTTACCGGTGCCAACAACGGTATTGGCTTCCAAACGACCAAGGCAATGGCAGCATACGGTTTCAAAGTCGTCATGGCATGCCGGAATATGGCCAAGGCCGAAAAGGCCAAAACCGAAATTTTGACCAAAGTTGCGACCGCTGACCTGGACATCCTCCAGTTGGATTTGAGCAACTTGGAGAGCGTAAGGAACTTTGCCAAAAAGTTCAAAGAACGCTACACCAAACTGGACGTACTTGTTAACAATGCCGGTATTTTGGTATACTCCGGGAAAAAGAACGAGGTGGGGGTGGAATTACAATTTGCAACAAATCACCTAGGGCATTTTTTATTGACCAACCTATTGTTTGAATTGATGCCCGACAATCATGCCTCACGCATTGTTGCCTTGAGCAGTCTGGCGCACAAGGGGGCAAAAATCCACTTCGATGATCTCAATTGTGAAAAAACCGATGATTCCGATGCTGCATACGGTCAATCAAAATTGGCCAATTTGATGTTTGCTGACGAGCTGGACCGCCGCCTAAAAAAGTCAGGTAAAAAGATAATTGCGCTTGCCGTGCATCCAGGAGGTTCAGATTCAGGTCTCTTTGATGAAATGTCCAGGATTAAGTATTATACCTTTAAGATTTTGTCCCCGTTCATATTGAATTCCCCTGCCAATGCGGCGAAGCCTTCCCTTTTTGCTGTTTTGAGCAAAGAGGTCCGAGGAGGTGAATATATTGGCCCACAAGGCTTTAACGAGTTCAAGGGGAAAATAGGCTTCGCCAAGCGCAGTGATTATTCAAAAAAACAAGATGTTGCAACAAAGCTTTGGAAGTTATCAGAAGGGATAACAGGACAATCGTTTTTATAAATGCAAAACAATATGGCAGTTTTAACTTCGAAGAGGATAATGGCAGTAGGGGTGTCGATTGTCCTCGTGCTGCTTTTCTTTTTTTTGGGTAGAAAGTCGGTTCATACGGAGCTCGTCATTGAAGCAAGTCCTCGGCAAATATGGGAGGTTTTAATGAACAAAGAGGAATACGAAAAATGGAACCGGGTATTGATTCCCATAAAAGGCGAAATTGAACAAGGCAATAAATTGACCTATAAGTTGGTTCAACCCGATGGTAATTCCATCGATATTGGAATGAAGGCAACCAAGTTAATTCCATTGAAATTATTGAACCAACGCGGAGGTTTCCCTGGAGTATTCACCTATGACCATCGATACATTTTAGAGCCTGTTGGGAATAACACCAAGGTGACCATACATGAAGATTTTAAGGGAATAGCTGTACTTTTTTGGGATATGGGTTGGGTACAACAAGCTTATACCGATTTGAATACATCCCTTCGTCAACACATCATTCAATAATTCATGTCCAAAGTCCAAAAAAAAGATTATCCGATCTTTTTTACCGTAGGGTGGATTTTTAAAAAAACAGTATGTTTATTCCTAACAAATCCAAAAGAGTGCAAGACATAGTGCACATAGAAAGCATCTCGGACATGCATGAAGTCTTTGGACAGGCCAAAGCAAAACATCCATTGGTATCGGTTATCCGATTCAAGGACGCTGACATCAGGCCGGAATACCATCATGTCCGTTGCTCTTTTGGCATGTACTGCATCACCCAAAAGAATGGGGTCGAAGGAAGCATGGGGTACGGCCGCAATTCCTATGACTTTCAAGAAGGTTCCATGGTATTTATTAAACCCGGACAAGTACTGAGCTATGATGGTCATCAATCTTCTGCTGAAGACCCTGGCTGGGCCTTGTTATTTCACCCTGACCTATTGCGAAAATCCGAATTGGGGAAAACGATAGAACAGTATTCTTTTTTCTCCTATGACATAAAGGAAGCATTACATATCTCGGACGAAGAAAAACAATCGCTCAATGAATTGGTGGCCAAAATTGAAAAAGAGTACCACCGACACATTGATCGCCATACTCAAAAGCTGATCATCTCGAATATCGAACTGTTATTGGATTACTGCACCCGCTACTATGACCGTCAGTTTTATACCCGTACCAATCTCAACAAAGATGTTCTGGCAAAATTTGAGAATTTATTGAAAGATTATTATGATCGGGAAGATCAGTTACGCATTGGAATTCCCTCAGTGGACCATTGCGGGAAAGAACTGGGCATCTCTCCCAAATATTTAAGTGACTTGCTGAAAAAAGAAACAGGTAAAAGTGCCAAGACGCACATAGATGATTTTTTACTTAATAAAGCTAAAAATCAATTATTGTGTTCCACAGCATCGGTAAGTGAAATAGCGTATGGTCTGGGCTATGAGTATTCACAGCATTTTTCCAAAACCTTCAAAGCCAAAACAGGGATGAGTCCCAGCGCGTACAGAAGTATAAATTAATATTAGTACAATCCCATTGTATAAAAGGTTTGCCAAAAGGAATGTTTTACGCGACTATGCAAACCAATCAAAAAAACCTAATGCCAATAAATCCATTGATTGGAATCCCACTTTTATACGACGCCTTACCGCTATACAGACAATAAAAATGACTTGGTTTTTGTCCGTTTTGGTTCTTCCTTTACTTCTAAACCTATCTTAAACCTCCGCTGCACCTATAGCTTTTCCAATCGCTCCTTTATTTCTTTTAACCGCAACCAATTTTGGTAAAACACCGGTAAGGCCATTACACTTTCTATATACTGAAAAACGTAAATAATCAAGGAAAACAAGGCCCCATATGCGACTTTTCCCGCGCTTACCGAGAAAACTATGGAGAGTACCAAAAAGGCCATAAGGACCATCCATGACATTGAAAAATTGAACACCTCCAAATCCGATAGTTTAATATTCCATTTCATCATTTTTTTTAGATGGGAGGCCAACAGTGTGCCATTGTTTGTCGATATAACATCTACCTGCTTTTCAAACTCATTGTTATAGGCACTATTGAAATATGTAGTTCTTTTTCTGGTCAAAAAATAAATGAGAAAAACCAAAAATGTGGCGCCAAGGCCTACAAGAAATACGTTGGCATTCAGGCTCGCAATAATGATGACCACTCCAACCATTCCCACAATGGTGGATATCAATAGGGGAAGGGAATTTTCCAAAAATTCGACAATCTCATTAATCATTCCCAATCGTGCCGTTTTGACGGAAGATCGGTTTTCCTCAATTCCCAAAAGCACTGCACTGCCCAGCCTGCAATATATCCTGGCATAAATTCTTGAATCGAAAAATCTGCGTCCCCCACCAATTAGAATGATCAGGGTGCCCAATGCACCAAGTTGAAGGGCATGCCCATAGCTTCCCCCTAGCGCATTGTCTATTGCAAAACCAATGAACAGCGGAATCAGCAACTCGATAACGGACTCGACCAAGATCAGGAAGAATATGAAGATAAGTTTCCACTTAAACTCCAAGAGCACGGACCGTATGGTCACACTTTCAGAATCGAGTCGTTTTCTGATCCCTTTCCAAATCCTTTCCTTATCAACCATATGCTGCCCGTTTAGCATGGGACGTTATTTTAACCGTTTCCAGGTTTCGCTATCGGAATAGCCCCATGCCGAATAGCTTATGACCAGGGTATTGCTATCCCTTAATATAAGGTGGGCCCTTACTTCATAGTTTTTCCCTTCATGGGTAAAGATGAACTTTCCCGTGCCTTTTTCCCCTTCAAATGTGATGTCCTTTAGGGCCAATGATTCATGAGCTGCACCACGACCTTTATCGTCTTTAATGTAAATGGTATAACAAATGGGTTTCCCATTTTCATTTCTAAATTCATACGTTACATACGATTTCTCGTTGTTCTCTTCATACTCCGCTTCCCATTGTCCGGACAATGGATTGTTTTGGGCGGTCAAATTTGTGATTGACAGGAATACCACCACCAAGGCAATAACTATTTTTAACGCTTGCATACAACTATCTTTTAGTGAATTGTGGTCAAAAGTAGCCCCGGTGATATACAGGAATGGCGCTCCCTATAATACTGAACATAAAAATACCCTGAACCATGGGCAAGGCACCTTTAAGTCCATGGGATTTGTATTGGAGCTACCTTTTGGAAGCCTTTTTAAATTCTGTAGGGGTCAGGGAGGTCACTTTTTTGAAGGCCGTATAAAATGCCGCTTTACTATTGAACCCCACATCCAGCGATATGGCAAAAATGGTGTCCGGTTTTGGCATGAGCAGTCGTTTTTTGGCTTCCTCAATTCGAAAACCATTGATGAAATCGGGAAAGCTCATACCTGAATTTTGATTGATGGCCTGTGAAACATGGTGAATGGAGCTTCCCAACTTTTCAGATAGGGTATTCAATTTTAAGTCGAAATCCAGATACAATTGTTCTTCCCTGACCAAGGTGCTTATTTGAGCAAAGAGTTCGGATGAATCCTTCAAGGAGGACTTTGCATATTTATTTTTGGTTTCCTCCGGTAAATCCTCAAAGTCCCCCGAAAAGGCAAATACGGGAAAATGCATGATGGAATAGGCAAAAATGAAAAAGAAAATAGCAATCAACAACGATTCAAACTTCATGGAGATTTGATAGGTGTCCAAGGTATAACCGTTTACGGAAAGGTTAATGAACATTCCCAGTTGCAAAATGACAAGTGCAATCAATATCAATTTGGCCCATTTGTACTTTAACCTTTCATCCCGGGTAAGGACCAATGCCATGGGGGCCTTTCTAAACCGATAGAATGCCAGGAAGAAGAAGAAAATATTGAGTAAGGTAACCAAGAGGTATTCCACGAACAACCATTCATCATACCCTGAGGTTTGAAGTGATGCAAAGAACGTATCTATATTTTCATGTTCAAAAAGTGGATAAAAGAAAAACCACCGTAACAAGGTAAGGCCGATAACGATAAGCAGCCATTTTTTAAAGGCCACCGGTAATTTTATCAATAGGGCAATGAAGTAATAGAACACAAATCCCACCAGGTGATGGAACATATAGGATATTCCAAAATACCAATTGCTCCCGCTCTCGCTCAACGTAGTGTAGTAATCAAATGATACGAAGGCAAAATAAAACACAAGTGTCGCCAAAATATAGCGAAGCCTTTTATCCCTGCCCAGACCAGACTTTCGAAACAAGACAAAAACCAACAATAACACCCCTACGGCGAGGCTCAACAAGGGTGTTATGTTTAAGATATCCATAGGGCAAATGTAGCATTAAAGCCCTTAAAAAATGGAGTGTTCCCTTCAATCGTTATGGCATGTATGTCACTTTATATATTGATTTACAGGTTAAAAAAGAATGAAAAAAACATAGGATGTCCGAATCGTTTTCCTGAATGATGTAGATCCATTGTTAAACAAAGTACAGAATTACCAGGGCATTTATGGTAAGAATAAGTGCCAATAGAAGCATCCAGACCCAAAGTTTGATATGAAGATTCCTCGCGATTCTCACTTCTGCCCACCACCAAACACTGATGTACCCAATCCAAATCCATGTGTTTTCTATTTTATGTAGCAGCATGATGATCATTCCTATCAAAAAAAAGATCATTACTACCGAAAACTTTACGATGTCAATTTTTGATGGTTTCATGTAAGGGTCTTTTACGTCCCCTGCTTCTAATGACATAAAACAGGGAGGGAATCAAATACAGGGTCAACACGGTGGAGGTGATCATCCCGCCAATGGTGACAATGGCCATGGGTATTCTGTATTCCGCTCCCGCATCCCCCAGACCAATGGCATTGGGCAACATCCCAACTATGATGGCAACCGTGGTCATGATAACGGCCTTCATTTTGGTCTTGCCTGAAAGAAGGGTTGCATTATAAATATCCATTTTCTTTTTGTGCATCAATTGTTCGGTATAGTCGTGGATCAAAATATCGTCATTGACCACCAAACCCAGTAGGGTAATGATGGCCATCAAGGACATAATATTCATAGTGGTGCCGGCAAAATACATGATTACGAAAACCCCTATCAACGCCATGGGAACCGTGGTAAAAATGACCAAGGGTTGCCATAGGCTTTCCATTAGCGAGGCCAACAACATGTACATCAATACCAGTGCCAATATAAAAGTGACCGTCATATCGGCAACCGTATTATCCAATTCCTCCACGTTACCGCTCCATTGGAAATCCACACCTGTGGGCAGGTTTGTTTCGTTAAACTTTGAATCGATGGCTGCCCTAACATCTCCCAATATATAACCGGGAGCCAAGGTGCCACTGAACTCGGCGGTTTTTGACTTTTCCTTATGGAGGATTTGGGCAGGGGCGGTTTCATAGAACACCTCGGCCAACTGCCCAACGGTAAACATCCCCGTCGCCGTATGGACAGGGAGCTGTTTGATATCTTCAACCGAGTTCGCTTGTGAAACGGGTACCTTGATGTTGATGTTGTACTCCACATCGTTTTCACTCATCACCGTGGCCTTGATTCCCGTAATGGCACTGCGAATGACCAATGCCAGTTCATTGACCGAGATGCCCAGTTCGGCCAACAAACGCTTCCTGGGCCTGAATTGGACCAAGGGTGGGCCATTTCGCAAACTCGATTCATACGAAATCAGGCCTTCCACATCCTTTAAAAAATCCATCACCTGATCGTTTGCCTTGGACAATTGCGCGGCATCATTGGATTTTAAGGAAAACCCCAAATCGCCACTTTCCTCAGAATTCACCGTGGCCACCACAGGTTTTATCTCTGGAATCCCCTTGAGGTCATTTAATATTTTCTCGCCAATTTGGCCATTGGACAGCTCGCGTTCCACACTTTTGTTGAGCTTTAATGAGATGTTGGTATAATTGGAGCCGGTGGTAAAGGAGTTTTTACTGCCCAACATACTCAATACCGCCTTTACTTCGGGATAGGCAGCAATCTTTTGTTCGACCAGTTTGGTCAATTCCCTGTTCTTTTCGATGGACGTGCCCGGTTGCATTTCAAGTTCCACAAACAAATCCCCGTTGTCCGATTCCGGTTCGAATTCAAATCCGATTTCCCCCAGCAAACCCATACTCATGATAAAGAAGAAGAACATCACGGCAAACAGAATGATAGGGTTGCGTTTTCTGGACATCAACCTTCGCAATGATTTTTCGTACACCTCTTGAAGTCTTTCAAATGATTTGATGATCCAATTGGAAAACTTGGAGGGTTTTGGGTCGTTCTTCAATAAAATTGATGCGAGCATTGGAGTCAGGGTAATGGAGACCAAGAGCGAAAAAATGGTCGCAAATGAAATGGTCAAAGCGTATTCCCTAAAGAACGCACCGACTATGGAATTCATGGAAGCAATGGGTAAAAATACCACCAGGTTGGTTCCCGTGGATGCCAAGACCGCCGTAAACACTTCCTGGGTACCGGTAACGCAGGCCTCTTTTATGGGCAAGCCCTCCTTTTTAAGGCGAAGAATGTTCTCCAATACCACAATGGAGTTGGAAACCAGGGCCCCAATGGCCACCGCGAAGCTCATCAATGACAGCATATTGAGCGATCCATCAAAGAGCCTCATGGCCAAAAAATTGATAATGAGCGATACGGGAATGGAGATACTTACGATTACCGTGGCCTTGATATTGTTTACAAATAGAAACAAGATCAACCCTGTAACGAGGATCCCCAGAATAACGTTTATCATGGCATCGTTCACCGAGCTTTCAATATATTCCGAAGAGTCAAATGGCAAGCTCAACGTAACCCCTTCGGGCAGGTTTTTTTGAATTTCGGGAACCAGTTCCTTTACTTCCTTGGCTATGGCCACCGCATTTGCCGTACTGCTCTTCTGCACGCCTATGCCCACAATATTGTTCAGTTCCTTTTTTTCAATGCCATCATAAAAAAAGGCGTCCTTTTTTGCGAATTGGAAGGTGTCCTTTACCGCAGCAAAATCGGTCAGTTTCCTTTCCCCATAGGGGGTGGCGATAAAGGTGCTTTTTACGGATTCAATGGAGTTGTATTTGCTCCCGGTCTTTATGATGGATTCCCGATCCTCCCGTACGATATCGCCTCCGGACATATCCACATTGTTCTCCTTTAATTGTGTGGCGACCTCTGTGATGTCCATCCCCAAACCATAAAGATTGTTCTTATCGACCTCCACATGGATTTCACGTAATTTTCCACCATTGAACTCAATTTTGGTCACCCCATCGATACGCGAGATTTTATCCTTGATTTCCCGTCTTGATAGTTGGTAAAGTTTGTTGGCATCCACATTTCCAGTGATGATCAGATCCACCACAGAACCACTGTTCATACTAAAAGGGGCCAATAGGGGTTTAGATCGTTTGCGAACGAAAGGCAATTTGGCCTCTTTGGGCAAAAAGGAAACCACCAGATCTATCTTGTTGCGCAGCTCGGCCATGGCCTTGTCCTGGTCTTTGTCCAATTCGAATTGAACGATGATCATGGACATATTGGGCATCGAGTAGGACTGCATGAGTTTTAACCCGTTGATGGTAGCCACTTCTTTTTCAAGTAGATTGGTAATCTCGGTTTCCACTTCCCCGGGGGTCGCCCCAGGATAGTCCGTTATGATGACCATGGCGGGCAGATTCACCTCGGGCATTAGGTTTACCGGTAGTTTTACATAGGACATAAGTCCGAAGAGCAATAGTGCCAAAAAGACCATTGACGTGGTAATTGGTCTGGATACTGCGAAATTGGTGACTTTCATAGCTATTCTATTTACTGAACGGTTATCACCGGACTATTTCCTTCCACTTTTTCTGAACCGGCGGTAATCAAATGCTGCCCAACTTTCAATCCCTCAATGATCTGTACCGAAGTTTCATTTCGCTGCCCTATCTTCACGTCGGTTTCAATGGCCTTGCCATCTTCAATGACGAATACATAATGCCTGTTTCCGATTTGTTTTAATGACTCCACAGGAATCCAAATACTTGAAAGTGATGCTCCGGTTTCCAACGCAATCGCAACGTGGGTGCCTGCAAACGCTACCCCTTCGTTCTTAAATGAGGCGGTAACCGGAAATGCCTTTCGTTTTGGATCCATTTGGATGGATGTCCTTGTAATCTTCCCTTCGATCTTTTTATGGGAGAGGTTCAAATAGGTCCTTGCCCCTATTGCCATATGGGCAATATCTTGCGGTGTTACATAAAAATTTACTTCTACGGCAGCTGTCTCCGCCATGCTGAATAGGGCTTGTCCCATGTGCACTTCCTCACCAATCTTAATCGGCACTTGCGTAATGATTCCTGAAAAAGGTGCCCTAATGGTGTTCATATCCTGCAATTGCTGAGTGGTTTTCACCAGAACATCCAATTGGGTTTTATAGGTATCCACAGATACCTTTGAAACGGCACCGGCTTTAAACAGTTCTTGCTGCCGTGTATAATCCTGGGCCAACTTGTCCTGTTCAATCCTTGCCTGATCCACCTGCAACTGGTGGTTTAATGGAGGGTATGCCGCGATAACCTCACCGCGTCGAACCTTTTGACCGGGCTTGGCATTTAACTTCGTCACTATTCCCGACTGCTGCGCGACAAAACTTGCCGATTTGGAAAATTGCAGTTCCCCATGATAGATCTTGGTTTCATTGTAAGGCTCCTTTTTTAAGGTAATTGCCTTTACCTTGATCTGTGCTTCCTTAGTGGTTTCCTGTGGGGTTTCCGGCCAATAACAAGCCGACAAGGGTATGCCTGAAACAGCGAACATCAATAAACGTTTTATTGTCTTCATTTTTTGATACTTATTTTTTTGGGCTCATTTAGTGTATTCGTCCCGTAATCCTTACCATTTGAAGGTGTGCTATATGTAAATCCAGATAGGAGTTTAACAGCCCTAACCTGGATTGCATGAGTTGCAATCGACTTTCCTTGAATTCGACGGTAGTGACAATACCCAGGCTCAATTGCTTTTCGAAAATTTCCACTTCACTTTCGTTCAGCAAGATGGTCTCCCTATAGGTTTCAATATGGGCTATGGCAGTATTATAGTTGCTTTCGGCCGTTCGAAGTTCATTGCGCAAATGTTGTTTGGTCTTCACAAGGTTGAGCTCTGCCGTTTCCCTTTCAATGGAGGCCTTGGCTATTTTTGCCCTGTTGCTGCCCCCGGAAAAAATGGGCATATTGACCCCCAGTTGCACCAAGAACAATTTGTTCTCGTTGGCACTGAAATTAAAATCATTGGCCTGGGCATCGTAATTATATGCTGCGGTCAGATTTAATTTGGGGTACCAAAATTTCTTGTGGAGACTGATTTGCCTTTTGGCAATCTCAACCTCCTTTTTTAGGGTCTTGACTTTCGGCTGTCCTTCTAGATCCGCCTCATCGGTATAGATGACATTGTTGAGGCTTATGGTTTCAAGATCATCCGTTAGAACGATACGTTCGGTAATGGGTATGTTGGCCAATACTTTAAGGTGGTTCTTTAATTTTCCAAATTGATTGTTGGCATTTTTAAGCGGTGGGAGCGTTTTTTTATAGAAAACCTCAGCTTGTTGTAGCTGTAGGTCACTCACCGTACCCCTAGCGTGCAGCTTTTTGATCTGGGCCAATTGCGCTTTTGCCAAACTCGAGTTTTCCACAAGTACGGCGACACTCGCCCTGGTAAATATGGCTTGCCAATACAAAGCGGAAGCCTGGGCAATAAGTTCATTTTGACGGTCTTCGTCATGTAACCCACTGATTTCCTCAGCCAGCTTCGCAATTTTGGCTGCGGAAAAAATGGCGGGGTCAAATAGGGTCTGGTTCAATGCGGCATTGGCACTGACACTGTTGTTGAAATTGGTCCTTAACCGTGTTATGCTTCCATCAAAATCGTTGATAAAAAGAAAATTTCTATTGAAGTCCCGTTGATAAAACCCATTGACACTCACCTCTGGCAAGAGTGCGGATTTGGCCATCTTGGTTTCCTCCTTTGCTATCAGGACCTGCTGTGCACTCTGCTTCAAATCGATATTTTCTTTTTTTACCAATTCGATATAGGACTGCAAATCCATTTCTTGGGAATGCAATGGGACGAACATCCATACGATGGCACAAAAGACCCAAAAAGGCAAAGGGTGAAATTGATACGTCATTTGCTTCGTTATTTCGTGTTGAGTAGGGTTGACCCCATCTTTCGAAGCAAATGTAGAATGGCGATATGCCGTATAAGACTTGCCCTATAAATCAGGACAAAATTGTTGATGCCAAAAATGTCTGGAATTGACGGGAGTTATTTGAAATAAGGGAACATCCCGTTTTAATTGGATTCCGTTTACTGCTACAAGACTTTTTGTTGATTGGAGCCTTGTCCTATATTTTATCCGCCACGACCTTGTAGGTGGGATCTTCCAATACGTTCACCTCAATAATATCGTCCGCATTTTGCAGCAACCGTCTACAATCCTTACTCAAATGCCTTAGATGTACATTTTTGCCCGCCTTACGGTAGCGCTCCGTAATTTTGTTCAAGGCCTCAATACCGGACATATCGGCAACCCGGCTTTCTTGAAAGTCGATAATGACTTCCTGGGGATCGTTTTGCACATCAAACTTCTCTGCAAACAAGGTGGTGGAACCAAAGAACAGTGGCCCATATATCTCGTAATGCTTCACCCCGTCTTCATCAATATATTTTCTCGCCCTAATGCGCTTTGCATTTTCCCAGGAATAGGCCAAGGCAGAAATGATTACCCCCAACAGCACCGCCACTGCCAAATTATGGGTAATAGCCGTTATTAAGGTCACCAAAACCATCACAATGACATCGGAATTGGGCATTTTTCGAAAGGTCTTGAAACTGGCCCACTCAAAAGTACCTATGGCCACCATGAACATCAATCCCACTAAAGCGGCCATGGGCAAACGCTCAATTAAGCTGCTCCCAAACATGATAAAAACCAGTAACATTACCGCAGCGGTAATTCCCGAAAGCCTTGCCCTTGCCCCAGAGGAAGTATTGATCAAACTCTGGCCGATCATGGCACAGCCCCCCATTCCCGAAAGAAATCCAGAAAGGATGTTCGCCGTCCCCTGGGCCACACATTCCTTGTTACCACTACCCCTTGTTTCGGTAATTTCATCAATAATGTTCAAGGTCAACAGACTTTCAATAAGTCCTACCCCTGCCACTATCCCGGCGTAGGGGACTATAATCCCTAACGTTTCCCAGGTAAAGGGTAGCCGCGGAATGGACAATGGTGGAAAGCCGCCTTTTATGCTTTCCCCTTCGCGCATGGTATCTGCAACGGTCAAGGTGTCAATCCCAAAACCCAGGACAACTGCAGAGACCACTACAATGGCCAATAACGAGGAGGGGATGGCCTTGGTCAGCTTTGGGAATCCCCAAATAATCAACATGGTCAATAGCGTTAGGCCCAACATCACATATAGACCGGTGCCGGTCATCAGTTCCCCAGTGGTTTTGTCATAAAAGTTGGGAAATTGGGCCATAAAGATGATAATGGCCAGACCGTTTACAAAACCGAACATGACAGGATGGGGGACCAATCGTATAAATTTCCCCAATCGCAATAACCCCGCCCCTATTTGTAATACCCCCGCCAGGATAACGGTCGCAAAAACATAATGTAGGATAGTGGTGGGGTCAATTCCTGGAAAGGTTTCCTTTAGTTCCAGGATCAAACCTACAAAAATCACGGCCACTGCCCCGGTGGCTCCGGAAATCATACCGGGTCGGCCCCCTAAGATGGAGGTGACCAACGCCAAAACAAAAGCAGCATACAGTCCGGTCAGGGGTGAAAAACCGGGAATTAAGGCAAACGCAATAGCTTCCGGCACTAAGGCCAGGGCGACCGTTAGTCCGGAAAGCATTTCAGTTTTGTAGTCTACCTTTTGTTTAAAATCGAATAAATTCAGGTATTTCCGCATGGTTTCATTATTGAAGCCGGCAAAAATACCATTATTCGTTTAATAGGCTAGGAACTGTCTTGTTTTTAAATATTTGATGATCTACCAAGCGGTCGACCCCAGTAACCTTTCTCCAAGGGGAGTTAATTTGGCAGTATCGTATTTGATCTGTTCCCAGTTCCGTGGATCTCCGGGAAAAGCATATCCTTCCGGGGCCACCCTGTTCTTCCAGGAGTGGATGCGCCAGTCCCGCATGGCTTGATTGTCCTCTTCGGCAGGCATCATGGAAATGTATTGCGCAATACGCACTTTGTTCCCTGATTTATTGGGACGGATACCATGCGGTTGGGTACTGTTGAAAATGAGCAGATCTCCCGCTTCCATTTTTACTTTAACGATTTTGTCCTCCAAACCTGTCGTATCCGGCTGAAAATGATCTCGGTCTTCCGGTTGCGTTAGTTTCCAGGTATCATAATTGCGGTACAACCAGGGAATACATTGAAAGCCACCCATATTTTCATCGGTCTGGTCCGCCAAGGCCAAAACCCCTTGTACATTTTGAGGTCTGGTCTCTGGATCATAATCCCAATGAATAAAGCCTTTTTTGTTTTCCCCGGGCCGTTGTGGAAAATTAAGATTGGCCCGATCAATGGTTACCCACAATTTTTCCGTGCCCCAAATATCCACAAAGGCATCATACACCCGTTGGGCCTGCCTGTTGTTCCAAAGGTGTTGGTTATTGTACACCTCCACCATTCCCGTACCCGTCAACTCCTTCATCTTCATTTCCGCCCTAGGTGCAGCATACCAGGTCTCTGGGTCGTTCGGATCCTTTTCGTCAAATTCCCAAAGAAAGTCCGCAGTGGTTTGGGCCTGTTCCCTGGGTATCGCATTTTTGATAACGATATATCCATTTTCCACCCAAAACTTCCAATCTTCTTCAGAAAGGACCCGTAACGGTTTTCCATTGCTACGATCGTTCAATTTTTGTTTGCTACTTGTGGCCGTTGAAGGATTTCCGGGAATCTCTTCATGGCCCTTATTCGCCATTTCTAAGTTTACATCTTGCTTCATACCCTTTGTATTTAATTATTTCTTGTCCAAAACTACTTTTCCATGGGAGTGGTTTCAAGAAGTATTTTGACCAAAATTTTCATTTTATTGACTTTTTTAACCTTAGAAATAACTTTTTTTGCTATTTTAATTAAAAATGAAGGTTCAATTAGAAAATATTAGACCGGATGAAGCCTGTTCCTTTAGGTTATTGCACAACCCCAAAATGAACGATCTCTTTTTTTGGCATTTTCATCCGGAATATGAATTGGTCTACATTGAGGGTGCCAGCGGTACCCGACATGTTGGGGAGCATATTTCCAATTTTGTGGATAGTGATCTGGTGCTCATTGGATCGTACGTTCCCCATTTAAATTTTGATTATGGCATTAAAACGGAATACCAAAAGGAGGTGCTTCATTTCGATGCCGATTTTTGTGGCAATGTGCTTCCCAAAATCATTGAGCTTCCCAAGGTTCCAAAGCTTTTGGAACTGTCCCAGCGGGGAATGGCATTCTACGGGAAGACCAAGATCGAAATTGGGCTACGAATGAAGCAAATGTACCCCCTCGATAGTTTTGCACAGCTCCTTGAAGTATTTAAAATCCTGGCATCACTTTCGGAAAGCGATGAGTTTGAACTCTTGCACGACCATCCCGTCCTTTCCAATAAAGTCAAGAGCAAACAATTGCGTTTACAAAAGGTATATGAGTTTATTAGTGTGAATTATCAACGAAAAATAAGTGTTGCCGAGGCGTCCGACCTATTGAATTTAGGGAACGAAGCTTTTTGTCGGTATTTTAAAAAGGTCTCCGGTACTACCTTTACCCGTTTTTTAAACCAATACCGTGTAACCCAGGCCAAGCGGCTCTTATTGTCCGGGAAGAATATCAATGAAGCCTTTCATGAGTCGGGCTTTGAAAGCTTGTCCTACTTCAACCGTGTTTTTAAAAAGGTTACCGGGGAAAATCCTTCAGCTTTCAAAAAAAGGGTGAGGAACCAAACCACAGAGGTCCCCTAAGCTTTAAAACTTATGGAACGGGATCGGGAAAAATTCCTTTGAAAGCAAGAATCAAGACCCCTATTGATTTTTGGCCATTCCTTTTGGAGCCTGTTCAGAAAGAAAAATCGCCCTGGGATACTTCCTCAGGGCGATTTCTAACTAAATAACCAACCAAAAAACTTATTTGTATAGTCGTGGACCAATACGATTCCTTACATTTTTCGTTTACGTTCCACATTCATCTTCTCCCTAGTGGATTTTGTACGCATTTTTCCCAATTTTCCATTGGACTTTAAATACTGTACAAATCCCCTTCCGGTAAACTCGTACACCGTTTCACTGGCTACATGGTAGAGCTCCACAGTACTATCATCAATAACGTAAAGCTCAAAGTAATCATTGCCCAAGTAGTCATAATCGAGTGTTAAAGTTTTGAGCGTTTCATCGTTTGTATCGTAAACGCGATACTGCCCTTCGTAATCCCATTGCAAATTTGGGATAGGGGTTCCGGGGGTGTCCACAGAAGATTGGAAATACCCTCCATTGTCAGGAAAAAATCTCAGGAAATTCTCTTCATCAAATTCATTTACAGCACCCACTTCACTTGTAAAGGTTTTTTCCCACGCTTCAAACTCCTGCAACAAGTAATCGATATTCTCATAAAAAAGACGGTCATAATCAAAACTCCTGCGCTGATACCCATCCAGGAAATAAGAGGTGTTGGTCCTTCGGTTATAAAGTTCCAATGTACTGTTGTTTACCGCATAAACATCAAAAGTCCAGGACCCGTCCAAATCATGGGCAATGTCCACTACACCACTTAAAGTGCCATAACTCCCCACATCTATCCCCAAACCATTACCGGTTTTTCCAATCCCAGCAATATTATTGTTGGCAAAAACAACACCATTGACAAAAGAAAGGGTAAAGGCACGTTGCAAAAAGGGGATCTCCCCATTTCCTTGGGTGGCATTGATGTCCACGTACCATAGGTCATAGGACTGCAAGGCCTGATCCGTATTGAAAGGTGACCCAACGATGATATCGTCCTCTAAAATAACTTCGGTATAGCAAGAACTTGCCAACAGTCCAATCCCGAATATTCCGAATAGTAGTTTTTTTGCTTTCATGGGTCCTAGGTTTAATGGTTCATGACTTATAGAAACCAAGCATCGTGCCAAAAAATGTAATCTTTTGATAATCAACAGTTAACATCTACAATATCTTTTCATCTATTTTTGGGGGCATAATTCTATTGTACTCTTAAATTGAAAATAGCGGTATTGGGTGGCGGAAGTTGGGCCACGGCTTTGGTAAAAATGTTGACCGAAAACTTGGAAGAGGTGCATTGGTACATGCGCAGTATTTATGCTGTGGAGCATATAAAGCGGGAAGGACAAAACCCCAATTACCTAAGTTCGGTCCAATTGAATACGGATTACCTAAAACTGACCAATACCATTGACGAGGCCGTTACCGCGGCGGAGCTGCTTGTATTTGTAATCCCTTCCGCCTTTTTGGAACAGGAACTGGAAAAATTGACCATTTCGCTGAATGGCAAAACCCTTTTCTCTGCCATAAAGGGCATTGTGCCGGAAACCGGACGTATTGTGGGTGAACATTTTCACCACAAGTATCAAATTCCATACGATAATATCGGTGTCATTACGGGGCCTTGCCATGCAGAGGAAGTGGCTTTGGAACGTCTTTCCTATTTGACCATTGCCTGCTCCGACGGGGAAAAGGCCAATCTTATGGCCCAACATCTAAAAAGCCATTATATCCGCACCAAGATTTCTGACGATATTATCGGAACGGAATATGCGGCCATGCTCAAAAACATCTATGCCATTGCTGCGGGAATTGCCCATGGACTGGGCTATGGTGACAATTTTCAAAGTGTTTTGATGAGCAATGCCATTCGTGAAATGAAACGTTTTATTGGCAAAGTCCATAAAATGAAACGAAACATCAATAACTCTGCGTACTTGGGCGATCTCCTGGTCACCGGTTATTCCACTTTTAGTCGTAATCGGATGTTCGGGAACATGATCGGGAAGGGCTATACCGTAAAAAGTGCCATGATGGAAATGAATATGGTGGCCGAAGGCTATTATGCCACCAAAAGTGCCCGCCTACTCATGCAAGAATTGGCCCATAAGACCAAAATACCCATCATCAATGCCGTTCACGAAATCCTGTACACCGGAAAAGACCCGAAAAGGACGTTTAAAAAGTTGACTGAACGGTTGGATTAAGGCTATTCCCGTTCCAATGAAAAGTTGGAATGCAGTTCCAACTCTTCCTCCATTTTTTTGGTAAAGGCCAAAATCTGGTCCTCATCATAGGTGTACGCTTTCCTTAGGTCCTCCAGAACGGGTTTTAAGTATCCACGAACACTGTCAATGTCAAAATACAGTCGTCCTGTTCGGCGGATAAAGAAATCCATGGGGCTGGTCACCATTTCATGTTCCATACCAAACTTGAGTTCCGCACGTATCATCCGCAATGTGGCATCCTTGTTTTTAAAACTTGCGTAATCGCTTAAAATCCGATCGGTCTGTTTGCCGTAGTTGGTCACCAGGTACCATGCATCGTATTTTGACAAACCATCTTCCTTGATTCGACCATAGACCTCATCGATGTATTTTTTTACCTGCTTATACTTCTTAAAATCATTGCCACATAGGGGAATGGTATCGGTATGGCATTCCTTGACCTTTATATTGTGGTCCTCCTCCAACTTTTTGGTAATACGGTTGACCACCCGTTCTGCCATCTTACGATAACCCGTTAGTTTCCCTCCTGCAATACTGATAAGGCCCGTATCCGAAGTGAAGATCTCATCTTTTCGGGAAAGCTCGGAAGCGGATTTGCCTTCTTCATGAATGAGTGGCCTTAGGCCCGCCCAGGAAGAAATGATATCCTCCATTTCCAAGTTGATATCGGGAAACATATTGTTAACGGCGGAAATCAAATAAATGGCATCGGCCAAATCCGTGCGGATATCGTCCTTATCCAAATTGTAATTGGTGTCCGTAGTCCCAACATAGGTAATCTTGCCCCTGGGGATGGCGAACATCATGCGCCCATCGGGAATATCAAAATAGACGGATTGTTTTACAGGTAATTTCTCATGTGGAAATACCAAATGGACCCCCTTGGTCAAATGCAATCGTTTCCCCTTTTTGGACTGGTTTATGGTCCGGAGTTCATCTACCCAGGGTCCGGCGGCACTGATAACGTATTTGGATTTTATGGTAATCCCGTCCCCCTCCTTGGAGAGGACATCTTTTACAACAACCCCGGCCACCTGATCTTCTTCATATATAAAGTCGGTCACCTTTGCATAATTCAGGGCAACCGCTCCATAGTTCAGGCTCGCCTTTATGTTTTCAATCGTCAACCTGGCATCATCGGTCCTATATTCCGCATAATAGCCCGCTCCATTCAGTATTTTTTTGGGAAGCAGGGGTTCCAACTTTAGGGCCTGCTTTTTGTCCAACATCTGCCTTTTGTCATCCCCGGTTACCTGGGCCAAAATATCATATACCTTAAGTCCAATACTGGTCAACCACTTTCCGTAGGAGCCTCCTTCGATAAGGGGCAACAACATTTTTTCGGGCAGTACCAAATGGGGGGCAAGCTTATGCACAATGGCCCGTTCCGAACCTACCTCCTTGACCAACCAAAAATCAAATTGTTTTAAGTACCGCAGCCCGCCATGAATCAGTTTTGTGGACTTGCTACTTGTTCCAGAGGCAAAGTCGTCCTTTTCAAGAAGCGCTACTTTTAACCCTCTGGAAGCGGCATCCAGGGCAATGCCACCGCCGGTGATGCCACCGCCGATGATCACGAGGTCAAACGATTCATTCTCCAGCTTTTTTAAAGTAGCTTCTCTATTAAGGTTGGAAAAGTAAATGGGGTCCTTCATTTTGTAGCAATTGTTTGAAATTCAAAATTAAGGGCTAAGCTCAGCAAATCAAAAAATACGGTCCGCTAAGTGCTTTTAAATTCGTATTCACGTTCCACCCTGCAAATTCGCACTTTATACCAGCTATACCAATCGGATTTGCCCCTTTCCTGGGCGTATTGGTGTTCCAGGTTGGCCTTCCAATTGGCAATGGCCTCCAGGCTTTCCCAATAACTCACTGCAATTCCCAAATTGGAACGGGCGCTCTCAAAACCAAGATACCCTTTTTGCTGTTTGGCCAAACGTTCCATTTGTTCGGCCATTTCGGCATATCCAAAATCACCTTCGGTTCGGGTGTTGGTGAAAATTACGGCATAATACGGTTGTTGCAATTCCATTAAAAGATATACTCCCTTTCTAAAAAATAATTGACCAAAGCTTCCTTCATAAGGACCGTTTGTTCCCCCGACTTTAAGGAAGGAAGGGTTTCCTTCACTTTATAATGGGGCCAGCCTTCCTCATCATAAAAATCGAATTCATAATACCCATAAGGTTCCAACAAACGACAAATGGCAATGTGCATGAGGTTGACCTTTTCATCTTTCTTGAATTTTCGATGTACCTGGCCCAATTCCTGTATCCCGACCAAATAGATAATTCCATCCAGTTCCAATGGGTCCCCATCCGAAAACTTAGCGGATAATTTATTGACCAAAAGCTCCCAACGTTCTTTTAAGCGTATGTCCCTTGCCATAGGTGCAAAGTTACTTTAGTGCGGTGTGCCATAAAAAGGTTTCAGTGAAAAATCCGGTCAAAAACCATTGTATGGTCACTTTGCAGTCCCCCTTCTCCGATTTCCAGGGCTACCATGCATCCGCATAGGTTTTTTCTTTTGATGTCCCATAACAGCCTATCATTGGACTTAAAATCAATGAATTATATTTGCGCAAACCTCACTCATGAGCTTTTTGGACATTGTTTTGGGACTTTTATTGGTTTGGGGCCTATACAAGGGTCTTACAAACGGCCTTTTTGTGGAACTTGCTTCGCTTATTGCCTTAATTGCCGGAATTTACGGGGCCATTCATTTTTCTTACATCGCTGGAGATTACCTCTCCCAGAACATGGCTTGGAACGATCGTTATATTAAAATCACATCGTTTATTATCACTTTTATCGTCATTGTCCTATTGGTTCACCTCGCGGGAAAACTCTTGACCAAGATTGCGGATTTTGCCATGTTGGGATTGCTCAATAAAATTGCTGGAGGCATTTTTGGCACCCTAAAAGTTGCCGTTATAGTAGGAGCGCTTTTGATTTTCCTTGAAAAGGCAACCGCTTCTTTTTCCTTTATTAATGAAGAGACCCAAAAAGATTCCATTTTTTACCGCCCCGTCAGGGATATTGGTGCTTTTGTCTTCAGTAAGGTCTTAAAGGACGATACTACCGCCGAGCAGGAATGATGCCCCTTTGGAATTCCTTTTGACGATCGTTTTTCAACATTCATCCTACTTCATAAAAGCTGATGTTCGACCAATGGCAGTACTGCTTCGGCGAGTGGGGGAAAATAGTATGAAATACCCATTTTCATCGATGAAATATCCAGTGCAATTCATCGATTAGCCCTTATTCTGAACCATTTTGCACATTAACGAAAAAATAAGTTCAGACAAAGAGATTTTCTGGGTACCACCGTGCACATACCTACTTTAGTAACGAATATGAAAGAATTGATAATTAGTTGAGAGCATGAATTTACGTTACGCATTTATTCTTCTTTTTTCCATTTCCTTGGCTTCTTGCAGTACCACTTCGGTTTCAGGGGAAGAAGAATTGTTTGAAAACCAAGCCAAAACCTTAGAAGAAATTACCATAGAACTATCTGCCCAGGAACAGGAACTCTTTAATTTGGTGAACCAACACAGAACGTCAATGGGTATGGGTGCCCTTGAATTTAGCGAAGAAGCTTATAAGTATGCATTGGAACATAATGAACACATGATCGGGGAAGGGGAATTGAGCCATGACAACTTTAGTTCCAGGGCCGCCGAAATAGCCAAGGAAACCGCTGCGGAGCATATCGCCGAAAATGTGGCCAGAAATTATCCGTTGGCAGAAATGGCCTTGGAGGGATGGTTGGATAGCGCTGCCCATAAAGAGACTATTGAAGGGAATTTTACGCATACCGCTTTGAGTATTGAACTGGATACCGGGGGCAATCCCTATTATACTCAGATTTTCCTAAGAAAATAAATTTAGATTTAGGTTTATATTACGTGTTTTAATGGTTTGAAAAGGTCCGCTAGCTATGGCGGGCCTTTTCATTTCTTGGACAAGGTTTTGTAACTTTCGAAAAAATAAGTCATGGCCATACGACCTCCATTTAACTTGAACCAATGGCTTGAGGATAACAAGGATACCCTAAAACCACCGGTAGGCAATAAAAATCTTTATAAGGATGCCGGAGATTATATTGTTATGGTAGTTGCGGGACCAAATGCCCGAAAGGATTATCATTACAATGAAACCGAAGAACTTTTTTATCAGTTGCAAGGTACCATTGAAGTTCATATTCAGGAAGAGGGAAAAAAGAAAACCATGGAACTTGGACCTGGCGATATGTACCTACATCCTGCCAAAGTTCCCCATTCCCCGGTACGGCATGAAGGTTCCATTGGTTTGGTCATAGAACGAAAAAGGGACCATATGCAGGTAGATGATGGACTCCTATGGTTCTGTGACAACTGCAATCACAAACTCTACGAGGCCTATTTTACCTTGCATGATATTGAAAAGGACTTTTTGAAACATTTCAAACATTTTTATGGGTCAAAGGAACTTAGGACCTGTGACAATTGTGGTACGGTAATGCCCACGGATAAACGCTTTATAGAAGAAGGATAATGGTACTTGTTGCAAAGATTATTGTAGTTGTAGTAGCCTTGCTACATTTTTATTTCCTTTGGTTGGAAATGTTCGCTTGGACCAGCAGGGGCCCAAAAGTGTTTAAAAAATTTCCGAAGGAACTCTTTGAACCTACAAAATCCATGGCCGCCAACCAAGGGCTATACAATGGTTTCCTTGTTGCCGGTCTTGTTTGGTCACTCCTTATTGACGACCCCGATTGGTCCAGGAACATAGCGCTCTTTTTTTTGGGCTGTGTTGTCGTAGCCGGGATTTATGGCGCCTTAAGCGTGTCCAAAAAAATATTCTATATCCAAGGATTACCGGCCCTACTGGGTATAATCGCATTTTTGCTTTCCGTTTAAGGATGAACACTTTTAATCTTTGTAATTTTGTTGGAATTTCAACAAAATCGCACTAAAAAGTTACAAATGGCAGAAACAGCTACGGCCTTTGGTATTCATGAGGCATTGGAAATCCTAGGGGTAAAGGAAATCAATCAGGGAACTTCCACTGGAATGGAGGCTTTTGGTTCAGGAGAAACCATCACTTCATTCTCTCCCGTTGATGGTTCCATCATCGGAAAGGTCACCACTACCACGGAAGCGGACTATGAAAAAGTAATGGAAGCTGCCGGTGCTGCCTTTAAAAGTTGGCGATTACTTCCTGCCCCCCAGAGAGGTGAAATAGTCCGACAATTTGGGGATAAGCTGCGGGAAGTAAAGGAACCCTTGGGAAAGTTGGTTTCCTATGAAATGGGCAAATCCTATCAAGAAGGATTGGGAGAGGTACAGGAGATGATAGACATTTGTGACTTTGCAGTTGGCCTCTCCAGGCAATTGCATGGGTTGACCATGCATTCCGAACGTCCCGGACACCGAATGTACGAACAATACCACCCCCTGGGAATAGTAGGAATTATTTCGGCCTTTAATTTCCCCGTTGCCGTTTGGTCCTGGAATACCGCCCTTGCATGGATTTGTGGGGATGTCTGTGTTTGGAAGCCTTCTGAAAAGACCCCCTTGTGCGGTATTGCCTGTCAAAATATTATTGCAGAAGTACTTAAGACCAATAACCTGCCGGAGGGGATTTCCTGTTTGATCAACGGAGATTACCGCGTTGGGGAGTTGATGACCCATGACAAAAGAATTCCCTTGATTTCCGCAACGGGTTCCATTCGTATGGGCAAAATAGTGGCCCAGGCCGTGGCGGCAAGACTGGGAAAGTCACTTTTGGAACTGGGAGGCAACAATGCCATTATAGTTACTCCGGACGCGGACATCAAAATGACGATCATAGGTGCTGTTTTCGGGGCCGTGGGAACCGCCGGACAACGTTGTACTTCCACAAGGCGGTTAATCGTCCATGACTCCATTTATGAACAAGTTAAAAACGCTTTGGTAGATGCTTACCAACAACTGAGGATAGGCAATCCATTGGACGAGAACAACCATGTTGGCCCCTTAATAGACACAGCGGCCGTTTCCCTTTATGAAAAGGCTTTGGGAAAAGCACAGTCCGAAGGCGGCAGACTATTGATGGAAGGTGGCGTTTTAAGGGGGGATGGCTACGAGAGTGGGTGTTATGTAAAACCGGCAATCGTGGAAGCCAACAACGCTTTTGACATTGTTCAGGAGGAAACCTTTGCACCCATATTATACCTATTAAAGTATTCCGGGGAAGTTGAAAATGCCATTGCCCAACAAAATGATGTGGTCCAGGGACTTTCCTCCGCCATTATGACCAACAATTTAAGGGAAGCGGAACGTTTTCTATCGGTTGCCGGCAGTGATTGTGGAATCGCCAATGTTAACATAGGAACCTCGGGAGCCGAAATTGGAGGGGCCTTTGGTGGGGAGAAGGAAACTGGAGGTGGTCGTGAAAGTGGTTCGGATGCTTGGAAGATTTACATGAGAAGACAGACCAATACCATAAATTATACCACGGCACTTCCTTTGGCGCAAGGGATAAAGTTCGACCTATAAAAAAACCGCTGCCTAAAGAAGTGCAACGGTTTTAAACCAACTTAACTAACTCAAACTTAAATATCGTAAACCCTATTTCAATGCCGGAACCTTGTCGGGAGAAATAGGGTACTTACCTAGTTCTATGCTTCAAATTTCCCATTATTTTGTTTTACCCCAATACGCAACCTTATCGCTTGCACATAATACTGTATAATTGGTAAAATTTGTTCCGTTTTTAGCTTTATGTACATACGGCGCAATAATGCTAACTGGTTGATACAATGCTGTTTTTTAAGTTTTTCCTTAGAAAAAATTAACATTCTCCGCTGCTTTTTTAATAAATTGTAGGTCTAAACACCTATTCCATTGACGATGACGTGAAAGCTATCCCATACCATTGGGGTTGCCATTCCCCTGTTGATAGGGGTATTTCCTTATTTCGGGCTTTGTAGTAATTACCGTTAATACGTGTGTAAAATAAGAGTGTCGAGGAAGCATCGGTTTCCAACAAATCACTGCTAACAAAAAACATGGAAAAATGAACTTTGATACGATTTGGTACTGGTTGATTGCCATTGTAATTGGTGTCCTATGTGCGTTTATAGGATATGCATTGGGCAAAAGAAAAAGAGATGTTATTGACAGTTCCAAAGCAATAAAGGCTTTGGAGGACGAAAACGAAAAACTAAAGGCCGATTTAGAGGCCTGTAACAAAAGGATATCGGAGACACCAAGGGCAAAAACGGAAAGGTCATCCCTTACTGCAGCTGCCCACGAATTTCCCTTTGATGCTACTGCCGCCAAAACAGTTTTCGGTAAACGTATCAAACAAGATGACCTAAAAATTGTGGAGGGCATTGGTCCAAAAATTGAAGGGCTGTTCCACAATTTTGGCATAAAGACATGGAAAGCATTGTCCGAAGTCCCCGTAAACAAATGCCAGGAAGTATTGAATTCCGGGGGCAAACGCTATCGCATCCATGATCCGTCCTCATGGCCAATGCAAGCGAGAATGGCCTATGAGGGCAAATGGAAAGAATTGATGAGATGGCAGGACGAACATAAGTCCGGAAAGTTTTAAAGCCTTTCATCCCACGGAAACCGCCAAATACCGGTTTTCAGTTTCTACCCCGCTCCCCCGCATAAAACGTATGGACGGGGTCGCTTTGCCAATATTCCTTGGTATCCACATCCATAATGGTCAACGGTCCTTTAAATGCCGCACCAGTGTCCACATTCCAGACATTGGCTGCATTTTTGGGAATGGCATGTCCTGTTTTGGACAAGGGGGTATGACCGATGAATATTTCCGCATAGTGGGTAAACCGCATAGGATAATTCGCATCACCAGGGGACAATTTAGGGTTTAGTGCTTTTGCCAATTCCCAAAGTGTTCGGTCCCAATAGAAAAGCTGCTCAAAATACTCGTATGCAACCCCTTTTAAATTAGTGAAACCCGCATGTAAATAGAGTCGGTTATTTTCATCCAAAAAGTAGTTTTCCATATTTTCAAAAAACTCCAGATGCATATCCCACTTTTCCCGTCCAGCTTTCAAATAGGATTCGCGCGTTGCTTGACCTCCATGGGCCAACCACTGGGGATTCTCTTCACCGCTAATCATCCATTCCTTGCAAAGCTCATCATGGTTTCCCCTTATAAAAGTACAGTGATGACTTTTATTCAATGCTATTAAAAATTCAACGGTTTCAAAGGCCTCACTCCATGAATCCACATAGTCCCCCAAAAAAATAAGATGGTCTTCCGGGGATACCTTGGCTTTGTGCAAAAGCTGTTTCAAAGCCTTAAGTCCGGAATGCAAATCTCCAATAACAAATCTCCTCATGTCAAATTTTTGGCAATTATAGGAACTTATATGGCTTTCTACCCTAATTTAAAGTAAAGTTTTATCCAACACCGATCCCTTTAAATTTCTATGTACCTTTCCTTAATAATTTTACGGAAGCAATGACTAAGGTTTTTTGTATAGGGGAACTCCTGATCGACTTTGTGGGTGAAAACCAAGGAAGTGATTTGTCAAAAGCAAATGATTTTACCAAAAAAGCGGGAGGGGCCCCCGCCAATGTGGCCTGTGCCATTTCCAAACTAGGTGGAAAAAGTTGTTTTATTGGTTGTGTGGGCAAGGACCCTTTTGGTTCTTTTCTTCTAAATGTCCTTAAAGATGGGAATGTGGATATTTCCATGGCCCAACGTTCCAAAACATTTACAACCCTGGCTTTTGTCTCCTTGGCCGAAGATGGTGAACGCGATTTTGTTTTTAGCCGTGGGGCCGATAAGGAACTCAAGTACGATTCGAGTATCAAAAAAATATTCCATAAAAATTTGGTTCATTTTGGGGCGGCTACGGCACTACTTGGTGGTTCTTTGGAAAAGGCCTATAACCACTATCTTTTTGATGCCCTTACCCAAAATTCCTTCATAAGTTTTGACCCCAATTTTAGAGGGGATCTTTGGAAGGACAATGAATCCCATTTTATCAAAAAATGCCTCCCCTATGTAGAAAAATCACATTTGTGTAAGTTTAGCTTGGAGGAAGCCCAGTTATTGTCCGGGAAAGAAGACCTTAAGGAAGCAAGTGGGTACCTTCATGAGGTAGGGGCAAAAATCATAGTCATTACCCTTGGTAAGGACGGTACGTACTTAAGTATGGATGGATTTTCCACCTTGGTACCGAGCATTAAAGTTTCTCCCGTGGATACCACTGGAGCGGGGGATGCCTTTATTGGATGTCTTCTCTATCAGATTGCGGAATTGAATGATTTCAACACCATATTCCAGGACAATGGCCTGTTGGTACAAATGATAGAAAAGGCCAATAAGGCAGGAGCTTTGACAACAACAAAATATGGAGCGATTGTGGCCTTGCCAACTTTGGAAGAAATCGCGTAAGGGTATCCCTTAGTTGTATTTGACCTTCCTAAGAATACGCAAGGATAGTTTTAGGGTCTCATAGAGTCCCCTGTCCCGTTCCTTTATAATTTTACGCGCCAATTCCATCTGGTCTTTAGCCTCCTCGAACCCATTTAAATAGCAAATAAGATAGGTATCCGGCAAAAATTGTAAATCCTTTTTCTCCGCTGGGGTAAGGTTTATCCGGTTCTTTAGCTTTTGTAGTAAGGCACTATTACTGTTATAGATATGGTGAAGCGTCTTTTTGTCGTATTGCGGTGGTTCAAAGACAAGCTCGCTGTTCATTTGATAGTTCCCATTTTCCATAAAAGTGATGGTGACCTTTTCCAAAGGGTAATATTTCTGTTGTTTTCCCAGGCCCAATTGCACGTACTCCAAGGTCGTAAAACTCGATTCATCGTAATATATGGAAACCTCGTCCAAAGCGGAGTAGAACAACTTCACCTGCTCGTTTATAAGTTCAATATCTACCCGTGAGTAGTATGTTTCCCCTTTTACCTTTTTGACATGGCCGGCCCAACAAACCACAAACTGTTCCTTAAAGACCTTGTAATGACTGGTCAAATCGGCATGGCGATGATTGATAAAATCAATGACGCCATCCAAGGTAAGTTCTATGTTGTTCCGGGCATGGTGTTCAATGGTAGCTACTTTTTTGGAATTGATATCCTTGAGTTCAATGCCAAAAGCTTTGGGAAGGCTTATACTCCCTTCCCTAAAAAAAACGGCACCTCCATAGTATTTCCAAATATTCTTGCGAAGTGCACAAACCTTTCCGTTGGACTTTATGGTCACCAGACCAACCACCTTCCCCTCCAAAAGATGGGGAAATGGAATATTCTCATAGGAAATCAAGGGAGGGTTGTCCAAATAAGCGTTTACAAGGTTCTGGATTTTGCTATCGTCAAAAAAATCCACCCCAACAATCTTGTTGTCCTCATCCTCTACCCCAACCACAATAAAGGAATTGTTTTTTGGATTGCTGTTGGCCAATGCGCAGACATGCTTCAAGAACTTGGCCTTGCCCTCTTTTTCACCAATGGAGATAAAACGTTTTTTATCGTAAAAGCTGTTCTCATCATTATGCGCCAAAAGGTTTTTAATGAGGAGACGTTTATTGATCATAACTCCTTCTTCAGAATGGTAGAACTGGCCTGCGCGGTTGGCAGGACCAGCAAATCGGCAATGTTGATATGGTAAGGACGGGTCACCACAAAATGGATAATTTCCGCAATATCTTCAGCCTTAAGCGCATCATACCCCTTATAGACGGTACTGGCGCGTTGGGTATCCCCCTTAAAACGTACATCACTGAACTCGGTTTCCACCAGCCCCGGATTAATGGCCCCCACGCGGATGCCATAGGCATTAAGGTCTTTTCGCATTCCCTGGTTTATAGCATCTACGGCATGTTTGCTCGCACAGTACACATTGCCCTGGGGATAGACTTCCTTTCCTGCCAGGGAACCAATATTGATGATATGTCCGGCCTGTCTTTTTACCATATCCGGAATCACCGCCTTGGAAACATATAAAAGTCCTTTTACATTAATATCCAACATCGCATCCCAATCGTCCAAGCTGCCATTTTGAATTGGATCCAATCCATGGGCATTTCCTGCATTATTGATAAGGATATCTATTTGGGAAAACGCTACAGGAAGTGATGCAATGGCTTTGAATACCCCTTCCCTGTTCCTAACATCAAAGTTCAAGGTATGGATTTCCGTATTTTTTGAAAGTTCCTCCTTTAGGACGTCCAGTCGTTCTTGCCTTCTTCCGCACAAAATCAACGTAAACCCATGTTTTGAGAACAACGCTGCGGTGGCTTTTCCTATGCCACTGGTTGCACCGGTAATGAGCGCAGTTTTCTTCATAATTGTCTTTTTTTAGGGAACCCTTCTACCTTTTGAAGCTTCCAGCATAGTGAACCAGTCCTGTAATTCCAGCTCAATTTTAAGTGCCTCCATGGAACCGGACAACCTTTCCTTGTTGGTAGTACCGACAACGGGAAAAACCTTGGCCGGGTGTTTTAGAATAAATGCAAGCAGCAATTGGCTGGCTTCTGCATTATACTTTTCCGATAGGTGCTTCAAAACGGGTCCAACCCTTTGTTTCACCTCACCTTCTTCCCGGAAATAGCTCCCCAGGGGACTCCATGCCATAACCATCCTGCTATGGCCCATACAGTCATCAAAAGTACCATCTTCCATGGGATTGACATGGGTCAACGAATATTCCACCTGATTTCCCTCTACGTTGACATATTTTTCCAAAAGGGCAATTTGCGATGGTGTGAAATTGGAAACCCCAAACTGTTTTATCTTACCTTCCTTCTTTAGCTGCTCAACCGCTTTGGCGATTTCTTCCGGGACCATTAAGGGGCTTGGCCTATGCAACAAAAAGAGATCCAAATAATCCGTCCGTAATTTTTTAAGGGACCGTTCCGCGGACCCAATGATATACGCCGCATCGTATTGATAATGCTTTACCGAATTGTTACGGCCCCGGGTCATCTGAATGCCGCATTTGGTAATCAATTGAATGTGCTCCCGATCAATTCCAGAATCCAAAAATGCATCCCCGAAAGCCTCTTCATTTCCATATTCGCCATAAATATCGGCATGGTCAAATGTGGAAATCCCATGGGTTAAACAAAAGTTCATCAACTCTGCCATGCCTTTTCTGGAAAGCTGTTTCCCCCAGCTTCCCCAAGTCATTGTTCCGGCAATTATTCTCGAGTAAAAATCAGTTTTGGACATGCGCGTGAAAATAAACATAAATCCCTTAAAAGGGTCATAAAACTTGGGGTTCACAAGTTTTTTTAACCAATAATTAACAGAGCAATTTTAAATAAATTTTCATTTTGCACTTTGATATAAACCAGACCTGAACATCAAGTCTTTATGGAGGAAAATACTACTATTGATATTGCAGCTGTAAATGAAAAAATCGCTCAAGAAAGTGCGTTCATAGGGTTGTTGAAACAAGAAATGGACAAGGCCATTGTAGGTCAGAAGCAAATGGTGGAGCGTCTACTGATCGGGCTCTTGGGACAAGGGCATATTTTACTCGAGGGAGTTCCCGGATTGGCAAAAACCTTAGCCATCAACACCCTTGCCAGAGCGGTAAAGGGAAGCTTTAGCCGTATTCAGTTTACTCCGGACCTACTTCCCGCAGACGTTATCGGAACGCTTATTTACAACATTAAAGAGAACGACTTCTCCATAAAAAAGGGTCCCATATTCGCCAATTTTGTTTTGGCGGATGAGATCAATAGGGCCCCGGCCAAAGTACAGTCCGCACTTCTGGAGGCGATGCAGGAGAAACAGGTAACCATTGGGGACGAGACCTTTATTCTGGACAAGCCTTTTTTGGTTATGGCCACGCAAAACCCGGTGGAACAGGAAGGTACCTATCCGCTTCCCGAAGCACAGGTAGACCGATTTATGCTGAAAACGATCATAGATTATCCAAAACTGACCGAGGAGCAATTGATCATAAGGCTAAATCTTAAGGGTGGAATGGAACCCGTTAAGCCCGTGGTAAGCTTAAACCAAATTTTAAGTGCCCAGAAAGCGGCAAGGGAAGTGTACATGGATGAAAAAATTGAAAAGTATATTCTTGATTTGATCTTCGCCACCCGCTATCCAGAAAAGTACAATCTTGAAAACCTTAAACCACTGATTAGTTTTGGTGCCTCTCCAAGGGGAAGTATTAATCTGGCAACGGCCTCAAAATGTTACGCCTTTATAAAACAGCGTGGCTATGTTATTCCCGAGGACGTACGAGCCGTAGTTCATGATGTGTTGCGCCACAGAATTGGTATTACCTATGAAGCTGAAGCCGAAAACATTACCTCGGAAGAAATAATCAACAAAATCGTAAACCAGGTAGAAGTACCATAACTCAGTTTACAGTTGTCAGTAAACGATGGGTAGTTGGTCACAAACAAAACTCATTGCACTTTTACACTGATTACTAAATACGAACCGCTGTTGACTGAAATAAATGGACACAAAAGAACTTTTAAAAAAAGTACGGAAAATAGAGATTAAAACGAGGAGGTTGTCCGACCATCTCTTCGGCGGGGAATACCATTCCACCTTCAAAGGAAGGGGCATGACCTTCAGTGAAGTGCGCCAATACCAATTTGGTGACGATGTACGATCCATAGATTGGAACGTTACCGCGCGCTACAATGAACCCTATGTGAAGGTCTTTGAGGAGGAACGGGAACTCACCATGATGCTATTGGTAGATGTGAGTGGATCGGAACTTTTTGGTACCGTGGACCAATTCAAAAAAGAGGTGGTCACGGAGATTTCCGCAACACTGGCATTCTCTGCAATGCAGAATAATGACAAAGTGGGACTTATTCTATTCTCGGACGAAGTGGAACTGTTTATCCCTCCAAAAAAGGGAAAGAGCCATATCCTCCGAATTATTAGGGAACTGCTGGAGTTTGAGCCCGAAAGCAACAAAACCAATATCGCGGAGGCATTGAAGTTCCTTACCAATGTAATGAAAAAGAAAGCCATTGTCTTTGTCCTTTCGGATTTCATTGCGGAAGGTTACGCGGATACCTTAAGGATTGTCGGGAACAAACACGATGTTACCGGTATACGGGTATATGATGAAAAGGAGGAGTACATCCCCAATCTTGGGGTAATTCAGGTACAGGATGCGGAGGACGGTAGTATTCGATTGGTCAACACAAGTTCCAAACAGGTACGTCACAACTATTGGCGATACCATATGGAACGAGTGGATTATTACAACAATGCCTTTACAAAATCGGGCAGTGGCATCATCAATTGCAGGGTGGATGAAAGCTACGTTAAAAAATTATTGGGCTATTTTAAAAGAAGGGGATAAATGAAGTTCAAGGCAAAAAATATGAAGTCCACATTCCAGAGGAACCCACATTCTTGGGCCTTCCTTTGCCTTTGCCTTATTCCATCGATTTTTATCACACCTACAGTTACGGCCCAGGGGACATCCACCGTAGCTGTTGAAATTGATACGTTCCAGATAAAAATCGGCGAACAGATCCAATACAAGGTCACGGTGGAAACGGACTCTTTAAACCTGGTCTATTTTCCCGAAGATCAGACTTTTTCACCAATGGAAATGGTAGAGGCCCTTAAAATAGATACCACCAAAAAAAAGGACAGGATCACCCTACAAAGGATATATGCGCTGACACAGTTTGACAGTGGTTCCTATACCATCCCTCCCCAGCGTATTGCCATCAACGAAGAACCTTTTTTGACCGACTCCTTTAAGATCAGGGTAGCCGATGTTGCCGTTGATACCACCAAGCAAAAGCTTTATGACATCAAACCATTGATCCAAGTTGAACGCAATTATGCCAGGATTTGGCAATGGGTCATTGCCATTCTTTTTGCATTGGTTATCATTGGTGGATTGGTATATTGGTTTTTCTTCAGGCCCAAACCCTTGACAGAGGAGGAAAAAGTGGCCTTATTGCCCCCATATGACCGTGCATTGCTGCAGTTGCAAGAACTGGAAAAGTCCAGATACCTTATTCAGGATGAATTTAAAAAGTACTATTCGGAATTGACCAATATTGTACGTTCCTATCTGGAAGAAGAGGTGCATATCTCCGCAATGGAAAGTACCACGGACCAATTGATAGAGCGTTTGGAGCTTTTAAAGGACGCGGGGGAACTCCAATTGGAAGATGAGACCATTTCCCAGTTCAAAAAAGTACTGCAAACCGCGGATTTGGTGAAGTTTGCAAAATCCAAACCTGCCGTTACCGTGGCCGAAGAGAATAGAAGGTCCGTGGAATTTGTTGTGGTAAAAACCAAGGAAGCATTGCCGGAACCGGAAGAGGAGGACAAGCTTCAGGATGAAAGCTACCTGGAGGAACTGGAAAGAAAAAGGTTAAAAAAACGAATTTGGACCGCGGCCGCAGTGCTTGCAGGACTGATTGTTTTGGGCATTGGGACATCCATAGGAATTTATGGATTCAAAGATGTAAAGGACACCGTCCTAAGACATCCCACAAAACGGTTATTGGAGGGGGAATGGATCATGAGTTCCTATGGTTATCCCCCCGTTGAAGTTGAAACTCCGGAAGTCCTTTTACGAAAGGAACTTGGGGAATTCAACCCTGCGGACAGTATACAAAGTGCCCAAGCCTTTGGCATGACCAATGAGGCCGGCCTTTTCTCCATTTCGGTGTCTTCCCTTTCCTATAGTAATGGCAAGCCTTTGGATTTTGAGAAGGCAGTGGAAGCCGTTTTGCTAAAATTGGAGGAACGTGGGGCAAAAAACCTAATTGCAAAAAATGAAGAGGCCTTTACCAAAACCGGGGTCCAGGGATTAAAGACATTTGGTTCATACCAAATGAAAATGCCGGATTCCAATAAGAACATACGGACCAAGTATACTGTTTTCCTCTATGGAGGGGTCGGGTTCCAACAACAAATTATGTTGACCTGGTTGGATGGTGATGAATATGCGGAACAGATAGTGCAGCGGATTACCGCTTCCATAGATGTAAAAACCCAAGCCTAATGTTGGACAACGTACAATTTGCAAATCCGGAATTCTTTTGGTTGCTATTGCTCCTGCCAATCGCAATTCTGTGGTACGTCCTTACACGTAAGGAACAAATGGCTTTTGTAAAATTATCCAGTTCCAAAGCCTTTTCCTCCTCCAGTTGGTTGACCAAATTAAAACCGTTGCTTTTCGTTTTAAGGCTTTTGGCCTTGGCATCGGTGATCACGGCTTTGGCCAGACCACAGATTGAGGACATTTCAACACGTACCAAAACTACCAAAGGAATTGACATCGTCATGGCCATTGATGTTTCCTCCAGTATGTTGGCACAGGATCTAAAGCCCAATAGACTGTCTGCCCTTAAGGAAGTCGCTGCAGATTTCATCAAAAAAAGGCCCAATGACCGTATAGGACTGGTGGCCTATGCAGGCGAAAGCTATACCAAAACACCGATTACAAGCGATAAATCCATTGTTTTAAGGGCTTTAAAGGATATTCTATATGGACAGCTCGAAGATGGTACGGCGATCGGAATGGGACTGGCAACGTCGGTGAACCGTCTAAAAGAAAGTAAGGCCATAAGCAAGGTCATTATCCTATTGACCGATGGGGTCAACAATTCCGGTTTTATTGAGCCTCAAACGGCTGCCGACCTAGCAGTGGAATATGATATTAAAACCTATACCATTGGGCTTGGCACCAACGGTAATGCCATTACCCCCATCGGGTATAAAAGGGATGGTTCATTCCAATACGGCATGCGGGAAGTGGAAATTGATGAGGACCTGCTACAGAAAATTGCAGATGTTACCGGAGGCGAGTACTTTAGGGCCACGGATAACGAAAAACTTGAGGAGATCTATAACGAGATCAACAAGTTGGAGAAGACGGAAATTGAGGAATTCAAATATTATCGATATGAAGAAAAGTTTCGGTCCTGGGTATTTTTGGCCGGAATGCTTTTATTGGTCGAATGGGGTTTACGAAACACCGTATTTAAAAGTTTTATATAAGCGATGGTGCAGTTCGATGAAAAATTGTATTTCTATCTGTTGGGACTCATTCCGGTCCTGTTCCTGCTATTTCTTATGGTACAGGTTTGGAAAAGAACCAAACAAAGGGAATTTGCCAATGCACGCATGCTCAAAAAATTAGCCCCGGAAAAATCCAAGTTCAAGGCAAGTTTAAAGCTTATGCTATTCCTTTTGGGTATTGGCTTTTTGGTTCTGGCGTTGGTAAACCCCAAAATTGGAACCAAACTTGAAACCGTTAAACGTGAGGGGGTAGACATCGTTTTTGCCGTGGACGTATCCAAAAGCATGCTCGCAGAGGACATAGCTCCAAATCGGTTGGAGAAAGCGAAGCGGTTGGTTTCCCAAATCATCAACCAACTGGCAAGCGACCGTATTGGAATTATAGCTTATGCCGGACAGGCGTTCCCCCAATTGCCCATCACTACGGATTACAGTGCTGCAAAAATGTTCCTGCAGAGCATGAATACCGATATGCTTTCCTCACAAGGAACCGCAATTAATTCCGCCATAGATTTAGCCTCAACGTATTACAACGATGAAGAACAGACCAACAGGGTGTTGTTCATTGTTTCCGATGGTGAGGACCATTCAGAGGGGAATACCTTGGAAGCCTTGGAAAAGGCGGTCAGCCAGGGCATAAAAGTATATACCATTGGTGTTGGAAAGATAAAAGGGGCCCCAATTCCCATAAAGCGCAACGGTGTTGTGGAAAGTCTCAAGAAAAATCAAGAGGGAGAAGTGGTTATCAGCAGATTGAACGAATCCGTACTTACCCAGATTGCAGCTACCGGAAATGGCTCCTATGTAAACGGAGCCAATACCGAAGATGCCGTAACTTTTATAAAGGAAGAACTGGACAAAATGGATAAAAAGGAGTTTGAAGCAAAGCAATTTGCCGAGTACAAAGATCAATTCCAATGGTTCCTGGGCATTGCCATCTTCTTTCTGTTTTTGGATATTTTCCTCCTTGATCGCAAGACAAAATGGTTGAAAAAACTAAACCTTTTTAATGAACATGACAATAGTTAGATTTTTAGTTGCTGTAGGATTGCTGTTATGTTCAGCAAGCCCTATTTTGGCCCAAAATGATGAGGAAGCGCGCAAAGCTTCGGAGAAGGCGTTCAAAGAATCCATCAACAAAACCTATGACGCCAATGAGGAACTGGTCCAGAACGATTTTATCCAAGCAGAGGGCGAATACAGAAAGGCCATTTCCAAAAGTGGTGAAAACACCGCTGCCCCTTACAATCTGGGCAGGGCCTACTACAATAGGGAAAAATTACCGGAAGCTTTTGCACGTTTTAAGGAAGCTGGTGAAAAGGCCAATGAAAAGCCTACCAAACACAAGGCTTTTCATAATATGGGAAATGTATTCATGAACAACAAGGAATATGACAAAGCCGTGGAGGCCTACAAAGAGGCTTTAAGAAGCAACCCTAAGGACGATGAAACCCGATACAATCTAGCTTTGGCCAAAGAGTTGTTGAAAAAACAACAGGACCAACAAAACAACGACCAAAACAAGGACGACCAAAATAAGGACCAGAACAAGGACAACAAGGAAAAGAACCAAGACCAAAATAACGAGGGGGACCAAAACAAAGACCAGGAAGGAGACCAAAAAGACGATCAGAACAAGGATAAAGGTGATGAAGGGGACAAGGGCGACCAAAAGCCCGAAGAGAATAAAAAGGGGGATGGCGAAGAAAAAGAGGAGCAGAAAAAACAGCCCAACCAGGGAGAAGAACCCGAGAAACAACCCAGGCCAAGGCCCAATCAACTTTCCAAACAGCAAATCCAAAACCTTTTAGAGGCCATGCAGAACGAAGAGAAAAAAGTACAAGAGAAGATTGACGCCAAAAAAGTAAAGGGGAAGAAAATCAAAAACGAGAAAGACT
The DNA here is from genome assembly GCA_028281025.1 of Croceivirga sp. Classification (GTDB taxonomy): domain Bacteria; phylum Bacteroidota; class Bacteroidia; order Flavobacteriales; family Flavobacteriaceae; genus Croceivirga. Next base: position 263,756 of record JANQKR010000016.1, read on the forward strand.
GGTAGTGTACGCTTGGCAATTGACATATCGTTATTTAGTTGTCCTTTTCTTGCTTTGGGCAGGAACCTTGTCCGCACAAGATGCCGATGAAGTGACTTTTGAAATAAAGTTGAGCAAGGAAAAATTGGGCATCAATGAACGATTACGGGTGGAATTCGCAATGAACAAGGATGGCGATAATTTTAATCCCCCCACTTTTGATGGGTTCCAAGTGATCATGGGACCTTCACAGTCCATTTCCTCATCTTGGATCAATGGAAAACGAACCTTTTCCAAATCCTATTCCTATATCCTAAAACCTACGGCACAAGGTAGTTTTTCCATAGGGCAGGCCGCTATAGAAATTGATGGGGAAACCTATAAGACCATACCAAAAATGGTACAGATTACACAGGCCGTGGCAAATCCCAATGCACCAAAGACAGCAGAAGATGTCGCCGATGAAAACCTGCATTTGATAGCGGAGGTTTCCAAGGGAAGCCCTTATTTGAATGAAGCGGTGACCGTAGTGTACAAACTATACATTAGTTCCAACATATCCGTTACCAATTTTAGGCCGTTGGACAGTCCCAAATACAATAATTTCTGGAGTCAGGATATCCCTGTTACCAAGTATAATACGGTAAATGAAACCTATAATGGCAAACCTTACCGAAGTGTAATATTAAAACGGGTGGTCCTTTATCCCCAAAAGTCAGGGAAGTTGGAAATTGAACCACTGGCCTTGGAAATATATGTAGATGTCCCTACCAGTAGAAGGGATTTCTTTGGTAGTCGAATCTATACGCAAACCAGTAAAACGGTCTCGGCAGGCAAGCGAACACTTAATGTGCTCCCATTGCCGGAACAAGGAAAACCCGAGGGGTTCAGTGGTGCCGTGGGACAATTCGATTTTACCGTTACGACCAGCAAAACCAATCTTAATGCTTCAGAATCCCTACAGGCCAAGGTTGAGGTAAGCGGTAAGGGAAACCTTAAACTCTTCCAGTTACCGGAACCTGAACTGCCCAGTGCACTGGAGGTTTATGAACCCGAATTTGATGAAAAGGTCCGTACTACGATTTCCGGGATGCAAGGGAAGGTGACCAATAACTACACCATAGTTCCCTCCTTTAGGGGAAGGTATCCCATTCCCAGTATTTCCTTCAGTTACTTTGATCCCAAAGCAAGGGTTTACCGGACATTGAATTCCGATGAAATTACGATCAATGTTATGGAAGGCCCAACGGATGATGTACAAAGCACCCCTGGTTTGGTCGGTAGACCGCAAATTGCCGTGGCTACCGGAAGTCAGTTCCATTTCATCAAAACACAACCAAACTTGATTTCCGTAAACACGGAACGCTTTTTTGGTTCCCAAAAATTCCTTTGGCTGTTGTTCGGACCCTTGGCCCTTATTCCCTTGGTTCTTTTCATTAGAAAGAAAAAACAGGAAAGTGACGCGGACGTAGAAGGTAATCGCTTAAAAATGGCCAACCGGTTGGCCAAAAAATACCTTTCCACCGCCAAAAAGCAATTGGGTAATCCGGATGGTTTTTATGTTGCCTTGGAGAAAGCTTTGCACAATTATCTCAAAGCAAAACTTAAGATCGAAACTTCGGAATTCAGTAAGGAAAAAATAGTTGATCTGCTCAATGACAGAAAAGTGGATGAAGCCACTACATCACAATTTATAGCGCTATTGCAGAGTTGTGAAATGGCACGTTACAGTCCCATTACCAATGTACAGATGAATGAAGACTATGTAAAGGCAAGTGAAGTAATCTCCAAAATGGACAAGCAGCTATGAAAAAGACATATGTAGGTATCATAGCGTTTTTTTTCCTGGTATCGGGAGCCTATGCCCAAAACGAGGTCTTGTTCCAAAAGGCCACGGATGCATACAATGAAGGGGACTACCAAAAGGCCATTGGTTTTTACGAAGATATTTTGGAAAATGGCAAGCATTCCGCCGAACTCTATTTCAATTTGGGCAACTGCCATTACAAACTGGATGAAATTGGTCCCAGTATCTATTATTACGAAAAAGCCCTATTGCTCAAGCCCAATGATTCTGAAATAAAGAACAATCTTGGCTTTGCCCAGAACATGCGATTGGATGCTGTTGAGGAAATGCCCAAAACGGCGATGTCCCGACTGCACGATACCATCGTTTTGTCACTTTCCGCAGACCAATGGGCCTATTTGTCCATAGCCATGATATTCCTCTTTGTTTTAGGGTTCATTACTTATTACGTCCTGTATTCCGCTACCAAAAAAAGGATTGCCTTTATTGGGGCCAATACGGCCCTTTTCATCTCTTTTTTTTCCGTGGCAATGGGCTATCTGGCCCACAAGAACTATATGGCAAAAAATCCAGGGATAATTTTTGAGCGTGAAATTGTAGTGACTTCGGAACCCAATGAACGTAGCGAAAAAGTCTTCGCCTTACATGAGGGCACCAAGGTCAATGTACTGGAATCCCTGGAAGATTGGCATAAAATAAGGATTGCCGATGGCCAAACGGGTTGGTTGCCTTCAAATAGTCTTCGGTTATTGAAGGATTTTTAAAAAATCCGTACCTTTCCTATCAATAGCAATACTTTTAATTCTGTGTTTTTTGTGCACAGCTAAACACTATTACTATGCTCTACTACAAAGATATCCTGGAAAAAAACAAAAAATGGGCAGCAAAAAAATTGGCGGAGAACCCAAGCTATTTTGATGAAATGGCCAAGGGTCAGCATCCTCCACTTTTATGGATAGGTTGTGCAGATAGTAGGGTGCCTTCGAGTGATGTAATTGGTGCCGAACCTGGGGAAGTGTTTACACATAGGAATATTGCCAATATGGTCATCCATACCGATATTAATATGCTCAGCGTGCTGGAATATGCCGTAACCGCCCTCAAAGTAAGACATATTATCGTTTGTGGGCATTATGGTTGTGGTGGTGTAAAGGCAGCCATGGGACATAGTACCGTTGGTTTTGTAGGGAAATGGATACGCCACATCAAGGATATATACGCCAAGTACAAACCAGAATTGGAGGCCATAGCGGATGAGGACAAACGTTGGGACCATTTGGTGGAATTAAACGTGAAGGAGCAGGTATATGATTTGGCCAAAACCTCCATTGTCCAACATGCCTGGCAGGAAGGACAGTTTTTACACATCCATGGATGGGTGTATGATATTAAAAATGGTATTGCCAATGATATGGATATCAGTATGAACAATACTTCTGCCCTGGACGAAATTTACCACATTCACGTATGACCTATATCCGCCATTAGGTATACCAAGAAATCCATGATTTTATGAAGAACTTTTTTGCCCATTTTCGGGGTGATTTATTTGGGGGTATTACAGCCGGTATAGTTGCACTTCCCCTGGCGCTGGCATTTGGGGTCAGTTCCGGACTTGGACCAAGCGCAGGTTTGTACGGAGCTATTTTTATCAGTTTTTTTGCGGCCCTATTTGGTGGTACCAATACACAGATATCCGGCCCAACAGCTCCCATGACCGCCGTTAGTATGGTGGTGATTGCTGGTATTTTGGCCGTCCATGATGGGGATGTCAACAAAGCCCTTCCCATTATCCTCACCGTATTCCTTTTGGCCGGACTCATGCAGATTGGCTTGGGGGCCATTGGACTTGGAATGTATATTAAATACATTCCCTATCCAGTTGTATCAGGGTTTATGACCGCCATTGGAGTAATTATCCTGGTAACACAAATCTTACCTGCCGTAGGTTATTATCCCAAGGAAGACGAGTCCTATGTAACCCAATTTATGCCGGCGGCAGAAGAGGAAATCCTGGAGAATATTTTAAAGGAAGAGGCCGGTGAAGGGATTTTGGTCTTGGAGGACTTTGAGGAAACCATTAAACGTGCCTCAAAAATCACCGAGGCAGAGATGCTCAAGGAAGCACAGACTTTAGGTGCAAAAGAAGCTTCAGGTGTTTTGGGAACTTTTAAGGTACTGCCCAATGCCCTTAGAAACATCAATTGGTTGGAGTTGGCCTTGGCCCTGTCCACCATAGCTATTATATACGGTTTTAAAAGAATTACGAAGGTCGTCCCAAGTACCTTGGTTGCGTTAATTGTGGTTTCTGGCGTTGCCTATGGCTTTGGATTGGACTATCGCCCCATTGAAAAAATACCGGAAGGATTACCGATACCGCAGATGGGTATTCTTTCAGAATTTAAGTTGAGTGCCATTTCTCCCTATATCTTTACGGCCCTTACTTTGGCATTGCTAGGTGCCATTGATTCCCTGCTTACCTCTGTGGTTGCGGACAACATGACCAATACCAAGCACAAACCCAACAAAGAATTGGTGGGTCAGGGGATTGGGAACAGTATTGCGGCCATTTTTGGGGGAATTCCCGGAGCGGGGGCCACCATTAGAACCGTGGTCAATATCAATTCTGGGGGCAAGACCCGCCTCTCTGGCATGATTGCCGGTTTGTTATTACTGCTCATTTTATTGGCCCTGGGACCGGTAGCCTCCCAGATACCAGCTGCCGTCTTAGCGGGTATTTTGGTTACGGTAGGGATTGGCGTCATGGATTACAAAGGCCTAAAAGCCATTCCTTATTTACCCAAGGACATCAAATTGGGGCCTTTAAAGCTCAGTTCGGAGGTCATTATTATGCTTACTGTTTTGGTGCTTTCCTCGGTTTGGAACCTGGTCTATGCGGTAGGCATTGGTTTGGTAATCGCTTCCCTAATGTTTATGAAAAAAATTGGTGACCTCACGGGGAAACGATCGGAAGTAAAGCCCCTGGATGAAAAAGCCTGGCCCGATGAGAAAAATTTCCCAGTAAGGTTCAAAGAGGAAGTTTTTATCAAACACTTAAAAGGCCCTTTGTTTTTTGGGTCCACCAGCGATTTTCAACAATTGGCCGAACAGATTCCCAGCACCGCTTCCACCGTTATTATTCGGATGGGGCGTATGCAATACATGGACCAGTCCGGACTTTATGCCATGGAAGATGTTCTACAGGATTTAAAGCGAAACGGGATTTCCGTTTTGTTCGTCAATGTATTGGACCAGCCCAAATACATGATGGAACGGATAGATATTATTCCTGATTTAATTCCAAGGGAACACCTTTTTGACGATTTCAAGAGCTGTCTACAATGGGTTGTGGCCAATGTTGAGGATAAATACTGATCTCCACGATCGTATTTTCCCTATGCCATGGCTTTTGAAACGTACGGCCCTATTTAACGTGGGTTACGACTTATTTTTTATCAACCAAAATCCGTCAAATTGAGTGGTTTTTCGTAATGAAATGAAGAAAAATTGTATTTCATGGATTGGATTCCATTTCAGGGACAATTCCTTAAATTTGCCTTCTTACAAAGCTTCTGGCCATGATTGATACCATAAAGGACCACATCACTAAAGTTGAACAATTCACGGCAACTTCAAAGGATGAAATTGAGAATTTCCGTATTACCTATTTAGGAAAGAAAGGCCTTTTGAACCAGTTCTTTGCCGAGTTCAAAAATGTGGCCAACGATCAGAAAAAAGAATATGGCCAGGTTATCAATCAGCTAAAAACAAGGGCAACCGATAAGGTAAACGCCCTAAAGGAGAGTTTGGAATCCAACACGGTTTTCGAAGGAAAATTTGGTGACCTTACCCGTCCCGGTAATCCTATTCCCCTTGGAGCAAGGCACCCTATCAGTATTGTAAAAAATCAAATCATCGATATTTTTTCCCGTATTGGGTTCAATGTTTCCGAAGGCCCCGAAATTGAGGATGATTGGCATAACTTCACTGCCCTGAACCTCCCGGAACATCACCCGGCCAGGGATATGCAGGATACTTTTTTTATCCAGACCGATCCGGACATCCTTCTTCGTACCCATACCTCATCGGTACAGGTAAGGTATATGGAAGAACATAAACCTCCCATTCGAACCATTTCGCCCGGAAGGGTATACAGAAATGAGGCCATTTCGGCCCGCTCCCACTGTTTTTTCCATCAGGTGGAAGGATTGTATGTGGATAAGGACGTTTCTTTTGCCGATTTAAAACAAACCCTGCAATATTTCACTTCGGAAATGTTTGGGAAATCCAAAATCCGGTTGCGTCCATCTTATTTCCCTTTCACGGAACCCAGTGCCGAAGTGGATGTGTATTGGGGACTGGAAACCGAAACCGATCATAAAATGACCAAGGGTACGGGTTGGTTGGAAATTATGGGCTGTGGAATGGTCGACCCCAATGTCCTGAAGAACTGTGGAATTGATCCAGATGTTTATTCCGGCTTTGCCTTTGGAATGGGAATTGACCGCATTGCCCTTTTGCAATACCAAATTTCCGACATCCGTACGTTAAGTGAAAATGATGTGCGGTTTCTAGATCAATTTAGAAGTAGTTGGTAAACCACCGTGTTAATAGCTTTACTATTGATTAAGGGCGTAAAACTTTAAGACAATTATAACATTCTTGCTGCCCTTCCTTGTTGGTGTTGACTTTCTGGCTGTTTAAATTTGAGACAACTGAAACTAAACACTACCCTAATGGAAAAAATTAAAAAAGTCATCATTCTTGATGAGAATGATGCTTCGGTGGAAATTAAACCCTTGGTGGAGGACGTACTGACTGCTGAACAGCAAAAAGCGTTATCCCCGGATGCCGTTATAGCAAGTCTTAAAGCAGGCAATGAACGTTATGTCACCAATGACCTGACTGCCCGTGATCATACGGAACAAATCCGAAAAAGTACCAATGGCCAATATCCCAAGGCAGTAATACTATCCTGTTTGGACAGCCGCGTACCTGTTGAGGACGTGTTTGATAAAGGTATTGGAGACCTTTTTGTAGCACGCGTTGCCGGCAATTTTGTGAACGAGGATATTTTGGGCAGTATGGAATTTGGCTGCAAAGTAGCAGGTTCCAAGGTAATCATGGTTTTGGGACATGAGCATTGCGGGGCGGTCAAAGCGGCCATAGACAATGTTAAACTGGGCAATATTACCGCCATGCTCACCAAAATAAGACCCGTTGTGGAATCCAGTGATTACAGTGGTGACAAAACCTCTTCCAATCCAGAATATGTGCATTTGGTATGTGTGAACAATGTACTCAATACCATGGAACAAATTCGAAAAAACAGCCCTATTCTTAAGGAAATGGAAGATTCCGGAGCCATAAAGATCATTGGAGGGGTTTATGATATGGATACCGGGAAAGTTGATTTCCTGTAGGCTTCTATTTCCTTTTTAGTAACCAACCTTATATATCATGCGTTCTTTTTACGACTCCAAATATTTGAAGGGGGATATTACCGGAGGTCTTGTGGCCGGTGTTGTAGCCCTACCCTTGGCCCTTGCCTTTGGTGTACAGTCCGGGTTAGGTGCCATTGCCGGATTGTACGGAGCCATCGCCGTAGGGATTTTGGCCGCACTTTTTGGGGGGACCAATACCCAAGCAAGTGGCCCCACTGGGCCTATGACCGTAGTTTCTGCAGCATTGGTGGCCAACGCCATTGATGTAGCCGGAAGTCTTCAAGATGCCATGGGCATCATCTTGTTGAGTTTTCTTGTAGGCGGGGCATTACAAATCATCTTTGGCCTAATCAATATTGCAGGATACATCAAGTACTTTCCTTATCCCGTAATCTCAGGGTTCATGAGTGGGGTTGGTTTGATCATTGTAATCCTACAATTATTCCCTTTTGTAGGTTTGGATTCACCAAAATCCACCCTAAAGGTCATTATGGATTTGCCCAGACTGTTTGGGGAACTCAACTGGCAGGCCCTCGTATTGGGGGTATTGACCGTAATCATCTACTATGTATTCCCAAAAATAACCAAAGCCGTTCCCAGTGCTTTGGTTGCTTTGATCACCGTTTCCATTTTTGCATTTTTCATTCAATGGAACGTTCCAATTATTGGGGAAATACCTTCAGGACTTCCTTCACTACAGTGGAAAGGATTGTTCTCCGTGGACAGTAGTGCTTATTTTCTGGTCCTGGAATACGGTATGGTACTGGCGGTTCTCGGTTCCATTGATTCCTTACTCACCTCAGTGATTGCGGACAATATGACCAAGACCAAACACAATAGCAATCGGGAATTGATAGGCCAAGGAATTGGTAACATGGCCGCTGCCCTAATAGGCGGCATTCCAGGAGCAGGAGCTACCAAAGGTACGGTGGTCAACATTAACAATGGTGGTAGGACCAAACTTTCCGGAGCCTTGCACGGCGCATTTTTGTTGGCCGTACTTTTGGGATTGAGTTCCTTGGCAGCATATATTCCCTTGGCCGTATTGGCAGGTATTTTGATTCCCATAGGATTCAAGATCGTAGACAAAAAAGGATTGAAACATCTAAGGACCGTACCCAGGGCAGATGCTATTGTACTTCTTATTGTTCTCTTCTGGACCACCTTCGGAAGTCTTATTCAGGCTGTTGGAATTGGAGTGACCTTGGCAGCGCTTCTGTTTATGAAACGTTCCAGTGATATTGGCGAGGAGGGTATGCAAGTGGGAACGTTGGCCGGTTTTGATGGTGAAAAACCCTGGGATGACGAAGGCGACTTTTTTAAACGCCATAAGGACCATGTTTATATCAAACACCTGTATGGTCCGTTGTTCTTTGGATTTACCTCCCATTTTAAGGAGGAAGTCAAAAAAATCAATGAAGACATCAAAGTACTGATCATTAGGATGGACCGTGTTCCCTATATGGACCAATCTGGATTATATGCCTTGGAAGATGCCATTCTTGAACTCTCACAAAAGGGAATTAAAGTGGTCTTAACGGGGCTTCAGGAACAGCCACAGGATTTATTGATGTCCATTGACATTATTCCGGATTTGGTTCCCGAACAACAGCTATTTGGTCATATTAAGGATAGTTTTCCTTGGGTAACACAAACACTACAGTCTTAGTGGAAGCGCCCATCTTTCAAGTGTAACTTTTATGAGGAAAGATATTGAGATTCCCATTTCCAGGGACGTATATGTGGTCATGGCCCTGGAATGGGACAAGGAGTTTCTAGCCAGGGATTGGAATGCTTACCTTGTTAACAACCGAGTTACCCCCATAGAAATGGCCCTAGTGGTCTCCAAGGGATATGATGGTGATAAAAAGACCACGACCATGCGCTATGCTTTTGGGATAGTGGCCGCCAAAGGGTACGAAAAGATTGAAATGGTCACGGAAGATGTACTCACACTCAACAACGAGTTTTTTGTGACCTACTACGCGGACAATAAGCTCTACGAAAAACGCTTCTTTTTTGAAAAGAACAGTGTTAACCAACAACAACTGGTGCCAATCCCCGTACTCAATAAAGATGGGATTTTAGGTCGATAAGCCTTAAAACCAACTGTTGAACTTTTTGAAATCGATAATTCTACCATATCAAAAATAAGATTTCAGAATTTTAACCTATTGATTTTTATGGTTTTACCATAGGAAATATAGGGGCAAGCCCATAACTTGAGGTGATGCTAATTCTAAATACTTATACCTCGTGACCTCGATTAAAATCAACCGCAGAAACTGGCTAAAAACCTCTGCTTTGACCGCAGGTGGATTGATGGCCTCCCCGTATCTTGGATTTTCGAAAAACCCTTCCCTTCCTTTGGAACTGGATGCCGAAGGTAATGCCCTCTATAGTCCTTTCTTTAAGGAATATCTTCTGGAAAGTTCAAGGGAATTCCCAATCCTTGAAGCTAAGTTAAATGCCAATGAAAACCCGTATGGCCCATCTCCCATGGCTTTGGAAGCATTAAAAAAATCCGCTTCGGGGGGAAACAGATACGCTTGGAAGGAGTTATTCCAACTCATGGACAAAATCGCGGATTTTGAAGGCGTAACCCCAAAAAATATTATGATGGGTCCCGGATCTTCCGATCTTTTGGAAAAAACGGCCATGGTGCTTTTTATGAACGGTGGTAATGTCGTATCTGCAGATCCGGCATACATGTCATTGATCCGTGTTGCTGAAGCTGCAGGGGGGACATGGAAACCTGTTCCACTCAACGAAGATTGGTCCCATGATCTGGAGGCCATGGAAAAGGCCATAGATTCCGAAACCAAATTGGTCTATATCTGTAACCCCAACAATCCTACCGGGACCATTACGGATGCCAAAAAGCTATTGGACTTTTGTTCAAGGGTCTCTGAAAAAGTACCCGTTTTTGTTGATGAGGCCTATTTGTGGTTTTTGGAAGACGGTGCCAAACAGAGCATGGTTTCCCTGATTAAAGAAGGGAAGGACATTATCGTAGCACGTACGTTCTCAAAAATCCATGGTATGGCAGGACTTCGTGTGGGCTATGCCCTGGCACAAGAGGCCACTTTGGACAAATTGCAAAGAATTACCCGTGCAGGGATGGGGATCAGCTACCCATCGGTCTATGCAGCCATGGCAGCGATGGAGGACCATGAATTCCTTGACAAGTCCAGAAAATTAAATGCCGAGGCCCGGGATTATGTTTTCAAAAGCTTACAGGAAATGGGTTTTGAACCCGTTACCTCACATACAAGTTTTATGATATTCCCCATAGAAATGGAAGGCAAGGGATTTCTTCAAAAAATGACCGAACAAAAAGTAGGGGTCAGGGCTTTCCAGTTCATGGATAAAAACTGGTGCCGCGTGAGCATGGGCACAATGGAAGAGATGAAATTATTTACTGCTGCATTAGGTAAGGTATTCGTTTAGACAAATGGAAATTGGCCTTCAAAAAACAGTAGTTTTCATTTTTTTCATTTGTATTGGGTTTTTGCTCAAGGTTAAGTTTACCTCCCATGATGAGTTAATTGGATTAAAAAAGATCATTTTAAACCTAGCGCTGCCCGCTACCATTTTTATTGCCCTTTTAGGCATACAAGTACAATTAAATTTGTTGTTGTTGCCCTTACTTGCCCTCGCCCTTAACCTGCTTTTGTTTTTGGTGATTCCCTTTCTGCTGCCCCTTTTGGGAATTGCAAAAAATACCCCTGAGTTTAGAACCGCAAGATTATTGGTCCCTTCATTGGCCCCTGGATTGTCCTGTTTCCCCTTTATCGTGGAATTCTTGGGGAGTTCCTATCTGGCCAAGGCGGCCATGGCCGATTTGGGCAATAAGGTATTTGTACTTATTGTTTTGTACCTCATCGCCATGCAATGGCACTATACCCGACATCAAGTAAGGAGTGATGGCCGAAAAAGTAAAATCATCGCCTTGTTTAAAACCCTCGTTACGGAACCGGTCAATCTTTTTATAGGTCTGGCCCTATTACTATTGCTTTTGGGTATCAACATGGAGGCGCTTCCTTTCTTTATAAGCGAAGCCCTTTCCAAATTGAGTCTAATGATGACCCCTTTGGTCCTTTTGTTCATTGGTTTGGCCGTAAAGATCAAAAGAAAACAGTTCTATCAGATTTTTTCGCTGCTTTGTATCAGGGCAGGTGTGGTATTCTTGGTTATTGGTGTGTTTGTGGTCACCACCAGTCTTCAGATTCCCAAAGAAATTCTATTGCTCCTGGCCTTTGGGCTAAGCGCTTGCAGTTTTTGGCCTTATGCACATATTTCATTGGTAGATAGTTTGGAAATGGAAAAGGAATCCAAAACCTTTGACAATGGTTATGCCATAAATATTCTTGCCCTTTCTTTTCCCCTTTCGACACTTTTGATATTGGGAGTTTTGAACAGTGGCACCTTGTTTTCCTCTTCAATCAATATCTTTTTTGCCGGTTTTGTGCTACTGGGGATAGGTACCTTGCAATCCCTATTCAAGTTTTTCTCAAAAAAATCCATGGCCATTCGGTTTTCAAAGACAGGGTTGGATTCTGCCTCCACCGAACGTATTTAGTCCAACTTCGTCGTTCATTTCTTTTTCCGAGCAATTTCTTTACCTTTCAAAAAGCGAATCGATCAAAACCATAACAGCTGTTCAAAAAAATACCGGTCTATGCTAAAATTCTTCCGAAGAATCCGACAGTCCCTCCTTTCCGAGAACAAATTCTCCAAGTATTTGATTTACGCCATTGGGGAAATTGTATTGGTGGTCATTGGTATTTTGATAGCCTTACAGATCAACAATTGGAACGAACAAAAAAAGTTGGAGCAAAGGGAGGCCACCATCTTAAGGGAGCTTCATGAAGATTTTAAATCCAATAAGGAACAATTGGACAGCATCATCTGGTTCAATAAAGAAACCATAAGGGCCTGTCAAAAGGTACTACTCCTCAGTAAATCCATTGATCTGGAAAAGCTAAAAAGTGACAAAACGAGTTTACAACGTCTGGATAGTTTAATGTATTACCACAATTTAGCTTTTGCAAACAAATCCTTCAATCCAAAAACGGGTACGGTCAATTCATTGATCAACTCCTCCACTTTTGAAATCATAAAGAATGATAGCCTTAGGAGATATTTGTTGTCCTGGAACGATGTTTTGAACGATTATCTTGAGGAAGAGCGTTTTAATTGGGACTTTTTGTTCAATGAGGTACAACCATGGATGCGGGCCACCTATGATTTCTCCAATCCTAAAAGTGAACAAAACCTCAGGGCATTATTTAGCCCAAGACAGCAGAATTATAATATTGTTCGTACAGGGTCTTTGGCAAACAACATACAAAGTGTTGAAGATGAAGGAATATTGGAATTAATAACCAACATTGTCAGGTTAACGGAAGAAAAATCGAGTGAAGATTAGTTTTGCTATCACAGATCTTATCCCATCAGTAATGGGCCAATCATCATTCGGATTACCCCTGCCCTGCAGCGGTCATTTATCCCCAGCCCCAATAATCAAATACGCCGCATTTGCAATCAAGGCAATTGCCAACCAATAGGTTGATAAGACAACAAGACCGGAAAGTTCAAAGGGATTTTTGAATTTGCTCACGGCAATCATACTATCGGAAAACAAAAAGAACAGTACCCCCAATGCAATAAGCCCATGTGCCTTGGTTTTTTCCTTGAGGTACAGTGCAATCCCCTGCCAGGCCATACATAAAATGACCAAGACATAGAGTGCCACGGGCCAAACCAACCCTCCAAGATCGGGATATAACCAAGTGTACAAAGCAATGCCTATGACCAACAAGATCAAAGCTACCATAGGATTCTTTTGCCATCCGATTAATCCAATAAATCCTTTTACAAATAACAAATGGGCCACTAAAAATGCGGCTAGGCCATAAACAAAATAGCTGGGATTCAAAAGGAGTATGTCCCCCAATAGGCAAAAGCAAAGGGCCACAATTAAAATTCGCTTAAAACCCTTGTGTTTCCCCCTCACCAAAACGGGTAGTAGAATCACCAAAATGGTAGTCAAAGATTTCCCCAACCCATAATACGGGTTATTAAAATAGTCCAGGGCAATGGAAACACAGGCACTCAAAAAAATGAGGGTATTCAATAATATGCGAATGTTACTGTCCTTCACGGGAAATCACATGTTATCGCAGTGGAAATCCTTTGGCGGCCCACCAAGGATGTACCTCTATCTCCAATCTTCCCGCCTGTACGGCCGGATCTAGATTCGCCAGGCTATCTGCTATTTGTAAGGTGGGCACATTATAAATGGTAATACCGCGGATATCGCCATCATCGCCAAAAGGTCCGGAAATATCGGCATAGCCTGCCTCGTACATGCGGCCTAAATGGCCCAAATGTAAGGTCTGTAAGCTATCCGCTTCTTCCTTGCTTTGTGAGCGTTTTGGTCCACTTTTTAAAAAAGCGACAAAATACTGTTGCATCAGAACGGTATCCTTGGTTTTCCCATCCACATAATCGAAGACCTGAAACCCTTTATCAATCAATTCTTGTTTTACGTCTGCAGTACTTTTTTTGGCTTCGGTCCCTTGTTGCTGAACATGTGGTTTTTCCACTTCTTTACATCCCATAAAGACAATTGCCATCAAAAAAATCACTATTCGTAGTCTTTCCATTGGTTAAAAGGTGTTATGCTCAATTGAGCGTTGTAGTATTTGATGTTTCCGGTTACTTCTTTCCCCAACCAATCCGGCTTTTTAAAGGGTTGGTCCTCGTGTTGGAGTTCTATTTCTGCAACGACCAATCCTTTGTTCTCCCCTAAAAATTCATCAACTTCAAACATCGCTCCATCCACGGGTACCTTAAACCGTACTTTTTCCAAAATAACGGGTTCACATAGGTCAATCAAATTGGTGGCCTCGGCTAATGAAATCTCAGTTTCCCATTCAAATCGTGTGGTCCCCGAATCATTGCCCATGCCTTTTACGGTCAAAAAACCTTTTTCTCCAGTAATCCTTACCCTCACCGTGCGCTCTGGATGGGTATTTAAAAAACCCTGGACAATCCTATTTTTTGAAATGGCAGCGGCTTTATAATTGTTGGATTTGACCAAAAATTTCCGTTCAATTTCAAGGTGTTCCATGAGCCGCCAATTCTTTTAAGGTTTCTGAAGGTACACGTTTTTTGTCATAGGGGTTATTGGCCAACCAGATCATGGCCTTTGCAATGGTCTCCGGTAAAATGATCTTATATTGCCCAAAAGGACCGATCATCAAAAAATCCAATGTATTCATCAGTTTTTTAAAAAAATACTCCCCGGGCCTTTTTTCATCCCGTGTACCCCCGATTAAAGCCGGCTGGACGCTATGTGTTTTCTCCAGACCAACGGCTAGAACAGCTTCTTCCATTTCGCCCTTGATCATGTTGTAAAAAATGGGACTCCCTGAATCTGCCCCCATTGCGGAAATCACAATAAAGGTTCCAATTCCATTTTGCTTGCATAGTATGGCCGCAGTGCTGGGGATGCCAAAGTCGATCTTTCGATAGGTGTGTTTGTTCGGTGTTTTGGCCTTTGTGGTGCCAATACAACAAAACACTTCATCACCATGGAACTCACTTGCAAAAGTATCCAGTTGCAACAGGTTTCCTATAACAGTGTGCAATTTGGAATGTGTTATTTCCAATGCCCTTCTTGAAAATACGGTTACCTTTTTATAACGGTCATCCTTCAAAAGCAAATCCAACACTATTCCTCCCACAAGTCCCGTAGCACCTAAAACTATAGCCTCTTTTTGCTTTCTTTCCATCCAACTAAATATAACCTAATTTTGGGTATGGACTTGGATTTTCCACTTCGAAAGATCATACATGTTGATATGGATGCCTTTTATGCTTCCGTGGAACAAAGGGATAATCCAGAACTAAAAGGAAAACCCGTTGCCGTGGGTGGAGGTTCAAAACGTGGTGTGGTTTCGGCTGCCAGTTACGAAGCACGAAAATTTGGGGTCCGCAGTGCCATGAGTGGGTACCTGGCCAAAAAGAACTGTCCCGATCTTATTTTTGTTAGACCAAGATTTGATCGCTACAAAGAAGTATCGCAACAAGTACGGAGCATCTTCCTCGAATATACCGATCTGGTGGAACCCCTTTCCTTGGATGAAGCCTATTTGGATGTCACCGTAAACAAAAAGGGCAACCCATCCGCTACCCTTATTGCACAGGAAATTCGACAAAGAATTTTTGAAAGGACCGGTTTGACCGCCTCTGCAGGCATATCCATCAATAAGTTCATTGCCAAAGTAGCAAGTGACTATAACAAACCCAATGGACAAAAAACCATTAATCCGGAAGAGGTCATCCAATTTTTGGAAAACCTGGACATTCGAAAGTTTTATGGCATTGGCAAGGTTACTGCCGAGAAGATGTATAAGCTTGGGATTTTTACGGGTAAGGAGCTAAAAGAAAAAACCCAGGAATTTTTGGAAGATCACTTTGGCAAGAGTGGTGGTTATTACTATAATGTAGTAAGGGGGGTACATAGAAGTGAGGTAAAACCGGAACGCATTCCAAAATCCGTAGGGGCGGAACGGACATTCCACGAAAACCTGAGCAGTGAGATT
This sequence comes from Croceivirga sp., assembly GCA_028281025.1. GTDB lineage: Bacteria > Bacteroidota > Bacteroidia > Flavobacteriales > Flavobacteriaceae > Croceivirga. The sequence continues at coordinate 279,601 of JANQKR010000016.1, forward strand.
TTCATGTTGGAAAAACTGGAACATATTGCCAACGAGTTGGAACGACGGCTCAAAAAATCAAAGATTGCCGGAAAGACCATTACGCTAAAAATCAAATACAGTGACTTCACCTTACAAACAAGGAGTAAAACACTGCCCTATTTCATTTCAGAAAAAGGCTTGATATTGGAAGCGGCCAAAGAACTGTTGTATCAGGCTCCAATGCAAAATTCAGTTCGCTTGTTGGGAATATCCCTGGCCAACCTCAACACTGAAAAAAGGAATTCCTTAAAGGATAAGGAAGAGGAAACGGTTTCCGTTCAATTGAGATTTGACTTTTGAACCCCAGCCTCCTTTCAAAGAAGGGGAAAATAACTTAACTTAAGTGCTCACAAACACATTTCCCCATGCACCACAAGACAACTAAGAATACCGACAGAAGATCTTTTATCAAAAAGGCCTCAATGGCCTCAGCGGCAATGAGCACGGCACCATTTATCCTTTCCGCCTCCAAAGGAGAAAGATTGGTGCTATCCCGGACGTACAAAGATGGGCTGTTCTCCGCCAATGACCATATCAATATTGGTCTCATCGGTTCTGGAATCCAAGGCATATATGATACCAGGGCGGCCCTTTCGGTGGATGGTGTAAAAATAGTTGCTGCCTGCGATCTTTATACCGGGAGGTTAGATCGTGCCAAGGAACTGTGGGGCAAGGACCTTTTTGTTACCCGTGACTATCGAAAGCTTTTGGACCGTAAAGATATTGATGCCGTAATTGTAGCTACCCCGGACCATTGGCACAAAAAAATTGCCGTGGATGCCCTTAAGGCCGGGAAACATGTCTATTGCGAAAAGCCCATGGTCCAAAAATGGGAGGACGGCAATGAAATCATTTCCGCACAAAAAAGCAGTGGAAAAATTTGTCAGATTGGAAGTCAGGGAATGTCTTCCCTCACCAATGAAAAAGCCAAACAGTTGTACAAGGAAGGTGCCATAGGGGATTTAGTACTATTGGACTTTTATAATGATCGGTATTCGGCAGAAGGGGCTTGGCAATATCCCATTCCTCCGGATCAGAGTCCTGATACCGTTGACTTTGACACCTTTCTTGGAAATGCACCAAAAGTGGCCTATGATCCAACCCGGTTCTTTAGGTGGCGAAACTACAAGGACTACGGTACTGGAGTGGCCGGGGATTTATTTGTGCACGCTTTTTCTTCCCTGCACTATATGATTGATTCTTTTGGGCCAACTTCTGCGTTGGCTACGGGCGGGCTTCGCTATTGGAAGGATGGCCGGGATGTTCCGGACGTGAGCATAACCCTTTACGATTTTCCCAAAACGGAAACCCATTCCGCTTTTAATGCCGTTTTCCGTGTCAATTTTATCGCAGGTTCCGGAGGAGGTTCAGGATTTAAGTTGGTCGGTACCGAAGGTGAGATGGAAATTGGTTGGAATACCGTCAGCGTTAGGCGGTCCAAACTAAATATGGATCCGGGGGATTACTCCCTGGTGGCCTTTACTGAGAAAACACAAGGGGCCATACGAAGCAATCATTCCACGGTAAGTCCTAAAAGTCGAAATTCAGTCCTGCAAACCGGAACAACTACTTGGGAATCTCCCAGGGATTACAAGGGGGCACACCATGACCATTTCCATAATTTCTTTACCGCTATTCGCGAGAAGGGGAAAGCAATCCAAGACCCCACTTTTGGACTTAGGGCTGCTGGAGCGGCTTTACTGGCAAATGAAAGTTATTACACAAAAAGTCCCGTAAAGTGGGATCCAATAGAAATGAAAATGATGGGATAAAACCTGCGGTTATGATCAAAACGTATGTAGTATTGCTTTTTTGTTTCATTTCCTATGCTATAGGTGCCCAACAAAATCCTTTGAACGTTCTGGTTTTTGGGGCACACCCAGATGATTGTGATATTTCCTCGGGGGGAACGGCAATTCTTTTTTCCAATATGGGCCATAATGTGAAGTTTGTCTCCTTGACCAATGGCGATGCGGGACATCATGAATTGGGTGGTGGTGCTTTGGCCAAAATCCGAAGGGCGGAAGCCCAGGAAGCCGGTAGAAGGTTTGGAGTGGAGTACTCGGTCCTGGACAACCATGATGGTGAACTGATGCCCACTTTGGAAAACCGTTTAAAAGTCATCCGGGAAATCAGAAAATGGAATGCGGATGTGGTTATAGCCCCTAGGCCCAACGACTATCATCCCGATCATAGGTACACCGGTATCCTGGTCCAGGACGCCGCCTATATGGTCATTGTGCCCAATGTGGCCCCGGATACCCCGCCCTTGGCAAAGAATCCCGTTTTTCTATACTGCCAGGATAGGTTTAAAAAACCAAATCCATTTGAGCCGGATATTGCCGTAATCATTGATGAGGTATTTGAGCAAAAGATGTATGCGGCCGCGGCCCATGAATCCCAATTCTTTGAGTGGTTGCCCTGGACAAACGGAACGTTGGAAAAAGTTCCCAAAGACAAGGACAAACGACTTGAATTTTTGGGCGACCGACTGGGATCGAAACCAAGTGAAGCCTCATTGGAATGTCTTAGAAAGTGGTACGGGCAAAAAGCCGTTGAAAAAGCTCGCTATGTGGAAGCTTTTGAAATATGCGAGTACGGAAAACAACCCTCCGATGCCGAAATCCGAAAGCTATTCCCAATGCTTAAAATGTAGGCTTGCGTAAGAATACGTAAAGGATTTCCCAGATAGGTTGAGCCAGGACCAAAAACCTCAAATGGCCTTGACCGAAACGGTTACCCCCCAAATGATCAATGATGAAAAGAAAATACCGATGGCATTGGCGATAAAGGCCTTTTTTCGTTCAATTTGAAATAGATAAGCCGCAATACTCCCTGCATAAACCCCTGTTCCAGGTACCGGAAGCATGACAAAAAGTGCCAAACCAAAAAAACCAAACCGATGGATTTTATTTCCTGTGCCCGATTTGGCCCGCTTCGCTACCCAAATCGCTGCTTTTTTATAAGGCCGCCATTGGATGAGTCCCTTGTTCACATTTTCCAAAAAGAACATCATTAAGGGGAATACCAGCACATTGGCCAAAAAGCAAGTCACAAAAACCAGATAACTGTTCACACCCTGCGCAATTCCATAGGGAATTCCCACCTTGGATTCCCCAAAAGGTGACAGGCTCCAAAGAATGGAAGTGATAAGATCTATAATCACAGCTATTTTTTTGCTAAACTACGCTTGGGCAGCAAATATTTCAGCGAAAAGAACGCTAAAAAATGATTAAAATTTTTGTCCTGATCCCCTCATTGAAAGAAAAACCTGATACGGCCAAAAGAAAAGATCAATTTTAACGTTTTTATACATAGACAGACCGGTCTTTATTATCTTTGGATATGCAAAAAACCAATATCAAGCACCATATCATCTCCATAGCCAATGAATTGTTCTACAGTAACGGATACAATGCTACGGGAATCAACGAAATTGTTGCCAAATCCAATATTGCCAAGGCTACGCTTTACCATCATTTTAAATCAAAAGAAGCTATTTGTATCGCTTATTTAGAAATGCGCCACCAGTCCTTTATGGAACCTTTGACCTCTTTTGTGCGCAGTAAACCCCTTGGGAAACCACAATTATTGGCCATTTTTGATTTTTTAAGGAATTTGTACCGACAGGGGGATTTCCATGGTTGTTGGGCACAAAAAATTTTGGGGGAATTGAGTTCCAAAGACAAAAAGATCCGCGCTGTGATCCAGCGTCAAAAAAAGGAATTGCTTCTATTTCTGGGAGAAATCGTCGGTGACAATATCGCCCATATTTCGATTGCGGAAACCGAAAAAATTTCGGGAGGACTCTATCTCCTTTATGAGAGCGCCATTACCGAGAGTCATTTACATCAAAATGATTGGCCCATACATTTGGCAAAAAGTATTGCCCCATCATTATTTGCGGAATCCCGTTTAAAACAATGAACCCACTTAATCTTTTTGAAATGGGTTCAATAAAAAAACCCGATTCTTTGAATCGGGTTTTTTTGAACGTTTGATTGATACACCAAACTACTGTACAATCAATGTGTTGTCCGTAGCTGTTGGATTCAAGGGACAGAAATATACATATTCCCCTTTGGCCAATACGGTAGGTTTTGATTTTTGTGTTTCATTGGTTCCTACCGGTGCAGTGACATAAGCCGTCTGTATATGATTTTCAGGCTTACTGATGTCTTTCCCTTTTTCAACCAAAACAAAGCCCACGTTGTGGTCAATACCATTGTTTGCAATTGCAAACACGTAGGTTCCCTCTTCCACGGTTAAGCTTTTTTGTACAAATTCCCCAGGGGTCTGTTCCAAGGAAATGGTCTTGACCTCTTTGGCCATCATCTTGTCCTGGGCGTTTGCCATTACTGCAAAGCCAACCATTACTACTACTAATGCTATTGCTCTTTTCATTTCTAAAACTTTAAATTTTATTTGATTCTATTTTACTTATGCTTCAACTAAGTCCAAAGGTTGTGCCACGGGAAAATCAACAGGCACATCCGTAGTTTTGTGCAGATAATTGGAAATGGTCTTGTCCCCTACCAACACAATGGTGTCCACAAGGTTTTCCTTTGTCCATCCGGCTTCAAAGAAATTGGCTACCACATCGCTATCCGTGGCTCCCCTATTTTCAGTAATGTTTCGGGCCAATCTTGCCAAGGCATCCAACTTGGTGTCAAATGATGCTTTTCCAGCCCTCAGTTCCAGGATTTGGTCATCGGAAAAACCATTCATTTTGCCAATGGCCGTATGTGCGGATAAACAATAGATACAGTTATTTACCTGGCTCACGGCCAAATTCACTACTTCTTTTTCCTTTGCGTTTAAAGAGGTCTTTCCGTTGGACAGTGTTAAATAGTTGCCCAATGCATTTTCGGAATATGCATAGGTTGCATAAAGATTGGGAACAAAGCCAACAGCTTTTTCCAGGTTGTCAAAAATAGCTTGGTTATTGCTACTTACTTCATCTCTTTTAGGTACATTAAATGTGCTCATAATTTTACTTTGTTATCCTCCCTGCATAGGGGGGAATCGTTACTAAATATTTGAATTAAACTTGTGTTACAAAAGGTTTCTCGGCATCACAATAAAAATCGTGGTGATGTCTTTGCTCGCAATGCGTAGCAGCTACTGGTCTTACCACCGGTGCTTTTTTAGCGCTCCTAAAAATTTCTATCAGATTGAATATTGATTTCTGTGCTGCATTCATTGTTATGGTTTTTTAATTACAGTACAAAGATGCGGCGATGAAGAGGGTGGGAGTTAGTAGGGATTTCCCGATGGCTTGTCAAAATTTCCCTTAAGGACTTACAAGGGGCCCATCCCTGTATTCGGAAGGGGTCATTTTGGTCACTTTTTTGAAGAACTTGCTAAAATGTGCCGGATCGTTAAACCCCAATTCGTAGGCAATCTCCTGGTTTTGCTTATCGGTAAAATGAATCAATCGTTTGGCTTCCAAGGCCAATCGGTCCAAAATGATCTGTTGCGGGGATTTTTGATTGTAAATGGAAAAAAGGTTCGAAAGGGTTTTGGGGGACTTAAACAGCATATCGGCATAATCACTCACCTTTCGTTTGGTGCGGTAATGAATATCCACCAAAAAGTTGAACTTTCGGATTACTTCAATTTGATCATTGTTCAATTCCTTTACGATCAATTGCTCTTTGGCCAACCGGGTACTCATAATGATCAAACGCTTTAACAACATTTGAAGCATGTCTCCCTGGATCTTATCCGGAGTGGAGAATTCTTCCACAAAGATATCGTAGTGCAGATCAAATCGTTTTTGGTGCTCCTTATGTAAAGTGATAATGGGCAAATCCTGGGTTCCAAAAAATAGGATACCATTGCAGGAGACTTCACTATCATGGTCCGCAATACAGTAAAATTCCCTATTGAACAAAAAAGCAGTTATGGGTAGGCTGGCATCCTTATATGAAATTTGTTGCAGGTAGGTAACGGTAACCAATTGATTGGGAAGTAATTCAAGTTTAAGTCCATCCACGGTTAACCATACAGGTTCATTGTTCCTATTCCATAAAAACTTTATGGTCCTTTCGGTTAGGGTAAAGTATCTCCCTTCATTTTTGATATCGTCCGTCAAACCAAACAAAGCCCCTAGTTTTGGGTCGTGAAATTCTAGTTTCATAGTTGTTGTCCAAGATTATAAAAGGCCAAAAACCCTGTGGATTAGTCTATTTTTTTGTTTAGTCTTACATCCCCAATACCTGTAAATACGAATGTTAGCCTTGGACAGAACTGTTAATTCATGTTATAAGTTTTTTCCAAGTTGCTGATTTTCCTAGTATTGCAGTGTGAAAGAGATGAAAGAATACGATTTTGCCGCCAATAATTTCTATGCCAAACAGGGATTGAAAAGTCTCCCTTTGGGGTCGTGGGATTTATTTTCAAGCGGATTCAATACCCTTTGTAGCGGTTTAAGCGAGGTTAAGGATTTAAAATCCTTTGCCTTGACCCACAAATGGGAAGATACTTCGTCCTTTGAGAAGGAAATTCTGGAAGATAACCATATTGTGGTCGTCACCGATACCAATCTTACCATAGTACATGCTTCAAAAAGTATTTATGGAATGAATGGTTACCTCCCCCAGGAAATCATAGGCAAGAAGCCCAAACTGTTTCAGGGCGAAAAAACGTGCCAGGAGACTTCCCTTAGAATACGTAGGGCCATAAAAAAGAGGGAACCTTTTGAAGAGGTTATCCTGAATTACCGAAAAGACGGTTCAACCTATAAATGTTGGATCAAAGGGGCCCCAGTCAAAGATGTCCATGGAAAAGTAGTAAACTTTATTGCTTTTGAGCGCGAGGTAGCCTAGAACGTACAGGTCTCTATTTCCGTTACCCTTAAGGTATTGACCATCCCCTTATCCTTAATGGGCATTGCTGCCAAACTGATCAGCATGTCACCTACATCCAGGAATCCTTTTTTGCAGGCAATTACGTTAACATCCTCAATGGTTTCATCGGTGGAAACATAACGGTCATAGTAAAAGGCCTTTACCCCCCATAAAAGATTGAGTTGTGTTAAAATTCTCTTGTTTGAGGTAAATACCAGAATATGTGCGCTTGGACGCCATGCAGATATCTGAAACGCCGTATACCCACTATTGGTCAATGTGGAAATGGCCTTTGCCTGTATTTCATTGGCCATTAGGGCCGCATGGTAACAGACTGATTTGGTGATATATCTTTTGGTCCTGATATGTGGCGGATTCTGGGGGACGGTAATCAAATTTGAACCCTCCACACTTTTTAAGATACTTGTCATTTTTTGGATGACCTGTACGGGATAATTGCCCACGGAGGTTTCACCGGAAAGCATTACGGCATCTGCACCATCCATAACGGAATTGGCCACATCATTGACCTCTGCACGGGTTGGTGTTAAGCTTGTGATCATGCTCTCCATCATTTGTGTGGCAATAATTACCGGTATCCTTGCCTTTTTTGCCCTTAGCACCAACTGTTTCTGTATCAAGGGGACTTCCTGAGCCGGAACCTCCACCCCTAGGTCACCACGTGCAACCATCAAACCATCACAATAGGCAACGATTTTATCAATATTATCAACGGCTTCAGGTTTTTCAATTTTTGCGACTATCGGGATTTTATTATCGGAATGTACTTTGATCAAATTTTGCAGATCGATCAAATCCTGACTAAACCGCACAAAGGACAATGCAATCCAATCCACTTCCTGTTTTATGGCAAAAATGGCGTCCTCAATGTCCTTCTCGGTCAATGCGGGCAAGGAAATATTGGTATTGGGAAGGTTGACCCCTTTTTTGGATTTAAGTGGGCCGCCCTGTATTACCCTGGCCTTCACTTCATTTTCCCCATTGGTATGCATGACCTCAAAAATCAGCTTTCCATCATCCAATAGGATCCGCTCCCCTGGTTTTACATCCTGGGGGAAACTGGCATAGTTCATATATACCCGTTCTGCACTTCCTTCAAAAGGTTCTCCGGTAACAAAAAGTATTTCATCGTCCGGGGCAACCACCACTTCGCCCCCCATGACGCCCACACGTAATTTTGGTCCCTGTAAATCTGCCAAAATTGCCACATTATACTCCAGCTCTTCATTCAACTCCCTAATCAGTTCTATGCGCTCCTTGACATCGTCATAATTGGCGTGCGAAAAGTTGATTCGAAATACATCGACCCCTTCCTTCATCATTTCCCTTAATACCTCTTTCTTACTGGTAGCAGGGCCTAACGTGGCCACAATTTTGGTTTTCTTCTTTGAAGGCATTATTAAAATATTAGATTTCTTTTAGATTTTAGTGTTTCCACATCCATTTGATAAGCCATGCTTATGCTGGGGACGGTCCGTATTATTTCCAGGGCCTTTGTTATTTCATTGGAATTCCCTGGGCTCAATTTCAGTAAATAGTTGATTTCCTTCCTTTCTTCCAGTAAATAATGTAAGGTTGTGGTCATACTATCCTGAAACAATCCCTGGTCATCACCAACCTCTTCTACCGTAACTACATTTTTTATTAAATACCACTCCTGGTCCTTAATACTGTCCTTCCACTCGTAGAAGGGATACGAAGAGGTGGCAATTTCCAGATCCTCTTCCGCCCTTACCAATTTAAACCCGGTTGCTTTATTGATATGATAGGCCAACGCATAACATTCCATAGCACAATGGAGTGCAATAAGATCGAAGGAATCCATAAACAATCCCTCGGAAATTTTGTGTATAGTGACCATCAAAATCTAGCGAATTGTAAATATAGTGCTAATACATCAACCCGCCTAGTTAAAGCCCATCCTGTAGGGATAAGCAGGTTACGAAAACGTTTGAGTTTACTTTTTCTTAAAAATTAGAGTTCCTTAATTTTATTCTGAAGTGCATAATATGCCCTCTTGGAAGCTTTTTCTTCGGCCTTTTTTTTGGAAGTTGCCCTGGCTTTTGCCAATATTTTACCGTCAATGTAAAGCTTCACGGCAAAATGCCTTAGTTCATCATTTCCAGTATCTTCATAAACCTCGTACTGAAAGTCCTTCTTTTGTTTTTGGCACCACTCAATGACCAAGCTTTTGTAACTGATGACCTTTCCCTCCAGTTGTTCAATATCCACATAGGGTTCGATAACCCGATTATTAATGAATTTTTCACATGCCGTATATCCCTTGTCCAAATAAATGGCACCCACCAGGGCCTCGAACACATTACCATGGATATTGTCCCCAAAATGGGATTTGGGAATCCTACTTTCCACAAATTCCAAAAGGTTCAAATCCTTGCCCAATTCGTTCAAGTGTTTTCTACTTACGATCTTGGAACGCATTTTGGTCAAATAGCCCTCGTCCCCTTCCGGGACTTTATTGTACAAATGCTTTGAGATAATGGTCCCAAGCATGGCATCCCCCAAAAATTCCAATCGTTCATAATTCATGGGGTTTCCACCATCATCCCTCTTGTTCATGGATCGATGTAGGAAAGCCTTTTTGTAGATTTCAAGGTCTTTGGGTTTAAATCCCAAAATGTTTTTTATGCCCAAAAAAAAATCCCCATCCGCTTTAGGATGGGAATTAAATATTTTGGGGGCAAACTTCATCGGGAGATTTGACTAGCTAATTTTTTTGAAAAGCACACAGGCATTGTGACCACCAAAGCCAAAGGTATTGCTCATGGCTACATTGACCTCCCTTTCCTGCGCCTTGTTCAAGGTTAAATTGAGATCGGGATCAATACTTTCATCCACAGTGCTGTGATTTATTGTTGGTGGGACCGTATTGTACTTCAGTGCCAAAATGGAAGCAATAGCTTCAATGGCACCGGCCGCTCCCAACAAATGACCTGTCATGGATTTGGTTGAATTTATATTCATTTTAGGGGTATGGGAACCAAATACATTGGAAATGGCCTTTAGTTCCGCTACGTCTCCCAAGGGTGTTGAGGTTCCATGGGTATTGATGATATCCACATCCTCCGGTTTAAGACCGGCATTGCGCAAACAATTTTCCATGACACGGACCACCCCTATGCCATCGGGATGTGGAGCGGTCATGTGATAGGCATCACTGCTCAATCCGCCGCCTAAAACTTCCCCATAGATCTTGGCTCCCCTGGCCATGGCGTGGTCATAATCCTCAAGGATCAATGCTCCTGCCCCTTCCCCTAGAACAAAGCCGTCCCTGGTGGCATCAAATGGCCTCGAAGCTGTTTCCGGGCTGTCATTTCTTGTAGAAAGGGCATGCATGGCATTAAACCCGCCCATTCCAGCAATGGTCACTGCAGCCTCACTACCTCCGGTAACCACAACATCGCAATGGCCGAGCCTAATATAGTTCAAGGCATCTATCAAAGCATTCGCAGAGGAAGCACAGGCAGATACCGTTGTATAGTTAGGTCCCATAAAGCCATGCTTAATGGAAATGTTGCCAGGGGCAATGTCCGCAATCATTTTGGGGATAAAGAATGGGTTAAACCTGGGTGTCCCATCACCTTTGGCGTAGCCAATGACCTCATCCTGAAAGGTTTGCAAACCTCCAATACCTGCTCCCCAAACCACCCCAACACGGAACTTGTCCACTTTGTCCAAGTCCAGTCCGGAATCAGCTATGGCCTCATCCGAAGATACAAGGGCATATTGGGCGAAACGATCAAGTTTACGGGCTTCCTTTCTGTCAAAAAAGTCTTGTGGATTGTATCCCTTAAGCTCACAGGCAAATTTGGTCTTAAACTTCTCCGTATCAAAATAGGTGATCGGAGCAGCACCACTTTTACCGTTCTTGAGTCCTTCCCAGTATGCCTCAAGAGTGTTGCCTATGGGCGTGAGTGCACCTAGACCGGTTATCACGACTCGTTTTAATTGCATAGAACCACTATTTAGCCTGAAATTAAAAAAATTATCCATGTGATGAAGCACCACATGGATAATTCCTACTCTTTAGTAAAATATCATAGATTACTTTGCTTCTTCTATATAGCTTATAGCCTGACCTACTGTTGCAATGTTTTCAGCTTGGTCATCTGGAATCTGAATATCGAATTCCTTTTCAAACTCCATTATCAACTCAACAGTATCCAAGGAATCGGCACCTAAATCGTTGGTAAAACTTGCTTCAGGTACTACCTCATTCTCATCAACACCCAATTTATCAACGATAATGGCCTTTACTCTTGATGCAATGTCTGACATAGTTTATTGGTTTTTAAATTTAAACGTGCGCAAAAATAAAAAACTTTGGATCAAATACACCATTTGTCGATAAAATGTGCTGTAAATTACGGTCTTAACGGCCATCCGATTACTTTTGCGACCTATCAATTCGTATGAAATGAAGGAAATTGTCCTGTTTGCCTCGGGTTCGGGTTCCAATGTGGAAAACATTGTGCAGTACTTTAAAGACAATGATGGTATTAAGGTTGCTTGCGTACTTACCAACAATACGAAAGCGTATGTTATTGAGCGATGTAAACAACTGGAAATTCCCCTATTGTACTTTAACCGCACTGCTTTTTCCAGGTCCAATACCGTTCTGAATGTATTGCATTCCCTAAAACCGGACTTAATTGTGTTGGCCGGATTCCTCTGGAAAATTCCAAAAGACCTGGTTACCGCATTTCCGAATAAAATCATTAACATACATCCTGCCCTATTGCCCAAATACGGGGGAAAGGGAATGTATGGGGCAAATGTTCATAAGGCGGTGAAAGAAAATGGGGAGAAGGAAACCGGAATCACCATCCACTATGTGAACGAGCATTATGACGAGGGCGCCATTATCTTTCAGGAAAGGACGGTCTTGAGCGAAGAGGACAGTTTTGAAGCCATTGCCCAAAAAGTCCATGCTTTGGAATATGAACATTTTCCGAAAGTGATCGAAAAACTGTTGTTGAAAAATGGCTAAAAAATCGAAATTCTATGTGGTTTGGAAAGGCAAAAGGCCCGGAATTTACGAGTCCTGGGATGATTGTCAAGCCCAAATAAAGGGGATAAAGGGAGCACAATACAAGGCCTTTGGCAGTTTTAAGGAAGCTAAAAGGGCGTACAATGGAAATTATTCGGATTACAAAGGCAAAAAAAATGGGAAGGACGAACTCAGTCCCGAAGAAAAATTAAAATATGGGGAGCCGAACTTCCATTCCATCTCCGTAGATGCCGCATCCAGCGGTAATCCAGGAAAAATGGAATATCGGGGCGTTGATACCAAAACAAAAAAAGTGCTTTTCAGGCAAGGCCCTTTCAAGGAGGGCACCAACAATATTGGGGAGTTTTTGGCCATTGTCCATGGATTGGCCTTTTTAAAACAAAAAGGAAGTGACCGGGTAATCTATTCCGATTCCAGGACCGCCATGAGTTGGGTGCGCAAAAAGAAATGCAACACCAAACTTGAAAAAACGGCGGGGAACAAACCCATTTTTGAACTTATAGAACGCGCAGAAAATTGGCTTAAAAGTAATCGATACAATACCCCGATCGTGAAATGGGAAACCAAGGCCTGGGGGGAAATCCCTGCGGACTTTGGAAGAAAATGACCTTACATTCGCTTTGCCCCGGAATATTGCATGGTCCCTCCTTTTCCAAATCCATAACTAAATCCGAAGGCCACAAACCTTGCCCTGAAACTTCGGTTGAACAGTTCAAAACTGTCCTGCGAAATTTGGTTTTCACGTATGCGGGAGGCAAATGCGTCGCGCACGCTTAGGTTAAGCACACCTTTTCCTTTCATCATCTTTTTTCTAATTCCAAAATCCAAAAAGGCGATGGCATTGATTTCTCCCTGAACGGTTTGATAAGCGGACAGATAATTTCCCGTGGCTTCAACGTCGATTCCCAGGGGCAATTTTACCTTGGCCAATAGTTTTGACGACCACTGTTCGGCACTAAAATCAAACAGTGTATCCTCAAGGGAACCGCTTCGGGCAAAGGTATTGTAGTTGACGTCCACATTAAGGGTAAGCCAGTTCACCGGACTGTATTTTGTATTCAATTCCACTCCCCATGCATTATTGGTGCCAATGTTTTCTGGCCGGGTAACATTCACGTTGTTTTCAAAAATGGAAATCCGCTCAATAATGTCCGTTGTATATCTATGATATACTCCCAAGTTCAATGAAGTTTTTCCAATAAGGAAAATGCCGGTTACCTCATAAGAGTCCGTGAACTCGGGAAGCAGATTGGGGTTGCCCTGTCTAATGTTAAAGTTGTTCCTAATATTAAAAAACGGGTTCAGGTCCCATAACCTTGGCCTGTAGATCCTTTTGGAATATCCTGCCTGCAGGGACACTTTTTCCGAAAATTTGTAGGAAGTATGCATACTGGGGAAGAGGTTGGTGTAGTTTTGATCGTTTGTTTCCCCCGTGTTCACCAAAAAAGTTCCAACATCCGTATTTTCCAAACGCATACCTGCTTTTATGCCCCATTTTTTCCCTTCATAAGCTGTCGTTCCATAAACGCCCAACACATTTTGGCCAAACTCAAAGATGTTGGTAAGTCCTGTATCGGTAACAAACGCCCCGTTCTCCAAATTCTGTACCTCAAAATCATTACTGACATCATTAAGGATGTACTGTGCTCCAGTCTCAATGGAAAACTTGTCGGAGAATGGTTTGGTGTAATCCAATTTAAAGGTGAAAACGGATTCCTGAAAATTGGTACGTGTGTTTTGATCGGCATCCCTGTTTTCACCGGCTAGGGTAACATCTTCAAATTCTGAGCTTTGGTCCTTTCCAAAGAAGTTCCCCAATGCACTAAAAAGGACATCGTGGTCCTCATGGTCCTCAAAATCCTTTTTGTATTGCAGCTCATATTGAAATTTGGGGTTTCTGGCGTCGGTCACTTCCGTACGTTCCCATTCCGAGGTGAAGTTCCCAAAATTGTCCAGCGCCGCAAAATTGGTGGCAGAAGGCTGATCCTCGATTTCAAGGGCAAAATTTCCGGATAGGGTGAGTACACTACTTGGACTGAAATAATAATCCGTGCCCAGGATAAAATTGTAAAAGGTCTCGTTACGGAACTCTTCCCCATTGGATAAAATGGTGGTCCCCGTGGTCAAATCCGTATTGCGTATCGTAATTTCATTGGGCAATTCCCGATAACCGGTCCCCAACTGACTGAACAGATTGAATTTCTCCGTCCTACGGTTAAGGCTTATCCCCACACTGTGGTTGTCCGGCACACCAGTATTTACTGAAACAGACCCATTAAACCCTCGCTTTTCCTCTTTTTTGATGACAATGTTAATGATGCCCGAAGTACCCTCGGCGTCATATTTTGCCGAGGGATTGGTGATGACCTCCACCCGGTCTATCATGTTTGCCGTAATCGTGCCCAGGGCATTGTTCTCATCACTGGTGAGTATGGAGGGTTTGCCATTGATGAGCACTTGCACCCCCTGACTGCCCCTAAGGCTGATCTGCCCTTCGATACTTACGTTCACCGAAGGAACATTGTTCAATACTTCAAGTGCACTGGCCCCTGTACTGCTAAGATCCTTTCCCACGTTGAACACCCTTTTGTCCAACTTGAACACGGTTTGTGACACTTCCCCTTCGACCACCACTTCTTCCAATTGCTGGGCATCCTCGGACATTTCCAGGGTACCTAAATCCACAATCCCATTTTGAACCGCAGGAGGTTGCAATACCACTTTTTCAAACCCGATAAAACTTATTTCAATATAATGGTCCCCAGCATTGGTTTCCAAAGAGAAGGTACCATCTTCCAAAGTGGTAACGCCCATAATAGCCTGCCGTGTGGACAAATCACCGATCATTACCGTTGCATAGGCCACTGGTTGGCCGGAGCCTTTGTCAACGATTTTTCCCGTGTAGATCACGCTCCCCTCCTGTGCAGTGGCCTTGGTACCAAAAAGGCAAAACACCACTAGGGCCATAATAAGCAATACACATTTTGTCCTTGGTACAATGGGATCCATAAGGTTTCTAATTTTTACCAAAACTCTTAAAGCCCCCTGAAAAGCTGAACTATTTCCCGTGAACGACGGACGTTTTGCCCCAAACAACAACAATGGCAAAATCGTGCAGCTTTTTGTGGTTCAAGACCTTAAAACTGTCGTTCACGGCATATCTTTTCTTTTGCTACCTTGGTAGAGGTACTTTTATGGCGGAAACCATCCTATTATGTCCATTTCAAAAAAGGAACTTGTTTTTCAATTGGTGCTCTTGGCCGTAGTTTTCCTGTTTTATTCATTTGACAGTAAAGAGCCAGGGTTCCAGTGGTACAACGTGGCGTTTTTTTTAACCTATGCCCTAGCTGCGGCCGTAATAGGGTTTTGGTTAATGCCTCGTTTTTTATATCCTAAAAAATACTGGCATTTTTTTGGGTATGTGGCAGTGGTCATCACCATCATCATCTTACTGGAAGAATTGGTATTGGAACAAATTTTCTTTGCGGGCACCGAAAGGGCAAAAGGGTTTCCCGGAGTATTCTATTCCCTTTTGGACGTACTCCCGATAATTACGATCCTCTGCGGCTTTAAGTTTGGGTGGGATGCCCTCCAAAAGCAACAACAGATAGAAGCCTTAAAAAGTAGCGTTCAGGAAAGTGAGCTTCAATTTCTGAGGTCGCAGATCAATCCCCACTTTTTGTTCAACAATCTCAACAACCTATATTCCTATGCACTGGAAGGTTCCCACAAAACCCCAGAAATCATCCTGGAGCTCAGTGGACTATTGCGATACATGCTCTATGAGTGCAAAGAAAGGTTCGTTCCGCTTGAAAAAGAAATCGACCAGCTGCATAACTTTATTAAGTTGAACAAGTTACAGATTGAAAACAGGGGACATGTAGTGTTTGATATACAGGAGATTGGAAGTGGGTACAGGATTGCCCCTTTGATTTTGATCGTGTTCATTGAAAATGCCTTTAAGCACAGCCAAGCTGGGCAGACCGAGAATATTGAGATTGCCGTGGGCATGAAAATGAAAGGGAACGTACTGCTCTTTAATTGCTCCAACAACTATGCGTCCGCTCAGGAACTTGAGTCCGTTACTACCGGGATTGGACTCAAAAATGTTCAAAAACGGTTACAATTGCTCTATCCGGAAAAGCACAATCTCCAAATTAAGGAAGACCGTAACAGGTACCAAGTTCGATTGTCCATAGTATTGGAAAAAAACCACGGTTCATGAACTGTATTATTGTAGAAGATCAACCACCAGCGCAGCGCATCCTACAAAAATATATTGGGGAAATGGGCTCGTTGTCATTAAAGGCAACTTTCTCAGATGCCATACGCGCAATGGAATATTTGAAGACCGAACCTGTGGACATTGTCTTTCTGGACATTCACCTGCCCAAACTTTCGGGTATGGATTTCATGAAAACCGTTCCCAATCCACCCAGTATCATTTTGACCACTGCCTTTTCTGAATATGCTTTGGAGAGTTATGAATTTAACGTCGTGGATTATCTTCTAAAGCCTTTTTCTTTTCAACGTTTTGTCAAGGCGGTTTCAAAAGTACCGCAACGAAATGTGATTTTACCTTCTGAACATAAAGAAATAAACAACTCTACATCCAAAACGGAGATTTACATTAAGTCGGGCTATGAGCACATAAAAATTGCCATAGATGATATTTATCACATCAGTTCGGATTCGGATTACAGCGAAATCATGACGGGCAACAAGAAATATATCTCAAGCGAACCGCTCCGCTCCTGGATGGAGACCCTCCCAAGGAACAGGTTTTATCGAATCCATAAATCACATATCGTCAATCTAAAAAAAATTGAGAAAATAGTGGGCAACCAAGTGTGCTTGCCGGGAGGGCAAAAATTACCCATAGGCCGTGCCTATAAAGATGGTTTTTTGGGACGTGTCCTTAAATAGTGTCCCTGTGGCACTTTAAATCGGACATTAATGGGACAATGGCCAACAGGGTAAAAATGTCCCTTTTCCTTTGGCTTTCGTATAGGTGGGAATTGTAACCCCTTGCGAGTCTTTAAATAAAAGTATATTTGCAGCAAAATTCGAACTGGATGGGCAAATTGTTGATCGTAGGCACCCTTGCCTTTGATGCCATTGAATCCCCTTTTGGAAAAACGGATAAAATTTTGGGTGGTGCAGGTACCTTTATAGGACTGGCCGCAGCCCAATTTAATGTGGAATCTGCCATTGTCTCCATCGTTGGTGATGACTTTAACCAAGAATACCTGGATTTGCTCAGTCAGCGAAATATAGACCTTTCTGGGGTAGAAATTGTTAAGGGGGGCAAAACCTTTTTTTGGAGTGGAAAATACCACAATGACTTGAACACAAGGGATACGTTGGTCACGGAATTGAACACATTGGCGGACTTTGACCCAAAGGTTCCGGACAGTTTTAAAGATGCCGATGTGGTCATGCTGGGCAATCTGGACCCCAACATTCAATTAAGTGTAATCAATCAAGTAAGTTCACGACCAAAACTTATCATTTTGGACACCATGAACTATTGGATGAACCATACTTGGAACGATCTCTTGAAAGTGATACAGCGAGTTGACGTCATCACTTTAAACGACGAGGAAGCAAGACAGTTGACCCAAGAATATTCCTTGGTAAGGGCTGCCGAAAAAATTGAGGAAATGGGACCAAAATACGTGGTCATCAAAAAAGGGGAGCACGGTGCTTTGCTGTTCCACAGGAAAAAAATATTTTTTGCCCCGGCGCTGCCCTTGGAAGAAGTTTTTGATCCCACTGGAGCGGGGGATACTTTTGCCGGTGGATTTGCGGGATATTTGGCCTCGACCAAAAATGTTTCGTTTGAAAACCTAAAAAATGCGGTAATACACGGTTCCAATTTGGCCTCATTCTGTGTAGAAAGATTTGGCACCGAACGCATGGTGGACCTTACATTTCCCGAAGTGCAAAGAAGGCTGGAACAGTTTAAGGAATTGACCCAGTTCAATATAGAAATAGAATAAATGCATGCCCTGTACAACAGGGCGTTTTACTTTTACAGGATGAGTGATCCAATAAAACACGAATGCGGCATCTCATTGATCCGCTTGCTGAAACCGCTGGAATACTACAAGGAAAAGTACGGCACTGCCTTTTACGGAGTGAACAAAATGTACTTAATGATGGAAAAGCAGCACAATCGTGGTCAGGATGGTGCGGGTTTTGCCAGTATTAAATTGGACATGGCCCCTGGGGAGCGATACATAAGCCGTGTACGATCTATAGCACAACAGCCCATACAGGATATTTTTAAGCAGATCAATGATCGAATAAATGCCACCATCTCGGAAAATCCACAGTATTGGGACAATGTCGCCCTACAGAAAAAAGAAATCCCCTATGTTGGTGAACTACTTTTGGGACACGTGCGCTATGGTACTTTTGGCAAGAACAGTATAGAAAGCGTCCACCCCTTTCTTCGTCAAAACAATTGGATGCACCGAAATCTAATTGTAGCGGGTAATTTTAACATGACCAATGTTGATGAGCTCTTCGGGAATTTGGTGGATTTGGGACAACATCCCAAAGAAATGGCGGATACCATTACCGTTATGGAAAAGATAGGGCATTTTTTGGATGATGCCGTGGCCAAACTATACAAGGAGATCAAAAAGGAAGGATTCAATAAAAAAGAAGCTTCGCCCCATATCGCAGAGCGGCTGAACATTGCCAAAATTCTGAAAAAGTCCTCCAAAAATTGGGATGGCGGTTACACTATGGGCGGCATGATGGGCCATGGCGATGCCTTTATGCTAAGAGATCCCTCGGGAATCCGGCCTTGTTATCATTATCAGGATGATGAAGTTGTTGTGGTAGCATCGGAACGGCCGGCCATACAGACCGTTTTCAATGTAAAATATGAAGATGTCAAAGAATTGGAGCCCGGTCATGCCCTGATCATTAAAAAAAACGGAACGGTCAATATTCAAGAAGTGCTCCCGCCCAAAGAGCGAAAAGCCTGCTCCTTTGAACGCATCTATTTTTCCAGGGGCAGTGATAAGGAAATTTATAGGGAACGCAAACTTTTGGGCAAACTGGTATTTCCTGAAATCCTAAAAGCCATTGATGGTGATTTGGCCAATACCGTCTTTTCCTATATTCCCAATACCGCAGAGACGTCCTTTATGGGAATGATCAAAGAGGCCCAGAACTATTTGAATAGAAAAAAGGAGGACCAAATCTTAAAATTAGGTGCCAATATCACCAAGGAAGAACTGCACAAAATTCTGGATGTTAGGCCAAGAATAGAGAAAGTGGCCATCAAAGATGCCAAACTACGCACTTTTATAACCCAGGATAGCAGTCGGGATGATTTGGTGACCCATGTCTATGATATCTCTTATGGTTCCGTAAAACCAACGGATAATTTGGTCATCATTGATGACAGCATTGTTCGGGGAACCACTTTGAACAAAAGTATTTTGAGGATGTTGGATCGCCTCAACCCCAAGAAAATTGTTGTCGTTTCCTCCGCTCCCCAGATTCGATATCCCGATTGTTATGGAATTGACATGGCAAAATTGGAGGACTTTGTTGCTTTTAGGGCCGCTTTGGCCCTGCACAAAGATAGGGGCACCAGCGAGGCCATCCATGAAATCTATCAAAAGTGCAAGGCCCAGGTGGAGCATAAGGACGCTCAGGTGCACAATTATGTACAGGAACTCTATAAGCCATTTACGGCCCAGGAGATATCCGATAAAATTTCGGAGATATTGAGTCCAAAGGAAATCAATGCTGAAGTTAAAATTATATACCAAACCATAGAAAGCCTGCATAAGGCCTGTCCCAAAAATCTTGGTGATTGGTACTTCACCGGGAACTATCCCACCCCAGGCGGAAATAGGGTAGTCAACCGTGCCTTCATCAACTTTTTTGAGGGAAAGAATCAACGAGCTTACTAAACGGTTTACCGTTCATAAAGTGTATTTTGTCGATGAAAATGACGCTTCACCGTCTTTTTGACAATGAGTTCCTACGTCCATATAAATTAGCTATTGCCATAGCATAAGTAGGTTAAGTTCATGGTAAGATTTGGGGCAAAAAAGGTGGAGAAATCTCCACCTTTTTTATTTTGTGTCATCCCAACTTCAAGCTTTGTGCTCCTTTTCCTAACCTTTTATAGTCCATTGTTTTCCTTATGGTATTTCAACCAAATAAAACGGTTTTCATCTAAAAGCTTTCCGCCGGAAAAACCCTTGGCCTACATTTGGGGAACCATAGCATAAGTAGGTTAAGTTCATGGTAAGATTTGGGGAAGAAGGCGGAGTAACATCCGCCTTCTTTATGTTTGACTCCCAAGGGATTATGTTAAAATTTTCGTTTTAGCAAATCACAAATCCATCAAAAATTTCTTCGAATTTCTTTGTTATTTCCCACAATACCAGTAATTTAGTTTTGCCATAGCATAAGTAGGTTAAGTTTATGGTAAGATTTGGGACGAAAAGGGCAGGAGCTTTCCTGCCCTTTTCTATTGTATGAATATCGCTTTCCCAAACAAAAAAAGCACGACAAAACCGCCGTGCTCTTTTTTTCCAATTTTTTGGAGGACCTACTTGTTTTGCCCGTAGTTCTCTGCCACTTTGTCCCAATTGATCACATTAAAAAATGCCGTAACGTAATCCGGTCTTCTATTCTGATAGTTCAGATAATAGGCATGTTCCCAAACATCCAGCCCCAAAATGGGATGTCCACCACAGGCAACCTCAGGCATCAATGGATTATCTTGGTTTGGGGTAGAGCAAATTTCCAACTTTCCCCCTTTGTGCACGCACAACCATGCCCACCCGGATCCAAAACGGGTACCCGCCGCTGCACTGAATTGCTCCTTGAAGGCATCAAAGGACCCAAATGTTTCATTTATGGCATCCGCCAAATCACCTGATGGAGTGCCTCCACCATCTGGGGACATTACCTCCCAAAAAAGATTGTGGTTATAGTATCCTCCACCATTGTTTCGTACAGCACCATTGGACATGTCCATACCCGTAAGAATATCCGTGATGGATTTGTTCTCCAAATCCGTTCCTTCAATTGCACCGTTCAACTTGGTGGTATATCCATTGTGGTGCTTGGTATGGTGAATTTCCATGGTTCTAGCATCAATATGTGGTTCCAATGCATCATAGGCATAGGGTAAATTAGGTAGTTCAAAAGCCATAATGTTGATTTTTTAGAGTTTGTAATCTGTTTATCAAAAATAAGCTTTTCATAAACAAAGTACGTTCTTTACAATGTTAACAAGATGGTAAGATTATGTACCTTGTGAAAAAAACTCCTTGCCATCTGGGTTCCACATATATAATGCCTCTGCAGGTTCCGGTAAAACCTACCAACTTACCCGGTCTTATTTAAAACTTGTCCTCTCCAATATTGCGGCGCAACGGTTCAGGGAAATCCTGGCGCTTACATTTACCAATAAAGCCGTGGAAGAGATGAAGACCAGAATACTGGACAGTCTTTACCTTTTTGGACATCCGGAAATCGACAAAGACCATAATCCCATGTTTTTGGAGCTGTCCACAGAACTCGGACTATCTTCCGCTGAAATGGAAAAGAGGTCATCCAAGGCCCTAAAGCTTCTACTGCACAATTATGACTTTTTTGAAGTTTCGACCATAGATAAGTTCACCCATAGGGTGATCAAAGCTTTTGCAAAGGATTTGAAGGTTTCGCAGCATTTTGAGGTGGAACTGGATACCGAACTATTGTTGGATGGGGCAATTGCCCAACTTCTTCAACGTGTAGGAGATGAACCGCAACTGCAAAAAATACTTATCGATTTTTCATTGGAAAAGGTCGAATCCGATAAGAGCTGGACCATCATAAAGGACCTCAAGAATGTTGGAGGGCTGCTCTTTAAAGAGAACCACTATGTCCACCTAAAAGCTTTGGTTGGCAAGGAAATTGGAGATTTTGAGGAACCGAAAACATTTTTCAGCACAAGGATTGCGTCACTATCAAGCCACATCACCGAATGTGCCGATAAGGCCTTAAAAATGATTCAGGACAATGGTCTGGAGTTCTCTGATTTCAAGGGCAGCTATTTTCCGAAATTCATGCGCATACTTCAATCGGGAAATCACAAAGTGGATTTTAATGCCGCCTGGAAACAACATTTTGATGAAACCCCACTTTACAACAAAAGCTGTCCTGAGCATACCAAAACCAAATTGGATGAATTACACCCCCACTTTTCATCTTTGTTTAAGAGCATCAAGGAAAATGTCCATGCCCTGGCATTCTTCAAAAACGTCTATACCAACATTCTTCCCCTTACGGTACTCAATGAAATTGCAAAAGAAGTCTCCTTACTTCAAAAGGAGCGGGAAATCCTTCATATTTCGGAGTTCAACAAACTCATTTCCAATGAAATCGCCAACCAACCCGTCCCTTATATCTATGAACGTCTGGGAGAAAAGTACAGGCACTACTTTATAGATGAGTTCCAGGATACGTCCAAAATGCAATGGGAAAATCTGGTTCCCCTAATTGGAAACGCCCTGGAAACGGAAAACCTGAACGGTGAGAAGGGTTCGTTGGTATTGGTGGGCGATGCAAAACAATCCATTTACAGATGGCGTGGTGGAAATCCCAAACAGTTTTTGGGACTGAGTGACAAATCCCAAAATCCGTTCACCATTGCCCCGGAAGTCCACAATCTGGATACCAACTGGCGTAGTTACGATTCCATCGTTGAATTCAACAATGACTTTTTTGGCCACATTGCACCGTACTTCAAGGAAATAGGGTATCAAAAGCTATATTCCGAACAATGCCAACAGCAAACAATCCACAAGAAAGGGGGGTATATAGAGATCGGGTTTGCTCCAAGCACCGTTGAGGACAGCACTGTGTTTTATTGCGAGAACGTCTTGAAAACGATCCAACGCATCTTAAACAAAGGTTTTCACTTAAATGATATTTGCATTCTGGTCCGAAAAAACCACCATGGCATACTCTTGGCGAATTATTTGGCAGAACATGGTATTCCCATAATTTCGTCCGAGGCCCTTTTACTGGCCAATAATCCCGAAGTACAATTCCTGGTGTCCCTGTTACGATTTTTGGACAATCCTTTGGAAAAAGCACTTCAATTTGATGTGCTCGAATACCTATTTAAAACCAATAAAGAGCGACACCATTTTATAATTCAACATTTGGGCAGTTTACCGGCCTACTTAAAAGAACAGTATGCCTATGACATATCCATTGAAAGCGGTATGCCCGTATTGGATATTTTGGAAAGGGCAATCGCTTCTTTCCATTTATCGGATAAGTGCGGTGCACATATAGTCCATTTTTTGGATACCGTTTTGGAGATAGCGGAAAAAACAGGGGTGGGTATTTATGAATTCCTGGAGTATTGGAACTTGAAAAAAGAGGTTTTGGCCATCTCCGCTCCACAGGACAGGAATGCGGTTCGGCTTATGACCATCCACAAATCCAAAGGGCTGGAATTTCAATTTGTCATTTTTCCCTTTGCGGATTCCAGGATCAAGGACAGGCTAAATTCAAAAAAAATATGGGTTCCCCTTTCCGCATCCGATTCCGCGGGAATTCAAAAAGTATTGGTAAACGCATCTTCGGAGCTTGAGCACTATTCGGACGTTTCAAGGGAGCTCTATACCTCCGAAAACCACCTCTCGGAGCTGGATGACATCAATGTGCTGTATGTAGCCCTGACAAGGGCAATTGAGGGACTTTTTATCCTGACCAAGGAATCCAGGACCGAAACCTACGGTAAAATGTTCAAAAACTATTTGCTCCAAAAAGGCATTTGGGATTCCAACACCATGCGGTACCAGTTTGGGGAGTTTACGGAAACCACGGATAACCCACCAATAGAGACAACTACAAAGCAAATCCCATATACCTACAATACCGCTGACAATCTGCCAAAAATTGCCACGGCCTCCCAATCGCTGTGGGAACCGGAAAAAAACAAATCGCTGGAATGGGGCAATATGCTCCATAACATACTGGCAGAGATCAATACCCTGCAAGATGTTGATGGGGCGGTCCTTCGCGCGTTAACCAAGGGTGATGTTTCCCAGTATGATGCGAAACCAATAAGGGAAACCATTCTCAAAATTCTTACCCATCCCCAACTTTCCACATTTTTCCAAGAAAAAAGTATGGGTAGGAATGAAGTTGAGATACTGGATGGACAAGGTCGCACATACCGACCAGATCGCTTGGTTTTCCATGGAAAGCAGGTAACGGTCATTGATTACAAAACAGGCTTGTCCAATTCAAAACATCGACAGCAATTGGAATCCTATGCCACCATTTTGGAAGAATTAGATCTTGTTGTCACTCAAAAAATTTTGGTTTACATTGGTGAGCAAATAGAACCTGTTTTCATTTAGATTATGTACGGAAAGATCAAAGAGCACTTAGACAAGGAATTGGAAGCAATTCAACAAGCCGGACTTTTTAAAAAGGAGCGTGTCATTACTTCACCCCAAAATGCGGTAATCAAGATTTCCACAGGAGAGGAAGTAATCAACTTTTGTGCGAACAATTATTTAGGGCTTTCATCCCACCCCGATGTAATACAAGCGGCCAAAGATACCTTGGATACCCATGGCTTTGGAATGTCCTCGGTACGATTCATCTGCGGGACCCAGGACATCCATAAGGAATTGGAACAAAAAATCGCCGCGTTTTATGGAACGGAGGATACCATTCTTTATGCGGCGGCCTTTGATGCCAATGGAGGGGTGTTTGAACCCCTTCTTACCAATGAAGACGCCATTATTTCAGATTCGCTCAACCATGCATCCATTATTGATGGGGTCCGGCTGTGCAAGGCCAAACGGTATAGATATGCCAACAACGATATGTCCGATTTGGAACAAAAGCTTATCGATGCAAATCAGGAAGGGGCCCGATTCAAGATTATAGTTACGGACGGCGTATTCTCCATGGATGGGCTATTGGCACCTTTGGACCATATCTGTACGCTTGCGGAAAAGTATGATGCCATGGTTATGGTAGATGAATGCCATGCCGCAGGTTTTATTGGTTCAACCGGAAGGGGCACCCCGGAAGAAAAAGATGTAATGGGAAAAATAGACATCATTACCGGCACCTTGGGCAAGGCCTTGGGTGGGGCCATGGGCGGCTATACCACTGGCAAAAAGGAAATTATTGAAATGTTGCGGCAACGCTCACGTCCATATTTATTTTCCAACTCCCTGGCCCCTGCAATTGTGGGTGCCTCCATAAAAGTGTTTGATCTTCTGGACAAAGACACTTCGTTACGGGATAAACTACAGTGGAACACGGACTATTTCAAAAAAGGGATAAAAGAGGCCGGTTTTGACATTATTGATGGAGATTCCGCCATAGTGCCCGTAATGTTGTACAATGCAAAACTGTCCCAACAAATGGCGGACATGTTATTGAAGGAAGGTATCTATGTAATTGGATTTTTCTATCCCGTTGTTCCCAAGGAAAAAGCCCGGATAAGGGTGCAACTTTCCGCTGCCCATACCAAGGAACATCTTGATAGGGCAATCCACGCATTTACCAAGGTAGGAAAGGCCCTAAATATCGTTTAACGGTTCATTTTTATCCATGTAATGCTCCAAAAAAAAATAAACGATTGATTTTGTTAATAATTCTTAACAACTTACATTTGCAGCTGATAAACACTTAAACTTAAATTTTTGAACATGAAACATCTTAGCAAATTTTTTGTTGTTGCCTTACTTGTTTTAGGCTTTAACAACCTACAAGCGCAAGACGAAAATAATCCTTGGCAGGTGAGCTTTGGTGTAAACGCCATTGACGTTTATCCAACTGATGACAATTCTACAAGTACCAACTTGCCTGCGTATGAGACGGGTACACTTTTTAGCGAATATTTCAACGCAAATGATCACTGGAATATCTTGCCTTCCATTTCATACATTGCCGTTTCCAGATATATCGGTGACGGATTTTCGATCGGTGCCCGTGGGTCCTTGAATAGAATAGAAAATTTGGGTGATGTAAGGGTTGATGATGTCTCCCATTTCGCTGTTGATGGTACAATTAAGTATAACATTTTTCAAAACACCAAATTGGACCCATTCGTTGAAATAGGTGGTGGTTATACCTGGGTTGATGAGATTGGTGCCGGAACGGTAAACGGTGGTATTGGTGTGAATTACTGGTTCACTGACAATATTGGTGTTGTTCTACAAACACAGTACAAGCACGCTTTCGAAGATTATGGAGTTAAGCATTTCCAACATTTGGGAGGTCTTAATATTAGATTCGGTGGTACGGATACCGATGGTGATGGTATTTACGACAGGGATGATGCCTGTCCTGAGGTAGCCGGACTGGAAGCCTTCAATGGTTGTCCTGATTCTGATGGTGATGGTATTGAAGATGGTAAGGATAGTTGTCCTGACCAAGCCGGTTCCAAAGAAATGAATGGTTGTCCTGATTCTGATGGCGATGGTATAGCCGATAAGGATGATGCTTGTCCAAACGAAGCTGGTATTGCTGCTTTGGCCGGATGCCCAGATGCAGATGGTGACGGTGTTGCTGATGGACAGGACCAATGTCCTAACGAAGCTGGTCCTGCTGAGAACAACGGATGCCCTTGGCCAGATTCTGATGGCGACAGTGTTCTTGACAAAGACGATCAGTGTCCACAAGTTGCAGGTACCGTAGCCAATAACGGTTGCCCGGAAGTAACTGAAGAAGTTCAGAAGCAATTGAATGACTATGCCAGGACGATATTGTTCGACACTGGTAAATCAAGTATTAAGGCAGAGTCCACCTCGGTTATGGTAGATATCATTCAAATCTTGAACGAATATCCAAATGCCAAGTTCACTGTTGAAGGACATACCGATAGCGTTGGTAGTGCCAAATTGAACCAAAGCCTTTCAGAGAAAAGAGCCAATTCCGTTAGGGACTTCCTAATAGACAAAGGTATCGGTTCCGACAGGTTGACAGCTATTGGTTACGGTGAGGACAAGCCAATTGCCACCAACAACACAAGAGCGGGTAGAACCCAAAACAGAAGGGTTGAAATTAACCTTATCAAATAAAGTTTAAGTAACATATTTATAGTAATGAGCCCCGACAATGTCGGGGCTTTTTCATGTTATGGAGAGTTTTCTCAAGGAAGTTATAGAAGGTCTTTATGCACAAAACAAAAGCTTTGACCATATGGCTTTTGTACTCCCCAGTAAAAGGGCTGGCCTTTTTCTTAAAAAGCACATCTCGGAATTCGTTCGCAAACCCATTTTTAGCCCGAAGATATATAGCATTGAGGAACTCATACTTGAAATATCCGGGATAGCAAATACCACTAATCTTAATTTACTACTTGAGCTCTATGAAACTTCTAAGCTATATCTAAAGTCCGAAGAACTAACGTTTCAGTCGTTTCTCTCCTGGGGAAACACCTTGCTTTCAGATTTTAACGAAATTGATAGGAATCTTGTTGAACACAAATCCTTATTTGCCTACCTAACCGAAAGTCAGCGTATTAAAAATTGGGGGGGTGATAAAAGGCCAACACCATTGATCTCCAATAGCCTTAAATTCTGGAGCCAATTGGAAACGGTATATGAAAACTTTCAGTCACGGTTATTGGAAAAAGGAGTGGGGTACCAAGGATTGCTCTATAGGAAGGCCTCAGAAAAGGTACAAAGCTTTTTGTCCAATAATCCCGGGATAACATATCATTTTATCGGGTTTAATGCCCTAAACTTGGCTGAAGAGCACATTTTTCAATCCTTTTTCACCAATGGAAAAGCCACTGTTTCCTGGGACATTGACTCTTATTTTGTGGAAGATGGTGTTCATGAAGCCGGTTTCTTTATTCGGAACTACCTTAAAAAATGGAATCAATTTGATGGTCTGCCGGCATTGGAGCATAGCAATCAATTCCTCAAGGAAAAGAAAATCCATATTACGGGGGTTCCCAAATCCATGTCGCAAGCCAAATATGTTGGCCACATCCTAAGAGGTGTCCTAAGTCAAAACAACGAAAACAATATTGCCTTGGTCCTGGCGGACGAAACCCTCTTAAAGCCTATTCTACATGCCCTTCCTGAGAATACTTTCAAAGTGAATATTACGATGGGCCTGCCCTTGAGGAAAACCACCCTTTTCGATTTTTTTGATTCCCTTTTTAACGTACACTTGAACAGGTCGAAAAATGGTTGGTACCATAAGGATGTAATAAAGCTGCTATCCAATCCATATACCATTGCGTTTTTAAATACATCAAAAAACAATTTCGCGGTGGACCTAAAGAACCATATTAAGGAAAAAAATATCCTATTTGTGAACCAGGTGCTTTTGGATACTTTGCCCTATTCCAAATCCGCCCGGTTAAAAAGGCTTTTTAGTAGCTCCCTGCAGAGTGCGTTTTTTGCCAAGACATGCTTGACTGTTGTTCAGGATCTTAAACAGCTATATCAAGAATCCAACAATCAACAAGAAATTCATCAACTATACGGTTTCCATCAGCTCTTTACCCAAGTAAATGATTTGGTCCGAACAAAACCGTATTTAAATTCATTGAAGGCCTTAAAGCATATCTTCAATGAACTTGTTTTGACGGAAAAAATCGATTTTAAAGGGGAACCTTTGGGGGGGCTACAGATTATGGGGGTTTTGGAAAGTAGAAACCTGGATTTTGAAACTGTGATCATTACCTCGGTGAATGAAGGTATACTCCCCGCTGGAAAGAGCCAAAATTCATTTATTCCCTATGATATCAAAAAGGGATTTGGCTTACCGACCTATAAGGAGAAAGATGCCATCTACGCTTACCATTTCTACAGACTGTTGCAACGGGCCAAAAACATCCATCTGCTTTATAATACGGAGCCAGATGTCCTTCTGGGGAATGAAAAAAGTCGATTTATTTCCCAGTTGCAAACGGATACCAGCTTAGGGCCGTACATAACCCAAAGTGTTGCTGCCCCAGAAACCGCAATTGCTTTGGAACCGGCCAAGGAAATTGTAAAGACTCCCGAACTTATTGGGCTATTAATGGAGTTGGGCAGCCGTGGGTTTTCTCCATCGGCTTTGACCAACTACATCAAAAACCCGTACGCCTTTTACAAAAACAATGTTCTACGACTCAATGAAGTTGAAGAAGTTGAGGAAAACATTGCCTATAACACCTTTGGAACCATTGTTCATGATACTTTGGAAGAACTCTATTTACCCCTGGTTGGGGAGAGAATCACCCCAAAAAGATTGGAATCCCTAAAAAAAGATGTTACATCCATTACCAAAACCAATTTTGAGAAGTTTTATATGTCCAAGGATATTGAAAGTGGTCAAAACCTCATTGCCTTCCACGTCATACAGAAATATGTTTCTTCCGTTATTGAATTGGATATTGAGCGTTCCCGGTCCCACGAAATCATCCTGATGGCCCTTGAAAAAAGCATCAAAGCCCAAATCCTATTGCCAGGACATCCCCAACCCCTCTTCTTAAAGGGCAAATTGGATAGATTGGAAAGTGTTGACGGTGTTGTACACATTTTGGATTATAAAACGGGCAATGTGGCTTCATCGGAAGTTGAGGTCCTTGATGTAATGGAAACCATTACCAACGAAAAACGCTCAAAAGCTTTTCAATTGTTGTGTTATGCTTTAATGCTACACAAGGAAGACCAAATCAATAGTCTAAATGCCGGAATAGTCCCCATTAAAAAATTGACTATGGGTATTCTACCATTTGCTTTAAAGAAAGGTGCTAGGGGCCCCAGGGACTTGACCATAGACAAGGAGCTATTGATCCACTTTCAAGAACACCTCTTCACCTTGCTTACCGATATATTGAATCCCGAAAAACCTTTTGTAGATACGGATTCAGTTCCCTTTTAAATCTGGTCTGGATGGTCTTACTTCAATTTTACTGGGCAGTGTACGTGGGTGCATGGCCAGTAAATCAACGACCAATTTCCCAATATCCTCAGGTTGAATCTTCCATGCATCCTTTTCCGAGGGTTCATTGCCATTAAAATAGGTTGCCACGGAACCGGGCATGATGGTAGTTACCTTAATGTCGTATTTTCTTAAATCCAACATCGCTGCTTGTGTAAACCCAACCACCCCAAACTTAGTGGCATTATAACCAGCCCCTTGGGCAAAAAAGTTTGTGCCCGCCAAACTCGCCAAGGTCATATAATATCCTTTGGACCGCTTTAATAAGTCCACAGTGGCTTTGAGTGTATTAAAAGCACCGGTAAGATTGGTGTTTATCATTTGGTGCCATTGGTCAAAAGTCATGGTGTCGATGGGTGAAAAGTGTCCAACGCCGGCATTGGCCAAAACCACATCCAACTTTCCCCATCTCGCTGTTAGGGCCCTTACCACTTCCTCTTCATCTGCATATTGGGTAACATCGGACACCACAGCCATTACATTATCGCTATAACCCAATACCTCCAAGGCCTCATTAAGTGATTTTTGGTTTCTTCCACTTATGGCCACCTTCATCCCCTTTTCCAATAAACTCTTGGCAACACCCAAACCAATGCCTTTGCTTCCGCCTGTGATATAAGCTACTTTACCTTTCAGTTCCATACATTGCATATTAAAACAAAAAGCACCGATGTAACGGTGCCTTTGTGGAGAATACCGGATTCGAACCGGTGGCCTCTTGCCTGCCAGGCAAGCGCTCTAGCCAACTGAGCTAATCCCCCAAATTGATTGGCAAAGGAAACACTTTTTCAAAAAGTTTCAAAATCAATCTTTTTTAACACTGAGTACCAGAACGGGTATTGGCACATAAAATTCCGCTTTGGGAATAGTACTCTTCTCCCATAACTTTTTAAAAAAGCCCCGTTTTCTTCTAAATACGCATAATAAGTCGGGTCGTTTTTCCTTAAAATGTTCCAATACGCCCAAATAGGTGGTCTGGTTTTCAGAAATGGTCAAATTTTTGCTCAAATCCAATAGGGCCGTATTGATCTTTAAATCCTCCTCGGAGTATCCCGGTGTTTTGACCAATAACAGGTTCACTTTGGATTGGTATTTCTCCATAACCGCAATTAAAGGATGTAAGACCCTATTACGCTTTAGGATTCCTGACTTAAAAGCCACCAAAATATTCTTTAATGGCACATATTGGGTCCCTTTAGGTACAATGAGCGCAGGAATATTGGTCTGTTTAATAATGCGACCGGAAGTGTGCCCAAGATATAATTCGTCATTAATATCATTACTTCTTGGGGCTATAATGATCAAATCAATCCCCAGGTTTTTATCGATTTCCTCCACCCCATCAACGATGTCCCCATTATACGAAGCAATTTTAATATCAACCCCTTTCGTCTCAACACCGGAAATCATTTCCTTAATTTTCTCCCTATTGGAAGAAGCTACTTTCTCCTTAACATTGGACAAGTTCCCTGCAGTTGAAATAACGGTGAAAACATCCATTACAAAAACATTGCATCCAAACTCGGATGCAAAGTCAATGGCGTAGGACAATGTTTCATGACAAACAGGGGAAGTTCCCAATGGGACCAGAATATTGTTCATGGTTTGGTTATTATGTTAATACCATAAATTTACAATTTAATCGAAACGAATGCTATGATACGACGCGCAAAGATATCTGAAATTGATGATATTCTTGAAATCACAAGGGCTTGCGCCAACTTTATGATCGCAAAGGGAATTTACCAATGGAACGAACATTACCCTTCAAAACTGCATTTGGAACTGGATATTGAAAGAAACGAGCTATTCGTGAAAACCAAAAATGGTTCCATTGTCGGGGCCATTGTCATTTCCGAACATATGGATGAAGAATATTTTCCGGTTCAATGGCTTACCAAAAATGAAAAGAATATTTACATCCATCGGCTTTGTGTGCATCCAAAATATCAAGGCGAAGGGCACGCGCAAAAAATGATGTCCTATGCCGAGGACCATGCCAAAAAAAACGGGTTTGTTTCTGTTCGATTGGACACCTTCTCCCAAAACAAACGCAATCAAAAATTTTATGAGACCAGGGGCTATCACAGATTGGGAGATGTCCATTTCCCCAAACAAAGTGAATATCCCTTTCATTGTTATGAACTTGTGCTATAAGCCCTTATGATCACCAAGACAGCCGTAAGCTTTAAAAACATAAACCGATTGGCCATCCCTGCCACCATTTCGGGAATAGCCGAACCACTACTATCCATAACGGATACGGCCATTGTTGGAAATATCCCGGTGGATGGTGTGGAATCATTGGCCGCCGCCGGAATTGTAGGTTCCTTTTTGTCCATGCTCATCTGGGTCCTTGGACAGACCAGAAGTGCCATCTCCGCCATTATCTCCCAATATCTGGGGGCCAATAAACTGAACGAGGTGAGCAATTTGCCTGCACAGGCAATTTTTCTAAATCTTACCCTAAGTATTATCGTCCTGCTTTCCACCGTTTTTGTGATTGAGGACATTTTTATGCTATTTGAAGCTTCCGGTAAAATCCTGGATTATTGTGTTTCCTACTACGGAATCCGGGTGTGGGGATTTCCATTAACGCTTTTCACCTTTGCCCTTTTCGGAATCTTTAGGGGGTTACAGAACACCTTTTATCCCATGCTGGTTGCCACTATAGGGGCAGGACTTAACATCGTATTGGATTTTGTGCTGGTCTATGGTATTGAAGGATACGTTCCCGCACTCTATCTGGAGGGTGCCGCCTGGGCGAGCCTTATTTCGCAAGCCATAATGGCAATATTGGCATTTCTTCTCCTAATGGCCAAAACAAACATCAACCTAAAACTGCAATTGCCCATAAATAAGGAGCTAAAAAGTCTCATTTACATGAGTCTCAATCTTTTTGTACGGACCCTTGCCCTGAACACGGCACTACTACTGGCCGTTAGGGAAGCCACCGCTTTGGGCACAAAATACATTGGAGCCCATACCATAGCTGTGAACATTTGGTTGTTTGCCGCCTTTTTTATTGATGGCTATTCCGCCGCCGGAAACAGTATGGGAGGACGTTTATTGGGCGCAAAAGACTACAATGGCCTTTGGCGTCTGGCCAAAAAGATAAATACCTATGGAATTATGGTAAGCTTGGTCTTGATGCTGTTGGGTTTTTTGTGCTATGAACCCATCGGGCATCTGTTCTCCAAGGAAATTCTTGTCCTCAATACGTTCTACAGCGTTTTCTATATTGTCCTTTTTGGATTGCCCATGAACTCCATAGCTTTTCTTTTTGATGGTATGTTCAAGGGTATGGGCAAAATGAAATACCTCCGCAACGTATTATTGGTGGCCACTTTTCTTGGGTTCGTGCCAACCTTGTATTTGGGACTGTATTTAGGCTGGGGCATCCATGCCATATGGATGGCCTTTATCATTTGGATGCTGTTCAGAAGTATGCCGTTGGTTTGGAAATTCAGGACTACCTTTAAACCATTGTTGCAAAAGGGTTAATTTAGAAGTCGCTAAAAAAGGCTATTCAAGTTAAGGGCCATTGAGTGAATTTCACAGAAGAACATATGAGCAGTTTTTTTAATCGAATTGATAAACTGAATTCTACTCTAAGTCCTTTATTCGGAAAAATGAACGTCCATCAAATGGTCTGTCATTGTACTGACTTTTTTAGAATGGCCAAAGGAACCAAAACCGCCAGGGAATACGGTAGGATCAACACAAAAGAACTGATTGAACTTGCCAAGTTGGGCAAGACAACACCCGCGCCGAAAGGATTTGGACAGGTCGAAGGGGAGGGAACGGCCCCAACCGACCTGGAAAAAGACCTAAGAACCTTGAAGGAACATATCTTGGAGTTTTCAAAATGCAAAAATGATTTTGACTTTGCCGAACATCCCTACTTTGGTAAGATAGATCAAGAACGCTGGACTAAATTGGCTGTTTACCATTTAAATCATCATCTAAACCAGTTTGGTGTTTGAACCAATAGCATATTTTAAAGAACAATGCAAACATCACGAAACAACGGAAGCCTGTATACCAAAATAGAAAATGGAATCGCCTATGTGGAATTTGGCCATCCTGCAAGCAACTCCTTTGTCTCCGAGTTGTTAAAGCGGCTAACCACTGAATTCGAAAGGCTTTCGGAGAACCCTGAAGTATCGGTCATTCTTTTAAAATCAGAAGGGAAGCGAGCTTTCTGTGCCGGAGCTTCCTTTGATGAATTGGTGGCCATTTCCAATCTGGAAGAGGGCAAAACATTCTTTAGTGGATTTGCCCATGTCATCAACGCCATGCGAAAGTGTCCCAAACCCATTTTGGGGCGTGTACAAGGAAAGACCGTTGGGGGCGGCGTAGGTTTGGCATCGGCCTGTGATTATGTGCATGCCACGGTGGATGCGGCCATAAAGCTCTCCGAGATCGCTGTGGGCATTGGGCCATTTGTCATTGCGCCGGCAGTGGAACGCAAAATGGGCAAAGCCGCATTGGCCGAACTATCCTTTTATCCTACCGAATGGAAAAATGCATATTGGGCCAAGGAAAAAGGATTGTATGCCAAAGTATATGACTCCATTGCCGAAATGGACAAAGAAATTGAAATTCACCTTCAGAAACTTTCCACCTATAATCCCAAAGCCTTGTCCAAAATGAAGAGCGTCCTGTGGGAAGGGACGGAAACTTGGGACAAATTGCTCAGTGAAAGGGCCGCTTTGAGTGGGGAATTGGCATTGTCCCCACATACCAAAAAGTCTTTGGAAGCGTTCAAAAAGTAATTATGGACATACTTTCAGTACTTAACAGCGACCTTTTATTGCCCCTACTGGCCCTTCTTGTCATTGCGGTTTACTTGATTACCCGTATTAGAAATCACAAAAGGTTTAAACGCTGACCCTTATAGGGACACGGTAAAAATCATTTCTTTTGGAAACTTTACCGAGGTAGCGTTATTTTGCTTAGGATTGCATCACCACTTTTGGTCATCGCGAACCACCATCGATTATAGCAACACCACTAAAATGAAATTGTCCTTAGCCCATTTTTCCATCCTTTTTCTTATCCTTTTTATGGGATGCAATACCATGGAAAAAGAACCAACGGAATCGGAAGAACAACAAACCCAAGAAGTCTCCTACTATACTGGGGAACCTTTAAAAGTAGCCATTGTTGGATTGACCCATACCCATGTCCATTGGATTTTAGGACGGGAGCAATGGGGTGATATAGAGATTGTGGGCATTGTGGAGCCCAATAGGGACTTGGCATTGCAGTACAGCAAGCAGCATGGCTATTCCATGGATTTGGTCCATGATTCCATGGAATCCTTG
The DNA here is from genome assembly GCA_028281025.1 of Croceivirga sp. Classification (GTDB taxonomy): domain Bacteria; phylum Bacteroidota; class Bacteroidia; order Flavobacteriales; family Flavobacteriaceae; genus Croceivirga. The sequence goes on from JANQKR010000016.1 coordinate 314,814, forward strand.
TACAACAAGGTAAAACCAGAGGCGGTTACTGCCTTTAACGATATCCATGGTCACTTGGAAGTTGTGGAATTCTTTGCCCCAAAAGGAATACCCATTATGGTGGAAAAACCCTTGGCCGTTAATTGGGAACACGCCCAAAAAATGGCTGACTTAGCCACAAAACACCAGGTCCAGTTGCTCACCAATTACGAAACGTCCTGGTATGGTTCCCATGAAAAGGCGTTTGAATGGGTCAACAAAGCAAAAAAAGTGGGTCCTGTTCAACGTATGGTTTTTCATCATGGTCATCCTGGGCCTATTGAAATTGGTTGCAACCCGGAATTTCTGGAATGGCTTACAGATCCCGTTTTGAACGGAGGGGGTGCCCTAACGGATTTTGGCTGCTATGGCGCTAACCTGGCCACTTGGATCCTAAACGGTCAAACCCCCAAAAAGGTCACGGCAATAACCCGCAACTATAAACCCCAGAAGTATCCCAAGGTTGACGATGATGCCACCATAGTTTTGGACTATGCCGACAAACAGGTCATCATACAGGCTTCATGGAACTGGTCCCACAACCGGAAGGATATGGAGATTTATGGAACGTCGGGTTATGTTTTTTGTAAAAATGGAACGGATATGGAGGTTTTGGAAGACGAAAAAGCAGGTCCATTCACCTATAAGGCCCAAGGGCTGCCCATGGGTATTCACGATCCTTTTGCGTACTTCAACCAAGTGGTAAACCATAACTTGAATATTGAACCCTATGGGGTCTCTTCCTTGGAAAATAATCTTTTGGTCACCCAGATATTGGAAGCGGCCAAACACTCCGCAAAAACCGGGAAAACAGTGGTTTGGGAAGACTTCTTCAAATCGTGAGTATTCTTACCTTTGGGCCTCAAGAACGCTAACCCTACAACAACCTTTATTGTCCCCATGGACCACATTTGTCATTGCTGTTTATGCCATTGCCCGTATTGGGAACAATAAACTATTTAAACGTTACCACTATATATGGAAAATATCCGCATTACCAAGGAATTTACCTTTGAAACGGGTCATGCCCTTTACGGCTATGACGGTAAATGCAAAAATATTCATGGCCACAGTTATAAACTGGCCGTAACGGTTATTGGTAGTCCAATTTCCGATAACAACCATGTAAAACTGGGCATGGTCATTGATTTTGGAGACCTTAAAAAGATTGTTGAAGAAGAAATAATCGATCCTTTTGACCATGCAACCGTTTTTAATAAGAATACCCCACACCTTAAATTGGCCAAAGAACTGGAAGGCCATGGACATAAAGTGATTTTGGCCAACTATCAGCCAACCAGTGAAAACATGGTATTGGACTTTGCGAAAAAAATAAAGGCCCGTCTTCCAAAAAACATAGGGCTACATTCGCTCAAACTGCGGGAAACGGAAACTGCGTATGCAGAGTGGTTTGCATCCGACAATTGATAAACAGTTTTCGCTTTACGTATCTTTGACCGTAACATGAAAGATTTCTCGCTCCAAAAGGGAAAAAAAGTATATTTCGCCAGTGACAACCATCTTGGGGCTCCTTCATTTAAGGACAGCCTGCCGCGTGAAAAAAAATTTGTGGCATGGTTGGATTCCATTAAAGTTGATGCGGGTGCCATTTTTTTAATGGGCGACCTGTTCGATTTTTGGTTTGAGTACAAAACCGTGGTGCCCAAAGGATTTACCAGAACCTTGGGGAAACTGGCCGAACTTACCGATGCTGGAATTCCCATTACTTATTTTGTGGGCAATCACGATTTATGGATGAATGGGTATTTTGAAGAAGAACTCAATATCCCCGTACACCATAGGCCACAACAATACCGAATTAATGGGAAAACTTTTTTTATAGGTCATGGAGACGGACTTGGCCCTGGGGACAAAGGGTTCAAGCGAATGAAAAAGGTGTTTACCAATCCTTTTTGTCAATGGCTGTTCCGATGGTTACATCCCGATTTGGGCGTGCGTTTGGCGCAACACCTTTCCATAAACAACAAAATCATCTCCGGTGATGCCGATGCCGAATTTTTGGGAGAGGATAAGGAATGGCTGGTGCAATACTGCAAACGAAAACTGGAGCAACGGCATTACGACCATTTTATTTTTGGGCATCGCCATCTGCCCATGGAAATTGACTTGAATGGAAAATCGACCTACACCAATCTTGGGGATTGGATCAGCTATTTTACCTACGCTGTTTTTGATGGCGAAAAGCTATCATTGCACGAGTTCAATAAAAAACCCTGACCCTACATGAGGGCCAGGGCATAGTTCAAAATACGGATGCAGCGCTTTATCTCAAAGCAGCCTGTGCTGCAGCAACTCTAGCAATGGGCACCCTAAAAGGTGAGCAGCTCACATAATCCATTCCTGTACTATGGCAGAATTCCACGGAAGATGGTTCACCACCATGCTCACCACAGATACCTACCTTTAAATCAGGTTTAATGCTTCTACCCCTTTTAGTACCTATATCGACCAATTGGCCTACACCGTCTTGGTCCAAAACTTCAAATGGGTCATTTTTCAAAATTCCCTCCTCAAGATAGACCGTAAGGAATTTCCCGGCATCATCCCTGGAATACCCAAAGGTCATCTGGGTCAAATCATTGGTTCCAAAGGAGAAGAAATCGGCTTTTTCGGCAATGGTATCGGCCATAAGTGCGGCCCTAGGAACTTCAATCATGGTTCCAATGGTGAAATCTACAGTGTCTCCATATTCGGAAAAGACAACCTCAGCGGTATCTCGAATAACCTTGTCTTGACATTCAAATTCTTCAAAACTGCCCACTAAAGGAATCATAATTTCTGGTTTTGATTCTATCCCTTTTGCCTTAAGGTTCAAGGCCGCTTCCATAATGGCTCGGGTCTGCATCTCGGTAATTTCCGGATAGGTAATACCCAAACGGCAACCTCTATGGCCCAACATAGGGTTAAACTCATGCAATTCAGCCACTTTATTCTTTACAGCAGAAAGTGAAATGTGCAAATCCTCGGCCAATTCCTTTTGTGTGGCCAGTTGATGGGGCACAAACTCATGCAATGGTGGATCCAATAACCGAACCGTCACTGGACAACCTTCCATGGCTTCAAAAATACCTTCAAAGTCCTTGCGCTGCATAGGCAATAGTTCTTCCAAGGCCGCCTTTCTTCCTTTGGTCGTATCGGCCAAAATCATTTCCCGCATGGCCTTGATACGATCCACTTCAAAGAACATATGCTCAGTTCTGGCAAGTCCAATACCCTGAGCCCCAAAATTGCGAGCTATTTTGGCATCTTTGGGATTATCGGCATTGGTTCGTATTTTAAGGTTTCCAAATTTGTTGGACAGCTCCATTAACTCACCAAACTCTCCGCTCAATTCGGGTTCCATTGTAGCTACCTTGCCTTCAATGATATTACCCGTGGAACCATTGAGTGAAATCCAATCACCTTCATTGTAGACTTGATCGCCTACGGTCATGCTCCTTTTCTTGTAATTGATCTTTAAGGCTCCGGCACCAGAAACACAGCATTTACCCATGCCTCGTGCCACCACCGCAGCGTGGGAAGTCATACCTCCTCTTGCTGTAAGTATCCCTTTGGCCAAATTCATGCCTTCCAAATCTTCAGGGGAAGTTTCGGTACGAACCAAAATGGTATTCTTGAATTTATCGGCTTCATCAGCAAAGAACACAATCTGTCCTGTAGCAGCACCCGGTGAAGCTGGTAGACCTTGGGCCACTACGGGTGCCCTTTTTAGGGCGTTGGTATCAAATATGGGGTGCAATAATTCATCCAGCTTATTCGCTTCAATCATCAATAGGGCTTCTTTTTCGG
>JANQKR010000022.1 GCA_028281025.1 Croceivirga sp.
CATAAAGGGCCAGCGTTCCAAGGGAACCACCCTGCTTTACCAGCAAAGCGGGTGCAAATATAGATACCTTTTTCCGCCCCAACAAAATGTTTCAGGATATTTTCCGTGTTTTTTTTAATCCTAAAAATAAGTTGCTGATATTCAGATATTATTCTAAAAAAACTAACAAATATTTAAGAAAAGAAATTCCAGACCAAGCCAAATCTAATGACAAAATCACGGTAGGGATAGTTGGGCGCAGCGTAGTAGTTGAATTGATTGTCCCAAACTGTATTTAAATGCTCTGCCTTGAAATATATCCTGGTCTGTCTTACCCGGGCATTGATGAATACATCGATCAAAGGATAGCCCCCAAGGGTCTCATTGTTCTGAATATAGAACTCCCCTAACAGGGGATTGTAGGCATCAATATTATACGAAGTAAAATATTTGAAGGTAACCCCTGTCTGAATGTACATCGCTTTCTTGAACACATCACTTGAATAATACAATGTATTCCTGGTAACTATCTCCGGCACATTGAGCACCTGGGATTCCTGATCAACACTCTGGTACATCACCGTATTGTTCAATGCCCATTTGCGCCACTTGAATTCTTTTTGGTACTTAACTTTTAAATAATTTATACTTCCAGTGGCTTGGAAAGGTCGGACAAAAGGCAGTTGTTCCCCATTATTGCCCAGCTGCCCCTCCTCACCCTCTACAACTTCTGGAAGGTCTTCGTCATTGAAACCAAAGTAGGCATACTTATCAATTGTCGTAAACTTGGCCGAAATATTTCCAAAAAAGTTGGAGTCCAAGCCAAAATGTATGGATTGTGTTTGTTGTTTGTCAAAACTGTCCAGGTTGAACCAATTGTAATTCAAATAATCACTTTGATACAGCAAAAAGTTGAAATTTGGCATTCTGGAAGAACCATAGAGCGCTGCAAATAATCTGTTTTTGTCATTTAGCCTATAACTGGCCTCGGCGTCAAATAATGTGCCCGTTAAATCCCCGGAAAGGTTAAACCGCAATTTCCCGCGCAATTCCAAAGGGCCTATCCTATTCCAATAATCCCCGCCCACTGCAATTTCACTTCCTGTGAGCTGATTTGGAATGGTGACGTCCGGAAGGATCAACAGGCTCCTAAAGGAGTAGTCATAGTTATAGAAATTTAGACTTCCTGAAACCCGTCCAAGCGTTTTATTTGAAAAATTAGCCGATACTTGATTGTACATGGTCCGCAAAAAAGCCTTGTCCCTTATGGGACTTTCAAGCGCATTTCCCCCAAAAACTTCACTGGGTGTGGTTTGGTTAAAGGAGTAGGATTTTGTTTCATAATTGAACTGATGCCCAATTGCCAACAGCGTACTTCTGGTTTTTAAAGAATCCCTCTTGGGACGGACCAAATTAAACTGATGGTCCAAAAAATACCTCTTGCTATTGACCGTATTGTTGGCGTTGCTAATAAGAACATCGACCCTTGCACGGTCCAAAAAGTCTTCGTCACCAGATTCAAACTGCAACTCCCTATTCAACAAACCCCCATTCTCTTCCCCATCCAATTCCTGAGAAGCATAGTGCCCCCGGACCATATACCGGTTATTTTGGGTCACGTAGTTAAACGTTGTTCGGAACCTACCGGATTGCGCCTGGTCAAATTGATATTTCCCGAGTGAGCGAAAACCAATGAAGGCTATGGAAAAATTCAATCGTTCCGAAGTATTGAAGGTCAATAGGGCATCCAATAACTGTCCTTGTTCCAAGGTAGTCTTGAAAAACAGTTCGGTCATGGGAGTGGCCACATTGTAGTATTTGACATCCTCAGTTTCAAAAAAGCCAAAGTGTCTTGCCCTTGCCCCGATTTTTGGATAAAAATGTTCCTCTTCAAAATTTACCCCCAAACTATTATAGGGTTGTCCAATATTGCTAAAGGGCATTAGTTCAAAATCATCCCTACGTAAAAAATTGTATCGGTATTCCTTTTGAATGGTCAAGGAGGTATCCAAATGGACCGTATCCCTCCTGTGGTTTATAATTTTATAATTGGCAATGGTAATTTCTTGTTTTGCCTCTGGTTTTTTCGGTCTTTGGATTCTTTTGGTAGTATCAGTTGAAATGGTAGGCAAAAGATCATTCTGTGCCCACGCCTTGACACCACATATCAAAAAAAGAATCAATAAGAGTTTGAATCCCCTCATCTTTTACGATTGAAGGAACAAAAGTACTTTTTTCAACCCTAATGAAATACCAAATGTCCTCGGAAAAAGAAACAACCTTTTCCCAATTATTCCTGTTTTGGTGCCATTATTCTTAAAAAGATGTAAAAAAACCTTGTACGCTATGCAAAGCAAAAGGTCCAAGTAGAAAGACAACCCCTCTAAACAGCAGGGCAAAACCCGTAACACCATGTGGAGCCCTCCTTGCCGTGCCGACGAAAAGAACCCAAATACTAATTAACCGAAAAAACCTTTTTTGTGGATACAGGGGTCCCGTTAGCTGAGAAACCTTCCAAACTAACCTCAAAATCGCCTGAAACATCCGAGGTGAAGAAATCAATGTATTTTTCCCGTGTTCCCATTTTGACATTCGGAACCCACAGCAATTGATATCTCAAATCCGGTATTTGTTCCTTTTCATCTTGGGTTTCTTCACTATAAAACTGCCGAAAATACTTCTTTTTTGACAACACATTTAAGAATTGTATTCGATTATAAATCGACAAATCAATTTTAGTAAGATAGTCGGAATCAAAGGTCTTAACATCCAAAATCCCATGAAAGAATTGTGCCCCATTTCTATATACCCCCCTTACAACATGTATGCTTTCTATTCTCCTGGAATCGTATTCCAGAAACTCTTTTTGATTTTGGACAAGCAACCCATCCACTATGAGCAAAGAATTGAAATCATCGTCCATTTCGGACTCGTATGGACTTCTTATTTTGAAACAAAAATCACTATTGTCCTTTTCCTCTATCCACACATTGTCAATAATCTCCAGAACCGTTTCCCTTAAGGTGGGAAATCTTGTGAAGTCATCCAACTTATAGGTGTTTCCCATTGTACCATAAAATGCAGGGGTTCCCTGGATGGAGGCCAGTGTATCTGGTTTTGCTTTAAAAAATGCGTTTTCAATTTGATTGTGGATACTTCGTTCTAAAATAATGGAATCCAATGATTTGTCAAGTTTAAAGCTTCCAAAGTTGAGCCTTTTATGGTCCAGGGTAGTGGAATCTTCCTTTATTTCAATTTGAAAAGTTTTGTTTTTATTTCCCAGAACCTGTAAAAAGGCATAGCCCTTGTCCTTGGGGTCATTAAGGTTAAAATAAAACGTCCCTGTTTCGCTTGTTTTGGCAATCTGCAGTAAGTACTCTTTTCCTGGTATTGATAGTGCTATTGGAATTCCCTTTAGGGAGCGTGTGGTATCCACCGATTTTAGTTGACCACGAACAAGTGTTCCCCGTAGTTCTGGTAAAACCCCCCGGTCACCAGTTGGGGGCTTGGAGGAAACCCTTTCCGCTTTTTGAATGAATTCGCGGGCAGTTTCCGATTTTGCCGTTGAAAAATCATCTATCTTCCTTACGGACAACGAATAGTTTCCCAAAGCCATTCTTTCATTTGATGCACTTAATGATAGGGCCACCTTTTCCCTCTTGCCATAAACCTTTTTGGGAACGGAGAGCGTCACATTCCCATTTTTAAAGTTGATTGCCTTACCGTTTTTTGTAAATCCATCCTGGGCATCGTTCTTTTTGGTTGGAATGGAATCCATATCGTCTTCCCCAAGAAAAGGTTTCTGGTCATTGGAATACGGATTTATAATGGTGATATCCCCTTGATAAAACTGCTCTTGCTCCCAATTCCGCATCCAACGTGTAAATCCAATAAGCTTGTAATTACCGGATGGCACAGAGACGGGTATAAAGAAATCACCCTGGCCCAACCCGTTTTCCAAAGTTACTTTTTGCGAAAAAATGGTATTGCCATCTTCCCCGATCAACCGAACGTAAGCAATCTTACTGATGTCACTTAGATTGTTTGTATTCGAGTTTAAACAATACACCCTGTAGTAAAGATATTCGCCAACAAAAAAAAGGGGCGCATTATAATGTATAAAAATCCTTTCCTGACCAATTCCATTTATAATATACGGTGTTTCTTGCTGGGATTTCAAAGAAGTATTGAATCCGAATACATAGATCAGGGTAATAATTGCCTTTAGAATAGTTCTGCCCATTTTCTTCTTATACCTATTATTCTTGCCAAAAATCCGGCACGATATTACTTCCAAAAACCGTACAATCCAAACAACTCCTAGGGGCCACGATATAAACTCCAAAATCTTCGTTGGCATATTTATGGGTTCCATTCGCTATCAGGTCAAAAAGAAATGGGCTGGTTCTTGCCAATTCCAATACGGAACAATCAATCCCAAACTCCGGAGGAGGCTCATCCGGGAAAAAATCGTTTCGATCAACAAAAATCCGTGCAGATGTTACGGAAGAAACTTCAAAGACGCCCAATACCCTTCTGCTGGTACTACCTTCGGAAGTAAAGTTTCCACCAATGAAACCAGGTTGGGTCTGGGTAAATAAGGATTCAACATTGGAAAACTCCCTTAAAGTCTCATAAAAACTAAACGCTTCGGAAGATTGCACATATTGATTGACCAAAATACTATACCGGTTCCGTATCACGAAATCGTCTTGGGGAATAAACCTGACCTCATAATCAAGTATCCTTGGTTGTGAAAGATTCTCCCTACTGGTAATCAAAATTCCATTTGATTCCTGCGTTCTGTAACACACTTCCTCTTCCCTGGTCTTGTCGACCCTTTCAAGCCCAGATCCATCAGAAGCCACCACTAAATCAAAATTCGCGCTAAGGGGGGAGACGACTTGAAATGTCTCTTCATAATCATACCTGAAAAAGTTGGCCCCATCTCCAAGATCATCACTACTTACCAGTATTGAGATGCCCTCCACACCATCTTCCCGTTGGGCAATTTCCGCCGTAATACTTTCAATTCCCGCATTTGGGGCCAATTCCTCGAATTCGGAAATAAACCGATCGCCATCTGCCGTTGTTATAAACAACCTATATCTCCGCCCTTGTTGTGCTCCAAAGACCTCTGCGGAAACATAGCTCCCTGATTCCGTTTCCTGAAATATAAATTCATTTTCCAGATCATCGACCACCCTTACGGTCGCCCCGCTCTCTTGTACAATCTCCTCACCAGTTAAGAAAGTGGTGGACAAGAAAATTTCCTGGCGTTTTACCTCATCCGTAATATTTGCATCGATGACCAAAATGTCTTCAAAATTTTCTATTTCAAACTCTATGGTCTCCGTGCATGCCAGAAAAACCGTAGAGAGTACCGACGCAATGGGAAAAAGCAAATATTTTTGGATGGATAAGCGCATAGGGACCAAACTTCAAAATTTGAGGTTATACGTAATTGCAGGAATGGGGATCGCAAAAATTGAACTCTGCACCGCCCGGATTTGGCCATTCTCGGTAACAAAAAAAACTGAAAATGGATTGTTTCTTCCCAAAACGTTATAGACGGATATGGTCCAAAAACTATGGGCCAGCTTTTTTATTTTGTGATTGCCCTCAATATTTAATCCTAAATCCAGCCTATAAAAATCCGGGATCCTAAAGCCATTCCTATCACTGAACACCACAAAATCCGAATTGTTGAAATTAAAATTCCCGACCGGGACGGTCACGGGCCTCCCCGTTTGATACACAAAGTTTCCGGAGAGACTTAAACGTCTTGTCAATTTGTAGTTCGTTACGATACTTAAGTCATGGGGTTTGTCAAAATTTGAGGGGAAAAAATCCCCATCATTAATGCGTTCCTCCCGGAAAGGACTATCAAACCTGATAAAAGAGCGCGAATACGTATATCCCAACCACCCATTTAATCTTCCTTTGTTCTTTCGGATCAGGAATTCAACCCCATAGGACTCCCCATCCCCCTGTAGCACCTCCGTTTCGATATTCTGGTTCAGTAAAATCTGGGCGCCCGTCTTAAAATCAATGATTTCCTGTGACCTTTTATAGAATCCTTCAAGACTAAGCTCGTATTTGTTTTCCGCTATGTTCTTGAAAAAACCCAATGTAACTTGATCGGCCCTTTGCGGTTCAATATTGATATCGGAAAGTTTCCAAATATCTATTGGGGATACCAATGTGTTGTTTGACAACCGATGGAGGTACTGGACAGTCCTTCCGTATCCGGCTTTTGCCGAAAAGGTAGGGGAAATCAGATACCTGGTTGAAATACGGAACTCCGGGTTTGCGTAGGTCTCAATAGTTTCATTCCTATCAAAATTGAGGGTGTTGACAACCGTTTCATCACTTCTTGGGGCATCCGGTTCATAAATACGGTGCGCCCCAGGGCCCAATGCCGTGTAAAAAGAATACCTAATGCCCGCATCCAAGGAAAATCTGTCCGAAACTTCCCAATCGGCGGATAGAAAAGCGGCCGATTCCAGTGCCCTTTCCCTGGGGATGGTCAATTCTTCCCCATCGGAAGTATCGTTCAAAGGCTCTATGCTGCCTGGGTCAATGGCATATAATTTACTTGCCAATCCATAGGTGAAATTCAATTTAGGGCTGTGGCTATAATCCAGTTTAAGTTTGGCTTCCGTTTCATTTACGCGATATCCAAAAAGGAAATCGTCGTTGGAATCGCCATCAAATTCAATGTCAAATTGATACTGACTATTGGTCAATAGTAAACTACCCCTATTTTTTTCATTGAATTTGTGGTTCCATTTAATGGAAAGTAGCCTGTTGTCATAAATATAGAGGGAATCGGAACTGATACTAAAATCATCATAGCTATAATACGCCGTTGCCTTAATGGAATTACGCTCATTGATCTTATGGTCATAGTTGGCCAAAAAATCATAGAATGTAGCTCGACTATTATTAAGGGATTCTTCATCCAACGACCTCAATATCCAGTTGGCATAGGCTCCCCTGGCCCCCATCAATAGCGATGATTTTTCTTTTACAACAGGGACTTCCAACACCAAATTACCGGTCACGGGACCTACGGATGCCTCTCCGGAAAACTTTTGGTTATTTCCGTTTTTGGAACCTATATCGAAGACGGAAGATAGCCTTCCCCCATACTCTGCCGGGACTACGCCCTTATAGATATTGAACCTATCAATGGCAAAAGGGTTTAAGGCAGAGAATATCCCAAAAAAGTGTTGTGGATTGTATACCACCGCATCGTCAAAAAGTATCAGATTTTGATCGGCTCCACCGCCCCTGACATTAAAACCCGCGGTACCCTCGCCAGTGGTGGAAATCCCCGGTAGTGAAGTTGCTACCCTTAGCACATCCCTTTCCCCCAAAACCAGGGGAATGGTTTTTGTCTCCTCTGCGTTTATTCTTTCCGATCCACTAAGGGCTTGTTTTACATTGGAGTCCGCCTCCGCCTCTACGACCACCTCCTCCAGCATTTCCAGGCTTTCTTCCAAATCGAAATCCAATTTTCCATTACCATATATAATGACCCTTTTTTCTGAATTCCGAATTTCCAGGGACACCATTTCCAGAATATTGCTGCCAGGTTTCAATTTTAATTCATAAAATCCCCTTTCGTCCGTAATGGTTCTAACATTTGTGTTTTTTGCTAAGATATAGAGGTCCGGGATAGGTTCCCCCGTTCTCTTGTTTTTAACGATTCCGGAAAGGACAAAGCTACTTGCCGATCTGTTCCTGGTCTCCTTTCCTATCCTAAAGGTTTCAATGGTCCTTTCCCTTTGTGCATTGTCCTCCCTATACAGAAATGGGAGTGCTTCCTCGGTTTCTCCTGTTAAAGCCTCACGAATGCTGTCCTTTTTAGGTTTTCCAAAAAAATTAGCTGGTAATTCGTCATGAACAATACTATTTCGGGTCAAGACAATGCCGTAACCCTTAAGAAAATAATAGTTGATGTTCCTCCCTTCCAAAAAAAGGGTCAACAAATCTGAAAATGTAGTATTCTCATAGTTTCCGGAAATGTATTCCCCATCGAACCAATCATTTAAAAAATAAAGGCGATGAGGTGTAATTTCCTCTATTTTTTGAAGTGCTTCCACCATTGGTACACTGTCAAAAGAAATGGATATTTTTTGTTCGCCAACCTGGGCAAAGGAATGGTGCACGCAGACGAGAAAGGTAAAACTGATATAATATTTTATCATTTTGAAGATATGGGAGCAGAGGACATTAGTTCGTTAAGATGTGCTAAAAGGGATACCATAAACTCATCGCGCTTGGATAAACGCATCTGGCGATAATTCCTGTAGTAATCGTTTATAGCAGCTTTTCGATCTGGAAATAATTGGGTTAAGGTTTGCTTATTTCTTACCTTATATAAATTGCCGTCCATATGTAAATGGAAAGAATGCCCACTATTGAATTCGTGGAACACCTTACCCTCTTTGGATACTTCCTTTCCTTTTTTAACGTACTTCTTATAAAGTCCAAAATACGCGTTCTCCAAGATAACCTCACAGAAACCTAAATCTTCGGTAAGATCAAAATACAAAGGGCTTAAGTGAACAAATTTCCGTTCCAGCAATCGGAAGTTCCGTACTTTACTCTTAACAAGGTTCAGGGGCAGGCTTCCCAATGTATTTCTTGGGGTAATGATGAGTTCATCGTTCTGTAGATCGTATTTTGCCGGTACTTCATAGTGTTTTTGGCCGTCATATTCCAAAAAGCATGGCGTAAAGTCAGAAGACTCAAAAAATTGATGTTTTTCGTTAAGTACAATAAAATCGTTTTGGTATGATGTTCCATTGTACAGTCCAGAAACATCCATACCAGCAATACCATCAAACCAATCATAAACTTTATTTAAGCCTTGATTGCTTTGGCCCGACAAAAAAAATGGTTGTATTGTAATTATTAGATAGCAGAACGCTAAATTTCTATAATATATCATTTGTAAGTTTGGTATCGATAATCCTGAAATATACTAAACCATAGGTTTAAAATACGCTTTTTTAGCTATAATCATTTTTTTAATCACAACATCTATTTCAGATTAATTTGTAATGGGAGCAGGATCATGATCGTTAACATTAGTATTCTCATTGGAATTAAGCTCGGCCTCAGGTATTTGCATTCCAAAGAATTCGATTCAGCTTCCAAAATCAATATGGTTGGAGCCTTCTCCTGTACTGTTTAAAGGTAGTTTGGAACGTTTTAAATCAAACCAAGAGACACCTTCTCCCCAAAGCTCTATTCCACGCTGAAAACAAATCTCGTCTACTAAATCTGAACCTGTACTTACAAATCCCGAATAACCCATATCGCTAGTAGTTACCAATTCAAATAGTTGAACCACTTCTGAATATACCTAGTTAAACTACACTACAATCATAAATTATACGAGGGGTTATTTGTGATAGCGAATTTATAATCCTAAATTAATTATGGCCTCATCGTCCTTATCATAATGATACGCTCGCCAAAAGAATCCAGATGTTGTATAGCGCCATACTACCTCACCATCATTTGTCACTTCCCAAAAACCAAAATCACCTTCGGTAATTAATCTGTTACCATTGGGGAGCAAATCTACACCTGACACTTTACCTGAGTATAAATTTTCATCAGTAAAACTCCAGATGACCTCAGGTTCGTTGTCAGCGTTTTTCAAAATAGCTAATTGTTCTGGTAGTTTAAGCTCATATGCAGTAGATTGTTCAATCGAATTCCCGTTCACATATACCAAAATATTCCCTTTTTTGTTTCCATCTAAAAGATTGGGGTGATGGTTTCTATCGAACCTTACTTTCCCATTGGGGTTATCATAGGTTTCAGGATTACCAAACCGATACACTAAATCACCTCCTACACCAAAGTTGCCGCCAGAACTTGTACTTGCTTCCTCGGTGGTAGTACTATGGTCGATTACCCAAATTTCATTGTAAAAATTTGCACTCAAATAAATTAAATCTGTTTCGGGGTCGTAATCAATACCGTTAGCATGACTAATGTCTTCAGGTGTATTGGGATTTGCGGCATAATTAATATCAATCTTACTGAAATTATCATTAACATTACCATAATTGGCTTTGGTGTCATCAAAATCTTGAACGAGGTGATCCCACATATGCCATTCCCATACAATTTCATTTGTTTGGGGATTAATCTCCTTTACACCGTCATAAATTACCTCTGATTCAAGTGAATAGCCCACAGCAACAGCTTCTTGCATTGATTTTCTTTCCCAGGTCATAAATAAAATATTTCCATTGGGTAGCATTAAGGCATCATGATGGGATATGTAATCTTCCGAAGAGTATTCATAACTCCACTCAATATTTCCATCCCTATCCAGGATTGCTATTAATCCGCCATAGCCCCCAATTAAAATTGACGGAGTTTCTGATTCCAACATGGCCAATAATTTGCCGTTGGACATTAAATGCACGTCATTACCAAGTTTTTTCCCATTTAGGTTCCACTCATGAATAATAGAAACATCTTTATCCATAATATAGACCCTATCCGCGCCAGGATTGTTAACTAGAATATAACCATCGTAAATTTTATCTGCATCAAATATTTCCAGTCCTTCGGGCAGAACAGCTTCCATTTCTTCATCTTCATTTTCTTCTTCTTCTATATTTTCAGAAGAGCAGGCTGTTGGAATAATTATTAGGTAACAAAAGGTTAATATTAGATTTATTTTTTTTAAAAGATTCTTTTTCATCAACAATTTCTTTTCCAAAAAAGTGTTAAAACACTACTAACAACAAACTACTGGTAATTGTTACGTATACTTTCTGGCAAAACTTTTCTAAAGAAAAATGGTAAGTACCGTGCTAAATTCTCCATATGACCCATTTTTCCATATAAGAGGAGAGTGCCTACAAAGTGTTTTGACCGCTTCATTATAAGCGTATTTGAGAATAGTTTTCCCAATACCTCTACGAAAAAAAAAGGGGATGCCTTGGACCTTTTAAGACACCCCTTTTTTTTGAATTAAATTCTAAAATTAATTGGTGTCAAAATCATTTGATACCTGCGATCCAAAATTACCTCCACCGGTAACTTTTGTTACACCCTCCACAGCAAGGGTAAAGGACCCATTGTTCGGATAACTTAAACCATCACCAAAGCTATCATTAACTTCAAGAGTATAGTCTCTTCCTGCACAAAGCATAAAACTTTCAGAGGCACTTGCCTGTCCATCTGCATAAGGTCCTCCAGATTCGACAACGCTGCCAAGGACATCTAAGATAGACCAAGTAATTTCGCTGCCAAAACCATCGAAAGCAAAAT